>CAVWQS010000034.1:0-123670 GCA_963757155.1 uncultured Alphaproteobacteria bacterium
AAACCGTTATGCCCGCAAGGGCATCGGGGGTTCGAATCCCTCCCCCTCCGCCATCTACTTGCAAGTTGATGCTATAAATCAATTGGATAGGTTCTCGGAAGAGAGCCTACCCACGTTTCTACCCATCTACCCATATTCCGATTGCTGGTAATAGGGCCGTGGGCTGTACGCTCAGCGCGATGGGTCGGCTAGGTGGAGGACCGTTGGTTGCACCCGAATCTACGGCATGTGAGAGTGCGCGATGCGGTTCCTTCTGGCCTTGGTTGTCCTCGTGGCCCTTCCCCTGCCGGCACTCGCGCAATGGGACGATACGCCCAACGCCCAGGCGCCGGGCCAGAACCTTGCCCCACAGCTCCCGGTGTTGGTCCAGCCTTTCGGCAATGGCTACACCGTCGGCCAACCCGGTCAGCCGCCTACACTCGTGCAGCCCTTCGGCAACGGCTACACGGTCGGCCAGCCCGGTCAGCCGCCTACGCTCGTGCAGCCCTTCGGCGGTGGCTGGATTGTCTACCCGCCCGCCTTCCAGATGGTGCCTCCCGGGTGGCAGGGGAATTGAAACGGGGAAGGTTATCAGCCCGGCGACTGACGTGGGCTCGGCTAATGAGCCGGTGCCGCACAAAGGGGAGGTCGGTGATGGATTGGACATCCCCGCGCTCGTGGTCTGGTTGGACAACTACTGCCAGGCGCACCCGCTGGACTGGATCATGAACGCGGCGAACGAGTTCTACAACTCGGTATCGGATAGCTCGGCGCCGTGAGCCGGAAGACGCGAGCCGATCGGCCTGGCTGTATAACGGCTGGAGCCGGGTGGCGGTGAGATGAGCAACCTCGCTGCGCGGAACATCTATCTTCACTAGGGCCAGGTCATTCTGTACATCCTTGGCCAAGATGCGAGCCGCGAAGATCTGACTATCTATCTTCGCTTGAGGTTTCTTCGCGGCTCAGTGCGGCTGCGCCATAGGCTTATCGTCAGGTGATGGATCAGGGCTTCGTCCGCGGCGTCGAGCATGGGGAGATTCCTGGTACGGAGGGGGACCGCCGGACAAGCCACGAGAGCTTGCGTGGGCATCAATCGGCGGCACCGGCTATGGGTTTCACCCACCGCTCCAATATTATCGCTGGCGGCCACCCCTCTCGACCCATCCTTGACCGGTTCACCGGTGATGCCAAACGGCTTCATTCCCAGACACAACCTGGCGCCGACACAGCAAAGGCCCGTAGTCAGGCAAAGAGATGAGCAGCGCGCACAGCGCGCCCGGTCGCTTTGGCGTCAGCTCCGCGAACCCATGGCCACGGCGGGCATTTTGGCCAGCAGCGGTACTATTGAGCGGGTTTGGATAGCTGGACGAGGTCTATATAGCCGTCAAGGCCGCTGGCGAGCTTGACATGTGCCCAGGCACCGCCGTTGGCGGTGCCGATCATGGTCACGAGCTGACCGCGCGGCACCGTCGTCACAAGCTTGGCAGTGGGATTGGGCTTTTCGCGCACATTGCCATTATCAACAGTGACGACCATGGGTTGATTCATGCTCTCGCCCACATTGGTGCTGACCTGCGCCTGAGCCGTGCCGGCGGCGGCGAGTAGTCCGGCCATGACGCATGCGATCGGTAAAATCTTCGAGAGTCCTGTTCATAGCTTTCCTCTCTGGTTTGATCAAATGTCCGTGGGCCGAATGCGCTAGGGCACGAAGGCCGCTAGATTGAGATAGATCCGAGGGACTTCTCAGAATTCTCGAGGGAGCCGTACCCCCTTTAGTGCGCATTGGGGCATTGTCTGACTTCCAGACACTGCCGAGTGTGTTAGTTTTCAGTCTGGAAGAGCAGCCTAGCGAGAAGGCGGAAGCTTGAGCACAGGAGTTGTGGGACAACACAGCCAAGGTCATGTACGGGTACTACTCGGTCCGTAACTTCGAAGGACGTTGATCGCGCCTTCAGAGGGGGGCGGTTTGAGCCTAAACTACGCGTCATGAGCATCTCCGACACCACGCGCGAGGAAATGGAAACGGCGTTGCGGGAGAGCGAGCAACGCTTCCGCGACTATGCAGAGATGGCGTCGGATTGGTTCTGGGCGACCGGCCCGGAACATGAATTCACATATTTTTCGGAGCAGATCGGCGCCTTCGGCGGCGGTGTGGGGAGGCCGATAGGGAAGCGCCGCTGGGAGATCGCCGCCGACTTCGCGTCAGAGCCGGAAAAATGGCGCGAGCACATGGCAACCCTGGACCGTCACGAGCCGTTCCGCGACTTCGTCTACAGCAGCCCGCGCGCGGACGGCTCGCTTGACTTCGTGTCCATCAGCGGCAAGCCGGTGTTCGATGCTGGGGGCCGATTTGCCGGCTACCGCGGCGTGGCCCGGGACATCACCAAGCAGAAGCGCGCGGAAGCGGGTCTGCGGCGGAGCGAGGCCTATTTAGCGGAAGCGCAGAAGCTTAGCCGCACGGGCAGTTGGGCTTACAACCGCGCCACGAGAGAGATCACATACTGGACCGACGAGACCTATCGCTTGTTGGGCTTCGATCCGGCAGCGGGTATCCCGTCCGTCGAAGTATTTCTCCAGCGCATTCATCCGGAGGATCGGACCAGGGCAAGCGAGCTGCTCGAGGCCCACTCCGGGAAGGGGCGAACAACGAATTGGAATACCGGGTCGTTCTTCCCGATGGCGCGGTCAGGAATATCCACGAAATAGGCCACCCTGTTTTCGACGCGTCCGGCAATCTCGTCGAAAGCGTGGGCACCGTGATCGATGTCACGGAACGCAAGCGGGCGGAGAAAGAACGCCAGGCCCATCTGTGGCTCCTCGAGAGCATGGATAGGGTCAACCGGGCCATTCAAGGCACGAATGACCTCAAGGCGATGATGAGTGACGTGCTCGACGAGATACTTTCGATCTTCGACTGCGACCGTGCGTGGCTCGTCTATCCCTGTGACCCTGGGGCCGCGTCATGGCGAGCGCAGATGGAACATGCGCGGCCGGACTGCCCCGGCGCCTTCGCACTGGGGGTCGATCTTCCCATGGATGCCGACGTCGCCAGTGTGTTCCAAACCGCGAGAGCCTCCAGCGGTGCCGTGCGATTCGGTCCGGGATCGGATCGCCCGGTGCCGGCCCAGCTCGCGGAGCGGTTCGACGTACAGTCGCTCATCGGAATGGCCGTCTATCCCAAGATAGACGAACCGTACATGTTCGGGCTGCACCAGTGCTCGTACCCGCGGGTCTGGACGGCGCAAGAGGAGCGGCTTTTCCAGGAGATCGGCCGCAGGCTCGCCGACGCGCTGACCACGCTACTGATGTTTCGTAACCTGCGCGAGAGCGAAGCCAGGCTGGCGGAGGCCCAGCGCGTCGCGCAAATCGGCTACTGGGATCGTGACTACGAAGCAAATCGCGTCACCTGGTCGGACGAAGCCTACCGCCTCTTTGGGTTGGCGCCACAGGAGCGCCAGATAACCTATGCCGTGTTGCCAGGACTGATCCATCCGGAGGATCAGGCGATCGTAATCCGGGCAATAGCGGAAGCGCTCGGTGGCGGCCCGCGGTACGACGTGGAGTACCGCGTGGTCCGACCCAATGGCGAGGTGCGCATCCTGCACAGCCGGGGTGATGTGATGCGGAACGAGCTGGGCGAGCCTCGGCGCATGTTCGGCACTGTCCAGGACGTTACCGAGCGCAAGCGGGCGGAGGAAGACTTGCGCGAGAGCGAGCGCCGATACCGCGAGACGCAGGCGGAGCTCGCCCACGCCAATCGGGTCACGACCATGGGGCAGCTGACGGCCTCGATCGCCCATGAAGTCAGCCAGCCGATCGGAGCGGTGGTCATCAACGCGGAGACCGGATTACTCCGGCTTGCCGCCCAACCCCCTGACCTCAAGGAGGTCCGGAACGCATTCGATCGCATCGTCAAGGCAGGCAATCAAGCCGGCCAAGTCGTCGGCCGCATACGCGCGCTCATCCAGAAGGTCCCTGCGCGGCACGATCCTGTCGACATTAACGAGACCATTGTCGAGGTCATCGCCCTGACCCGCAGCGAGGTTCAGAGGAATGGCGTCTCGCTGCGGACTTCAACTCGCGAAGGGCCTGCCGCTCATTCCAGGAGACCGGATCCAACTGCAGCAGGTGATAGTGAACTTTTTCGTCAACGCGATCGAAGCGATGAACGGCGTGAGCGAGGAATTGCGGGAGTTGCTGATCAGCACCGAGGAAGATGGATCGGACGGCGTACGCGTCGCGGTGCGGGATTTCGGGCCCGGGTCTGCCGCCCGAGAGTTCTTGAGCGCCTGTTCGACGCCTTCTACACGACCAAGCCCAGCGGCATGGGCATTGGGTTATCGATCTGCCGCTCGATCATCGAAGCCCACGGGGGACGGGTGTGGGCTGGGGCGAACGCACCCAAGGGTGCCGTCTTTCAGTTCACGCTGCCCGCTGTTGGAGAAGAGGGATGATCGAAGCGGCGGCGGTTCGCCGGGTTCAGGGCCGGGGCCGATAGGGCTCTAAACCAAAGTATAGTTCCTTATTCCTTCATTCCTTCCGCCGCCCACGCTCATCCCAGAGCCACTCCTTGTCCCCTCGGCTAGGTCGCCGTTCCGCTGCGTATTAAACGCTCTTCCATGGCGTCGACACCCCCCGCCAGGCTAGCCTCGGCGGGAGGTGTTACCCATGTGTCCGGTACAAAACGTCACCAATGTCCCCCTCCGCCACCTTCCCATGGAGTATAGTCTCGCGTGGCGCGTGTATTTTGGAGGCGAGTGAGGCTCTGAGATCGATAGCCGCTCGCCGTCACGTGCCGGTCCTCGTCTCTCCCACGGAGGTAATCATGCGCTTGCGGATCCATCTGCTTCTGACGGCGCTCGCCGTCGCCGTCGTCGCGAACATGCCGGCACATGCCGCGGACAACGACGCGCTGATCAAGAACGCCATGTCGGCGGCACCCGAAGGGGTGGCGAAAGACGCCACCATCATGGTCAGCGATGGCAAGGGAGGGATGACCACCCTGAAAAAGGGGACCAATGGCTTTACATGCATGCCTGACGATCCCACGACGCCCGCCAATGACCCGATGTGCGCGGACGAGAACAGCATGCTGTGGATTCAGGCATACATGGCTCATGCGCAGCCCCCGGAAGGCAAAGTCGGGATTACCTACATGCTGCAGGGGGACTCCGTCGCGAGCAATGTCGATCCCTATGCGACCACGCCGCCGGCGGGCGGCAAATGGCTGACGGACGGCCCTCACATCATGATCTTCAATGCGAAGGCCTTGCTCGATGCCTATCCGCATGCGGTCACCGCGACCCCGGACTTCACGCAGCCCTATGTAATGTATGCGGGCACGCCTTACGCGCATCTGATGGTTCCGGTGAAACCGCAGTAAGCCCTAGCCCGCCTGCGCCCGGCGCGCCGCCTCGCGATTGGCGATATAGGCGCCGCTGGCGGCGACGAGGGCCGCCCCCAGCCAGACGAAGCGGTCGGGGACCTGGCCCCAGAGGGCATAGCCGAAGACGGCCGCGACCAGCAGGGCCGTGTACTCGAAGGGTGCGATCAGGGAGACCGGCGCCAGGCGATAGGCTTCCGTGACCGCCACCTGAGCGACCCCGCCCAGAAGCCCGATGGCGATCAGGCAGACCAGCATCGAAGGCGTCGGCGTCACCCATTGCCAGGGCAGGCTGGCGGCGGCGAGCAAAGCGGCGCATAGCGTGTAGTAGAAGGTCATGGTGGCTGCCGGCTCCCGCGTCCCCACCTTGCGGATCTGGATCATGGCGACGGCATAGAATACCGCCCCGCCGAGCGGGACCAGTGCTACGGGGTCGAAGACCTCGCTGTCCGGCCGGGTGATGATCAATATGCCGATGAAGCCCATCCCCACGGCGCCCCAGCGCCGCCAGCCGACATTCTCGCCCGGCATCGGCACGGACAGGCTGGTGAGGAAGATCGGGGCCGAGAGCCCGAGGGCCACCACATCGGCCAGCGGCATCACGGCGAAGGCAGAAAAGATGAGGGCCATGCTGGTGACCCCCGCGATCACCCGCACGACATGCTGGCGGACAAAGCGGGTGCGCAGCGACGGGAAGCCCCCAGCCCGGCGCACGAAGAAGTAGAGCGGAATGAAGGCGAAGGCGTTGCGGAAGAAGATGATCTGGCCGATCGGCTGCCGTTCCGAGGCCAGCTTCACCAGGGCAGCCATGAGGCCGAAGACCAGGACGCTGAGCAGCATGGAGAGGATGCCCCGGAACGCATCGCCCCGCTCGGAGGGGCGTGGTCTCGCTCACGAGGGATATTCCCGACAGGAAGGAAATAGCCCGCCGAGATTAGCGGTAATGTACCGACCTGCGCCAATGCTCAGTTCAGTGTTAACTGCGGCGGAGATCCAGGAGGTAGATCTTCAATTAAATGTCGATACGCGGTATCGTCGAAGCACCGAAAGCGGCGTATATGGGGAATATTGACTAAGAGATGTCGACGCCCGGCACATTGCCGCTTCCGCCGCTCGGGCTCTCGCCCGAGGAGGCGGCGAGCCGATTTGACCTGCTGCAGCAGAAGCTCGTTCCGTTGTGGTCGTCCATTCGCACCCTCAACCAGGACGAGCAGACCATCGTCGTCCTGCCGTCGCTTACCGCCGAGGTCGACATCAACGGGGCCGCGATGCAGGCCTATGAGGAGCGGTTCCTCTTCCTCCTGCTGCTGCTCCGCCAGCCCCGCGCGCGGATGATCTACATCACCTCGCAGTCCATCCTGCCCAGCGTCGTCGAGTACTACCTCGGGCTCTTGCCGGGGGTCATCATCAGCCATGCTCGCGCACGGCTGTTTCTCGTCTCGCCGCAGGATCGCAGCTCCCGACCGCTCACCATCAAACTGCTCGAGCGCCCGCAGCTGATCGACCGGATCCGCTCGATGATCCCGGATCGCAACAAGGCCCATCTGGTGCCGTACAACACGACCTATCTGGAGCGCGATGTGGCGCTCCACCTCGGCATCCCGATGTATGGCGCGGACCCGAAGTTCTTTCCATTCGGAACCAAGACCGGCTCACGCCGCTTGTTCGCCGAGGAGGGGGTTCCCAATCCCTTGGGCTATGGCGACATTCACTCCATCCCGGCAGCGGTCGCGGCCATTTGCGAAATGCGCCGGCGAAAGCCCGACGTCGCTGAGGTGCTCGTAAAGCTCAACGAAGCGCTCTCCGGCGAGGGCAATGCCGTCGTCGACCTGCAGGGACTCCCCGAATCCGGCGCAGCACGGGAAGTGACCGCGGTCGAGGCGCGCCTGCGCGCCATGCGTTGCGAGCTTGCAAGCATGGCCTACGAGACCTTCTGCGACAAGCTGACGAAGCACGGTGGGGTCGTCGAGGAGCGGATCACCGGCGAAGAGTTTCGGAGCCCCAGCGTCCAGCTTCGCGTCACGCCGCTGGGGGAACTGGAGCTGCTCTCGACACATGACCAGATGCTGGGGGGCGCGGGTGGACAGAGCTATCTCGGCTGCCGCTTCCCCGCCGATCCCGACTATGCCGCTATGATCACCCAGGACGCAAAGAAGGTAGGCCTTCGCCTCGCCAAAGAGGGCGTCATTGGCCGCTTCGCCATCGACTTCGTCGTGGTGCGAACCGCCAAGGGATGCTGGGAGCGCTATGCCATCGAAGTGAATTTGCGCAAAGGGGGGACAACCCACCCGTTTCTGACCCTTCAATTCCTTACTGACGGCGTCTATGACCCGGACAAGGCGGTCTTCGTCACGCGCAGCGGCCGCGAGAAGCACTTCGTCGCCACCGACCATCTGGAGTTGCCGGCTTATCGCGCGCTGTCGCCCGACGACCTGTTCGACATCGCCCTCCGACACGGCCTCCACTTCAACCAATCACGCGAAACGGGAGTCGTGTTCAACATGCTGGCGTCCTTGGCCGAGAACGGGCGCATCGGAATGGTGGCGGTTGGGGACTCGGCTGCGGAGGCAGATGCGCTGTATCGCCGTACGCAATCCGTGCTGGACGAAGAGGCCCGCCTCGCTTTGGCGCCCCGCCCGCTGCCGGCGATCTGAGGCTCAGCCACGACGAAGACGCTATATCGGCTTCAGGCGCGACGCGGCCTCACTTGGCCATGGCAATGTCGGCGGAGCACGACATGGATCTGCTCTCGGAAGTGCCACCTGCGGCGAGTGAAGGCCGCTCTCGGCTCTCCACAGCGGACTCCGGCAAACCGCCAGAGGCGCGCCGGCAGAGATCGACTCGGCGCTCCGGCGAGCATAGCGCTGCAGGATGTCCATTGCAGGGAGGCCGGTCTCCTGAGAAAATCTTCAAATGGAAAGATAATCACGCGCGGCCAACCGTGATTGGTTCGAATCGAGCTGAAAAGCCATTACTATCGCGTCAGCCACTGACATATGGGAGTAGGAGGACGCAGATGACCCGGCGGGAACTCGTGGACATTGTCATGTCAGGAATTTCGGGGCAGTTCGGCATAGGAAGACAATCATTGAGCGAAACGACGGTCGCCTCGGATGTGGCGGGATGGAAATCGTTTTCGCACCGCCAGCTGCTGCTCGAAATTGAAACGCGACTAGGACGCCCTTTGCAGCTGGATCGGTTGTTTCAGTGAAGACCGTCGGTGAATTGATCGAGGGCATTGGAGGGTGGCAATGACCAAGCCGTATATTGTCGTGTACGGCAATTGGCAAGCCGAGTTGCTTGCTCAGGCCATAAAGTTTCTGCCGGAGGTCAAGAACCAATATCTCGTGCGCTACGTGCTGAACTTCCCGCATCCGACGGAGCGGGTCGAACCTGCCGGACGAATGTGCCAGAAATTGCGTCATCTACTGGCGCCAATACAACGAACAAGGGTTCAATTCCCCCGATGGGCGTATCCTTCTGACGCGCAGAGGATCGTGTTCCCCGCCCCCCGTAGATTTCGGGCCTCTGGGCCATTCGCCTGCATCCTCCCCCTTTCTCCTTCTCCTTTCTCCCCCCCCCACCCTTCCCCTTCCCTTTCTCCCCCTCTCCCCCTCTCCACCTCCCCCTTTCCTCTTCCGCCGAACTCCTCCCCTCCTTCCTCTTCTTTCTCCCTCCCCCTATTCCTCCCTCCCCCATCTCCTTCCTTCTCCTCCCTTCCTCCCCCCTCTCCTTTCCCTCTCTCCCCCTCACACCCCTTTTTCTCTCCTCCCCCTTTCTCAGCTACTGTCCTCTCTCCCCCTCCCCTCCTCCTTCCTCCCCCATATTATTGAGCGGGGAATATTTCATGCCCTCGAAGATATTCTATATCTTCGTGGTGCCAACGGGTGTCGTGACGGCGATAATTTACTTCCGAAGATACTCACTGAATTCAGTCATCCTTTGGAGCTCTCTCATATATGTCATCGCTCTTTTTATCTCCACGGCCATATACGGTCGCTTTCCCCGTGAGGAAATATTATCCAATCTGATTCCCCCGTTATCTATCTTTCTATTCATTTCCCTTCTCTGCATGCTCCATCAGCTACGTGCCGATTTTGCCGCGATGTTCTGCGATTCGGTGGTCGTGATCTCGGCCGTAAGCGCGGCCGTGAATCTGGTCTTTTTCTTCCAGCAAGACATGCATCTCGGCACGATCGCCAATTATAGATTGATTGCCTTTATCGGTGTGCCTCACTACGAGGTCTCGACCAGCGTAAGCACGACTTACGCGATCTATTTCGTGGCGGCCTTCTGCGGGGTAATCTCGCCCCGGCGCCCTACCTGGCGCCGGATCCTCCTGGCCCTGGCTGCGGCCGTCCTTCTCTTCGGCTTGCTGGCGACGCAGGGCCGCAGCGGCTACATCGCCGCCATGATTGGTGTCATTGCCGTTAGCGCCTCCTTGTCACGGAGGAATGGCGTTATCGCGATCGGCTTCGTCGCGGCATGCGTGCTTGCGGCCCTTTATCCACCCTTCACGGACGCGCTGCTCTACCGGGGCAGCGGCTATCGCGGTGGAATATGGCTGAGCTATCTCAACCTGGCGGCAGACCGTCCCCTTTGGGGATATGGCGTCCTCGCCAACATCAATCGGTTGGTCGAGGGCCACGTGTTCTTTCACGCCCACAGCCTGATTCTGTCGGCGGAGATCCGGGGGGGCTTGCTCGGCCTGGTAAGCTTGCTCGCCATGCTCGGCGGGAGCCTATACTGGTCGACGGCCTATATGCGTCGCTACCGCGACCCCCTTATCTTCGGGATGGTCGTCACTTTCGTGACGGCGGGTCTCTTCGACTTCCAGCTCTTGATAACCTTCCCGGATTGGCTCTGGGTCGTTTTCTGGATTCCCATCGGCCTCGCCGCAGGTGCCGAGACTACGCTTCGCGCGCCGGCGAGAACCGGCCTTCAGGCGCTGCCGGGGCAGCTCGGGACTGAAGGGGCTGCTAAACCCCGTAATACGCTCGAAACCAGCCTACGAATGCCCGGACGCCATCTGCCACCGGATAATTCGGCCGGAACCCGGTGAGCGCCTCGAGGAGTTCGGCATTCGCCCAGGTCTTCGGCACCTCGCCGGGTTGCATCTCCATGTAATTGCGCAGGGCGGGTTTGCCGACCGCTTCCTCGATCGCGGTGATGAAATCCATCAGGTTGACAGGCGTGCCATTGCCGATATTGACCACACGGAACGGCGCCACGGGACTCAACGAATCCCCGGCGAAGACGGGCTCGCCCTGGACCGGCCGCTTGGGTATCAGCCGGACGATGGCCTCGATCAGATCGTCGATATAGGTGAAGTCGCGCTCCATCTTGCCATGGTTGTACACGTCGATGGGTTGGCCCTTCAGGATCGCGTCGGTGAATTTGAACAGCGCCATGTCGGGCCGCCCCCAGGGCCCATAGACGCTGAAGAAGCGGAAGACGGTGACGGGCTGCTTCCAGAGATGGGCGTAGCAATGGCCGATCAGCTCGGTCCCGCGCTTCGTGGCGGAATAGATCGTCAGCGGCGTGTCGGTGGGATCGGTCTCGGCGAAGGGCATCTCCGTGTTCGCGCCATAGACCGAGCTGGTGGATGCCATCAGGAAATGCTCGACGGGCCGCTGCCGGCAGATTTCCAGCAGGTTGAAGCTGCCGACCACATTGGAGGTGACATAGGCGTCCGGATGCTCCAGCGCATAGCGCACGCCGGCCTGGGCCGCCAGATGGATGATGACCTCCGGCTTTTCTTCCTCGATCACACCCCGGATGGCCGCCATATCGCTGATATCGACGATATGGGGTCGGAAGCTGTTCGTCGGGCCGAGCAGGGCGTGCCGCTTCTCTTTCAGGCGCACGTCATAGTAGGGCACCATGGCATCCACCCCGGCGACCCGATGCCCGTCTTGCAGCAGGCGGCGGCAGAGATGGAAGCCGATGAACCCGGCGCTGCCGGTGACAAGTATCTTCATCGAAGGTTCAATCCAAATTTTGTCGAGATTGCGGAAATGCTGGCCGGGAAGGTGGCGGCCGCGGCTCGACGGGTCAGATCGTCCCATGTCCGTCAGGCCTTGACGATCTTCGCGTCCTTGATCCCTTTGCGGTCGCAGACATTGCGGGTGTCGATGATCAGCGGGAGGCTGGCGACCAGGCTCTCGTAGTCGACATTGTCATGGTCGGTCACGATCACCGCCGCATGGTAGCTCTTGAGCGTCTCCGCGCCCCACGGGATGGAGCGGCGGCCGTAGAGGCCGGGATGTTCCCGCATGTTCGGGATCTCCGCGACATAGGGGTCGAAGAAGTCCGCCTTGGCCCCGCGCGCCTCCATCATCTCCATGAGCCGGAGCGCCGGGCTCTCCCGCACGTCATCGACGTTCTTCTTATAGGCCATGCCGAGGATCAGGATCCGGCTGCCATGCAGGCCGCGTTGCTGCCGGCGGTCGAGGGCCTCGGCAAGGCTGTCGACCACATGGCGCGGCATGTTCGTGTTGATCTCGCCCGCCAGCTCGATGAACCGAGTCCCGATGTTGTACTCGCGTGCCTTCCAGGTGAGATAGAAGGGATCGATGGGGATGCAGTGGCCGCCGAGGCCCGGGCCGGGGTAGAAGGGCATGAAGCCGAAGGGCTTGGATTTCGCGGCCTCGATGACCTCCCAGACGTCGATGCCCATGGCGCCGTAGATGAGCTTCAGCTCGTTGACCAGCGCGATGTTGACGGCGCGGAAGATGTTCTCGCTCAGCTTCACCGCCTCGGCCACTTCGACCGAGGATACGGGAATGACCTGAACCACGATCTGGCTGTAGAAGGCGCAAGCCAGCTTCAGCGCCTCCGGTCCATCGCCGCCCACGACCTTGGGAATGCTGCCGGTATCGAAGTTCGGATTGCCCGGATCCTCGCGCTCCGGCGAATAGGCGAGGAAGAAGTCCTTGCCGCAAACCAGACCGCCCGCCTCCAGCACCGGCTTCATCACCTCCCGGCAGGTGCCGGGATAGGTGGTCGATTCCAGGACGATCAGCTGATTGGGCCGCAGATGCTTGGCGATGGAGGCGGTGGTCGCCTCGACATAGGAAAGATCGGGCTCGCGATATTTGTTCAGGGGTGTCGGCACGCAGATCAGGATCGCATCCATCTCCGACAGCCGTGCGAAGTCGACGGTGGCGGAGAACAGGCCCTTCTGCTGCAGCGCTGAGAGTTCTGCGGCCGGGATATGATGAATGTAGCTCCGGCCGGCGTTCAGCATGTCGACCTTCGCGGGATCGACGTCGAATCCCGTGACCCGGAATCCCTTGCTTGCGATGACCCGGGCCAGCGGCAGGCCGACATAGCCCATGCCGATGATGCCGATATTCGCGTCGCGACGGTTCAGCCGCTCCATCAGGCCGCCGATCCCCTCACGAGCCTGAACTCGATCCGTCACAGGGGCGCGGCCGATGTCATTGGGATTTCCCGGTGCAAATTCGGCCACAGTCTTCCCCGCAACACGGCACAAAGTCAACGAACCCGTCCAAGCGTGGGGTGTCGGACGCCGCGAGCACATCCACCACCGCTCCGCCACCTCTCATCTGCTGTTGAAAAGCCACCTCGACGAGGTCGCTACGGCTTCCCGAAATTCTGATCGAGCAGGAATGCCAGGCGAATGCCGGCCAGCAGCAGCTGATGCCGCACGACGCCGAGCGCCCCGTTGCCATCGCCCAGGATGTAGGCGTCCTGGAGGTCCGCACCTTCCTGGAGGTGATCGAACGCAACCGAGACGGCGAGGGCGTGGGATTCAGTGCCCCAGGCGAGCCAGGGGTGGCGGCTGGCATGTCCGATCTCGGGACGTCCCTTGTAGGTCTTGATGTCGCCGAGGAGATCCTTGGCGAGCGTCTTCGGATCCCGGCCGGCGGCCAGCTCCTCGACCAGGCAATCCTCCCACACTTTCTGAAGGTTGAACTTCGGGTCCTTCTTGGTGAAGTCGTCGCAGGCCTTGATGCCGCGATAGCTGACATGGAACAGGCTGCCGCCGCGGAGCCGGGCGTCCATGCGGAGCGGCTGGTGAAGATCGCCGACCAGATGCTCGACCCAGGCGAGGGCCACCGCCTCTCCCTTCCCGCCGCCGCCCTGGCGCATGATCGCCAGCTCGGCGGGCAGCGCCTTGAACAGGCATTCCCCGCAGACGAAAGGCGTCCCGTCGTCGGGCAAGCCGGCATAGTGCCAGGCATCGAATTTATGCCCCGGGTCGTGGTCCCGGATGAACTCGTCCGGATAGCTGGCGGCGTCGACGAAATTGCCGTCCATCTCCAGCCGGGCGAGGATGACGTCCATCTTGGCAGCCTTCTCGGGGATCAGGAGCATGGCGATCGCTGCCACGGTCCGGTGACCGAGGGCGCCCCAGGCGAGGGCGGAAGGCGCGGAAACACAGGCCATCAGCGCGAGGATGAGAAGATATTTCCCGATCGCCAGCATGGAAGGTCCCTCCTCTCGGATGGGGCATTCTACAAGACCGGGCGCCCCATGCATCATCCGATGCTCGTGCGGATTGTTAATCGACGGGGAGGCATGCACCATGGCGCCCGACAGCCCCGCGGAGAGCACCATGGCCAAGCCGAAAAAGACAGCCCATGAACTGGAAGCGCTGCTTCTCGATCGCGTCCGCCAGGAGCGGCGGTGCGAAGACGTGCAGGGCTTCGAGGTGGGGCGCGGTCCCCGGGGCATCGGCTGGATCGTCACACAGCGCCGCCTCGGCACGGCCGGCGAATTCCCGGTCGAGGAAGCTCTCTCGAAGGTGCTTCCGCGGCTCCAGGCCGAATTCGACCTCAGCGCCGAGGATTAGCGGCAAAGGCCACGCAACGCTTCGGCAGAGCTCGCGTCCCCTGGCGAGGACGGGTCGACGCCAAAGCTTCATGTATCATTCATTCGGCCGAGTGATACTCTCCGCACAACCGGGGCGCTCGTCGGCGCCCGGATGTTCCGCGACATAACCAGGGGGATCGATCATGCAAACCACCGCGGCTTTCGAGGATGTGCATCGCAACGCGGAGTATTTCGAGTACAGCAAGGCCGCGGACCCGATCGGGCTGAAGATCATCTCGCGGGTGCCGTATCACAATTTCCCGGCGTCGCTTTACAAGGATGGGCCGACGCGGATCGTGACCCTCGACCTGTCGAAGGAGCTTGGCGTCGACTATCCGGCGACGGGTCCCGGCCTGCTCGCCCATTTCGTGCGCGTGGTGGGCGGCGAGCAGCAGAGCCTGAATCCGGTGGCGACCTCGCAGCTGCTCTACGTCCTTGCCGGCCAGGGCAGGGTCACGCAAGCTCCCCATGAGATCGAATATACCCAAGGCGCCTTCGTCGCTTTGCCCGGCGGCGTGCCTGCGACCATCCGAGCAGAGAGCGACACGGCCCTTTACTATGTCAACGACGCGCCGCTCCTCTCCTACCTCGGTGTCGATGGCGTACGGCCGCGCTTCGAGCCGACGCTCTACCCCGCCCGGGAAGCAAATGCGAAGCTGGCCGAGGTCGAGCATGCGCTGGATGCCGCGAAGCACAATCGCATCTCGGTGCTGCTGGGCAACAAGCACTTTCCCCAGACCCGCACCGTGACCCACACCATGTGGGCGATGTTCGGCATCGTCGAGCCGTCATCCTTCCAGAAGCCGCACCGGCACCAGTCGATCGCACTCGACCTCATCGTCGACTGCAAGAAGGGCTGCTATACGCTGGTGGGCACCGAGCTCGGCGGGAACAGGGAGATCGCCAATCCGGTGCGGGTCGACTGGGAGCCCGGCCTCGCCTTCGTGACGCCGCCGGGCTATTGGCACGCTCACTACAACGAGAGCGACGGGCCGGCGCATGTGATCCCGCTCCAGGACGCCGGCCTGCACTCTTATCTGAGGACGCTCGATATCCGCTTCACGTGATGCCCGCGCCGATGAGCGCTTCGCTCCTGGCCCTTGTCCTGGGGGAGCCGCCGCAGGATCAGGGCCATTGGGGAGAATGAAAAATTCGCCATCTCGGGAACCGGGGACAGCCCCGAAACTTCAGTTGTCGACAGCCGCCCGGAGAGGGGGCGGGGCAGGCTGGAATAGCCGGGAGATCGCCGTGACACTCACATTCGAACCGGAGGAGGTCGGCTACGACCCCTCCCAAAGGCTGATGCGTTTCTGCGCGGCCGACGGTCCCGTTCCGGTCCGCTGCGGTGTTGCAACGGAGGTGCTCGCCGTGCTGGACGGCGAGGCATCGGCGGGGCTCGAGGCCCTGCTCGCCACCTATCTCCGCCAGAAGAAGCTCATTCAGAACATCTTGGCGCGGAAATACAGCGCGGGGTTGCTGGAACGCGACGGCGGCGTGATCGTCTACCTCGCCGATCTGAATGCTTAGGCAGCGGTCGACCCGTTCGGCGCGCGCCTATCGCCTTTATTCCCCGCAGCTGCGGATCGCCCCAGCTTGACGCCGGGATAGCCTAGCTGCCGCGGAACGCAACGCGTGCGGCCCTCTCGCCGGCCATAATCCATGCGGGGTCAATGCCGAGCTCCCGCCAGGCGGCGGTCGTCATCTTCAGCACGTCCTCGAACATCTCGTGAGGCAGGAAGGATTCCCATGCCGACATGCCCAGCGTCTGCCCGTGGGCGATCGCGTGGTCTTCAGACGCCAAGCCGGCTTGCGAAGAACCGGTGATACCAGCCATGACCCCTCCCCCGTGACTCTCCCCAGAGTACTGCCTGATCCTATATGCTCTGCCACCCGAGCAACTGTTCGATTGCGTACAACGCGCCGATTATCCGCCCTGAGACACTCGCGGCCGATTTGGGGAGTCACCCGGAGCAGGAATGAAGCGCCGCGAGATCGCCCTGCGCTTGCCGATGACGGCTGACGAGATCCGGCTCGTTCGGGCATTGGCCGACTGCCCCCTGAGGTCAGGATCCGCCGATGAGCGTTTCTGCAACGACCTCGCGGCAATCACGAGGCGCCAGAAGAGCGTCCGCCTGACGGAAGGCCAGAGCGCCTATCTGTGGCGTATTGCCTATCGCTATGTCGCAGCGCTTCCCCCGGAGATCTTCGGGATCGTGGCGGCGCGGCAGGCGGCCGCCTCGGATCCGCCGCCCGCCCGCCCGGAATGAGAGGCGCAATCTTGGCGGGCGGCGAGCTTGCCGGTTGTCAGGGCGAGGTGACGAGAAGCTTGGGATCGAGTTCCAGCGCCGCGACGGTCATGGGGTTGAGCTGGCCGTTCGGCTGCAGCCCGCGCCCCTCTTGGAACCGCTCGATCGCGTTCTGGGTGTCGGCGCCCCAGAGTCCGTCCGAAGCCCCGCGATAATAGTTCAAATCCCTGAGCCGGGTCTGGATGACCTGGATCGAGCTCGAGGCCAGCGAGCTGCCCACGAAGACCGTGGTGACCGGGGGAGCGGGCCAGGTCGTACTTGCCAGCTGCTCCACGGGGATGCCGAGGGTCGCCACCGTCGCCTGGTTCAGTTGACCGGTCACCTGCAGACTATGGGTTTGCTGGAACCTTTCCAGCGCCGCCTGGCTGTCGGCGCCCCATATGCCGTCCACGGCGCCGGTATAGGACCCATCCTGGCGCAGACGCTCCTGCACCAATTGCACGGCCTTCGGCGCCACGGGCTGGGTATAGGTCAACAGCAGTGGGTTTTGAGACAGGGCCGCGGTCGACGCCAACGTCGCGGCGAGAAGACAGGCCCCAATCAGCGAGGATCTGCGCATGGTCTGCCCCTGAAATTGGATATCAAATAAATGCCGGCGCGCGCCGAAAGTTCCGGGACCTCAACCCTCCCGTGTGTGCTGCTATGAACCTAGACGGAGGGGCGGCCGCTCTTGTGCCTATTCTCCCTGCCAGAGCCGCTCCGCTGCTTTGCGAAAGCCAGCGGAGCGGGCATGGCAGGAATCTTCCGCTGTCCTGACCTCAGCTCGGGGGCACGGGCACCACATGCCAGTTGTTGTTGAAGTTGTTGCCTTTGATCTCGCCCGGCGCCTTGTCCTGGACGAAGGTGTAGAGCGGATGACCGTCATAGGCCCATTGCTGCGTGCCATCGGTCCGCGAGACGATCGACATCTTGCCGAAGGGCTTGTAAACGCCGGTCATCAAATAGGGAGGCCAATTCTGGGCGCACTCGCCATAGCAATTGGATTTGCCCACCGCATCCTTGTCGAAGGTATAGAGGGTCATTCCGTTGGCGGTGCTGATGACCTGGCCCTGGCTCGTCTGGCTTCTCATGAAGACATAGCCGGTCTGGGTCTGGCTCGCCTTGATCGGCTTGGTCTCGTTCGCGTGCATCGAACTGCAACCCGCCAGCAGGGCGATGAGGGAGACGGCGGCGAGCTGCCGCCATGAGCTCGGGGATTTGGTCATTCGGACCTCCTTGGATGTGGTGAAACCGCCTCGACCCCAAAGAGGTCAGGCTCCTTGATTTTCCGCTGTGATACCGTCTCGTTCAGCCGCGTCCGTCTAAGGGAACGATGGGAGCAGCCGTCGGTTCCGCGGCACCTATTGATTCCGGTATGATGGTCACGGCCGCTTCGCCGGGCCCCGGAAAGAGGCGACCGGGGCCCCGTCAGGCCAGCGCCTCTCCATACAAACCCTGGTAGGAGATTCCGGGCCGTCGCTCCAGCTCGGGGAGGCCGGCGAGATCCAGCACGAACTGGTCCGTCAGCCCGTCGATCAGCGCCAGGCGGTCCGCGGCCCCGACATGGCCAATGATGGCGATGGCGCTGCCCGCCAAGGCTTCCGCCGGCGTGCCCACCATCAGGCCTTCGAGATGCGGGATCTCCTGGTCGATATAGGCGCGGTTGGCGCCGGTCAGCCGGGCCATCTCCACCGAGCGGTCGAAGATGCTGAGCTCGAAGCCGCGGGCGAGCAGCCGTTCGGCCAGGGTCACGAAGGGCGATTCGCGCAGATCGTCGGTGCCGGGCTTGAAGGCGAGGCCGAACAGGCCGACCCGCTGCCGCCCGCGCGCCACGACCGCGGCGACGGCCCGCTCGATGATGGCGTCGTTGCTGGGCAGCAGCTGGGCCAGGAAGGGCGTTGGCAGCCCGGCCGTCTCGGCCAAGGCCAGAAAGCTGCGCAAATCCTTGGGCAGGCAGGAGCCGCCGAAGGCGAAGCCCGGGCTGAGATAGGCGGTCGAGATGTTGAGCAGCCGGTCTTCGTAAAACAGGCGGAAGACCTCGCGCGCGTCGACGCCATGGGCGGCCAGCACGGCGCCGGCCTCATTGGCGAAGGCGATCTTGACCGCGTGATAGAGGTTGCAGAGATATTTGACGCTCTCGGCGATCCGGTAGGGTACGACATGAATCGGGGCGGCAATCTTGCCGTAGAGCTCGCGCAGCACGGCGGCATCGTCGCCGGGCGCGGTGCCGACCAGGGTGAAGGGTGGGGCGTTGAAATCCTGAACCGAGCTGCCTTCGCGCAGGAACTCCGGATTGCTGTAGTAGTGCCAACCCTCGCCGAGGCGCCGCCTGGATTCGCGCTCCAGGATCGGGATCGCCCGGTCCTCGGCGGTACCGGGTGGTACGGTCGAGCGCATCACCACCGAATGCACCGTGGTCTTGCGGCGGAGCGCCCGGCCGATTTCGCTCGCCACCTGATCGACCGCCTGCAGCGAGAGGCTGCCCTGCGGGGTGCCGGGCGTGCCGACCGAGATGAAGGAGATATCCGTGTCTGCCACGGCCTCGGCCGCGTCGGAGGTGGCCATGAGCCTGCCGGCAGCGACGGCATCGGCGAGGATGCTCGTGAGCTGCGCATCGGCGATGGGCGAGCGGCCAGCCCGCAGCGCCGCCACTTTATCGGCCGATGTGTCTACGCCGACAACATGATGCCCCAGCTGAGCAAGACAGCCGCTCGAAACAGCGCCAACATAGCCAATACCAAAAACTGAAATCCGCATCCGCTCGCCCGTCGGCGCAAATTCGACCAATATTTCTTGCAGAGACGACTTATCCGCTCAATGGCGGCGCAGCGTATCCCTTTTGGCTGCGAGCGGGAAGCGGGGGCCGAGACGCCGATATCCAGAAACAGCTCGGCCATCCGTTTCCGATTGGCAGCGAAGGAAAACTGCCGGCTGGCGGCCGCGATCCCTGCCTCCGAGCAGCAAAGCCACAGGGCATCGTCCAGATAGATCCGGGCGATGGCTGCGGCGATCTCGGCAGGTGCATCGGCCACCAGGATTTCCTGGCCCGCGACCAGCCCGGCGCCCTCGACCGCCACGCTGGTGGCGACGCAGGGCAGCCCCGCCGCGAGGCTCGTCGCCACCTTGCCCTTGATGCCCGCACCCCAACGCAAGGGCGCGACGCTCAGCCTGCAGCCATCCAGCAGCTCATCGATCTTGGGCCGATACCCGTGGATGACGATCGGATGTCGGCCGGACATGCCCGCCGAGGCGCCCAGCGCTGCGACGTCTGGCGGGGGATCCTTCCCCACGATATGCAGGCTGACATCGCCGAGCCGCTCCCGGACCAGAGGAAAAACCTCGCCGGCAAACCAGACGACGGCATCCACATTCGGCAGATGCGCAAAGGAGCCCAGGAACAGAATATCGCGCCGGCCGCTCGGACCTCGGCGGCGCCCCGGAATGTCGCGCGTCATCGGAACCGTGCGGACAACCGCGCCGGGACGCTCGCGTCCGAGAACATCCGCTTCATAGCTGCTGACCACGATGGTCGCATCCGCCATGTCCACGAGGGCAAGCTCCTTCGACTTGCTCGCCGCCGCCGCGGCGGCAATCGATGGTGAATTCTCGATCGCCGCCTGCCTTCCTTCGCGCAGGAAGTGGAGGTCGACCGGCCGGAAGATCACGCGAGCCGAGGGACAACGACGCCGAACGATGGCAAGGCCCCGCTCCGCCGCGAGATGGCGGCACAGAACGACGAGGTCGTAGTCGTCGGCCAGGCGCGCCAGGGCCAAATCGGGAGAGGTGAAATGCGGCGCGCCGAGCCAGTCGACACCCATCGATTCGAGAGCGTCCGTGTAGCGCAGCAGGCGATCGCTGCTCGCGGTGGGCAGAAAGCTGACGCGAAAACCCAGGTCGCCCAGGAGACGCATCAGATTGAAGGTGCTGAGAGAGCCTGAATCCTGGTCCGGCGTGGGGCAGGAGGTCTCGATGACCAAGGCTCGCCCATGCGCAGACCGGCGCTCCACCGATGGTAGATTTTTGGACATTCCCCGGCCCACTATTGTTGCGGGCAGTATAGGGCCGACAAATCGGGCTGGTCGAGACCTCGTCCGGGAGCGTAGCATCGGCCATGATTACGCCAAGACGTGACCGCACGAGGGTCGGTTTGGCCAAGCGAACAGCAATAGATCTTGAGGCAGATACGCCGAAGCGGTTCGCGGTCCAGCTGATGATCGTCCACCCGACCCTGGAGCCGGCAGAAATCACCACCGCACTCGGGTTAGAGGCAGAATTCTCGCATCGGGTCGGCGACCAAAGGAAGACTCCGACGGGGGTGAGTTTGCCGGGCACCTATCGAGACACGCGGTGGAGACACTGCCGCGATTATGAGACGCCAGGTAATTGGTTTGCCGATAAGGTCGCCGAGTTGGTGGATTGCCTCGAGCCCCACAAGGGTTTTCTCAAGAACTTGCGATCAAGCGGTGGAAGCGCTTGCGTGATCCTACAGTTTCTCGGCGATGGCCATTTCGGCGACAAGATCCCGCGAGAGGTACTCACCAGGCTCGGCGACCTGGCGTTGGACTTCGGGATCGAATGCTACACGGTGCCGCAATCATCGCGACGTGGCCGCCGGCGCACCGCCCCTCAGGCGCCAGGCCATCAGGCCGCGGGGAGCACCCGGCCTAGGGCTTCTGAAACTTGAGGACGTAGATGTCGATCGGGATCTTCGGCTTGAAGATCGGCATGTCATGCGGATCCTTGGGATTGCGCAGAAACATGCCTTCATCGACGAGCTTGAAGCCCGCGGCCTCGATCTCCCGCTTCTCGATGTCTTCATCCAGGCGGTGGAAGGTTTTGCCGGTGGTGATGGGGGCGCCGGGCAGGGCCGCGTAATCGGCGACGACGAGATATCCGCCGGGCTTCAGCGCATCGAACATGGCGCGGTTCATCTTGGCCCGGTCGACCGGCATAAAGGTCGTGTCGTGATAGCCGAAGAAGAAGGTGATGAGATCGAGATTGCTGACGCCCGGCGGCACCGGATCGTCGAAAGGCCGGACGTCGGGGACGACATCCTTCATCGCCGGATGCTTCATCCGCTCGTCCATATCGGTCTTGGCGGCGGGGCGCATGTCCGGGGGGTTCTGCGCATAGACGATGCCGTCCGGCGCGGCACCGCGGGCCATCAGCTCGGTGCTGTATCCCGCACCGGCCGCCATGTCGATCACCTTCCATCCCGGCAGCACGCCCGTGAAAGCCAGAAGCTTCACCGCCTCGCGCCGAGCGTCATTCTTGCGGTCGGCATCGGTTCGGTCGGGTGCGGCAATGATGGCGGCATAGTCCGGCGGCGGCGTATCGGCGCGGGCGGTGGCGACCAAAGCGACGGCGAGCATGCCGAGGATCGCCCCTGTGGCGGCTCTCATGGTCATTCTCCCACTGGGGTCATCGGCCATCTTGCATAGCGCCCAACGCGGCCGCAAGCTGCGGGCCGCGTCGAGACGCGCTGCCGCCTTCACGATTCCGTCAGAGCGATGAACGCTCTTTCAAGCGAGACCTCCGCGCATGGCCGGACACGCCTCCAAGATCGTCATCTACGCCGCGCTCGCCGGCAATGCGGCGATCGCCGTGACCAAATTCGCGGCGGCCGCCTTCACGGGCAGTGCCGCCATGATGAGCGAAGCCATCCACTCCGCCGTGGATACCGGCAACCAGCTTCTTCTTCTCCACGGTCTCCGGCGGGCGGCGCGTCCCGCCACGCCCCAGCATCCCTTCGGCCATGGGCTGCAGCTGTATTTCTGGACCTTCGTCGTCGCCATCCTGATCTTCGGCCTGGGGGCCGGGCTCTCGGTCCTGGAGGGGATCGACCGGATAAGGTCGCCCCATCCGGTGGCGGATGCCTGGGTCAACTACCTCGTGCTTGGCGTCGCCATCCTGTTCGAGAGCATCGTCTGGGTGGTCGCGTTTCGCGAGTTCCGCAAGAGCAAGGGCAAGCGCGGCTTCTTCGAGGCGGTCCGCCGCAGCAAGGATCCGACCGTTTTCACCGTGCTCTTCGAGGATACCGCGGCCCTCCTCGGCCTCATCACGGCGCTCATCGGCATCGCCCTCGGCCAGGCCTGGGATCTGCCCGTGCTGGATGGCGTGGCCTCCCTCGTCATCGGGCTGATCCTCGCGGTCACCGCCGCCTTTCTCGCCTTCGAGTGCCAGAGCCTTTTGACGGGGGAGGGCGTTGACCCGGAAGTCCAGGCCGACATCCGCAGGATCGCGATGAGCGAGCCCGGCGTCGTTCGGCTCAACGAGGCGTTGACCATGCATTTCGGCCCCCAGGATGTGCTTGTCGCCCTCAGCCTGGACTTCGACGATGCGATCCAGGCCGGACGGGTGGAAGGCACGGTGACGAGCATCGAGCGACGGATCAAGGCGGCCCATCCGGAGGTGACCCGCGTCTTCGTCGAGGCGCAGAGCTTCGATGCGCATCGGCGCTTCCGGCAGTCGGACGATCCCGACAGCGCTGGCCCCTTGCTCTCGTAGATGTCAATCTTGACGGCGGCAGGCGGAATTCCGGAGGCAGATATGGAGCAGAAACACCAACCGAGCTATGAGATCGCGGGCCACGAGACCCTGGCCGAGACGCCGGAACTGCGCATGGTGGTGCTGACGCTGGCAGTGGGACAGGAAGTGCCGTGGCATTGGCACAGCAACGTGGCCGATCGCTTCTTCTGCATGGAGGGTCCGATGGTGGTCGAGACCCGCGCGCCCCGAGAGCTCTTCGAGCTCCAGCCCGGCGGCACCTGCGTGGTGCCGGCGAAACGTGCACATCGCGTGACCGGCAAGGACGGCGGGCCCTGCAAGTTCGGTGTGCTGCAGGGCGTGGGTGTCTATGATTTCAATCCGGTGGGCGGTTGAAGCGGCGACGCGGCGGCCAGCCCTGGACCGCTTAAACTTTGGCAATGCAGTCCCAGCTGTCCAGCCCAGCTGAAGCTATGACCTTCGCGCGCGATGGCGCGCAGCTCTTCAAATCCGCATTGAGCAGCGACACGCTGGCCGACATTAGAGCCGTTGTCTCGCGGTTGCCGCAGCACAAGGCGGGCGTCAGATTGCATGGTCTATCCGCGTTGGATCAATATCTGCGGATCGATGGCGCGGTTGGCTCCATTGCCGCGACAATGCTGGGCGCCCGGACAAAGCCCGTCAGGGCCATCCTGTTCGACAAGACCGCGCTCGCGAATTGGCGCCTCGGATGGCACCAGGATCGCACCATTGCCCTCAAACACCATGCGCGGGTGGCCGGCTATGGGCCGTGGACGATGAAAGCCGGTGTGCCGCATGTCGCGCCGCCTTTCAACATTCTCGCTGAGATGATCACGCTTCGGGTTCATCTGGACGCCGCAGGCGCGGCCAATGGGCCCCTCCTGATCGCGCCGGGATCACATCGCCTCGGCCGCATCAGCGAAGCTGACATCGGCGGCGCGGTGAAGAAATGCGGAAGCGCTGTATGTCTCGCAGAAGCAGGAGATGTCTGGCTCTACGCAACGCCAATTCTTCATGCATCCGAGGCGGCGCTATTACCGACCCGCCGCCGCGTCTTTCAAGTCGACTATTCTGCGCGCGAGCTTCCTGATGGACTCGTCTGGCAAGGTATTCGATGAAATCTGACACCAGAACATCATAAGAACGATCCTGAGTATTGGGGTTAAGACTTACTGACATACCCCATGTAGCGTTGGCTAGATCAAGGACCGGAGGTAGAGTTTGTGCCGGCGCCACGGCCCGGCAACCTGCAGACGCCGGAGCCATTGATTGGGGCGCGACCTACTCGGAGGAAGCCCTATGCGTCCAAGCTGGAACGGTCATCTACGCCTCTCGCTGGTCTCCTGTCCCATCGGGCTGGTGCCCGCGACGACCGAGGTAGAGCGCATCAAGCTCAACCAGCTCAATCCCGCGACGGGCAATCGGATCTCGCTCCAGCCGGTCGATTCCGAGACCGGCGAGAAGGTCGAGCGCAGCGAGATCGTCAAGGGCTACAAGCTCGAGGGCGACCAATACGTCATCCTCGAGCCGGCGGAACTGAAGGAGCTGCAGGTCGAAATCCTCCCGCATCCTGGATCTCGAGACCTTCGTCGATCGCGCCTCGGTCGATCCGATCTATATCGATGCGCCCTATTACATCTACCCGGAGAAGACCGGTCTCGAAGCCTATCGCGTGATCGCCGAAGCCATGGCCCAGGAGAAAAAGGCCGCGGTGGGGCGCATCGTGATGTCGAGCCGCGAGCATCCCGTGCTGGTCGAGCCGCGCGGCGCCGGGCTGGTGATGTTCCTCCTGCGCTCCGCCGACGAGGTGCGTTCGGCCGAATATGATTTTCCCGAGGTGAAGATCGATCCCAAGATGATCGAGATCGCCGGCACCATCATGGAGCGCCAGGAAGGCCGCTTCGAACCGGCGCAGTTCGTCGATCGCTACCAGGAGGCCCTGCGCGAACTGATCAAGGCCAAGGCGGCCGGCCAGGGGATGGCGAAGGCCAAGGCACCTGTCATGCAGAGCAATGTCGTGGATCTCATGGATGCGCTGCGCCGGAGCCTTGCCCCGGCCAAGTCCGGCGCCGAGAAGCCGCGCGCCGAGAAACCAGTGGCCGAGAAAACTACGGCAAAATCGAAACGCCCGGCCAAGGCCGATAAGCGGCAGTCAGCGATGTTGCTCCCGATCAAGGGGAACAAGGCAACCCCGGAAGCGCCCGCGACGGCAAAGCGGCGGCGCGCCTAACCATCGGGGAAGCACTGCGGCGCCCTCATTTGCCAGGGGCGCTGTCAGCCTCTACCATATCGGCTCAGCGCTCCACAGCGGACCGGCCGAGATCATCTGGGCCGACGTCGACCAGCGTCAGGAGGTTGCTCATGTCAATCATCGCATGGATCGTTCTCGGCCTGATTGCCGGCTTCATTGCCAGCAAGATCGTGAACAAGCAGGGTTCGGGGATCATCGTCGACATCATCCTGGGGATCATAGGCGCCATCGTCGGCGGGTTCATCTTCACCAAGCTCGGCGCGGCGCCCGTGACGGAATTCAGTATCTACAGCATGCTGGTCGCCATCGTCGGCGCCATCATCGTGCTTTGGCTCTACCACATCATATTCGGCCGCCGGCGCATCTGAACCCGAGAGCCGCCTCGCGGCCGGCTTCCTTGGGCCGCTCCTTCGCCGACCCCGAAGTTGCCGCTGTTTTCGAAGCCTATTCGCCGGCCCTGCGCCGCCGGCTGCTGCATCTGCGCGCGCTGATCTTCGCCGCGGCAGCGGATCTGCCCGGCACGGGCGGCCTGGTCGAAACTCTGAAATGGGGCCAGCCCGCCTATCTCACGGTCAAACCCAAGACCGGCAGCACGATCCGCATCGATGCCTTTGGCGGCCGGGATGAGAGCTATGCGATGTTCTTCCACTGCCAATCGAGGCTGGTGGAAAGCTTTCGCGTCCTCTATCCGCAGACCTTCACTTTCGAAGGAAGGCGCGCGCTTCTCTTCGGCCTGCGGGACAAGATCCCCGAGGACGAGCTGAGGCACTGCATCGCCCTCGCACTCACCTATCACGCCCGAGCCTGAGCGGCCGAGCGAGTCGCCTCACGCGCAGCATTTCAGCAGATTGGTCGCCGCCGGGTCGCCCGGCAGCAACGCCAGGCATTGCTCGAAGATTCCTCGGGCAGCGGCGGTATCACGGCGCGACAGGGCTTCGACGCCGGATTGCAGCAGATCCCGGGTCCGCGCCTTGGCGGCGCGCTCGCTCTCCGCGTTCCTGTCGAAGACCTCCCACATGGTCACCGGCTTGGTCTTGCCCTTGACCACCACCACGTCGATCGGTCGGATGCTGAAGGCCTTGGGGTCGGAGAGCTGATCATAGGTGTTCTGCGAGATCAGGATTCCGACTCCATAGGTCTTGGTCAGGCTTTCGATCCGTGCCGCCAGATTGACCGCGTCGGAAATGACGGTGCCATCCATCCGGTGACTCTCTCCGATGGTGCCCAGCATGAGCGAGCCGGTGTTGAGCCCGATGCCGATGGCCATGGGAGGCAGGCCGGCGGCTTGGCGCTCGATGTTGTATGCCTCCAGGGTATCGAGCATGGCAAGGCTGGCACGCAGCGCGTCATCGGGCTGCTCGAACAAGGCCATGATCGCGTCGCCGATATATTTGTCGATGAAGCCGTTGTTGTCGCGGATGACCGGCCCCATGCGCTCCAGATAGAAATTGATGAAGGCGAAATTCTCGTCGGGCGTCATCTGCTCGGACTGGCCGGTGAAGTTGCGGATGTCCGAGAACAGCACCGTCATGTTGAGACGGATGTTGTCGCCGAGCTTGACCGACACGATGGAGGGCTTGCCCATGATGGAGAGGAAGGCCTTCGGCACGAAGCGCTCGATCGAGGTATTGGTCTCCCGGAGGTCGAGGATCGTCCGCCGCACGGCGTCGCGCATGGTGGCGAAGCTGGTGGCGAGATTGCCGATCTCATCCCGCCGTCCGGTATCGGCGATGGCATGATCGAGATCGCCGTCGGCGATGGCCCGCGCCTGGCTGCGCAATCTGAACAAGGGGTTCAGCAATTGCTTCTGCAGGAAGTAGGAGGCGAGCCAGAAGATCAGGGGCATGGCGAGCAGCATCACGATCAGCGAGTATTCCAAGACGTCGATCACCGCCTGGCGGGCCAGGCTCACATCATAGGTGATCTCGTTGATGACCAGCCGCTTGACGATCGGGTCGTCCTTGGCGTCCTCATCTTGGGATGCATCATGTTGGTAGGCTGTAACCAGCCGTCCGTCCGAACTCGTGGTTTGATACTCGCCGCCCTTGACCAAGCGAGCGACGATCGCCGGATCCAGCTTCTTGGGGGGATGAAGCAGGGACCAGGCGCCGGATTCATTGACGAGATAGACGTCGATACCCTTCACATATTCGTTGTGACGGAGCGCGTCGGAGAACAGGTCGCATTTCTTCTCGAGCTGGCATTCTTTCCCCGCCTCCTCGCCTGGCGGGAAGAAGTACCAGCTCATCCAGGCGAAATCCCCCTGCGCGAGGCTGGATTGGATCTCGGTCGAGGTTTCGATGACGTAGTCCTTTCCCGTCGGCCCGAAATAAATGTAGGTGTTCAATCTGCCGGTAGCGTCGGAGATATCGATTCCGACGCCCATGACCTTGTCTTTGCCGAACACGCTGTCGAGAAAGCGGGTGAAGTCGCTCTCCGGAAACTGCATGTTCATGTCGGTCGAGGAATTCGTCTGAAATATCTTGTGGGATCGGTTGATGAAGTAGATATCCTCCACTCCGTATTTCTTCGTCATCGCGTCCATCTGATCGCGCGTCAGCTGATCGGGGTGGGGAGATAGACGGTCGATGTCTCCCGCGATCAAGGGGAGCACCTCAGCCATGTGGTCCCGGATGCGGGCATGCTGGCTGCGCAGCATCACCTCGAAGACGTTGAAGCGCTCGGCGAGGCTGGCCTGGATGTTATCGATCTGATTCGCCTGCTTGTCTCGAGACCAGGCTATACATCCGCCATGAGACCACGAGCGCGGTGCCGAGGGTCACGGCAAGGATGACGGCGAGCAGGAAGAGGCCGGCCTTGCGCTTCACCGGCAAGATCCGATCGGGAGGCGGCAGGGCGTTCTTCCCAGCATCCATTGGCATTGGCCGTCAGATTGGACCCTTTCGACCGTCGCGACAAGGAGAGGAAGCATGAGCCCGTCTTCCCTGCTGTACTGGATGAACGACTGGATCTGGGGCGGGCCCTTGATCATCGTGACCGTCGTCGTTCATGTGCTGGGCCTCGGCCTCATCGATCAGAGAGTGACCCGCGTCCTGAGCGGTCCCATGAGGCCACGCCGCTTCTTCGTGACTTTCGCCGTGGTCATGAGCATCACCACCTTGCTGATCACCCTCCTGCACGGGGTCGAGGCGGTCACCTGGGCGGCCGCCTATCGGTTTCTGGGTGCCTTGCCCGACAACAAATCGGCGGTGCTCTATTCCCTCGGCGCCATGACGACCTATGGCCACGCCGCTCTGTTTCTGGAAGATCGCTGGGCGCTCCTGGGCGCGATCGAGGCGCTGAACGGCGTGCTGCTGTTCGGGCTGACCACGGCCTTCCTCTTCGCCATCATCCAGCATGTCTGGCTGCAGGGGCACCAGCCGCCGCCGCGGGATTCCTGATGGGCAAAGCGTGCCGTCAGGTCAGCGCCTGCGCTGCCTCCCGCAGGGCGTCCGCCACGGCTGTCTTATAGGCGGGAAACACCGAGGCGACGCTCTCGTCGGGTCCGGTCCAGTTGATGGTGAAGCAGAAGGTGACCGGCACCTGCCGCGTGATCATCTGGCCGGCCAGGCAGAAACAGTGGAAATCCTTCCAATCGATGCTGCCGCCCTTGCCATAGGCGGCGGTGTCCGGCGGCACGACGAAGGCCAAAGAATCGGCCATGGCCTGGATGCGCTTGAACTCGATAAAGGTCTCCGGCTTGGCGAAGAAGCCGGGCTGCAGCGCGGTCTTGTACCAGCGCACCATCTCCTCGGCCGAGCTCACCATGGTCTCGGTGTCGTTGATCGGCGAGCGGGCCGGGCCCGCGGGCTCCGCGGTCGCCAGGCGCTGCATCTCCTGCCAGGAGAGGTCGGTGCCCGCCGGCGCGCCCGCCAGATAGGAGAACAGGCGGCGGGTCGAATGAGGAATGCGGGTGGCGGTCAGACCGGACTCCTTGATCAGCGCGCGCACATTGTCCGGGCCGACGGCGGCCATCGCCACATCGGTCGCGGTATTGTCGCTATGGGCGATCATGGCTTCCAGCACGCTGCGGGCCGGGGTGGTGCCGGTGAGGTTCAGAAACACCGGGCTGCTCACCGAGCGGACCGCATCGTCGATCGGCCGCTGGTCGCTCTCCGACAGCCGGCCGGCTTCGACGTCGCGCAGATATTGCGCCAGGATGAAGGTCTTGACCGCGCTGCCGATGAACAGCACGGCGGCGGGATCATGCCCCGCCGTCCAATCTCCTCTAGGGTCGGCCGCGTCGATCAGGCAGCTTGCCATGGCGGGCAGCGCGGCAAAGCGTTCGATGGCAGACGTGACCCCGGCCGTCGGGCCGGCGGCGAGGGCCGGCCGGACGGCTGCCACCGAACCTGCCGCGGCGGCGGCGATCAGCAAAGCGCGGCGATTGACGTCCATTGGGTGTTCTCCCCCCAAGAGCTTGCTCGGATCTCTTAGCAAAGCAGGACGTCAGTCTAGCGAAGAGGGAGAGGGGCTGACTATCGCTTCGACCAGACCGCCAGCTCATAGCCGTCGGGATCGAGGAAATGGAAACGCCGGCCGCCGGGGAAGTCGAAGATGGGTTTGGCGATCCGCCCGCCCGCGGCCTCGACCCGGCGTTGCGTCTCGGCGAGATCCTCGGCATAGAGGATCACCAGCGGGCCCCCGGGCTTCGCCGGCGAGCCGGTGGTGAAGCCGCCTTTCAACCGGCCGTCGGTGAACTCGCAATAGCTCGGCCCGTAATCGGTGAAGCCCCAGCCGAAAGCCCCGCCATAGAAGGCTTTCGAGCGCTCCAGTGCCGAAACACCGAACTCGATATAGTCGATCCGGCGATCATTCTCCGAGCTTGCCATGACGGCTTCTCCTTTCTCGTGAGGGATCAGGATTCGAGCAGCGCCTTCAGCGCCGCCAGATCTTTCGCCACCCATTCCGCATCCCGCGCAAAGATCGCATCGGTCATCTCCGGCAGGCGAAACAGGGTGAGCATCACTTCCGCGCCCGTCCCATTGGCGATGACCCGCAGCGGGATATAGATCTCGGCGCCGGTCGCGAGGATCACATGATGGTCCAGCACGCCGAAGTCGTTGCGCCCGGTGAAGCGGATCCGGACCTGGCCCTCGGGCGCCTCGGCCACCCAATCATCGCCCTCCCGGCGAAGAGACGTCGCGCCGCCCGACGCCCAGCGCGGGAAATTCTCCGGCCGATGCGCGAAGTCATAGACCTCCCGCCAGTCGCGGCGGATGGCGATGCTGACGGTGCGTGCTTCGAGGGTGGCGGCCATGCTGCGTCCTCCGATGTCCGGCGGGAGTTTGGCGCGACGCCTCGGGCAAGTCTTGAATGAAACGGCCAACCCCGCCGCCGAGGACCGGGGAAGAAGGCGGTGTCGCTGCTGAAGGGAGTGGCAAACTCGTCTAAAATGCCGCCAGCAACGCCGGCTCAGGAGGTACTGCATGCTCGCGCAGGCGACCGGCATCTATCGGGAGCGACCGGTCAGCGGGTCGCTGCGCCATCACTTCGCCTGTGCGTGGGTGCATCGATTGCCCGCGACGGGGGCGGAGCCGATCCTCGTCGTGCCGGACGGCAGCATCGACCTGCAATGGGTCGAGGGAGTCCTGCGTATTGCCGGGCCGGACCGCGAGCCGCAGACGGAGGCGCTGGCGCCGGGGGCGATCGTCGTCGGCTTTCGCTTCCGGCCGGGACATGCCGCGGAATGGCTGGGTCTCTCCGCGGCCGAGTTGCTCAACCGCCGTATTCCCCTGGACGAAATTTGGGGTCGCGAGGCGAGCCGGCTGGCGGAGGAGGTGGGTGCAGCTCGTGGCATCGCCGACCTCGTGCAGCGGCTCGAACACGGCTTGGCGCAGCGCGCTGCCGGCCGAGCGCCGAGCCGCAGCTATTCCCAGGCGGCCTATCGGCTCCTGACCGAGGGCGCACCGCCCGGCAAGGAACTCATCCCCTGGCTGGCGGATGAGCTGGCGCTCAGCGAACGGACATTGCGGCGGCGCTTCGGCGAGGCCTTCGGTTATGGGCCGAAGACCCTCGACCGAATCCTCCGCTTTCAGCGTTTCCTGACGCTGCTGCGCGGCACCGGGCACCGCTCGCTCGCCGAGCTGGCCGCGGCCGCCGGCTATGCCGATCAGGCGCATCTGACGCGGGAGAGCCGCCGGCTCGCGGGCGGCACGCCCGGCGAGATCGCCGCTTTGCTTGCGGACAAGCCCCCGGTCGGGCCGCCCTAGCGCGGACGGAGAGCCTGCAGTTCAATTGGTGCCGGAGCGGTTGACGCCAAGTCTGCCAGCGCAGATAAGTGGCCTACCGAGCTACCGGAAGACTCGCATTGGAGCAACTCAGCCCACATCGCCGGCAGGGACTTCGCATCCTGCTCACGAACATCTGGATGACCGGACGCGGCGGGTCCGAAAGCGTCACGCGCGATCTAGCGACGGGCCTGATCGCACTCGGTCATTCCGCCACCGTCTATACACCCATCATCGGCCAGTCCGGGTTCGAGCTAGAGGCCTCGGGCGTGCCCGTCATCGATGATTTGAGGCTCCTGAAGGATCCCCCCGATGTCATACACGGCCATCACTCCGTCCCGACAGTCGAGGCGATCGTCAAATTCCCGCGCACGCCCGTTGTCAACGTCTGTCATGCCTGGGCCTTCGGAATCGAGGCACCCGTCTCCTTTCCTCAGGTCCAGTTTCATGTCGGTGTCGACGAGGTCTGCACGGAACGCATCGCGCACTCGCCGGGTATCGACCCCTCGCGCATCTATCTTATTCCCAACGGGGTCGAGTTAAAACGCATTCCCGCGCGGCGTCATCCGCTGCCATCGAGGCCGCAGAAGGCGGTGGCTTTCGGCAAGGCAACGGCGCTGCTTCCCATCCTGCTCGGCATCTGCGCCGACATGGGGATCGAGCTGGAAGTCGTTGGCCCGCCCCTGGGAAGGCCGATCGCGGATCCCGAGGAGGTGCTGGCCAATGCGGACCTGGTCTTCGCCAGCGCTCGAGCAGCTCTCGAGGCTGTCTGTGCCGGTTGCGTGGTCGTCGTTTGTGACGCGCGTGGCGTCGCGGGGCGGGCGACCACGGAAAATTACAAGGAGCTACGGAGCAACAACTTCGGCCTCCGGTGCCTCACGCGTCCGGTAAGCGCGGCCAATCTAAGATCCGAAATCGAGAGCTACGACGCGGGCGATGCGGAGGCCTTGGCTGGCATCGCCCGGGAGGATGCCAACATTGCGAAAGCTATTGATCAATATCTTCAGCTCTATCGGAGGTCGATCGAGGACATTCGCCTAAGGCCAGTCGGGGACGACGACTATACCCTGGCCCTTAGCGGGTTCCTGCGCGACGTTCTACCCCGCAGCATGCCAAATCCCGCGCGATCATCAGATGAGCTCGGACGCGATGTGGTGGGGCGGCTCCTGCAGCTGGCCGAGGAAAATTTCAGATTGAAGCGGGAGCTAAGTGCTGCGAGAGGCTAATGTCGCAGATGCTCCAAGCCCGCGCCGCAGCAGAACAATCACGGCATCTGCATCTCCGGCAATTGTCGCGGAATTCGCCCTAGGTCGAGTAGCCGAGGTCTTCCAGGAGAGTGCCGGCGACCGCGAAGAACTCGCCTTTCTCCTCGACGGTGAAGCCGGTCCGCCAGAGTCCCACGCGCGACATATCGGGTGGAGTCGTCACGCGCCATTGTTGGGCCTGCCGCCGCTCCCGGCTGACGATCACGGAGCCGTCCATTGCCTCGCGCCCCTGATGCTCGGCGAGCAAGGCCGGAGCGTCCTCGTAAAAGGTGAGCATCCCAGCCTCGAAGGGTAGGTCGACAAAGTCGCAGACCCGCCTGAGCTGCCCGGGCGTATCGCTGAGAAGGTCTTCGTAGCGTACCTCCAGATAGCGCTGGACGGAGCGCCCCTGCCGCCGGCATCGAGTCACGTTGTCGCGCCAATATGCGGCAAGAACCGCAATATCCCGGCTCGGCGCGAACCACATGTCGCGCAGCGAGAGGGATGGAGTCGCGGCCATCCCGGATAACGTGGATGAATGCCGCCTCGGGAAGAAGGCATTCGATAGCGATCATCGCTTCGCCATGGCTCGGGGTCTTGTCGCCGACTCTCCGCTTCCCGTGTCGAGCGGCGTAGAGCTGATAGAAGCTACGGATACCCTCGGCGATGCTGAAGGGATTCAGCTTGAAGAGGGCGCGACGCAGGGTCTCCTCGGCCATGCCGAAGTCGCGCCACGCCGGTGCGGAGGGCGGGAAGTTCGTTATGATACGCAACAGCTCCTCCGGTCCGAGCCCGGCAAGCTTCTCGTCACCCGCGATATGGCCGGGGAAGCCGGTTTCTGGGGGAATAGCGAGGTCTGAATGAGCGGCCAGCATGAAGCGCAGGAGCGTCGTGCCGGACCGCGGCGATCCGACGATAAAGGGCATCACTTGTCTTGCGGTCTCTGGCATCTCGTCCGTCCGGATGTCAGCTCGCCTCTCACGCCCGCTCTCCTTAATCGCCCCTCAGTGCCACCGCCATCGGGCGAACATGTGCGTGATAGGTGATAAGCTGCCGATAGACACCATCCGAGATCCGTCGCCTGCCGAATTGCTCGTAAAACGGTTCTTCCACAAGCTGGAGCGGCCACTCGCCCAACGTGTCGAGGGCGTAGAGTCTTTCGGAAGCATGGTTCCGAAGGGCCTCGGCGTGCCGATCGGCCTCCGCCGCGAGTGGCAGATATGAAGCAACCGCCCCCAGCTTGCGACGAAGAGCCTCGTCAGTGAGTGAGAATTCCATGGCCGCCGGACCGCTCCTCAGATCGGGATACTCGATCGCGTAGTCGAACAGTTCGACATCGGCAGCACCTCCCCTGCGGAGACTTCGCACGATGCCGGCTGCGAGGGCATTGCAGAGATCGTGCATCGGGTTATAGAACTCGATGGAATCGGTGACGATGCGCCTGACACCGGCATTGCGGCAGGCAGCGCCAATGAGGCGCGAGGCCTGGTCGAAAAGGTCGTATTCGCCCGCCAAGATCGCGGCATACCAGCGCTTGTCGGGTGCGAGGCCGAAGACCGGGCCAACGCTGGCGCCGGCAGACTGAATGATGCGCAACGACATTGCGCGGCGATCTTCGCCATGTCCTCCGGATCCATCCGTCAACGCGAAGACGATCGGCCGATCTACTTCCAGCCAATGATGGAGGAGGAGCTCGTGACCGGGATGCGCCACGATCATCGCAGAGACCGTCTCGTGATTCGACGATCTCTTCATGATGACGTTCCGAGCCTCATGAGGCGGATTGTCTCCGACGACGCGGGCCGCCAAATGTAGCCGGCGCTAGCCGCAAGGACGACATCGAGTAGCCATGGCACGCTCCCGGGACAGGTTTCAGGAATGTTCAGTACCAGCATTGATGGGTGCGCGCTACGTCGCGGTGGCGAGCTATTCCCCTTCTCTAGCACTCAACCAGGACGAGAGCTAGCCAAGGCCCTCTATTTCCACATGTCGCGCAGCCGGGCCGCGACATCGATCCGCGGCTCTGCCCGCCCGTCGCGCGACCCATCGCCGGGGCTGCCCGCGACCCAGGCGATGCGCTCGAAACGGTCCAGCATCGCCGCGGTGATGAAGCGGCTGCGCGGGGCATAGACATGGCGGTCGCCGTGGCGGGGCTGCTGCTGGGTGAAGAAGCGCTGGGGATGCACCAGATGCAGCTCGTCCTTGGCCCGGGTCATGGCGACATAGAGCAGCCGGCGCTCCTCCTCGATCTCGGCCACCTCGCCCACGGCGAGATCGCTGGGGATGCAGCCGTCGACGACGTTCAGGACATAGACCGCCTTCCATTCCTGGCCCTTGGCGGAATGGATGGTGGAGAGGATGAGATAATCCTCGTCGAGCAACGGGGTTCCGGCCTCCTCGCCGCTGGCCGCGGGGGGATCCAGCATGACGTCCTCGAGGAAGGCCTGGCGGCCGGCATAGGTCGTCGAGATCGCCTCGAGCTGATCGAGATCGCTGAGCCGCGCCGCCACCCCGTCATAGAGCCGCTCGAGCTGGGGCCGATACCATTCCTTCACCAGGCCGAGCTGGGCGGACCAATCCACCGCCCGGCCGGCGAGCAGCGCCAGCAGGGATGCCAGCCCCGGCCAATCCTCCGCGGCGGCGGGCGGCATCTTGAAGCCGGCCAGAGCATCGAGGGCGAAGCCGGCACTCTCCAGGTGATCCAGCGCCTTGCGCGCCGTGGCCGGGCCGACGCCCGGCAGAAGATGCAGGCTGCGGAATCCTGCCACCCGGTCGCGGGGATTCTCCGCCCAGCGCAGGAGGCCGATCACGTCCTTGACATGGGAGGCCTCGACGAATTTCAGTCCGCCGAATTTGACGAAAGGGATGTTGCGCCGCGCCAGCTCAAGCTCCAGCGCGCCGCTGTGATGGGAAGCCCGGAACAGCACGGCCTGTTGCTTGAGGGCGGTGCCGGCCTCGCGCGCCGCCAGCACCCGGCCGGCCACATAGCCCGCCTGGGCCCGATCGTCATGAACGGTTACCAGTCGCGGCCGCTGCTCCGAGGGCCGTTCGCTGAAGAGGTTCTTGGTGAAGCGCTCCCGCGCCTGCTCGATCACGGCATTGCTCGCCGCCAGGATCGGCTGGGTCGAGCGGTAATTCTGCTCCAAGGTGACGATTTCCGCCGGCGGGCTGAACAGGCCGGGGAAGTCCAGGATGTTGCGCACCGTCGCGGCGCGGAAGCTGTAGATCGCCTGGGCATCGTCGCCCACGACGGTGAGGCCCCGGCCCGTGGGCCGGAGGCCCAGAAGGATCGAGGCCTGCAGCGCGTTGGTGTCCTGGTATTCGTCCACCAGCACATGGTCGAAGCGCTCGGCCACCAGCCGCGCCAGCTCCGGCGCGCCCATCATCTGGGCCCAGTAGAGCAGCAGATCGTCGTAATCGAGCAGGCTCTGGCGCTGCTTGGCCGCGACATAGGCGCCGAACAGCCGGCGCAGCTCCGCCTCCCAGCTCTCGCACCAGGGGAAGCTCCGCAGCAGCACCTCGCCCAGCGGCGCCTGGGCGTTCATCGCATAGGAATAGATCGCGAGGCAGGTCTGCTTCTTGGGAAAGCGGCTTTTCTGGCCGGAAAGCCCGAGCTCGTCGCGGAGCAGGTTCATGAGGTCGGCACCATCCTCGCGGTCGAGGATGGTGAAGGCGGGGTCGAGGCCGATGTTATGGGCATGGAGCCGGAGCAGCCGGGCGCCGACGGAATGGAAGGTCCCCGACCAGGCCAGGGCCGCCGGCGGCGCGCCGCTTTGGTCTCGGGCCCGGGCAGAGATCCGCTCGACCCGGCGCTTCATCTCGGCCGCCGCCCGGCGGGTGAAGGTCAGCAGCAGGATCCGCTCGGCCGCCACGCCACGGCGGATCAGAAAGGCGACCCGATGGGCCAAGGTATTGGTCTTGCCCGAGCCTGCGCCGGCGATGATGAGAAGGGGCGGCGTGTCGTGCGTCCCTGGGCCGGCCCCGCCATCGCCCAAGCCATGCCCGGCGGCCCGCCGTTGTGCGGGGTTGAGATCCTCCATGCCGGCGTGGGCGTCCATGGCGGCGAGGATATCGGGGCCGCCGAGTCGCCGGAAGGAAAAGCGCTGACATTTCCTTCGCCCGTCGGGGATCGGGCTGACGGTATACCGCGCTCAATGGTAGCATCGGATTCTTCTAAGCCGTTCGAAATGGGGAGATCTGACATGCGTTCGCTTGTACTGGCCGCTTTCCTGGCGCTTCTTTCGGTCCCGGCCTTTGCGGCCGACCCGCCCAATCTCGTCGGTACCTGGATCCCGGTCGAACATTCCGGTGCCCGGGTCGGGCCGCGCGAGGGCTATGCGACCTCGACCACCCCGACCCTGAGCCACGACCTTCATTTGGCCTGGAAGCTGGTCATCGAAAGCCAGGACGGGCCCGCCTTCGCCGGCCACAACATGGGGCCAAGCGGCAAAGCGACCCAAGTCGTCGGCGTCATCCGTGCCGATGGGACGCGCTTCGTGATGGCGACGGAAGGGGGCAGCGCCTCGGGCGAGATCATGGGCGACAGGCTCGAGTTCTGCGTCACCGACAACATTCCGGTCTATGTCGGGGCCGTCTGCACCATCTACAAACGCGCGGCGGCGACGTTCAACATCCTGGGCAGCTGGACTCCCGTCGCCGCCGCGGCGGCCCGGGTCGGCACGACGGACGCCTATAGCGCGCCGACCCTCGTGCTGGAAAAGGCATCTGCGGAACCCTGGAGCTACAGCTTCGACCAGCAGGATGGCGCTGCCTTTTCCGGCACGGTGACCGGCCCTAAGGGCACGAAGCATGTGACCGTCGGTGTGTTCCGGATGGACGGCCAGCGCTTCGTGTTCTCGACCAATTCCGGCGCCGGGACGGGCGAGATCGTGGATCAGAACCAGATCCAGCTCTGCTTTACCGACAATTTGGACAATTTCGTCGCCGCCTCCTGCACGACCCTGCAGCGGAAGTAACGCGATCCCGGTGGGCGAGGCGACGGCGCCGTCGTCGGATGGCAGCTGACGCGCCGGCGGGGGACCAAGGGAACCGTCCCCGGCCGGCGTTTCCACGCGGGCCTGCCATGCAATAGTTTGGTCTACACCCCCTCGACCGCCGGTGGCACGGTGACAAACGACAATTCGCCGCCGCCGCCTCCTGGATTTGCCTGTCGTTTTACGCATGCCGTCTGCGTCCGCTGCCCCCCGCTCGATGATCGTCCCCCTGATCGTCGCCTGTGCCCTGTTCATGGAAAACCTGGACGGGACGGTCATCACCACGGCGCTGCCCGCCATGGCGGAGAGCTTCGGCACCAGCCCGATCCACCTCAGCCTCGGCATCACCGTCTATATGTTCAGCCTGGGGATCTTCATCCCCATCAGCGGCTGGGTCGCCGATCGCTTCGGGGCCCGAACGGTATTCCGGGCGGCGATCGGGGTCTTCACCCTCGGCTCGATCCTCTGCGGTCTCACCAACGGGATCGTCGAGCTGGCCCTGGCCAGGATCGTCCAGGGTATCGGGGGCGCCATGATGGTGCCGGTGGGACGGCTGGTGCTGCTGCGTAGCGTCGAGAAGGCCGATCTGGTGCGCGCCATGGCCTATCTGACGGTGCCCGCTCTGGTGGGGCCGGTGCTGGGTCCGCCCGTGGGCGGCTTCATCACCACCTTCCTCTCCTGGCGCTGGATCTTCTTTCTCAATGTGCCCATCGGCCTGCTGGGCATGGTGCTGGTCACATTTCTCCTGGAGGACCAACGCGCCGACCGCCGCGCGCCCTTCGACTGGCTGGGCTTTTTTCTCACCGGCGTGGCGCTCAGCGCCATCATGTATGATTCCGACCTGGTCGCCCGGCCCGATGCCTCGGGCTGGGTTCTGTGGGGCCTTCTGGCCTTGGGGCTGGCGGTAGGTCTCTGGGCCGTCCTCTACGAGCGGCGCCAGGCCCATCCCCTCGTCGACCTCTCGCTGCTTCGGATTCCGACCTTCGAAGCCTGCATCTGGGGCGGCTCCATCTTTCGGGTCGCGGCCGGAGCGCTGCCCTTTCTGCTGCCCCTCCTGCTGCAGGTGGGATTCGGTATGAGCGCGTTTGCTTCCGGCCTGCTCACCTGCGGCAGTGCGCTCGGCTCCTTCCTGATGAAGCTGACCACGGGGCCGATCCTGCGTCGCTTCGGCTTTCGCCGGGTGCTCATTGGCAATACGATCATCAGCGCCGGCTCGCTTCTGGTCTGTGCCTTCTTTTCGGTATCGACCCCGGTGGTGCTGGTCTTCCTGCTGCTGCTGGGCGGTGGCTTCTTCCGCTCCCTGCAATACACCTGCCTCAACACCCTGGCCTATGCCGATATCGAGGCGGACAAGATGAGCGGCGCAACCAGCTTCTCCAGCATGATGCAGCAGCTCTCCAATGGCATGGGCGTGGCCGTCGGCGCGATCCTGCTCCACGCCATGCTGTCCTTGCGCGGCGCCTCGCCGACGGATCTCGGCGTCGGCGATGTCCATATGGCCTTCGTCGCGGTCACCATCCTTTGCCTGCTTTGCCTGCCCTTCTTCCTGCGGCTGCTGCCTCGTGCGGGGGCCGAGGTGAGCGGCCATCGGCGCGCGCTGGCCGGCGGGACGGAGCTGGAGACCCGACCCTCGGCGGATTGAGACGCTCCGCGAACCGGCCGCGATTCTCGGTTCAACTCCCTGCAATCCCGATAGTAGTATGCCCGCCGGCTTTCTCTCGCCGCATCATTTCGGGGAAACATCATGCCGTTCTCGCGTTCGATCCGTGCCGGGCTTGCCTTGCTGCTCCTCGCTTCCCTTGCGCCGGCGGCGGCTCTCGCCGCCGATCCCGCCATCGTCGCCGAGATGGAGAAGGATCAGCCGGGCGCCCATGATTTCGCGCCGGCGGGCCGCTATGACGGCGCCCATCTCCTGGCCCAGACCGTCAAGGCCTTCGACGAGCTGACGCTTCCCGCGGGCCCGGTGGTCACGGATGCCACACAGACGACGCCGCATTTCAAGAGCCTGGTCACGGCGCGCGGAAAGGTGACACGCACGCTCTATATCGCGCCCGCCGGCCGCTCCACCCTCGAGATCCTGGTCAATCACGAGGACGCCCTCAAGGCCGCGGGTTATGAGATCGCCTTCGAATGCGCCGGGGATTCCTGCGGGGAGGGTTTCGCGAAGCTGAAATACAACGGCGAACAATCCCGACTCCCGCGTCGTCGTCGACAAGGCCGGCCAGACCCGCAGCATATCTGATGCGGGCGATGCTCGAATATGTGAAGGACGTCCGCTACGCCCTCATGAAGAAGAGCGCGGCCGCCGGCGACAGCTATGTCGGGATCTATGTCGCCCAGATGACCGGCGGCAGCCTGGGCGATTCCTCCACCGCGCTCACGGGCTCCGAGGGCATTCTCATCGAGGCCGTCGAGCCCAAGGCCATGGAGCAGAAGATCGTCACCATCAAGGCCGATGAGATCGATGCGAAGATGGCGAGCGAGGGGCGGATCGCGCTCTACGGGATCTTCTTCGATTTCGACAAGGCGGTGGTGAAGCCGGATTCCAAGCCGCAGATCGAGGAGATCGCCAAGCTGCTGAAGGCGAGCCCCGATCTGCATGTGCTGATCGTCGGCCATACCGACAACAAGGGAAAGCTCGCCTACAACCAGACGCTCTCCCTCAATCGCGCCAAGGCCGTCGTCGCCATGCTGGTCAAATCCTACGGCATTCCGGCCGCGCAGATGACGGCCGTCGGCATCGGTCCGGCGGCTCCGCTCGCCAGCAACGACAGCGAGGAGGGGCAGGCCAAGAACCGCCGCGTCGAGCTGGTGAAGATGTAGTCCCGTCAGCCCCGGCGCCGCAGCCATCCGTCCAGGCTGATGGCGCCGGGTCCGGCGACGAAGAGCGCGAGATAGCCGCCCATGATCGCGATATTCTTCATGAAGTTGATGTATTGCGCCTGGTAATGCTCGGCATCGGTCGCCCAGAAGGGATGGCTAAGGAACGCGGCGAAGGCGACGAAGACGACCATCACCGGGGCGATGAGCCGCGTCGCCAGTCCGAAGAGAATGCAGAGGCTGCCCCCGAATTCCGCCGCCACCGCGGCGATGGCCCAGAGCGTGGGGAGCGGTAGACCCTTGGCCGCCAGCGAAGCGGCAAAGCCCTCGAAGCCCATCAGCTTGCCGAAGCCGCTGCGCAGGAAGATCGCCGCCAGCAGGATGCGGCTGAGGAGCAGGACGCCGTCGCGGTTGCGCTCGGCCAGTCCTTCAAGCGAGGTCGAACTCATGGGGTTCTCTCCATCCAATTCGATACCGCGCCGAGCCTCCTCACGCCACAAAGGGCTCGTCCCGGCTGAGATGGCGGAGTGATACCACGAACTCCATCACATCGGGCAGGCCATCGCCGATCGTCAGCTCCACGGGCCGATGGCTGGCCGGGCGTGGCCGCAAGCCCAGCGCCGCGGCCTCGCTGGCCCAGCGGCTCTCCAGCCAGGTGGCATAGGGCACGAAGCTCTCCCGGCCGCGGACCGCGGGCCGGCGCCTGGCATTGCCGGTGTTGAACGGCGACAGATGAGCCCGGTGGCCATATGCAGCGAGCAACCGCTCGGCGTCGATGGTCATCACCACGGCCTCGGGCGATATCCCGCTGGCGCGGCGCTGCCGGTTCAGCCGCTCGATGTCGAACCAGAAGAAGACCTTGGAATTGATCAGCGCATACCACTCGGCTGGAGTCACGCCGACCAGACAGCGGGCCAGCGCCGAGGGCGGCATGGGCGCCTGATCGCGCAGCACGGCGCCGCCGGGCAGCGTCAGGGAGACCGGGCGCTGCGCCTTTTCGATGCGCGCCTGTTCCTCAGCGCCCAGCCCCGACAGCGCGAGCAGCCGCGTCGCGCTCAGCAGCCCGCGGCGCTGGATCGAGGGCCAGTTCTCGGCATCGGCGAGGTGATAGACATGACGGGCAGGGAGTTGCTCACAGCCGGACGCACAGAATTCCTGGATCCCCGCGAAAGCGGGGATCCAGGGCAAGCGACGGAATCTGCGGCCCTGGATTCCCGCTTTCGCGGGAATGACGACAGGAGCGGGCTGCTGGCTCTGTCACCGCACCGCCAGATAGATTTGCTGGATCACGCCAGTCACGGCAAAGCTCCCCCTGGAGGGCCCGAATTCTAGCCGGCAGCTCCTCGCCGGACCAGGGCGGGGCCAGGCCGCCTCGACGGCCAGGCACTCGGGGTGGTTTAATCCCTCGAGGGCCGCGTCGCCGCAAGAAGACGATCGGCCTCCTGGGGAGGAGCTATGGCCGATATCGACGAATTCCTGGCGGCGCGCGATTTCCTGATGCGCCATCGCGACGACTATGCGACCGCCTATGAGTTCTTCCGCTGGCCGAGCCTGACGCGGTTCAACTGGGCGCTCGACTATTTCGATCGGATCGAGGATGGCGAGAACCGGACCGCGCTTTGGATCGTCGATGACTCCGGGGCCGAGAGCCGGCTCTCCTTCGCCGATCTCAGCCGGCGCTCGAACCAGGTCGCCAATCACCTGCGGCGCCTCGGCGTCCGGCGCGGCGAGCGCATCCTGCTGATGCTGGGCAATGTCGTACCCCTTTGGGAGACCATGCTGGCGGCGATGAAGCTGGGCGCGGTCGTGATCCCCTCCACGACCCTGCTGGGTCCGACGGATCTGGCCGATCGCATCGCCCGCGGCCGGGTCGGCACGGTGATCGCCCCCGCGGCCGAGGCCGGCAAGTTCGGCGAGCTTGCCGCCGGCCTCCGGCGCATCGCGATCGGCGCTCCCGTCCCGGGCTGGCATGGCTATGAGGCGGCCGATGGCGAGTCCGCGAGCTTCACGCCGGACGGCCCCACGGCGGCCAGCGATCCCATGCTGCTCTATTTCACCTCGGGCACCACGGCCAAGGCCAAGCTCGTGCTGCACAGCCATGCGAGCTATCCCGTGGGCCATCTCTCGACCATGTATTGGCTGGGGCTAGGCCCCGGGGATATCCATCTCAACATCAGCTCCCCGGGCTGGGCAAAGCATGCCTGGAGCTGCTTCTTCGCGCCCTGGAACGCCGGTGCCACGGTCTTCGTCTATGCGGCTTCCCGCTTCAATGCCAAGGAAACGCTGCGTACCATCGCCGATCATGGCGTCACCACCTTATGCGCCCCGCCCACGGTCTGGCGTCTCTTCGTCCAGGAGGATCTCAGCGCCTTCCCCTTGCGTCTGCGAGCGGCGGCGAGCGCGGGCGAGCCTCTCAATCCCGAGATCATCGAGACGATCCGCGCCGCCTGGAACCTCGAGATCCGCGACGGCTACGGCCAGACCGAGACCACCGCCCAGATCGGTAATCCACCGGGTCAGCCGGTCAAGCCGGGGTCGATGGGAAGGCCGCTGCCCGGCTATCGCGTGACCCTCCTCGATGCCGAGGACAGGGAATCGGCCGAGGGCGAGGTGGCGCTCGATCTCCGCGCAGCGCCGTTAGGGTTGATGCTGGGCTATGAGGAGGAGGCCAGCCTGAAATCGGCCGCCCGGGGTGGCTATTACCGCACCGGCGATGTCGCGGTCCGCGATGGGGAAGGCTACATCACCTTCGTCGGCCGGGCCGATGACGTATTCAAGGCCGCCGACTACCGCATCAGCCCCTTCGAGCTCGAAAGCCTGCTGATCGAGCATGAGGCGGTGGCCGAGGCGGCGGTGGTGCCGAGCCCCGATGCGATCCGCCTGGCGGTGCCCAAGGCCTATGTGGTGCTGGCCCGGGGCTGGGAGCCCTCGGCCGAGACCGCACGCGCGATCTATATCCATATCCGCGCGCATATGTCGGCCTTCAAGCGGGTGCGCCGGCTGGAGTTCGCCGAGCTGCCGAAGACGATCTCCGGCAAGATCCGCCGGGTCGATCTGCGCCGGCGCGAGAGCGAGCGCCACGGCGCCGGCGCATCGGCGACCGCGCCGCGAGCGCCCAACGAATATTGGGCGGAGGATTTTCCCGAGCTCAAGTAGACTACGGCAGTAGAGGCGCATCTGAAGCGCCGCATCCTTGGGGGAAACCATGGCCAATCTCGATACCGGCAATACCGGTTTCATGATCCTGTGCAGCAGCCTGGTGATGCTGATGACGCCCGGGCTGGCCTTCTTCTATGGCGGGCTGGTCAGCCGCAAGAACGTGCTCGCCATCATGATGCAGTCCTTCGTCTCCATGGGCTGGACCACGGTGATCTGGTTCGCCGTCGGCTATTCGCTCTGCTTCTCCGGCGATGTCGGCGGGGTCATCGGCAATCTGGACATGGCCTTCCTGCATGGCGTGACCCTGGCAACGCCCTCGCCCACGCCGGGCATCCCGCTCTTCGTGCATATCGCCTATCAGATGATGTTCGCGATCATCACCCCGGCGCTCATCACCGGCGCCTTCGCCAACCGGGTGTCCTTCAAAGCCTATATGGCCTTCCTGACGCTGTGGCTCCTCTTCGTCTATTTCCCCTTCGTGCATATGATCTGGGGCGGTGGGCTCCTGCAGCGCTGGGGCGTGCTGGATTTTGCCGGTGGGATCGTCGTGCACAACACCGCCGGCATGGCGGCGCTGGCCTCGATCCTCTATGTCGGCCGGCGCCGGGTGATCGATGCCGGTCCCCATAGCGTGCCGCTGGTGGCACTGGGCACGGGGCTGCTCTGGTTCGGCTGGTACGGCTTCAACGCCGGCAGCGAGTTCCGGGTGGATTCGGTGACTGCCGTCGCCTTCCTCAACACCGATGTGGCGGCGTCCTTCGCGGCCGTGACCTGGCTGGTGGTCGGTTGGTGGCACGAGAAGCGGCCGACCTTCGTCGGCCTGCTGACCGGTGCGGTCGCCGGCCTCGCCACCATCACGCCGGCGGCGGGCTATGTCTCGCCGGTGACCTCGATGATCATCGGCATCGTCGCCGGCGTGATCTGCTACTTCGCCGTGGCGCTGAAGAACCGGCTGCGCTGGGACGATGCGCTGGACGTCTGGGGGGTCCATGGCGTCGGCGGCGCCACGGGGATCATCCTGCTCGGCGTCTTCGCCTCCACCGCCTTCAATCCGGCCGGCAGCGACGGGCTTGTGCTCGGCAATGGGGCGTTCCTGGTGAAGGAGCTGATCGCCGTCGCCCTCTCATCGGTTTGGGCCTTTGCCTTCACCTACGGGATGCTGTGGCTGATCGATCGCGTCACGCCGGTCAAGGTCGATCGGGCGGCGGAGGAGGGTGGGCTCGACGCGGCCCTCCATGGCGAATCCGCCTATTTGGGGACCTGAGGCAATCTGTTTGCTCATCTCCGCGAAAGCGGGATGACGATAGCGAGAGCGAGTTCACGAAAGGACGATCATGTCCAAGGCGAGAAACATCCTGTTCCTGATGGCCGACCAGTTGGCCCCTCATGCTCTTCCCTTCCATGGCCACAAGCTGGTCAAGGCGCCTCACCTCGAGGCGCTCGCCGCACGGGGCACGGTGTTCGAGAATGCCTATACCAACAGCCCCATGTGCGTGCCGGCGCGCGCGTCCCTGATGACGGGCCAGCTCGGCTCCACTATCGGCGTCTATGACAGCGGCTCGGAGCTGCCGGCGGCCATTCCCACCATGGGCCATTATCTCGGCCTCCGGGGCTATGACACCTGTCTCTCCGGCAAGTGCCATTTCATCGGCCCCGATCAGATGCATGGCTTCCACCGGCGCCTCACCACCGATATCTGCCCCTCCAATTTCGTCTGGAACGGCAATTGGGACGAGCCCGATCGGATCCTCGACTGGTATCACACCCTGAAGAACGTCGTGAACGGTGGCGTCGCCGAGCGCGCGGTGCAGCAGGATCATGACGAGGAGGCGGCACAGCGGGCGATCCGCTGGCTCTATTACTGGGCGCGCAATCCCGAGCGGAAGCCCTTCTTCCTCTATGTCTCGCTCAGCCATCCTCACGATCCCTATGTCACGCCGCAGCGCTATTGGGACCGCTACGATCACGACAGCATCGATCTGCCTGACGTGCCCGCGATTCCGCCCGAGAAACGCGATCCCTATGGCGCCTGGCTCTACCGCCATTACGACCGCGGCGAATATGAGGTGACCGAGGCGCATATCCGCACCGCGCGCCATGCCTATTACGCCAATATCAGTTTGGTGGACGATCTCATCGGCAGCGTCCTCGACACGCTGCGCAACATCCGCGAGCTCGACGATACGGCGATCGTCTTCTGCGCCGATCACGGCGACATGCTGGGCGAGCGCGGGCTCTGGTACAAGATGGCGCCCTATGAGCGCTCGACGCGCATCCCGCTGATCGTCTCGACGCCGGACGCCAAAGGCGGGCGGCGAGTCTCTGAAAATGTGTCGCTCATCGATCTGCTGCCGACCGTCCTCGATCTGGCCGGTGAAGGCGGCTCCCTCGACCCGATCGAGCCCCTGGACGGGCGCAGCCTGGCTCCCTTCCTTACCGGCGGCGGCGAGGGCTGGGCGGATGTGGCGGCAAGCGAGCTCTTCTTCGAGGGGCTGGCGGAGCCGGCGCTGATGCTGCGCAAGGGCCGCTACAAATACATCCATTGCAACCGCGAGACCCAGCTGCTCTTCGATATCGAGAGCGATCCCCACGAGCTCCACGATCTGGCCGGCGACCCGGCTCATGCGGCCAAGCTGGCGGAGCTCAGCGGGATGGTGGCAAGCCGCTGGGATTTCGACCGGTTGACCCGGGAGATCCTGCTCAGCCAGCGCCGGCGCAATCTGATCCAGCGTAGCGTGTTGGCCGGCCGCTACCCAGCCTGGGACTTCCAGCCCTTCGAGGACGCGACGCGGCTCTACTATCGCGGCGACGGCGGCGACTGGCATGCCGCCGAGCAGCGCGATTTCCTGCGGTTCAAGTGACGCTAGGAAGGAAGGCGTTCGTCCTCGGCTAGAACAAGCTCCGGCGATATTGCTGCGGCGTCAGCCCCGTGGCTTTGCGGAAGGCGGTGGCGAAGCTGCTGGAGGCACCGAAACCGCTGGCCATGGCGACCGCGGTTATCGAGCGCTCGCGATCGGCCAGCAGGGTCTTGGCATGCTCGAGGCGCCGGTGGATGTGATAGCGGTGCGGCGGCATGCCGAGGGAGCGGCGGAAGGCGCGGCAGAAATGGGTCGGGCTGAGGCGGACAAGCCCGGCCAGGGACTCCAGCCCGATATCCCGATCGAGATTGGCCTCGATATAGTCGCAGGCGATCCGCTGCTGCCAGGCCGCAAGCCCGCCGCGATCGGCCGGCACCGCCATGCCCACACCCCGATGGACGCGAATGAGCTCGACCGCCAGCAGCGCGCCGAGGGTCTCGGCATAGAGACGCTCCGCGCCCGGGCTTTCGATCAGGCCCATGAGCTTGTGCGTCGTGGTCCAGAGCGCCGGATCGTCAAAGAACAGCATGGGCGTAAAGTCGGTCTCGGCGAAGCGCAGTTCCGGATCGGCCGGCAGCCGGGCGGGATCGATATAGAAATAGCTGCTGAGGGGCAGGACGCGCGGGACGAAGCTCCCCTTCAGCTGATGGCCCTGCGGTATGAAAGAGAGGGTCCGGCCGAAGTCATGGCGCGTGGAGACCTGCCTTCCGTCAATCCAGGTCTCGCCGGCGCTCCGGACGGCCCTCTCATAGCTGGTCAGGAGATGGACCTGCCCCTGGAACCGGTACTCGAAGGGCGCTGCCCCGGTGAACTGGACGACCTCCCCGGCCAGACCCCGCCAATCGGCCCGGCGGCGACTTGCCGCAGCCCGGGGCGTGACCGTCATCTCGACCCGGGGGCCCTCCGCCAGGGCCGGCGGCGAGACCTCTGGTTCCCTAGGGGAGAGGTCGATCCTCCCGGTATCCAATACCCCTGGGGTCGTGTTTTCCATCGTCTGCTCCTTGACCCCCAAGGTCTGTGGATGTTGCGACGCAACACAGGGGAATTGGACCCCAGGGTCCTGTAGGACAACGCAGCTTTCGTCATGGCTGTCAGCCGATGTTGCATAGCAACCTGGCAGCGGCCACCCAGCGGCCGGGGCGGAGCGATTGCGCCAGAATCCCTGAAATCCCCCTAAGACCGGCAAAACCGGTTTTCCCCTGCCGCCTACATGCTTGTCAGACCCGGGGAATCTGCCCCCGGGCAGGGCTATCGCTTCTTCACAGCACGAGGATCGTCATGACCACCAAGCGGTATTCGAGGCTTTTCCTCCTGGCGCTACTTCTCGGCGCGGCCTTCGCGGTCCTGCCCACCAAGGCGGATCACGGAGAGTTGTTCGGCATCAGCGCGGCCCTGGCGGCTCATACGGGCGGCGGTAACGGCCGGAACGGCGGCATGGGCCATGAATCGACCTCCAATGGCAATGCCGGGATGAGCGCCGGTACCGAGGCAAGCCATGGCGTCGATCCCGACCGGGCGCACGAGCAGCGGAACTGCGATTTGGTTTCCTGCGACTGACCCGGGAGCGACGGCTGCGGCCCCGCCTGAACCGCCGGCCGCAGCGCGCCGTTTCTTATGGGCCGCTTATCCCCGGCGGCATGGGCTCGCCTGGAAGCTTTATGCCCCGGCGGCGGATCATGCGGCGTGGGAGTGATGCGGATAGAGCCCATGCCCCGAAACGAGTGGCACCTTCTCCTGGGATTTTGGATCGCGGTCACCCTGGTCACCGGCGCTCGCCTCCTGTTCGGCGCCTAGAAGTGGCTGCTCCTGGTGACGCCGAGTTGACAAACCGGCCCTGATCGAGCAAAACAGGCGGGGTGAACTCGCCGGGGCGGCGGACCTGGGGGGCAGGGGATGGCACGGGAAGAGCGATCGAAATTCCACCATCTGATGGTCGTGATCGGCCTCATCAGCCCCTTTGCCACCATCCCGCAAGTCATCAAGGTCTTTAAGACCCATACCGAGCACGCCGCGGGGCAGTCGCTGATAACCTGGGCTGTCTACACCGTCATCGCCCTGCTCTGGGTGGCCTATGGGATCCACCGGCGCGAGCTGCCGCTGATCATCGGTAATACCCTCGGCGTGATCATGTACGGGCTGGTGGCCATCGGGATCGTGATCCACGCCGGCCTCACCTTCTGAGGACATCTCTCGGGGTAGCCGGCTGCCGCGGAACCGCCTGTCGAATCCCACGTTGTGACTATGGCCGAATATTACCACCGTTCCCTTTGGAGAATTGATCCCATGCGCAGGATTTCCGCGTCCCTTTCCATCGCCGTGCTCCTGGCCGTTCAGGCCGTGCCGCTTGCCCAGGCGCAGATGCAACCCCAGACCCAGGGCGACGTGACCTATGTCTCGGGCGGCATCGCCGATGATTGGCAGCAGGCCATGGAAGCGCAGAAGAGCCAGTACAATCTGCACCTCCTCTTCGCCCAGGAAGGAACCGGCGCCTATTTCACCAATGTTCCGGTCCAGATCACTGACAGCAGCGGCCAGACGGTGCTCAACGCCGTCTCCCAAGGCCCGTTCTTCTATGCTCGCCTGAAGCCGGGCAGCTACAAGGTGACGGCCAGCCATGGCGGTCAGGCGGTCACGAAGGCGGCCACGGTGCCGGCGAGTGGCGGCGCTGATCTCGATTACCGCTGGAGCGGTGGCAACTAACCCGTCGATCTGATCTCGCCGGTCGCGCCGAACTTGCGAGCGTGGCCGGTCCGTCGGTCAAGGTGACAATCCCGCGAGTTCCCGCCGCGAAACGGCGCAACTCTGCGTTCGACCGGCGCTTCCGTGACATTGTTTTTCCCTGTTTTTGACGGCTTTTGACCGGAACCGGCTCGCCCCTTTTCAGGTTTCTTCGCATGGGCTTTTGCAGCCCAATCTTATGGAGGACTATGCCATGAAACGGATTGCCGCGTATGTTGCCGCCGCCGCGCTGTTGGCGGTCCAGGCAGCGCCTCTGGCAGTCGCTCAGACGCAGGTGGTGCCCCCGCTCAACCCCGCCCCTCAGACGCAGGACGGAATCACCTATGTGTCGGGTGGCATTGCCGATGATTGGCAGCAGGCGATGGAAGCGCAGCGAGGGCAGTACAATCTGCACCTCCTCTTTGCCCAGGTGGGCACCGGCGCCTATTTCGCCAATGTCCCCGTGGAGATCACGGATTCCAGCGGGCGCACGGTGCTGAGCGCCGTCTCCCAGGGACCGTTCTTCTACGCGCGGCTCCAGCCCGGGAGCTATAGGGTCACGGCGACCCATGCCGGCCAGGCCATCACCAAGACGGCCTATGTCGGCTCCGGCAGCGGTGGACCGGATCTCGACTACCGCTGGGCTGGTGACGGAAGCTACTAATCGCTGCTGATGTGAGGCAGTTCGGCTGGGGCCGCGCGGTGACGCGCGGCCCCAACTGATTCAGGAGCGGGGTAGAGCCCCGGACCTGGGCCCTATATGTTTGACGCGAAGCGCGTGAAACGGGGGGCGATATCAGGTGATCTATCTCGCGGCGGATGTCGGCGGCACCTTCACCGATCTCGTGCTGATCGACAGCAGCCGCGGCCGCACCCTGGTGGAGAAGCTGCCTTCCGGCCAGAGAGGCAAGGCGGATTCCATCGGCACGGGGATCGAGCGCATTGCGAAGGCGGCCGGGCTCACACCCGGCGACATCGACCTCTTCGTCCATGGCTTCACCGTCGCCACCAATGCTTTCCTCATGCGCAAGGGCGCACGGGCCGCGCTGCTGGTGACGAAGGGCTTCCGCGATCTCCTGGAGATCGGCAGCCAGCAGCGCCCGCGGCTCTATCCGCTGCGCCAGCAGAAGCCGGCACCCATCGTGCCGCGTTCGCGCGTTGTCGAAGTGGCGGAGCGGGTGGATGCCTTCGGGGCGGTGGTGGAGGCTCTCAGCGATTCCGAAGTCGCACGGGTCGTGAGCGCGCTCGGCGCGCTCGAACCTGAGGCGATCGCAATCTGCCTCAACTTCTCCTTTCTCGATGATCGCCACGAGCGCCGGCTGGCCGGGGCTTTGGCGAGCGCCTTTCCCGGCCTGCCGCTCTATCTCTCCAGCGCCGTCAATCCGCAGATGGAGGAATATCCCCGCGCCAATACCACCGCGCTTGCCGCTTATGTCGGCGTGGTGGTCGACCGCTATCTCGGGGATGTCGAGGCGAAGCTGGCGGATGTCGGGGCGCGTTGTCCCCTGCGGCTGATGCGCAGCGATGGCGGGGTGGCGACGCCGCGGGCGGCGCGGGCCAATCCCGCCCATATGATGCTCTCGGGCCCCGCCGCCGGCGTCATCGCGGGCCGCGAGCTGGGCCGGCGCTTGGGCCGCCGCGATCTCGTCACCTTCGACATGGGCGGCACCTCGGCGGATTTCTCGGTCATCGCCGAGGGCGAGCCCCGCACGGTGCGCGAGCGCGCCATCGGCGGCCAGCCGCTGCGCCTCACCAGCCTCGACATCGAGACCATCTCCGCGGGCGGCGGCTCCATCGCCTGGGTCGATCGCGCCGGCGCGTTGAAGGTGGGGCCGGATTCCGCCGGCGCGGTGCCGGGTCCGGCCTGCTATGGCCAGGGCGGGAGCCAACCCACGGTGAGCGATGCGGCGGTGCTGCTGGGGCTGCTCGATCCCGAGCGCTATCTGGGCGGCCGCATCAAGCTCGATGCGGATCTTGCCGCCGCCGCGATCCGCGAGGGCGTCGCCCGGCCGCTGGGCCTCGCTCTGGAGGAGGCGGCCGCGGGCATCATCGCGATCGCCAATGTCCAGATGACCCAGGCCATCCGCACCATCTCGGTGGAGCGCGGCCTGGATGTGCGCCGCTTCTCGCTGCTGGCCTTCGGCGGGGCAGGCCCGCTCCTGGCGCCCTATCTCGCCGCGGGGCTCGAGATGGCCGAGGTGCTGGTCCCGCGCCATCCCGGCGTGTTCTGCGCCGAAGGCCTGCTGATGAGCGATATCCGCCATACCTTGCAGCTCGTGCATCGCCGGCCGCTCGCCGGCATCGATGCCGGCGAGCTCGCGGCCAAGGCGATGGCGCTGCGCGCGCAGCTCGAGGCGGAGCTTGCCGCCGATGGCATCGAGCCCGCGGCCCGGCGCTATCGGCTTGCCGGCGATCTGCGCTATCTCGGCCAGTTCCACGAGCTCGAGCTGGTCCTGCCGATGCCCGGCGAAGCGGAATGGTGGGAGAGCGCGTCCATCGCCGCGCGCTTCCATCAAGCGCATCGCACCGCCTATGGTCATGGGGAATCCGAGGCGCCGATCGAGCTGGTCAATCTGCGCCTGACGGGGCTCGGCCGTCTCGAGCGGCCGGCGCCGGAAGCCGAGTCCCCCGGCGATGCCTATGAACCCGCGCCCATCGGCGAGCGGCCGGTCTATCTCGACCGCCGTTCGGGCTTCATCCCCTGCCGGCATTACGATCGCGCCGATCTGAAGCCGGGGGCGCGCATCCGCGGCGCCGCTTTGATCCATCAGCTCGACACGACCGTGCTGGTCATGCCGGGCCATATCGCCGAAGCGCTGGCCGGCGGCGTGCTGGCCATCACCCCGGAGAACGGGAAATAGCTATGAACATCGATCCCATCGATCGCGACACCTTCCAGCATGAGATCGTCAGCGCCGCCGAGGAGATGTCCATGGCGCTGCGCCGCTCGGCCTATTCCTCCATCATCTGGGACATGTACGACTATGCCTGCGGCCTGCTGCTGCCCGATGGCGAGATGCTGGCGCAGGCCGAGACGATCCCCGCCCAGCTCGGCATCATGCGGCTGGCGGCCCAGCATATGCTGCAGGCAATTCCGCTGGAGGATTGGCGCGAGGGCGATGTGCTGGTCTCCAACGATCCCTATCGCGGCTGCACCCATACGCCGGACATCGTGCTCTTCAGCCCGATCTTCCATGAGGGGAAGATCATCGCCATTGCGTCCACCATCGCCCATCACATCGACATCGGCGGCAAGGTGCCCGGCACGGAGGCCGCCGACAGCCGCGAGATCTTCGAGGAGGGGCTGATCCTGCCGCCCCTCAAGCTGGTGGAGGCCGGCCGGCCCAGCCGTGCCATCTTCGACATCATCGCCGCCAATGTCCGCGACCCCAAGGCGAGCGCCGGGGATCTGCGCGCCCAGATCGCCGGCTGCCACACCGGCGAGCGGCGGGTTCAGGCGCTGGTCCAGCGCTATGGCGCCCAGCGCTTCACCGCCCTGTCGGCTGCGGTCATGGATTACGCCGAGACCTATGTGCGGCGGTCGCTGGCCGCGATCGGGCAGGGTCGTGGCGAAGCCTGCGTGCTGATCGAGGATGGATTCGGCGCGCCCGAGCCCATCGCCATCCGCGTCCAGGCCGTGGTGCAGGGTGACCGGTTGATTCTCGATTTCGCCGGCACCAGCGCGCAGCGCGACTGCGGCCTCAACTGCCCGCTCTCCTCGACGCATTCCATGGTGCATTTCGCGGTCAAGGCGCTCTTCGCCCCGTCCTTGCCGCAGAACGAAGGCTGCAATCGGCCGATCGAGATCCGCCTGCCCGAGGGCACGGTCCTCTCCCCGCGCCGCCCCGCCGCGGTCTCCGTGCGCCATCTGACTCAGCAGGCTTTGGCCGATGCGGTGCTGAAGGCGCTGACGCCGCTGGTGCCGAAGACGGCCTCGGCCGGCTGCCATGTCTCCTTTCCCACCTTCGCGGCGGGCGGGCTGGACGACCGGCCCGGGGCGCTGGCAGCGGGCGGTGAGCCCGGCTATTTCCTCATCTCCGATATCATCGGCGGCGGAATGGGGGGATATCCCGGCGGCGACGGCATTCCCGCCGTCGACACCCATGGCGGCAATTGCGCGCTGCTCTCGGCCGAGGTGCTGGAGACCATGAGCCCGATCCGCGTGCAGCGCTCGGCCCTGGTGCCGGGCAGCGGCGGGGCCGGAGAATTCCGCGGCGGCCTCGCCATGGAGCGCGATTACGAGATCCTGGCCGGGGTCTGCACGGTCTCGGGCTATCTGCAGCAGGCGGCGCCGGAGACCGCACCCTGGGGCTATGCCGGCGGCGGCCCGGGCGGCCTCGCCGGCTGCTGGCTGACGCCGGCGGCGGGCGAAGAACAGGCGCTGCCCAGCAAGCATATCGCGCTCCGCCTCAAGCGCGGCGACCGGCTGCGCTATCGCAGCGCCGGCGGCGGCGGCTGGGGCGATCCCGGCCGCCGCTCGGCCGAGGCGCTGGCGGAAGATCGCGAGGCCGGCGATCTGGCGGAATAGCGCTCGCCGTCAGGCGGGGACGGCGGCGACCGGGCGCACCGGCGCCCCATAGGTATCGGGAATCTTGTCGGCGAAGGCCTTGACGAGCTCGTCCGTCTCCGCCCTGCCCGTCAACGGTGCCAAAGCCTGGTCCGTATAGGTCGTCCCCTGGGAATCGGCCAGGACCTCGGCCATGATCCGCCGATAGCGGCGGACGAGCTTCAGCCATTGCAGCAGGACGACGGCGCTCTCGATGGCGCGGCGCGGATAGAACAGCAGGGGGTTCTCGAGCGCCAGCCCCTGGCGCCGGCTGGTGCGGATCTTGCGCCGGAGGAAGCCGAACTGCAGGGGATGGACGCCTTCGATCCGGACCGAGCCGGAGAAGATCGTCAGCGCATCGACGATCTTCTTCGGATTGATCCCGCTGGCCCGCGCCCGGCGCAGCACGGTCTCGACATGCTCGTCGGTGTAGTAGCGCTGCCAGGCGTGGCGATAGACCCGCTTCCAGACCTCTTCCGACATCAGCGGATGGCCGGTGCAGACATGCTCGAGATCATAGTTGTTCATATCGGTGTCCATCGACACCCCTTTGGCATGGAGGTTCTTGTGATCCTCCGAGCCGGGCAGCGGGGTCAGGCAGAAGAACTCCAATATGTCGATCGGCAGCTCGCGCTTGATGATCTCGATGTCGCGGGCGATCGAATCCGGCGTGTCGGTCGGGAAGCCCAGGATATAGCCGGCCCAGGTCATCACCTTCTGGGCCCGCCAGGCCTGCAGCATCTCGCGGTACTCCCAGATCTTGTTCTGGCGCTTCTTGGTGCCGGCCAGTGATTCGGGATTGATGTTCTCGAGGCCGATGAAGACCGCGTTGCAGCCGGCTTCGGCCGCCTTCTCGATGAAGCCCGGGGTGCGGTGGCAGAGGGTATCGACCTGGAGCAGAAGGCGGATCTTCAGGCCCGTGCGGCGCAAGGCTGCGAGGCGATCCAGGATCGGTTCCCAATTCTTGTTGCGGGCGAAATTGTCGTCGGTGACGAAAAAGCGCGTGATGCCCTGGCCGGCGTTCGCGCGCACGATTGCCTCGACGTCATCGGCGGTGCGGAAGCGCGACTTGCGGCCCTGGACATTGATGATGGTGCAGAAGCTGCATTGGAAGGGACAGCCTCTTCCGGCATCGAAGCTCGCGTAGTGGCCGGCGACCCGGGTTACGATGCGCCGCGGCAGCAGCGGCAAAGTGGCGGCCTCCATGCCGGGCAAGTCGGCGAGATAATTGTAGATCGGCTGCAGCCGTCCCGCGGCGACGTCCTTCAGCAGGGCGGCCATGCGGCCCTCGCCTTCGCCGGCATAGAGGGTGATGCCGAGATCGAGCGCGGCCTGCAGCTCCGGCGGCGGCTCCGGCAGCATCGACAGGCAGCCGCTGACATGGAACCCGCCGATCACCACCGGCAGATTGGCGAGACGGAACTGCCGGGCGAGCTCGAGGGCACGGGGATACTGGTTCGTCTGCACCCCCACCAGGGCCACGAATCCGGCGCCCGCGGCGCGAATCCCGGCGATCGCGCTTTTGACGTTGATGACCGTATTGCACTCGTCATAGGCGTCGATCTCGATCTCGACCTCGGGGCCCAGGACCCGCGCCTCGGCGCATTCGGCCAGCAGGCCGTAGACGCTCGCCAGGCTGTTGGAGGGAATGGTCGAGCGACGCCACTGGATGACATAGCCCTCCTCGTCGTAATGCGAGGGCTTGATCAGAACAACCTTGAACCCTGACTTGGCCATGTCGCGTCCCCCAGCAATTCGCCCGCCGGTACGCAATACTGCAACCATAGTTTGCGCGCTTTTAAACCCCGCAACAAGCGCGACGCACGGGCCCAGGCCTGCCCCGAGAGCGCCGCGGCGGGGAAAATCATGCTATGACTGGGCCGGTCCGTCCTAGCGAAGGGTCCTGCCCCATGCCCAGTTTCGACGTCGTTTCCAAGACCGACCTGAACGAGGTCGACAATGCGCTGCAGAACATCGCGCGCGAGATCTCGACGCGTTTCGACTTCAAGAACTCCAAGAGCAAGATCGAGCGGGCGGAGTCGGTCCTCACCCTCAATGCCGATGATCAGCCCAAGCTGAAGCAGATGCATGAGCTGCTGAAGGCCCATATGGTGCGCCGGAAGATCGACCCCTCGGCCCTCGAGTTCAAGGATCCCGAGCGGGCCTCGGGCGACATGGTCCGCCAGGAGATCATCGTCAAGCAGGGCATCGACCGGGAACTCGCCAAGGAGCTGGTCAAGGCGATCAAGGACGCCAAGCTCAAGGTCCAGGCCGCGATCCAGGGCGACGAGCTGCGCATCAGCGGCAAGAAGCGCGACGATCTGCAGGAGGCCATCGCCCTCATCCGCACCCTCAAGGTCGAGCAGCCGCTGCAGTTCGTGAACTTCCGCGATTAGCCATCCGGTTTGACCGGCGACGGATCCGCCATGGCGTCGGCCATGCCGCTTCGCATCAGCGATTTTCCGTTTCATACCGCGGGGTTGTTTCCCGATCGCGACCGCCGCGGTCCTCGGCGGGCGGCGGCTCAGCTACGGCGCGCTGGCGGCAGAAATAGAGCGCTGCGCCCGGGCCCTGGTCGCCTATGGAATCGCGCCGGGCGACCGCATCGCCATGCTGTCGACCCCGCGGCCGGAATATCTGGTCGTCTTTCTCGCCAGCGCCAGGATCGGCGCCATTTGGCTGGGGCTCAACCCCGTCCATCGTCTGGCCGAGCACCGCCAGATCCTGGGGGACAGCCAGCCTCGCCTGCTCTTCGGTTTTCCACAGCTGCGCGATCGGGACCATCGCCAGGACCTGAAAGACCTGACGATGGAGCTTGCCTGCATCGAAAGCCTGGTGGTCATGGGGGAGGGCGAAGGTCTCGGCATCGGCTATGAGGAATTCCTCGAGCGCGGCAGGTCGGTTCAGGCCGAGGCCTATGCGGCCGCCGTCGCGGCGGTGAAGGCCGATGACGTGGCCCTGATCGTCTATACCTCGGGCTCCACGGGCGGACCCAAGGGGGCGATGATCACCCATCGCAATCTCGTGCATTGCGCGACCGTCCAGGACCGGCTGTTTCCGGTCGACCCGCTCATCGTCCTCTGCAATCTGCCGGTCAGCCATATCGCGTCCAGCAGCGATATCGTCTCCCATGCGCTTATCGGCGGTGGGACCATCGTCTTTCAGGAGCGCTTCGATCCGGCCGCCGCCCTGGCGCTGATCGAGCGGGAGCGCATCTCCTGCCTGCTGCAGATTTCGACGATGCTGCAGCGCATGCTGGCCGTGCCCGATCGCCGCGCGCGCGATACCTCCAGCCTCCGGTTGCTCTTCTTCGAGGGGGCGCCCATGCCCGCGGATCAGATTCCCGAGCTCCAGAAAATGGCAAGGACAGTCATTACGGCCTGGGGGCTGACGGAATCCTCCTGTTCCGTGACTTATACGGCGGCCGGCGATCCTCTCGACGTGCTCGCCGAGACGGTGGGCCGGGCGGCGCCGGGCTATGAGCTGCAGATCATGGGCGCTGATAGCAAGCCCGCCGCCGATGGCGAAGCGGGTGAGGTGCTGGTGCGCGGTCCTTGCGTCATGGCGGGCTATTTCCGCCAGCCGGAGGCCACGGCCATGGCGATCGACGCGGAGGGCTGGCTGCATAGCGGCGATATCGGCCGCTTCGACGCGGCCGGCCGGCTTCGGATCATCGGGCGGATCAAGGAGATGTTCAAATCCGGCGGCTACAACATCTATCCGCGCGAGATCGAGATGGTCCTGGAATCCCATCCCGCCGTCAGCCTGGCGGCGGTGGTCGCCATGCCGGATCCGCTCTATCGGGAAATCGGCTGCGCCTTCTTGCTGCGGAAGCCAGGCAGCGAGCTCGAGGCGGAGGCGCTCGACGCCTGGTGCCGTGCACGCCTCGCCAACTACAAGATTCCCAAGCGCTTCGTGATTCGCGACGAGCTGCCGCTGCTGCCGATCGGCAAGCTCGACAAGACGGCGCTCAGAGCGGAAGCGCTGCGGCTCGGTGAGGAGCTGCGCTGACCGCAGTCCTATCGGACGATGCTGCCAAGGGGTGACGGCCAGGAAATAATGGCTACCGGCGCGCCTCAACGGCCTCCACGGACTCGCGCCTGATCATTCCGTCAAGAGGCGCGATGCAGCCGGCGGGAACTCGCTCCTAAGGCTGCAGCGCGCCTTCGAAGGCGGTGGAGAGATGGCCCTTCCAGCGCTTCAGCTTCTCGGGGTTCTTGAAGGGCAGGCGGTCTTCGATCTTCAGCAGGCCCGGGAGGGCGTCGCGGCCGGCCGTGCCGTAGGTGATCCCGTGGCCCTTCTCCTCCTTGAGGAAGGCGGCGGCATCGGCCTTGGCTTCGGCCAGATTGCCCAGCGCCACCTGGGTCGCGATCAGGTTCTTGCGGATGGCATTGCGGGGGCGCCCGATATGGCTGAGGGCGGCGAGGGATTCCTTGTATTGCCCTTCGCCGTAATGGGCCCAGGAGAGAACCCAGTAGTACCATTTCTCCGGCGTGTGGCTCTTGTCCGCGAGCACGCTCTGGATCTCCTTCAGCGCCTCGGGTCCTCTGTCCGTCAGCAGCAGCATTTCCGCGCGGTCGATGCGCAGCGCGCTGATCTCATCGGGGATCGCCTGGCTTTTCGCGAGCTCCAGCGCCTTGTCATAGGCCGCCGTCGCCTTGTCGAACTGCCGCAAATAGAGATGGCAGGCGGCCGCGATCCAATTGTTGTAGTAGTCGTCGGGCTCGAGCTTGAGGGCGGCCTCGGCATGCTTCTGGGCCTCCTCCATCGTCGAGGCGGAGTCCCAGTTGAAGAGCCAGGCATGGAGGATGGAATAAGCGAGATCGGCGTGGGCGCGCGCGAATTTCGGGTCGGCCTTGATCGCCTCCCGATACATGCGGCGGGCTTCGCCGTTGTAGTCGCCTCTAAAGTAAAGATAGAAGGTCCAGCCGCGAAGATAGTAAGCAAATGCTTTATTCAATTCTCGACCCTCCCAGCTCGGCCAAATCTGCGCCACTCCGGGCGCGGCTGTCAATCCGGGAGGCCTGCGCGCCGTAACTGGCCGATGAAGGCCTGCAGCATGGCCGGATCCTTATAGGGGGTCAGGGTCTCGGCCGCGAGGCGATAGCCGGGCTGGCGCTGCAGCATCTCCTTGGCGACGGTAGCCGCCTCCTCGAACCGCCCCAGGCAGACGAGGGTGGCCGCCAGATGACGGCGCAAATAGTTCGGCGGGTTGCCGACCTGGGAAAGGGCGGCATAGGCCGCCTCGTAGCGGCCGTCGTGATAGGCGGCGATACCCAGCACCCAGTCGTACCAGTCCGGGCCGAGCGGGTTCAGCTCCTTGGCCTGGGCGATCTTCTCCACGGCCTCCGCGGTTCGCCCGACATTGACCAGCGTGTCGGCCATGTCGGCCAGCAGATCGGCGCCATGGGGATTGAGCTCCAGGGCCTTCTGGTAGCAGGCGAGGCTGCGCCCGAAGTCGCGGTTGTAGAGGCAGGCGAAGCCCAGGCTGCCATGGGCCTCGAAATTCGACGGCGCCAGGGCGACGCCCGTCTCGGCGAGGGTGAGGGCCTCCCGGATGACCTCTTCCGGCCGCGGCGTCCAGGCGGCGAGGGCGGATTGGATCAGGACATAGGAGAGGGCGCTATAGGCGCGGGCGAATTTCCGATCCAGCTCGATCGCCCTGCGGAACAGATCCTGCGCCCGGCGGTTGGCCTCCGGCGTCCAGCTGACCCAATCCTCCTGCCCGCGCAGATAGTAGTCATAGGCCTCCAGGCTCTTGGTCGGCTTGCGCAGCGCCCGCTCGCGCTCCGAGATCTCGAGGCGCACCGCTACCCGCGAGACGATATTGCGCACGATCTCGTCCTGCAGGGCGAAAAGAGCCCGCAGGCTGCGGTTATAACGCTCGCTCCAGATGTGATGGCCCGTGGTCGCGTCGATGAGCTGGGCATTGATGCGGATCTGGCGGCCCAGCCGCTGCACGCTGCCCTCCACCACATAGCGCACGCCCAGCTCGCGGGCGACCGTGGCGAGATTGGCCCCCTTGTCCCGCACCGCGAAGGCCGAATGGCTGGCGATGACGCGGAAGGCGGGAAAGCGCGACAGATCGGTCGTCAGATCATTGGTAATGCCGTCGCTGAAATACTGCTGCTCGGGATCGCCGCCCACGTTGAAGAAGGGCAGGACCACGACGGCGGGAACCGGAACGCTGGCCGGCGCGGTGCTGGGCTCCGACTGCACCGTCGGCACCCGTCCTTCGAAGATCTGCCGGCGGACCGTCTCGGTCTCGGCTGACGGGGCGACATCGAGCTCCTGGCGCAGCAGCGACTTGCAGCGCTCATATTGCTGCAGGGCGCCGGCGAGATCGCCGTGACGGGCGAGCTCGGTCATCAGCGCCCGATGCGCGGCCTCCCGCGTCGGATCGAAGGACAGCAGCCGCCGCAGCGAGGCGATCCGCTCCTCGCCTTCCTGCCGCTGCCATAGACGCTCCAGGGTCGATCCGAGCAGCTCGGCAAGATGGCTGCGGCTGTCGGCGACCCATTCCTCATAGCTGGGGTCGCGGATGGAGAGCTGCTCGAGGAAGGCGCCGGTATAGCCGCTGACGGCGGCCTGGAGATCGCCGAGCGCGCTCGAAACGGCGAGCTGCTTGAACCTGAGCACATCGATCATGACCTGGCCGGGCGTCAGCCCGATCAGATCCTCCTGCAACTGGATCGGTGCGGGATGCACCTCGCCCAGATCCTTCTTCAGCGAAAGCAGGGACTGGCGCAGGCTGTTGCGGGCATGGGCCTCGTCGCGGTCGCTCCACAGCAGGTTCGCGAGCGCGCTGCGGGTGGCGGATTGATTGGGCTGCAAGGCGAGGTAGCCGAGGAGCGCGCGATTCTTCTTGGCGCCGATCGCGATGACCTTCGCGCGCGCCGCGTCGGATGCTTCGAACGAGCCCAAGAGGCGCAGTTGCAGCAAGGCAAACTCTCCTCGGACCGGGGCCGCGACCCCAGAACCGTGTTTTTTGACGGTCTCGAGCAGATTTTTGACGATCCTGCCGAAGCCTTTGACGCAGCGCAAGCGCCTGGCTCACGCCCTCCCCTTTAGGGTCGCATCCGTCACGAAAGCTTTGGGACGTGACCCAGGGCAAGAAGTGCGAAGTCTTTACAGTAAGTAAATGAGCCGATCTTTCGACAATTACTTGGTAACTTCTGAGGTTCGGCTCGATCGCGCGTCACGGCGCTTTGCAGCAAGGAGGACTAAATGTTGAGTTTCGACGTGCATATCCCGTTGTCGTCCGACAGGACGCCGATGGGCCTCGGGGCCCGCGTCTTCGATGCGGTATCGAGGATGCTGCAAGGCGTGACGCACCGGACTCACGACCGGCCGACCGACATCGACAGCAGCGAGCCGCTGCCCTATTTCCGCGGGCGAAACCTGCTGCGCGACGATATCGGCCTGCCGCCTCTCGATCACGACGGACTGCCTCTCTAAGGAGTAACTTTCGTTCCCTTCACTTCCGGCCGCGCCGGCTGTCATGGCCGACGCGGCCGTTTTTCCTACCGGGCTATTTTCTCCAGATGGCGAAAGAAGGCGGCGGCCTCGAGGCCGCGGCCGGTCGCCTCGGTGATCAGCGCCTCCGCCGATGCGCCATTGCCCCTGAGATGCAGGTTCTTGCGCAGCCAGCCCAGCAGCCCGGCGAAATTGCCGCGGCGGATTTCCTCATCCAGCCGATGGTGGCGCTCATAGCTCTCGACGAGCTGGGCGGCATAAAGGCTGCCGAGGGTATAGGTGGGGAAATAGCCGAACATTCCGAGCGACCAATGGACATCCTGCAGCACGCCCTCGCGATCGCCGGCGGGGACGACGCCCAGGAGGGCGCCGCTGCGCTCGTTCCAGGCGGCGGGCAGGTCCGGTATCGCGAGACCGCCGCCGATCAGCGCCTGTTCCAGCTCGTAGCGCAGCAGGATATGCAGGTGATAGGAGATCTGATCCGCGCCGACCCGGTTGACTCCCGGGCGAAGGCGGTTGACCGCGCGATGGAATGATCCGGCGTCGAGCCCGGCGAGGGATTCGGGAAACAGGCGGCGGAGCTCGGGCAGAGCGCGCTCCCAGAAGGCGAGACTCCGGCCGATATGATTCTCCCAGAGCCGCGCCTGGGATTCATGCAGGCCCATGCTGGCCGCCTCCCCCAGAAGCCAGTCGCGATCCGCAGGCGACAGCCCTTGATCCAGCAACCCATGGCCGCCCTCATGCAGGCTCGCGAGAATGGCCGCGGTCGGATCCTCCTCGCGGATCCGGATGGTGAGGCGCACATCGTCCGGCCCGGCGGCCAGCGTGAAGGGGTGGGTCGAACGGTCGAGCCGGCCGCGCTCGAAATCGAATCCGATATCGTCGAGAAGCTGCCGGCAGAATTCCCATTGCCCGCTCTCGGCGAAGCGGCGGCCGTGCGAAGGGGGCGGCGGCGTCGGCGTTCGTTGCGCTCGCGCACCATCGGCACCAGCCGGTCGCGCAGCTCCCCCAGCACCGGGTCGAGGCGGGAGCGGGTCATGCCGGGCTCATATTCGTCCAGCAGCGCGTCATAGGGCTCCGGCCCCAGGGCCAGAGCCTGGGCACGCTCGCGGACCAGGCCCAGAAGCCGGTCGAAGGCCGGCGCGAAATCCCGGAAGTCATCGTGGTCGCGGGCCTCCTCCCAGGCGCCGAGAGAGCGGGAGCGCGCCGTGGCGAAGGCGCGCACCAGATCCTCCGGCAGCGCCATGGCCTGGCGGCGCAGCCGCCGCAGCAAGGTGATCTCGCGCTCCCATCGCTCATCGCCCGCGGCGGTGGCGGCGACCTCCTCGAGAGATCGCCCAGCCGGTCCGACACCAGCAGGCCGTGGCGCAGGCCTTCCAGCGTCGCGAGCTGCTCGCCGCGCTGCGGCCGGCCGGCGGCAGGCAGCATCGTCTCCTCATCCCAATCCAGCAGGCCGATGGTCTGGTCGAGATGGCGCAGCTCGGCGATCTGAGCGCGCAGCGCCGGCGCGGCATTTTCCGTCGGGCCCTGGGCGGCACTCTGCTTGGGCATGCGCAGATCGCGCGGCGGATGGGCGAGGAGCAAAGCGGCCATGCCGCCATGCTGGGCGACATTGACGACCTGCTTCTGCGAGACGCGGCAGAGCGTGCCCAGCCCGTTCTCCGTCGGCGCGAAGCCCATCACCGCATAGAAGGGCTCGGTGAAGACCCGGCCCGTCGGCCCCGGCACCGGGAATTCATGCACCGGCAGGCGGGTGGCCGCCTGCAGCACCCAGGATTGCTCGGGGTCCTCGGCCTGCGAGGCCGCCTCGTCGAGAAGGCTTTCCCAGGCGGCCGCCTCGGTGGCCGCACCCAGGGCCACGCCATTGCCGCCATAGCCGCGGTTGGGCTTCAGCACGAGTTGCTCGCGATGGTGCCGCGCATATTCCAGCAGATCGCCCTCGCTGCCATGGGGCAGGGTGGTGCGCCGGTCGCCGACGACCCGGGTCCAGAGCACATGGCGCCGGAACAGGCGGCACTCTTCCATGCTGAACAGCCGCTCGGCGATGGCGGGATCGGTCAGCAGCTCCCAGCAGCTCTTATGGTCGAAATCGCCGGCAAGGGAGGAGACCATGCGGTTCTGGCGGAACAGCAGGCGCATGCCGTCGAGCGGTTGGCCCAGCTCGCGCTCCAGCGCCAGCAGGTCGCGAATCTCGTAATCGCGATAGGCGACATCGATCTGGACATCGCCATAGAAGACCTCCTCCCCCTTGACGCTGAGCTCGCGCGGATCGGCATGGACGGCGATCAGCCCATGGCGCTGCGACAGATAGCGGCTGAGGACGCTCTGCTCGTCGGGTCCGTCATGGACGTATTTCGGATCGATGAAGCAGATGTTGCAGGAGGGCCGGCCGAGCGCCTTGGCATGGTCGATCAGCAGCTGGACGAAGAGGTCGCGCTGGTCGCGCGGCAGCTCGATGGCGAGATCGGGATCATGGGCGAGGAGGGTGGGCACCACATCGCGCATCACCAGCTCCTCGGCCAGCGGGGAGTAGTGGATGCCGCCGACGCCGGAGAGGTTCGGCTCCATGAAATGCAGGGAATCCTGCCAGCCGGCGGCGGTGAAATCGCAGACGGCGTCGAGCCGGCCATAGACCGGGTTCAGGCGCTGATGCCGGGCCGTCCAGCTGTCCCTGACCCAGGCCTCTTCGCCAGGGGTGACCGCGATGATGTGGCGGATCCGCTGATCTTCCAGATAGAGGGCCGGCGTCAGCTTCAGCGCCTCGATGATGGAGAGGCAGACGTGATGCACATAGCTCAGCTGCTCCGGCATGGCCAGCAGCGGGCGCGGCATGATGCGCACCGCCTCCGGCACGCCCTCATGCTCATAGATCACCTCATGGGTCAGCGCATCGGCCTGCAGGCGCTGGGCGATGCGCTGCAGCACCGCATCGCTCACCTGATGCACCGCCCGGCGCACCCGGCCCTCGAGGGTGGCCCCGGAGAGGCCGAGTGATTCGGCGGGGCTCAGCATGGGCGTCTCGATGTCATGGTGGTTTTCCCCCGCCAGAATTTCCGGAGGCCCATTCTCCCGATCGATCGGCCCGGCTCAACCAACTTTTCCCTTCCCGTCGCTTTGCGCGGGAGAGGGAGACCCATCGCGAAGCGATCGAGGGTGAGGGTTTTGCAGGCGTGGTCGCTCGTACTACCCTGGATCCGCCGCTTTCGCTGGGCTCCGGCGTCCACCCTCTCCCGCTTCGAAGCGAGGGAGAGGGAAGTGCCGCTCAGACCGGCAGAGCGCGGCGGGCGAGGAGATTGTCGAGCCAGTCCGGGTCCATCTCGGGGACGGAGGCCAGCAGCTTCTCGGTATAGGCGTGGTGGGGCGGGGTCAGCACCTCGGTGCGCGGGCCGCTCTCCACGACGCGGCCCTGATACATCACCACGATCTCATCGGCGATCGCGCGCACGGTGGCGAGGTCATGGGTGATGTAGAGATAGGAGACCTTCAGCTCCTTCTGCAGCCGCAGCAGCAGCTTCAGGATTTCCTCGGCGACGATCTGATCCAAAGCGGAGGTCACCTCGTCGCAGATGATGAGCTCCGGATTGACGGACAGCGCGCGCGCGATGCAGATGCGCTGCTTCTGGCCGCCGGAGAGCTCGCTCGGCAGGCGGTCGAGGAAGCGGTCGTCGAGCTCGATCATCTCGAGCAGCTCGACGATCCGCTTGTCGCGGGCCGCACCTCGAAGGCCCATCTGATGCTCCAGCGGGCGCCCCAATATGTCGCGCACCCGGCGCCGCGGATTGAGGGCGGTATCGGGCATCTGATAGATCATCTGCAGGCGGCGGAGCTGGTCCTTGCTGCGGTCCTTGAGCGCCGGCGGCATGGTCGTGCTGCCGAACACGACCTGGCCCTTGGTCGGGGGCAGGAGGCCGGTGATGACCCGCGCCAGGGTCGATTTGCCGGAGCCCGATTCTCCCACCACGGCGACGGTGCGTCCCCGGGGGACCTTGACCTCCACGTCATGCAGCACCTTGACGACGCCATAGGAGGCGTCGACGTGATCGACCCGGAGCAGCAGATCCTCGCCTTCCTCCTCCTGTTTGCGCAGCGCGCGGACGGCCCAGAGAGATTTGGTATAGGGCATCTGGGGGTCGCTCAGCATCTGGCGGGTGGTCGCTTCCTCCACCAGCTCGCCATAGCGCAGCACCATGACGTGATCGGCCATCTGGGCCACGACGGCGAGGTCGTGGGAGATGTAGAGGGCGGCGGTGTTCGATTCGCGGACGACCTGCTTGATGGCCGCCAGCACCTCGATCTGGGTCGTCACGTCGAGGGCCGTGGTCGGCTCGTCGAAGACGATCAGATCGGGCCGGCAGGACATGGCCATGGCGGTCATCGCCCGCTGCAGCTGGCCGCCGGAGACCTGATGGGGATAGCGCTGGCCGATATTTCCCGGATCGGGAAGCTGCAGCCGCCGGAACAGATCGACCGCCTGGCGCTTGGCTTCACCTTCGCCCACGACATTGTGCCAGGTCGGGGTCTCGGCATATTGGTCGATCAGCCGGTGCGCCGGGTTGAAGGAGGCGGCCGCCGATTGGGCGACATAGGAGATGCGCTTGCCCCAGTAATCGCGCTTCTGGGCCTCGCTCAGCTTGGCGAGATCGACGCCATCGAAGACGATCGATCCGGCGGTGATCCGGCAGCCGGGCCGGGCATAGCCCATGGCGGCCAGGCCGATGGTCGATTTGCCGGCGCCCGATTCGCCGATCAGCCCCAGCACCTCGCCCCGGCGCACTGTCAGGTCGATGCCCTTGACGATCTCCTGCCAGACATCGTCGGTCTGCCCTTCGACCCGGAGGCCCCGGATCTCCAGCAGCACATCGCCCTGCACGCCGCGGCCCGCGCCAGCGCCCCCTCGGTCCGACCCGCGTTCTAAGGTTTGGTCGACCGCCATGGCTTGGCCCTCATTCCTTGAGGCCGCTGGCCCGGTGCAGGAACCAGTCGACGATGAAATTGACGCCCACCGTCAGCAGCGCAATCGCCCCGGCGGGCAGCAGCGGCGTGACATCGCCATAATTGATCAAGGTCGCGTTGTCGTGGACCATCGAGCCCCAATCGGCCAGCGGCGGCTGGATGCCGAGCCCGAGGAAGGACAGCGCACTGATCGTGAGGAAGACGAAGCAGAAGCGCAGGCCGAACTCGGCCACCAGGGGCGGCAGGATGTTGGGCAGGATCTCGCGCGAGATCACCCAGGCCAGCTTCTCGCCCTGGAGCTTGGACGCCTCGACGAAATCCAGAACCACGACGTTCATCGCCACGGCCCGGCTCAGGCGATAGACCCGGGTCGAATCGAGGATGGCGATGATGATGATGAGATTGACGATCGAGGTGCCGACGATGGAAAGCAGCACGAGGGCGAAGATCAGCTGCGGAATGGCCATCAGCACATCGACCGCGCGGCCCAGCACCTGGTCGACCCAGCCACCCAAGGTGGCGGAGAGCAGCCCGAGCGTCCCGCCGATCAGGAAAGCGAAGATGGTGGTCAGGAAAGCGATGCCCACCGTGTTGCGGGCCCCGAAGATGAGCCGGGAGAGCATATCGCGGCCGAGTTGATCGGTGCCCAGCAGGAACTGGTCGCCCCAGGGCTCATAGGCGTCGCCCACCAGCGCCGTCTCGCCATAAGGCGCGATCAGCGGCGCGAAGACCGCAGCGAAGATATAGATCGCGACGACGATGAGGCCGATCCAGGCGGTGACCGGCGCATGCTTCAATTCGCGCCAGGCCCGCGTCCAGAAGGAGCGGCGCGCCATGCGGGGCGGCGCCTCGGCGGTGGCCGCCAGCGCGATGACCTCTTCGGGCAGGTCGGGTTGCAGGCTCATCGGGGATGCAGCAGGCGCGGGTTCGTCACGATGGCGACGATATCCGCGGCAAGGTTGAGCAGGATATAGGTGGCGGCGAAGACCAGCGCGCAGCCCTGCACCACCGGCAGGTCGCGCCGCGACACGGCGTCGACCATGAGCTGGCCGATGCCGGGATAGACGAAGACCACCTCCACCACGACCACGCCGACGATGAGATAGGCGAGATTGACGGCGATCACATTGGCGATCGGCGCCCAGGCATTGGGCAAGGCATGGCGCAGGATGATGCGCCGCGGCGCGATGCCCTTCAGCCGGCTCATCTCGATATAGGGGCTGGAGAGCAGATTGATGATGGCCGCCCGGGTCATCCGCATCATATGCGCCAGGATCACCAGCAGCAGCGTGAGGGCCGGCAAGGCGCAGCGGTAGATATGCTCGGTGAAGGTCGTGTCCGCATCCACGGTCGAGAGCGCCGGGAAGAGATGGGTCCGGGCGACCAGGAAGAGGACGAGGATATAGGCGATGAAGAACTCCGGCGAGGAGATCGCCGTAAGGGTGACCACATTGATCAGCCGGTCGAAGATCGTATTGCGATAGAGCGCGGCCAGCATGCCGAGGATCAGGGCGAGCGGCACGGCCACGATCGCCGCCATGGAGGCGAGGAAGAGCGTGTTCTTGAGCCGCGGCGCGATCAGCGAGACCACGGTGCGGGTATAACCGTCCCGGTTGGAGAAGGAGGTCCCGAAATCGCCATGCAGCACGCCGCCGATCCAGTTGACGTAGCGCTCAACCGGACCCCGGTCGAGGCCGACCTGTTTCTGGAAGGCGGCGACGGTATCCGGTGTTGCGGCCTGGCCCAGGATCGCCTTGGCGAAATCCCCCGGCAGCAGGGCGACGGAGGCGGAGATCAGCGCCGAGACGACGAAGAGCGTTACGAAACCGAGCGCCAGACGCTGCAACACCGTCCGGAGGATGGCGTTCATCTGACGAGAACCTGCTTAAATCGCATGGTCATGTCGGTTCCTGGACCAGCTGCGGCGCCGATAAAATCCGCCTCGCGGCGGCGTGATCGCCACCGCGAGGATCTCGACATCCGATGCCGGAAGGAACGCGCTCCCTGAGCCACCGCCGAGATTGGCCGGCCGCTCGCTCGCCGGGGGCGCGCCCCGCCGGGACTCCGCTTCGACGCCTAGGCGAACCACCAACGCGACGTGATCTTCATCCCGTCATCGTCCCAATTGGCGGCCACATGCTCTTCGTGGCCCAGCTTGTTCGAATAGGCGCTCACATAGCTGTTGAACATCAACACCATGATCCCGCCGTCATTGTGCAGGAGCTCCTGCATCTCGGAATACATGGCGGCCCGCTTCTTCGTGTCCGTCTCCGAACGCGCCTGGAGCAGCAGCTCGTTGAACTTCGGGTTCTTCCAGTTGGTGTCGTTCCAGGCCGCGTCGGCGGCATAGGCGGTGGCGAACATCCAATCGATGGTCGGACGGCCGTTCCAATAGGAGGCGCACCAGGGCTTCTTCATCCAGACATTGTCCCAATAGCCGTCATTGGGCTCGCGCACGACATTGATGTCGATGCCCGCCGCCTTGGCATGCTGCTGGTAGAGCACCGCCGCGTCGACCGCGCCAGAGAAAGCCGCATCCGAGGCCGAGAGATCGACCTTCAGGCTCGACAGCCCCGCCTTCTTCAGATGGAACTTCGCCTTCTCCGGGTCATAGGTGAACTTCGGCGTCGGATCGATCTCGTATTTGATGCCGGGCGCGATCGGGTTGTCGTTGCCGACCTTGCCATGGCCGAGGAAGACCTTCTTCAGGATATCCTCGCGATCGACGGCGTATTTCAGCGCCGTGCGCACATCGACATTGTCGAAGGGCGCCACATTGGTCAGCATCGGGAGCACATAATGGCCGTAGCCCGTGCCTTCCCAGATCTTGATCCCGGGCTGGCGCTTCAGCAGGCTCAGGGTCTTCAGGTCGCAGCGGTCGATGTAATGCACCTCGCCATTGGTCAGCGCATTGGTGCGGGCGTTCACATCGATGATGCTGAGGACCTCGACATCGTCGAACCAGGCCTTGCCGTAGTAGTTCGGGTTGCGCTTCATCTTGGCGCTGACGCCCGGCTCGAACTTCTCGAGCATATAGGGGCCGGTGCGGATGCCCGACTGCCAATCGACGCCGCCGCCATCCTTCGCCGGCATGATCGGAATGTGATAGTCGGAGGCGATATAGGGGAAGTCGGCGCTGCCGCTGCTGAGGGTGAAGATCGTGGTCTCCGGCCCGTCCGTCTTGATGTCGGTCACGTCCGTGAGCAGCGACTTGGCGGCCGATTTGGAATCCTTGCCCATATGCCAGCGGAAGGATTCGACAACATCGGTCGAGGTCACCGTCTTGCCGTTGTGGAAGGTGACGCCCTTGCGCAGCTTGAAAATCCAGGACTTGGCGTCGTCGGAATGCTCGACCGACTCGGCAAGATCGAGCTGGATGTCGCCTTTGTAGTCCACCTCGGTCAGGCTGTTGCCGATCGAGCCCCAGCCGACCGTGCCGGTGAATTGGTCAGGATAGGTGGCCGGATCCAGCGAATCCGTCGTCGCGCCATGGCCCAGCGCCATCTTGAAGGAGCCGCCCTTCTTCGGGGCTGCCTGAACCGCCTTGACGAACATCGTCTCGGCCGCCGCCACGGTGACGCCGGTCGCGAGCGCAAATTGAATGAAATCGCGCCGGCTGACCTTACCCTTGCCAGCCAAGCCCTTGAGCTTTTCCAAGTCCCACATTCGAAGTCTCCCCGATTGTTGGCCACTCGTTGATCGAGTTGGCCTGATCTATGGCCCGGCGCGGCGGATTACATTCCACCGGGACGCGAGCTCGTTCCGTTAACAAAATTGCACGGATGGGACCGGCGAGCAACATCTGCGGGCGCCGCCTTCTATCGTATCGCCGACATTTTGCCGCGCCTGGTGCCGGGACTCCTGCCAAGGCCGATGTCTTGGCCCATGCCATTGCGGTCCTGCCCTCCCCATATAACAATGGCAACGTCAGGAAAGTGAAAGATGGCAACCAAACCACAGTATGAAGTGCCGCTGCCGCGACAGCCGAAGCCCGAGGCCTGCGATTTCGACCTGGACCATGCGCTGCGCTCGATCGTGGCGCTGCAGGCCGTGATCCCCGGCGATGCCTTCACGGCCTCGATCCTGGGGACGGAGCGCGCCGGCAGCGGCGTGGTCATCCGCCCCAACGGCCTGGTCCTCACCATCGGCTATCTCGTCACCGAGGCCGAGAGCATCTGGCTGACCGATGTCGACGGCAGGGTCACGCCCGGCCATGTCCTGGGCTATGACCAGGAGACGGGCTTCGGCCTGGTCCAGGCGCTGGGCCGGCTCGATCTGCCCGCCCTGGAGTTCGGCCGCTCCAGCGCGGTCAAGCTCGGCGAGCCGGTCGTGGTCGCCGGCGGCGGCCGCCGGCAATCCCTCAGCGCCGAGGTCATCGGCAAGGAGGAGTTCGCGGGATATTGGGAGTATCTGCTGGAGGAGGCGATCTTCACCGCCCCCGCCCATCCCCATTGGGGCGGCACCGGCCTAATCGGCCGGGACGGCAAGCTGCTGGGCATCGGCTCGCTGCATCTGCGCCAGGTCGTCGAGGGCGGCCAGCCCCGTGACATCAATATGACGGTCCCCATCGATCTGCTGGGCCCGCGGCTGGACGAGCTGCTGGCCTATGGCAGAGTGAACAAGCCGGCGCGGCCCTGGCTCGGTCTCTACACGGCGGAGAGCGGCGGCAAGGTGATCGTCGCGGATCTCGCCGCCGAGGGTCCCGCCGCCGTGGCCGGCATGCAGCCCGGGGATGTCATCGTCTCGGTGCGGGACGAGAGCGTCGACAGCCTGGCGGATTTCTACCGCAAGGTCTGGGCGAGCGGGCCGGCGGGCGCCGAGATCCTGGTCGAGGCCGTGCGCGACGGCCGGGCGGTCTGGGTCCGCATCGCCTCGGCCGACCGTAACAGCTTCCTCAAGGCGCCCAAGCTGCAATAGCGAGAACCACTGCCTCCCCTCTTCCGGAGCTGCCATGCCCTTCGAGCAATTCAAGGTCCTGACCTTCGATGTCGTCGGCACGCTGATCGATTTCGAGCGCGGGATCATCGATTACATCCGGGCCTCCTCCGGGAAGACGCCCGCGGAGCTCGGCGACGAGGTGATCCTCGAGGCCTATCGGCGCTCGCGCAGCGCACCGGCCTCCGGCTGGTACCCCGACGACCTGGTCCGGGTCTATCAGGACATGGCCCAGGAATTCGGCCTGCCGCAGACCGCGGGCCCGGGCTTGCGGGACTCCATCAAGGATTGGCCGGCCTTCCCCGATTCGGTCGCCGCCTTGAAGCGCCTGCGCAAGCGCTACCGCCTGGTGGCGATGACCAATGCCAGGCGCTGGGCGCTGGATCAGATGGCGCGGACCCTGGGCGATCCCTTCGACGACGGTGTCACCGTCGACGAGGCCGGCTGCGAGAAGCCCGACCCCGCCTTCTTCGCCTTCACCCGCGGCCGGCTCAGCGTGCTGGGCCACGGGCTGGCGGATATTCTGCATGTCGCCCAGAGCCAGTATCACGACATCGGCGTGGCGCGCCGGCTGGGCTACAAGGTCTGCTGGATCGAGCGCCGCCGGGGGCTGAAAGGCTTCGGCGGCACCCAGGACCCGGGCCAGCTCACGACCCCCGACTATCATTTTGCGACCCTCGGCGAGCTCGCCGATGCGGTGGAGGCGGGCTAGGCGAAACCGAGCAGGAGGCTGACATGAGCGATAAAGCGCCCCCCATCGCCGATCGGCCGAAGGTTGAAGTCGAGGTCGTCGGGGTCTTCGAAGGCAAGGGCCAGGCGATCACGGGCGCGCCGGTGGCCGAGTGGCTTCTGGGCGAGGGCCGGGCGGCGCCCTCGCCGGCGGCTCTCTTCGACGAATTATGCTGGCGTCTGGTCGGGCAGGGCATGCCCCTCTGGCGGGCCACGATCTCCCTGCCGACCCTGCATCCTCAGGCGCGGGCCTATGGCTATCGCTGGCGGCGCGAGCCGAGCGTGACGGAAGAATTCCGCGTGCCCCACGATATCTTCAATAGCACCGACTATCGCGACAGCCCGATCCGCGTGGTGATCGAAGGCGGCGGCAGGGCCCGCTACCGGCTCGAGGATGAGGAGTCGATCCGGGCCTTCCCCTTACTGCAATCGCTGCGCCAGGCCGGCGGCACCGATTATTTGGCCGTCTCGCTCTCCTTCTTCCAGGGTCGCCATCAGGTCTCGACCTGGGCCAGCGACCGGGTCGGGGGCTTCAGCGCCGATCAGTTCGACGAGATCGCGGGGCTGCTGCCGCTTCTCGCGGCGGTGATCGAGGGCATGGCCATGCGCCGCCTCGCCGGCACGCTGCTGGATATCTATCTCGGCCCCACCATCGGCCAGCGCATCCTCCAGGGGGAGGTCCGCCGCGGCCATGGCGAGCGCCTGCGGGCGGTCCTCATGGCCATCGATCTGCGCGGCTTCACCTCCCTCTCCGACCGCCTGCCGCCCGACGAGCTGATCTCGCTGCTGGACGCCTATTTCGACGCCGCGGCGGCGGCGATCGCCCGCTACGGCGGCGAGGTGCTGAAATTCGTCGGCGACGGGGTGCTCGCCATCTTCCCGGCGGCGGAGGGGGAGGAGCGGCAGATGGCGGCCGCGGCGCTGGCGGCGGGGGAGGCGATCCTGGGACGCCTGGCGTCGGAGAATGTGGCCCGGAGCGCCGCCGGTCAGCCCCTGATCCGGATCGGCATCGGGCTGCATCTGGGCGAGGTCTTCTACGGCAATGTCGGGGCCGCGGACCGGCTCGACTTCACCGCCATCGGCCCCGCGGTGAATCTCGCCTGTCGTCTGGAAGGGCTGACCAAGCGGATGGGGCGACCCATGATCCTGTCCCGGGATTTCGCCGGCTTCTGCGACCGGAAGCTGCTGTCTCTGGGCTTCCAGCCCGTGAAGGGGCTGGGCGAGCCGGAGGAAGTCTTTGCCCTGGCCGAAGGACCCGCCGCCTAGCGGGCCCTGGTGCCACATCAGCCGCCAGAATGCAGCCCTTCGCCACCAGCCACCGCGGTGTCAAACCGGCGCAGAACATCACCGATCGGCGGGCCGCGCCGTCCGCGACGCCCGGAGGGAATCCTGACGCAGGCCGGCAGCCCTTGAAAAGGACCGAGGACCAGCTCCTTGCCATCGCGCAGGAAATAGAAACCGGCCCAGTTGATATTCGCCATCACCTGAAACAGGAGGGCCGCGGTATTGGCGGCATTGGCGATCGGGTCGCTCTCGCCCTCGAGGAGGGAGGTGAGCTGCGAGGCGAGCTCGCGATAGAACTCGGACTTGCCGGTGCTCTCGATCGCCTGGGCCTGAAACATTGCCGCTCCTCGCCGACCCTATGCCGGCCGCGCCATCCTGCCTATAAATGATATGGCTTCCAAGGCGTTGCTACCTGAATCTAGGCTTGTCTCGCCCCCGCGACAGATCGGGCGAACGCCGCTCCGGCGTTGCGCGGATCGAACCTTCCGGTGATGATCGCCTGCCATGAATTTCACCCCTCACAACAGCGGCCAGGCGAACATCCAGCGCGGCACGCTCACTTTCGCCAACCCGCAGCTCGCGGGCTGGCAATGGCCCATGGTGGAGATCAGGGGCAACCGGCCGGGGCCGCGGCTTTGCGTCATGGCCGGGATGCATGTGAACGAGGTCTCGAGCATCGAGGCGGCGGTGCAGCTCCAGCGCCGGATCCGGCCCGAGAGCCTCCGCGGCAGCATCGCCATCTTGCCGATCCTCAATCTCCCGGCCGTGCCGGTGCGTTCGCAATATGTCTGCCCGATCGACGGCAAGAACATCAATTTCTCCTTCCCCGGCCACAAGGACGGCAGCTTCAGCGAGGCCCTCGCCGATGCCATCCTCGGCGAATGGGCGGCCGAGGCCGAGGTGCTGATCGATCTCCATGGCGGCGATCTCTGCGAGAATGTCGCCAAATTCTCCATCTGCCAGATGACCGGCGACAGCGGCTTCGACGAGAAGAGCCTGGCCCTGGCCCGCTGCTTCGATGCCGAGATCATCGCAGCATTGGATCCCGCCGATATGGCGGCCCCCGGCCGTGCCTGCACCGGCCGCGCGCGGGCCGGACGGCTCGCGGTGATGGCGGAGTCGGGCGCCAATGGCCTCCTCGATCCGGTCTGCATCGCCTTTCACCTCAATGGCGTGCTGAACGTCATGAGCCTCCTGGGCATGATCGACGGCCCGCCGATTCCCGCGACCCGCGATCAGGTGGTGGTCGGCCGCTATCTCTGGATCGAGACGCCGAAGCCGGGCCTGCTCCATGCCCGGGCCGAACCGGGCATGCGGGTGGCGAAGGGCCAGCTTCTCGCGCGCATCGCCGATGTCTTCGGCGACGAGATCGGCGAGATCCGGGCGCCGGAGGCGGGGCTCATCCTCTGGCGCATCAATCACGGCATGGCCGGCGACGGCGAGAAGGTCTTCGGCCTCGGCGTGCCGCGGGATGAGGGGCAAGGCTGATGGCGCGGCCCACAGGCAATTCGGACCTCGGCAATTCGGACCTCGGCTATGTGAAGATGCATGGCGCCGGCAATGACTTCGTCATGATCGACGGCCGAAAGCTTGGCGAGGTGCCGGCGGACCGGCTGCAGAAGCTCGCCGCCTTGCTTTGCGACCGCCGCCGGGGCCTTGGGGCCGACGGCATCCTCGTCCTTTATCCCGCCGCCGGCGCGGCGGGGATCGATTTCGAGATGCGCTATGTCAATGCCTCGGGCCTGCCGGGGGAGATGTGCGGCAATGGGGCGCGCTGCGCCGCCTTCTTTGCCGGGGAGATCGGCCTGGCCGGGGCCAAGACCGCCTTCCAGACCGATGCCGGCATGGCGCTGGCGGAGGTCGACGGCAGCTCGGTCACCATCGAGATCCCGCCCCCGGCGGAGATCGAGCTCGATCTCACCCTCGATCTGGGTCCGCGGAAGGCCACGGTTCATAAGCTCATGGTCGGTGTGCCCCATGCGGTGACCTTCGTCGCCGATGTCGATGGCCATCCCGTCGATATCGAGGGGCCGATCCTCCGGGCCCATCCCGCCTTTCCCCACGGCTGCAATGCGAATTTTCTGGAGCTCCGGGGCGGGGAGCTCCGCATGCGCACCTATGAGCGCGGCGTCGAGGCGGAGACACTGGCTTGCGGCACCGGCGCGGTCGCCTGCGCCGCCGTTTCCTTCCTGCTGGGCCGGGCGGGTACGCCGGCGGCAATCCGCAGCCATGGCGGGGACCTTCTGCAGGTCGCACTGGATTACGAGGCGCCGATCTTCCGGCGCGCCGTGCTCAGCGGCCCGACGGAAGTCGTGGCCCGGGGCGAGATCGATGGCGGCTATCTCCGGCGCCATGGCATCCTGTAGATTGCCTTCCTTCCCTTAATTCCCTCCGCAGGTCATTCCCGATGAGTCTCGATATCGCGCGTATCCGTGCCGAATTTCCCGCTCTGGCCATCACCAATTCCGGCCGGAAGCGGATCTATTTCGACAGCCCCGGCGGGACCCAGACGCCGAAATCCGTCATCGACCGCACGGTGGATTGCCTGGTGCGCAGCAACGCCAATCTGGGCGGCCCCTTCGCCACCTCCATCGCCGCCGGCAAATTGGTCGAGGAGGCCCATGCCGCCATGGCGGATATGCTGGGCGCGGCCTCGCCTGCCGAGATCGTCTTCGGCCAGAACATGACGACGCTTACCCTCCATATCTCGCGCTCCATCGCCCTGACCCTGGAGCCGGGCGATGAGATCATCGTCACCCGCATGGATCACGACGCCAATATCGCGCCCTGGCTGCTGGTGGCCCGCGACCGCGGCTGCGTCGTGCGCTGGCTGGATTTCGATCGCGCCCGTTTCGAGTTCGATCCGGCGGCGCTGGAGGCGCTGCTCAGCGATCGCACGCGCGTCGTGGCCCTCAATTATGCGAGCAATGCGACCGGGACCATCAATGATGTGCAGGGTCTGACGGCGCTGGTAAAGGCCAAGGCGCCGCGTGCGCTGGTCTATGTCGACGCGGTGCAGCTCGCCCCGCACCGGCTGGTGGATGTGCAGGCCATCGGCTGCGACTTCCTGGTCTGCTCGCCTTATAAATTCTTCGGGCCGCATCAGGGCGTGCTCTGGGGGCGCACGGAGTTATTGAATTCCCTCTCGCCCTATAAGGTCCGCCCGGCGGATGACACGCTGCCCTCGCGTTTCGAGACCGGCACTTTGAGCCATGAGGGCATGGCCGGGACCCTGGGCGCGGTGGAATATCTTGCCTGGATCGGCACCAGCCTCGCCGCCCCCGTTCCGCCGCGGCAGGGCGAAAGCGAGCGGCGACGAGCGATCCGCGCCGCCTGGCAGACGCTGGAAGCCTATGAGCGCGAGCTGACCGGCCGGCTGGTGGAGGGGCTGCAGCGCCTGCCGGGGATCGCCATCCAGGGCATCACCGATCCCGCGGCCTTCGATCGGCGCGTGCCGACGGTCTCCTTCATCCATGACCGGTTGACGCCGCCGGAGATGTCGGCCGGATTTGGGCGGGAGGGGATCTTCGTCTGGGACGGGCATAACTATGCCTTGGAGGTCATCACCCATCTGGGCCTGCTCGAAAGCGGCGGGGTGCTGCGCGTCGGCCTGGCGCATTACAATACGGCCGAGGAGGTCGATGCCCTCCTCGAGGTCCTGGAAGCCATGATCCGCCGCAACAGCCCGACCGGCGACCAACGCCTCGACGCATGAGTTGCCCAAGGCTTCCATGAGCCAGAGCTATCCGCATCTCTTCTCTCCCTTTCGCCTGCGCGGGCTGGAGATCCGCAACCGAATCCTTTCCACCGGCCATGACACCGATCTCGGCCGCCACGGCCTGCCCAGCGAGGCGCTGATCGCCTATCAGCGGGCCCGGGCCAAGGGCGGGGTGGGGCTGATCATCGTCCAGGTCGTGGCGGTGCATGAGACCGCCCGCTACACCTCGGAGGTGCTCATGGGCACCTCCGACGCGCATATCGCGGCCTTCCGGCCTTTGTTCCAGGCGATCCGGGCCGAGGGCACGACGGCCTTCGTTCAGCTCTTCCATCCCGGCCGCGAGCTCCTCGGCCGGCGCGACGGCATTCAGCAGGCGGCCTATGCGCCCTCCAGCGCCCCCACCGAGCGCTTCCGCATCGTGCCGCGGGCGCTCTCCACCGGCGAGGTGGAGGAGATCATCGAGGGCTATGGCCAGGCGGCGCGGCGCATGGCGGAAGCCGGCGCCCAGGGCGTGGAGATCGTGGCGAGCCATGGCTATCTCCCGACGCAATTCCTCAACCCCCTCACCAACCAGCGCGAGGATCGCTTCGGCGGCTCGCCGGAAAATCGCCTGCGCTTCCTCGAGGAGGTGGTGGCGGCGGTGCGCCGTTACGCACCGCCGGAGCTGATCCTGGGCCTGCGCCTCTCGGGCAATGAATACGAGGCCACGGGCATCGAGGAAGGCGAGATGCTCGGGCTCTGCCGCCGCCTGAAAGACTCCTTCGACTATTTCAACGTCATCGGCGGCACCTCGGCTTCCACATCCGGCGCGATCCATATCGTCCCGCCCATGAGCGTCGCCAACGGCTATCTGGCACCCTTCGCCGGGGCGCTGAAGCAGGCGATCGGCAAGCCGGTCTTCGTCGCGGGCCGCATCAACCAGCCCCAGGAGGCGGAGCGGATCCTGGCGGAGGGGGCGGCCGATCTCTGCGGCATGACCCGGGCGCTGATCTGCGATCCGGAGATGCCGAACAAGGCAAAGGCGGGGCTGAGCGAGGACATCCGCGCCTGCATCGCCTGCAACCAGGCCTGCATCGGCCATGCCCAGCTCGGCCTTTCGATCTCCTGCATCCAGCATCCCGAGACCGGACGCGAGATCGAATATGGCCTGCGCGGGCGGGCGGCGCGGCCGCTCAAGGTCATCGTCGTCGGCGGCGGGCCCGGCGGCATGAAGGCCGCGGCCGTCGCGGCGGAATGCGGCCATCAGGTGACACTCTATGAGCGCGCGCGACGGCTGGGCGGCCAGGCGCTGCTGGCCCAGCTCCTGCCCCATCGCGCCGAGTTCGGGGGCATCGTCACCAATCTCGCCCGCGAGATGGCGCTGGCGGGGGTTGATGTGCGGACCGGCGTCGAGGCGACGGCGTCGCTCATCGCGCGCGAGAAGCCCGATCATGTGATCCTCGCCAGCGGCACCCGCCCGCGCTTGCCGGTCATCGAGGGCGGCGAGGGGATCCAGATCCTCCATGCCCATGACGTGATCGAGAAGCGCAGCCGGACCGGCGCGCGCGTCGTGATCTACGATTGGCTCGCCGACTGGACGGGCGTGGGAATCGCCGAGCAGCTTGCCGGCGAGGGCGCCCATGTCCGTCTCGCCGTCAATGCGCCCTGCGCCGCCTTCGCCATCCAGAACTACACCCGCGATGCCGCCATTGCCCGGCTCTTCAAGCTCGGGGTCGAGATCATCCCCTTCATGCGCCTCTACGGTGCCGAGGCGCGCACGGCCTATTTCGTCCATACCCCCTCGCAGGAGAGCCTGGTGATGGAGGATGTGGATACGATCGTCGCCGTCTATCCGGGCGAGCCGGAGGACGCGCTCGCCGCCGCGCTTACCGCCGCCGGCATCCCGGTCCATCTCATCGGCGATGCTTTGGCGCCGCGCACGGCCGAGGAGGCGGTGTTCGAGGGGCTGAAGGCGGCGACGGAATTGTCGGTCCAAGAGGGGAAAGCATGACCACGAAGAAACTCATCGTCATCGAGCAGACCGACCCGCGCCGGCCGGAGGTGCGCGAGCTGGTGGCCGAGCTCGACGCCTATATGCAGCGGCTCTACCCGGCGGAAAGCAATCATCTCCTCGATGTGGAGAGCCTGGCGCAGCCGGAGGTGCTGTTCTTCGTCGGCCGGGTCGATGGCGAGAGCCTGGCCTGCGGCGCCATCGTGCTGCGCGGCGCGGAAGAGGGCCGGCATGAAAGCGGCGAGGCCTATGCCGAGGTGAAGCGGATCTATGTCTCGCCCCGCGCCCGCGGTCTCGGCCTGGGCAAGAAGCTGCTGTCGCATCTGGAAGACGCGGCCCGCGCCCAGAGACTCCACCTGATCTGCCTGGAGACCGGCGTCTACCAGCCGGAAGCACTGGGCCTCTTCGCCCATCACGGCTTCGCCCGTTGCCGCCACTTCGGCGACTACCCGCCCGACGACCCCTTGAGCCTGTTCATGGACAAGCGGCTGTAAGACGACGCCTTGAAGGAAGTTGAACCACAGAGACACAGAGGCACAGAGCGACCGGGATAACGCGCCTGTGTGGCCGGAAGGGCGCGTGTCAAAAGCCTTTCTTCTCTGTGCCTCTGTGCCTCTGTGGTGAATCTTGCGTCTTCGCGCCGAGCTCCGCCTCTCTACCCGCCACCCCCCACATGCCCCGCGCGGCCGGCGCCGATGCCGCTGGCCGTGAGGCCCAGGCCGATCACCAGCGCGAGCAGCGCGACCGCGTTCCAGCCGCCGGTCCAGCTATGCAGCAGCCCGGCCAGAAGCGGCCCGCAGGAGGCGATGAGATAGCCGATGCCCTGCACCATGCCGGAGAGCTGTGTCGCGGTATGGGGATCGGTGGCGCGCAGCGCGATCAGGGTGAGGGCGATGGCGATGGTGGCGCCCTGGCCGATTCCCAGCGCGAGGCTCCAGACCCAGACGGTCGACAGCGGCGCGTAGATACAGCCGAAGAGGCCGATCAGGCTGACGACGACGGCGACCACATTGGCGAGGCGCTGATCGCGGCCCAGCATGGCCAGGCTCGGGGCCACCAGAGAGGCGCCGGCCTGGGCGATGACCGAGAGGGAAAGGGCGAAGCCGGCGTCGACGGCCGTAAGGCCCCGGCTGCGCAGGATCGGGGCCAGCCAGCCGAAGACGATATAGGCGAGTGCCGATTGTAGTCCCATGAAGAAGGTCACTTGCCAGGCGAGCCGGTCGCGTCCACAGGCGGTGTACCCGCGTCGGTCGGGACTCCTCCGCCGCGGCGCGCCAGGGCACCCAGGGGAGCCAGAGGAACACGGCCAGGGCGGTGGGCAACGCCCAGAAGGCCAAGGCGGTGGACCAGCTGCCGCCCAGCAGATGCTCCAGCGGCACGGTGGCCCCGGCGGCGATGGCCGCGCCCAGGCAGAAGCACATGGTGTAGAGGCCGGTCATGGCCGCGATGCGGCGCGGGAATTCTCGCTTCACCAGCCCCGGCAGCAGCACATTGGTGACCCCGATGCCGATGGCGGCCAAGGTCTGGCCGGCGAAGAGCGCGGGGCCGAAAGGGACGCCGCGGAGCAGAATGCCGAGGACCTGGAGCACCAGCACCGCCAGCAGCGCCCGCTCCCGGCCGAGCCAGCGGGTCAGGGCCGGCGCCAAAGGGCCGAAGAGCCCGAAGCAGAGCGAGGGGATCGTAGTCAGGAGGCTCGCCTCGGCGCCCGTGAGGCGAAGCCCTGCGATGGCGTCGAGCAGCACCGGTCCCAGGCTGGTGACCGCCGTGCGCAGATTGAAGGCGATCACCATGAGGCTCACCGCCAGCAGAAGCGCGCGGCGGCGGGGATCCCCTGGGCTATCGTCGGCTTGTTCTTGCATGCGGGTAACTCGTACCGATTTTAGGGGGAAGCCGGCACAGCCTTGTTGCACCCGCCGTCTTGAAGCGATGCAGATACTCATCATGGAACGAGCGGCGATGCGCAAGGCAAGTTCTTCCTTGGCCCAGGGAAGAGAGGGGCGCGGGCGGCCGTGAAGTTCGGCAGCCTGCGCAATCCCGGGGCCAATCTCGCCCGCCTGCCGGTCGGGCTGGATCTGCATACCATCAGCATCGCGGAAGGGATTCGCGCGGCGGTTGCCTGCGGCGTCCTCATTCTCGCCAATGAGTGGCTGCATTGGCCGCCACTGGTCTATATGGCGCTGGCGGCCAATCTGACCTGCTTCTGCGATCTCGGCGGGCCGATCCGCCCGCGCATGGCGGCCCTTCTCTCCTTCAGCATCCTGGGCGGGGTGATGTGGGGCGTCTTCGGGTTGCTCAGTGCCGCCGGCCTGCTCATCGTCCTGCCCCTCGCCACTTTGGTCTTCTTCTGCAATGCCTTTGCCCGCGTCTGGGGGCAGTCGGCCCAGACCGTCGGCAATCTGCTGAGCGTCGTGCTGATCTTCGCCCTCGACCGGCCGCTCGCCTGGCATGAGGCGCCGGTGGTCACGGCCATGTTCATCGCCGGCGGGCTCTGGGCCATCGTGCTCACCCTGCTCCTTTGGCGGCTGCATCAATATCGCCCGGCCCGGGAGTCGGTGGCGGAGGTTTGGCGCCAGCTGGCCGCGCTCACCGGCGATCTGCGCCGGCTCGCCGGACGCGAGAACCTGGCGATCGCGGATTGGGATGACCATGCCCGCGCCCATCGCCGCGCCGTGCGCATCGCCATCGAAGGCGCGCGGGGCCTGGTCATGGACCTCGTGCGCACCCGCGGGCCCATCTCGCTGCGCGGCTCCCAGGCGCTGCTGCGGCTGGAGGCGGGGGATCAGCTCTTCGGCGCGTTGATCGCCCTCACCGAGCTGATCGACGACGCCCCGCCGGCGCGCCGCGCTGCGATCCATCGTCTGCTGCGCATCCTGCAGCCGCTGCTGCTCAACCTCGCCGTGCTGATCGCCGATGACAAAACCCCCGACAAGGACGCGCATGGGCCGGGTCATCGCCCGGCTGGAGGCCTGCGCCGCTGGCGATGCCTCCCTCGAGCCTCTCGTCGAGGCCATCGCCGATCGGCTCCGCGTCGCCGTCCGGCTCTCGACCCCGGAAGGCTATGCTGCGGGCAGCGGCGTGGCGGACGAAGACAACGCGTCCTGGCGCGCGCGGGTCGTAACGCCCGTCCTGGGCAATCTCGACTGGAATTCGGCCATGCTGCGCCACGCCTTGCGCACGGCGGCGATCGCCGCACCGGCCCTGGCGGCCAGCCTGATGTGGCATGGCAGCTTCGCGCGCTGGCTGCCCATCACCGTGGTGCTGACCATACAGCCCTTCTACGCCACGACCTGGCAGCGGGCCGTGGAGAGAGTCGCCGGCACCGTGCTGGGGGGGTTCATCGGCGCCGGGCTGGCGCTGATGGCCTCGACCCCGCTGGCGCTGGCCGCCCTTCTGTTCCCGCTCTGCGTCATCGGCTTCTCGGCGCGCCAGGTGAGCTACGGCGCCTATGTCGCCTGCCTGACGCCCCAGCTCGTGGTGCTGGTCGAGCTGCTGGATCCCGGGTTCAGCTCCTGGGAGATCGCCGAGATGCGCGCCCTCTTTACGGTGATCGGCGGCGCCGTCGCTGTGGCGGGCTGCCTGCTGCTCTGGCCGAGCTGGGAGCCGGAACGCCTGCGCCGCGAGCTCACCGACACCGCCGCCGCCTATGGGCGCTACGCCCATGCGGTGCTGTCGCTGATCCTGGGCGAGGCCTCTGCCGCCGTCGCCGAGGAGTCCCGGCGCTTGGCGGGCGTCGCCAGCAACAATCTGGAGGTCTCGCTCACCCGCGCGCTGCAGGAGCCGCGGCGCGGGCAGCGGCCGCGGCTGGAGTCGGCCATGGCGGCCGCTTCCACCTTGCGCCGCCTCGCGGGTCCCCTCAGCACGCTGCAGCATGGCCATGGGCCGGTCCAGGCCGGCGAGCAGGCCTTTTGGCGGGAATGGCTTGATTGGATCGCCGCGGTCTTCGCGGCGCTGGACAAGCAGGGCTCCCCGCCGGCGCGCCCGAAGGGCACGGCACCCGAGCCGCTGGCGCGGCTGGCGACTCAGCTCGAGCTTTTGGCCGGCGCGCTCGGCCGTTTCTGGTAGATGTAGCGCTCACGGAGGAGGTGCGAGGATGTCGGATCCTGGCATGGTAAATCGAGGATGGCGCGGCTGGCTGGCGGGGCCGGCGCTTTTCCTCGGCCTGCTATCGCTGCTGGCCCTGGGCGCCGCACCCCTTGCCTGGCGCGAGGGATGGCTGCGTGTCGGCGGCTCCTTCGGGCTGCTGGCCGTGGCGGCGCTCGCCGCCGTGCTGGGGGCGGTGCTGGCGATCATGGCCTTCATCTTCGCCGGCCGCAGCTTCGGGCTCTGGCGGATCGTCCTGCTGGTGGGCGTGCTGCTGCTGGGCACCGGCTACATCCTGCTGCCGCTGCGGCTCTGGATGCGCCATGCCCCGGCGATCCATGACATCACCACCGACACCGCCGATCCGCCGGCTCTCATCGCCCCCTTGGCCGCCCGGGCGGCGGAGCATGGCGCCTCGGCGTCCTATGGCGGACCGGCGATCGCCGCCCAGCAGCAGAAGGCCTATCCGGACATCGCGCCGCTGACCTTGCCGCTCAGCTCCGCCAAGGCCTTCGATCTCGCTCTGGCTACGGCACGGTCGATGCCGCGCTGGAACGTGACCGCGAGCGATCCCGCGAGCGGCCGCATCGAGGCCAGCCAGGCGAGCTTCTGGTTCGGCTTCGTCGACGACATCGTCATCCGCGTCACCGCCGCCGGCGAGGGCAGCCGCATCGACATCCGCTCGGTCAGCCGTCAAGGCAAGGGCGATCTCGGCGTCAATGCGGACCGGGTGCGCGCTTATCTCGCCGCGCTGAAGGCCGCCGCGGGCTAGTCGAGGATGCCCCTCAATCCAGGATAAACGTCACCTCCATGGTGACGCGATACTCGGCGATCTTGCCTTTCTCCACCTTGGCCTTCTGAGACAGGACCTCGAGCCCGGTGATCCCGCGCAGTGTCTTGGCGGCGCGGGCCAGCGCGGCCTCGACCGCGTCCTGGAATCCCTTGGTCGAACTTGCCGTGAGCTTCGTGACCCGAGCAACGCTCATGCTGGCCTCCCTTTGGGTCGGCCCGGCCTGTCCGGCGAGAACGGGAATATCGTGGCGCGCTTCGCCGAGGGCGAGGAACCGACGCTGCTTCCGGCGCCGCTTCTGCGAGCGCCTGGCGCATTATCCGCACGCTGTGCGACGCGAGGCAAGCGCGGTTTGGGATGTAAGGAAGGTGAACCACAGAGACACAGAGGCACAGAGGGGAGCGTGATAACCCGCCCGATCCGGACGCCGGGAGGCTTTAGCTCTCGAGCTCGCCCTTCGGGCGAGCCAATCCCTTCGTCCTTCTCTGTGCCTCTGTGTCTCTGTGGTTCGCTTGTCTTCTTACCCTAGCAATGCACCTCGACATTGGCGCGGCGCAATGCTGCGGCGAGCTCGCGGACCGGGGGGCGGTCGGTGACCAGGCGATGGATATCGCTCAGCGGGCAGACCACCTCGAGATGCGGCATGCCGAATTTCGAGTGATCGACCAGGAGCATCCGCTCCTCGGCCCGCAGCAGCATGGCGCGCTTGACCGCCGCCGCACCGGAGTTGACCTCATTGGGTCCTTCGCCCGTGATGCCGCTGGCCCCGATCACGGCCCGATTGGCGTTGAAGCGGTTGAGGAAGGCGATGGTATCGGGGCCGGTCACACTGCCTTCATGGGCATCGTACTGGCCGGGGCAGGAGATCACCGCGATGCGGGGGTTTTGCGCCAGGGCCATGGCGACGGCGAAGCTGTTGGTGACGACGGTCAGGTCCCTGAGCTCGGCGGCGAGCCTTCGGGCGAAATGCAGCGTGGTCGAGCCGGCATCGATCACCAGGACCTCGCCCGGCTGGATGAGATGGGCGGCCAGGGCCGCGATCCGCTCGCGCTCCTCCGTCATGGCGTTGAAGCGCTCGTTCCAGGTCGGCTCGAAGCCGAAGGGCCGCGCCACCGCCCCGCCATAGGTGCGGTCGATCAGCCCGCCGTCGCCCATCTCCTTGAGGTCGCGCCGGATGGTCTCCGACGAGACGCCGAGCTCGGCGGCCAGCTCGGAGATGCGGATGGTGGTGGAGGCGCGCAGCTCCGCCAGGATGCGCTCCTGGCGCTGCTTCTTGGAAAGGCGGGGCGAAGGGTTCATGGCGGCACTCGCATTGTGACAGGTCGGGCATGTTTCGGCGATAGGATGTTGAGGTCACAACGAACCGTCATTGAACCACAACAATCGCCGTGATAATCTCGGCCCCGCGATCTGGGCTGATCAGCAAGCTGGGCCGAGGCCCATCAACGGGGAGAGGCAAATGAGACGAACAGGGTTTAGCAGATGGGCGCTGTCGGCGTCCTCGGCTTTGGCGATCGGGTCCTTCGGGCTTCTGGCCTTCGCCGGCGCGGCCTCGGCGGATTCGATGAGCGATCTGGTGGCGGCCGCGAAGAAGGAAGGCCAGCTCACCATCATCGCCGTGCCCCATGACTGGTGCGGCTATGGCGCGATCATCGAGGGCTTCAAGGCGACTTACGGACTGACGGTGAACGAGCTCAATCCCGACGCCGGCTCCGGCGACGAGATCGAGGCGATCAAGGCCAACAAGGGTAACAAGGGTCCCCAGGCGCCGGACGTCATCGACGTCGGGCTTTCCTTCGGCCCCACGGCCAAGGCCGACGGGCTGCTGCAGCCCTACAAGGTCTCGACCTGGGACACGATCCCCGACGACCAGAAGGATGCCGAGGGCTATTGGTACGGCGACTACTACGGCGTGCTCGCCTTCGAGATCAATGCCGACCTGGTGAAGAAGCTGCCGGCCGATTGGCCCGATCTGCTGGACCCGGCCTATAAGAATTCGGTCGCCGTCGGCGGCGATCCGCGCACCTCCAATGAATCGATCCAGAGCGTCTTCGCCGCCGGACTCTCGGCGACCAACGGCGATGTGGACAAGGCCGCGGCGGCCGGGCTCGACTATTTCGCCAAGCTCAACAAGGCGGGCAATTTCGTGCCCGTGGGCATCTCCGCCGCCGCATTGGCCCAGGGCAGCACGCCCATCGGCATTCGCTGGGATTATCTGGCGCTGGCCGACCGCGACACCCTCAAGGGCAATCCGCCGGTCGAAATCGTGGTGCCCAAGACCGGCATCGTCGCCGGCGTCTATATCCAGGCCATCAGCGCCTATGCCCCGCATCCCAATGCGGGAAAGCTCTGGATGGAATGGCTCTATTCCGATCCGGTCCAGATCCAATGGCTGAAGGGCTATTGCCACCCCATCCGCTTCAAGGATCTGGTCAAGAACAACAAGGTCCCGGCGGAGCTGCTGGCCAAGCTGCCGCCCGCCGAGTCCTATGACAAGGCCCTCTTCCCGACCCTGGCACAGCAGGGCGCGGCGAAGGAGGTCATCACCAAGCAATGGGATTCCGTCGTCGGCGCGACGGTGAAATAGCAACTTTCCGGCGGGCGCCGGGCTGCCTGACCTGTTGAGCAGCCCGGCGCCACCCCCCTCACCCCGCCGCTCCCTCCGGAGCGGCGGGGTTTTTCTTTTTCTGGTCATGCGGATGTGAGCCGGGAGGGCCTTCGGCCCCTTGCTCCATCATGACTAGGCGCAGGCGCCGTCCTACCGACGTCCGGGCGTAGCCGGCAAACCTCGCTCTCTCAGCCGTCATGGTCGGCGAAGGCCGACCATCCACGAGTTTGTCTCCCCATGCGATTCCTCTCAGGCCGTAGCCTATTCGCGGGTCGACAAGCAAGAATGCACCACGGAGGCACGGAGATCACGGAGCAGAACGCCCCGACGAGTGCAGGCGAACCGCTACTCCAACACTCCAATTTCCTCTCCGTGACCTCCGTGTCTCCGTGGTGAATTACTTCCTCGCGGCGAGAGCGACCGCGCAATGATCGACAATTACGGCGGTCACCGGGTCCGGTGCAGGCAAACTCGTGGATGGTCGGCCTGCGCCGACCATGACGGGGGGAGGCTACGGCATCAGTGTGCCAAAGTTGGGTTCGACAACTAACGAACGGGTGCCATCCATGTAGTTAGCTTGTCGGGCTGGATATTGCGAAGAAGGTGTTTCAGGTGCATGGCGTTGATGCGGCTGGGGTTTGAAGGTGCGGCGGATATTGCGGCGCTCGTGGTGATGGTGTGGTTTGCGAAGCTGGCGCCTGTCTGATCGGGTGGAGGCCTGTGCAACGTCGCTTACGGGTGCGCGAGCTGAGAAAGCTAGGTCATGAGGTGCGCTGATCCCGCTGGCGTATGTGAAGGCTTATGTCCGCGGAACAGAACGATGCGGCGGATGCGGCGGCGATCTGCGAGGCGGTGAGCGCGGTATGCGCTTGTGGCGATCAAGACGGAAGCAGCAGGCGATGGCGGGGTGCAGGTCGAGTCTGCTGTGAAGCAGCGACATGCTGATCAACCACTCGGGGCTGATGGCGAGTTGGTGTGGTCGCAATGGGCAGCGTGGGTGAGCTGCTGGCGATCCTGGCCGATCCCGCGGCGCGCTGGTGGAGCTGCTGCGCAGTGCCGTGGGAATGACGGAAGTCTGCGCGCCCTAGAGCGGCAGATCGAGCATCGACCGGCGATCGTCGCCTGGGGTCGCGCACCACTACCGCCACCTGATCACCCCCGGCTATGGACCGATCCTGGCAGCGCCGTGCGCGTGTGATCGACCGACACTTCCGCGCGGGCGACGCCGCTCGGCTGGTGCCCGGCGGAGGGACCGGTGGCAGGTGAAGCTCGGCCGATCAGCAGCGCGGCACGGCTATCTGCGCCGCTGCTGGTGAAGGCGCCATGTCGGTCCTCGGCTCCAGCGCGGCGCCAGGATCGCTGGATGGCAAGCTGCCGCCAGTAGCGCGCAGCCGCGGCGTGGCGTGGCCAACAGATAGCGCGCATCGGCTGGGCGCTGATGAGCGCCAGGAGGACTTCCCCCCAGCCGGCGGCGGCCTGACGGCCAACCTGGGCAGGAGCGGAGGATTGCGAGGGAGAAACGCGGATGCCATAGTAGGCAGCCGACGGCGAGCAAGCCTGTAGTCATGAGGCTCGAGACCCGCGACATGATCAGGCCGATCACGGACCCATCAGGGCCAGCGGCCCGGCCGCGATCAAAGGCCGGACACATGACCGCAGTGACCGTCGCTTGCAGAACGCAAAACCCTTGCTTGCCGGGGGCCATCCACACATGACGGTGGAGAGAGTGGGGGCTTGCCGGGCCGCAATCGATTCCGCGTCGCTATGACCGACGCGGGATCTACTGCTCACCGCCCCTGGAACACCGGCTTCCTCTTGGCCATGAAGGCGCGGCGGCCTTCGGCGTAGTCGGCGCTGGCGAAGCAGGCTTCGACCAATTCGCGGCAGGCCTCGGTGTTGCGGTCGGCGCGGTCCTTGGTTGCTTCGGCGATGCAGCGCTTCATGGCGCGGATGGTGAGCGGGGCGTTGGCGGCGAGAGTCTCGGCCAGGGCGCCAACTGCCGCCGGCAAGTCCTCCGCCGCGACGACGCGATGCAGCAGGCCCATCTGCAGGGCTTCGGCGGCGGTGAAGCGCCGGCCGGTATAGAGGATCTCCCGCGCGTAGGCGGGACCCACGATATCCACCAACCGCTTGACGTCGACGAAGCCATAGCCGAGGCCCAGACGCGCCGCGGGCACGCCGAACGTGGACTCCGCCGACGCGATCCTGAAATCGCAGCGCAAGGCGAGGTCAAGTCCGCCGCCGATGCAATAGCCGGCGATCATGGCGATGGTCGGCTTCTCGCAATGCTCCAGCTTGAGGGAGGCGGCATCGGAGATCCCGTCATAGCGGGCGATATCCTCGGGGGTGGCGCGCTTCTGCTCGAACTCGGAGATATCCGCGCCCGAGGCGAAGGCGCGGCCGCCTTCGCCGGTGACGATGATGGCCCGGATCTCAGGCTCGCCCGCGAACTCCTCGACCCGGCGCCCCAGCGCTTCATACATCTCGAGGGAGAGCGCGTTGTGGCGCGCGGGGTTGTTGAGGATCAGCCAGCCGAGCGCGCCTTCGCGCCGGGCGATCAGCCGGGTCGTGCCGTCATTGCCTGCCATCACACCACCAATTTCCTGCGAAGCGCGTCGATCTCGTCATCGCCGAAGCCCAGGCCCCGGAGCAGCTCTTCCGTCGCATTGCCGGGCTCGGGCGCGGCATGGCTCATGCGGCTGGGGGTACGCGTCAAAGTCACCGGCTGGCCCACCAGATCGATATCGCCGAGGGTGGGATGGGTGACCGGGCGCGCCATGCCGAGATGCTGGACCTGCGGGTCGGCGAAGACCTGGTCGATGCGGTTGACGGGCCCGGCGGGCACGCCGGCGCGATTGAGGATCTCGATCCAGTCGCGGCCCTTGCGCTGCTTCAGCTTCGCCGTCATGGCCTCGACCACGGCGGCGCCGTTCTTGGTGCGGAGATCGTCGCTGGCAAAGCGCGGGTCGGTGCGCAGATCCTCGCCCTCGACCGCGCGGCAGAAGCGCTCCCAGATCGGCTGCGGATCGGCGCAGACATTGATGGGCTCGTCGGCGGTCTGGAACAGGCCGGTGGTGATCGCCATCGGATGATTGTTGCCGGCCTGGCCCGGCACCTCGCCCGACACCAGCCAGCGCGCGGCCTGGTAATCCAGCATGGCGATCTGGGCCTGAAGCAGCGAGCTATGGACCCATTGGCCGCGGCCGGAGCGCTGGCGCTCGATCAGCGCCAGCAGGATGCCGATGGCGGTGAAGAGCCCGGCCGTCAGATCGTCGATGGGAATGCCGACGCGCACCGGCCCCTGGCCCGGCAGGCCGGTGATGGACATCAGCCCGCCCATGCCCTGGGCGATCTGGTCGAAGCCCGGCCGGTCGCGATAGGGCCCGCTCTGGCCGAAGCCGGAGATGCTGGCGTAGATCAGCCGCGGGTTCACCGCGGCGAGGCTGTCGTAGTCGATCCCGAGGCGATGCTTCACATCGGGGCGGTAGTTCTCCACCAGCACATCCGCCTCGGCCACCATCCGGCGCAGGATGGCGATCCCCTCGGGCTCCTTCAGATTGAGGGTCATGCTCCGCTTGTTGCGGTGGAGGTTCTGATAGTCCGGTCCATGGCGCGGCCCGCTCATGGTGTCGCTGATGTCGAGCGCCACCGGCGGCTCGATCATCACGGCATCCGCGCCCCAATCGGCGAGCTGGCGCACGGCGGTCGGCCCAGCGCGGGCCCGCGTCAGGTCGAGCACCCTGATCCCGTCGAGCGGCAGCGGATCGGCCATTACTGCCCGCCCGTTCTCAGGCGGAAGGATCGAGGATCTGGGGCGGCTCGAAGGCCGTGACCGGCGGTACGATGCCACGATAAGGCTCGACATCCACCCTCTTGCAGAGCCCGCCGGGCTTCAGCCGTCCATCCTCGACATGCGCTTCGATGGCCCCCCAATGGGACGAGCTGTGCTTTACGACCATGACCACCGTTCCGCTGCCTTTGACGTCAGAAGAGCCGGCCCCTATTTAGCCGCCGTCCCGCCGCGCCGCCTAGTGCCGAGTTTCACCGAGCGCCGGTGCGGCCGGTGGTTCCGAGGGCAAGAATCCGCTGTTCCCGCGGAGAGGCCCATGAGAATCTCACGCATAAATGCGGCAAGGCTCGATCCATACCGCCGATGGAGCGCCTGAGGCCAGGAGCAGAGACCGGCTCTTGAAGCCGCCGGGACGGCTCAGCCTTGGCCGGGCGCTCGATGAATCGGGAGGGATCGGTCCGGGCTTCAATCTCATTCGACTATGCGCGGCCGTGTCGGTCCTGATCTCCCACGCCTTCGACCTGGTCGGTCGGCCCGAGCTCGAACCATTCAGAGTGTGGTCGCAGGATCAGACCTCCCTGGGCGGGACACGCCACCTATATTTTCTTCTTCATCAGCGGCCTTCTCGGTCACCCAAAGCCTCCTCCGGTCGCGGTCGATCGCCAGCTATGCGCGAAATCGGGCCTTGCGGATCTTCCCGGCTCTCATCGTCGTCGTGATTCTTGCCGCAATGGTTCTCGGCCCCGCCGTGACGACGTTCCCCCTGGCACGTTATTTTGCCGATGAGGAATTCCGCTCGTATCTGGCAGGCACGGTCCTGATGGGCGGCAATTCGCTGCCCGGCGTGTTCGAAGCAAACGTCGTCGGGAATGGCGTCAAGGGCTCGCTCTGGACCCTGCCCTATGAAGTCGTCTGCTATGCCTGCCTGGCGGCCGTCGGCGTGGCGGGGTTGTTGACGAAACGCCGGATCGTGCTGGCCGTCACCCTGGTCTTGATCGTGCTGGGCTGGTGGGCGAAGGACAAGCATTGGTATCTGGTCGAGCCGTTCAATATCGAGTTTCCCTATATCCTCCGGTTTTTCGCCTATTTCTCCGCCGGCGTCGCCTTCTTCGTGTTCAGGGAGCACATAATCCTGGACCGCAGGCTGGCGGTCGCGGCTTTCCTTCTGGCGGCGATGTTCTTCATATTCGGGCTGTATCACATGCTTTTCCCGATATTGGGCGGATATGTGATCACCTTTCTCGGGATGAGCAAAAGACTGGGAGTGAATTTCTTCATGAGCCGGGACTATTCCTACGGCATCTATATCTATGCCTTTCCGATGCAGCAGCTGATGGTCTTCCTGCTGCCGGGCGAGAACCTGTGGTGGGTCAATATCCTGCTCTCCCTTCCGCCCACGGTCCTGCTCGCGGCCCTCTCCTGGCATCTCGTCGAGAAGCCGGCCCTGGCCCTCAAGCGCCGCGCGAAGGGCCTCGTCAGCGCGAGTTCCTGATCGGCCGCGCGGCCCGCGGCAAGATCTTCCTGATCTGCCGGCGCCAGGGGCGGGGGAAATACCGCATCACCCCGGATAGCGCGCGAGCTGCGCGGCGATCAGCGCCGTCATCCGATCGCGCGCGAAGCTGCCGTAATGGCCGCCGAAGACGGTCGTCACCGGCAGCTCTGCCAATCGCCGCAGGCTCCGGCCATAGCGCGCGGCGTCCGCCGGGGGAAAGTCGCGGTCCAGCGGATCGAGGAACAGCGTCTCTCCGGTGAAGAGAAAGCCGGTCGCCGCCTCCCAGAGCGCGATGCTTCCCGGCGTCCGGCCGGGGATATGGAGAACCTCGAAAGCCCGGTCGCCGAGATCGATCCGATCGCCCTCGGCCAGGATCCGCGTCGGCGGGGCCGGCGTCATCCGGTGGCTCAGAATGCTGTAGCCCGCATAGGGCAATGCCAGAAGCATGTCGTCGCCGACAAGGGCCGTGATCGGGTCCGTTCCCTCCGCGATGGCATCGGCGTCGAGGGAATGACAGAGCCGGTTCTCGAAGGAATACATCCCGCCGGCATGGTCGTAGTAGCTGCAGAGGGCGACCGCGAGGATGGGCTTATCGGAGAGGCCGGCGATCACCGGCCCGGGCGGCAGGATGCCCATGCCGCTGTCGACGACGAGATCCCTCTCGGCGCCGCGCACCAGCCAGATATCGCCGGACATGTATGGGTCGACATGGGTCTCGCGCAGCCGAAGCACCCCGCCGGGACAGGGATCGATTCCGTACCAGGTCTCGGCGATCGGCTTCGCCATTCCCGCTGCTCCATGGTTTCAGCCCGGCATTCTAGCGGCAGCTTGCGGGGAGCGGCAGCCGCGACCATCTCCAGGGCATGTCTCGCGCCAGCCCCAAGGCCGCCCCGTCTCCCGAGCCGGAATCCTGGCCTGCCGGCACGGTCTTCACCATCGGCCATTCGATCCATCCCATCGAGGAATTCATCGCCTTGCTGCGCCAGGCGGGGGTCGAGGTCCTGGTCGATGTCCGCAGCGTGCCGCGCTCGCGCCGCAACCCGCAGTTCAATATCGAGACCTTGCCTGGGTCGCTGGCCGCCGCCGGCATCGAGCACCGGCATCTCAAATCCCTGGGCGGGCTGCGGCACCGGCCCAAGGGCGCGCCGCCTTCGCCCAACGGCCTATGGCAGAACGAGGCCTTCCGCAACTATGCCGACCATGCCTTGACGGAAGACTTCCGCAAGGAATTCGATGAGCTTCGCGCCCTTGCCGCCGAGCGGCCGACGGCCATCATGTGCGCGGAGGCGCTCTGGTGGCGCTGCCACCGGCGCATCATCGCCGATCATCTTCTCGTCGCTGGATCGCCCGTGGCCCATGTCATGGGCGAGGGCAAGATCGAGGCGGCCAAGCTGACGCCAGGCGCCGTGGTCGCCGATGGGCCAGCTTGTCTACCCGGCCGGACAAGGCGATTTGGGTTTTTGAGCGAAGGACTCGTGGAATAAGGGAGCTGCAATCATGGCGACAGCATCGACGACGACACCGCCCCTCGGCTGGAAGGCCGAGGATTTCGATCTCGAGGGCACCGACGGCAAGCGCCATCGCCTGGCCGATCTCAGGGGACCGAAGGGCACGCTGGTGATGTTCATCTGCAACCACTGCCCCTATGTGCAGGCGGTGCTCGACGACATCATCGCCGATGCGCGCGAGCTGCGGGCGGCGGGCGTCGCCTCGGTCGCGATCATGCCCAATGACACGCGCATCTCCCCGGGCGATTCCTTCGACAATATGAAGCGGCTGGCGGGGGAGAAGAAATTCCCCTTCCCCTATCTCCTGGATTCGACGCAAGCGGTGGCGCGGGCTTATGACGCCGCCTGCACGCCGGATTTCTTCGGCTTCGACGCCGATCTGGGGCTGCAATATCGCGGCCGCATCTATGAGAGCCGCAACCGCCAGCGCACCGCCGGAAGCAAGCGCGAGCTCTACGACGCCATGCTCGAGATCGCCCGCAGCGGCAAGGGCCCGCAGGACCAGACGCCGAGCATGGGCTGCTCGATCAAATGGCGAGCGGAATAGCTCGGCATTCGATCAGGACGGGCGGGGTTCCTCCCTATTCGTCATTCCCGCTTTCGCGGGAATGACGGAAGGGAGAATGCAACAAAAGGAGCGGCTAACGCGCCGCCTTACGGCGACACGCCCGGCGGGGTGACGGGGACCGAGCTCCAGCCGCTGCTGCAATTCTGCACATAGGGATAAAAACCCTTCGGGTCATTGCAGAAGTACCAGAACTGCTGCGGGGCAGGGCCGGTTGCGGCCGCCGGTTGCACCTCGGGCGCCGATTCCGGGGCGCTCACCGGATAGGCGTAATAGGGATAGGCGATGGGAAAGCCGAAGGAGAAGCTGACGCTGTTGCTCCAGCCGTTGCAGCACCAGCCCGGATAGCCCCAGCCCCACCAGCCGCCATGCCAGCCATTGTGCCACCAGCCGCCGCCATGCCAGCCGCCGTTCCACCAGCCATGATTCCAGCCGCCATGGTTCCAGCCGCCGTTCCAACCCCCGTTATTCCAGCCGCCGTGGTTCCAGTTGCCGTTGTTCCAGCCGCCATTGTTCCAGTTGCCGTGGTTCCAATTGCCGCCGTTGTTGTTCCAATTCGCAGGCCGCCCTGCGCCGCCGGTCCAGCTGCTCCAGCCAGGGCGGCCGCCCATGCCGCCGCCGCCGCTCCACCCGCCGCGCGAGCCACCGCCGCCGCTGCTCCACCAGCCGCTGTTCCCGCTCCCGCCGGCGGCATCGGCCTGGGAGGCGGCGATCTGGAGGACAGCGGCCATGAGCAAGGCGGCGGCCAAGCGGCCGCAGCGGGCGAGCAGTTGCATCGGGGAACGGTTCATGAGGGACATCCTGTGCCTCGCGTCGGCTGCCAGTATATCAGCTCGGCGGCGGCGGGGGAGGGGGTGGCGGCGAGCTCGGCGCCGCATAGTTCGGTGGGGGTGGGGGTGGCGGCGGCGCGCCGGGCGCCGCAAAGCCGGGCACCTGATTGCCCTTGGCATACATGCATTGGGAATAAGCGACGTCATAGCGCTGCTGCAGGCTTCCCTGCGCGCTGTTCGCCGGGCCGGCGGCGACCACCGTGCCGGCCAGCGGCACCGCTGGCCGCACCGATGGCGGCACCGGTTCCCCCGCCAATGGCGGCACCCAATCCGGCGCCCAGGGCGGTGCCGACCACCGCCGTGCCGACCGACTGGGTGTTGGCCGCTTGCGCCTGGCCATTCGTCATCTGCTTGCCATAGGCCATGCAGATCGCCTGGTCCTGCTGGAAGACTTCGAAGGGCTTGTAGGGGGCGGGCATCACCGCAACCGTCGGCCCGGCGGGCTGCTGCACGCAGCCGCCGAGCAGCAGGGCAACCGTAATCGACGCCAGCAGCTTGGCCTTCATCATTTCTGTTCTTCTCGATGTGGGGGGCACAGGGGCTCTCGATCGGCGGGCACCTGGCCACACCGGCATTATAGGGTTCACGTTGCGACAGGCCAATTCCTGCGCAGGGTTCCACGCCCCTGCGGCTCGCATATCAGCTCGCTCATTCCGGCACGGGCGCCGCCTTATTTTTGGCAAGTTGGTCATTCCGGCAAGGGAATGAACTCCGTCTCGCCGATGACCTGGCCGAAGCGGCCGGCCTTCCAATCCGCCTTGGCCTGCTCGATGCGCTCCCGCGAGCTGGAGACGAAGTTCCACCAGACATGCCGCGGCCCGTCCATGGTCTCCCCGCCCAGCAAGATCAGCCGGGTGGGAAGCAAAGCGCGGATGGCAACCTCGCGCCCGGCACGGAAGACCAGCAGCCGGCCGGGCTCGAAGCGCTGGCCGCCGATTTCGACGGCCCCGCTCAGGACATAGGCCGAGCGCTCCTCATGCTCCGCCGGCAAAGCCAGGGTCGCGCCGGCGGCGATCTCGGCATCGGCGCAGAGCGTCGCGGTGAAGGTGGCGACCGGCGATCGGGTCTCGCCGAAGCTGCCGGCGATGACCCGAAGCCGCACGCCTTCGCCCTCGATCTCCGGCAGCGCGGCGGCATCGTGATGATGGAAGGCGGGCGCCGTCTCCTCATGGGCCTTGGGCAAGGCGACCCAGAGCTGGACGCCGAACATGTGGGAATCCTGCTGCCGGACCTCCGGCGGGGTGCGCTCGGAATGGGCGATGCCGCGGCCGGCGGTCATCCAGTTGACCGCGCCCGGGCGGATCGCCTGACGGCTGCCGAGGCTGTCGCGATGCATGATCTCACCCTCGAGCAGGTAGGTCACCGTCGCCAGGCCGATATGGGGATGGGGGCGGACATCGAGCCCCTTGCCGGCGCGAAGGATCGTGGGCCCGAATTGATCGAAGAAGACGAAGGGGCCGACCATCCGGCGCTGGGCCGCGGGCAGCACCCGGCGGACCTCGAAGCCGTCGCCCAGGTCCTTGACCTGGGGGAAGACCGTGATCTCGATCGGATCGCCTTCCACGGCGCCGGTCTGCGGGGGCATGGTCATGGAAGGTCTCTCCTGCTGGGATGAGGGGACGGCGCCGGCGCGTATGGCTCTCCGCCGCCGCGCTGGCTATTCTCGCGGCCGAAGGGGAGAGAAACGCCATGACGCTGGAAACGCCGCCGGGCTACCGGCCGCTGACCGAAGATTCGCTGCCCGGCTGGCTCGCGGGGCTGCCCGATATGGCGGTCCGGCTCGGCGGCAGCGCGTCGGACTGGAAGGTCGCCGAGGTGGGCGACGGCAATCTCAACCTCGTCTTCCTGGTGGAAGGGCCCGCGGGCGGAGTCTGCGTCAAGCAGGCGCTGCCCTATGTCCGCCTCGTCGGCGAGGGCTGGCCGATGACATTGCAGCGCGCCTTCTTCGAGCATGAATATATGCGGATCCAGAGGCCCCATGTCGGCGGGCTGATTCCCGAGATCTATCATTACGAGCCGCCACTCTACGCCGTGGTCATGGAGCTGCTGAAGCCGCATATAATCATGCGCCACGGCATGATCCAGGGCCGCCGATATCCCGCCTTCGCCGGCCATATCGTGGAATATCTGGCCCAGAGCCTGTTCATGACCAGCGATCTGGCACTGCCGGCGGGCGAGAAGAAGGCGCTGACGGCGATCTTCTCCGGCAATACCGAGCTCTGCAAGATCACCGAGGATCTGGTCTTCACCGATCCCTATCGCATCGCCAAGCTGAACCGCTGGACCGCCCCCCAGCTCGACGGCATCGCCGCCGAGTTCCGGGCCGATGTCGCCCTCAAGCTCGCCGTCTCGCGGCTCAAGTACAAATTCCTCACTTCGGCGGAAGCGCTGATCCATGGCGATCTCCATACCGGCTCGGTGATGGTGACGGAGAGCGACAGCCGGATCATCGATCCCGAATTCGCGCTGGTCGGGCCGATGGGCTTCGATGTCGGCGCGGTGCTGGGTAATCTGCTGCTGGCTTATTTCAGTCAGGACGGCCATGCCGGCGAGGGGGATTCCCGCACCGATTACCAGGAATGGATCCTCGACACGCTGGAATCCGTCTGGAACGGCTTTGCCGCCCGCTTCCTGGCACTCTGGCGGGGCGATGCCGTCAAGGGCGATGGCTTTCCGCGCGATCTCTTCGCCGAGGGATCGGCCGCCGCCGCGCTCGAGAGCGAGCGCCAGGCGATGATGGCCCGGCTCTATGCCGACAGCATCGGCTTCGCCGCCGCCAAGATGATCCGGCGCATCCTGGGCCTGGCCCATATCGTCGATCTCGAAAAAATCGCCGACCCCGACCGTCGCGCCCTCTGCGAAACCCGGGCGCTGCGCCTCGCCCGCGAGCTGATGGTCAACCGCCGCCGCTTCGCCGACATCGCCGCGGTCGCCGACGGCGCCCGCGCCGTGCGGCATGATATTCGAAAGCTGTAGATGCCCTTCCTCAGCCCACCTTATCCCGAAACATCTCCGCCAACCCCTCGCGCGACGCAGGCGCGACGCCGCGCTCGGTGATCAGCCCCGTCACCAGCCGGGCCGGGGTCACGTCGAAGGCGTAATTTGCCACCGGGCTTTCCGCCGGCGTCACCCGCACCGTGGCGATCTCGCCCGCATCGGTCAGGCCCGTGACATGGGAGAGCTCGCTGCCGGCGCGCTGCTCGATGGGGATCTGGGCGAGGCCGTCGCTCAATTTCCAGTCGATGGTGGGGGAGGGGAGTGCCACATAGAAGGGCACGCCATTGTCATGGGCCGCCAGGGCCTTCAGATATGTCCCGATCTTATTGGCGACATCGCCGGTGGCGGTGGTGCGGTCCGTGCCGACGATGCAGAGATCGACCATGCCATGCTGCATCAGATGGCCGCCCACATTGTCGGCGATGACCGTATGAGGCACGCCGTGGTTCTGCAGCTCCCAGGCGGTGAGCGAGGCGCCCTGGTTGCGCGGCCGGGTCTCGTCGACCCAGACATGGATCGGCAAGGCCGCGCTCGAAGGCGAGATAGATCGGCGCCGTGGCGGTGCCCCAATCCACGGTCGCGAGCCAGCCGGCATTGCAATGGGTCAGGATCTGGACCGGCTCGCCCTTGCGCCTTGCCGCCGCGGCCTCGATCAGCGGCAGCCCGGCCTCACCGATGGCCCGGTTGATCGCCACATCCTCCTCGGCGATCGCGGCCGCCTCACGATAGGCCAGCGCCGCGCGCTCGGCCGGCCGGCGGTTGCGCAAGGAGTCCTGCATGCGATCCAGCGCCCAGCGCAGATTGACCGCGGTGGGGCGTGTCGCGGCCAGCTTTTTATGGGCCGCCTCCATCGCCGCATCGCTCGCATCGGCGCGGGCGGCGAGCGCCATGCCATAGGCGGCGGTCGCCCCGATCAGCGGTGCGCCGCGGACCTGCATGTCGCGGATGGCGCGGGCGGCGTCTTCGACATCGCGCAGGGTCAAGGTCTCGAAGGCATGGGGCAGGCGCGTCTGATCGATGATGCCGACGGACCAGCCGTCGGACTCGACCCAGATGGTGCGATGGGGAATGCCGCCGATCTTCATATCGCTTAGCTTAGAGCCATGTTCGGTGAAGTTAAATCGCTATCCTTCCCTTTTCTTGCCTGAGGATACCCGCATGTCCGATCCGACGCCGGCCCCCATCGACGAGCGCGCCATCCGCAGCTACCGCTTGCAGCGCCTGCGCCGCCATCTGGCCGAGGCCGATGTCGCGGGCATCTTGCTGACCGACCCGGTCAACCTGCGCTATGCGACCGGCAGCCGGAACATGCAGGTCTGGACCATGCACAATATCTGCCGCTACGCCTTCGTGGCGACCTCGGGGCCGGTGGTGCTGTTCGATCTGCCGAGCTCGATGCATCTCTCGACGCATCTCGAGACCATCGACGAGCGCCGGCCGTCCCTTGCCTGGGACTATATGGCGGTGGGCGAGCGCGGCGCGGAGATGGCCGGCCGCTGGGCACGGGAGATCGCCGATCTCGTCCGGCATCATGGTGGCGGCAATCGGCGCCTGGCCCTCGATCGCGCCGATCTTCTGCCGCTCGCAGCCCTGGCGGAGAGCGAGGTCGTCGCTCTCGATGGCAAGGCAATCATGGAGCGAGCGCGGGCCGTCAAATCGCCGGAGGAGGTCCGCGCCTTCGTCGCCTCGCTGCGCACGACGGAAGCGGCGATCGGCGAGCTGAAGGCGGCGCTGGCCCCGGGCATGAGCGAACAGGCGGCGCTCGCCGTGCTGCTCGCCGGATCCATCCGCCGCGGCGGGGAATATCCCGAGACCCGGCTGCTGACCTCGGGGCCGCGCACCAACCCCTGGTTCCAGGAAACCTCCGACCGGATCATGGCCCAGGGCGAGCTCCTCTCCTTCGATACCGACATGATCGGCCCCATGGGTTTCTATACCGATCTGTCCCGCAGCTTCCTGGTCGGCGATGGCCGGCCGAGCGACGCCCAGCGCCGGCTCTATGATCTGGCGCGCCGCCAGCTCACCCATAACATCGGCTTGCTCCGCGCCGGCACCAGCTTCGTCGAGCTGTCGGAGAAGTCCTTTCAGCTGCCGGAGAGCTGCCTGCCCAACCGCTATGCCGATATCGCCCATGGCTGCGGTCTCGGTGTGGAGTATCCCCTGATCTGGTATGCCGAGGATGCGGAATGGGGCGCCTATGACGGGCATCTGGAGGCAGGGATGATCGTCTGCGTCGAGAGCTACATCGGCGAGGTCGGCGGGGAAGAGGGCGTCAAGCTGGAAGAGCCGGTGCTGATCACCGAAGGCGCGCCGGTGGTGCTGTCGAGCTATCCGCTCGAGGATTCCTTCGTGTGACGGGTGCCTAATGCGCGGCGGCCACCCCGGACAATCGCTTCGACCGCCTCCGCCGCTCTCTACCGCGTCCTAGCTAGCCGGCCGCCTCGATACGGCCTCCGGTTTCGGCGCTGAAGAGATGGACCGATTCGGGAAGAATGCGCACGAACACTCTCTGGCCGGGGGGTGACGCCATGGTCGACGGGCTGGCCACGACACAATCGGCGTCGGCGAGCCGGCCATAGAGAAGGCGACCGGCGCCGAGCTCCTCAACCATCTCGACATCGAACGGAAGGGCGCCGTCGCCATTGGCATTGGTGATCTGGATCTCCTCGGGCCGGACCCCGAGGATCAGGGCATTGCCCGCGGGGGGCAGAAGCGTGTTTCGCGGCACGTCCAAAGCAGCGTTCCCGCCAAACGCGATGCGATCGGCCGCGACCGCTCGGGCCTCGAAGAAGTTCATTGCCGGCGAGCCGATGAAGCCGGCCACATAGTGGGTGGACGGCCGGCGATAGACCTCGGCGGGCGCGCCTATCTGCTCGATTCGGCCCGCGTTCATCACGACCAGGCGGTCTGCGAGCGTCATCGCCTCGATCTGGTCGTGGGTGACGAAGATGCTGGTCGCGTTCAGCCGCTGATGCAGGCGTCGGATCTCGATCCGCATCTGCACGCGGAGCTTGGCGTCCAGATTGGACAGCGGCTCGTCGAAGAGGAAGACGCTCGGCTCGCGGATGATGGCACGCCCCATGGCGACCCGCTGGCGTTGCCCCCCCGAGAGCGCGGCAGGCTTGCGATCGAGAAGCGCGTCGAGCTCCAGTATCTTGGCTACTCTTGCGATGCGTTCCATGCGCTCGCGTTTGCTCACGCCGGCAACCCTCAACGCGTAGCCGATATTGTCGGCGACCGTCATATGGGGATAGAGGGCGTAGTTCTGGAAGACCATGGCGCAGCCGCGCTCCCGTGGCTCCAACCGGTTCACGACCCGCCCGCCGATGGCGATCTCACCGCCGGAGATCTCCTCGAGCCCGGCGATCAACCGGAGAAGCGTCGACTTGCCGCAGCCCGAAGGGCCCAGCACGACCAGGAATTCGCCGTCCCTGACATCGAGATCGATGGCATGAACGACTTCAAAGCTGCCGTAGCTCTTTCGCAGACCGCGGATGGTGATGTCGGCCATCCCGCGCCTCCCTACTTTTCGGTCGCGATCAGGCCACGCACGAACCAGCGTTGCATCAGGATCACCACGACCAGGGGAGGCAGCATGATGATCAGCGTGCCGGCCATGGCGACATTCCAGTCGGGAATGCCGAAGCTTCCCGGGATGAGTTCCTTCAACTCCATCACGGCCGTGCCGTGGGCAGCGTCGGTCGTGACCAGCAGCGGCCAAAGATACTGATTCCACGCCCAGACGAACATGATCGTCCCCAGAGCCGCCATGTTGGTCTTCGAGAGGGGCAGGAGGATGTCCTTAAGGAAGCGCAGCGCGCCGGCGCCATCCATCTTGGCGGCCTCGACCAGCTCGTCGGGGATGGTGCGGAAGAACTGGCGATAGAGGAATGTGCCGGTGGCCGTGGCGATCAAGGGCAGGATCAGGCCGGTATAGGTATTGAGAAGACCCCAATGCAGCGTGATCCTGTAGCTCGTCATCTTCTCGAACAGCCAGGAGATGCCGCTGAGGTCGAGCAGAGTCTGATAGGGGCTCAGCACATTGGCGGCGACCGCGTATGTCGGCACGATCCGGATCTCGAGAGGCAGCATGAGCGTGATGAAGATCAGCCAGAAGATGAGAACGCGGCCGCGATAGCGGAAGAAGACGAGCGAGAAGGCCGACAGACCGGCAATGACGACCTTGCCGGCCGCCACGCCGCCCGCAAAGAGGATGCTGTTGATGATCTTGCGGCCCAGATCCGCTCGCGCCCATGCCTCGGCCGCATTCTTGAAGAAGTCGTGACCGGGCACCAGGGGCATCGGCACCTGATTGACCGTACGCAAATCATGCGTCGCGGCGATGGCAACGATCGCGAAGGGCGCAAGCGCGACCAGCAGGGCGAGGAAGAGGAGGACCTGGGTCAGGACGTCGAGGAAGGGCGTGCGCTCCACCATCGATGCGGCTCTCACTTGTAATGGATTCGACGTTCGATGAAGCGGAACTGGGCGATCGTCAGCAGGATGACGAGAAGCATCAAGATGATGCTCTGTGCCGCGGCGCCGGAGTAGTCGAGCCCCTTGAACCCGTCGAAGTAGATCTTATAGACCATCAGGTCGGTCGCCCGCGCCGGCCCGCCCTGGGTCATGATATCGACGATGCCGAAGCTGTCGGTGAAGCTGTCGGTGAGGTTGACGACGACCAGGAAGAACAGGGTCGGAGCGACGAGCGGGACCTGGATGTCGCGCATGCGCCGCAGCAGCCCCGCGCCATCCATTGCCGCCGCCTCGATCAGCGATTTCGGGATCGCCTGGAGAGCAGCCAGGAAGAAAATGAAGTCATAGCTGACGTATTTCCAGGAGAAGGCGATGACGATGCAGGTCATGGCGTCCGCGCCGTCGAGCGCCGGATTCCACAGGCCAGGCCACAGATGGTTGACATAGGCCATGAAGCCGGCCTCGGGCGCCAGGATGAAGCGGAATGCCATGCCCAGTGCCGGCGCGGCGATGGCAAACGGCCAGACCAGCACCGACCGGTAGAGGCGCGCACCGCGCAACTCGCGGTCGGCGAGGAGTGCCAGCACCAGGGCGGCCGCCATGGCAAGGGTGGTGCTTGCGGCAGCAAAGACAATGCTGCTGACGACCGAGTTCCAATAGACCGGGTCGGACAGCATGGCGGTGAAATTGCCGAAACCGACCCATTCGTTGCCGCCGCCCCAGGGACGCTCCAGGGTGAAGGCCCAATAGAGCGCCTGGCCGGCCGGCCAATAGAAGAAGGTGAAGATCAGCAGCAGTTGCGGGGCGATCAGAGCCCAGCCGAGGCGGCGGCTCGTGAAGAAGGCGCGCCCCTCCGCCCGGGCGCGCTCGCCCCGCCGGCCCACGGGAGGACTCGCAGACCGGCTGAGGAGGGTAGGCTGGGGAAGAACCTCGCCCCCGGCCAGGGGCCGCGGGGCGAGGTCGATGTCGGAACTTGGCACGCGCCGCTTCCGTCTCAGGGAAGCTCTTTGCCCTTATATGTCGCTTCGAAGCGGCGAAGGATCGCATCGCCGCGCGTCACCGCTTCATCCAGCCCCTGCTGGACGGTTACCTTGTTGGCGAAGATTTCCTGCAGGCCGTTCGAAAGCTCGGCACGGATCTGCAGGAAGTTGCCGAGGCGAATGCCGCCCGGCCCGCTGCCGGCGGCTTCCACATTCAACGCCGCAATGGCCATCTCGCGGCCCTTGTAAGGCGCCTTGTCGTAGAAGCCGTTGGCCTTCATGTAGTCGAAGCCGGTCTTGGTGACGGGGATGTAGCCGGTCACGCTCGACCAGAATAGCGCCTGCTTGGGCTGGGCAATGAAGTTCAGAAATGCCGCCGCCGCCTTGTACTCCTCCGGCGTGTGGCCCTTGAGGACCCACAGCGAGGCGCCACCGACGAAGGAGTTGTGCCGCTGGGTACCGTCATAGACCGGCAGCATGGCGACATCCCAATGCATATTGGGATCGGCGGTACGGCCGATATTGCCGTGATCGCCGACCGAGGTGAGGGTCATCTGGCAGTGGCCGGCGGCGAAGGCGGCGACATAGTCTTCGCCGGTGTTCGGCGACTTGATCTTGGCCAAGCCCTGATCGTACCAGCTCTTGAGATCGGTGACGAACTTCACGAACTTCGTCTTGTTGAAGGTGAGCTCGGCGTCGAGGCCGCCGAAGCCGTTGTTCTTCGTCGCGATCGGCTCGCCATGCACGGCCGAGAACTGCTCCATCAGCTGCCAGCTCTCGTCCTGGCTGATGTCGAAGGCCAGCGGGCAATCATAGCCGGCGTCCTTCAACGCCTTCATATCGGCAGCCGCCTCCTCCCAGGTCTTCGGCGCCTCGGTCTTGCCGATCTTCTGGAAGGCATCCTTGTTCCAGTAGAGCAGCGCGGTCGAGGAGTTGAAGGGGAAGGAATACATCTCGCCCTTCGAGGTCGAGTAATAGGCCCGGATACCCGGGAAGTAATTGTTCCAGTCGACGTTGTAACCGTTGTCCGCCATCAGCTTGTTGGCGGGGTAATAAGCGTCCGAAAGCATCAGGTCCAGCGTGCCGACGTCGAACACCTGGACGATGGTGGGCGGCTTGCCGCCCCGGTAGGCGGCGATGGTGTTCTGCACCGCCGCATAATACGAGCCCTGGCTTGTGCAGACGGCCTCGTAGTCGGCCTGGGACTCGTTGAAATGCTGGCACACCTCCTGCACGCGCTTGGAAATATCGCCGGAATTGCCGTACCAGAAGTCGATTTTGACTTTGTCGGCCGCAGCCGGCCCGGCAAGAAGTGAAACAATCGCCAGGCCCCCGACGGCACAAATAAGCTTCCTAAGCATGCCTACCCCCTTCGCTTTGAGTTGAGACTGCCGGAACCGGGTCCGAGAAGTCTATCCCGCGCACCGTAACGGCGACAGCGAATCTTTGGCGTGACGGGAAGGTTACGCCCAGATGACGTCGCGTTGCTGGTCCGTGATCGTCCCCGCTCACGGGGCCGGTTCGACCGTGACAAGGAGGCAGTCATGGTCGGAAACGCAGGTGCCATCCATTCCCAGCGCCGGAACGATGGCAGGAGCGGCGGCACGCAGGCCGCGCGTGAAGATCCAGTCGATCTTGCCGAGAGGCCGCGGGGGCTGGCCGGGCTGCGGGCGCTCGGTCGGCTTGCCCGGAACATTGCTCGCGTGCCAGTGCAAGCCGCGGTCCGCCAACTCCCGGAACAGCGGCTCGTGGGGCACGACATCCAGCAGCCGCAGGGGATCGGCCACGAGTTCCGGCCGACCGAACTCCGCGTCGCGGTCGCGCGTCCGGTCGACCGTCGAGGTGTTGAAGTCGCCGCCGAGCAATAGCGCTGCGCCGGCATCGTACTCATCGATCACGTCGAGAAGATGAGACACCTGCCTGTTCCGCTGGGCGGGACTCGAATTGCTCTCCAGATGCACCGACACGAAGGTGACCCGCCGGCCGGCAAGGTCGATCTGCGCACCGATCGCCATACGGCCGCCGACTCGTGGCTGGCCACGCGCCGGCCCGAACCAGCCGCCATCGGCTTCGAGGCGGACCATGAAGGGACGGTGGAGACGGATGGCACTGGTCACGGCATTGCCGTGAAACCCCAGCCTGTTCCGCTGGTCGCTATGGGCGGAAACCTCAATCTCGTCGCCCAGGCCCAGCTCGACGAACTCGACGCCATAGGCGAAGTGGTGCCCGAGCTGGCCGGCCAGGACGGCGAGGCCGTGCCTGTTGCCGGACCGAGCCATACCCTTATCGACCTCGCTGAGAAGGGTGATGTCCGGCCGATGCCGGGTCAGCATCCCGGCTATCGCCTCGACATGGCGAAGCCGCTCTACATTCCAGACGGCCACGCGGACCGGCTCGTCGGCCCGCTCGCGGACGGGCCCGGCACCGCCCCGCTCGATTTCCCACAGCGCCGGAACCTGCGAAAAGAAGCGCCGATGAATGCCGGGATCGTGCGGCCCGTCGCGCATCGCGTCACGGACCGACATGTCGATCTCCGTGATGGAAGCGACCTGCTTCTCGATCGGCCTGCCGATCCGTGCGGCTAAGTCAGGGCCGCCGCCGCAGGGTGTAGAGGAATTGTTCTTCACCACCGGGTCCTTCATTCACGGCGCCCGAGCACGGTGTGACGAATTGTTCTTCACCAACGGGTCCTTCATTCACGGCGCCCGAGCCAACATGTCTCCAGACCAGGGCGTGGCCTCACAACTGGACCCAATAAAGCGTGCCGACAAGGGCCGCGGCTGTCGATCGGGTGGCTCTTTGAGCCTGCGGCATCAACGGCGCCGGCACCACCGCGAGTGGTGGTGCCCAGTTGCAACCACGCGACGTCACCGCCCGTGACTAGCCATCCTTGTCGGAAACCCCATACGGTTGGCTTAGCGGGACGAATCGGGTGATGCTCATCCCGATGGTCGACGTTGTCATACCGCTGTGGACTGCACTGACCAGCCTATTTCGCTCGAGAGCGCGGCTTGAGGCGGAAATCCTGGTTCTCCGGCCGCAGATCAATGTGCTGCGGCGCAATTTCCCGAAGAGACCTGTTTTCCGGACCTCGACCGATACTCGACCATGTCGTTGTGCTTGGCGAACGACACCTTCGGCACATACTGCCATCGTACATGGCATATCACAAAGCAGGCCACACGCATCTGTCGCTGGGCAAATTCACAGCGCGCTTCGTTAGGAAAGTTGTATTCAGGACTGTAATACATGAAGCGTCGGTCGAACGGGAAGACAAGGAAAGGTTCTATCGCGCTTCGTGTGAACTGGGATCTTCGCCGCTACGACCGAACCTTGCGGATGTTCTGCTCGGCGACCCCGATGTTAACGATCATGCCTTCAGGCAGTGGCACCGCATCGGGCCGATTCAAGGCGTCCAGCTTCAGGCTCAGCCCCTCGACCTCCAGCTCGTAGCGCAGGATCGAGCCCAGCAGGCGAACGGCCGTGATGCGCGCCTCGCCACCGGGCCGGCCTCCTTGCCCGCTGCCCCCGGCTCGGCAAAGCCCAGCGCCTCGGGATGGATCGCCCAGGCGCAATCGCTGGCCCGGCCGAAGACGCGCTGGACGTCGCCCGGCTCCAGCACATTGAAATCGCCGATGAAGCGCGCGACCGCGCGGCTCGCCGGCGCGTTGTAGATCTCCAGCGGCGTGCCGACCTGCTGGAAGCGGCCCTCCTGCATCACGGCGATGCGGTCGCCGATCACCAGGGCCTCCTCCTGGTCATGGGTCACGAAGAGCCCGGTGAAGCCCAGCTCCTTCTGCAGGCGCTTCAGCTCCTCGCGCAAGCCGCTTGCGGATCTGCGCGTCCAAGGCGGACATGGGCTCGTCGAGGAGCAGGAGCTTGGGCTCGGTGACCAAAGCGCGGGCCAGCGCGACGCGCTGCTTCTGCCCGCCCGAGAGAACATGGGGCCGCGCCCGCGCCTTCTCGCTGAGGCCGACCAGCTCCATCATCGCGCCGACCCGCCGCTTCACCTCGGCCTTGGGCCGCTTCTGATGCTCGAGCGCGAAGGCGAGGTTCTGCTCGACGGTGAGATTGGGAAACAGCGCATATTGCTGGAAGACCATGCCGACATCGCGGCGCCGGGGCGGCGCCTCCGTCATATCCTCGCCGTCGATGAAGATCCGGCCGCGGTCCGGCGCCGTCAGCCCGGCGACGGTCCGGAGCAAAGTCGTCTTGCCGCAGCCGGAGGGTCCGACCAGCACGCAGATCTCCCCGCGCGCGATCGAGAGATCGATGCCCGCTGAAGATCGATTTGTCGCCATAGCTCTTGTCGAGCTGCTCCAGCCGGATGTAGCTCACGCCAGCTCCTGCCGCCGCGAGGTCACCGCCAGCAGGATGCTGGTCGCCGCCCAGACGAGGATGAAATAGGCGGCGATGAGCACGCTCAGCAGATGCCCGCTGCCGGAGTTCAGCACGTTCATGAGGATCTGGATGGTCGGATAGAATCCCCCGACCAGGAGATTGGCATAGACGAACTCGCTGATGGCCAGCGCGAAATTCATGACGAAGCCCACCACCAGCGCCGGCATGATGGAGGGCAGGATGACTCGGCGCAGGATCGTGACATCGCCGATGCCGGCGACCCGGCCGGCTTCCAGGATCTCCGTCACCGGCAGGCCGCGCAGATTGCTCTTCATCGGAACGTAGTAGAAGGACGCGCCCAGCGGCACATAGCCGAAGACCAGGATCCAGGGCGTTCCCGTCATGACGATGCCGTAATTGCCGGCATAGAGGCGCAGCAGCCCGACCGCCAGCACGATGCTGGGCACGGCATAGGGCACGATGACCAGCGCCGCCAGCCAGCGATCCAGCACCGGCAAATAGCAATGGGCGACTAGCACAGCCGGAATCGTGACCACCGCCGAGAGGACCAGCGTCGCGATCGAGATGATCAGCGAATGCTCGACCGACTGCGAGAAAGCGCGGGTCGGCGGCCATGGTCTTGACCCAATGGAGGGTGAGACCCTCCGGCAACAGCGAGCCCGCCCAATCCGTCGCCACACCGTTCAGCGCCACGGCCAGCACCGGCAGCACCTGAAGCAGCACGACGATGCCGATGATCACCCGGCCGAGCATCGAGGGCTTCTCATCCATCGCGGCGCCGTCCCTTCAGGAGCAGCTGCTCGGCCAGGATCGGGATCGCGAGGCTGACGACCAGCAGGGTGGCGAGGGCATCGGCCTGGTGCGGATCGGAGAAGACGTCGCCGGCGATGAGCTCGCCGATGCGGATCGTCACCAGATTGGCATTGCCGCCGACCAGGGCATAGGCGGTGGCATAGGTGCCCATGGCATTGGCGAAGAGAAACACGAAGGTGCCGATCAGCGCCGGGGCCAGGATGGGCAAGCCGATGCGAAGCCAGAAGGAGGCGGCCGAGGCGCCCATCAGATGGGCCGCCTCGCGGATATCCGTCGTGATGGCCGCGAGCGCCGGGAAGAGCAGCAGCAGCCCGAGCTGGATCTGGAAATAGGCATAGACCAGCACCAGCCCGCCCATGGAATAGACATTGAGCCCGCTCACCACGCCGGCCCGGACCAGCAGCAAGGTGAAGAAGCCGGAGAAGCCGAACATGATGATGAAGGCGAAGGCGATGGGAAAGCCGGTGAAATTGGCGCCGATATTGGCGTAGGAGAGGACCGCGCGGCGTGTCCCTGGCGGCATGCGCTTCAGAACGACGGCGATGGGCAGAGCCAGCGCCACGCCGATCAAGGCGGTGGCCGCCGAGAGCTCGATGCTGAGAAGGAAGGCATTGCGCTGAAAGTCGCTGCCGAGGATCTGGACGGTAGTTGGACAGGCTCCAGGCGCCGTTGCTGACGAAACCGTCAAGGGCGACCGCCGCGAGCGGCATGACCTCGAACAGGAGCAGAATGAGCAGAAGCGGCATCGCCCAAAGGAAGGCCAGCCGGCGCGTGCGGCTGCCGCTGATCATGGATATCGCCAATGAACCTCGCCCTGCGAAATCCGGCCCGCCCCCAAGCGGGAGCGGGCCGGTATCCGATAACTAGCCGGGCTTGACCTTGCCCTTTGCGCCTCACATCTTGGAGGCGACGTCCTCCTGCCACTTCTTGATGAGGGTGGGGGCAGCGGCCGTCCAGGCCGGGGTGTCGATCAGCTTCGCCTTCGCATATTGGGCGGAGGGCAATATCTTCGCGGCGGCGTCGGACGGCAAAGTGATCTGGTCGATACGGATCGGCCGCGCATAGCCGCGGGCAAAGGCGATCTGGCCCGCGTCGGAAAAGGCGTATTCGCGCACCAGCTTGGCGATATTGGGTCGCAGCGAATAGGCGTTGATGGTGGTGGTATAGCCGCCGGTCGCCGAGCCATCCGCCGGAATCAGCACATCCCATTTGTCCTTGCCCGCGATGTCGCGATAAGCGAGCGCGTTGAAGTCCCAGAGGATCGCGACCTGAACCTCGCCCTTCTCCATATTGGCGGGGAAGACGTTGATCGGCAGCAGGCGCTTCTGCTCGGCGAGCTTCGCGTAGAGATCGATGGCGGGCTTCAAGTTCGTCTCATTGCCGCCAAGTGCATAGGCGGCGGCCAGCACGCCGATGTTCGACTGGGTGGCCTTGCCGACTTCGCCGATCGAGACCTTGTAGTCGCCGTTCAGGAGATCGCTGAAGGTCTTGGGCGGATTCTTCACATCCTTGGAGATCAGGAAGGCGATGGTGCCGGTATAGCTCAGCGCCCATTGGCCGTCATTGTCCCGCGCCCAGCCGGGGATCTTGTCCCAATTGGTCGTCTTGTAGGGCATGCTCAGCCCCTTGGAGATGGCGATGGGCACGAACTCCAGGCCGATCTCGGTGATGTCGGCCGAAGGATTTCGACTTCTCCGCTTCCAGCTTGGCGACAGCCTCGCCGCTGGACATGTCGGTGTCGGTATGGGTGACGCCGTATTTCGCGGTGACCGCCTTCCAGATCTCGCCCCAGTTCGCCCAATCGTCGGGCATGCCGAGGCTGACGACCTTTCCTTCTTTTCGGGCGGCGGCTTCGAGATCGGGCAGAGACTGGGCGCTGGCGCAGGCCAGGCTACCAAGAAGAACCACGGCCGACAGCCCGGCGATCATCCCCTTACGCAAGAACAGATTTGGTGACAACACGGCTAACTCCTTCCCGCTGTTTGCACGTAAAGCCAACCCCTTCGCCCTTGTCGAAGCTCTGTCTCCGGTATGGATGACGGGGAACAGCAGGGATAACAGTAAGTAAATTATTTATCCGGGATTCCCCATATAGCCGTCGATCGATTTCGTCCGTTCGTAGCTGACCGTAGTCCTCTCCCAAGCCTCTCGCGAGCGATTTTTTTCGGTCAAAATACGTCGCCCCCTCTGCTGCAGTGCAACGATAGCCAAAATGAGGGTCAGCAGCATCTAACCTTCGGTCTGCCAGTCATCCTGCTCCCGCTGGTTGTTGCCCCCGCAGGCGGCGCGGGCCAAGATGACTTCCTTCCAGGCGGCGGTGAAGGCCAACAACATCGCCTATGCCGGCCTGGTGGAGGAGAACAGGGTCGGCATCCGCAGGATCTTCGACGTCTTGCAGGGCCAGCAGGATCTCTTCGCCTCGGAGGTCAATCTGGTCAATGGCCGAAGCCGATGGCGAGGGCGTGGTCTGTCAGGCTAGCGGTCACGTCGGCGATCATGGGCGGCGTGTTCTCGAACCCATCGGTCAGCACGATCATGGCGCGGGTTCGGGTAGCTGCCAGCGACCGCATCTAGCGTCACCTTACCGGCGACGATGCCACCACCGATGCAGGTGGAGCCGCGCGGATAGATGATCGTTGCGGGAATTAGACGGGGGTAGCGACATCAACGAGACGAGCCGGGCAACTCCAAAGCCGCCTGGCGTGCAGACATGGCGCTCCGGGAGCTCAAGACTGGCACAGAGTCGCATTAGCTCCTGTACGCCGCGGACGGCAATGAAGGCCGGCGAGGAGCGGGACACGGCGCTTCTCCCCGCCGGCCGAGGCCTCATTCGATGAGTCCGGCGAGGGTATTCAACTTCTGGACCTTGCAACTGTTATTCATGCAACCGAGGTGCCACGCGCTCTCGATCGCAGCGAGCAGGTTGTAGTGGTTGGCCGGCTCGATGAGCTTCCTGGCGGGCACTTGGCCTGCAGTTACGATGATAAGCGGGGCACGAGAGCCACCCAGCACCGTGTTGTTGAAGCCGACGGGGCTGCCGTTCGTGCCGGCAAAGCCGGCATAGTCGTCTTCGTCCCAGACGATTATGAGCACTGCACCCTCTTTCCATGCAGCCGATCCTGTGATTGTCGGCACCAACTCCGCGAGATAGGCATCGCCTAATTTTATCGCTCCGTGGTCGAGGCCCGAGTTCGGATAGGCGCAATCGGGCATCTTCACCGCTGTCGCGCCCTCGGGAGAGACGCCGTGCATGTCGTGGCATTGGTGTGGGCTGATCCAGACGAAGTCGGGCACATTGTTGGCGCTCAAGTCCTGTGCCAGTTCCTCATAGGGGACCACCTTTGCCATGCGCTTGGGGTTGTTGCGGACCTCGGCAAAGTACACGAAGGGGTTGTGCTTCACGGCGTAAAGCTTGGCGATAACCTTGCCGTCGGCACCGACAGGCGCATATTCGAGGGTCTTATTGTCCGCAGGCATAGCCTCCATATAGGCCTTCCAGCTATGGCCGGCGGCCTCAAGTTGGTCGACCAAGGTCCTGCCGGTGAACAGATGTGGCTGATGGGCCGCCGTCGCGGCCTGCTTGTCGGTAAGAAGCCGGCCAGCGGTTGCGGGGTCGCCGCTGTCGGGAACAAACTCCTCTGGCTTGCAGGTCACGTCGGCGCCCGCCTTGCAATCGTCGAAAATCCCTTGGGTGCTGCCTGAGAACAGAGCTAGATAGTTCGGCAGGCTCGGGTGGGTCACCCCGAAATACTGGGTGCTGTAACTGACGCCCGGTTGCTTCACGAGCCCATTGATGTAGGGTGCGTCTCCGGTATTGCCCAGAATGTCCTCGGTCGAGTGGTTCTCCATCATGACCAGGAACAGATGCTTGGGGGCCGCCGCCATCGCTGGTGTGCCGGCCGACAGCAAGGCCGACCCCGAGGCGAGAACTAAGGCCGCCGCCCTCAGGATGTTGAATCGGGTTCCTAACATCGTTTCCTCCCTCTTCTAGTGGGTGCCGACCGGCTTTTCCCGTTCGGGTCGCAAGGTTACGATAGCAACGAATCGTAAAAGTTTTGGAATGACAATCTCGAGATTGGGAGGCAGACGATCACTCTGCGACGTCCGACGCCGGCCGTCTTGGATTCTGCGGTTCACAACAACCCGCACACATTCGCGGCTGCGGATTCCGGAAAGACGCAGCATGGCGGACTTGGGGGGCACGGATGTCTTGGAGAACCACGGTGATGTAAGAATGCGACGCCCCCAGGCCCGCAGTCGCGCCAGGGAGACCGCTGGCGGGCACTGGGCAGGCGGGGAGGAGCCCCGGGCCAGGGCAGCGGGTCCGGGTCGCGCTGCGGACGGGCTGGCGAGGAAGCTGGGCCGGCTCGACCCAAAGAAGCCTGCGATCGCCCTTGCCACCCATTGATACACCTATCTATCCGTTGGACGCCAAGAACCTATGCCTTCGCCACCAGCTTCTCGTCCTTCAGCGTCGGCACCCTCGGCCAAGGTTAACGGACGCCGATAGACGGTTCTGGATCCTGGCTAGTCGGTGGTTCTGTTGCTGGCGCGGGACAGTTTGTCACGCAATTTCATCGAGCGGAAGCGCCAGATCGGATTCTTGCGCCAGGCGGCGAGATCGATTCGGGCCTGCGCGATATCGTTGGGGAGCATAGCTATGTGTTGCCTCAGTGTTGGCGGATCATCAACGATCGAGCACGTTCTTGAGAAACGCGCGCGTGCGCGGCTCTCGCGGCGATCCCAACAATCGGTCGGGCGTATCCTCTTCGACGATGACGCCGCGGTCCATGAACAGGACGCGATTGGCGACCTGGCGAGCGAAATTCATCTCGTGTGTGACGATGATCATGGTCATGCCGTCGTCGCGCAACTGGCGCATCACTTCGAGCACCTCGTGCACCAGCTCGGGGTCGAGCGCGCTCGTCGGTTCGTCGAACAGCATCGCGGTGGGATCCATGGCGAGCGCGCGGGCGATCGCCGTGCGTTGCTGCTGCCCGCCGGACATTTCTTCGGGGTAATAGTCTGCCTTGTCCTCGAGACCGACGCGGCGCATCAGTTGGAGTGCCTTCGCGGTCGCGGCTTCCTTGGTCATATGCCGCACATGGACCGGTGCCTCGATGATGTTTTCGAGCGCGGTCAGATGCGGAAACAGGTTGAAGCTCTGAAAGACCATGCCGAGTTTAGCGCGGACCTCCGCGATTCGCCGTTTGGCGTGCGACCGACGGACGCCGTCAACCAGGTCGTAGTAAACGGCCTCTCCGGCGACCCGAATCGCACCGCGATCGGGGACTTCGAGATGGTTGATGCAGCGCAGCAGCGTCGACTTCCCGCTGCCGGAAGGACCTATGATGCAGATGACCTCGCCGGCCCCGACCGTGAGCGATACACCCCGCAGGACCTCCAGCGACCCGAAGGATTTGTGGATTTCGGTAAGCTCGATCATGTGTGCTTGCGGTGGCTGTAGCCGCGCGATGAAACGCGCTCAAGCCAGCGGACAAGGAGTGCGGCGGGGTAGCCGACGGAGAAGTAGAGAATGGCGGTCAAAGTATAGATCGTGAAGTACTGAAAGGAGCGCGCCGACACGATCTGGCCCTTGAACAACAGCTCCTGAACGCCGACCACCGAGCACAGCGCAGTGTCCTTGAACAGCGAGATGAAATAGTTGCCGAGCGAGGGTATGACGATGCGGATCGCTTGCGGGAGGATGATGCGGCGGAAAGCTAGGGTGTCCGTCATACCGAGGGCCGCGGCCGCCAGCCATTGACCCTGGGCAACCGCTTTGATGCCCCCGCGATAGACCTCGCTCATGTAGGCGGTATAGTTGAAGGTGAGGCCGATGACGGCGCAAGCGATGCCCGGCAGCCGGATACCGATGCTGGGCAGGACGTAATAGATATAGATGAGCTGCAGCAACAGCGGCGTAGCCCGCGTCACCTCGACATAGGCGTCGACCGGTAGCCGGATCAACCGGCTGGGCGACATGCGTGCGAGCGCCACAGGAATGGCGAAGACGGCGCTCATTACGATGACGCTGAGCGTGAGCGTAACGGTGATCCAGAGTCCCTGCAGCAGGACCCCGAGATAGTCCCGCGCAACCTCAAAATTCAGGAGATCCATGGCCCAGACCTGCGGCCGAGACGCGGGCCGAAAGCCGGCGCCCCGACCGCAACGTTGTTATCCGCTGCTACTTCGGCTGGAAGTAGATCAGGTTGCTCAGCGGGTCCAGGCCGTACTTCTTGAGAATTCCGCTGACCGTGCCGTCGCCCCGCAGTTCCGCGAGGCCTTGCGTATAGGCGGCACGTAAAGTGCAATCTTCCTTGCGGGTGGCATAGCGCGCATAGCCGTAGCCGTACCCCAGGATCAGCTCTTGAGGCAGGGAGACGTTGGGGACGATTTCGATCGGCGCCGTCGGGTTCGCCTTGATGAAGTTGTAGAAGAGCACGTTGTCTTCGAGCACGATCTTGACGCGGCCCTGGACGATACTCGGAAACTCTTCGGCGTCGGTCTGGAATGGAATCGTCGTGGCGCCGAGGTGCCGCGCGTATTCGTCCTGCGCCGTTCCGGCGACCGCCCCGACTTCCTTGCCCTTGAGGTCCTCAAGGGACTTGATGCCGAGCGGGTTGCCCTTCTCGACGATGATGGCTGGTCCATACCACCAGGCCGGTCCGGTGAAGCTCACGACCTTCAGGCGGTCGGGCGTCACATGGATGTTCGTGGCGACGATGTCGATGCGCTTGGAGATCATCGCGGGGATGAGCTGCCCGAACGGCATGATCTCGTATTTGATGGTCTTAACGCCCATCCAATCGAGCACGGCCTGGTGGATCTCGACGTCGATTCCGCTGGCGACATTGGTCGCCGGATCGATCGAGCTGTAGGGCGGACTCGGGCTGATGCCAAGCGTGATGCCGTTCGCTTTAGCGTCTTTGTAGGAGCTGTCGCCGCAGTCACCGACGAACGGCGGCGCTTCGTACTTCTTTTCGGCAAACGCGGCGCCGCCGGTCAGCGAAAGAACGACGACGGCAACTACCGATACGATCAAACCTCTCATGACGTGTCGCCTCCTCCTCTGGTTTATTTCCGGCAACACCGGGACCTGCTCCAAGTATCGCGCGGGTTTTAAGTCGGCGTGAGACCTCTCACGCACGAACGAAATGCAGATCGACGTCCCTCCCCTTGGCCGCACCGAATACCAGTCGACGCCTCACGCCGCCTCTTCGGAACTCTGCGGCTGCGAACTTGCTCGCTCCCAGACAGTGCGGCGCAGCAAATTGTATCCAGGTAACCTTAGCACTCTATGGGCTTGGAGTCCGCTCCGGTCCAAGCAGGGTCGAAATCGCTGTCGACGATCGCGGCGAGCAGCGCCTCAAGAATATCGCCAAGCCGGTGCGGGTCTTCCGCATCGGCCTGGCGGAGGGTGCCCGACCCGGGTCATCGTGTCGCTTGGCTACCCTTGACACCGGCACTATCCTATGACGATGGACAATAGCCACCCCCGCACTGGTGCGATCTACCGGATCGTCCGACGAATGGACCGCACCTATGGGGTTGAGTTGAAGCTACCGGGGGCTTTGCCCACACTCGTAACTAGCTTCAGAGCAAGGGAGGCCGCTGTCGAATGGATAGAGGGGCGCCAAGGCCGATTGGAAAATCGCATTCTCTTCAGTGGACCACGTTCGGCTCCAGGAAGCGCCAAGAGCTGAACCGCAGCAATCTACTCATCGGAACGAGACAAGATCCGGCATGTTTTGGTCTGCGTACCTCATGACCAGACGACTTTCCGCAGGGGTGGCGAGTGCCAGGAAGAGACATGTCGAACCCGACGAGTGTAACTGATTAGTTCGCGGCTGCTGCGGTCAGCTCGCGAACGTGCCGTTCATGCTGCACTGCATTGCGCGCCGCATCATTCTGATTGAACAGCTCCAGCGAGTCCAAGTCTTCCTCGACTGCTGGCGTCAAAGCCTGGTCCATATAAGCCTTCTTCCGCGGATCGCCCTTGATCGTCTTCGCTAGGCCATAGAGGTGGCGCGCAGCTCGCACAACCCGCACGAGCTTGCCGGCCGTACCCCAGAGATACTTAGGATAGAAGGTCCATATCGGCTCGATCGCTAAACTCGGGCGCCGATCAAGTCGAAATTTAAGCCGGAAGATGCCGCCCTGCAGCGGGTGGACATTCTCCACAGAGGTGAATTGGGAAAAATGTAAGAGCGTTCCGGCGAGCGAGCTGAGATTGATGCCGGTGGCGCCGGCCCGGCGCATGATGCGTTCCAGGTGTTCCGGGGAGTAGTACGTATCCCAGGCGGCGCGGTAGATCCCTTCCCATTCCGTCTGGGTCATCTTGGGATGCCCAGTCACTACGTGCTCGGTGTCGTATTTGTTCATGTCGGGGTCCATCGCGACACCCTTGCGGTGGAGAATCTGGTGATCCTCAGACCCCGGCAGTGGCGTCAGGCAAAAGAACTCCATCATGTCGATCGGCAGCTCGCGCTGGATGATTGCAATGTCGCGTCTGATGGACTTGGGTGTATCGTTCGGGAAGCCGAGGATGTAGCCCGCGTAAGTGACCGCGCCGACGGCCTTCCAGGCGAGCAGGAGCTTCCGATACTCACTGATCTTGTTCTGCCGCTTCTTGGCGGCAATCAGCGTATCGGGATTGACGCTTTCAATCCCGATGAAGACGCGCGTTACGCCCGCCGCCGCGCACTTCTCGATGAATTTCGGGATTTTGTGGCACAGCGCATCGACCTGGATCATCAGATTGACGCCGATACCCTCTTCCTTGCGCAGTTTGATAATGCGGTCGAGGATAGGCTCCCACTCCTTGTTGCGGGCGAGGTTGTCGTCGGTGATGAAGAAGCGGTGAATGCCTTCCACCCAGTTCTGCCGTATGATGTGCTCGACGTCGTCAGGCGAGCGCCGTCGCGATTTCCGTCCTTGCACGTTGATGATGGTGCAGAACGAGCATTGGTACGGGCAGCCGCGGCCGGCATCGAAGGTCGAGTAGTTGCCCGCCGTGCGCTTGACGTGCTTGCGCAGCAGGAACGGCACTGGCGCCGACTGGATCGACGGGAGGTCGTTGAGATAATTGTAGATCGGCTGGAGGGTACTGTTTGCGGCGTCGCGCAGCAGGGCGTCGAGTCGCTCCTCCGCCTCGCCCGCGAACAAGCTGATCCCTAGGTCGAGAGCCTCTTGAATGTCGGGCTGCATCTCGGCGAGCATCGACAGGCAACCGGAGATGTGAAACCCGCCAACTACCACGGGTACGCCTGCGGCCCGCAACGGGCGGGCTATGTCCATGGCCCGGGGAAACTGGTTCGATTGCACGCCGACGAGACCGACCAGGCCGAAGCCATCGTGCCGCTTAAGCTGCGCGATGACCTCCTTTGGCTTGATCCGAGTATTGGTCTCATCGAACGGCGTCACATCGATGGACACGTTAGGCCCCAAGACCTGCCGCTCGGCGGCATCGATCGCGAGACCATAAAGCGCAGCCAGAGAGTTGGACGGCATGACCGAACGGAACCACTGGATCACGTAGCCGTCGTCGTCGTAATGCGACGGCTTGATCAGGATCAGCTGGAAGCGACGCTGGGGTCGAAGGCTGTCGGACATCCGTCGGACACCGTTGCAATTCAAATTCAAGCTACCAGACCTTCAGATCTATTAGTTGTCAAGGTCACGTGGACGCCGCCCATTAGGATAGCCGGGCGCGAGAGCTCGCGCGACGCCTTCGGGGCCATTGCCGCACAAGATGTGCGGGAAGCTTGGACTGTCCGTGTTAGCGCCAGCTTGGTTTTGCGTGTCATCACCCTGATCGGTGCCGGTGCAGCCATTCCGTCGTCGCCCCTGATATGGAACAGATTCAGCGAATGCCCCACATCGTGGGCTGCAGTGGGAATATTGGCGCAAATCAAATGAACCGCAGTTGGTGGTCGAGGTCGAGTTCACCACCTGGACCAGCGACGGAATCCGGTGACATCCTTCGTTTCAAGGTGTACGCAAGCGAAAGCCTGCGAAGTCGGTGACGGTAGAAAGGGTATGATCTCGGACCAGGACGACTACCGAGCCGCCAACGTCCTGATCAAGCGGTACGGCGCCGACAGCCGCTCCGTGATTTTCCCATGAGAGAACTCCTGGCCGTCTCTTGGCAGGAATTCCTCCTCATCCTCGGGGCCTTCCGAACGATCTGGGAGGAGCTGCTCGAGGTCCGTTTCACTGGTCCCCGGGCGCTTCGGTCCACTGTTACGACGCTTTCGACATCGTTTTCGGTTACCGCCGCCCTGGCGCTGCATATGGACTACGTCTGGTGGGCCGCCATGAGCGGTTTCATGGCTACCCAGGCAACTCGCCCGGGTTCCATCCAGCGCGCTCTTCTGCGCATCGTCGGAACGATGGCCGGGGTCGCGGTGAGCATCGTCGTCACCCCTTGGCTCGCCTATGACCATGTCGCGGGTTCACTCTTCATTTTCTGCGTCACCACGCTGGGCACCCTGGGCTTCATGCTGAGCCCTCATGCCTATGCCTGGCTTTTCGCTACAATCACGGTGAATCTCATCGTCCTCTCGTCGCTGCAGAACCCACTGCTCGCAGTCCCCGCCGCCTTCTATCGGGTTTACGAGGTGATCATTGGATCCGGTATCGCTCTGCTAGTGGCCTTCGCCTTGGCACCCGAGGGAGCAGGAACGGCGCCGGCGCCGCGGGGCTGGTCGGGGATTTGGGATCGCAATTGGCCTCATCTTCTGCATGCCATGCGGGCAGGCCTGACCGTGATGCTGCTGCCTTGGGTGTGGAGTTGGCTCGTTCTGCCGAGCCCGTCCCAGATGTCCATAACCGTCGTCGCTATCATGGCTGTTCCTACACTTGCCGCGGATCCTATTGAGGGCGGCCGGCGGGTGGCAAGTCAGTCCCTGCAAAGGGTATTCGGCTGTCTTCTGGGAGGCCTTGTCGGCCTTGGGCTATTGTCGCTTTCGCTGACAGATTTTGTGCCGTGGATCCTGGCCCTCTCCGCTGCGATCTGGGTGTGCTCCTATTTGCAGAGCAGCGAGCGCGGGCTGAGCTATATCGGCACCCAAGCTGGGCTTGTCCTGATCATGACGTTGGTCCAGGGCTGGGGTCCGCCAGACAGTATTTGGCCGGGGATCGACCGTTTCGCCGGGATGATTGGGGGTCTCTCCATACTGATGTTGGTTTCCCTTCTCATCTGGCCTGAGAAACGTGCGTCCGCAGACACCCCCGGGGGAAGCCGACCGGTGTGACGCCATGCTTGCGCGCGCCGCGAGTGAACCGCGAGCGCCGATAAACCTCATGGCTTCGCGTCGTTTCATCGGATCACCCCGCGGCAGGCCAGGAGGTCCTCAATCTAGGTGGGCGCGGTGATCGCGCCGGTCGGTGCGGTCTGCAAAGTGCGCTGAAGCAGACGCATGGGACGACTGATCCTCTAAGTCGGGGAATACCAAAAGCTCACGTCCAGGGTACCGAAGCACGTCTCCGGGGGTATCGATGATTCGGCATTTTGGGGGCGGATTTGCGCCGAAGCGTCGCCGCAACAACTCAATGGAAACACCGCAACCCTGCCCCAAGATCAGACGCAGGGCCCCGCGAGAACCGAGCTTGCTTGTTCAGGCCCTCCGTCGAGCGATGCCATATTTTTCCCCGGGCCGCGGGTGTATTATCCGTGGGCGAAATACAACCGCTGATCGAGCGGCATCGGCTGGTGTAGTGCCATGGAAGCAATCGAGACGGCCGGCGGAACCGGCCCCCTGGCGGGAGACATGGCGGGAGCGCTGCTGGAGCTGGCGCGCCGCACGGAAATGCTTGATGCGGTCGGCTATGCCGCCACACAAATCGTCTCTGGAAGCGACTGGCGGGCGGGCATTCAGGAGCTTCTCGACCGTCTTGGCCAAGCTACCGGCGTCAGCCGTGTAACTCTGTTCGAACTACATTCGGGAGCTGACGGCCGGCCGGCTGAAATCTTGCCGCTACGACTGGGCCGAGCCTCGGCTCACGCAGCTTAGCAACGATCCGCGCTACCAGAATATGCCGATGACCGATTCCCATGGCACGGTCGATGAGTGGACGCGACGGCGGCAACAGGGCCAAGTGATCCAGGCGATGCTGCGGGACCTCACTGGCTACAACCGGCAGGTGTTCCTGGAGCAGGGCACCCTCTCCTTCGTCTCGGTGCCGATAATGCTGAGCGGGGGCTGCTGGGGCTTCCTGGGCTTCGACGACTGCCGGGTAGAGCGCGAATGGAGTGCGCTCGAGATCGACGTGCTGAAGACCGCCGCCGCCCTCATCGCCGCCGCGCTGGAGCGCGCGGCGTCCGACGAGCGCCTGCGGGTCAGCGAGGAGCGTTATGCACTCGCCGCCCGCGGCGCCAACGACGGTCTCTGGGACTGGGACCTGCGCGCCGGCCGGGCCTATTTCTCGCCGCGCCTGACCGAGATCCTGGGCTTGCCCGAGGCGGCCATGGGCAGCGATCCGGCGAGCCTGTTCGAGCAGTTCGACCCGGTCGATGCTGCCGAAGCGCATCGCCATCTCGACAAGCGCTTCCGCCTCAGGCGGCGCAAGTTCCGGTTTGAATGCCGGCTGGGCCAACCCAGCCACGGGCCGCAGCGCTGGGTCGTCGCACGCGGCCTCATCGTCTATCAGGACAACACACCGAGCCGGATCGTGGGATCAATTCGCGACATTACCGAGTTCAAGCTCACCCTCGCCGAGCTGCGCCGGGGTGAAGCCCGGGTGCGCGCCATCCTCGACACGGCCTTCGACGCGATCATCACGATCGATGCGATGGGCAAGATCCTCGAGTTCAACGCCGCCGCTGCGCAAATCTTCGGCTACAGCCGCAACGAGGTGATCGGCCGCCTCGTTAGCGAAACGATCATTCCTGAGAGCCTGCGAGACACCCACGAGGTAAACCTGCGGCGCTACGTGGAGACCGGCCAGCGCGCCATCCTCGGCCGCATGACGGAGATGGAAGGGCTGCGCGCCGACGGCTCCCGCGTGCCCATCGAGCTGTCCATCACCGAGGTTCCGCTGCCCGAAGGAAGACTGTTCACAGTCATCCTGCGCGACCTCACCGAGCGCAAGCGCTTCGAGCGGCAACTGGCTCAGGCCGAGAAGCAACGGGCGAGCCTCACCCGCTATTTCTCGCCGAACATGGTGGACGAGATCATGGAGGCCGGCGGCCGCATCGAGGGTACCCGCACACTCCAGGCGACCGTGCTGTTTGCCGACCTCATCAACTTCACGGCCATGAGTGCCGCCATGCCCGGGAAGGATGTCATCGCCATGCTGCGCGAGTTCCACGAGCTGGTGGAGCAGGCCGTGTTCGGCAATCACGGCACGCTCGACAAGTACATGGGCGACGGGGTGATGGCGACCTTCGGCACGCCGCGGCCGGGGCCAAGCGATACCACCAACGCCGTGGCCTGCGCCCGATTTCTGGTGCAAGCGCTGAACCGCTGGAACGCGCACCGCGCCGCCAGCGGCCTGCCGGCGATCCAGATCGGCGTCGGCGTGCATTTCGGCGAGGTGACGCTCGGCGACGTCGGCAGCGTGCGCCGGCTCGAATTCACGGTCGTCGGCGATACTGTCAATCTGGCCAGCCGGATCGAAGCCATGAGCCGCCCGCTTCAGACGGCCATCGTCGCGAGCCACGCCGTCATCGCCGCGGTGCGTCTGGAAGGCGGCGAGGCGATGCTCGCCGGTTTCCGGGACCTGGGCAGTCACCCGATCCGCGGCCATACGGCGCCGATCGCGCTGTGGGGCTTGAGCGCGACGGTGCTGGCCGAGGCGGAGGAAGATCACTCCGCCATGTGACCGCCCGAACACTGAACCCGAGCGTCGGTGCGCGCTGCGGCTCATAGCGCTTGCCACCGGGGCCATCGACAAGGCGGCTGCCAGCACTTATGAGCGAATCATCCGGCCGGCGGCACTGCGCTGGCCGGAGTGGGTCGCGCGCTGGCGCACGCAAGTAGAGGCGCGCTGGCCGCGCTGGCGGCCGAGACCTGTCCGGCCGAAGCATCCCTCGACCAGGTGCAGATCACGACTACCTGCATGCTCCGCTACCTGCAGATGGCCGATCCCGAACTCCTGCCGGCCCGCAGCGATTGATTTCCTAGTTCGCAAGGCACGTGCCCCCGAGTTGGAACGTCATGTTGCTGGCTCGCCGGAGCAGAGCCGACAGCGGCCCGGGAAAGCCATGTTCGTCGATCGTGCGAACAACTGGCGACCCTTACCGTGCTCCAAATTGCCGTACAGACCCCAAATGGCTAGTCTGACTCTCGGAACTGGGCTCAAATGAGGAATGTCGGATGAGATCGCCCTGCGGAGCGGAGCGGTCGCGAAATCCCCGGCCATCGCATCATTCGAGGTAGCCCATGCGCCGGATCAGCCTGCTGTGCTTGCTGTTGCTGCCGGTGGTGGTGGCCTGCGCGGATCAGCGCCTGAAGACGACCCTCGACGTTCCGATTCCGACCTTGTCCTACGCCGCCGCCCTCGACGGCGGCAAGGTCACGCCCATCACCAGTCCCATTATCGTCAGATACGCCGCCTTCCCCGCCGCCTCCTTCGAGCGGCTGCTCCTGGTCAAGGCGGCGGGCCCGACGAAGACATTGACGAGCATGGAGCGCGTGGCCGGCCCGACCTTTGCCGAGGCCCGCGGAGATCTGATCGCCATTATCTTCATCGTCAAAGAGGTGAGTTGGCGCGGCAATCTGCCGTCTGTCCGCGAAGCCGGTCTCGCTCTCAAAGGCACGAAGGTGACCTTTCTCGTCCCGCCCTATGGTCCGGTCGCCAAGACGGATGTCTCCCTGCCGTCCGCGAAGATCGATCGGGCGCAAGCGGAGACGATCGAACATCATCTCCGCGAGGAATTCTTCAACGCGCACGAGCTGCCGGACACGGGCTTTCGTCAGAACGACACGTCGCCGATCAACGAAACCTATCCGACCAAATTCGGCGCCCGGCCGGATTCCTTCGAAGGCAGAGTGACGGTGCAGGGAAAGGGATCCTACCGGGGGCGCCCTGTCGTCGTGTTCGACCTCACCGGCGTCGGAACCGTGAACGGCCAGCCGATGGGCATGCACGCCCATCTATTTCTCGACACGGCCACCGGCATCGTGAGCCATGCGGAACTGCTTGCCGAAGGAACACCTGCGATCCACGGCGACGCCATACCGATGCGACTTCGAATCATCGACGACATCCGCTTTTGAGCCCGCGCCTCTCCAGGCCGATCTCTCAGGCCGGCAGGCGCTCGATCAGCGCCATGGCGGCGGCGGGCGCCTTGGGCTTGAAGCCGTTGACCATGTAGATGAAGACGTCGCGGGATTTGGGCGGCTACTTCTCGGGCGCGCGGATCGCCACGAGGCCCTCCGCCGTCCCGCCCTTCGACTAGGCGTGGCCGATCGCAGCCTCAGCCTGCCGTAACTTTCGGAGGGTCAACACGAGAGCCTACATGTCCGAGTTGG
>CAVWQS010000035.1:0-5196 GCA_963757155.1 uncultured Alphaproteobacteria bacterium
TGATGGGGGCGGATGCAAGCGCGGAACGAGGTTCTCGCTCCAATACTAGGGCGCGTACTCATTAATCGAGATTAGTCGGCGCCGGCAAGTCAATATCCGGTTTGGATCGTACTACGGACTCGATTCAGACATCGTGCCAAGTCGGAGAAGTGCCATAACCAGACCAGCACCGAACTCGAAATGCCGACGCTATCGATCGTCACTCCGGCAGCCCGGCCTTGCGTAAGCCTTCGGTGATTCTCTCGTACTGGGAAAGGAAAACTTGATTGTTCGAGAATCTCGTATGCGCCCATTGATCGACAGTGTAGTTCGGCATCATCTTGAGAAGTTCGGCAACCGCTGCCCGGGCTTCTACCTTCTGCCCCGTCCAGGCATATGCCGACGCCAAATCCACGTAGGCAATCCAAAAAGGATTAACAGCAACGGACCGGCGGCACCATTCGATCGCAGCATCATACTGGGCTAAGTGCGAGTACGCGTGGCAAATATTGAAGTACCAGATATTCAGCAGCGGATCGTGCGGGCTAAGGCGTATAGCCGTCTGCAGAGGGCCAAACGCCTCTTCAGCCCGGCCCGCTCGGATCTTAGCATTGCCGAGCGAGGCATAGGCGGGAGCGAGACTATGATTGATCGCGATGGCCGCTTCGAACTCGCGTATCGCGGATTCGAAATCCTCGCCCCCTCCCCGAAGAATTTCACCTTTTACAAAATGAGCCAATGCATCGTTAGGGGCCGCCGAGAGAACTTGGTTCACGGCGTCATCGGCTCGTGCCAGCGCTGCCGCCGGCGCAGCAGTCCACCGGTAGTTGACTTCGATGGCCAACGCCAGTGATAGGCCGACGAGGGCCTTCGGAAGTCCTGGCTGGATATGCAAAGCCTGCTCAAACAGGCTGAGTGCCTCCTCCAGTTGTTTGCGGGAATAGGGTTGATTGATCACTGACCACGCCCGCATCGTCAGATCGTCGGCATCAGGATTGTTTGGTCGCTCCGATTGTGCCCGGCGGCTCTCCGCGTTCGTCAGCTCGAGGTCGAGTCGCCGCGCCAGCCGGCCGGTGATTTCGTCCTCCAATTGCACAGATTTGGTCCAATCGCCATCGAAGCGATCCGACCACACCGTCGCTTCCGTTTCAGTATCAATCAACTGAGCGTTGATGCGGATTTGATTTTCCGTGCGGCGCAGGCTGCCGTCCAAGATGTAGCGTACGTTAAGTTCGCGGCCGATCTGCTTGGCATCCAAATTCCTGCCCTTGTATGTTCGGGCGGTATTCGGCGCGATGACGAAACTATCCTCAATCAGCGACAAATCAGAGGTCAGATCGTTGGTGAGGGCATCGGCAAAATATTCCTGCTCAGGGTCATCGCTAAGATTGCTGAAAGGCAGCACCACGATTGACAAGCGATGTATCGGCGGTCGCTCACGTGCATAGAGGTACCAAGATGCTGCACCAGCAGCCGCGATGAGAATAAGCAACCCCGCGGTCGTGGCAACTCTTGCTCGCCGGCTCACTAGTCGCACGAGTCTAGCCGGGATGTCGAAGCTGCTCACCGTCCCATTCACTGCCAAGCGATAGACCTCCACGGGCTCGGCAATATTCTTGAGTCGAAGCGCGCCAATCGATTCGAAGGGCAGTGCGAGCTTATGTTTGACGTGGTCGACCACAGTCCGCGAAACAGCAATCCCGCCCGGCTTAGCCAGCTGTTCGAGCCGCGCGGCGATATTAACGCCGTCGCCGTGCCGATCTTCGCCTTCCACAATTACGTCACCGAGATTAATGCCAATCCGCAAGTCGATGCGGTGATTCTCTGCGAGGCCAGAGTTGCGCTCGGCCATAGCTTTCTGCAGGACAACGGCACATCCGACCGCGTCGACGACGCTAGCGAACTCGGCCAGCAAACCATCGCCCATTAACTTGAAAATGCGACCTTGGTGTTTGCCAATTTCGGGTTCGAACAGCTCATTGCGATGAGCGCGCAGGCGTTCGAAGGTTCCCACGTCATCGAGCTCCATGAGGCGGCTGTAGCCGACCACATCGGCGGCAAGAATAGCGGCAAGTCGGCGTTGAGCGCGTTCTTCGACCATTCCTGGCGGAGGCTTTCACAGGGTGCAGCCGGAAAGTGTATGTGGCCCCAGCCGGGGAGTCACGCCCTCGCTAGTCCACATGCTCCAGCGGCAGGCTGGTGTCGACCCAGGCGTGCTGCCGGCGCTCATATACGGAAATGGCGGGCACCGGAAATCCGGGATCGGCGAAGGCGCCGATGGCGACGGCGAGGATGTCGGGCATCCGCGCCAGCTCCCAATAGACCGTGCTGCCACAGGCCGGGCAGAAGTGGAAGGTGATCTCATTGCCGCTGTCGGCGATGCGGGTGAACGCCGTGGCCCGGCCGTCGATTCGGGTCACCTGGGCGCGGGAAAAGCGCGCCTGGGTCCCGAAGACGCTGCCCGTGCGCCGCTGGCAGTCGAGGCAATGGCAGATCGAGATCCGGACCGGCTCTCCCTCGCAAGCGAGGCGGAGTTGGCCGCAGCTGCAATGCGCCTCACGGGTCACCATGGCTCGTCTCTCCCGGGATCAGAGGATCTTGAAGCTGCTGGGCGCCGTGGGCAGAGCCTCTGCGGGCATGGCCGGGGCGATGGGGCGCCCGACGAATTGGGAGGTGATGCCCGTGATCCAGCGATGGGCGCGGTCGTTGAGCCTGAAATCCTTGGTCATGAGACGGCCGCGGGTGATGAGGATGCCGAGATCGGCGCCCTTGTAGCGAAAATCTCCCGGGCCGCTGATGCGCAGGAAGAAGGCCTCGCGCTCGCTTTCCACGGCACGCCGATGATAGTCGAAGCGCGAGTACTCGACACTGCCGTCGGGCAGCAGCTTCCAGATCCCGGTCTGCGGGGCGCCCGCCAGAACGTCGACGCTGTCCTCGACATGCTTGATGACCATCTGGCTCCAGGAATCGATGTTGTCCTTGTTCGACCAGCGGGCGTTGAGGGCCTCGATGTCGAACTCGAAATCGGCGCCGCTGAACTCCAGAAGATGCAGCATGAACAGCGGCAGATCGGCATGGGCGAAGGCGGCATGGTTGGTCATCGAGCTCGCCCCGGTCACCCGCGGATTGAGTTCGCCGAGATAGAGCTGGCCGCTCTTCTTGTCGATCAGGAAATCGAGCTCGAAATAGCCGCGGTATCCCTCCTTCCGGAGCTGCTCGCCGAAGCGGAAGGTCAGGTCGCGGGCATCGCGGCGGATGCGCGCGGTGAAGGAGTCGGCGAAGATCTCATTGCCGCACCAGCCGCCCTTGTAGGGGGTGAGCTCGGCGAAGCCGACCAGCTCCGTCATCAGCGGGCCCACCACGGTGCCGGCCCGCGTGGTGCAGCCCTCGATCGCCGCCTGGCGGCAGTCGATGCGCTTCATGATCTTCAGCTCGCGCTCGGCGGTGATCTCGGATTCGTAGCGCTTCCAGTCCGCCTCGGTGGAGATGAAGAAGGTGGTATGGCCCGAATCCCCGAAGGGCGTCTGGATCACGAGATCCTTGCCCAGATGCTTGGCCGCCTTGCGCAGCTGCGCATAGCTGTCGACGGCGGCGAGCACGTTGGGGACCGACGGCACGCCCGCCTTGTCGCCGACCCGCACGGTCTGGATCTTGTTGTCGAGGCCGTTGCGCAGCCGTGCGCGGGGAAACCAGACCTGGAGGCCGAGCTTGCGTGCGAGGCTTTCGGTCGTCTCGTCGAACATCAGGAACACGGCCTTGGGCTTGCCGCCGCGCCCCTTGATGTAGTCCTTCACGGCCGGATGCTGCAGCAGATAGTTGTTGATGTCCTCGATGGACTGGAAGTCGGGATGGGGCAGGGGCGGCGGCACGAAGGTATTGGGGTGGCGGCCATCGTAGCAATCGAGATAGCTGATGAATTTGAAGTTCTTCACCCACTCGTCCATGCCGAGGAGGTTGAAGTTGGTGGCGCTGATGAAATAGACGGGGATCTCGTTGCGGTGAAAGTACCGGCGGACATCGGAAAGCCCGTGCAGCTTGCGCCGACGCTTGACGGCAGTTCCCGCGGTGGCGTTCATGAAAGCCCCCCAATCTTGTCGATGTTTTTCTTGTCCTTGGTTTTTCTTGCTTATGTTCTTCTCATTACGTGACCGCGGCGCCGGACCGTCAAGTCCCGCCGCGGCCGAGGGTGGCCCTGGTCGCCCCCCGGCCGGCCGATTATGCTGCCGGGCAAGCGACTCGGAGACCCCCCAATGACGCCCTTTGCCCCATGACCCCCATTATCCCATGACGCCCTTTGCCATCGCCGGCCTCCAGATGCCGGTCAGCGCGCTCCAGGAGAATTTGACGGCCATGGGCCAGCAGCTCGATCTGCTGATGGCCCGCTACCCCTGGGTCCAGATGGTCGTCTTCAGCGAGCTCGCGGCCTTCGGCCCCCTGCCGAAGCATGCCCAGCCCCTGCCGGGCCCGGCCGAGGCCACCTTCCAGGCGATGGCCGCGCGTCACGGCATCTGGCTTCTGCCCGGCTCCCTCTTCGAGAAGAAGGAGGGGCGGATCTTCAACACGGCCCCGGTGATCGACCCCCGCGGCCAGGTGATCGCCCGCTACCGGAAGATGTTTCCCTTCCGTCCCTATGAATCGGCGACCACACCCGGCAGCGAGTTCGTCGTCTTCGACGTGCCGGACATCGGGCGCTTCGGCGTCTCGATCTGCTACGACATGTGGTTTCCCGAGACGACGCGGACCCTGGCCGCCATGGGCGCGGAGGTCGTCCTGCATCCGACTTTGACCGATACCCTCGACCGCGATGTCGAGCTCGCCATGTGCCGGGCGGCCGCGGCCCAGAACCAGTGCTATTGGATCGACGTCAACGGGCTTGGCGCCGGCGGGGTGGGGCGTTCGGTCTTCGTCGGCCCCTCCGGCGACGTGCTGCATCAGGCCGGCGCCGCGGAGGAGGTGATCCCCCTGGAGATCGACATCGACCGCGTGCGGCGCGAGCGGGCGGTCGGCCTGCGCGGACTTGGCCAGCCGCTCAAGAGCTTCCGCGACCGCGAGGTCGATTTTCCGGTCTATGACCGCAAGTCCTTCGATGCCGGTTTTCTCGACAGTCTCGGCCCCTTGACGCTGCCGCAGCGCCCCGCTCTGGGGGGCGAGCCGCGCCGCCGGCGGGCGCTCTGAGGCGGGCGGGGCTGGGTCGGGCGAGGCTGGGCCGGGCGCCGG
>CAVWQS010000036.1:0-77480 GCA_963757155.1 uncultured Alphaproteobacteria bacterium
ATCACGGCAGCACCGGGCAATTCGTCCCTCCCGGAAGCTGCGGATAATAGCAATCCCCGCCCGTCGCACTGTCCGGCGTGATCGCGGTGTTGACGAACTGGCTCAGCCAATTCGGGCTGCTGCTGCTGGGCGTCGTCGGGAAGAGGTTCGGCACAGGCCGCTGCGCCTGGCCCTGGTCGTTGGGCGTGAAGGCCGCGGGCAAAGTGAAGGCGAAGCCGTAGACGCCGGCAGGCGGGAAGTCGAGCGCCTTCACCGACCAGACGCTGCAGGCCTGCTTGCATTGAGCGAGGATGCCCGGATTGGCCAGGGCCAGCGGGTCGCTCGGCTTGAGGGCGCAGCCGCAGCTATTGCCGCTGGCGCTGCAGAAGCTGTTGGGCAGGCACATGCCGTTGGCGGGGATCGTCTGGACATCGGTCAGGGCGCTGAAATTGGTGGTGACCTGCAGGATGCCGCAATCGTTGCTGCTGAATCCGGCGCAGGCGGTCGAGTCGTTGTAATGCCACGTCCAGCCGGTGGGGAGGCTGGGCGACAGCGTGATGTCGGTGGAGACCATCGGCAAGGTGTTGAGAAGCGAGCGCATTCCTTGCAGGTCCGTGGTGGGGTCGAAGCCGGGGCCGACATAGACCTGATAGGTCTGCTGGGTGTTCGGCTGCGTATAGAGGAAATACATGAAATAGGTCTGGCCGCCCTGGAAGACATTGACGTTGATGGGCGTCTCGGTGGTGAAATTCTCGGTGTTCTGGGTGTTCAGGCTGACGCTGGTGTCGAGATAGTAGGTGCCCAGATTCGCCGTCATCGTGCTGCGCTGATAGGTGGTCTGTCCGCCCATCCGCACGAAGGGCCAGCGGCATTGCGGGGTGGTCTGGTCGTTGTTGCAATTGGCGGCGAACCATTCCGCCACCTCGCGCGTCGCATTGGCACTGCTGGTGCCGGTCCCGGTCAGGAACTGGCGGTAGAGCGGCAGGCCGTAGCAGGAGGGATTGGTGCAGTCCTGGTCCCAATTGGCACAGCTGTTGCCCTGGACGCCGCATTGGGGATAGACCGCGGTCGTCACATATTCATAGGGGCTGGTGGTGGCCGTCGCCGGGGTGGGTGTCGGCTGCGGCTTGTTGTTGACCGGGCAGGCGCGCGCCGGGGTGATGCCGATATTCGTGCGGCATTCCGAAGTCTGCACCGGCGCATTGAAGAAGGTCGCCGGATTGACCGAAACCGTGCCCGTGGGGACGGTCGCGTTATTGCTCAGCCCCGTCAGCGTCCCGTCGTCGTCGCTGAGCTCCGTCTGGCGGTCGATATCGGTGAAGCCCGTGAACATGCCAGTGGGATAGACACCGCCCTGTTGCGGGCAGTAGTCCGCCGTGACCGAGACCGTGTCCTGGAGATATGTCCCCGGCTCGAACAGGGCATCGATGACGTAGTGGCGGATGTCGACATTGCCGAAGAACAGGTTCGAGGAATGGAAGGAGGGCGGGTAGAAGAACCCGTTCGGCTGCTTCCACCCGATGGCGGTGTTGGGCAGATAGCAGTGGGCCACATTCTTGATGGTCTGCTTCCGCACGCCGAGCGTGCCGGCATACATGCAGTTGTTGCAAGGGGTCGTCGTGATGTCGAGATAGATATTGGATTCCTGATAGGCAGGGCCGTCATAGATGCTGAAGGCCCGCTGGCCCGTCCCGAAATTGCTGAGGGGGAAGCTCACCCCCTCGGCGAGACTGAGGCAGGCCTGGGGCGGCGGCACGCCGGGGCTGGTGCTGTTGTCGCAGGCCAGCGATTGCTTCGTTCCATTCATGAACGGCCCGCCGTTCGAGCTGTAGCCATTGTCCGTCTGGGTGTTGCCCACCAGCAGGCTGGTGCGCATCACCGACCAGACGCCCTCGATGGCGGAGGAACGGGAGTAGTCGCCGCTGGTAATGAAACTGAGGCCGCCATCCTGCACATCCGTCAGGACGCTGTCGGCGACCAGGAACCATTGCGGCCTTAGCCAGATGGCGGAGAAGTTCGTCTCGGCCCAATGGAAGGAGGAGGTGAAGTGGTCGAGCACGGTCACGGCGCAATTGGCTTCGCCGGGACCGTTGGAGCAGGGCGCCACCGCGGCCCCGCCGCTGGGGGGCGTGCCCGTGAGCGAGGTGCAATCGCGCCCCGTGCTCGTCTCCGGGCAGAGGGTCGCCGTGCGCCCGCCGCCGCCGACATAGGGGTAGTACATGCCGCCGTTCGAGAGCATCCCAAAGGTGGGGAGCGGGGGATTCGGCGCGAAGCTCGCGATGCCCGGGAAATGACCGGGCTGGTTGGCCGTGGTGCTGCTCGGATTGTCGGCGCCGACGCAGGGCGTCGTGCTCGCGACGGTCTGGAAGGAGGTCATCGTCGAGGTGGCGTAATTGCCGAAGAAGGATTTCAGCGGCGTCGATCCGGTGGTGGTGGGCGTGTTCTGCAGCGAAGCGAAGCCCGTCCACTTCATCTCGGTGGTCCACCACTGATTGGTCGAGGTGGGCACGTCCGGCATGTCGTTGTTCTGGGTCGAGACGAACCAATAGGCCGCCCCGCAGGCCCCGGCGCCCGCCGCCATATTGCCCACGAACTCGTTCCAGCCGTTGCTGATCCAGAACACCGTGGGGTGCTGATAGTCGGTCCGGAAGGGAAAGGCGTCGGGGGGAAGGGCGGTCTGGTTGTCGGAATAGAAGGCGTCGGCGGCGAGGATGCCCGGAATCTTGCGCGGATTCTGGGGATTGTTCACGGCGGCACGCGCGAAGATTCCGAGGTTGGAATAGAACTTGTTGTCGACCTCCGTGCCGTTCTCGAGGAAGAAGCCGGAGCCGATGGATTTGTAGCCGATATTGCGCTGGAGCAGCACGCCCTGGGTGGAATGCAGGACGATCCAGCGGGTCATGGATTCATTGATCGAGGAATCCTTGACGAAGGTGTCGGTGGGCACATAGCGCGCCTCGTGGAAGTGGAGGGGGTAGTGGCCCATCTTGCCGCCCTGGCCCATGTTCACGAATTCGACGCCCTGGATTTGCACCTGCTTGAAGCCCTGGCGGAAGACGGTATTCGCCCCGAAGGAATAGCAATTGGGCACCGCCGCCCCGTTCTGGCAATTGGTGGCGATCTTGCTCGCCGCCTCGAAGGTCTCGCCGGCCGTGTCGCCGGCGGAGAGGATGCGGATGCTGCGGGTCAGAAGCGCCACCGCCGCCCGGGTCTCCGCGCCGTTGTTGATCAGGGCGGGATCCATCCCGGCGTTGAGGAAGCGCTGGGCATCACTGCCCAGGCGGCTCGCGACCGGATATTTCGTGCCAACATGGGGATATTCGACCGCATCCATGAAGGAGAGCGTCGTGCCCTTGAGCTTGCGGATGGTCAGCTTCTCGGAATGGCCGGGCAGATAGTCCGTGGTGGTGACGACCACCTGGTCGGGCGTCGACTTGTTGTCATTGGCCGACCACCAGCGGTCGCCCGGCGCCTGGGACAAGGTCAGCTCGTTGGGATTGCCCTTGGTCCCCGCCGCCGTCTTCGGAAGATTCGCGGCCAGGCGCATCCAGCTGAATCCGCTGTTGCGAGGATCGGCATCGATCGCCGCGGGGTCGACGGTCGTGGTGGCAGCTTGGGCGGCCGGTTCGGCGTCCGATTCCTGGGAATCCGGAGCCTGGTTCGGCGAGAGCTGGCCGAAGAAGCTCGAGCCCTGGCTGCCGCCCGAGCCTTGGCTTGGGAAGAACGGGGAGAACGGGCGGGTGACCTTCGCCCGCTTGAGGGGCGTCCCCTTATAGCCGAAGAGCTTCAGCGTGCCGTTGTAGGAGACGGCCAGGACCTTGTAGCCGAAATACCCCACCTGGCCGGCCGAGGTCCCGCATTGGCCATTGGCCCAGGTCGTCCCGTCGGTGCATTTGCCGTCGCCGTAATTGGGGCCGTATTGATAGAAATAGTCGGAGACGGCCCCAGCGCCGGGCATGGTCTGCAGGCTCGTGCCGTTGTCGGTCCAGAGGCTGAGGGGAATGCCGCAGGGGCCGGTGGTGCCGCTCAACTGGCCGTAGCAGAGGGCGCCCTGCCCGGGGCTGGTGGCCGGATTCCCCGTGCTCTGATTCGGACCATAGATATAGATGTCCAGCACGCCGCGGCGGCTGCCATAGGGCGACTTCTCGCTGCCCGCGATCAGCGAGCCGCCGGCCTCGACGATGATGTTGCTGGCCCAGAAATTGACCAGGGTGCCGGTCCCCGTGGGCTCCTTGAAGATCAGGCTGCCGCCGGCGACGATATTGACATTGCCGTAGAAATAATTGCCCGGGCTGCTGACGGTGCAGGACGTGCTCACCACCAGATCGGGCTGCTGGCCGCTGACGCCGGTGCTGCCGCCGCGCAGGTTCTGTGGCGACAGCTTGCCCGAGGTGCAGGTGACCGTATCGCTCGGCGCCGCCTCAGCTTCCGGCATCAGGGGGACCGCCGCCAGGACGGCGAGCGGCAGCGCGACCAAAAGGAAACGCCGCATGCCAGAGGCAAGCGACTCCGACGCCACAGAGACGAGCTTGATCATGAACCCCCACCCAAATGTAAATCGTCCCCGGCGGAGCCCCCAAATCTGCCAACCCCAATCCATGGCAGAGCAGGAGTGTCGCCCCTACGACTTGTCGTTGCGTCGCAGAATATCAAGGGGAGAGCGAGGCATCAAGCAACGGGCCGCGGCGGGATCTCGCGCGGCGCTCGCGAAATGGCGGGGAGCGCGCGGCCCCCCGCCAAAGCTCCTGCGATCAGTTCACCCGGCTCTTCTCGCCATTCGCCAGGCAGATCTCGATCACCTGCAGCCCGTCCTTGTTGAGGCGCGAGGGGAACATGTCCTTCAGCCGCTCCTCATGGACGGGAATGACGCGCTTGACGTCGTTGCCCACCATTCCCAGCATCCGGTCGGTGGTCATCAGCAGATTGAACTGGCTGCCGACCGCGAGGCCGACCGGAATGTAATTGCCGTCGCCCTCCTTGCGGCCCCTCAGATTCTCCATGCAGTAGACGAGATCGCCGGCGAAGACCCAGTTGTCGGCGCTCTCGGCCTGGCCGTCATTGCGGACCCTGACGATACATGCATCCCCAGGTATGGCTGTCGAGGGCCGCATGGACATCGATGCCGGGAAGGACATTCTCGCGGTCGCCATCGACGATGACCAGCCGCCCATCCCGTGCCGCGGAAACCATCCGCATGATATCGGCCGGATCGATCGCACCCGTGAGCCAGCTGAACTTGCGGCCGAGGGACATCGCCCAGATCCATTTCGAGAGCTCCTGCTCCTGGATGTAGAAGGTCGCATTGGGGAACTCGTCCGTGCCGCCGATATGGTCGAAATGGGCATGGGTGATGAAGATATCGGTGACCTGCTCCGGCGTCACATCGCATTGGGCCAGGATCTCGCGCGGGGAATGCCAGTTCTGGACGCCGTACATCGAGGCGAAGACGGCGCCGAGCTCCTTGTTGTTGAAGCCGACATCGACCATGGCGATCTTGTCCTTGCCCTTGATCAGCACATAGCCATAGGGAAGCTTGCGATGTCCCTCGTTATGCGCGCCATAGATGATGCCGCTCATGTGGTAGCTCGGAACATAAGCGTACTCGAGGACCCAGATCGAATATTCGCTCATGATGCTTTCCTCCCTGCTTGTGTGTGGGGTGTCACCGGCTGCTGCGGGGCGCAGCAGGCCTGGTCGAAGCTCAGAACCTCGAAGCCCGGCAGGGCCTTGCCGGCCCAGGAGAGATGCCGGTAGGCGGCATTGAGCGGGGCCAGCACCGGCTCGATGCGCTCGCGCTCCATGCCGTGGAGATGCATATCCTCCTGCGCCCGCCGCAGGGCGACGCGCAGCGCCTCCACGGCATCCAGCAGATGCCGGTGATGATGCGTTGCCCGCGCCGTGGGCTGGGCGGCCCGGATCCCGTCAGAGGCGCTGGCGAGGGCGCCGCGCGCCGTCGTGAACAAGGGATGATCCTGGGTCACGGTCTTGGCGCCGGCCGCCGCCAGGACCAGCATGCCGGCGACTTGGCCGATCGCCTGGCGCAGCTCCTCGAAATGCGGCCGGGTTTCGAGCACATAGCGGATCGTGCGCTCGTCGAGCCGATCGGCGAATTCGCCGGCGAAGCGGTCGTGATCCTCGCAGCCGCAGGCGGCCGCGTCTTTGCCGGGATCCAGCAGCAATTGATCGGGCCGCAGGCTGTGATCGAGTGCCATCCTTCCCTCCTCAGTCATCCCAGATATTTGTTGATGATGCCGAAGCCTTCCTGGCGGACGGTCTCAGGCGTCATCTCGTCGACGATCTCACCATGGGTCATGATATGCAGGCGATCGCAAATCCGGATCGCGACGTCGACGCGCTGCTCCACCAGCAGCAGCGAAGCGCCACGCCGGCGCAGCTCCAGAAGCGCTCTCACCACGCTGTCGACCGCGACCGGTGAGAGGGCGTCGGAGGGCTCGTCCAGCAGCAGCACCTCGGGATCGCTCATCAGCATGCGGCCGATGGCGACCATCTGCTGCTCCCCGCCGCTGAGGAAGGAGGACCGCCGGCGGCGATATTCCTTCAGCACGGGAAACAGGCCAAAGACGGAATCGAGCAGGCCCTGCAGCCGGGGCTTGTCCCCGCGTAGATGCAAGGCGCCCAGCATGAGATTGTCTTCCACCGACTGATCGAGGAAGAGGCGCCGGCCTTCGGGCGCGATCGCCGCCAGGCCGCGGGCGATGCGATAGGTGGGCAGCGCCGAGACATCCTTGTCGCCGACACGGATCATGCCGCGGCGGTGCTTCACCATGCCCATGATCGCACGGAGCACCGTGGTCTTGCCGGCGCCGTTGGGCCCCAGCAAAGCGACCGCCTCGCCGGTCCCGACCCGGAAGGCGATATCGCGAACGACGTCGAATCGCCCATAACCCGCGAACAAGGCGGAAACCTGCAAAGCGGGGCGGGAATCCCTGGTCATTCGCCGAGATAGATCTGCCGGACCACGGGGTCGGCGCGCACGACATCGGCGGTGCTGGTCAGGATGACCTCGCCGGCGTTCAGGACCGTCACCTGGTCGCAAAGCGGGAAGAGGAAGCGCGTCTGATGCTCGATGATGATCATGGTGACCCCCTGGGCCTTCAGCTCGCCCAGAAGCCGCGCCAGATGATCGACCTCCGACAAGGAGAGGCCCGTGGCCGGCTCGTCGAGAATGATGATCTCGGGGTCCGCCACGCGGACGGAGGCCAGCTGCGTCAGCTGCTCGATACCATGGGGCACGTCGCCGACCCGGCTGGCGATCCAGCTCCCCGCGCCCACCGAGCGCAGCGCCGCCTCGGCACGGCTCTGCATCGAGGTGCCGTCGCGCCGCCCCGAGGGCAGCATCGGCCAGAAGGCCGCGCGGCGGACGATGCCGGGCACCTTGCCATAGAGGCCGACGACGACATTTCGGCTCGTGGTCAGCTCGCGCACCAGCTGGGCGGCCTGGAAGGTCCGGCGCAGCCCCAGTTTCGCCCGCGCGCTCGGCGCCAGCCCGTCCACCAGCACGCCTTTGACATGGGTGGTCCCTGCCAGCGGGCGCAGGCGGCCGGCGATGATATTCGCGAGCGTGCTCTTGCCGGACCCGTTGGGGCCGATGAGGCCGTGGATATGGCCGCGTTTCACCGAGAGATCCACCTTGCGCAGCACCTTGGGCCCCTGGCCGTAGCCGAAGTCGATGCCGCGGCATTCGACGATCGCTTCCGCCGCGAGGCCGCCGGCATTCGCCGGCGGCGTGCTGTACGAGGGGACTGCGTTCGCCTCGCTGCGTGAAGGCTTCAGCGGGCTCGACTGCGGGGCGGCGGCGGTCTTGAACAGGGCGGCCAGGCGGCGCTTCGCCAGGCCGACCACCCCTTCGGGAAAGACGGTGATGGCGAAGATGGAGAGGGCGCCGTAGAGGATCTCCTGGAGCCAGGGATCGATGTTGACGATGGCCGGGAACATGGTGACGAACATGGCGCCCGACGATCGGCCCCAGCGTCGTGTTGATCCCGCCCACCAGCACCATCACGAGGATGTTCAGCGAGACGGCCCAGTCGAATTGGCCGGGCGAGACGACGCCGAGAAAGGAGAACAGCCAGCCCGCACCGCCGGCCATGGCGGCGGAGAGACCGAAGATGCCGATCTTGATGACGGCGGTGCGCACGCCCGCCGCCTCGGCATAGGGCTCGGCATCCCGGATCGCCAGCAGGACGGGGTAGAGCGGCGATTTCCGGAAGTTCCATACCAGGCCGATGGCGATCAGCAACGCCAGCATGATGCACCAGGCAACCGGCGTGCCCAGGAAGGCGAGGCTGTCCGGAAAGTCCGGGAAGCTGGGTCCGAGCAGGCCCTGAAGCCCGCCGGTGATGGACAGATCCGTTGCCAGCACGGTCAGGACGAGGGTGAAGACGAAGGTCGTGATGGCGAAATAGAGGCCGCTGACGCGCAGCGACATGGCGCCGATGAGGATGCCGGCCAGTCCCGTGACCGCGAGAACGATCGGCAGGAGATAGAAGACGCTCACCTCGAGATCGGCGGCCGCAATGGTGGTGAGATAGGCGCCGATGGCGAAGAAGCCGCCCTGGCCCAGGGAATACAAGCCCAGCATGCCCGCCACCAGGTCGAGGCTGATCGCCAATATGGCGAAGACGGCGGCCACCAGGGCCAGGCTCTGCACGGTCAGGTCGGATTGGGCAATGACATAGGTCAGAACCAGATAGGCTGCGACCGTGATGAAGCTCCGGGCGCGCCAGAGGCGCTCGAGCGGCCCGCCGGCGGCCAGAAGGTGGTTGCTCTCCATCTGCCCCTCAGCGCCGCGCAAGACGGGCGGGCCAGAGGCGGTGCAGCAGGCTTCCCGTGCTGAAGAGTCCCCGGGGGGTCACGATCAGGATGATCACCAGCACCAGGAAGGGAAACCAGTCGGAGGCCTGGGAATTGATCAGCGCATTGGCGCCTTCGGAGAGGACGCCGAGCAGCAGCCCGCCGAACATGGCGGCCGCGGGCTTCTCGGTGCCGCCGCCGATCATCATGGCGATGAAACCGAAGGTGCCGAAGGTATCGCCGAGATAGGGATTGGCGAAGGTGCTGGGCCCGATCAGCACGCCCGCCACCCCCGCGAAGAGCCCGGAGGTCGCGAAGGCCACGATCGCGACCATGGTCGTGTTCGCGCCGATGGCCGAGGCCATCTCGGGATCTGCCGCGACCGCCATGCCCAGCTTCCCGAACAAGGTGCGCTTGCGGATCAGCTCGAAACCAAGCGTGAAGACGACGGCCACGAAGATGGCGAGCAGTTGCTGCGCGGTGAGCACGGCGTCGCCGATTTGGACGCTGGTGGCGTTCAGGATCGGCGGGAAGGCGCGCGAGGTCGGCCCCCAGATATAGGCGGCGCCGTTTTCCACCACCACGGCGAAGCCCAGCGTGCTGACCAGCCAGCCGAAGCTGAAGCGGTCGAAGGCGAGGATCGGCTTGACCGCGATGAGATAGGAGAGGATCGCGATGACGCAGGCGCTGACCAGCCCGACGGCCACGGCCAGCCAGGGCGAATAGCCGGCCGAGGAGATGGCCGCGGTCAGCATGATCGCCGTCATCATCAATTGGCCCTGGGCGAAATTGATGACGCGGGTGACGTAGAAGGAGATGGCCAAGGCCATCCCCATCAGCCCGTAGATCGAGCCGATGGCCAGTCCGCTGAGCAGGAATTGCAGCAACTAGGCGCTCCTTCCCTGGTGGCCGCCGGCGCGGTTCGCTCGCGGGGCGGCGGCACTCCCGTGCCGAAGGGGAACGCCGCGCAGAAGATTACGGGATAGGGCCGGAGGAAGACGAGGGGAAGCTAGCCGCCGGCGGGCGCGTCCTTCCTTCGCCGGGCGAAGATGGCGGGGTGCCGTGCGGCACCCGCCACCTTCGCTGGCCCGGACAACGCGTCCCGCCCGCAGGCGAGGGTTTCGTCCAAGCTGGTTCAGTCCGTGATCTCGACCCATTTCTTGGACGGCGCATCGTATTTGACCAAGGTGATCTGATCCGGCGTGATCGTGATGTGCTCCTGCTCGGTGAAGCCGAGGTTGCCGGTGATGCCCTTGAAGTTCGAGGTGTTGTTGAACTCCTTCTGCAAGTCCGTCGCCTTGGTCGAATTGGCCTTCGTGATCACCTGCGCCAGCATCATGATGCTGTCGTAGCTGGTCTCGGCGAAGGGCGTGGAGGCGACATTGAACTTCTTGGCGTACTCGTCCCGGAAAGCCTGAAGCTCCGGGCTCGGATGCAGGCCGGAGGTGAGCGCCGCGCTGATCGTGCCGTTCGCGAGATCGCCCGCCAGATTGGTATAGGTGTCGTCGGCATTGGTCTCATCATTGCCGAAGACCGTCGCCTCATAGCCCAGGGTGTGAAGATCCTGCACGAAGGCGGCCTGGTCCTGCGGCGTCAGCCAGACATCGACGCATTTGATCCCCGCCGCCTTGAGCGCGGTCGCCTGCGGCATGAGCGCCGCGGTGGCGCCGGTCGACCAGTTCTCGGTGATCGTCACATTCATCGCCAGCTTCTTGCCGGCCTTGTCGTAGACCTGCTTGATGCCATAGGTCCCGCCCTCGCCATAGGTGGAGGGATCATGCAGGACGGCGAGCCCGTCCGGGCAATGCTTCAAGGCATATTCGGCGATCTTGGCGCCCCAGGCGAAAGTGTTCAGGCCGAAGTCGAAGACCCAGGGATTGGGCTTGCTGTCGGGACCCTTGGGATAGACCGTCAGGCCGCCGTCGTCGACGACGCCGATGGTCGGAATCTTGTAGCGGGTCGCCAATTCGGCCGTCACCGGCCCGGTATCCGGCGAGCCCGCGATGGCGACCGCGCCATTGGCGACCATCTTCGCGAAGAGCTGGCCGGAAAGGGTGGCGTCGGCCTGGTCGTTATGCGCGTCGAGCACCAGCTTGCGGCCGAGAATGCCGCCGGCGGCATTGATCTTGTCCGCCGCCATCTGCGCGCCGTTGACGACGGCGATACCGGTGGACCCATAGGCGCCGGTCGTGCCGGCGATCACGCCGACGAGGATCGGCTTTTCATCGGCGTAGCCCGTCAAGCAAATCATCGACGCGGCTAGGGTGACGAGTGCTCCAGCGATTTTGGTGGTCTTCATTAGATTCTACCTCCCAATTCCAAGACGGCATTGACTGCGCAACCGACTGCCGGAGCAGTCTTTTTTCTTGCCTTCTTGTCCCATGGGCCTCGCCGCCTTGGCAAGGAGAAAGGTACCGGTATCTAAGGTATATGAGTTATGTCGGCGCTGTCGGCCTGAGTGGAAGTGGAGGTAATCATTTGAATATGCGATGGAATTTCAAAGAGCCGCCGATCCGGGTGACTTGCTCTTCGGCGGCATCCCGGAAGATGATGGTACTGGTACCAGAGGAAATTCCGCAGAGGAATCAGGACACCGGCGGCGCGCCGCCCTCCGCCCGGCGCCGCGTCACGAATTCCGCCAGCGCCTCGGCGCGGCCGGGATCGAGCGGCGGCGGGGTGAATTCTGCCAGGGTGCGTTTCCAGATCAGATTGGCGCGCTCCGTCGCGGTCTTCGACCCATCCTCGGTCCACTGGCCGAAGTTCCGCCAGTCGGAGACCAGCGGGGCGTAGAAGGCGCTCTGGTAGCGGCTCATGGTATGGGGGGCGGCGAAGAAATGTCCGCCGGGGCCGACCTCGCGGATATCCTCGAAGGCCATCTCGTCCTCGGAGAAGGCGACGGGCTGGAAGAGCTCGGCGAACATCTGCAGCATCTCGATATCGAGGATGAACTTCTCCAGCGAGGCGGTGAGCCCGCCTTCGAGCCAGCCCGCGCCATGGATCAGGAAATTGCAGCCGCCCATGAGGGCGCCCCAGAGCGACATCTCGGATTCATAGGCGGCCTGGGCGTCGGCGATATTGGAGGCATTGGCATTGGAGGAGCGCCAGGGAATCCCGAGACGCCGCGCGAGCTGGCCGGCGCCGAAATTCGCCTTCACATATTCCGGCGTGCCGAAAGCGGGCGCGCCGGAACGCATGTCGACATTGCTGGTGAAGCTGCCATAGACCACCGGCGCGCCCGCCCGCACGATCTGGGCGAGCGTGATGCCGGCCAGCGCCTCGGCATGGGCCTGGGTCAGCGCGCCGGGAATCGTCACCGGCGCCATGGCGCCCGCCAAAGTGAAGGGGGTGATGACCAGGAGCTGGCCCGCCGCGGCGAAATCGAGGATGCCCTGGGACATCGGGATATCGAGCTGGAGCGGGGAGTTTGTGTTGATCACGGTGTAGCAATGGGCCTGCTTGGCGAATTCCTCGCCCGAGATGCCATGGCTGAGCGCGATCATCTCGAAGCAGTCGCGGACCTGGCCGGGCCCCCGGGCATAGACGAAGGGCGACTTGTCGCCGAGGGTGAGCTGGGTTCGCGTGACATCGAGATGGCGGAACTGGATGGGGATATCCTGCGGCTCGACGCTGGCCCCCAGCAGATGGATCACGTCGAAATGCTGGGCGAGCTTGGTGAACTCCTCATAGTCGGCGAGCGTGCCCGGCCGCTTGCCGCGGTCGGTGTCGGTGACATGGGGCGGGCCGGCGACGGGGACGACCGCCAGGTTTCGCCCGCCGATGGTGACGGAGCGCTGGGGCTCGCGGGCGACGAGCTCGAACTCCCGCGGCGCCTTGGCGAGGCTCTCTTCCACCAGAGCGCGGTCGAGGCGGACCATGCGGCTCTCTTCGTCCACCGTCGCTCCGGCAGCGGCGAAGACGCGCCGCGCCTCGGGCAGCAGCACGCGCATGCCGAGCTCCTCCAGGATGCGCAGCGCCATCTGATGCATCGCCTCGACCTGATCGTCGGAGAAGACGCGCAGCGGCGTGAAGGGATTGACGAGGCGGCGATAGCTGCCGGTGCGGCTGGGCGCGCTGCCGGTTTCAACACCTCCCCGGCGCCGGGCCCGGCGCTCGTTGCGCGCTGTGGTCTCGGTCATGCGTCGTCCCTCGCTGCCTGGGTTCGGCGCGATCCTAGACGGGCTTCCAGGAATGTCCATCGAGCTGGCGCCCGGGGGTTGGGCGACGGCGACGCTAATGCTAGACAGCGCGTCATGTCCGACCCCCTCGACGTCTATTCCGATAATGCCATCGCCCGGCTCTACGATCATTTCAATGGCTGGGGGCCCGGCGACGAGTTCTATCTCGCCTTGGCGCGGGAGCTCGGCGGGCCGGTGCTCGATCTCGGCTGCGGCACCGGCATGGCGGCGGTGCGCATCGCCGCCGCGGGCTTCGAGGTGACGGGCGCCGATCCTTCCCTCAGCATGCTCGCGGTCGCGCGCAGCCGGGAGGGGACGGAGCGCGTGCGCTGGGTTCATGCGGCGGGACAGACCCTCGACCTCGCCCAGCGCTTCGCCCTCATCTACATGACGGGCCATGCCTTCCAGGCGCTGCTGACGGACGAGGATGCGGTGGCGGTGCTGAGGAATGCCGGCCGGCATCTGGCGCCCGGCGGCCGGCTGGCCTTCGACACCCGCAACCCCGCGGTCAGGGAGTGGCTGACCTGGAACGCCAGGGAATGGCGCGAGGTCCGGCAGATTCCCGAGCTTGGGCTGGTGGAGGAATCAGGCGAAGCGGCCCACGACCCGGCGACGGGCGTCGTCACCATCGACCATGTCTATCGCTTCCTGGATCTTGGGAAGGAGCGGCGCGCGCTGTCGCGCATCCGCTTCATCGACCAGCCCCATCTTGCCCGGCTGATCGGGGAAGCCGGCCTGCGGCCGACGGACTTCTACGGCTGGTGGGACCGCACAGCTTTCGGCCCCGAAAGCCAGGAGATCATCGCCGTGATGGGAAAGCCGGCTTAAGCCGGCTGGACGCTGGCGACCCAGCGCTCGAGATCGGCGGCGGACATGGCGCCGGCACGCCGGCCAAGCTCCTTGCCATGGCTGAGAAGCGCCATGGTGGGGATGCTGCGGATGCCATAGCGGCTGGCCAGCGCCGGCTCCTCGTCGACATTGACCTTCACCAGCCGGACCCGCGGCTCGAGCCGGGCCGCGGCGCGCTCGAACTCGGGCGCCATGACCTTGCAAGGGCCGCACCAGGGCGCCCAGAAATCGACCAGGAGCGGAATGTCGCCCTTCGCCAGATGACGGTCGAAGCGCGCCTGATCCAGGGGGAGGGGATGGGCCTCGAACAGGGCCTTGTGGCAATTGCCGCATTTGGCGCCCGCACCAAGCTTCGCCCGTGGCACCCGGTTGATGGTGTCGCAATGCGGGCAGATCACATGCAATCCGTCATCCATGCCCGGCGATATGGGGAGGGCCGGCGGGGACTTCAATTGCGCCGTTGGGTGGTAGTTGGCAGGAGTCTTGGCACGACTTTATCCCCCGTCATCCCGGCGAAAGCCGGGATCCAGGGGCGTGCGGCAGGTAGTATGACATGTGGCCCCTGGACCCCGGCTTTCGCCGGGGTGACGGCAGAGAGGAAGTGGACTGTCCCAGTTGCGTCGGTGTACGCCGAGAGGCCGAAAGAAAACAGAAAAGGGCGGACTGCCCGCGGCCTCTACCCCGCGCGCTTCATCTTCTGGCCGGGGACCTCGTCGAAGAGGGCGGCGAGCTGCTCCATCACCGTGCCGCCGAGCTGCTCGGCATCCACCAGCGTGACGGCGCGGCGGTAATAGCGCGTCACGTCATGGCCGATGCCGATGGCGATGAGCTCGACGGAGGAGCGGGTCTCGATCCAGTCGATGACCTCGCGCAGATGGCGCTCCAGGTAATTGCCCGGATTGACCGAGAGGGTCGAATCATCCACCGGCGCGCCGTCGGAGATCACCATCAGGATGCGGCGCTGCTCGGTGCGGGCCATCAGCCGGTGATGCGCCCAGAGCAGGGCCTCGCCGTCGATATTCTCCTTCAAGATTCCTTCGCGCAGCATCAGCCCCAGGCTCTTGCGGGCGCGGCGCCAGGGGGCGTCGGCGGATTTGTAGATGATATGGCGCAGATCGTTCAGCCGCCCGGGATTGGCGGGCTTGCCGGCGGCGATCCAGCGCTCGCGCGACTGGCCGCCCTTCCACATCCGGGTGGTGAAGCCCAGTACCTCGACCTTGACGCCGCAGCGCTCCAGGGTGCGCGCCAGGATATCGGCGCTCATGGCGGCGACTGTGATCGGCCGCCCGCGCATGGAGCCGGAATTGTCGATCAGCAGCGTCACCACCGTGTCACGGAATTCGGTATCGCGCTCGCGCTTGTAGGAGAGCGGCATCTCGGGGTTGACCACGACCCGCGGCAGGCGGGCCGCGTCGAGCATCCCCTCCTCGAGGTCGAATTCCCAGCTCCGGTTCTGCTTGGCCAGCAGGCGGCGCTGCAGCCGGTTGGCCAGCCGGCCGACCACCGTCTGCAGATGCATCAGCTGCTGGTCCAGGAGCTGGCGCAGCCGGGCGAGCTCATCGGGGTCGCAGAGATCAGCGGCCTCGACGGTCTCGTCGAACTCCTCGGTGAAGGGGCGGTAGCTGGGCTCGTTCTGGCCGCGCTTGCGCGGATCGGATTCCGGCGGCCGGCCCGGGCGGTTGGGGCTGTCCTCCCCACCTTCGCCCTTCATCTCCATATCGGTCTCGGCGGAATCGGTCTCGCCGGATTCCTCCTGGCCGCTCTCGCCCTCGCTGCCTTCCATCTCGGCGCTGTCGGCGGAATCCTTCTCCCCGCCCTCGCCCTTGGCCTCGTTGGGATCGTCCTGCTTGGAATCGTTGTCGTCCTGGTCCTCGCTGTCGTCGGCCTCCAGATCCTCCGCCCCCGGATCGAGGTCGAGATCGCTGATCAGCCGGCGCACCGCCTTGGCATAGGCGCGCTGATCGTTCATCACCCCTGCGAGCCCGGCGAGATCGGCGCGGGCGGCATCGCCGATCTCCGGGCGCCAGAGCTCGACCAGGCGCTTGGCGCTGGCCGGGGGGGCGAGGCCGGTCATGGCCTCGCGGGCGAGCAGGCGGAGCGCCTCGCCCAGCGGGGCATGCTCACGATCGGTCAGCCGGTTGAATCCGCGCTGGCGGCAATGCTCGTCGAGGGACGCCGTGAGATTGGCCGCCACGCCCTTCATCTGCAGGGCGCCGATCGCCTCCACCCGGGCGAGCTCGATGGCCTCGAAGACCTCGCGCGCCGCTTCGTTCTTCGGCGTCTCGCGGGCATGGAGCTTGCTGTCGTGATGGCGGAGGCGCAGCGCGATCGAATCCGCGGCACCCCGGGTCTGGGCCACATCCTCCGGCGGCAGATCGCGGGCGGGCAGCGGCAGGCGCGCCTCGCTGCCCGTGAACCCGGGCTGGCCGGGGGCGAAATTGACGTTGAGCTCGACCTTATGGGCAATGGCCCGCATCGTCGCGCCGGTGACGCGACGGAACTCGTCGAGGCGGCTCTCGCGGCTCATGGCCTCACTGCAGCGTCGAGCGACCGCTGCCCTGCTTCAGATCGGTGCCGAAGCAGCGCTGATAATATTCCGCCACCGTCGGCCGCTCGAGCTCGTCGCATTTGTTGAGGAAGGTGAGCCGGAAGGCGAAGCCGACATCGTTGAAGATCCGCGCATTGTCCGCCCAGGTCATCACGGTGCGGGGCGACATCACCGTGGAGATATCGCCGTTGACGAAGCCCGCGCGGGTCAGATCGGCCAGCCGCACCATGGCATCCACCGCCTTGCGCCCGGCCTCGTTGTCGTAGCTCGGGGACTTCGCCAGCACGATCTTCATCTCCTCGTCATGGGGGAGATAATTGAGGGTGGCGACGATGTTCCAGCGGTCCATCTGGCCCTGGTTGATCTGCTGGGTACCGTGATAGAGGCCGGTCGTATCGCCCAGCCCCACGGTGTTGGCCGTGGAGAAGACGCGGAAGGCCGGATGCGGCCGGATGACCTTGTTCTGGTCGAGCAGGGTCAGCTTGCCCTCGACCTCCAGCACGCGCTGGATCACGAACATGACGTCCGGCCGGCCGGCGTCGTATTCGTCGAAGACCAGGGCCGTCGGGCGCTGCAGCGCCCAGGGCAGCAGCCCCTCGCGGAACTCGGTCACCTGCTTGCCGTCGCGCAGCACGATGGCGTCCTTGCCGATCAGGTCGATACGGCTGATATGGCTGTCGAGGTTGATGCGGATGCAGGGCCAGTTCAGCCGGGCGGCGACCTGCTCGATATGGGTCGATTTGCCCGTGCCGTGATAGCCCTGGATCATGACCCGGCGGTTGTAGGCAAAGCCGGCCAGGATCGCGAGCGTGGTGTCGCGGTCGAAGCGGTAGGCCTCGTCGATATCGGGCACATGCTCGCGCGGGTGGCTATAGGCCGGCACCTGCATGTCGCAGTCGATGCCGAAGCTCTGGGCCACGGAAATGGTGATGTCCGGCAGGGAGCCATTCTCCGCCGGCGCGGATGTCTCAGACGCCATATCTATCGCTCTCAGCTATGGGTTTTCCGTGCTTCTAGCAGGTCCTGCTTTAGACCGCCGCACAGTTTTTCAGGGTGCTGTAGGCGAGGTTGATCACCTTCAGCCGCTCCTCCGCCGCTTTGTCGCCGCCATTGGCATCGGGATGGAGCTGTTTGGCAAGGGTCTTGTAGCGTTTCTTGATCTCCAGCGTGGTCGCATTGGGCGCCAGGGCCAGCTCCGCCAGGGCCTGATCCCGCTTGCTCTTCGGGCGCCCCGCTTCGGCGGCGCGGCGGTTGCCGAAGGGGTCGATATCCCCAGGGATGAACTCCGCCCCCAGGATTCGCGGATCGGTGTTCCAGCTTCCCAGCCGCCAGGTCGGCCGATCCCAGGTCACGTCGCGGCGCACATGGGCCTCGATCTCGTCCGGCTTCATGCCGGCGTAGAAGTCCCAGGCGCGGTTGTAGTCGCGGACATGCTCCAGGCAGAACCAGTAATAATCGTTCAGACGGTCGCGCGACTTCGGCGCCCGGTAGGGGCCCTCGGCGCCGCAGCCGGCATGGTCGCATAGCTGCACCGCCGGGGCCTCATGGCTGCCGGGGTGATAGGGCTCCGTAACGATCCTTCTGTAGGCGCGAACCATGGTGGAAGTATGGGGAGCGGGGGGAGAAAGGACAAGCTTGACAGGCAATCGGGCCGGTCAGGGCGCTTTCAAACTGCCCGATCTTTGCCGCCGGTCGCCCGCGCCGACGAGAATCATGCCGCCGAGGATGAGGGCGAAGCCGCCGAGCAGGGTCGGATCGAGCGGCTCGCCCAGCCCGATCTCGGCGGCGGCGATGCCGAAGGCCGGTACGGCGAGGAAGGAGAGCGAGCTGGTGACCGCGGGCAGGGAGCGGGTGATGACCACGGCGGCCCAGCCGCAGAAGCCGATGCAGATGGGGCCGTTGTAGAGCAGGAGCAGCAGGAGGGAGTGGTTGACCTCGATCCGGAGCGGCCCCTCCAGGGCATAGGACACCGGCAGCATCGCGGTACCGCCCAGCAGCATCTGCCAGGGGGCGAGCTGGAAGGGCGTCAGGCGCCAGGGCCGGCCGCGAATCACCAGGATCGCCGCGGCCCAGGCGAAGGCCGCCCCCATCAGCAGGAGGTTGCCCTGCACCAGCGCCTTGTTGCTCCAGTCGAAGCCCAGCGGGTTGAACAGGATCAGCACGCCGGCGATGCCGAGCAGGAGGCCCGCCGCCTTCAGCGCGTTCAGCCGCTCGCCCAGGAACAGCAGCGCGCCCGGCACGACCCAGAGCGGCGTCGTATAGGCCAGCACGGCCGCCCGGCCCGCCCCCATGGATTGCAGCCCCAGGATGCAGAGCACCATGTAGAGGGCGAGCTGGATCAGCCCGCCCACGGCGAGCTGCAGCAGATCGCCGCGGCCGGGAAGGCGGAAGCTTCGCGTCGCGGCCAGCGCGATGAAAAGCGAGGCCGCCCCGAGATAGAGACGCAAGGTGACGAACCAATAGGGCGGCACCATCGCCAAAGTGAGCTTCATCACCGGCCAATTGGCACCCCAGAGCACCACCAGCGAGCCCAGCAGCAGATAGGCGGTCCGCTGGCTATGGGCCCCGGATTGAAGAGCGACGGCTTGTTCCATCCCGGGGGCGAGGCTAGCATCTCATCTCAAGGAGAGCACCCATGCAGGTCAAGTCAGCCATCGAAAAAAAGCTCACCGCGGCGCTCGCGCCGACGCGGCTGGCCATCACCGACGAATCCCATCTCCATGCCGGTCACAGCGGCGCCCGTCCGGAAGGCGAGACCCATTTCCGGGTCGAGGTTGCCTCCGCCCGCTTCGAAGGCGTGGGGCGCGTCCATCGACAGCGCCTGGTTTATGAAATTCTGGCCGAGGAGCTGAAAGGCCCGATCCACGCCCTCGCCCTCAAGACGAGCACGCCCGAGGAAGACCGCGCAGTCGTGAAAGAGGGCTGATCTTCGATAAGAGCGAATGGCCGTGGCATTGACGCCATAGCCGCGTAGGACACTCTCTCTATCCCGTCACCCCGGCGAAAGCCGGGGTCCAGGGGCCACACGCGTGGTCCTCACCTCACGGCCGCTGGATCTCGCCTTTGGCCGGAATGACGACCGGGGTGCTGTGGGGTCGAGGCAAGCTGACCGAAGCTGCTCTACGCCTTCTTCGCCTCTGTCTGTAGGGCTACATCCGTAACCTCTTTCTTCGGCCCTGAAACGCTGCGGCAAATGCGCGCATCCCAAGTTGTGAAGCCATGAGCCTCGGGAGAGATGGAGTCATGCGGCTGAAGAAGCAGAGGCGCATTGATGATCTGTGCCGTGGCGGCGTGCCCTGCGCGCCAGCGGGCTACAGCAAGTGACCAACTCGATCCGCGGTTACGCGGCCGAGTTCGGGCTGACGGCGGCCACGGGGCTGGACAAGATCGAGCCGCTGCTCGGGCGGATCGCGGCGGATGGGCAAGTGCCGGAGCTTGCGAGGGAGCTGTTTGGCGACTACGCCAGGGATTACGCCCGGCTCGAGGCGCAGATTAGGGCGATCGAGATCAAGCTGATGGCTTGGCATCGCGGGAACGAGCTCAGCCGGCGCCTGACCAAGATCCCCGGTGTTGGGCCAGTCGTCGCCTCGATGCTGGTGATGAAGACCCCTGATCCCAAGGCCTTTCGCTCCCCCCGGCACTTCGCAGCCTGGATCGGCCTGACGCCCAAGGACCACTCCACCGCGGGCAAGACGCGCCTGGGCGTGATCACGCGGGCCGGCGACGAGGCCTTGCGCAGCCTGCTGGTCGTGGGTGCGACCTCGGTGGTTCAGCAGGTCGGCAAGAGCAGAGGGAACCCCTCGCTCTGGCTGATCGAGCTCGCGCAAGGCGAAGCTCGCCGCCGGCGCTCTGCCAACAACGATCGCTGCCGCATTCGCCTGGAAGATGATGGTCACGAAATGCCGATACCTCGGTCGGTCTGGTGGAGACGATGACCGATGCGTGCCAGCCTGACTTCCTGGCCCGCCGGCGCCACGGCGGACTGCGACCTCGATGCTTTCGCCGGGAGCGTGTGAAGGAATTGGCGTTTGGGCCTATTTGTGATTCCCTAGCCGAGGATTTAGGAGGCAGGGAATGACGGGGAAGGCGCGGTATCTGGAAGCGGAGCGATCCCAGCTTAGGTGGGACAGCGTGGACCTTGAGAGCCAGTTGGCGTCGGACCACCGAGCTCGGATTGTTTGGGCGTTCGTGGTGAGCTTGGACTTGTCGGCGCTGTATGAGCGGATCCGGGCCCGAGAGGGTGAGCCTGGGCGTCCGCCGCCCGATCCTCGGATATTTCTGGCGCTGTGGCTGTACGCGACGCTGGAGGGTGTTGGTTCGGCGCGCCATCTGGCACGGCTGTGCGAGAGCGATACGGCCTACCGCTGGCTGCGCGGTGGGGTGGCGATGAACTATCACGACCTGAGCGACTTCCGGGTCGGGCACGGGGATGTTCTGGATCGTCTTCTGACGGATAGCCTGATGGCGTTGCTGGTCGAGGGGATCGTGAAGCTGGAGGAGGTGGCGGTCGACGGGACGAAGGTGAGGGCCTGGGCGGGCCGTGGGTCGTTCAAGGGGGCGAAGAAGCTGGCGCGGCTGGAGCGGTGGGCCCGGGAACGGGTCGAACAGCTGCGAGGTTCGGGGAGCGATGCGGGGGCGAGCGAGGGTCGCCGTCGGGCGGCGCAGGAGCGTGGGGCGGAAGAGGTAGCCCGGCGGGCCGGGGAGGCTTCGCGCACGCTGGAGAAGCTGCGGGCGGAGCAGGCCAAGCGGGCCAAGACCCATAAGAAGGAGGAAGAGGCTAAGAAGACGGAGGTGAAGGCCAGCCTGAGCGATCCCGAGGCACGCATGATGCGCTTTGCCGACGGGGCTGTGCGGGCGGCCTATAACATTCAGCTGGCGGTGACGCCGGACACGGGCATCATCGTGGCGGCGGCAACCACGGACCGGCGCAATGACACCGGCTTGGCTGTCCCGGTGGTGGAGCAGATCAAGGATCGCCTGAAGATCTTGCCGCAGCGCCTGCTGGCCGACACCCATTATGCGACGAAGGACGACATCGTCGATTTGGCGGCGCAAGGGGTCGCGGTCTATATGCCGGTGCCGGCAGATAAGCCGGATGCCAAGCCCGAGAGCCAGCGCAAACGGGCCCAGCAGCGCAGCCGCGAGCCGGAGCCCGTCAAAGTCTGGCGCGAGCGCATGGACCAGGACGAGGGCAAGGCCATCTATCGCCGCCGGGGGCGGATCGAGACGGTCAACGGCATCCTCAAAGGGCGAGGATTAGGCATCATGCGGGTGCGCTCGATCGCCAAGGTCACCGCCGTGGTTCTCATGCAAGCGCTCGCCCATAATCTATGGCGGGCGCATTGCCTGCGGGCCAGCCCGGCATGATCGGAGGCTAGAGACACTCCCCCGCCGAGCGCTAAATTGCCCTGGCGACCGGCGGCAACGGGTCGCGCAACGCCGAATCACCGAAGCCACCGGATCAATCAGGCCCGACAAAATCGGTGAAGTCGGATTCCTTCACGTCCTCTTTCGCCGGAATGACGACCGGAGGGTTGCAGCGTCGCGGCAAGCTGACTCGAAGGCCTTCTACGCCTTCTTCACCTCTGTGTCCTTCGTCCCCGTATAGAAATCCGGCCAGCTCTTGCGCACGACCTCGCCGTCGCTGGCGAAGGCGTGGCAGCTGTCGATGAAGCCCGGGCGGCGATTGCTGCCGGTGCTCGTGGAGGACATCTCGGCCGAGACATGCTTCCACATGGTCTGATAGGCGACCGTCGCCATGGCGCCCAGCATCTCCAGATGATGGGTGCAGCCCTTGACGCCGCCCAGCTTCTCCTTGAGCTGGCGGCGCCAGCCGGCGCCGACCTTGAGGCCCTTGATCGCCGCGAAGCTTTCGGTGATGGCGGGGCAGACCTCGAAGGGTGCTGCCTCCGTCACTGCCTCGATGTCGCGGACCACGAAATGATCGTCCAGGGTCAGGCGGATGCGCATGTCGTGCAGCGGGGTGCCGGCATGGATGGTGCCGCGGTGGAGATTGGGAAAGTCGTAGGTCTTGCTATCGACCATGCGGCCTTCGATGTCCCAGAGCCCGTCCTTGCGATGGAAGCCCTGGAATTCATAACGGCGGTCGTGCAGATGCTCGCGCTCGACGGGGGCGGACAGCGGCATGGGATTTCCTTTATTGCCGGTTAGGCGGCGCCGGCTCGGCTCAGGCGGCGCTCGCCGCGGGCGGCGAGGGCAGCGGGGTGATCTTCAGCAGGCGGATCTGATTGCGCTGGCGCTCCAGCACCTCGAAGCAGAAGCCATGGAAGGCGAAGGACTGGCCCGCCTCGGGGATGCGCCGTGCTTCCTCCAGCACGAGGCCGGCGATGGTGGCGGCGGCATCGTCGGGCAGGCGCCAGCCGCAGGCCCGGTTGAGATCGCGGATCGTCACCGTGCCATCGACGATATAGCTGCCGTCCGGCTCGGCCTTGATGCCGGGGACCTCGATGTCATGCTCGTCCTCGATGTCGCCGACGATCTCTTCCAGGATATCCTCGAGGGTGACGACGCCGCGCAGCGCCCCATATTCGTCGACCACCAAGGCGAAATGCTCGCGCCGGGCGCGGAAGGCGCGCAGCTGCGCCAGCAGCGTGGTCGTGTCGGGAACGAACCAGGGCGGCAGCGCAAGCGCCACGATATCGAGGCCCTCGACCTTGCCGCCGTTGGCCTGCACCGCGCGCAGCAGCGCCTTGGCATGCAGCACGCCGATGATGTTGTCGGGATCGCCGCGCCAGAGCGGCAGGCGCGTATAGGCGCTCTCCAGCACCGCCTCGACGATCTTCTCCGGCGGATGATCGGCATCGATGAGGACGAGATTGCTGCGGTGGACCATGATGTCGCCGACCATGACGTCGTCGAGGTCGAGGATCGAATGCAGCATGGCGCCGGCTTCCTCGATCTCGCCGCTCGCCTCGGCATGGAGATCGATGGCCCCGCGCAGCTCTTCCTCCGCCTTGTCCGCGCCCAGGTCCGTGGTGACATTCGCCCCGCAGAGCCGGAGGATGCCGCGCACGAAGATCTGCATGACCCGGATCAGGGGGCGCAGGATGCTGACGACGCCGCTCATCGGGCCCGCCACGGCCAGGGCCAGCTTGTCGGCATTGTTGATGGCATAGGTCTTGGGCAGGACCTCGGCGAAGACGACGATCAGCACCGTCATCACCCCCGTGGCATAGGCGACGCCGCGCTCCCCGAACATGCCGATCAGCAAACTGGTGGCCATGGCCGAGGCCAGGATGTTGATCATGTTGTTGCCCAGGAGCACGGCGCCGATCACCTGCTCCATATGGGCCCGCAGCCGGTTGACCAGGGTCGCCCGGATGTCGCCCTGGCTTTCCAGCGTATGCATGCGCGGGCGCGAGGCGGCGGTCAGCGCGGTCTCGGCGCCGGAGAAGAAGGCCGACAAGAGCAGCAGCAGCAGGATGATCAGGCTCTCCCAGATCATGCCGCCACCGCTTCCGTCAGCATGCCTTCGACCTCGGCGAGGTCGATGCCTTTGGCGAGGAATGCCTGGCCGATCCCGCGGGCCAGCACGAAGGTGATGCGGCCGCCTTCCACCTTCTTGTCCCGGCCCATATGGTCGATCAGACGAGAGGCGGTGAAGCTGCGGCCCGAAATGGCCTCGACTCCGGTGGGCAGGCCCACGCTGGCGAGATGGCGGCCCAGCCGGGCGGCATCGGCCATCGGGCAGAGCCCGAGACGCGCCGAGAGATCGAAGGCCATGACCATGCCGATGGCCACCGCCTCGCCATGGAGCAGATCCTCGCCATAGCCGCATTCGGCCTCCAGCGCATGGCCGAAGGTATGGCCGAGATTGAGCAGCGCGCGGCCCCCCTGCTCGCGCTCATCGGCCCCGACGACTTTGGCCTTGGCGGCGCAGGAGACGGCGACGGCATGGCGCCGGGCGGCGAGATCGCCGTCCAGCAAAGCGGCGCCATGGCCCTCCAGCCACTCGAAGAAGGGCAGATCGCCGATGAGGCCGTATTTCACCACCTCGGCATAGCCCGCGAGCAGCTCGCGCCGCGGCAAGGTGGTGAGCGCATCCAGATCCGCCAGCACGAGGCGCGGCTGATGGAAGCGGCCGACGAGGTTCTTGCCCTCCGGCGTATTGATCCCGGTCTTGCCGCCGACGGAGCTGTCGACCTGGGCCAGCAGGGTCGTCGGGATCTGGACGAAATCAAGGCCGCGCAGAAGGATGCTGGCGGCGAAGCCCGTGAGATCGCCGATGACCCCGCCGCCGAGCGCGATCAGCAGGCTCTTGCGCTCGATCCGCTCGGAAAGCAGACGGCTCGAGAGCTCGGCCAGATGGGTGAAATCCTTGGTCTGCTCGCCCGGCGGCAGAATGATCGGCCTTGGCGGCGATGCCGGCGCCCTCCAGGCTCGCCTGGAGCAGCGGCAGATAATGCCGGCCGACGCGCTCGTCGGTCACGATGAAGACGCGCCGCTCGGCCAGCAGGGGGCTGATATGCCGTCCGGCCTCGGCGATCAGCCCCGGTCCGATCAGGATATCGTAGCTGCGCGGGCCGAGCTCGACCCGCAATCGACTGTCGTCGCCCATCTTCTTGCTAACCCGCCGCGCGCTGGCGCTCGGGCCCGTTCGCCAGGAAGCTCTCCAGCGCCTCGACGACCCGCTCCAGGGTCACGTCCGGCGGACCGTCGGCGCTGTCGACGGCGATGTCGGCCTCGGCATAGACCGGGTGGCGCTGCGTCATGAGCTCGGCCAGCTTCTGGCGCGGCTCGGCCACCTGCAGCAAGGGCCGGTCGTTGCGGCGCGCGACGCGGCGCAGCAGCAGATCGAGATCGGCGCGCAGCCAGATGGAGATCGCCCGCTCGCCGATCAGCGCTCGGGTGCGCGGATCCATGAAGGCCCCGCCGCCCGTCGCCAGCACATGAACCGGATTGTCGAGCAGCCGGGCGATGACGCGGCGCTCGCCGTCGCGGAAATTCGCTTCGCCGTGGCGCGCGAAGATCTCGGCGATGGAGCATCCCGCCGCGCGCTCGACCTCATGATCGGCATCGACGAAGGTCAGGCCCAGGCGATGGGCGAGGCGCTTGCCGATGCAGCTCTTGCCCGCGCCCATCAGCCCGACGAGAACGATGGTCTTCGCCGGTGCCTTCGCTGATCCGCCGTCCTTTGTCGCCGTCGTCATCGCAATCGCGCCGTCATCAACGCCACCGTCATTGCAGGCCCGGCATCGCCAGGTAGCATTGCAACGGGGTGACCGGGCCGATAGACTGTCCAAGATTCGCCATAGTCGAAAACTAGCATAAATCGTCGCCCATGTCGCAAGCAGGGGTCTCGCAAGGCTGGGGGCGAGGCCTGAGCGCGGGCAAGGGGGCGGTGATGCGTCAAGAATCGCGGACGGCCCAGCCTGTATGAAACGATTCCTCCTGGCACTGCTGCTCCTGATCGTGGTCATCGGCATCGGAGGCGCCACATATCTGGCGTTCTACCCGATCCCGGCACCGACCAAGCATATGGAGGTAGCGGTCCCCAATGACAAACTATCGAATTAGCGCTGTCCTCGGCGGGTTGATCCTTTGTGTCGGCGCTGCCACGGCGGCGCTGGCGCAATCGACGCCGCCCACGGCCCCCGCGGGGGGCAGCTCGAGCTCAACCGGCGTCACGATCCAATCGCTGCCTTTGCCGACCTCGACGGTTCCCGGCGGCGATGCCACGGCCACCGGCAATGGCACCGTGGAGGTGGGCAATCTCGGCGATGTGACGCCGGACTATGCCGGAACCCTGGAGGAGGGGGCCGGCGGCTTCCCCATGGACATGTGGAAGGATACCGACCGCGCTCTGGTCGAGCAGCTCCTGCCGCGATTGCCGCCGGCACTGACCTCGCCCGCGATGCGCGATCTCGAGCGCCGGCTGCTGCTGACCAATGCCGAGGCGCCGACGGGCAAGGGAACCGGTGTCAATCTCTTCGCCGCGCGCGCCGATCGGCTGGCGTCCCTGGGGCTGTCGCGCGATGCCGCGGCACTGCTTGCCATGATGCCGGCGCAACTGACGGATAAGGTGGCAGCGCGGCTGCGCCTGGATTCGCTGCTGCTCGCCGGCGATGTCGATGGCGCCTGCAAGGCCGTCGACGATGTCAGACAGATCGCCAGCGCGGATTCCTATTGGCAGGAGACCCAGATCTTCTGCCAGCTCCGCGCGGGCAAGGCGGATCAGGCCGGCCTCGGCCTCGATCTGCTGGGCGATCAGGGCGCCAAGGATCCCGCCTTCGCCAAGCTGGCCAGCGCGCTGGGTGGACAGAAGGTTGCCCTCGACAGCCTGCCCGATCCCACGCCGCTGGATCTCGCCATGCTGCGCGCGGCCAATCTGCCCCTGCCGCGCGACGCGGCCCAATCCCGGAAGCCGGGTGTGCTGGCCGCTTCTGGCCCAGGATCGCGCCCTGGATCCCGCCCTTCGCCTGGCGGCCGCCGAGCAGGCCGCGGCGACCGGCGCCATCACCACAGCGCAATTGCAGGAAGCCTATATCGGCGTCACCTTCCCGGCGGGCGGGCTCGACAATGCCATTGCCACCTCCGCCGGCGACCCGGGCCCCATCGGCCGCGCCCGGCTCTATCAGGCGGCGGGCGGCACCTTGCAGCCTCAGGCCCGCGCCCGGCTCCTTCAGGTTTCCCTCGACCGCGCGCGCCATCAGGGCGGCTATCTGCTCGCGGCCCAGGTGGACATGGCCTATCTGCTGCCTCTGGCGCCGGCGCCGGAACTGGCCTGGTTTGCCGGCGATGCCGGCCGCGCGCTCTATGCCACGGGGCATTTCGAGCAGGCCAATGCCTGGCTGGAGATGGCCCGCGGCAATCCGCAAACGGCGGCGGCGGTCTCGGCCCTGGCCGTCTATGCCCGCATCGCCGGCGTCGGACCGGCGCTGAACTGGGATCCGGCCTCGTTGGAGACATGGCGCCAGTCGGCCGGCAGCAGCGACGGGGCGCAGCGCCTCTTCGCCATTTTCGAAGGCCTGGGCGAGCCCATGGGCGGGGGCTGGTCCTTGATCGGCCAGCCGGCCCCGGGTGCCGCCGGCGCCAAGGCCCCGGATCCCGGCCTCCTGTTCGCCCTCAGCGACGCCGCCGCGGCGCATCGCATCGGCGAGACGGTGCTCCTCGCCCTCTATGCCCTGGGGCCCGAGGGGCCGGGGGGCTGCAATCCCCTCGCCTTGTCCCGCGTCATCACGGGCCTGCGCCAGATCGGGCTCGACAGCGAAGCCCGCGCCATCGCCATGGAAGCGGCCATCGCCGCCGGCGTGTGAGCGCGGCCCGCTCCGCCCGGCGCCCCACGCGGCCGGCACCGGCCAAGAAGGTGCCTGCGGCCAAGCAACGCGCCGAGCCCCTGCTCGAGACCTTCCTGGAGATGCTGCTGGCGGAGCGCAATGCGGCACGCAACACCCGCGACGCCTATGAACGCGACCTGACGGAGTTCGCCCGCTTCGCTGGCCGCAAGGGCACCGATCTGATAGCGGCCGATGCGGCCATGATCCGCGGCTATCTCGCCTCGCTGGTGGCCGCCGATATGGCGCCCCGCACCCAGGCACGCCGGCTCTCGGCCTTGCGCCAATTCTACAAATATCTCGCCGCCGAAGGCCGGCGGAGCGACGATCCGACGGCGACCCTGGATTCGCCGCGCCTCGGCCGGCCGCTGCCCAAGACCCTGGCCGAGGAGGATGTCGCGGCCCTCATCGCCGGCGCCGGCACGCTGCCCGCCGGTGCGGAGCGGGCGCGGCTGGTGCTGTTGTTGGAGCTTCTCTATGGCGCGGGCTTGCGCGTCTCCGAGCTCGTCTCCCTGCCGCTCTCCTCGCTGCTGCGCCAGGCCAAGGTGCTGGTGCTGCGCGGCAAGGGCGGCAAGGAACGCATGGTGCCCCTGGGCGAGCCGGTGCGCGCCGCACTCGCCGCCTATCTCGAGCATCGCGCGTTTTTCCTGACCAAGGACCGGCCCTCGACCTGGCTCTTCCCGTCGCGCGGCCGCAAGGGTCATCTGACGCGCCAGCGCCTCGCCCAGCTGCTGAAAGGCCTGGCGCCCGCGGCGGGAATCGATCCGGCGAAGCTCAGCCCCCATGTGCTGCGCCATGCCTTCGCGACCCATCTCCTGGATCATGGCGCCGATCTGCGCAGCGTGCAGAAGATGCTGGGCCATGCCGATATCGCGACGACCCAGATCTACACCCATGTCTCGAGCGAGCGGCTGACCCGGCTGGTGGAGACCAGCCATCCCCTGGCCGGAAAAGGCCGGCGCAAGCCAGCGGGCTCCTAGCTCGCTCGCCAACGCTGAAATCGCTCGGACCTGGATCCAACAGACGAGTGAGGCGTAAGTAGCCAGCGCAGCAAACTGCGTCCTCAGATACTAAAGCTATTGCCTAACCGTCGTGTGCCATGATACTTAGGTATATGCTTAACCAATCGAGCGGTCTGGATCGCCTGTTCCACGCCCTCGCCGACCCGGCGCGCCGCGCCATGGTCGAGCGGCTGAGCCGCGGGCCGGCGCCGGTGAGCGAACTGGCCCGACCGCTGCCCATGTCGCTGCCCGCGGCCATGCAGCACTTGGGCGTCCTGGAGGCGGCGGGCCTGGTGCGTTCGGAGAAAGTCGGCCGGGTGCGCACCTGCGCCATCGAGCCACTGGCACTCAGCCAGGCCGAGCAATGGATCAAGGCTCGGCAGGTCGAGTGGGAGCACCGCCTCGATCGGTTGGGCGACTACCTGAAAAGTCTGGAAAGCGAAGGAGATGCTGATGGCTCAGCCGAATGAGACGAAGCAAGACGCGGCCGTGCGGCAACCGCCACCGCTCAGGCTGTCCCGCGTCTTCCACGCCCGCGCGGGAGACAGTGTTCAAGGCCTGGAGCTCCGCCGAGCACGTGAAGCGCTGGTTCAGCCCGGAGACCTTCACGGTTTCGGACGCCAAGGTGGAGATGCGCGTCGGCGGTCCGTTCGAAGTCTGCATGCGCTCGCCCACCGGCGAGGAGCACTGGTCCCGCGGCACATTCGTTGAAGTCACGCCGCACACCCGGCTGGTGATCGACATGCAGGCCACCGACCGCGCCGGCAAGCCGCTGTTCCGCGCCTACACCGAGGTCGATTTCTCCGACGCGCTTGGCGGGACGCGAATGGACGTGGTGCAGACCTACACCTTCATCGATCCGTCGATCGCCGCGCCGATGGTGGCGGGCGCGCCGGAGGGATGGCGCACCACGCTCGACAAGCTGGAGAAGGAGGTCGTGCGCATGCAGGGCGGCGACCGAGACCGGCGTCCGCTCGGTGGTCCATGCCACCTTCCATCTGGAGCGCACCTATGACGCGCCGGTCGCGCGGGTCTGGAAGGCGCTGACCGACGAGGCGGCCAAGCAGAAGTGGTTCGGCGGCACGCCCGGCCGCTGGGAATTGCTCGAGCGCCACATGGATGTGCGCGTCGGCGGCCGCGAGCGGTTGAAGGGCCGTTGGGAAGGCGGCGTGGTTTCCACCTTCGACGCCACCTATCACGACGTGATCCCGAACGAGCGGCTGGTCTACAGCTACGAGATGCACCTGGACGACAAGAAGATCTCGGTGTCGCTGGCGACCGTGCAATTGAGAGCCAACGACGGGAAGACCACCTTGATGGTCACCGAGCAGGGCGCGTTCCTCGACGGCTACGACGACGCCGGCTCGCGCGAGCACGGCACCGGCCATCTCCTCGATGCGCTCGGGGCATCGCTGAAGGACTGAGCCCGGATGGGGCAGGTGGTTCTCGGGCACGAATCGGGGGCGGGTGTCTTCGGTCGGCACTCAGACCGTTCTCATCCGGCCCCACCCGCGCGCCGATGCGACCTAGCTGACCGGAACCTACCGACTCCCCTGAAACAGCCGGTTGATCTCGCCATAGTCGGCAGCATCCACGAACATCTCCTCGGCGCCGCCGGCGAGAAATTCTTCCGTCACCCGGCCGACGCGGCCGAGGGCGGCTTGGGCGATCGCGGAACCGGCACTCAAGCGCCGAACACCTTTTGCGTGAAGCTCCTCCTTCGACGGCAGACCCGGCATAAGCATGATATTGAGCGGGAGCGGATGGATCGCAGCCGCTATGGCTTCGATCGCAGAACCATCGGTGAGCCCCGGAACGAATAAGCCGTCGCAGCCGGCGGCCCGATAGCGCTCGGCTCGGCGTGTCACTTCCCCGACCGCATCACCCTCCCCCGCCAGGCCGCGGAGATAGACATCGGTGCGGGCATTGATGAACAGCTCGACGCCGGCACGCCCGGCGCTCTCCCTTGCCGCCGCGATCTTGGCGCATAGCAGCGCTGGCGAGCCGGACCCGTCCTCGATGTTGATGCCGACGGCCCCCGCCTCGAGGATTCCGGCGACGAGCCGGGCCACGGCGGCCGGATCATTTGAATAGCCGCCCTCGACATCGATGGTCAGCGGCACACCGATGACGCGGGCGATGGCACGCACCGCGGAGAGGAGCTGCTCGATCGGCAGCGCATCACCATCGGGATATCCGCGGGACCATGCGAGCCCGGCGCTGGTCGTCGCAATCGCCTTGGCGCCCCGGCTCTCGATCAGTCGGGCGCTTCCCGCATCCCAGGCATTCGGCAGGATGAGAAGCTCGCCGATGTGAAGCTGCCGAAAGAGCTGATCCAACATCATCGGGGTTCCTTCTCGAAAGCGCAGGCGTGCCAATGTGCGCGAAGCTCGTGATTGAACACCGCCCATCGCTCCTCGGGAAAGAAAAGCCGCGCGCCCTTAAATTCCACGCAGCGCCGCGTGCCGGGGATGGTGTCGGCCAGCCAGCGCGCCCACTTCACGTCGAAATACACATCATCCGTTCCCCAGACGATGAGGGTCGGCGCCTGCAGCATCTTCAGCTTTGCTTCGATGGCGAGGGTATGCTTGTTGTCGAAGGCGGCGAGGAAGCGCTGAAAATCGCCGATGCGCTGCTCGGTCTTCACCAGCGGACGCAGATATCTTTCGATGCTGTCGTCGCTCACTTGCTCCGGATGCTCATAGGCTGGTCCCAGCGCTTGCGGCGAACGATAGACACTCTTGTCCGCCAGCATCGCCTCGAGCGCTCCGCGCAGGCCGCCGGCGGCCGCCATGGCAAGGAAAGGCTTGAAGGCCTCGGGCGGCCAATTGTCCTGCGCATCGCAGTCGGTGAGCGTAAGGCTGCGCACACGCTCCGGATACAGCGCCGCAAAGATCTGCGCGATGCCGCCGCCGCTGTCATTGCCGACAAGGTCCACGCGATCGATGTTCAGGGCATCAAGAAATTCCATGAGCATCTTGGCATTGGCCGTCACGGAGACATCCTGATCCCGCGTGATCTCGGTGTCGCCATGCGCAAGCAGATCCAAGGCGATGCAGCGCCGGATGTCGGACAAATGCGCCAGCTGATGCCGCCAGAGATGCCCGTTCAGCAGAACGCCATGCACGAACAACGCGACCGGCCCCGCGCCCTGCTCGACATAGCTGATGCGGCCCGATGGCGTCTGGACGCTGCGCGCGGTCGTCGCTGAATTGTTATCCCTCATGGCTCAGTCCCGCCGCTGCGCCACGGCGGAAGCATGGGCTTCCTTCAGCTTCTGCGCGCACTCATCGCAGCAAACCTCCACGGTATTGCCGCCGATGGTGACTTTGATCGCATTGGCGTCCAGCTCGCAGTCGCAAGCTGCGCAGGTCTTCTCAACCATGATCTCATTCTCCATGAACGCCCAAGACCGGGCGAAGGGAATGGACCATGCGGCAAGAGCCGGTCGCTATCAGGATCTTTAGCGATTTGCCTGAGTGGATCCGGCGCGGCTCACGTCAGACGCGCCTGACGATGCAAGGCCGTCTGCCTGAATTCCGAGGGGGAGCGTCCGTAGGTCTCTCGGAAGGCGGCGCTGAAATGGCTGTGGCTGGAGAAACCGAGATCCAGGCTGAGCGCGGTCAGGTCGTCATATTGCGCCAGGAGGCTCAGCGCTCGCGCCAGACGTAGCCGCAGCTGGTAGCGATAAAGGGGCAGGCCTTCCACCTGTTGGAAGACCTGGGTGAGGTAGACCGGGGAGCCGCCCACCTCGGCGGCGATGTCGGCCAGCGTCCAGCGCCGCCCCGGATCGCTCGCCAGCACGAGCTTGACCCGGTCCGCCAGAAGCTGCCGGCCCGGTACTGGCGCCCGCCGCATGAGTGGTGCGCGGCCCCAGCGCCCGCTGCACGAGCGTCAGCGCCAGGCTCTCTGCCTCCAGCGGTTCCGCGATGCCCTGATGCAAGCTGTGCCTGAGGAGCGCGACCAGGACTTGCGTCCGCGGATCGATGCGCAGCCGCTGCCGTCGAAACGCCAAACCCGCGCCGTCCCGCAGCAAAGCCCTTCGGCGCCAGCTCACGCAGCAGCGCTTCGCTGATCACCAGCGACAGGCAAGCATCGCCACCCGGCACGGGATGGCTGACCCGGTAGCCTTCGGTGGCATTGAAAAACAGTACCTGATTCGCCTCGGCGACGGCCTGGTCGCGCCCTAGATGCCGCGCATAGACCCCGCGATAGGGAAACACCAGATGCGTCTCGGTCGCGCATTCCTCCGCACTCTGCTGCCGGCAGCTGCCCTGGCAGCCCACATCCAAGACCGTGACGATTGGCGTCTCCAGCAGGGACTGAACGGCAAATTCAGGCATGGGGCTTACTTTGCTCTCAAGGTCCTATCGCTCGGAGAGCGTTCTCACGGGGCGCAGCAGGCTTCCGCCGATGGCCGCGCCGAGCTGGCGGATGCTGATGCTGTTGAGGGGAAATTCCAGCAGCACATGCATCAGGCTCAGCAGAAAGAGCAGGAAGAAGCCGTAGACGTAGTTGTAGAGATACAACCCCGTCGCCGCGAGACTGAGCACGGCGATGGCCGCCAGCCGCGGTTTCGGAACGGCGGCCCAGCGGATCACATCCGCTTTGATGAACCAATTGAGATAGTGATAGGTGTAGACGAAAGAGAGCAGGCCGGTGATCCGGGCGTCGAAGGTGAGATGCGGGATGCCCAAGACGGTGCCGAGCGCCGGTGCGATATCGCCGAAATAGTCTATTGCCGATCTCAGCCAGCAGAGGGATGACCGTCGTCGCGGATGGCGGCAGCAGGAGAATGAGCGCGATCGCCGAAAGATAGATCGCGATCAGACCAAATTGCACGACGCTCCTCGATTTGAAGGCCCCCACGGTCATGAAGATCAGGGTGAAGACCGATACATGAATGACGGTCGGCAGCAGCACCCAGACGAGTCCAAAGGGCACCTCGAGCCGGCTCAGCAGCGCGAAGGAGATGGCAGCGATGACCAGGAACGCCAGGCCGGCCAGCCGGCTTCGCACCGCCGCCAAAATGGCGCAGGCGACGAAGCAGGAGGTGATCAGGGCGCCAAGCCAGAATTGATCCGCCATGAACATGGCGCCGAGCGCGGACGAGGGCCAGCAGCAATGCGATGCCGCGATGGGGCAGAAAATATTTCCGGTCATGCAGCCATGAGATCTCGGTCAGATAATGGGCGGGACCGAGCACGGTGTAGGACAGCACGAGCAACTCGAAGGGCAGGAGGTAGGCGAGGGCCAGCGCGCCTAGGAGAAGGCCAGATGCAGGATATCGGCGAGCCTGATGGCCGGAGCGGCGGAACTGCTCGCCGCATCGGCGCGGCGGGGCTCGCCACAGCCGCCGGGCGGGAAGCGGGGCCGGCCGGGGCCTCGGCAACGGAGTTCTTCTTTCGCGCGGCTCGGGCTGGCGTTTGCGGTGCTTGGTCGCCATGGCGCGACTATGCCATGATCAGCAAGGCTGCATCGCGGAGAATTGTAGCCCAGTCCGCTGCCCAGCCTAGCTTCGCCGCGCTGACCTGCGAGCTTCGCATTGACAGCCGGGACGCCCTGGGCCATCTAACCCCTCGCAGCCCCTCCTGAACGGACCCCGCCCCATGAGCTTCAAGATCGTCGAGCAAGCGCCGGCCCGCCTCAACCGCAGCGAGTTGGCCGTCCCCGGCAGTCAGCCGCAGCTCTTTGAAAAGGCAGCCAAATCCGCCGCCGATGTCGTCTTCCTCGACCTCGAGGACGCCGTCGCCCCCGACGACAAGCCCCAGGCGCGCAAGAACGTCATCCAGGCGCTGCGCGACATCGATTGGGGCACCAAGACGCTCTCGGTGCGAATCAACGGCCTCGACACCCATTTCATGTACCGCGACGTGGTCGATGTCATGGAGCAGGGCGGGGAGCGCCTCGACCTCATCATGATCCCCAAGGTCGGCACCGCCTCGGATGTCTATGCCGTCGACATGCTGGTGACGCAATGCGAGGCCGCCATGGGCCGCAAGAAGCGCATCGGTTTCGAGATGATCATCGAGACCGCGCTCGGCATGCAGAACGTGCATGAGATTTCCGCCGCCAGCCGGCGCAACGAATCGCTGCATTTCGGCGTTGCCGATTATGCCGCCTCGACCAAGGCGCGCACGACCAATATCGGCGGAGCCAATCCGGATTATGCCGTGCTGACCGACAAGGATTCTGCCGGCAACCGCGCCAGCCATTGGGGCGACATGTGGCATTACGCCATCGCCCGCATGGTGGTGGCCGCCCGCGCCAATGGGCTGCGCCCGGTCGATGGGCCCTTCGGCGATTTCTCCGATCCCGATGGCTACAAGGCCGCGGGCAACCGGGCCGGCGTGCTGGGTTGCGAGGGGAAATGGGCGATCCATCCCTCCCAGGTCGCCCTCGCCAATGAGCTCTTCACCCCCAGCGCCAAGGAGGTGGAGAAGGCCAAGCGCATTCTCGCCGCCATGGCCCAGGCCCAGAAGGAGGGCAAGGGCGCGGTGGCGCTGGACGGCCGGCTGATCGACCTGGCCTCGATCCGCCAAGCCGAGGTGCTGGTCAGAAAGGCCGATCAGATCGGCGGAGCCGCCTAGCCCGAGATGCCCACCTTCCTCGAATTCGAGAAGCCCATCGCCGAGCTCGAAGGCAAGATCGAGGAGCTGCGCCACCTCGCCAATGCCGACGACATGAACATCGCCGAAGAGGTGGCGAAGCTCCAGGGCAAGGCCGACAAGCTGCTGCGCCAGACCTATGGCAAGCTGACGGCCTGGCAGAAGACCCTGGTCGCCCGCCATCCCGACCGGCCGCATTTCGGCGATTATGTCGGCGCGCTGGTGGAGGAATGGACGCCGCTGGCCGGCGACCGCAATTTCGCCGACGACCACGCGATCGAAGGCGGGCTCGGGCGTTTCCGCGGCCGCTCCGTGGTGGTGATGGGCCAGGAGAAGGGCTCCGACACCACCTCGCGGGTCCAGCATAATTTCGGCATGGCCCGGCCCGAAGGCTATCGCAAGGCCCAGCGGCTGATGGATCTGGCCGATCGCTTCCGTCTGCCGGTGGTCACCCTGGTGGACACGCCGGGCGCCTATCCCGGCATCGATGCGGAGGCCCGCGGCCAGGCCGAGGCCATCGCGCGCTCCATCGAGACCTGCCTGCGAATTCGCGTTCCGCTCATCGCCGTCATCATCGGCGAGGGCGGCTCGGGCGGCGCGATCGCGCTCGCCGCCGGCAATCGCGTGCTGATGCTCGAGCATTCCGTCTATTCGGTGATCTCCCCCGAGGGCTGCGCCTCCATCCTCTGGCGCAGCGCCGAGCAGGCCAAGGAGGCCGCCGAGGCCCTGAAGCTGACCGCCGACGACCTGCTGAAGCTCGGCATCATCGACGAGATCGTGCTCGAGCCTCTGGGCGGCGCCCATCGTGACCGCAACCGGACGATCGAGAGCCTGGGCGATGCGATCGAATCCGCCCTCACCGAGCTCAGCCGCCAGGACGGCGCGCGCCTGCGCGCCGAGCGCCGCGAGAAATTCCTCGCCATGGGCAAGAAGGGGCTGAATTAGCTCCTTCCCTCGCGTCCGAGGATTTGACGCAAGCCTCGACCGTCCTGTCGTCCCTTTCTATCCTCCGTCATTCCCGCGAAAGCGGGAATCCAGGGCAACCAGCGCGATCGTGGCCCTGGATTCCCGCTTTCGCGGGAATGACGGAAGAGGAGAAAAATCCATGTTCCAGACCGATCTTCTGAAGGGCAAGCGCATCCTGATCACCGGCGGCGGCACCGGCCTCGGATTCTCCATGGGGCGGCGCTTCCTGGAGCTGGGCGCAGGGCTGGTGATCTGCGGCCGGCGCGCCGAGGTGCTGAAGGAGGCCGCGGCCAAGCTCGGCGGCGATACGGGCGGCAAGGTCGAGACCCAGGTCTGCGACGTGCGCGATCCCGAGGCGGTGGAGAAGATGGTCGAGGCGATCTGGGCGGAGGGGCCGCTGGATTGCCTGGTCAACAATGCCGCCGGCAATTTCATCGCCCGCAGCGAGGAGCTGAGCCCGCGGGCCATCGACGCGGTGCTCGGCATCGTGCTCCACGGCAGCGCCTATTGCACCACCGCCTGCGGCCGGCGCTGGCTGAAGGCCGGCCATAAGGCCAGCGTGCTCAGCATCATCACCACCTATGCCTGGACCGGCTCGGCCTATGTCCTGCCCTCGGCCATGGCCAAGGCGGGGGTGCTGGCCATGACCCGCAGCCTGGCGGTGGAATGGGGCGGCAAGGGCGTGCGCCTCAATGCCATCGCCCCGGGACCCTTTCCCACGGCGGGGGCCTGGGAGCGTCTCGTGCCGCGGCCCGAGCTCGCCCAGGTCTTCGAAAGCAAGAATCCCCTGAAGCGCGTCGGCGAGCATATCGAGCTCGCCAATCTCGCCGCCTTCCTGCTCAGCGATTTCGCGGGCTACATCAACGGCGAGGTCGTCACCATCGACGGCGGCGAATGGCTGCAGGGTGCCGGCCAGTTCAACTTCCTGGAGCGGCTGACCGAGGAAGACTGGCAATCGCTGAAGCCGAAGAAGAAGTAGTGCTCCGCCGCGCGGAGATTGCCGCAGCGGCGAAGAGATCAAGGCATGATGACGACCTTGAAGCTCGTGCCGCCCTGCGGGACGCCGATGCCCGTGCATTGGTCCCATCCTCGGATCGCCGCAAAGCCGTCATAGAAACCGCAGGCGCCGCTGGTGACATCACTCCAGCCGGCACCAGCCGCCCCCAAGGTCGAATAGATCAAGCCGAGTTCCGCCGCGCTCGATGAAAGGAATCCTCCCGCCGAATTGACGATCGCAGCCATGGCCGGCGCCGCGGCGCTTGTCCCGCCGACGATGCACCATCCGCTGTTCGCGACGCAGGAGCCCGCCCAGCCGGCATTGTAGACCCACACGCCCGTCCGGGGATCGGCAATGGCGGCAATGTCGGGGACGCCGCGCCGGGCGCCGACAATGCCTGCGATGCCATTTTGATAACTGGGCCGGGCTTCATATGAGCTGTCCCGCCGCCCGTATCTTCCCAGGCCAAACTTCCCTGGAAGACGCCCGGTCACGGCATTTCGACTGTTGGCCGGTGCCGCCGACGCAGACGGCGTTGGGCGACGTGCAAGGATACAACGTCCCGGGCGCGTCTCCGGCCGCGGCGAAATAGACGATTCTTGCGGTCGTCATCGCCGAATCGTAGCGGTTCTCCGCGGCGAATTCGCCGCTTCCCCAACTCATCGAACTTCGCCGCCGCCGTCAGCGGCGACAAGGCCTGCGGCCCTGGTCACGGCCTGGAACATATCCGGGAGCGAATTCGACGCCGCTTCGACGAGATAGAGCTTCGCCCGAGGTGCCAGACCGTGGCCATGTCGAGATCCAATGCCGCCTCGAGATCCCATCCGGAACGGACGCCGCTCGGCGGCCTCGACGCCGGTCGCATAGACAACCCTGAAATTTGCTGCCGACGGCGCGGGCAAGCCGAACTGCCTTCGAAAAGACCGCAAGATCGCTCTGTGCGCCCGGATAATCATAGGCATCGACAAAGGCGATCGATCGGGAGCCGGTCGTGACATTGGTGGTTGCCAGGTTCGGGTTGCAGCCGGCCACCGTCGGTGGGAATCAAGCCATAGATGCAGGCAAGCGACGCAGGTGTTTCATAGAAATACCCGGAGAAAGGCGGCGTGCCCGCGGCTCGTTGCACTCTGGCAAGCGGGTTGGCAGGGGGCACCAGGATCCTGACATTCGAGTGAGCCCGCTTGCCGAAATCCGGCGTCAACACGTAGATTCGACTGCGGCTCGAAGAGGCTTCCCGGCGCAAAGCGGGGAAGATCGCTGATTTTCTCTTCTCCCCGGCCCTGGGCGAAGCATTCGTGATGAGGCCCCCGGCGAGGCAGGCGAACAGCACGACCGCTGCGATACGCCACGACCGCCTTGAGGTCGGGTTTTTCACGAACTCCTCCCTGATCTCGGTTAGGGCGGCCATGAGCGGCCCTACGTCAAGCACAGCGCGACGAGCTATTGTTGACATCGTATTACATCAGGCGGAGTTCGCAAAACATCATGGGATGACGACTATAAACTGGCGGTGATTTCCAACTAATCGGAGCAGGCAGAGGCTATTGTCCCAGGCCTGCTCGTCACGTCAGACACAAGCTCGCCCGCGCCGTCGATAACCGTCGGGCGCCGCTTGTCTCATTTGAAAGCTTAACCATAGTCAAACCCATTTTGCACGACGATCCAGGCGAGGAAGATCTCGAACGTCACGGGGAGCATCTCGGTCTCGAGCTGATATTGCGGCGCCCGCGGCCTGGGAATGAGCCGGCCGCGCAGAAACCGGACCTCGCCGATCCGTCTCTCCTCGGGCATGCGATCAATGGCATATCCTGATCGCAGGAGTCCCTCCCGCCGCAGCCGAAGCGATCCAGAACTCGGCACGTTATCGGCCAGGAAGGTTAGGGAATCCTCACGGCGGGCCTCGTGCAATTCTGTTTCTCCCGCATACATGACCCATCTCTCGGGGACGAAGGTGAGACGCGGTTTGCCTGTCGGCTGGATGCGACATTCGTAGCGGTCGCCCTGGACGGTCACGAGACTCGGGCGGCTGCCAGGCGCACAAATCTCAATGCGGCCGAATTCGGCGTCATCCCGCACAAGGGCATAAGCTTCCCACCGATCCAGGAAGGTCGAGCGATCTGCTCCCGACCGTTTGATGATCAACATGCGCCGCCCTTCAGCCTGGGACCCGCCGGAGAGACCGCGACGTCTGTCGCGTCAGGCTCCTGCCACGACTGGCAACATGCACTTAGCAGCTGACCAGTTGGGACTGCAACCCCCTCACCCCGGCCCTCTCCCCCTTCCGGGGGCGAGGGGAGATAGAAGGCGAGGGCAGAGGAAGAGCTCAAACCCGCCCGTGGCAGTACTTGTACTTCTTGCCCGAGCCGCAGGGGCAAGGCGCGTTGCGGGAGACCTTGCCGAAGTCTTCCTTGGCCGGCGGGGCGAAGGCGTCGGCGCCGGCCAGCGCCAGAGCCGGGCTCGGGCGGGATTCGCGCATCCGGGCCTGAGGCGGCGGGGGTGGGGGCGGGGCTGCCTGCTGCTCTTCGGGCGGCGGGCCCAGGCGGACCTCGATATGGGACAGCACGACGGTCACGGATTCGCGCACGCGCGTCAGCATCTCGTCGAACATCTCGAAGGCTTCGCGCTTGTACTCGTTCAGCGGGTCGCGCTGGCCATGGGCGCGGAGCCAAATGCCCTGGCGCAGATGATCGAGGTTCAGCAGATGGTCCTTCCACTGCTGATCCAGGAGCTGCAGCAGGATGCTCTTCTCGGCGAAGCGCATGACCTCGCTGCCCGAGCGCTCCTCCTTCTCCGCCATCTTCGCGTCGACGGCGGCGGTCAGGCGCTCGCGGATCTCCTGCTCGACGACGCCCTCTTCCTTGGCCCAATCGACGACCGGCAGATCGAGGCCGAAGATGCGCAAGGCCTCCTCATGCAGGCCTTGGGCGTTCCACTGCTCGGCATAGGAGTTGGCCGGGATGTGCTGCTCGACCATATGGTCGACGGTCTCCTGGCGCATCTCGGCGATGGTCTGGGAGACGTCGGTCGCCACCATCAGCTCGCGGCGCTGCTCGTAGATCACCTTGCGCTGATCGTTCATGACGTCGTCGAACTTCAGGATGTTCTTGCGCGATTCGAAGTTCCGCGCCTCGACCTTCTGCTGCGCCTTCTCCAGCGCCTTGTTGATCCAGGGATGGACGATCGCCTCGCCCTCCTTCAGGCCGAGACGCTGCAGCATGGAATCCATGCGCTCCGAGCCGAAGATGCGCATCAGATCGTCGTCGAGCGAGAGATAGAAGCGCGAGGCGCCCGGGTCGCCCTGACGGCCGGAGCGGCCGCGCAGCTGGTTGTCGATGCGCCGGCTCTCATGGCGCTCGGTGCCGATGACATAGAGCCCGCCGGCGTCCAGCGCGACCTTCTTCTTGGCGGCGACATCGGCCCGGATGGAATCGATGCGGGCCTGCTTCTCCTGGGGATCGGCCATATCGGCAGTCTCGCGCCAGATGCGCATCTCGAGATTGCCGCCGAGCTGGATGTCGGTGCCGCGGCCGGCCATGTTGGTGGCGATGGTCACGGCCCCCGGTACGCCGGCCTCGGCGATGATATAGGCCTCCTGCTCGTGATAGCGGGCGTTCAGCACCTGGTGGGGCACTTTCTTCTTCTTCAGGAGCCCGGAGAGCAGCTCGGATTTCTCGATGCTGACGGTGCCGACGAGGAGCGGCTGCTGGCGCACCTTGCATTCCTCGATCAGCCCGATGATGGCGTCGTATTTCTCGGCCGCCGTGCGATAGACCTCGTCATGCTCGTCGATGCGGACGCAGTCCAGATTGGTCGGGACCTCCACCACCTCGAGACCGTAGATGTCCTGGAACTCGCTCGCCTCGGTCATGGCCGTGCCGGTCATGCCGGCGAGCTTGGGGAAGAGGCGGAAATAGTTCTGGAAGGTGATCGAGGCCAGGGTCTGGTTCTCGTTCTGGATCGTGACCCCTTCCTTGGCCTCCAGCGCCTGATGCAGCCCCTCGGAATAGCGCCGGCCCTCCATCATGCGGCCGGTGAACTCGTCGATGATGACGACCTTGTCGTCCTTGACGATGTAATCGACGTCGCGCGCGAAGATCTTATGGGCGCGCAGCGCCTGGTTGAGGTGATGGACGAGGGAGACGTTCTGCAGATCGTAGAGATTGCCGGTCTTCAGCAGGCCGGCGTCGCGCAGGCGCTGCTCCATGCGGTCGGCGCCGTCCTCGGTCAAAGTGACCTGGCGCGCCTTCTCGTCCTTCTCGTAATCGGCCTCCGTCAGATAGGCCATGAGACGGTCGGCATTGCGGTAGAGCTCCGAGGAATCCTCGGTCGGGCCGGAGATGATCAGCGGGGTGCGCGCCTCGTCGATCAGGATGCTGTCGACCTCGTCGACGATGGCGAAGTTGAAGGTCCGCTGGGTCATGTCCTCCAGGCGGAACTTCATATTGTCGCGCAGATAGTCGAAGCCGAACTCATTGTTGGTGCCGTAGGTGACGTCGCAGGCATAGGCTGCCTTGCGCTCGACGTCGTTGAGGCCATGGACGATGCAGCCGACGCTGAGGCCGAGGAAGCGGTAGATCTGGCCCATCCATTCGGAGTCGCGCCGGGCGAGATAGTCGTTCACCGTCACCACATGGACGCCCTTGCCTTCCAGGGCGTTCAGATAGACGGCCAGAGTGGCGACCAGGGTCTTGCCTTCGCCGGTCTTCATCTCCGCGATCGCGCCGCGGTGCAGCACGACGCCGCCCAAGAGCTGGACGTCGAAATGGCGCTGGCCCAGGGTGCGGGTCGCGGCCTCGCGGACCGTGGCGAAGGCGTCCGGCAGGACATCCTCCAGGCTCTCGCCCTTGGCCAGGCGCTCGCGGAGCCAGACGGTGCGCGCCCGCAGATCGTCGTCGCTGAGCGCCTTGACGGCAGGCTCGAGCGCGTTGACGGCCGTGACGATCGGCTTCATGGAATTGACGTAGCGGTCGTTGGCCGAGCCGAAAATCCGCTTGGCAAGCGCGGAGAGCATGCGGAAACCTCAAATGGCGGCGGAGAAGCGCCCCTGGGGTAAGCCCATGGACGCAAAGACAGATAGGCCGTGACCCTCCGGCTGTCAATTAGCTGGGCGGGATGCCGGCGCCGGCAGCCTGGCGGGACCCGGCCGGGATCACGCGGAGTTGTCGGCCCCCAGCCCTTGTGCCCAACCCGCGCTGTCGGCATATTGCGCCCCCAGGCATTCTTATTGAGGAATTTTCGTCATGATTACTTCGCTCCAGCGGCTCGCCGCCGGCGCTGGCTTGTCGCTGCTCGCCGCGACCGCAGCTTTGGCTCAGACCGATACCCAAGGCGGCACGACGGCCCCCAGCACGACCATCGCCCAGGGCACCACCACCGCCCCGGCTGCCCCGGCGGGCGATCCGGTGGTCGCCATCGTCAATGGCCAGACCCTGCACCGGTCCGACGTCGTCGCCTCGGCCCAGTCGCTGCCGCCCCAGTACCGCGACAAGGTCGATGAGTATTTCCCGGCCCTGGTCGACCGGCTGATCGACATCACTTTGATGGTCGACGAGGGGCGCAAGGAGAAGCTGCAGGACGACGCCGAGGTCAAGGCGCTGGTCACCGCCTATGAGGATCAGGCGATCCGCGAGGTGCTGCTGCGCCGCCAGCTGAAGGACAAGCTGAGCGATGCGGCCCTGAAGCAGAAATACGACGAGATGACGAAGGCCATGAAGCCCCAGGAAGAGCTGCGGGCCAGCCACATCCTCGTGCCCACGGAGGCCGAGGCCAAGGACATCATCGCCCAGCTCGACAAGGGTGCCGATTTCGCCAAGCTTGCCAAGGATAAATCCAAGGATCCCGGCGCCACCAACGGCGGCGATCTCGGCTATTTCGGCGCCGGCGACATGGTTCCGGAATTCTGGGCCGCGGCCGACAAGCTGAACAAGGGCGAATACACCAAGACGCCGGTGAAGAGCCAGTTTGGCTGGCATGTCATCCTGCTGACCGACAAGCGCACCAAGCCCACGCCGACCTTCGACCAGGTCAAGGACCAGCTGAAGGATCAGATCACCCAGGAGATCATCGCCGCATATCTGGGCGGCTTGCACAAGGCGGCGACGATCCAGAAGTTCGGGCCCGACGGCAAGCCGCTACCCGCCGAGCCCGTGGCACCCGCCGCGCAATAGGCGCAGCCGCCATGCCGCCGCGCTCGCCGCTGGCACCCGAGACCGAGCCGAGCCTGCCGCCGATTCCCGGCGTCAGGCTCGCGGCGCGGGCCTGCGGCGTGCGCTATCAGGGCCGCACCGACGTCTGCCTGATCGAATTCACCCCCGGCACCACCATCGCCGGGGTGCTGACCCGCTCGCTCACCGCCTCGGCCCCCGTCGATTGGTGCCGCCGGGCGCTGAAGGGCGGGCGGGCGCGGGCGATCCTGGTCAATTCCGGCAATGCCAATGCCTTCACCGGAAAGCTGGGGGAGGCCTCGGTGCGCCGCTGCGCCACCGCCACCGCCTCGGCGCTGGGCTGCGCCCGGGAGGAGGTCTTCCTCGCCTCCACCGGCGTCATCGGCGAGCCCCTGGCCGATGAGCGCATCACCGCCGGCCTGCCGGATCTGACCGCGGCATTGGGCGAGGATGGCTGGGCCGCGGCGGCAGCGGCCATCATGACCACCGACACCTTCCCCAAGCTCGCCACCCGGCAGGCGCAGATCGGCGGGGTTACGGTTCATATCAACGGCATCGCCAAGGGATCGGGCATGATCGCCCCGGACATGGCGACCATGCTGGCCTTCGTGGCGACCGACGCCAAGCTGCCGGCCCCGGTGCTCCGCGCGCTGCTGCGCGAGGCCTCCGACCGCTCCTTCAATTGCATCACCGTGGACGGCGATACCTCCACCAGCGACACGCTGCTGCTGGCGGCTACGGGTGCCGCCCCGGCCCATCCGCGCATCGCCCGGGCCGACGATCCGAAGCTTAGGGATTTCCGCGCCAAGCTGCAGGACCTGCTGACCGATCTCGCCTGCCAGGTGGCCCGCGACGGGGAAGGCGCCCGAAAGTTCATCACCCTCGATGTCACGGGGGCGGAGTCCGATGCCGCCGCCCGGCGCATCGGCCTGGCGGTCGCCAATTCGCCTCTGGTGAAGACGGCGATCGCCGGCGAGGACGCCAATTGGGGGCGCATCGTCATGGCGGTGGGCAGGGCCGGCGAGAAGGCCGATCGCGACCGGCTGAAGATCGCCATCGGGGGCGTCAAGGTCGCCGCCCGCGGCCAGCGCGTGCCCGATTACGACGAGACCCCTATCGCGGCCCATATGAAGGGCAGCGAGATCGCCATTGCGGTCGACGTCGGCGTGGGCAAGGGCCGGGCGCGGGTTTGGACCTGCGACCTGACCCATGGCTATATCGACATCAATGCCGACTACCGGAGCTGAGCCGGCCGCCATACCGGAGCCAACTTCCCTCGCCATATCGGCGGCGACCGGTCTCTTGGCGGGCCTGCCGCTGGAGACCGAGCGCCTGATCCTGCGCCCCTTGGCCTTGGCCGATGCGCCTGTGATCGAGCGGCTTGCCGGCGAATGGGAGGTGGCCCGCTTCACCGGCAATATTCCCCATCCCTATCCGCCCGGCACCGCCGCCGCCTGGATCAAGGACACCTGGGCCGACGGAGCGGCGGGGCAGAAGCTTGTCGCGGCCATCGAGCGCCGCCAGGACCAGGCCTTTCTTGGCTGCATTGAGCTCGATCTGACCCCGGGCGAGGATACAGCCACGCTGGGTTATTGGGTCGGCCGCCCGTTCTGGGGGGTCGGCTTCACCGCCGAGGCAGCTAAGGTATTGATCCAACATGGCTTCAGGCAGCTTGGACTGGCCCGTATCGAGGCCGCCGCCATGCCGGCCAATCGCCGCTCGATCCGCGTGCAGGAGAAGCTGGGCTTCACGTTCGTCGGCCAGAGCGAGGATCCCGCCCCGGCCCGCGGCGGGTCGCAGCGGGTGGAGCTGCGCCGGCTCAACCGCCCGGCGCGCCGGCGCCTGCTGGTCTCCGCCGTGGCCCTGGTCGATGTCGACGGCAGGGTGCTTCTGGCGCGCCGACCCCCGGGCAAGCCCATGGCGGGGCTCTGGGAGTTTCCCGGCGGCAAGGTGCAGGAGGACGAGACGCCGGAGGCGGCCCTCATCCGGGAGCTGAAGGAGGAGCTTGCCATCGACGTCGCCGAGAGCTGCCTGGCGCCTTTGACCTTCGCCTCGCACCGCTATCCCGATTTCGACCTGCTGATGCCGCTCTATGTCTGCCGCCGCTGGAATGGCCAGCCGACCCCGCAGGAGGGCCAGGAGCTCACCTGGGTGCGGGCGGCGCGGCTGGGCGACTATCCCATGCCGCCGGCGGACAAGCCGCTGATCGCTATGCTGCAGGACCTGCTCTGAGCTTCCATGAACAGCCTCACGGTCGTCGCGCCCTTCCACAATGAGAGCGCCCATGTCGCGCCCTTCCTGACGCGGCTCACCTCCGTGCTCGCCCAGATGGATGTCGCCTGGACGGTCATCTGCGTCAATGACGGCAGCACCGACGATACGCTGGCGCTCTTGCTCGCGGCCCATGAGGGCGAGGCCCGGATCAAGGTCATCGATCTCAGCCGCAATTTCGGCAAGGGCTGCGCGCTCACGGCCGGCCTCGATCATTGTCGGGCCGAGGCCGTGGTGCTGATCAATTCCGATCTCCAGCACCCGCCCGAACTCCTCCCCGCCATGCTCGCCAAATTTCGCGAGGGCTATGAGGACGTCTACATGGTCCCGCGTCGTCTACGGGACAGCGGGCTTGCCGACAGGCTGGGCCGCCGGATCTTCCATCATGCCGTCCGTCTCGCCTCGGATTTGCGCCTGCCGCCCGAGGCCGGCGATTTCCGCCTGCTGAGCGCGGCGGCCGTGGCGGCCATTGCCCGCCTGCCCGAGCGCGCCCGCTTCATGCGCGGCATCTATCATTGGGTGGGCTTCCGCGAGATCGCCTTGCCCTATGATGCGCCGGCCCCGGAAAAGCCCCGGCGCAAGCGCGGCCTGTTCCGCGCGGCCACCCTCGCGCTCGAGGGTATCAGCGCTTTCTCCAATCTGCCGCTGCGGCTCTGGGGTGCGGTGGGGGCGGCGATCGCCGGCCTCAGCCTGCTCTACGGCATCGCCCGGATCATCCGGCATTTCATCCATGGCATCGATGTGCCGGGCTATGAATCCATCATCGTCGCCGTGCTTTTCCTCGGCGGCGTGCAGCTTCTCTCCATGGGGATTCTCGGCGGCTATATCGGCCGCATCTTCAACGAGGTGAAGCACCGCCCGCTCTATATCGTGCGGCGGACCTACGGCCTCGATCGGAAGGGATAGTTACTTCGGCCGCGCGGGATCGCCGGCCGAATGCTCCGTGGTGTCGAGCGCGTTTGCCAGGCGGTGACGGGCGCTGCCGGGGCGCAGCGGCTTCTGCTGGGAGTCATCGGGTGCCCAGCCCGTCAGGAAAATGAGCTGGAAGCGGGCCGGGATCCGGCCATCGGCATCGGCGTGGCGCTCGGCATAGAGGGCGGCAGTCCGCGCGAAGAGCTCGCGCCCCGCAAAGCCCTGCGGCCGAGCAGCCAGCGCATTGGCTTCCCCCATGCCGCGCAGGTCGCGCATCAGGGCAAGCGCGTCGGGATAGGTCACCGTCAGGGTCTCCACATCGGCGACGGGAAGCGCGAAGCCGGCGCGCTGGAGCAGCCCCGCCGCATCCCTGAGATCGGCGAAGGGCGAGACCCGCGGGCCGGCGCCGCCGCGAAGCTCGCTCTCCGCCGCCAGCAGGCAATCGCGCAATTCGCCCAGGGTGCCGAGGCCGAACATCACGCCGAGGAACAGCCCGTCGGGTTTGAGGGCCTGGCGGATCTGCAGCAGCGCCCCCGGCAGATCGCCGACCCAATGCAGATTGAGCAGGCTCAGCACCAGATCGAAGCTCTCCGGCGCGAAAGGCAGGGCCTCTTCCTCGGCCACCACCACCGATCGCGCCATGGCGCCTCCCGCCGCCGCGGCGCGGCGCGCCATGACGAGGGAGGGATCGCTGCCGATGAGCCGCTCGATGCCGCCGCGCCCCGCCAGGATCTCGGCCAGCAGCCCGCCGCGGCAGCCGAGATCGAGGGCCAGGGGAAAGTGGCGCCGGATATCGGGCAGGCGGTCGGCCAGCCGCTCTCCCGCTTCGCGCAGGAGGAAGTCATGGCGGCCGAGTCCCGGGGCGGCACGGTCCCGCCGCCGGCGCAGCAACGGCCGGTCGAAGAGCTTCAATTCATCGGTCATGCCGGCAATATGCGCTCGGCCTCGTGAAAGTAAACGGCGCAGGCCCGGTTTGCGTGCGCGGGCTTGGTTTGCGGGCGCTGGCCCTGGGGCTAAACTCAGCCATGATTTCCGCCAGCCTCCGCCGGGCGACCGGCCGGCTCCTCGATCTGGTCCTGCCGCCGCGCTGCGTCGGCTGCGGCCAGGGCCTCGTCGGCGGAACGGAGGCCGGCGCGCTCTGCGCCGGCTGCTGGTCGGCGATCGAGTTCCTGGCCCCGCCCTTCTGCCGGCGCTGCGGCTATCCCTTCGAGGTCGAGCTGGGGGCCGATGAACTCTGCCCGGCCTGCCGGACGGCCCCGCCGGTCTTCGATCGGGCCCGGGCGGTGTTCCGCTACGATGCCGGCAGCCGGGCCTTGCTGCTCTCCTTCAAGCATGCCGACCGGACCGATCTGGCGCCCGCCTTCGGCCGTTGGCTGGCCCGGGCAGGGGCCGAGCTCCTGGCCGAGGCCGATCTGGTCACGCCGGTGCCCCTCCACTGGACCCGGCTCTTCGCCCGCCGCTACAACCAGGCGGGGCTCCTGGCCCAGGCGGCCGCGCGCCAGGCCGGCCGGCCCTTCCGGCCCGATCTCCTCATCCGCCGCCGCAAGACGGCCCCCCAATCGGCCGGCCGGGCCGCCCGCGCCCGCAATGTCGCCGGCGCCTTCCAGGTGCCGCCGCCGCGCCGGCCCCTGGTCGAGGGCCAGCGGGTGCTGCTGGTGGACGATGTCCGGACGACCGGGGCGACCCTGGAGGCCTGCGCCCGGGCCCTGAAGGCGGCCGGGGCCGCGGGCGTGGATGTCCTTACGCTCGCCATGGTCGTTCGGCCCCTCACCCTGAATTCCGCTAGCCTGCGTCAAAAAGACAACAGGCATGCAATGTCGCGCAGGTGACAACGACCCCTCTCGATGTAATGTTAAGGATATCTTGAGCAATTCGGAGTCGGTCGGATGGCCAAGGTTGAAGTCTACACCTCCATGCTTTGCGGCTATTGCCATGCTGCAAAGCGCCTGCTGAAGCAGAAGGAGGTGGATTACGTCGAATATGACGTGGGCTGCGACGTCGAAAAGCGCGCCAAGATGATCGAGCGGGCCGGCGGACGTACCAGCGTGCCCCAGATCTTCATCAACGGCGCCCATATCGGCGGCTGCGACGAGCTCTATGGCCTCGACCGTGCCGGCAAGCTCGCACCCCTGCTTCAGGCCCCGGAACCCGGAAACACGGCGTGAGCACGCCCTTCACCGTCGCCTGCATCCAGCTGAATTCCGGGCGCGAGCTCGCCCCCAATATCGAGACGACCCAGCGCCTGGTCCGCGAGGCCCGGCGCGCCGGCGCGGAGTTCATCCTGACGCCGGAGAACACCACCTGCATCGAGCCGAAGCGAGATCTGATCCTGGCCAAGGCGCAGCCGGAGGCGAGCCATCCCGCCATTCCCGCCTTCAGCGCGCTGGCGGCGGAGACCGGCGCCTGGCTCCTGATCGGCTCCCTCACCATCAAGCTCGACGACAAGACCTGCGCCAATCGCAGCTTCCTCTTCGATCCCAAGGGGGGGATCGCGGCCCGCTACGACAAGATCCACATGTTCGATGTCGATCTCGCCAATGGCGAGCGCTATCGCGAATCCGCCACCTTCCGGCCAGGGCATCAGGCGGTGACCGCGGATCTGCCCTGGGGGCGGCTCGGCCTCACCATCTGCTACGATCTACGCTTCGCCTATCTCTATCGGGCGCTGGCCCAGGCGGGTGCGGGCTTCATCTCGATCCCCGCCGCCTTCACGCGACCGACGGGCCAGGCCCATTGGCATGTGCTGATGCGGGCGCGGGCCATCGAGACCGGTTGCTTCATCTTCGCCCCGGCTCAGACCGGCTGATCATGCCGAGGGCCGCAAGACCTATGGCCATTCCCTGATCGTCGCACCCTGGGGCGAGGTACTGGCCGATGCCGGCGAGGAGGTGGGCTTCGTCACCGCGCGCATCGATCCCGCCAAGATCGCCGAGGCCCGCGGCATGGTCCCGGCGCTGACCCATGACCGCGGCTTCAGCCCACCGCCAGCCGAGGGCTTGCGCGTCGCCGGAGAGTAAGCGGCCCGAGATCCGCTACCAGATCATCCCTCTCTCCGGGGTATCCACGGCGTCGTTCAGATGGGCCTTGGTTTCCTCGCAGAGATGATCGTCGTCAGAGCCTGTCATGTAGATGACGAGACGGGGGCATTAGCGCTCTTCGGTAGATCGAATATGGCAATGGCCAGCCAGCGTCCCATCCCACCTTGCTCGAACCAGACATACCATCGGGTGCCGTCCCGGCCTCCCTGGATGAAGCGCCGCTCCGCGAGCGTGGGATCGAGGATGACATCGGTCACCTGCCAATCGCTGTCCCTCGGCGCCATGTTTATGCGGCTCCCCGGGGACTTGTGGAAACGGCGCTGAAGCTCCTGGAAAATCTCAGGCGCCATTGCATCCAGGGATAGGTAGGTCTCGCTGTCTTTGCCAGGAAGCGGGCAGGGGACATTAGGGCTTGGAGAGGCGGCAAGGCCGGGTGTGAGGCCGCACAAGGCAAGGAGCAACGGCAAAGCAAGGTAGTGCAAGAGCCAGGGGCACGGGTTCTTCATCTGCACCTTCCTTGGATCGCAGTGAGATAACACCCTTGCCGAGATCATATATCCTGCCCGCCGATCGCAGGATCGGATTTCGCTTCTCTAAAGCCGAAAGGTGTATAATTTCCCGGGGAAGTAAGAGTTCTCAGCGCTCGCCGTAGCGGCGGGTTGCGTCGATACAGGAGGAGAGAAAATCATGTCGCTCAGAATCAATTCCGAGGCGCCGAATTTCACGGCGGAAACCACCCAGGGACCCATCACCTTCCACGATTGGATCGGCAATGGCTGGGCCATCCTGTTCTCCCATCCCAAGGACTTCACCCCCGTCTGCACGACGGAGCTGGGCTACATGGCGAAGCTGAAGCCGGAGTTCGACAAGCGCAACACCAAGGTCATCGGCCTCAGCGTCGATCCCGTGGACAACCACTCCCGCTGGTCGAAGGACATCGAGGAGACCCAGGGCTATCCCGTGAATTTCCCGATGATCGGCGATCCCCAGCTCAAGGTGGCAAAGGCCTATGACATGCTGCCGGAGGGCGCGGGCGAGACGTCCGAAGGCAGGACCGCGGCTGACAACGCCACCGTGCGCTCGGTCTTCATCATCGGGCCGGACAAGAAGGTGAAGGCCATGCTCACCTATCCCATGAGCAGCGGCCGGAATTTCGACGAGGTGGTGCGCCTCCTCGATTCCATTCAACTCACGGCGAAGCATCAGGTCGCCACCCCCGTCAATTGGAAGCATGGCGAGGATGTGATCATCGTCCCCGCCGTCTCCGACGAGCAGGCGAAGGCGAAGTACCCCAATGGCTGGAAGTCGCCCAAGCCCTATTTGCGGATCGTCCCGCAGCCGCACTGACGCGACGCATCGCTGACTGCCAGAACCGCGGCGCGAGCCACGCGCCGCGGTTTTGTTTTCTACTGGGTGTGTTCTTGACGAATACGCGTTTTACGTATATAGTACAAGTTTGAATTCTGCCGGAGGGAGCCGCTGTTAATTCGCTGCAAAAGCAGCCAGGACCGCCGGGAACGAACTAAAATTACCCTCGCCGTGCCGCGATATGCTGGATGACGGCGGGCCGCGGCGGGCCCAGCTCCAGATCCTCGAAGGCCACTATCTCCAGATGTCCCGCAACTGCGGTGGCGAGCTCGCCGGGGCGGAGCAGGAAATCGGGGTTGCTCGGCTTGCCGAAGCGCTCATTGCCCCTGGCGAAGGTCTCGTAGAGCAGCAGCCCGCCCGGCGCGACGGCAGCGACGATGTCGGGCAGGATCGGGCGGTGCAGGTAGTTGGTCACCAGGACCAGATCGAAGCGGCGGCCGGGCAAAGGCCAGGGGCTGCCGTCCTCGAGATCCCCACGGATCTTGGTCAGGCCGGGTGCATCGGGCTGCTGGTCGGGATCGCGGTCCAGCGCCGTTACCGCCAGGCCATGCGTCAGCAGCAGCCGGCTATGCCGTCCGGTCCCCGCTGCCAGATCGAGGGCCGTGCCGCCGGGGGCGATCAGCGGCAGGAAGCGGCAAATCCAGGGAGAGGCTTGAGAAGCGTGCAAGATTGGGCCATTTATGAAGGCGGGTTGATCACGCGATGACAGGAAGATGATTCTCTTCGATCTCAAATGCGGCAAGGGTCATGTCTTCGAAGCCTGGTTCCGCGACGGAACGGCGGCCGAGAAGCAGCTCGCCGGCCGCAAGGTCGCCTGCCCGGCCTGTGGCAGCGCCAAGGTGCAGAAGGCACCCATGGCGCCGCGTATCGGCAAGGGGCAGCGTAAAGGCGCTCCCGCGCCGGAAAGCAAGGCACCCGAGGCGCCGGTGGGCGAGGGCGGTGCGCTGATGAGCAAGGAGATGGCCGCCAAGGCCGCCGAGATCCGCAGGGAGCTGGGCGAGCTTCGCTCGAAGATCGAGGCCAATTGCGACTATGTCGGCGGCCGCTTCGCCGAGGAAGCGCGCAAGATCCACTACGGCGAGACGGAAGCCCGCGGCATTTATGGCGAGACCTCGGACAAAGAGGCCCGCGAGCTGCATGAGGAAGGCGTCGAGTTCGCCAAGATTCCCTGGCTGCCCCAGCACGATTCCTGAAATCGCCGGCGCCTGGCCGGTCAGCCGGCCGCGGCCCGCTCGAAACACATCATGTAATTGACGTCGAGGTCGCTCGCGGCGAGCCGCCATTTGTCGCTGAGCGGGCTGTAGACGACGCCCACGGCATCCGCCAAGGCGAGGCCGTGCGGGCGGACCGCCGCCGCCACCTCCGAGGGCTTCAGGAAGCGGCGCCAGTCATGGGTCCCCGGCTCCAGCCAGCGCAGCAGATATTCGGCCCCGAGAATGGCGAGGGCGAAGGATTTTGCCGTCCGGTTGAGGGTCGAGATGACGAGCAGCCCGCCGGGCGCCACCAGCGCTGCGGCGGCGGCCATGAAGCCGGCGACATCGCCGACATGCTCGACGATCTCCATGGCGAGGACGATCTCGAAGCTGGCACCGGTCTCGACCAGCGCCTCGGCGGTCTCCTGCCTGTAATCGATCTCGAGCTCGCTCTCCTCGGCGTGGCGGCGCGCCGCGGCGATGCTCATCTCCGCCGCATCGATGCCGGTCACCGCCGCACCCATGCGCGCCAGAGGCTCCGAGAGCAGCCCGCCGCCGCAGCCGATATCCACCAAAGAGAGCCCGGCCAGCGGCCGAGGCGTCAGGGCCTCTCGGCCGAATCGGGCGGCGGCCCGGTCGCGGATATAGGCCAGACGGACCGGATTCAGCCGGTGCAGCGGGCGGAACTTTCCAGCCGGATCCCACCAGCTCTCTGCCAGGGCCGAAAACTTCGCGATTTCCGCCGGGTCGACCGAACCGGTGAGAGAAGGGTTAACAGCGGGACCGGGGGCAGCGGCGGCACGGGTCATCGGGCGCAATCTACTTTCGCAGGCCTTGCTTAGCGGCGTTCCAATTGAGTATGGATACCCGCCGCCCGTCCGGCAACGGGCGCGGCGCCGCGGCAAGCATTCCCCAGGATTCCTAGCGATGACGAGAGCGGCCGGCAAAACCCGCATCGTGATGAAGTTCGGCGGCACCTCCTTGGCCGATGTCGACCGCATCAAGGCGGTTGCCGTCCGGGTCAAGCGGGAGGTCGATGCCGGCCATCAGGTGGCCGTGGTCGTCTCGGCCATGTCCGGCACGACCAATCAGCTTGTCGGCTGGACCAATGCCATCGCCCGCCTTCACGACGCCCGGGAATATGACGCCGTCGTCGCGTCGGGCGAGCAGGTCACGGCCGGCCTGACGGCGATCGCCCTGCAGGACATCGGCGTCAGCGCGCGCTCCTGGCTCGGCTGGCAGATCCCACTCCGGACCGACGATGCCCATGGCAAGGCCCGCATCCGGCGCATCGAGACGGAAGAGCTCGACCGGCGCATGGCGCTGGGCGAGGTGCCGGTGGTGGCGGGCTTCCAGGGGCTGGGGTCGGACAACCGGATCACCACGCTGGGGCGTGGCGGCTCCGACACCTCGGCTGTGGCACTGGCCGCGGCCCTCCAGGCCGATCGTTGCGATATCTTCACCGATGTGGACGGAGTCTATACGACCGACCCGCGCATCGTTGCCAAGGCCCGCAAGCTCGATAAGATCACTTACGAGGAGATGCTCGAAATGGCATCCCTTGGCGCCAAGGTGCTGCAGATCCGCTCGGTCGAGATGGCGATGAAGCATCATGTGCGTCTGCAGGTGCTGTCGAGCTTCGTCGACCGGCCGGGCACCCTGGTCGTGGATGAGGACGAGATCGTGGAACAGGAACTGGTCAGCGGAATCGCCTACAGCCGGGACGAGGCCAAGATCACCTTGGCCCATGTGCCCGATCGCCCGGGCGTCGCCGCCGCCATCTTCGGCCCCCTGGCCGATGCCCATATCAACGTCGACATGATCGTCCAGAACGTCTCGGGCGGGGGCGATTTCACCGACATCACCTTCACCGTGACCAAGGCCGATCTGGAACGCGCCATGCGGGTCCTGAGCGACCGGCAGGCGGCCCTCAACTTCAAGGCCCTGCAGCCCGACCCCAATGTGGTGAAAGTCTCGGTCATCGGCGTCGGCATGCGCAGCCATGCCGGCATCGCCCAGCGCATGTTCCAGATCCTGGCGGAGAAGGGCATCAACATCCAGGTGATCTCGACCTCCGAGATCAAGATCAGCGTGCTGATCGCCGAGGAATACACCGAGCTCGCCGTCCGCAGCCTCCATACTGCCTACGGCCTTGACGCCCAGTAACGACATCTCGCGCGAAGGGGCGGCGCGGGCGCATCTCGACCGGCTGTGGCTGCGCGGCCGCGAATTCCTCGGCTGCACCTATGCCGTCATGGGCGGCGCCATGACCTGGGTGTCGGAGCGCCATCTGGTCTCGGCCATTTCCAACGGCGGCGGCTTCGGAGTCATCGCCACGGGCTCCATGTCGCCCGATCTGCTCTCGATCGAGATCGCCGAGACCAGGAAGCTGACCGACCGGCCCTTCGGGGTGAACGTCATCACCCTCCATCCTCAGCTCCAGCAGCTGATCGATGTCTGCCTCGATCACAAGGTGGGCCATGTCGTCCTCGCCGGCGGCCTGCCGCCCGGGGTTGCTATGCAGCGGGTGAAGCGGGGCGGGGCCAAGCTGATGTGCTTCGCCCCGGCCCTGGTCCTGGCCAAGAAGCTGGTGCGCTCCGGCGCCGATGCGATCGTGATCGAGGGCATGGAGGCGGGTGGCCATATCGGCCCGGTGGCGACGTCGGTCCTGGCCCAGGAGATCCTGCCCGAGATCCGCGACGTGCCGGTCTTCGTCGCCGGGGGCATCGGCCGGGGTGAGGCGATCACCGGCTATCTGGAGATGGGGGCGGCCGGCGTGCAGCTCGGCACGCGCTTCGTCTGCGCCACCGAATCGATCGCCCATCCCAGCTTCAAGCATGCCTTCATCCGCGCCTCGGCGCGCGATGCGATCCCCTCGATCCAGCTCGACCCGCGCTTTCCCGTCATTCCCGTGCGCGCCATCGCCAATGCGGCGACCAAGCGCTTCCTCGAGACCCAGCGCAGCGTCATCGACAGGTTCAACCGCGGCGAGCTCGATCAGAAGGCCGCGAGCCTGGAGATCGAGCATTTCTGGGCCGGCTCGCTGCGCCGGGCGGTGATCGACGGCGATGTCGAGACCGGCTCGCTGATGGCGGGCCAGAGCGTCGGCATGGTGACCGGCGAGCAGCCCACCGCTGCCATTCTCGAGGAGCTGGTCGGCCAGGCAGTGCGGGCCATCGCCGCGCGGAGCACGACGGCACCGGGAGCCGGGGACTAATGAGCACGCAGGGCGGCGGTACGACCGGCGCCCGGCTGCTGCTCCGTCGGCTGCGCGCCCTCATGGCCGAGGGCGGGACCGCGGAGGAGCGGCTGCGCCGCATCGTGCGCACCATCGCCGCCGGCATGGTGGCGGAGGTCTGCTCGGCCTATGTGATGCGCCCCGGCGAGGTGCTGGAGCTCTTCGCCACCGAAGGGCTGAAGCTGGAGGCCGTGCATCGGACCCGGCTTCGGGTCGGCGAGGGGCTGGTCGGCGATATCGCCAGCCACGCCCGGCCCCTGGCGCTGGCCGATGCGCAATCCCATCCCAATTTCGCCTATCGGCCCGAGACGGGCGAGGAGATCTATCGTTCCCTGATGGGCGTGCCGATCCTGCGGGGCGGCCGGGTGATCGGCGTGCTGGTGGTGCAGAACCGCACGGCGCGCCAATACACCGAGGAGGAGGTCGAGGCGCTCGAGACCACCGCCATGGTGGTGGCCGAGCTCATCGCCGGCGGCGACCTCGTGCCGCGCAACGAGACCCGGCCGACGGAAGGCATCGGCCTGCTGCCGACCCGGCTGGAGGGATTGATCCTCTCCCCCGGGCTCGCCATCGGGCGCGCCGTGCTGCACAAGCAGCGCCCGACTTTGGCCGAGATCGTGGCCGAGAATCCGGGCCGTGAGCGCGAGCGCCTGAACTTGGCGGTCTCCAGCCTGCACCGGGCCCTGGACGACCTTATGCAAAGCGCCGAGCTGGACGGGGCCGGCGAGCATGTCGACATCCTGGAAGCCTATCGCATGTTCGCCCAGGACCGGGGCTGGCTCGCCCGGCTGGACGAGGCCATTGCCAGCGGCCTCTCCGCCGAGGGCGCCGTGCTGAAAGTGCAGAACGACGCCCGGGCGCGCATGTCTCAGGTGGTCGATCCCTACCTGCGCGAGCGGCTGGCCGATCTCGACGAGCTTGCCGACCGGCTGCTGCGCCATCTGGCAGGCGCGGTGGCGGCCGTGCCGCTGCCGGAGAAGGCGGTGGTGATCGCCCGCACGCTCGGCCCCGCCGAGCTTCTGGAATTCGACCGCAAGCATCTCAGGGCCATCATCCTGGAGGAGGGCTCGCCCACGGCCCATGTCGCCATCGTCGCCCGGGCCCTCGACCTGCCGATGATCGGGCGGGTCGAAGGGGCGCTGGCGCGAATCGAGGGCCGCGACCGCATCATCGTCGATGCCGATAACGGCCAGGCCTTCGTGCGGCCCGGCGAGGATATCGAGGAGAAGGTGGCCGACAGCATGGCGCTCCGGGCGCGCCGTCGCGCCGTCTTCGCCAGCGTGCGCGACCTGCCCTCGATCAGCCGCGACGGTGTCGCCGTCTCCCTTTCCATCAATGCCGGCCTGCTGATCGACATGCAGCATCTGGCCGCCAGCGGCGCCGATGGCGTCGGGCTCTACCGCACCGAGATCGCCTTCATGGTGCGCGACCGCTTCCCCGATGTCGGGCAGCAGACGGAATTCTACCGCCGCATCTATGAGCAGGCGGCGGGCAAGCCCGTCATCTTCCGCACCCTCGACGTCGGCGGCGACAAGGTGCTGCCCTATTGGCCGCGCGCCGGCGAGGAGAACCCGGCCATCGGCTGGCGCGCCTTGCGCATCGGGCTCGATCTGCCGAATCTGCTGCGCCAGCAGGTCCGTGCCCTCATCGCGGCGGCCGCCGGCCGGCCGCTCGATCTGATGTTTCCGATGATCGCCACGGCGGACGAGTTCACCGCCGCGAGGCGAATCGTCGATATCGAGGTCGAGCGCGCCCGGCAGCGGGAGATTCCCGTGCCCGAGCCGCTGCGAGTCGGCGCCATGCTGGAGGTCCCCTCGCTCATCTGGCAGCTGCCGGCCCTTCTGGCCGAGGCCGATTTCGTCTCCGTCGGCAGCAACGACCTCGCCCAATTTCTCTTCGCCAGTGACCGGGGCAATCCGCGCCTGGCCGACCGCTACGACCCGCTGGCCCCGGCCATGCTGCTGGCCCTCAGCGAAGTGGCGCGGCAATGCGCCGCGGTGGGCCGCCCGCTCTCGGTCTGCGGCGAGATGGCGAGCAAGCCGATCGAGGCCATGGGGCTGCTGGGCCTGGGGATCGGGCGTCTCTCCATGTCCCCCTCGGCCATCGGACCGGTGAAACTCATGATGCGCAGCCTGGAAGTCGGCCCCTTGCGCAACTACATAGGGGAGATGTTGCGTCAGCCGCATGTCAGCATCCGCCACGAGCTGGCAGCTTATGCGCGCGATCATGGCGTGACACTTTAGGGGCTCTTTGGAACCTCGGCATTGCTCGCCGTGATTGCTACCGCCGACCAGGATTTGGTAGAAAACTTCTGGCGCTTTGACGGGCCGAAGCCGCCTTGCGACGCCTGAGCGGCTTGCCTTGGTGGCTGACTCCTTCGGGCGCGATCCGGGCTTGAACCGGCGGGCCTCCGGGCAGGACCAGGGATTGGTCGAGATGGAACCGCAGCAGAGAATGGAGCATCTGCCAGAGGACCGGGACGATGGCGGCCTGCCGCCGTTCCAGGAGGGCGTCGGCGAAATCCTGCGCCGCCGGCGGGAAAGCTATGGCCAGGACCTGCCGACCGTCGCGTCCCAGCTCCATATCCGCCTGACCTATCTCCGGGCCGTCGAAACCGGGCGCTTCAAGGACCTGCCCGGCATGGCCTATGCCTCGGGATTCGTGCGCAGCTACGGCGACTACCTTGGCCTGGACGGCGAAGAGCTGGTCCGCCTGTTCCGCGAGGAAGTTGCCGGCGTGGACCGCCAGGTCCGCCTCAATGTCCCGATCGTCGCCAGCGAGGGGCGCATTCCCGGCGGGGCGGTGCTGCTGCTCTCGGGCTTCCTCGCCATATTGGCCTATGGCGTCTGGTACTACCTGGCGGACCGGAACAAGAGCCTTCTCGACCTCGTTCCCGAGGTGCCCTCGCAGCTGCGGGCGATCCTGGGCAAGGAGGTGCCGGTCAATGTGGCGACCGCCCCGCCCATGGTGAAACCCCAAAGCGCCACGGCCCCTGCCCAGGGCGGGACCGCCACTGCGCCTGCCCAGGGGAACGCTGCCCCGGCAAGCGCGCCGGACCCCGCCGTCCCCTCCGGGGTGGCTGGCGCCCAGGAGGCGCCCCCGGCCCAGCCGACAGCGGCCGGCGCGACGCCGTCGACCATCGCCTCCCAGCATGCGACACTTCCTGTGCCCGTGGCCACGGCGGGCCCCCCGGCCGAGCCGCAGGCCCCGGCCACAAGCGTGCTGGTGCAGCCGGATGATCCGGCCCCCCTGCCCGGGGAGTTCAACGCCCTTTTGGCCGCCCGCCAGCCCCCGGGGCCCGACGGCCAGCCCCTGCCACCGCCGGCCCAGGTCGTCATGGCTAATCCCGGCGCCCGGGTGAAGCTCGTGGCCCGTATGGACAGCTGGGTTCAGATCAACGATAAGACCGGGAAGACCTATTACTCGGCGGTCTTGCGCGCCGGCCAGGCCATCGAGGTGCCGAATCAGCCCGGGCTGCTGCTGACCGCCGGCAATGCCGGGGGCCTGGACGTGCTGGTCGACGGAACACAGATGCCCTCGCTGGGCGCGGTCGGGCTGGTGAAGCGGGATCTTCCCTTGGATCCGGCGGGCTTGAAAACGACGAATGGTCATTAGCGGGCGCCGGGGTCACGCGCCGGCGTCAGGGTAAAGAGGATCAGGAAGATGAGCGTTCGCCCCTATCGCGACATTCAGCGCCGCAAGAGCCGGCAGATCCATGTCGGCTCCGTGCCGGTGGGCGGGGGTGCGCCGATCACGGTGCAGTCCATGACCAATACGCTGACCTCCGACGCGGCGGCGACCATCGACCAGATCCGCGCCCTGGAAGAGGCCGGCGCCGATATCGTGCGGGTCTCCTGCCCCGATGAGGAATCGACGGCGGCTCTGCCAGCGATCGTGAAGGCCTCGAAGCTGCCGATCGTCGCGGACATCCATTTCCACTACAAGCGCGCGATCGAGGCGGCCAAGGCTGGTGCTGCCTGCCTCAGGATCAACCCCGGCAACATCGGCTCCGCCGACCGCGTGCGCGAGGTGGTGAAGGCGGCGCGCGACCATGGCTGCTCCATGCGCATCGGCGTCAATGCCGGCAGCCTGGAGCGCGATCTGCTGGAAAAATACGGCGAGCCCTGCCCGGAGGCCATGGTCGAGAGCGCCCTCGACCACGCCCGCATCCTCGAGGACAACGACTTCTTCGAGTTCAAGATCAGCGTCAAGGCCTCCGACGTGTTCCTCGCCGTCGCCGCCTATCAGGGTCTCTCCGAGGCTTGCGACTATCCGCTCCACCTCGGCATCACCGAGGCGGGCGGCATGCGCACCGGCTCGGTCAAATCGGCCATCGGCATGGGTTCGCTGCTCTGGGCCGGCATCGGCGATACCATCCGCGTCTCCCTCTCCGCCGATCCGGTCGAGGAGATCAAGGTCGGCTTCGACATATTGAAGTCGCTGGGGCTGCGCCATCGCGGCGTCAACGTCATCTCCTGCCCCTCCTGCGCGCGCCAGCAGTTCGACGTCATCAGCACGGTGGCGGTTCTGGAGCAGCGGCTGGCCCACATCTCGACACCGCTCACCGTCTCGGTGATCGGCTGCGTCGTCAACGGCCCGGGCGAGGCGCGCGAAACCGACATCGGCTTCACCGGCGGGGGCAACGGCACGCATCAGGTCTATGTCAACGGCCTGCCCGATCACCGGCTGAAGGATTCCGACATCGTCGACCATCTGGTCCAGATGATCGAGAAGAAGGCGGCGGAGATCGAGGCGGCCAAGGCCCAGCAGACCGACGCGGCCTAGAACCTTAGACCTGGGACAGATCTTCCATCGTGAGCGCGCTGCAGCCCGTTCGGGGCACACATGATCTCTTGCCTGAAGACATGCGCCGTCACCGCCGCGTGGTCGAGGCCGCGTGCGCGGCGTCGGAACGATATGGCTATCTCGAGATGTCGACTCCGATCTTCGAATTCTCGGAGGTCTTCAAGCGCACCCTGGGCGATACCTCCGACATCGTCACGAAGGAGATGTACACCTTCACCGACAAGGGTGGCGAGCAGCTGACGCTCCGGCCCGAGAACACGGCCGGCGTTGCCCGCGCCTTCATCTCCGGCGGCCTCAGCCAGCATCTGCCGCTGAAATATTTCTACGCCGGTCCGATGTTCCGCTATGAGCGCCCGCAGAAGGGCCGCCAGCGCCAATTCCATCAGATCGGCCTCGAGCTCCTCGGCGTGGCGGGGCCTGCCGGCGATGTGGAGATCATCGCCTGCGGGGCGGCGATCCTGCGCGACCTCGGCTTCCTCGATCGTACGGTGCTCGAGCTCAACACGCTGGGCGATGGCGAGAGCCGTGCGGCCTATCGCTCCTCCCTGGTCGGCTATTTCAAGGCGCATCAGGAGAAGCTCTCCGCCGATAGCCGCGAGCGGCTGGAGCGCAACCCGCTGCGCATCCTCGATTCCAAGGACCAGGGCGACCGCGCGCTGGTGGCCGAGGCGCCGCGCTTCGGTGAATATCTGAACCAGAAGAGCCGCGATTTCTTCGCCGCCGTGACCGGCGGGCTCGAGGCCCTGGGTATCGCCTATCAGTTGAATCCGCGGCTGGTGCGCGGGCTGGACTACTACTGCCATACCGCTTTCGAATTCACGACGACCGAGCTGGGCGCCCAGGGCACCGTGATGGGTGGCGGGCGCTATGACGGGCTGATCGAGATCATGGGCGGCCCGGCCACGGCAGGCGTCGGCTGGGCGGCGGGAATCGAGCGCATGGCCATGATGCTGGCCGAGGCGCCGGCCCCGCGCCGGCCCCTGGCCATCGTGCCGATGGGTGCTGCGGCCGAGCAGCAGGCGGCAGGCTTGGCCGAACGCCTCCGCCGCGCGGGCTTCGCCATCGAGCTCGGCTATAGCGGGAATATCGGCAAACGGTTGAAGCGGGCGGACAAGCTGGGCGCGGCAGCGGCCATCATCCTGGGCGAGGACGAGCTGGCGAAAGGCGAGGCGGCCTTGCGCGATCTCGACAGCGGCGAGCAGACGGCGGTGCCGCTGACCGAGCTCGAGGAACGCCTCGCCCGCTTTCTGTAGCGATCATGGCCGACTTTCTCGTCGTCGGCGTCAGTCATCGCAGCGGTACCGCGGCCCTGCGCGAGGCGCTCTATGTCGAGGAGGAGCGCCAGCCGGAGCTGCTGCGGCGCCTGCGTGCCGCCGGTCTCGCCGAGGCGGTGTTCCTGTCGACCTGCGACCGCAGCGAGGTGCAGGCCGTGGCCTCGGACGCCGATCAGGCCGCCGCGGCCGTCGAGACGGCCTTCGCCGGCCAGGCCGGGGTTCCGCGGGAGGAGGTCCAGGCCCAGTCCTACCGCCTCGCCGGGGCCGAAGCGTTGCGCCATATCTTCGCCGTCGCTGCTTCCCTGGATAGCCAGGTCATCGGCGAGCCTCAGGTGCTGGGTCAGGTCAAGGAAGCACATCGCCTCTCCCAATCCGCCGGGCTGATGGGCGGCCAGCTCGATGAGGCACTCCAGGCGGCCTATGCCGCGGCCAAGCGGGTGCGCAGCGAGACCGGCCTCACGGAGCAGCCGATCTCCATCGCCGCCGTGGTGGTGGGGCTTGCCCGACAGCTCCATGGCGATCTGTCCCGGGCGCGGGGATTGCTGATCGGCCCGGGCGAGATGGGCGAGTTGGTGATCGAGCAACTTCGCCGCGCGGGCCTCGGCGGGCTCGCCGTGGCCCATGCCTCGCCCCGCCGCGCGGCGCTGATCGCCAAGCGCCATGAGGCCCATCATATGACGCTCGCCGAGCTGCCGGCAGGACTCGCCGCCGCCGATATCGTGGTGAGCGCCCAGGGCGCCGGCCGGCCCGTCGTCACCGCCGAGGCGATGGCCCAGGCGATCAAGGTGCGCCGGCATCGCCCGGTACTGCTGATCGATGTCGCCGTGCCGGCCGATGTGGAGCCGGCGGTCGACCGGCTGGACGACGTGTTTCGCTATGAGCTCGACGATCTCGAGCGTGCCGCCATGCAGGGCCGGTCGACCCGGGCGGCGGCGGCGAGCGCGGCGTGGAGCTTGATCGACGAGGCCGTTGCGGGATATCTGGGGCGCCGCGCGGGGCGGGCGGCGGTGCCGGCCATCGTCGCCTTGCGCCAGCGCTTCGAGGTGCTGCGCGAGGAGGTGCTGGCGGAGCGCCCGGCCGATGCCGCCACGGCGACGCGGCTGCTGATCAATCGGTTGCTGCATGAGCCCACCGCGGGGCTGCGCGAGATGGCCGCCGCGGGTCCGGCCGAGCGGGCGGAGGCTGAGCGCTTGCTGGCCCGGCTGTTCGGGCTCGCGGTCGATGAGCCGGAGGATTCGACGAAGCGATGAGCATCGAGAGCAAGCTGGCGCGGGTCGTGAAGCGCCATGAAGAGCTGGCGTCGCTGATGGCGCGCGAGGGTCCCAAGGACGCCCAGGGTTTCGCGCGCATGTCGCGCGAATATGCCGATCTCTCGCCGACGGTCGAGCGCATCCTCGCGTTCCAGAAGGCTCAGGCGGAGCGCGACGATCTGGCGGCACTGGCGGCCGATCCCGCCGGCGATGCCGAGATGAAGTCCATGGCCGAGGAGGAGCTGCGCAGCGTCAAGCAGAAGCTGCTCGAGCTCGATCAGCAGGTGAAGATCGCCTTGCTGCCCAAGGACGAGGCCGATGAGCGCAATGCGATTCTGGAAGTGCGCGCCGGCACGGGCGGCGAGGAGGCGGCACTGTTCGCCGCCGCACTGTTCCGCATGTACACGCGCTATGCCGAAGGCCATGGCTGGCGCGTGGAGGTCTTGAGCATCAGCGAGACCGGTCTCGGCGGCTACAAGGAAGCGAGCATGGAGATCACCGGGCGCAATGTCTTCGCCCGGCTGAAATTCGAATCCGGCGTTCATCGGGTCCAGCGCGTGCCCGAGACCGAGGCCAGCGGACGCATCCATACCTCGGCGGCGACCGTCGCCGTGCTGCCGGAGGCGGAGGAGGTGGATGTCCATATCGAGGACAAGGATCTGCGCATCGATGTCTTCCGGGCCAGCGGTCCTGGCGGCCAATCGGTCAACACGACCGACAGCGCGGTGCGCATCACCCATTTGCCGACGGGTCTTGTCGTGCAGCAGCAGGACGAGAAGTCGCAGCACAAGAACAAGGCCAAGGCCATGAAGGTGCTCCGCGCCCGACTCTATGAGATGGAGCGCGCCCGGCGCGATGCCGAGCGCGCAGCCGACCGCAAGAGCCAGGTCGGCAGCGGCGACCGCTCCGAGCGCATCCGCACCTACAACTTCCCGCAAGGGCGCGTCACCGATCACCGGATCAATCTGACCCTCTACAAGATCGACAAGATCGTCTCGGGCGAGGCGCTGGACGAGGTCATCGATGCGCTGACCGCCGAGGATCAGGCGACACGCCTCGCGGAGGTCGAGTGATGGATTTGGCCCAGGCCCTGCGCGAGATCGGTGCCCGGCTGGCGCCGGCCGGAATTGCCGAGCCCCGCCGCGAAGCCCGCCTCCTGCTGGCGGCGGCAACCGGCCTCTCCCAAGCCCAGCTGGTGGCCGAGCCGAAGCGCCCCCTGAACGAAGCAGAGGCCGGACGCCTGGCCGAGCTTGCCGGCCGGCGCGAGTCGCGCGAGCCCCTGTCGCGTATCCTCGGCCGGCGGGAGTTCTGGAGCCTCAGCTTTGCCCTCGGGCCCGATACCCTGGATCCGCGCCCCGACAGCGAGACGCTGATCGAGGCGGCGCTGGCCTGGCTGGGGCCGTCCCGGGGACGGGCGGAGGGGACGATGCTGAAGATCCTGGATCTGGGTACCGGCACGGGCTGCCTGCTGCTGGCGCTGCTCAGCGAGCTGCCGCGCGCAGAAGGCCTGGGAATCGATACCCAGCCCGGCGCCGTGGCTATCGCCCGGGCCAATGCCGAAGCGCTCGGTCTCGGCGCCCGGGCGCGCTTCAGAACCGGCGATTGGGGGCAGGGAATCGGCGAGCGATTCGACGTCATTCTCTGCAATCCGCCTTATGTGCCGGCAGCGGAGATCGCCCGATTGGAGCCGGAGGTCGCCCGCTTCGATCCCTGGCTGGCGCTCTCGGGCGGGAGCGACGGCCTCGATTCCTATCGTGCGCTTGCCTTGCAGCTGCCCGATCTGCTGGCGGGGGAGGGCCGGGCCTTCATCGAGCTCGGTTTCGGCCAGGCGGCGGCGGCTGGGCTCTTCGAAACCGGCGGCCTCCAGGCTGTGGATTGCCGATCCGACCTCGCGGGCATTCCCCGCTGTCTCGTCCTCGGCCAGCAAAAAAGAGTTGGAAATCCCCTTGCGACCGACTAGGTTGACTCCGACGGAACACGCCGCCTCGACCTCTGGAGGCGAGCAAACACCCCCTCCAACGGAACTCCGGCTTATATGTCGTGCGGGTGCCCAAGGAGCCGCACTGGCTATCCCGGAGGCGGGGATCCCGGTCAAAGAGCAATGTGAGTAAGCATGAGACAAGGTGGTTCGAATCCCCGGCGATCGCGCGGGCGTGGTCCGCGCAAGCCGCATAATCCGAATGGTCCGACGCGACCCCAGAATTTCGACAGCGGCGGCGGCGAGATGCGAGTGCGGGGCAATGCCTATCAGGTCATGGAGAAATACCTGGCCATGGCGCGGGACGCGAGTGCGGCCGGCGATCGCATCGCCATGGAGAATTATCTCCAGCATGCCGAGCACTACTACCGCATGCTGAACGCCAACGGCGATGCCAATCGCGGCCGGCCGGCGCGCACCGACGGCAATGGCAGCAATGGCGCCGGCAACGGCATCGATGGCCAGGGGGACGGCCAAGGGGATGGGCAGGGCGAAGGCGAGGACGAGGGCCGGAACGGAAACGTGGCCCCCAATGGCGCGCATGTCTCGGGCATGGGCGAGCCTTCAGAGGATTCCGAGGCCTGATCTCGGTTCTTTTCTGATTTTGATATGAGTCAATTCTAGAAGCCGGTTTTCGGTCAATTTTGGCCCTGACCGGCCGCGCCGCCTCTTGTGCTTTTTCAGCCACTAACCCATATCGCCGGTAGTTGTTGAGACGCATCATCGACTGCGTGCCCAATAGGGGCGCAGACGAGGGAGGGCAAATAGTGAATCTCGAGCAATATACCGAACGTTCGCGGGGTTTCGTTCAATCGGCGCAAGGGCTGGCGCTTCGCAGCGGCCACCAGCGCTTTACGCCTGAGCATCTGCTGAAGGTCCTGCTGGACGACAGCGAAGGCCTCGCTTCCAATCTCATCCGCGCTGCCGGGGGCGATCCTCAGCGAGCGCTGGCCGGTGTGGAGCGCGAGCTCGCGAAGCTGCCCAAGGTCGAGGGCAGTGGCGCGGGCCAGGTCTATATGGCGCCGGAGACGGCGCGGCTCTTCGACAGCGCCGAGCAGATCGCCAAGAAGGCCGGTGACAGCTATGTCACCGCCGAACGCCTGTTGCTGGCGCTGGCCCTGGCCAAGGGCACGCCCTCGGCCGAGATCCTGGCCACAGCCGGGATCACGCCCCAGGCGCTGAATGGCGCCATCGAGGAAATCCGCAAGGGCCGCAAGGCGACCAGCGAGAATGCCGAGCAGGGCTACGACTCGCTCAAGAAATATTCCCGCGACCTGACGGCCGCGGCGCGCGAAGGCAAGCTCGATCCGGTCATCGGCCGCGACGAGGAGATCCGCCGCACGATCCAGGTTCTCTCGCGCCGGACCAAGAACAACCCCGTCCTGATCGGCGAGCCCGGCGTCGGCAAGACCGCCATCGTCGAGGGCCTGGCGCTGCGCATCGTCAATGGCGACGTGCCGGAGGGGCTGCGCGACAAGCGCCTGCTGTCCCTCGACCTCGGCGCCCTTATCGCCGGGGCCAAGTATCGCGGCGAGTTCGAGGAGCGCCTGAAGGCCGTTCTGCAGGAGATCGGCACCGCCGAGGGCGAGATCATCCTGTTCATCGACGAGCTGCATACCCTGATGGGCGCCGGCAAGGCCGAGGGGGCGATGGACGCCTCCAACATGCTGAAGCCGGCGCTCGCCCGCGGCGAGCTCCATTGCGTCGGCGCCACGACGCTGGACGAATACCGCAAGCATATCGAGAAGGACGCCGCTCTCGCGCGGCGCTTCCAGCCGGTCTTCGTGTCGGAGCCGACGGTGGCGGATACCATCTCGATCCTGCGCGGCCTGAAGGAAAAATACGAGCTGCATCACAAGGCGTGTTCGCATCTCCGATGCGGCAATCGTCGCCGCGGCGACCCTCTCCAACCGCTACATCACCGACCGCTTCCTGCCGGACAAGGCCATCGATCTGATGGACGAGGCGGCGAGCCGGCTGCGCATGGAGATGGAATCCAAGCCCGAGGCGATCGACGAGGTCGATCGGCGGCTTGATCCAGCTCAAGATCGAGCGCGAGGCGCTGAAGAAGGAAACGGATGCCGCTTCCGCCGAACGCCTGAAGCAGATCGAGGTCGAGATCCAGGCGCTGGAGAAGAAGTCCGCCGATATGACGGCCGCCTGGCAGGCGGAGAAGCAGCAGCTGGCCGGCGCCCAGGAGATCAAGGAGAAGCTGGATCAGGTTCGCATCGAAGCCGAGCAGGCCCAGCGCCAGGGCGACTATCAGAAGGCCGGCGAATTGCTCCACAGCGTCATTCCCGAGCTCACGAAGAAGCTCGCCCAGGCCGACTCGACCGAGCATCGCCGCGTCCTGAACGAGTGGTGGGCGAGCGCGAGATCGCCGCCATCGTGTCGCGCTGGACAGGTATTCCCGTCGACAAGATGCTGGAGGGCGAGCGCGAAAAGCTGCTCCATATGGAGGAGGCGCTGCGCCAGCGCGTGATCGGTCAGGACGAGGCGATCGTCGCCGTCTCCAATGCCGTGCGCCGGGCGCGGGCAGGTTTGCAGGATCCCAACCGGCCCATCGGCTCCTTCCTTTTCCTGGGGCCCACCGGCGTGGGCAAGACCGAGCTCACCAAGGCGCTGGCTGCTTTCCTGTTCGACGACGAGACCGCCATGATCCGCATCGACATGTCCGAGTACATGGAGAAGCATTCGGTCGCGCGGCTGATCGGGGCACCCCCTGGCTATGTCGGCTATGAGGAGGGCGGATCGCTGACCGAAGCGGTGCGGCGTCGTCCCTATCAGGTGATCCTGTTCGACGAGGTCGAGAAGGCCCATCCCGATGTCTTCAACGTGCTGCTGCAGGTATTGGATGACGGGCGGCTGACCGATGGCCAGGGACGGACCGTCGATTTCCGCAACACGCTGATCATCCTGACCTCGAACCTCGGCAGCGATATCATCGCCAGCCAGCCCGAGGGCGAGGATATCGAGAAGCTGCGTCCGATGGTGATGGAGGTGGTGCGCTCCGCCTTCCGGCCGGAGTTCCTGAACCGACTGGACGACATCCTGCTGTTCCGCCGCCTGACGCGCCAGCAGATGAGCGGCATCGTCGACATCCAGTTGAAGCGGCTGGATCAGCTGCTGGCCGACCGCAAGATGACCATCGAGCTCGACGAGCGGGCGCGGACTTGGCTCGCCAATGCCGGCTACGATCCGGTCTATGGCGCCCGGCCGCTGAAGCGGGTGATCCAGCGCGAGCTGCAGAATCCGCTGGCCGGACTCATCCTCGAAGGCCGCATCACGCCGGGCGAGAATATCCGCATCTCGGTCAAGGACGGCAAGCTCGCGATCAACGGCGAGACGGTCACCGACGCCGCTGCTTGATAGACGGAAAGTAAAGCGCCCCGGCCTTGCACAAGGCCGGGGCGCTTTTTCTTTGCCGCGTCGGAAGAGGAAATAAGCTGGGCTAATTCCCCTGAGCGACGAGCGCCTTCTGCGCGAGGTCGCGGCGCTGGCGGTCCAGATTGGCGGCATAGGCGAGGAACTGCTTCAGCTGCTTGCCTTGCAGCTTCTCGCCCGTCGGGAGCTTGATGCTCTGCGGATTGACCTGCCGGCCGTTGATCAGCACCTCGAAATGCAGATGCGGGCCCGTCGCCCGGCCGGTCATGCCGACATAGGCGATCACCTGGCCCTGCTTGACCCGGCTGCCCGTATGAAGCCCGCCGGCGAAGCGGCTGATATGGCCGTAAGCCGTGGCGTAGGTCGCGTTGTGCTTGACGCGGATGTAATTGCCGAAACCCGAGTAGGGGCCGATCTGGGCGATGACGCCATCGCCGGCGGCGAAGATCGGTGTGCCCATGGGGGCGCCGAAGTCGATCCCCTTGTGCATCAGGGAATAGCCCAGGATCGGATGCATGCGCACACCGTAACCCGAGGTGATCCTGGCGCCGTCGATGGGCGTGCGCAGCAAAGCCTTGCGCACCGAATCGCCCTTGGGGTTGAACCAGTCGACGCGGCCGTCCGGCAAGGCATAGCGATAGAGCCGCAGCTCGCGCCCGCTGAGTGTGAGAGCGGCGAAGTCGATATCGCCGGATTTGGCCAGCTCGCCCGCCTCGTTCATGTAGCGCTTGTAGACGATCTCGAATTTGTCGCCGGGCTGGAAATCGCGCTGGAAGTCGACGTCATAGCTGAAGGCGTGGATGACCTCCCCCATGATCGCGACGGGCACGCCCTGGGCCTCTCCGGCCTCGAAGAGGCTGGTCCGTATCGTCCCGGCCGCCCGGGTCGTCTCGATTTCGAGCGGCACATCCGTGGATTGAGCCTTGAAGGCGCCATCCAGGCTGCGGGTGAGCTCGACATGCTTCTCGACCGATGGCTCCAGCGTCAGGGCCATGAGATGGAGGATCGGCTCCGCGGCAGTGCCGGCATTGTCATCCTGATCATCGGAAGACAATGTGAGCTTGATCGGCTGGCCCGGCCTCAGGGCACGGGGCGAGAAGATGTCGCTCAAGGCCACGACTGCCGCATGCGCTTCGGTATTGGGGATGCCGGCATCGGTCAGAACCGACATCAGCGTGTCGCCCTTCTCGATCTGGATGACCTGCTCGACGGCAGCCGAAAGTGGCGATGTGGCGACAGTCGCGTCCGGCGTGGTACCGGCGAACTGGGCGGCGAGGGACGCGCCCGGATTCGCGACGGGAGCCGGCGCCAGGGCGGCGACGGGCTGGACGGCGACAGACTGGACCGCCGCCGTCTGGATTGCTGCTGTCTGGGCGGCAGCCGCAGGGGCGCCAGGGGTAGCGGCGAGGGCGGGAAGCCCCGGATCGAGCAGGGGCGTGGCGTCGCTGTCGACCTGCACCGAGGGCAAAAGGAAGTATTTCTGGGCCAGCTGCTGATCGAAATCGCCGAAAGCCGGGATTTCGATGACCGGTGTATGCCAGGAAATGTGGAAATCCGGCTTGGCGGGCCCCAGGGAGATGGCAAGGCCCACGAAGGCGATGCCGAAGGCGAGGGTGAGTGAGCTACGGGAAAAGGGCCTTTGGGCGGCTACGCGGGATCTCGATCGCAACTAGTGTTCCCCTCGGTTCAATGGTTCGGACGGCAGGGTTCGACCCCTGTCCGCCCATCTCCCCCAGCCGGCGCGACTCATGCAGAAAAAGCATGGCCGACCGACGCAGCTATCGGCCGGCAGAATGGGCGGCGTCGGGCTGTTTCGTCAACCCCAAAAATTTCCATTGAATCAAAGAGCTAGTGAGACCCACGCCAATGTGCGGCGGGGCTGTCACAAGACCGGCATAATTCGTTTGACACCCTATTGGGGCCGACGTATAAGGCCGGCCCGCCGCGCAATAAGCAAAATGCTTTGGCTGAAGCGCGGCGCTGCTGTTTGACATTGTTGGTATTGAGAGAAGGGATGCGCGGGCGGCGGTCTTGGGTCGGCTTATGGCTGGTTCATTGGACCTGTTGCTTGCGTGTTTCTGGAAGCGGAGTTTTGGGCTTCTGCGGGTCTTCGGAGCGATCTGAGGGCTTTGCTTGGTCTGAGGCTTCGTGACGAGAGCGCGTTTAAAAGTAACGGGATCCCGATTTTGGGTGTTCTGTCTCGGGTCGGCTTCGGCTGGTTCGGGATGGGAGATCTAAGGTCAACCTGAGAGTTTGATCCTGGCTCAGAACGAACGCTGGCGGCATGCCTAACACATGCAAGTCGAACGTGATCCAGGCTTCGGCCTGGTGAAAGTGGCAGACGGGTGAGTAACGCGTGGGAACCTGCCCTGTGGTAGGGAATAACCGTGGGAAACTGCGGCTAATACCCTATGAGTCCTTCGGGAGAAAGATTTATCGCCATAGGAGGGGCCCGCGTCGGATTAGGTAGTTGGTGGGGTAACGGCCTACCAAGCCTTCGATCCGTAGCTGGTCTGAGAGGATGATCAGCCACACTGGGACTGAGATACGGCCCAGACTCCTACGGGAGGCAGCAGTGGGGAATATTGGACAATGGGGGCAACCCTGATCCAGCAATGCCGCGTGGATGATGAAGGCCTTCGGGTTGTAAAGTCCTTTCGGCGGGGAAGATGATGACGGTACCCGCAGAAGAAGCCCCGGCTAACTTCGTGCCAGCAGCCGCGGTAATACGAAGGGGGCTAGCGTTGTTCGGAATTACTGGGCGTAAAGGGCGCGTAGGCTGTGCTGTAAGTCAGGCGTGAAAGCCCCGGGCTCAACCTGGGAATTGCGCTTGATACTGCGGCGCTGGAAGGTGGGAGAGGATGGCGGAATTCCCAGTGTAGAGGTGAAATTCGTAGATATTGGGAAGAACACCGGTGGCGAAGGCGGCCATCTGGCCCACATTTGACGCTGAGGCGCGAAAGCGTGGGGAGCAAACAGGATTAGATACCCTGGTAGTCCACGCTGTAAACGATGAGTGCTAGACGTCGGGGAGCTTGCTCTTCGGTGTCGCCGCTAACGCATTAAGCACTCCGCCTGGGGAGTACGGTCGCAAGATTAAAACTCAAAGGAATTGACGGGGGCCCGCACAAGCGGTGGAGCATGTGGTTTAATTCGAAGCAACGCGCAGAACCTTACCAGCCCTTGACATGGGACGTATGGGATTTGGAAACAGATCTCTTCAGTTCGGCTGGCGTCCACACAGGTGCTGCATGGCTGTCGTCAGCTCGTGTCGTGAGATGTTGGGTTAAGTCCCGCAACGAGCGCAACCCTCATCTTCAGTTGCCAACGGGTAGAGCTGGGCACTCTGGAGAAACTGCCGGTGACAAGCCGGAGGAAGGCGGGGATGACGTCAAGTCCTCATGGCCCTTACGGGCTGGGCTACACACGTGCTACAATGGCGGTGACAGCGGGCGGCGATGGGGCGACCCTGAGCTAATCCCGAAAAGCCGTCTCAGTTCGGATTGCACTCTGCAACTCGAGTGCATGAAGTTGGAATCGCTAGTAATCGCGGATCAGCATGCCGCGGTGAATACGTTCCCGGGCCTTGTACACACCGCCCGTCACGCCATGGGAGTTGGTTTTACCCGAAGCCGGTGCGCTGACCTCGCAAGAGGAGGCAGCCGACCACGGTAAGGTCAGCGACTGGGGCGAAGTCGTAACAAGGTAGCCGTAGGGGAACCTGCGGCTGGATCACCTCCTTTCTGGGACTTGGAGGAAGGACGGCTGCCGCCAGGCAGTCGACACCTCTTTCGAGCTCATATCTACCGAGCCTGTCCCTATGACGGCTCGAGGCCGCCGTCCTCGCATCCCTTCTCCTCGGAATAAGCGCCGCAAGGCGGCTGCGCGATTTACGCGCGCCGCTACGGGGTGGAGAGATCGGGCTAGTAGCTCAGCTGGTTAGAGCGCGCGCTTGATAAGCGTGAGGTCGGAAGTTCAAATCTTCCCTGGCCCACCAGTCTGGCCCATGGATGGTCATCTGGGGCCGTAGCTCAGCTGGGAGAGCACCTGCTTTGCAAGCAGGGGGTCACCGGTTCGATCCCGGTCGGCTCCACCAGCGCTTCTGGTCAGAGCTTTTGGCCATTCCGAGGAACATGAATAGGGCAGACTGCGAAGCCTGGTCCCTGATACCTGCTCTTTGACATTGTGGATAGGAATGCGACTGGCTGTTGGCACGGGTTGCCTTGCCTTGAGCGAAAGCTCGAGGGCGAAGGGATTCGTGGTTGACGGCCAGGCGGGTAATAGAATGAGTGCTGAGTGTTAAAGTCGAGGCTTTGCTGTCGTTGTGTGGAGGGCTCTGCTCTCTGTGTGCGGCGGAGGAGCTTCGGATCAAGCGTTTAAGGGCATTTGGTGGATGCCTTGGCACTGAGAGGCGATGAAGGACGTGGCACGCTGCGAAAAGCCGCGGGGAGGGGCGAGCACCCTTTGATCCGCGGATATCCGAATGGGGAAACCCGGCCCTTTTGGGTCATTGCCGACTGAATCCATAGGTCGGCAAAGCGAACCCGGCGAACTGAAACATCTCAGTAGCTGGAGGAAAGGACATCAACAGAGACTCCGCGAGTAGTGGCGAGCGAAAGCGGATCAGGCCAGTGGCCTTTGTCATAGAACCGGAACCGTCTGGAAAGTCGGGCCATAGCGGGTGATAGCCCCGTACGGGTAGAAGTGGCGAAGGTCCTTGAGTAAGGCGGGACACGTGAAATCCTGTCTGAACATGGGGGGCCCACCCTCCAAGCCTAAGTACTCCTCAGTGACCGATAGTGCACAAGTACCGTGAGGGAAAGGTGAAAAGCACCCCGATGAGGGGAGTGAAAGAGACCCTGAAACCGGATGCCTACAAGCAGTCGGAGCCTCTTTATGGGGTGACGGCGTACCTCTTGTATAATGGGTCAGCGACTTAGTCTTACGAGCGAGCTTAAGCCGATAGGTGGAGGCGTAGCGAAAGCGAGTCTTAATAGGGCGCTAGTTCGTGGGATTAGACCCGAAACCGGGTGATCTAGCCATGGGCAGGCTGAAGGTGCGGTAACACGTACTGGAGGGCCGAACCCACGTCTGTTGAAAAAGACGGGGATGACCTGTGGCTAGGGGTGAAAGGCCAATCAAACTCGGAAATAGCTGGTTCTCCGCGAAATCTATTTAGGTAGAGCGTCGATTGATCGCCGCCGGGGGTAGAGCACTGGATGGGCTAGGGGGGCGCGAGCCTTACCAAACCTAACCAAACTCCGAATACCGGCGAGCGCAGATCGGCAGACAGGCTATGGGTGCTAAGGTCCGTAGCCGAGAGGGAAAGAGCCCAGACCACCAGCTAAGGTCCCCAAGTTATGGCTAAGTGGGAAAGGATGTGGGAAGGCCACGACAACCAGGAGGTTGGCTTAGAAGCAGCCATCCTTTAAAGAAAGCGTAATAGCTCACTGGTCTAGACAAGCCGTCCTGCGCCGAAGATGTAACGGGGCTAAAGCCATACACCGAAGCTGTGGGCGTGTCGCAAGACACGCGGTAGCGGAGCGTTCCGTAGGCCTGTGAAGGTGATCCGCAAGGATTGCTGGAGGCATCGGAAGTGAGAATGCTGACATGAGTAGCGACAAGGAGTGCGAGAAACACTCCCGCCGAAAGTCCAAGGGTTCCTGCGCAAGGTTAATCCGCGCAGGGTGAGCCGGCCCCTAAGGTGAGGGCGACAGCCGTAGCCGATGGGAACCTGGTTAATATTCCAGGGCCTGCTGGAGGTGACGAATGCTGCAAGTTGTCCGGGCTTATCGGATTGCCCGGGCCGCGAAGGCGTTCCGGGAAATAGCCCCAGCTCATAGACCGTACCCCAAACCGACACAGGTGGACTGGTAGAGCATACCAAGGCGCTTGAGAGAATGGTGCTGAAGGAACTCGGCAAATTGCCCTCGTAACTTCGGAAGAAGAGGGCCCTTGCCTTGGGCAACCAGGGTGAGGGGGCACAGACCAGGGGGTGGCGACTGTTTACTAAAAACACAGGGCTCTGCGAAGCCAAACGGCGACGTATAGGGTCTGACGCCTGCCCGGTGCCGGAAGGTTAAGAGGAGGGGTGCAAGCTCTGAATCGAAGCCCCGGTAAACGGCGGCCGTAACTATAACGGTCCTAAGGTAGCGAAATTCCTTGTCGGGTAAGTTCCGACCTGCACGAATGGCGTAACGACTTCCCCGCTGTCTCCAGCACCAACTCAGCGAAATTGAATTCTCCGTGAAGATGCGGAGTACCCGCGGTTAGACGGAAAGACCCCGTGCACCTTTACTATAGCTTTGCAGTGGCATTAGGGAACGAATGTGTAGGATAGGCGGGAGGCTATGAAGCGTCGGCGCTAGCCGGTGTGGAGCCGCCCTTGAAATACCGCCCTTTGGTTCTCTGATGTCTAACCGAGCCGCCTGAACCGGCGGCCGGGACCCTGCATGGTGGGTAGTTTGACTGGGGCGGTCGCCTCCCAAAGAGTAACGGAGGCGCGCGATGGTGGGCTCAGGCTGGTCGGAAATCAGCCGATGAGTGCAATGGCATAAGCCCGCCTGACTGCGAGACTGACAAGTCGAGCAGAGACGAAAGTCGGTCATAGTGATCCGGTGGTTCCGCGTGGATGGGCCATCGCTCAACGAATAAAAGGTACGCCGGGGATAACAGGCTGATCTCCCCCAAGAGTCCATATCGACGGGGAGGTTTGGCACCTCGATGTCGGCTCATCACATCCTGGGGCTGGAGCAGGTCCCAAGGGTATGGCTGTTCGCCATTTAAAGTGGTACGTGAGCTGGGTTTAGAACGTCGTGAGACAGTTCGGTCCCTATCTGCCGTGGGTGTTGGAGAATTGAGAGGATCTGTCCCTAGTACGAGAGGACCGGGATGGACGCACCTCTGGTGTACCGGTTGTCGCGCCAGCGGCAGCGCCGGGTAGCTATGTGCGGTCGGGATAACCGCTGAAAGCATCTAAGCGGGAAACCCACCTCAAAACGAGTTCTCCCTGAAGAGCCGTGGAAGACCACCACGTTGATAGGCCGGGTGTGGAAGCGCAGCAATGCGTGAAGCTAACCGGTACTAATCGCTCGTTCGGCTTGATTCGATCCTTCCGTCGCATGCAGGGACCAGAGCCCGCCTGCAGCGCACAACAAGACCTCGACCAAACACAACATAACCGCACTCGTTCACCCGCTTCCGTTCCGACGACCTGGTGGTCATGGCGAGGGGCCATACACCCGATCCCATCCCGAACTCGGCCGTGAAAACCCTCAGCGCCAATGGTACTGCGTCCTAAGACGTGGGAGAGTAGGTCGCCGCCAGGTCTTCCGAACGGAAGCAACAACCAACCCGACCGCATTCCTAACCACAACGCCGAGAAGAACCTCCGATACCGCGGGGTGGAGCAGCCCGGTAGCTCGTCAGGCTCATAACCTGAAGGTCGTAGGTTCAAATCCTACCCCCGCAACCAACAAAAACCCCGCCAGATCAAACAGCTGGCGGGGTTTTGCTTTGTGGACTCCCGCACCGCGTGTGATGCCATGTCCGCATGGTGTCCGAAAATGACCCCCTCGGCGAGATGGGGTTGTGGCGCGCTTTCTACGGGCCGCAACGAGAACCGCCCTGTCGGGCGGTAACAGGGGTTCAAATCCCCTAGGAGACGCCAAGAAATAAAATCAATGTCTTAGCTCGAAATTGAAGCTCCAAATCCTGCCGTACTGCAAAAGTACGGCAAAGTTGCCGCCGAAACCGAAGTCGGGTCTGCGGGGGCCACATCACGGCGCGGCTCTGATTGGCAGTCCGCCAGCACGGTATATGAGTGCCTAGCTTCGGGGCAGGCGCTGATTGCCTCAACTGCGCTCGGCTCTGGACTGGGCAAGGATCAATATCTAAAGATCCATCTGCGCTGATCCCAACCACATCCCCATCGCCGCCAAGCCCAGCGCCGAACCATTTCGCGCTGCATGACCCATGATCCTACCGGAGGTCGATATAGCTCCTGAGGCGGACATCTCCCCGCGGAACTCCAGGTGGTGTCAGACGTTCCCGTCGGATCGACGGGATGGATCTGCCCGTCGTTCAAGCAGACCTCTAGTACCCCTACGTGCTCACCGTGGTTGTCCTGGTAGTTGCTCCCCGCTACGAACCGAGGCCGCCGCGGTGGGCGCGCCCATCCCAGCAGACAACTACTTCTGGCCAACTAGATCCCATCGAGAGCGCGGCGCACCGTGAGCGTCGGCAGCCACCGAGGTTGAGCCGCAGGACGGTCCACCAACCCCTTGCGGCGAGACTTAGGTGGCAGTCGCCATCCCCCGGCTGATCTCTACTTCCCGCCTTCGTGCTTCCTGATGCAAGACCATATCGCCTGTTCGAGCTGCACAGTCTCCCGCTCCATGAGCGTGCCCGTGTTCGTCGCCTGCGCCACGAGAAGCTGACGAACACCTTCCGGCAACCCCGCCCAGTGGACAACTACTGCCCAGCCCAGGCGAATGAGGATGCGCTGTTCCTCGTCATCACACTTCACGACCGTTCCAGTCACTAGTGGCATGCCTGTCACCTTCCCCTGAAGTGGCCACCGTAGGAACACTGTAGTGGCCTCGCTTGTGTGCAACAATGATTCCCGATGTCCCGACGGAGCCCTCGACCCCGCGTCGCTCGCCACGGCCCGGCGTCGGGGCGGCGCTGCCGCCTTTGCGGCAGAGCTACGACCTCGCCCGTTGGCTCCGGGCCCAGATGCGCGGTCGCGCGATCCTGGAAGCGGGACTGATGGCGGTCGGCGAGGTGGATGTAGCGGCTCGTCGTCGTGATGTTCCGGTGCCGCAGCAGCTTCTGGATTTCGGGCAGGCTGAGCCCACCGATGACGGCGGCGGTGCCGACCGACGCAGTCCATGGAGCGTGAGGCCCGCCGGCAACTCGGCGGCGTCCCGAATGCGGTTCCAGTCTCGATTGACCGACATACGCTCTCCGCGCATCGGAATGAACACCAGATCGCTCGGCAGCGCGCCCTCGCGCTTGATGGCGGCAAGGGCGTCGGCTGCTCGCCAAGGCAGGTTCACGGATTCCGTCTTCGCACCGCTCTGCGCCAGCTTCGCATCCTTGGTGTCGTGTAGCGTGAGGCGGCGGCGCTCCAGATTGACGTGGCCCCAGCGAAGCTTCTGCAGCTCGCCGCGCCTCATGCCGGTCATCGCCGCGATGACGGCGAACGCGCGCACGATTGGCCGCAGGGGAGGGGTGCCGGTGGCCACGAGGCTATCCATCGTCGCATAGAGCCGGACAAATTCCTCCGGGGTGCTGATGATCTCGTCCCGTTGGTTGTCACCGGTCAGCCGCAGGTTGCCGATGATGACGTTGCGCTCCAGGCGACCGACCT
>CAVWQS010000037.1:0-255050 GCA_963757155.1 uncultured Alphaproteobacteria bacterium
CCGGCAAGAGGCACACCGCGCAGCCCAGCCGCTCAGAGTAGGGGCAAGCATCCGTCCATGATCTTGCTAGCTATGTGCTAGCTAGGATGAATATAGATTGTGGCCCGGCACCGCTAACTCATTGAAATAATTGGCGTGCCCGGCGAGATTCAGAACCAACGACGTCTGCCTTAAGAGGCAGAGCTCCCCCTAGAAAGCTTCTGCAAACAGGAGCAAATCAAGATGGTTACGGGCCCGGGGCTTGGACCTAGTGAAACCGGTGCGGTGGCTCAGACTGCAACGGGCAGAAAAGTCAACTGTCGGTGGTTTCCCTCCCCCGATTTGAACCTACTTTGGTCGGGGAGAGGAGGGAGGGACCGCGGCCAAGAATACGCGCCGGGAACCGCTCTTCCCTAAATGCGGTCTATTTGGCTGCGACCATCTACCTGGTACACACCTTCGCTGCAATAGGGTGGAGTGGGTCGGCTCCCGTCGCTCTTTGGCGCCGAGTAAAGGTGCCTTTATTGGGATTATCCTCAATTCCTGTCCAATACTGGCACCCAGGCGGCGAATGTGCATCGGCATCGCGGGACAGGAGGGGGAGAACATCGCTTCGTTGCGGCCTGAAAGCGCCCGCCTTGAGCCGTACAGCAACTGACGGTGTTTGGATATTGCGGAGTGCTACGTCGCAGATTTAGCTGAGGCACCTTTTTGACGGCAAAATTGACGGTATTCTTCGTGCGAGGCTTCAGAAACGTCATAAGAATCAGCTGTTTCTTGGCCTAAGATATGATCGAGTGGGAGTAGGGTACGAAATGCGTAGGAAAATACAGCCAAGCTTGTCATAGAGAAATCAAAGGGTTATTCACTTGGCTTGCCGGTTCTGAAGGGGTTCTCAATTTGCGCGAGCGGGGTCGCGCGAATCACCAGACGTGTTATCTTGATTGTCATGGTCATCCCCAATTCCCCTAGCGGAAATCGCGCGCCTGTCGTAAAGGTCGTAGACCTATTTTGCGGGGCTGGTGGCCTCGCTTATGGATTGAAATCTGCAGGCTTCGAGATCGCCGTTGGGGTTGATTTAGACCCCGCTTGCCGGCATCCATTCGAAACGAACTGTGGCGGCAAGTTCGTGGAAAAGAGCGTCACTGATCTCACAAAGGCCGAGCTAGCCAAGTGGTTTAAGGGTGGTGATATTCGAGATGCCGCCGGTTGCGCTCCCTGTCAGCCGTTTTCGACTTACTCCCAAAGCCGCAAAACTCCCGATGCTCGATGGGAACTCCTTCGTTCATTTGTGAAGCTTGCAGTCGATCTCCGACCTGAGATCGTCACCATGGAAAATGTTTGCGGTTTGGCAGCCAGGCCAATTTGGAGAAAGTTCGTCAAGAGCCTCATAGAGGCAGGCTATCACGTGACCTGGGGTACAGTATTGTGCAGCGATTTTGGCATTGCGCAGTCACGGAAGCGACTAGTGCTAATTGCGTCACGAATTGCTCCCATAGTGATGCCGACCATAGAGGACGGAACGGCATCACCGACAGTAAGAAATACCATCGCTAATCTGCCCCCTCTAAAGGCGGGCCAGGCACATGCCGATGACGCATTGCATGTTGCTTGTCGTCTCAGTCCGACAAATCTGAAGCGTATCAGGGCTTCAAAACCTGGCGGCACTTGGCGAGATTGGCCCTCAGAGCTGAGGGCAGCTTGCCATACAAAGGAGCATGTAGGACCCCACGCCGAAGCGGATCAGCGCCTCCTCGATGATCTCGGATCTTGCCCCCTGCCGGAGCAGGGACGGCCAGCGGCGCAAGGCCAGCGTGTCAAGACCGCCACCGGCCGAGACCAGCGTCATCGCTGCGGCGCCCAGAACCAGCAATGTCGGCGACAGAACCGCGGCCAAAGCGAGCGGCGGCCTGGTGACGTCCACCGCCCCGCAGAACCATTTGACATGGGCTTCAGCTGGGCTGGTGAAGAGGGCGAGGACGCCGCCCAGGACGCCCAGGGGAAAACAGAGCGAGAAGGCGCGCCGCCAGATCAGCTGCATCACGACGCCCCCCGTCCTCAGTGCGAAACCGAGAGCGCGCGCGACGGACGGCAATGCACCTGCTGGCGTCCCCCGCATCTTCCCACCCCCCGGTCGATGTCGTCATACTACGTCACAAAGTCATGATTTGTGCAGGGTGTAATTCAAGCCCGCTATGGCGCCCTTTCTTCCTTCCCCCGCCCGCCTCAGAGCGCGGGCCTATCGGCCCGCAGGGGAGGAAGCTGGGGCCGGACGCGGGCCCGCCGCGTCGCTATTCCCTAATCCGGGAAGGGAGAGGCGGCGATCAAGTCGCAGGCGTTGGGGCTTTTGAAACCCGGGATGTAGCGTTCACAGATAGCGGCGTTCACCGTGCCGTAGGTGGTGGCAGGCTTGTGGGCAAAGCCGGCGACATACGCCGGGATGAAGTCTTCCTTGAAGTGTTTGCGAGGGTAGCTGGCGAGGATTTCATCGCGCAACTCGGAAGGAAACTGATCGTAGCCTCTGCCGAGGACATCGAGAAGGACGCCCGAATAGAGCACGGCCACTTCGGGGCGCATGTAGGGCGGGATGCCGGGGGTCGTGTGCAGGGCAATGGCTTCCCAGACGGTTTGGATCCGCTCTTCCGGCACGTCATGTGCGGTGAGGAACTGACGGGCGGCATTCGCGCCATCGACCTCGAAGCGTTCGTCGGGGCTCGAGAATTTCTTGATGAGACCCAGATCGTGAAATGCCGCGGCGATGTAGAGGAGCTCGGCATCGAAGCGGAGCTTTTGCTGCCGGCCCTGCTCGGCCGCGAAGAGATAGACGCGGATGGAGTGGTTGAAGAGCAGATCGGTGGCATTCTCCCGCAGGATGCCGGTGGCCTCTTTCGCGAGCAGGGAATCGGGAATGGCGAGGGCGGAAGAGAGATTCGACATGGTCTTCCCTGGCTCCTTCACGATCGACCGTTACCGAGGAACGGCGGTTAGCCGAGATGGCAATTAAGTGGCGTGTCGCCATAGTTCCACCGGGAAAATTTGCCAGGACGTCGTCGATTTCCGAAAAGCCCGATCTCGTTGCGGGGGATCGATCGGGCGTCCGGTCAGGCGGGGGTCTGCGACGACAGGGTTGATCCCGTCACGGGGAGTGGTGTAGGAGCCCGGGCCCGCTCGTGGTCGCCGGCGCCTTTGGCGGGACGGTCAGGCTGCCACGGCGGGCAAGTTACCCCTCGCTCCCACAGGACCAGCCAGCACGGACCTCATGATTCGCCTCGATAACATCAGCAAGCAGAACGGCCATCAGATCCTGTTCATCGACGCCTCGATGGGCATCCAGAAGGGGGAGAAGGTGGGGCTGGTCGGGCCCAATGGTTCGGGCAAGACGACGATTTTCCGGATGATCGCCGGCGAGGAGCGGCCCGACGATGGCCAGGTGTCGATCGATCCCGGCATGACGATCGGCTATTTCAGCCAGGATGTCGGCGAGATGTCGGGCCAGAGCGCGGTCGCGGCTGTCATGGATGGCGTCGGGCCGGTGAGTGCGCTGGCCACCGAAATGGCCAAGCTCGAGGCCGCGATGGTCGATCCGGAGCTGGTTGATGCCAAATGGGCCGGCGACATGGACGCCATCATCGCTAGATATGGCGAGGTGCAGGCGCGCTTCGAGGAGCTGGATGGCTATGCGCTGGATGCCCGCGCGCGCGAGGTGCTCGCAGGGCTAAGCTTCAGCCAGGAACGAATGGATGGCGACGTCGGCATGCTCTCCGGCGGCTGGAAGATGCGCGTGGCGCTGGCCCGCATCCTGCTGATGCGGCCCGATGGCATGCTGCTGGACGAGCCGAGCAACCATCTCGACCTGGAAAGCCTGATCTGGCTGGAGGCTTTCCTCAAGAACTATGACGGCGCCTTGCTGATGACGTCGCATGACCGCGAGTTCATGAACCGCATCATCGGCAAGGTCGTGGAGATCGACGGCGGCTCGCTCACCACATATTCCGGCAATTACGATTTCTACGAGGAGCAGCGCGCGCTGGGCGAGCGGCAGCGCCAGGCGCAATTCGACCGCCAGCAGGCGATGCTCGCCAAGGAGATCAAGTTCATCGAGCGCTTCAAGGCGCGTGCCTCTCACGCCGCGCAGGTCCAGAGCCGGGTGAAGAAGCTGGACAAGATCGAACGGGTGGAAGCGCCCCGGCGCCGCCAGTCCATCCAGTTCGAATTCCGCAGCCCGCCACGCTCGGGCGATGACGTGGCGAGCTTCCGGAACGTGCACAAGGGCTATGGCAGCCAGCCCATCTACACGGGGCTCGATTTCCAGGTGCGCCGCAAGGAGCGCTGGTGCGTCCTGGGTGCCAATGGCGCGGGGAAATCCACGCTGCTGAAGCTGGTGGCCGGCCAGACCGGGCCGGATCAGGGCAGCGTGACCATGGGCAGCAGCGTCAGGATGGGCTATTTCGCCCAGCATTCCATGGACCTGCTGGACGGCGAGGATACGGTTTTCGAATCGCTGGACGAGTCCTTCCCGCAGGCCGGGCAGGGGCAGCTGCGCTCGCTGGCGGGTTGCTTCGGCTTTTCCGGCGATGATGTCGAGAAGCCCTGCCGTGTGCTCTCCGGCGGCGAGAAGGCGCGTCTGGTCATGGCCAAGATGCTGTTCGACCCGCCGAACTTCCTGGTTCTCGACGAGCCGACGAACCATCTGGACATGGCGACGAAGGAAATGCTGATCGCAGCACTGGCGGAATTCGAGGGCACCATGCTGTTCGTTTCCCATGACCGCCACTTCCTGGCCGCGCTCTCCAACCGGGTGCTGGAACTGACGCCGGAGGGCATTCACCAGTACAGCGGCGGCTATACCGAATATGTGGCACGGACGGGCCAGGAGGCGCCGGGTCTTCACCCCGGCGGTTAGCGGGGCGCGGGGGGGGAATAGGTAGTTCGCGCGCCCTTGCGCCTCCTTCCCGCTCTACCGCCCCCGGGCACGTCGTCCCGGGGATTGAAGCGGGAGCGGGGGATCCATCGCGCAGGGATTGGGAGGGTGAGGGCAGAGCAGGCGGGCATTGTGTAGCGGAGAGACCCCCTCACCCCGACCCTCTCCCCCGTTCCGGGGGCGAGGGGGAGTTCTTCACCCTCACTCGCGTCCCAGCTGGCCTAGACGGAATAGCCGCCGTCGATCGTCAGGCTGGCGCCGGTGATGAAGCCGGCTTCCTCGCCCGCGAGATAGCTGACGAGCCCCGCAATCTCGCGGGTCTCGCCCATCCGGCCCAGGGGGACGAGCGGCAAGACGAACTCGGCAACCTCCTTCGTCATGTCGGTGGTCGTCGGGCCGGGCTGGATGTTGTTGACCGTGATACCGCGGGGGGCCAAGTCGATCGCCACGCCCTTCACCAGCCCCGCGACGGCGGCCTTCGACATCGCGTAGACGCTGGCCCCGGGAAAACCGACGCGGACAGCGACATTGCTGCCGATCGTGATGATCCGTCCGCCTTTCGAGAGCTGCGGCGCGGCGTAGTGGAGGGCTGCGAACACGCCCCGGACATTCACCGCCACCATCCGGTCGAAGTCCTCGAGTGCGAACTCGTCGATCGTCGCCCGGCGCAGGATGCCGGCGTTGACGACGAGAATGTCCAGCCTGCCAAACCGCTGGAATGTCTGATCGACGGCCGCCTTGACCTCGGCGGCATTCCCGCTGTCGGCCTGGAAGGCGATCGCCTCGCTTTGGTCCTGGGCGAGCTCCGCCACCAGCGCCTCGGCCCGATCGGGCGAGGCCGAAAAAGTGAAGGCGACCTTGGCGCCGTCGGCGGCCAGGCGCGAGACGATGGCCGCCCCGATGCCGCGCGAGCCGCCCAACACCAGCGCGACTTTGCCTGCCTGTTCTTTCCTGTTGCCCATAGGATCCTCATTCCGGACTGTTCAGTGCAGAACGTCATATGGCATTCCGGATCGTTCAGTCAAGAACGTTTTTGACATATCGGTCCGTTATGCTAGGAAGGCCCATGGCCAGACCCGTCGAATTCGATCCCGAAGAAGCGCTGTGCGCGGCGATCAAGCTGTTCGCCAGCCACGGCTATGAAGGCTCCTCGACGGCGGAGCTGCTGGCCCGCATGGGAATCGCGCGCCAGAGCCTCTACGGCACCTTCGGCGACAAGCGGCGTCTCTTCCTCAAGGCATTGGCGCACTACAACGCGGGAAGCGTCGCCGAGCTCGTCGCGACCTTGGGCTCCAGGCGGGACAGGCTCGAGGCGCTGGAAGCGGCACTTCTGGCCTTCGCAAAGCCCGGTGCCGAGCCGGAAGCCGGCTGCCTCGGCCTGGGTTCCATCACCGAGTTCGGACGCTCGGACGACGAGATCAATGCCATCAACGACGCCAGCGCCCGCAGCCTCCTAACGGCTCTGGCCGCCCATATCCGCGACGGCGTGGCGGCCGGCGAAATGGGCGATGTCGATCCGGCGGCGGCGGCCCAGTTCCTGCTGGCCGTGAGGTCGGGCCTCGAGGTCGCCGCGCGCGGCGGCGCCGGCTTCGATGCCTTGCGCTCCATCGCCCGGATGGCGCTGCGCAGCCTGCGCGGCTGATATTTGGCGGTCGCGGCGGCCCTGTATTACTCTGGTCCTTCCAGGGTCCTTCCAGCGGGCGACAAGGAGGCATCGTCATGCCGCGACATGCGCTCAGGTTTGTCTTTGCCGCCGCTTTCCTTGCAGCGGTGCTCTCGACGGCAGCCTCACCCGCCGCCCGTGCGGCCGATATGGCGGTGGACCTGGAGCTCGTCCTCGCCGTCGACATATCGTTCTCGATGGATGCCGACGAGCAGCAGCTGCAACGCGATGGTTACGTCGCGGCGATCACCAATCCCGATGTCATCGCCGCCATCGGCCGGGGGTTGAATGGCAGGATCGCGCTGTCCTATGTCGAGTGGGCGGGACCGGGGATGCAGCACATCGTGGTGGACTGGCGCGTGGTGGACGGCGCGGCGTCGGCCGAGGCCTTCGCGGCTGCGCTTGCAGAGGCGCCGATGGAGCAATTCCGCGGCACCTCGATCTCGGGAAGCCTCGCCTTCCTCAAGCCGCGATTCGACGGCAACGGCTACGATGCGCCGCGCCGCGTGATCGATGTGTCGGGCGATGGCCCCAACAATATGGGCATGCCCATCGAGGCCGCTCGCGAGCAGGTCGTCGGTGCCGGGATCACCGTCAACGGATTGCCGATCATGATCAAGCGGCCCGGCGGCTTCGCCGCGATCGGCAATCTCGACGTCTACTACGAGGATTGCGTCATCGGCGGCCCCGGCGCCTTCGTTGTCGTCGTGCGGTCCGCCGACCAGTTTGCCGAAGCGATTCGCCGCAAGCTCGTGCTCGAGATCGCCGGTGCCGCGCCACGGCTGATTGCGGCCGCTGCGCCGGGGGACGTGAAGCGCATCGACTGCCTCATCGGCGAGAAGCTGCGCCGGCAATGGATGAGCGAGTAGATCCTCGGGCAAGCGGGCATCAGGGAACGGAGAGACCCCCTCACCCCGACCCTCTCCCCCCTTCGGGGGGCGAGGGGGAAGTTCTTCGAAGAAGAACGTCAGCCGCGCCGCGCCGCCTCGATTGCGGCGACGTCGATCTTTCTCATACCCATCATCGCATCGAAGGCGCGCTTTGCTTCCGCGCCGCCGGCCGCCATCGCCTCCATCAGCACGCGCGGGGTGATCTGCCAGGAGACGCCCCATTTGTCCTTGCACCAGCCGCAGGCACTCTCCTGGCCACCATTGCCGACAATGGCGTTCCAGTAGCGGTCGGTCTCCGCCTGGTCGTCGGTGGCGATCTGGAAGGAGAAGGCTTCGGTCTGCTTGAAGACGGGACCGCCGTTGAGGCCGAGACAGGCGACGCCGGCGACGGTGAATTCGACCGTCAGCACATCGCCCTTCTTGCCGGAGGGGTAGTCGTTGGGCGCGCGGTGGACGGCGCTCACCGCGCTGTCGGGAAAGACCTCGGCGTAGAAGCGGGCGGCCGCCTCGGCGTCCTTGTCATACCAGATGCAGATCGTGTTCTTTGCCATGACCTGTCCTTTCGCTTTGAAGCCGAATTCCGGCCCAATACCCCATCCGCTGTCTTTCTCAGTTAGGTAGCCCAAAGCATTTCTCCAACCCCAGAAGCCTGCCGCGTGGAACTATCGCGGCGGCATGCTGGACGGGAATTAAATGGCGTGTCACCGTAATTCGAGGGGGATAGCTCGTGCCGTGTGGAACGATCACGGCAGCGTGCTGAAACGGGAATTGAGTGGAGTGTCACCTTAATTCCACATCGCTGGGCAACGCCGAGGTAGTCGGATGATGACAGAGGAAGAGCTGGCTGCGGAGGTCCGTGTACATCTCTCGTCCAGGGGTGCGATCCGCGAGATCAAGATGTTCGGCGGCCTGGGCTTCATGCTGAACGGCAACATGGTCGCCGCTGTTTCCAAGCGCGGCTTGCTGCTGCGCATCGGCAAGGACAGCCAGAGCAAGGCGCTCGCTCGGCCAGAGGCACGTCCCATGGAAATGCGGGGACGCAGGATGGAGGGCTATGTTTACGTCGACCCGCGGATACTCAAGAAGGGCGCCCTTCAGAACTGGCTCGATGAGGCGTCGTCGTTTGTGCGGCAACTGCCACCGAAGCCGGCAAGCGGGAAATTGCAGCGGAAAGGAAAACAGGCATGATGCGCGTCTTCGCCGGTATTCTGGCTTATCTCGTGGGACAAAAGTTCGACTGACAGGTTGGGAATTAAGTGGCGTGTCACCGCAATTCGTCGTGGACTCAGTGCAGGTTCGCAATTCCTTTGTTCGCTAAACGCTGGAATATGGCGTCCATCCGCTCGGGTGCCAGCTTCTCCCCGTGATCGAGCCACCACGTCGTCACCGCCATATAGGCGCCGACGACGAATTGGACCACGATTTCGCGCGGCACGGCGTCTTTCTTGTTCTTGAGCAGGTCGGGCGAAAGTTCTGCGCGTACCAGATCTGACAGCATTTGGCGGATCGCATCGAAAACGATGGTGCCGCCGCGGTTGCCGACCAAGGTTCGATGCAGGTGCATGTGGTTGCGAGCGTGCTCGAACATCGTCAGGCTAAACGTCAAGCCTCCGACTTCCAGAGGTTTCTGTGCCGAAGCCCCCTTACGCTGGTCGAAAAGCGTGCTGCGCAAGTTCTTCAGTCCGCTCCGCAGCAGATCTCGGCAATCAAAGAGATTAAGGCTCCATGCAGCATCGTGCGGGTGCGGGTGACCCGGCGATCAATCGGTCTTCTTGCCATTGTCAGCGCCGTTCATGGTCAAAACAAAGATTTTGTCCGGTTCGGGATATGCGAAGCCTGCTTGTCCGGGAAAGGTTATTCGCACACCGTGTCCATTATCGTATGTTATGTCCAGAACTCAAGCTGGTGCACGATATGGCCAAGATCGCCGACCGCAGCCTTCCGCCCGGCACGACCGGCCTAGTCCTGCATGAGGCCGCTTTCTACGATTTCACGGTCTGGCTGATGACGGGTGGCCGCGAGCGTGCGTTTCGGGAGAGTATCCTTCGTCTGGCTCACCTCGAGCTCGGCGAGACCGTCCTCGATGTGGGTTGCGGAACTGGCAGTCTTGCGATTGCGGCCAAGCGGCATGTCGGGCCGGCGGGCACGGTCAATGGGATCGATGCCTCATCGGAGATGGTGGCCAGAGCTGAGAAGAAGGCAAGAAGGGCTGGCTCCAAGGTCGTCTTCAAGCAGGCCGCGGCGCAAGGATTACCGTTTCCGGATGCACAATTCGACGCTGTGTTCTCCGCGATCATGCTTCATCACTTACCCCGCAAAGCCCGCAAACAGTGTGCGCAAGAAATGAGAAGAATTCTGAAGCCAGGCGGGCGCGTGCTCGCGGTGGACTTCGCAGCTCCAGCGCAGGAGGAGCGGGGTTTTCTCCATCACTTCCATCGCCATGGACACGTGAAACTCGAAGAGATCATTGCGAGCCTGGAGGGCGCGGGACTGAATATCATCGAGAGCGGCGCTGTGGGGCGCCGCAATTTGCATTTTGCACTTGCAACGAACTCAGGGTGACCGTGACAACGCCGTGAAGAAACACAGCGAATTTCTTAGACGCGCCTGGATATTGCCGCTGGCGGCCATCGCCCTCATCGCCATTCACGCTTTCGCCCTACACTACGTCCTATCGCATGCCGCGTTTTCCACAGCCATCCTGTCCGGCGCAATTATTCTGATCACGATCCAGCACATGGGGCTGCTCGGCTCTGCTTATGCCCTGTTGCGGCGATACGTTCGACGCAACCGGCAATAATGCGGTTGACGGTCTCATTCAAGTCGATGCGCCCATCCGAGCCACTTCCTAACGCTCTCGGCCTGAGCCAGCCAAGACGTCGGCGTAGTCTTTGGCGGATCTCTCAGCGCCGCGCACGCTTCCGCCATCACGTCACCCATGCGCGCCCTCACGAAAACAGCGAACCGCCATTCACCGCCAGCGTCTGGCCGGTGATATAGGCGTCGGCGACCAGCAGCATGACGGCTTGGGCGATCTCGTCACCGGTCCCGGGGCGGCCGACGGGGATGCGGGCGGGGATGCCCGCCTCGATCAGCGGCTTGCCCATATCCGTGTCGACCAGGCCCGGCGCCACGGCGTTGACCGTCACGCCCTCCGGTGCCAGCCGCAACGCATAGGCGCGGGTCATGCCTTCGAGCCCGGCCTTGGAAGCGCCATAGGCGATGCTGACGGCGCCGGAGCCGGTGCGGGCCCCGATCGAGGAGATGTTGACGATCCGGCCCCAGCGCCGCGCCCGCATGCCCGGCAGGACCGCCTGGGTACAGAGAAAGGCGGATTTCAGATTGACCGCGATGGCGCGGTCGAAATCCTCTTCGGTGATGTCGTCGAGGCCGCGCAGCGCCGCCATGCCGGCGTTGTTGACGAGAATGTCGATGGGGCCGAGCTGCGCTTCGACCTCATGGACCATCACTTGCACGTCGCCGGCGACCGAGACATCGGCGGCGATCGCGACAGCGCGGCCGCCGCTCTGCTGGATGGTGTCGACGACGGCGGCGGCCTCCCCGCCGCGCGCGCGATAATTCACGGCGACGGCGGCGCCCGCCCGGGCGAGCGCCAAAGCGATCGCCTTGCCGATGCCGCGCGATCCGCCGGTGACGAGCGCGACGCGGTTCTTCAAGTCAGACATGCCAAAATTCCTGCATTTGGAAGCGACGGAGGTGATAAGGCGGCCATTCGCATGACGGCTGCGACGGCGGCATGCTGGATGGGAATCAGATGAGTGTCACCTTCATTCCACCGGAATTCCCGGCTCGCGGATGCCTGGCCGTCGAAACTATCTTTCTCCGGCCTTTCCGCTCTATGATCGATCAATTGCTCCGGAAAGGAGAAAGACCATGGGGTTGTCGTCCTGCGCAGGGAGGCAGCGGCCGGCGGCGCGCAAGCGGCGACGCCGCCTCCTGGCCCCTGGCATCCTGTTTTTCGTTTCCATGGTTGCGTTTGGGATCGCCTATGGGCTCGCAAGCCCGGTCTTGGCGGCGAATCCCCCGCCGCCGCCCGGCAAGGCCCAGATCGCCAACCAGACCGGCGCCGATATCTGGGTGGGATTTTGGAGTCCGGCTTCGACGATCACCTGGGGTTCGGGTTGCCAACAATTGGCTGCCTCCAAGACGACGGCAAAAGTCTTGAAAGGGGCAACCTGCATCGCGACGGTAACCAGCACGAACGTCCGGTCACGCTTCTGCGCCTCGAAGACGGCGGGGGCCGTCAATTGCTCGGTTGCGCAACAGCAGCATCTGACCGTGATCGAGACAAACTTTCAGCCGAACTGTTTCGGCACCAAGAGCAGTTGCATTTGGTATGACATCAGCGTGATTCCGTTGAATCCCGTGCAAGCCGGCTATGGGTATTGCACGGATTGCACGTGGAACGGCAACACGAAGGACCCCACCTGCAAGCTGAAGCCAAAGAACGCGAACAGCTATTGTGCCCGTACGGGCCAGGTGGCCTACAACCTGCCGGTTCAGCTCTCCTGCAGCAAGCAACCGACATATATGTGTCGAGGACCTCTCTCGACCAAAGGGCCGGGGTCGATCATCTACGGACAGGCCTATCCCAGCAATTGCGGCAACCCCAATGCGACATGCGCCTGCGGCACGCAGGGTTGCCCGAAGGCCAATTGCGTGGCGACCTATTTTTACCCGATGTTCTATCCGCCGGAGAACAAGTACCAGCCGAATGCGGCTTGCCCCAATGGGCAGACCTTGGCGATAGATTTTTTGTCGGGGCCATAACGCGAGATCGGGTCGCGTCGACCTCAACGGAGCGCCCGGGCTGCTCATGTCGGCGGGTGGACGGCCTGTCGTCGCCATCCCTATCGATACGGATGGTCAGCGGATGCTGTGTGCTGTTCCACCCCCCGAGGGATAATTTGGGAAGCGACATCTGATGCCTAGTGACACGACCTTCGTGGCCGGAATCGAGGTGCCATCGACGTCTCCCATTTTCCTGACAGCCGTCGGCGTCCATGTCCTGATGGGGCTTGCTTGCGTTGTCGCCGGTGCCGTTGCGATGTTGAGCCCGAAGCGCCAAGGCCGCCATCCGACGTTCGGCACGATCTATTTTTGGTGTCTATTGGTGGTCTTTGCGTCGGCGACGGGGCTGTCTCTCGTCCGTTGGGCCCAGGACTATCCTCTGTTCATCCTTGGCACGCTTTCCTTCGCGGCCGCGTTGGTCGGCCGGACGTTCAGGCGGCGGCGCTGGCCTGGATGGGTCAGGGTGCACATCACGGGAATGGGTGGGTCCTATATCCTGCTCCTGACGGCATTCTACGTGGACAATGGCAAGAGCCTGCCGCTCTGGAAGGAGCTGCCGTCGATCGCCTTTTGGCTGATCCCCGCCGCGGTCGGGATGCCGATCATCATTCACGCATTGCTGCGGCACCCGCTAGCTCGGCACATCGATGCCTTGGAGCGCGGCCCTCGGCGGCCCGAAAGCTGAGGATTCGGTGTGAGGAGGGACTAAGAGCGGGCGGGAGATGAGGTCGCCTGGATCTGGGCCTCGATGGCGGCCTTGTCGATGACCGACCAGACCTCCGCGATCTTGCCCTGCGCGAATTCATAGAACACGTTCTCGGTGAAGGAGACCCGCTTCCCCCCGACATCGAGGCCGAGAAATCTTCCCGTCGGCGTGCAGTCGAAGGCCAGCCGAGCGCGCGAGGCGAGGCGGCTCGGCGATCAGCAGATGAATCCGGAAGGAGAGGTCGGGGATCTCCCGGAAGTTTCTCTCCAGCATCGCGCGATAGCCCGACAGCCCGATCCGTTCGCCGTTGTAGCGCACCTCGTCGTGAACGAACTGGCCCAGCCTCGCCCAGTCCTCAGCGTTCAAGCAAGCGAGATAGGTCCGGTAGAGGTCGGATAGCTCGGCCTTGGTCATGGCAGCCGGCGCCGAATTCCCGGCCGGCGCGAATTGCCTGGCGATTTCGTACATGCCCGGCTCGAACCGCGCGATCGTCAGGGCCTCCTGGAGAAAGGGCAGGGGGCCAGGATCCCGGCGCATGGCCTCATAGTCCTCCCGGCTGCGCCACTGGGCGGACATCGTGACCTTCGCGCCGTCGAGGCTGCGATGGAGCGTCGCGGACAGGAAGCCCGGTGCCCGGCTGACGAATTCATCGGTCGCGCGGGCGAGCAGATCGACAAGCCGCTGCTGGCTCGCCGGCTCGACGGTGAAGACGTTTATGAGAGTGATCATGAGCTGCGCCTCCATGCGTCTCCGAGGGGCCCGTTCTCCGAGGGCAGGATGATTTTATATCGGAAATGCAGGGCGTTAGCGTTTCCAACCATAAATGCCTTGACAGTTATATAACCATATGAACATATATCTTGCATGAGCCCGTTCGAAGCCATCGCCGAGCCGAACCGCCGCCGCCTGCTCGAGCTCCTGCGCAGCGGGGAGAAAGCGGCGGGGGATCTCGTGAAGGCGACGGGGCTTAGTCAGCCCGGGGCATCCAAGCATCTTCGGCAGCTACGCGAGGCCGGCCTGGTCAGCGTGCGCGCGGAAGGCCAGAAGCGGCTCTATCGATTGGAGGCCGAAGAATTGGCGGCGCTGGATTCCTGGCTCGAGCCGTTCAGGCAATTCTGGACGGATCGCCTCGACGCGCTGGGTGAGCATCTGGAGAAGGAGCAATGATGGATCCGCAAAATCTTCTAAGCGGCGCGCCGAAGGGCGAGGTCACGGTCAGGGATGACCGCCTGCAAATCGTCTATCGCCGCCGCTACGCGAAGCCCGTGGCCAAGGTGTGGGCGGCGCTGACCACGCCGGAGCGGCTGGAGGAGTGGTTCGGCGCGGCGAAGATCGACCTGCGCGTCGGCGGGAGCGCTGCAGCTTGCCTTTGCGAACGGCAAGTCGATCGAGTTCGCCATCACGCGGATCGAGGCACCGCATGTCCTGGGCTGGTCATGGGTGATCGACGGGCTGAACACCTCGGTCTTGTTCGAGCTCGCGCCGGACGGCGAGGGCTGCCAGCTCACGCTGACCCATGGCGGCCTCAGCCCGCGCGCCGGCCGAGGTGCGGGCGTGCGCGCGGGGTGGCATGCGATTCTGGAAGGGCTGGCGGATTCGCTCGACGGGCGGGCGACGCCCTGGGCCGTCAAGGAACAGCGCGAGAGCGCCGTCGCCCCGCTCTATCCGCCGCTGCCGGATTGAGCAGGGAAGGGATTTCTTTTGCCGAAGGAGAGGAAGACCGGAGGTCGTCATGCGTCTCCATAAGCCAGCCATCCTGCTCGTCGCTCTCCTGGCGATGTCAGTACCCGCCGCCGCCCAAGCCTCCTGCGATCCTGCCGGCGGGCTGACCTTCATCTGCGGCTTGACCAATGCCGAGGATCTGGTCGAGGTGCCGGGCACGCCCTGGATCATCGCCAGCGGCCTGGCGGACGCCGAACACAGCGGGGGTCACATCTATCTTGTGAACAGGCAGGACCGGAGCCTGCAGGTTCTGCTCCCCGGGCATGTCGTCTATCGGCAGGACAGCGCGACATTCGGCGCCTGCCCGGGCGCGCCCGACGAGACGAAATTCTCGGCCCATGGCCTCAGCCTTCGTGCCGGCCCTGCATCGGAGCAGACGCTCTATGTCGTGCATCACGGCGGCCGGGAGTCGGTCGAGGTCTTCACGCTGAAGGCCGGACCCGCGGCACCGAGCCTGACCTGGGTGGGCTGCGTGCTCTATCCGGCCGGCGTCTTCACCAATGGCGTGGCGGCCTTGCCCGATGGCGCCTTCGCCGCCACCATTTTCCTCCGGACCGACGACCCGAAGGCCGCCGAGAAGCTGACGGCGGGACAGCCGGAGGGCGGCGTGCTGATCTGGCGGCCGAAGACGGGGTGGGAAGACCTGCCGGCGGCGGCGGCGATTTCCGCGGACAATGGGCTCGCCGCCTCGCCGGATGGCAAGCAGCTCTTCGTGGCGGGAACGGGGGACGAGACCGTGGTCCGCCTGCCGCTCGACGGCGCAGCAGGGGACAGGGCCGTCATCAAGACCGGATTCCACACGGACAATCTGCGCTGGGGATCGGACGGCTTCCTTTATGCGTCCGGCGCGCGCGACAGCGTGGCAAATCTGTTTGCCTGCGCCCCCAACACCACGAAGCGCTGCACCAACCCGTTTTCCGTTATGAGGATCGATCCCGTGGCGTTTCAGGTCCGGCAGGTCCTCCGCTTTCCCGGGACCCCAAGCTTCGGCGCGGCGTCGACCGCGCTCAGGATCGGCAACGAATACTGGTTGGCTACGCCGCATGGCGACAGGATCGCGATCGCGCCCGCCGGTTAGCGGCGAGCGGCTGCTTCCGCTTCAGTCGGGTAAACGAGCGAATAGCTCCCGGGAGCGACTGATGTGGCCATGTCACCAAGAATGACGGGAATCGTCGCTTCGTCGGACTTCGTCCGCAACCGAGCGATCATCGCAGGCGATGCTTCGATCCCGCCTACGGGAATGCCGCGCTCGCTGAGCGGCACGGCCACGCGACCGGTTCCAATCGCGAATTCGAGCGCTCGGCCGTTCCCCGCCAGTTCCGAGAGCCGGTCCACGGTTGGCCCCAACAGGTCAGGCGGAAAACATTCCGGTGCCTGGCGTGTCATAGGATTTGGCGGTCTCGATGTCCCAAATCTCGTCATTGTGCATGACGGCCAGCATGCGACATTTCATGCGAGCTGTCGAGTTGGCGCGTATTACGGGGCGTTGATCTCATTCAGCCGGGCGATCACCTCTTTCGACAGCGCAAGCTTGGCCGCGGCAAGGTTCTCGCTGAGATGCGCGGGCGACGAGGTGCCGGGTATCAGCAGGATGTTCGGCGCGCGGTGCAGCAGCCAGGCCAGCGCCACCTGCATCGGCGTCGCGCCGAGTGATGTGGCGACCTCGGACAAGCCTGTCGACTGCAGCGGCGAGAAACCGCCGAGCGGGAAGAAGGGCACAAAGGCGATGCCCAGACGCGTCAGCTCGTCCAGCAGCGCATCGTCCTCGCGATGGACGAGGTTGTAGTTGTTCTGCACACAGACGATCTCGGCGATGCTGCGCCCCTGCTTCAGCTGGGCGGAGGTGGCGTTGCTCAGGCCGAGATGGCGGATCAGGCCCTGGCGCTGGAGCTCGGCGAGCACGGTGAGCGGTGCCTCGATCGATCCTTCGCTGGGCCCGTGGATCTCTCCCATGATGCGGAGGTTGACGACTTCCAGCACGTCGAGGCCGAGATTGCGGAGGTTGTCATGAACCCCGCGCGTCAGCTCCGCGGGCGTCATCGCCGGCTTCCAGGATGCGTCGTCGCCCCGAAGCGCGCCTAGCTTGGTCACGATCACGAGGTCCTTGGGGTAGGGATGAAGCGCCTCGCGGATGATCTGGTTGGTGATGTGCGGTCCGTAGTAGTCGCTGGTGTCGATGTGATTGACGCCGCTTGCCACGGCTTGCCGCAGCACGGCGAGCGCGGCCTTGCGGTCCTTGGGCGGGCCGAAGACGCCGGGGCCGGCGAGCTGCATCGCGCCATAGCCCAGACGGTTCACGCGGCGGTTGCCCAGCGTGAAGGTGGCGGGGGCGGTGAGGTTCGTCATGGGAGGTCTCCCCTGTGAATGACGGGTGGAATATGGCGGGATTGACGTTGCGCGATAATCCCCGATAAGCCTGACGGGCCGTGCGGGAAGGCGAACAATCGCGGAGGGTGGCATTGCTGTCTACGCGGGGCAAGGCGCGCTCGTGACGACCTCAAGCCTCGCTCTACCCCTCCGTCATTCCCGCGAAAGCGGAATCCAGGGCAAGCGACGAGCCATTGGCCCTGGATTCCCGCTTTCGCGGGAATGACGGCGGAAAAATCTGTGCCAGTATCCCACCTGCAATCGCTTGTTGCAGCCCGCCCTCGCCCAATCTCTTCACCGATTGCCGGCCTTAACTCGCGGGCTCCGGACCCCGGGGAGGGGGAAGAAGGAGGTGGCGTTGCGTCGTTTGATCGGCGTGCGGACTTGAAAGACGCATGGGCGAAGCCGGCCGATCATGCCGGCGAAGGGAGTGCTCGCGAGCTGGCGATTTCGCGATGGCCCTGTTCGCGGCCTGGAATCCGGCCACACCTCGCCTGACGTATGGCAGACGGCACTAACCCGCGGCTTCGACAAGGGAGGGTAAGCCATGAAGATCGTCGTCATCGGCGGCACTGGCCTGATTGGCTCCAAGACCGTCGCCATTCTGCGCAAGGGCGGCCACGAAGTGGTCGCGGCCTCACCCAATAGCGGCGTCAACACCATCACGGGCGAGGGGCTCAAGGAGGCCCTGGCGGGCGCTGAGGTGGTGATCGACCTCGCCAATTCACCCTCCTTCGAAGACAAGGCGGTGCTGGAATTCTTCCAGGCCTCGGGCCGCAACCTCGGCGCGGCGGAGGCCGCAGCGGGGGTCCGCCACCATGTCGCGCTCTCCATCGTCGGAACCGACCGGACGCCCGACAACGGCTATTTCCGCGCCAAGGTCGCCCAAGAGAAACTGGTCGCGGCCTCGGGCATCCCCTACACCATCATCCGCTCCACCCAGTTCCTGGAATTCCTCAAAGGCATCGCCGCTTCGGCTGCGGACGGCAACAAGCTCCGGGTTTCGCCGGGCCTTTTCCAGCCCATCGCGGCGGACGACGTTGCCGTCTTCGTCGCCGATGTGGCGCTCGCGGCACCCCGAAACGGCATCGTCGAGATCGCCGGCCCGGAACGCGCACCCTTCGACGAGATCATCGCCCGCTATCTCAAGGCGGTCGGCGACCCGCGCCAGGTCGTGCGCGACCCCGAGGCCCGATATTTCGGCGGCCGGGTCGAAGAGCGCTCGCTCGTGCCGCTGGGCGAGGCGCGCCTCGGCCGCATCGGCTTCGACGAATGGGTCCACCGCTCGCAGGCCGGCGCCTGATCCCGCATCCGCTAACCCTAGGAATAGGTGCTCCATGAAGCGCATCCTCTGCTCGCTGCTTATCGCCAGCCTGCCGTTCGTCAGCGTCCTCGCGGATTCCCCGAAGGACAAGAATGCCAAGGTGACCCTCGTCTACCAGCACGAGCTGCCGAACGTCCCGGGCAAGAGCATCAAGGGCGTGCTCGTCGAATACGGCCCGGGCGGCTACTCCCCCGGCCACACCCATCCCAAATCCGCCTTCATCTACGCGACGGTTCTCGAGGGGGCGATCCGCAGCCAGGTCAATGACGGACCGGTGACGGTCTACAAGGCCGGCGAGAGCTTCTCCGAAATGCCCGGGGACCGCCACGTCGTCAGCGCCAATGCCAGCGAGACGGAGCCGGCCAAGCTCCTGGCGGTGTTCGTCGTCGACACGAGCGAGACGGTACTGACGACCCCCTTCGGGGACTGAGGCTCGATCGCTCTCCGCCCTGTTTTATAGCGGCCCATTTTCCCCACTCGACGATATAGTCGAGTGGGAATGGGCCATGGGAATCAGGGCACCCTTGACATGCTGAGGTTGAGCCGCCGGGCGCTGCTGTTGAGCGCGGGAGCGTTGGCCGGATGCGCGGCCGTACCCGGCTCTCGCGGCGGGGTCGCCCCCGAGGCCGCGCCGGCGCTCGTGCCCATCCGCGCCCAGACGGATCGGATCTTCGACATCGCGGTCTGCCTGCGGCCGTTCCGCGCGGCGGGGCCGAGGCTGGATGTCGAGCATGTCGGCGACACGCTGGTGGTGCACAACTACGGCCATGGCGGCAGCGGCTGGTCGCTCTCCTGGGGCTCCGGCGCCGTGGCGGTGCGCAAGGCGATGGCGAGCAGCCCGCGCGAGGTCGCGGTCATCGGCTGCGGCGTTCTCGGCCTCACCGCCGCGATCCTCGCGCAGCGCGCCGGCGCGAAGGTCACGATCTACGCGCGCGAGCTGCTGCCCGAGACGCCGTCGGCCCGAGCGACGGGTGCCTGGACGCCGGACTCGCGCATCGCGCTCGCCGACGCCGCACCGCCGGATTTCGCGGGCTTGTGGGAAGAGATGGCGCGGCGTGCCTTCAAGATGCACCGGACCTATCTCGGCCTGCCCGGCGATCCCGTGGAATGGACCGACTTCTATTCCGTCTCGTCGGCGGAGGAGGAGCGGGACAGCAACAGCGCCGCGACGACGCCGGATCTGGACTTCGCGGAATATCGCCGGCGGATCGCCGATCTGATCCCGAAGGCGCGACGGCTGGCGCCCGACGCGGCACCGTTTCGCGCGGACGCCGTCTATCGCAGCGAGAACATGATCTTCAATATCTCGGACTACGGGCATATTTTGCTGAACGACTTCTTCATCGCCGGCGGCGAATTCAGATATGCCGACTTCCATTCGCCCTCTGAGATCGCGGCCCTGGGGAAGAGCGTGGCGATCAACTGCACGGGCTATGGCGCCCGCGCGCTGTGGAAGGACGAGACGATCACGCCGGTGCGCGGACAGATCGCGCGGCTGATTCCCCAGCCGGGGGTGCATTACGGCCTCTCCTACCGCCATGTCTATGTCGTGCCGCGGCGCGATGGGATCGTGGTCCAGGACCTCAGGGGCGGCGACATGAAAGGGTTCGGCGATTCCGACGAGGCGATCGACCGCGCCGAGGCGGATCATGCCGTGACGACCCTGGCCGAGCTGTTCTCGCCGGCGCACTGGCGCGGCGGGGTGCCGGGCGCAGCGGGCGGAAGCTCGGAACTTTCCTAGGCCCGAAGGAGGGAAGGCGGCACGAAATGCCGCCACAGTTGTTACTCCCATGATGCGATCTCCGCTGCCAATTATCTCCCGACGAAACGGGACATAACCAGAGGAATCAAAAGCCATGACGACATCAGCGAAGAAGGAGCGGAAAGCCCGCCATGCAGCCGCCACCGGTCGTGTCGCCGCAGGCCTGGGAGGCGGCGCGCCAGCAGCTGCTCGTGAAGGAGAAGGCCGAGACCCGCGCCCGGGACGCCTTGGCCGCCGAACGCCGGCGGATGCCCTGGATGGAGGTGACGAAGGCCTATGAATTCGAGACGCCTGCCGGCAAGGCCAGCCTGCTGGATCTGTTCGAGGGGCGGCGCCAGCTGATCGTCTACCGCGCCTTCTTCGAGCCGGGGGTCTTCGGCTGGCCCGACCACGCCTGCCGCGGCTGTTCCATGGTGGCCGACCAGGTCGCCCATGTCGCCCATCTGAACGCCCGCGACACCACCCTCGTCTTCGTCTCGCGTGCGCCCCAGGCGGATATCGCGCGGCTGAAGGCGCGGATGGGCTGGGAGATACCGTGGTTCACCCTCCGGGACAGCTTCGACGCCGACTTCGGCGTGGGCGAGTGGCACGGCACGAATGTGTTCTACCGCGACGGCGACCGCGTCTTCCGCACCTATTTCATCAACAATCGCGGCGACGAGCAGATGGGGGGCACCTGGAACTACCTCGACATCACGCCGCTGGGCCGGCAGGAGGTGTGGGAGGATTTGCCCGCGGGCTATCCGCAGACGCCGACCTACAAATGGTGGAACTGGCACGACAGCTACGTCGCCGACGCCGCGCCCGACAAGACATGGGTCGAGGTGTCGGACGTGGGAGAGGCGGCGTTCCGGAAGAAAGGGGCGGGCGGGAAGGCGTGAGCCCAGTCTGATCCGCGGCGTGCTGATCCGGCCACGGCGGGTATGACCGCCGATCGACCGGGCGTGTCCGTTCCGTTCAAGACGGGTCGGCACGGCCGCGGAAAGATTGCGGCTCACCAAGCGGAGGACGCGCAGATGCCGGGTGACATCGAGGTGCTGTTCGTCGTCGGGTTCGGCCCCATCGTGAGGGATGTGGAGGCGAACCTGACGTTGTTCCGGGATACCCTGGGGCTGCCCGTCCGGTCAGGCGCCGATGAGCCGGATTATTTCACCACCAACAAACTCGAGGGCGTAAAAAACTTCGGCATGTGGCCCCTCTACAGGGCCGCGATCTCCTGCTTTGGGCAGGCGGCCTGGCCTGCCGATTTGCCCACGCCCAATGCCTGGATCGAGTTTGACGTTGCCGACATCGAGGCGGCGACGCGCATGTTGGCGGCGAAGGGGTATCGCGTGCTTGTGGCGCTCCGGCGCGAACCATGGGGCCAGACCGTGACGCGGCTGCTCAGCCCAGACGGCGTGCTGGTCGGCGTGACCCTGACGCCCTCCCTGCGGCGTCACTCTACGGGCGCCGCCGCTTCTCTCTCTTGACTCATATATCCCGCTGGTTATAGGTTTCGTCAATAACCAACGGGTTATCGATCGCGATGCCACGGCCCCACGACATCCTTTTCAAAACCCTCGGCGATCCCACGCGGCGGGCCATCTTCGAGCAGCTGTGCCGCGAGGGAGAGCAGACGGTGGGCGCGCTGACGGCGGAGGCCGGGGTCTCGCAACCGGCGGTCTCGAAGCATCTGGGCGTGCTGAAGCAGGCCGGGCTGGTGCGCGATCGCCACGAGGGCCGCCAGACGCATTATAGCGCCCAGCTCGCTGCCCTGGCTCCGCTCATCGACTGGACGGGCCAGATGACCGGCTTCTGGGAAAGCCGGTTCGACCATCTCGAAGATCTCCTCAAAAGGATGGACCAATGACCGATCGCGACCAAACGCGCTCCGTCGTCGTCGAACGCGAGATTGCTTTTCCGCCGGAAAAGATCTGGCGCGCGCTCACGCAGCCCCATCTGATCGAGGAGTGGCTGATGACGAACGACTTCAAGCCGGTCGTGGGTCACCGTTTCAATCTTCGCGCGGACTGGGGCGCTGTGGACTGTCAGGTCCAGGACGTCGAGCCGAACAAGAGGCTGTCCTATACCTGGGATGCTTATGGTCTCGAGAGCGTCGTCACCTGGACTCTCACGCCCACGAGCAAAGGGACGCAGCTGCGCATGGAGCAGACGGGCTTCCGGCCGGATCAGGAGCAGGCCTACCAGGGCGCCAAGGGCGGGTGGCCGCAGTTCTTTGCCAAGCTGGAACAGGTCTTGGTGCGGACGGATTGAGGGGCAAGCAAGATGAAAAAGAGCACAACGGCCGAGGGCCACTCCCCGTCTCGACTGATCGACGGGAGGATCAAGGAGCTCCAGGATTGGCGGGGCAAGACGCTCGCCCATATCCGCGCGCTCATCAAACAGGCGGACCCCGAGGTGGTCGAGGAGTGGAAGTGGCGCGGCGTGCCGGTCTGGTCGCACGATGGAATCATCTGCACCGGCGAGACCTATAAGAGCGTCGTGAAGCTGACCTTCGCCAAGGGCGCTTCGCTCAAGGACCCCAAGGGGCTGTTCAATTCCAGCCTCGAGGGCAACACGCGGCGCGCCATCGATATCCACGAGGGCGAGGAGATCGATGAGGCTGCCTTCAAGACGCTGATACGCGCCGCGGCGGCCCTGAACAGCTCAAAGGGCCGATAACACGCGCGGCACGGCGCGCGGCGCCTTCGTCCGCTCGTCGAAGAACGGTGTGGGCCGGTTGAGCCCGCGCAACCACCAGCCGAGCAACTTCGACGCGCGGCGGAGGAATAGCCCGGCCGACGGCGCACCGGGCGCATTCGGCGGCAGCGGCCCGACGGCAGAGCCTTCGTAGAGGCGGCAGAGCGGCGGGCCGAGCAGCTCGTCCCGGGAACGGCCCTCGTGGTCCATGAAGGAATGGATCATGCCGATGACGGGAAAGCCGGGCTTGGCGGGGGTATTGGCAATCGGGGTGCGGCAACAATCGCTGTACCAGCGCAAGACCTTCTTGGAGAGCTGCAGGCATCGCAGGCTGTCGGTGCCCGCGGTGAGCGTCACGCGCCCGGGCGGCATGTGGAAGATGTCCGTTCCACCGGCGGGGTCGAGCAGGTCGGCCCGCTCGAGGAAATGGGCGAAGGCCTGGCAGTCCTTGCAGTAGCAGATGAAGCGGAAACCGCTGGCGGGGGAGAGGCTGCTGGCGACACCGCGCAGGCGGCCGCAGCGGCACCGAAGCGGAAGGTCCAAGGCCATGGGTCACTCACTCAAGCGGACAGAGCTCCGTCCGGTCCGATCCCGATCAGGTCCGGTCACGGGCTCGTCCGACGGGGCTTCAACTCTCACAAGCTGAGGGATGCGGATATCTGCGGCAAGGGGGCAGGGGCAAGCGGGGGCAGAATGCCGCTGACGGATCGTGGGCGGAACGACGAAAAATACTGCTGCAGCGCCTGATCCGTCCTGGCCCTGGCTTCGGCGAGGGCATCCGGACCCTGGGCCGATCCTTCGATGGTGAAGAACGTCAGGTCCTGCAGGCCGATGGTGGCCAGGATGGCTTTCAGATAGGGCGTCAGAAAATCCGGCTGGCGCGCGCGCTCCCCGGAAAATCTTCCGCCGGAGGACACGGCGACGAAGACGGGGCGGTCGCTGAGGGTGCCCACTTTTCCCTGCGGGGTCACGTTGAAGGTCCGGCGGACCCGGACGATGTGATCGATCCAGGCCTTCAGCGCCGAGGGCACGGTGAAATTATGCATGGGCGTGCCGATGACCAGGACATCCGCGCTCTCCAGCTCCTGGATCAGCGCCTCGGACCGGGACATGGAGCCGGCCTGAGCCGTTGCGCCAGACTCTTGTGCCGCGCCCAGGGCGGTCGCGTAGCTCTCATCGATATGGGATATCGCGCCGTCGCCGAGCGGGCGGTGCGTCACGACGGCCGTTGGCTCGCTCTTCAGCAAACAGCCGATGATCTTCCGGGAGAGCCTGTAGCTCTCCGAGATCTGCCCGCGAGGGCTGCAGGTAAGATGCAGGATTTTCATTGTCTGGCCATTTCCGGGCTGGTTCTCAATGCCCATCATTTGCGAACCGCATGGCCTGCACCCAAGGTCCATGAATGGAAATTGCGACTGGTCCATGATTTCTGCCGCTTGCATCTTCTATCCCCCTCGCCCTCCGAGGGGGCGAGGGAGATCGGGTTATGGCATAATGCCTAGGAGCCAATCTGCAAATTGGACTAGTCCATGACCGTCGCAAAACCCAGCAAGATCTCGCCCTTGGATCCGACGGCGGCCGAACCCTTTTATCGCCAGATCTACGATCGGTTTCGCGGCGCCATTGCGGGCGGTTTGCTGAATCCGGGCGACCGGATTCCTTCGGCCCGCGCGCTCACCAAGGAATTGGGTCTGGCACGAGGCACCATCGAGGCCGCTTATTCCTTGCTGGCGGCCGAGGGGTACATCCAGGCCCGCGGCCAGGCGGGGACCATCGTGGCGCCGGACCTGAAACCGCGAACGCCGGCCGCAAGCAGGATGCCGCCCTCCAAGAGCCGCATCGAGGCGCCCAGCTTCCGGCCGGATTCGATTCTGCCGTTCCAGATGGGCTTGCCGGCCCTGGATGCGTTTCCGCGGAAGATCTGGGCAAGGCTGGGCGCGCGATGCGTGCGCGCCATGCGGCCCGCCGACATGGTTCATCCCGTGGTCTCCGGCTTGCCGGCGCTGCGGGCCGAGATCGCAGCCTATCTCCATTTGTCCCGGGGGATCGATTGCGCCCCCGCTCAGATCGTCGTGACCTCCGGATACCGCCATAGCATCGCGCTGATCGCTCATGCCCTGTTGAAGGCGGGAGACCGCGTTTGGGTGGAAAATCCGGGATATCCGCCGACGCGGCAGCTGCTGGGGCATCTGCAGATCGCCGCCGTGCCGGTGCCGGTGGATGGGGAGGGCATGGTGGTCTCCGCCGGACTTAAGGCAGCGCCGCGGGCGCGCGCCGCCGTGGTCACCCCTGCGCATCAGAGCCCGCTCAGCGTGTCCTTATCCTTACCCCGGCGCCTGGCGCTGCTGGACTGGGCGGCGCGGAACGGCGCCTGGGTCATCGAGGACGATTACGACGGCGAGTACCGCTATGCCAGCCGCCCCCTGCCGGCGCTGAAGAGCCTGGATCGCGATGGGCGGGTGATCTATTCCGGCACCTTCAGCAAAGTGCTTTTTCCCAGCCTTCGGCTTGCTTTTCTCGTCGTGCCGGCGACGCAGGTCGAGCGGTTCGAGAGTATCGGCGAGGCCTTCGCCGGAGGCAGTCCCGAGCTGACGCAAGCGATCGTCACGGCCTTCATCAGGGAGGGGCATTTCGCGCGGCATATCCAGCGGATGCGCAAGCTCTATGCCGCGCGCCGGGAAGCAACGGTCGCGGGCCTGGCAAGCGTGCTGGGGAAGCAGATGCGAATCGATCCGCAGCCCGGCGGCATGCATCTGATCCTGCGGCTGCCAGGCCGACGGTCGGATCGCCGGCTCGTGGCGCGCATGCGGGAGGAAGGACTCTATGCCGAGGCATTGACGGAATGGACGGTCGATGGGGAGGGCGCCTCGGCCTTGCTTCTCGGTTTCACGAATATTGACTCTCCGGAGACGGCGGAGAGTTTGGGACGGCGGATCTTGCGGTTGATCTGAACCGGACAACTGGCTTCCGCGAGCCGGGGCCGGTTCATCATGGCCTAGTGCGCAAGACGGATCATGGTCCTTCGAAACTGGGCCAAGAGACAACACCTAGAGTCCGTCCATTCCTAGACATGAAGGCTTCGTCATGAGCAATCGCATCGACTATGCCAAGGCTTCGCCCGAGGGTTACAAGGCGTTCGGCGGGGTCCACGCCTATCTTCGCAAGAGCGGCCTTTCCCAGGAGCTGATCGATCTCGTGTATCTCAGAGTGTCGCAGATCAACGGCTGCGCCTATTGCATCGATATGCATTCCCGCGATCTTCTGAAGCTCGGCGTCGCGGTCGAGAAGCTCGTCCTCGTGCCGGTGTGGCGGGAGGCGGGCGAGGTGTTCACTGCCCGCGAACGGGCCGCGCTCGCCTGGGCGGAAACCGTGACGCGCGTCGCCGACACCCATGTCCCCGATGCCGACTATGACGCCGCCGCCGGCGAATTCAGCGACAAGGAGCTCGCCGATCTCACCTATGCGATCGGTTTGATGAACGCCTTCAATCGATTGGGAGTGAGCTTCCGCATGACCCCCGCCGCCGCGGCCCGGCCGTAGCTGCTGGGCCGATCAACAAAGGGATCCCTCACATGGCATGGGCACTTCTGAGCTTCGCCGGCATCCTCGAGATCGCCTTCGCCTTCGGCATGAAGTGGTCCGACGGTTTCACGCGGTTGATCCCGGCGCTGTTCACGGCCGCCACCGGCTTGTCGAGCGTCTTTCTGCTTTCCTACTCGCTCCGCACCCTCCCGGTGGGGACGGGCTATGCCGTCTGGACCGGAATCGGCGCGGCCGGCACCGCCGTTCTGGGAATGGCGGTGCTGGGCGATTCCGCTGCGCCGATGAGGATCCTCTGCATCGTCCTCATTCTGGCCGGCGTTATCGGACTCAAGCTGGTCTCGGAAAACTGAGGGTGACAAAGGAGTAACGATGATGGCTTCCCGAATCTTCCTTGCCGGCGCGTCCGGCGCCATCGGCAGCCGGCTGACGCCGCTCCTGCTCGGCGCCGGCCATTACGTCTGCGGCAGCACCCGGTCGGCCGCGAAAGCCGAGGCGCTGCGCGCGCTGGGGGCGGAGCCGGTCGTGGTCGACGTCTTCGACGCGGCGGCGCTGGCGCGCGCCGTCGCATCGGCACGCCCGGATGTCGTGATCCATCAGCTGACCGACCTTCCGAAGGACCTCGATCCCCGCGAGATGGGTGCGGCGATCGTGCGCACCGCCCGCATCCGCAGCGAGGGAACGCTGAACCTCGTCAGGGCCGCCATCGCGGCGGGTGCCCGCCGGCTGGTGGCGCAGAGCATCGCCTGGGCCTACGCGCCGGGGGCCGAGCCGCATGCGGAGACGGACCCGCTCGATACCGGGGCCGAGGGCGATGGCGCCATCAATGTGCAGGGATTGATCGCGCTGGAAGATCTCACCCTGAAATCGCCGCCGCTCGAGGGCGTCGTCCTTCGCTACGGCCGGCTCTATGGCCCCGGAACTCCCTTCGACCGGCCGTCGAAGGAGGTGTCCGTTCACGTTGATGCGGCGGCCTATGCCGCTCTGCTGGCCGTCTCCCAGGGTGACCCCGGCATCTACAACATCGCGCAGCCCAACGGACATGTTGCGACCGAAAAGGCACGCAAGGCGCTGGGCTGGACTCCCGATTTTCGTCTGCCGGCCTGATCGCGAGACCTCTGGGGGTGCCGAGCAAGTGAGGGCGCGTAATGCAATTGTTAAATCTGCCGAATGATACTGGCGCCCTCCGCAGCTTGATTTCAGTATCCGGGCAATCATAGATTTCATCGAACAGCCGCGCATCGAGCAGCCGCTGCGTCGGGGCAGGGAGGATTGGTTTCGTGAAAATTGGCATTCCCATATATGACGGGGTCAACGTTCTTGATGTCACCGGCCCTTATGAGGTGCTCAGCTGGGGCGGTTTCGACGTGCAGCTCTTCGCCCAGAAACCCGGCCTCGTCGCCTGCCGCGGCGGCATATCCATCCAGGCGACGCGGGCATTCGAGCATGCGCCGGCCTTCGACGTGCATATGGGTGCCGGGTGGAGACCCAGACGCACTCGCCCGGGAGTCGGGCGATCCGGAACGGACCTATCTCGACTTCCTCATAAGGCAGAGCGTCCATGCACGCTATGTCGCCTCGGTCTGCGAAGGAGCCATGCTCCTGGCGGCAGCCGGCCTGCTCGACGGCTATGAGGCGACGACCCACTGGGCCTTCATCCCCTGCCTGACCGAGCGCTTTCCCAAGGTGAAGGTCGTCGATGGGCATCCGCGCTATTGCCTGGACCGCAACCGGCTTACCGGCGGCGGCGTGTCCTCCGGCCTCGACGAAGCCCTCGAACTCGTTCAGCTCGTGATGGGCACGGGCAAGGCCCAGTATGTTCAGCAGAGCATACAGTATTATCCTCGTCCGCCCGTCACGAGCGAGATTCCGCCAGCCAAGTCCTGCCCGATGCCGCCGGTGGTGATTCCACCGCCACGGAAGTAGGGGGCGCGGGGCAGAGCCGCACCGCGTTCCATCCCTTTTCCATGAGTTCCTGGCCTCGCCGTGACGCAGCCGGGCCTAGCCGAAGCTGGCGCGCAGCGCCTCGAATTCCATCCGCCCGCGATGCGCGGGTTCGACCTCGATGACGTCCTGGAGCTTGCGAAGCTGAAGGATGAGCTGCTCGAGCCGGTCATCCTTCTTCACCAGCAGAAGGATGAGGCTTCGGGCGCCATCGCCCATTGGCAGGCAGGCGATGGCCTCGAGGTTGAAGGCGCGGCGGGAGAACAGGCTGCAGACATGGCTCATCACGCCCGGGTGGTTGCGGACCACGAGGCGCAGGATGGCGGCATCCGATCGGCATGCGTCGTCAGAGGACGGCATCGGCCTGGCCTCCGATCATCTCGCGGTTGGCCCCGCCGGGTGGGACCATGGGCAGGACCAGCTCGTCCTCCGCGATCGGCGCGCTGATCAGGCAGGGTCCGGGCCGGGCGAGCGCGCAAGCGAGCTCGGCGGCGGGATCGGACGCTTTCCCGAGGTCGACCGCAGGGACGCCGAAACCCCTGGCCAGGGCAGCGAAGTCGGGTCGGGCCCGGAAGCGGTCGGCGATGTAGCGGCGGCCGAGGAAGAGCGCCTGCTGCTGGTGCACCAGGCCGTGGAGGCCGTTGTCGAACAGCACGACCTTGACGTCGACCTCTTCCTCCGCGGCGGTCGCCAGCTCCGACAAATTCATCAGCAGGCTCCCGTCGCCGCTGAAGCAGACAACCTCGCGGCCCGGCCGGGCGAGGGCCGCGCCGATGGCGGCGGGCAGGCCGAAGCCCATGGTCCCGAGCCCCCCGGAGGTGAGCCACTGCCGGGGAAAGCTGAAGGGGAAGGCTTGGGCCACATACATCTGGTGTTGGCCCACGTCGCTGGTCACGATGCAATCCGCGGGCGCCAGCGCGGCCACCTGGGCGATCAGGCCGTAGGGCGCGATCATGCCGCCGGGACGGAGGGGATCGCCGGCGCCGGGGCGCTGAAGGCCGTGGGCCGCCCGAAGCTCGGCCACGCGCGCGAGCCAGGGCGCTCGCGAATTTCGGCCTATGAGCGGCGCCAGCCGGCGGAGGAAGGCAGCGACATCCGCGGCGATTCCGACGGTGGGGCGCTTGATCTTCCCAAGCTCGCTGGCGTCGATGTCGACGTGGACGATCCTGGCCTTCGGGCAGAAGTCGGCGGCCCGGCCCGTGGCCCTGTCGTCGAAGCGCATCCCCAGTGCTATGAGAAGGTCGCACTCCTCGAGCACGAGGTTGGTGGCGCGGGCGGCGTGCATCCCCACCATCCCGAGGAAGAGGGGATGATCGTGGGGCATGGCGCCCAGGCCATGCAGGGTGGCGGCGACGGGAATGGCGGCGTGCTCGGCAAGGGCGCGGAGCCGGGACGAGGCGCCGGCGCCGACCACGCCGGCCCCGACGAGGAGCACGGGCCGCTCCGCCGTCTCGATCAGGGCCGCGGCCCGCGCGACGGCGTCGGCGTCCGGCGGCGGCGGCGCGTCCGGCTCTCCGGGCGCGGGGAGCCGGCGGACCTCGATCGCCTGTTGCTGCACGTCCTTGGGGACGTCAATCAGGACGGGACCCGGCCGGCCGGAGGCTGCGATGCGGAAGGCTTCCGGAATTACCTCGAGCAGCTCGCCGGCCGAGCGCACAAGGAAGTTATGCTTGGTGATGGGGACGGTCAGGCCATAGGTGTCGACCTCCTGAAATGCGTCGGTGCCGATCATCGCCGTCGGCACCTGTCCCGTCACCGCGACCATGGGGATCGAGTTCAGCTTCGCATCCGCGATTGCCGTAAGCAGGTTGGTTACCCCCGGCCCGGAGGTGGCGAGGCACACCTCCGTTCGGCCGGTCGCCCGCGCCATGCCTTGCGCGATGAAGCCTGCTGCCTGCTCGTGACGCGCCAGGACGTGACGGATCCGGCTCTGCGCCAAAGCGTCGTAGAGCGGCAGGCACATGCCGCCCGGGACGCCCGCGACCACGGTTACGCCTTGCCGCTCGATGAGCCGCGTGATGAGCTCGGCGCCGGTGAATTGCATGATGGTGATCCTCTCCTGGGGTGACGGGGGGCGGGCCAGGGAGGGTCGAAAAAGAAAAAACCCGCTGGCTGGCGCCGAGCGGGGGTTTTTCGACTGGTCGGAAAATCCCCGCTACGGCGAGATAACGCCGACGACGAGGACGATGACGGACGCGATCGGCGAGAGCCTGCGCGTGGGCGCGGTATGCGGCCGGTGATTGAAGGCGTCGATCATGCGGCGTTTCTAACAGCGCGAGACAGCTCGGTCAACATGGAGGGCTCATGACCGGATGAGATTGCGTGCGGCGGCTCGTGTACCGCGCGTGCGCTTCGGTTATTTGCGCTTATGGAATCGGCGGCGGTCGTCTTGGCGTCTCGCTTAGGCCGGCGGACGGCTCTCACCTTCCCGCTGCTGCCGCCGCCACAGAAGAACCGGTCGCCGCCATCGGATTCGAGCCCTGACACGGTCACGCCGGGCGGCATGGTGAGAATTTCCTCGACCTCGCCGGTCCGCGGATCGATCCGCCGCAAATCGCCCGCCTCGTCTTCCCAGCTGCCGTGCCAGAGCTCGCCCTCGACCCAGGTGACTCCGGTGACGAAGCGGCTGCATTCGATGCTGCGAAGAATCGCCCCGGTCTCGGGATCGATCTGATGGATCTTCCGGTCGCGGTACTGCCCCACCCAGAGCGTCCCTTCGGCCCAGGTGAGGCCGGAGTCACCGCCGCCGCCGGGGGCCGGTATCGTGGCGAGCACTTGGCCCGTCTGCGGATCGATCTTCTGGATCCGCGCCTCGGCGATCTGGTAGAGGTGCCGGCCGTCGAAGGCCGTGCCGGCATGAGCGGCGACATCGATCGAGCGCAGGGTCTTCCCGCTCGCCGGATCCAAGGCGTTGAGCTTGTCGCCGGCGGCCAACCAGACCTGCCGGCCGTCAAAGGTTACCCCACCCACCCGGTCGACGCCCGGGAAGGGTCCGTATTCCCTAAGGATTTCGGCAGCTGACGTTTTCATGCCCTCATCCTAATCGATCGGCAGAGAGGCGGGGAGTAACAAGGTCGTCGTGAATCCCGGCAAAGGCGGGGTCATCCAGCGGCGTGCGCGCCCGCGGCCGAAGGACTGCACCTTGCCGCCCGCCGCCAGCAGGTCGAGCGCGCGCTGCACGCTGCGCTGGCTGGCGCCAAGGGCAAGAGCGAGGGCCGAGCTCGACCAGGATTCGCCATCGGCCAGGAAGGCGAGCACCGCGGCATGCCGCTCCTCGATGGGCCGGGCCAGGACGACGACCTCGCCGGCGCGGCGCGGCACCAGGACAAAGCCTCGCGCCGTCGCGTTCACGCCGGCCAGCTTCCGCAGCAGCGCGCGAAGCCGCCCGATCTCGACCCGCAAGCGGGCACGGTGGGATTCATCCGCACGCTTGGCCCCGAAGGCCCGCGCCACCAGCATGTCCCGCGGAACATCGGCGGGCCAGGCCTCGCCCAGCGTGCGGGCGAGGGCGAAGAGCACCGGGCGCGTCGCCAGGGAGACCACCAGGCCGCCATCGCGCAGGACATGGCGGCAGGCGTCCACGACAAGCGCTTTCGAGGCCAGCAAGGCTTCGACCTCCTGGAGCAGCAGGGGCCGTTCCGTGCCCCGCGCGATCAGCCGCGCCGCTGGTGTTTCGAGAATGCGCGCTGCCGCTTCGACCTCCGCCGTCAGCGCCGGGATCGCTGCCAGCTCCGCGGCCTGGCCGGCGCGGGCGAGGGCGGCGCGCGCATCCTTCGTCTGCAAGCGGCGCATCGCGATTCCCGCAAGCATCAGCTCATGGGCGGCCCTCAATGCGGGCGGGAAGGGCGCGGGGTCGAGCTCGGCGAGCCTGGCCTCGGCCTCGTCGAGGCGCCCGATCAGAAGAAGGCGCCGGACCTCGAGATAACCCGCATGGGCGGCGTTCGCCTTATCCCCGTGCTTCTCCAGGGTTGCCCTTGCCGCGTCCAGCGCCTTGGCGGGCCAGCCCAGGTCGCGCGAGGCGAGCGCAACCTCGGCCTCGGCGACCACGCAGCGCGCGCGGGCCAGGGCCTCCTTTGGACCGAAGGCGCGGGCGGCACGCCGCAGCAGGGCCTTGGCGCGGACGAGGTCGCCGAGCTGGGCCATCGCGATGCCGCGAAGGGCGAGCGCCGGGGCATCGTCGCGCAAGGCGACCCGGTTGAGGGCGCCGAGAGGATCGCCCGCCGCCAGCGCCCGGGCCGCGGCCGTGATCAGCGAGTCCATCGGAATCCCGCCACACTTGTCACTCCCACCAATCGATGCACGGCCCCAATCTAGCTCACGACCACCAAGCAAGGGAGAAGAAGGATGACGACGCATATGACCGGGACAAGGGAAGATTGGCTGGCCGCGCGGCTCGAGCTGCTCGAGGCGGAGAAGGAGCTGACGCGGCAGAGCGACGAACTGGCGCAGCGGCGGCAGGATCTGCCCTGGGTCCGGCTGGAGAAGGCCTATCGATTCGACACCGATGATGGGAGTGCCTCGCTTGCGGAGCTCTTCGGGGGACGCTCCCAGCTTCTCGTCTACCACTTCATGTTCGGCCCCGACTACACCGCGGGCTGTCCCTCCTGCTCGGCGATCGCCGATGGCTTCGACGGCTTCGCCGTCCATCTGGCCAACCACGATGTCGCACTATGGGCGGTGTCGCGCGCGCCGCTCGCCAAGCTCCAGGCCTATAAGCGGCGGATGGGGTGGGGCTTTCCCTGGGCGTCCTCGCAGGACGGGGATTTCAATTTCGACTTCAACGTCTCCGTCACTGAGGCGCAGCAGCGCAAAGGGGGCACCGAATACAACTACCGGCAGAGCGGCCCCGTCTCGGCCGCGGCACCGATCTCGGGGCCGGTCAGCGATTTCGCGGCCACCTGCGGAACCGACGCCGCCAGCTTTATGCGCGACAAGCCGGGCATGAGCGCCTTCGTGCGGGAGGATGGCGTCGTCTACCACAGCTATTCCACTTATGGCCGCGGGCTGGACGGCCTCTGGGGCATGTATCAGTGGCTGGATCGTGCGCCCAAGGGGCGCAACGAAGCCGGCGTCTGGTGGCGCCGCAACGACGAGTACGGCAAGAGCGAGCCTGCCGCAGCGGGCGCGCGCAAGGCGGGGGATTGCGGCTGCGGCGCACAGGGCTGAGAGGCGCCGTTCATTCGCGTGGGGACATGGGGAATCCCGGGGCTTCGTCTCCGGGTTTCTCCTGGCCCGACCTCATTGCAGGAGAGAGAAGATGAGCGAGGCCTGTTCGGGCGGGGCGATCCGTCATGAAAGGGGCAAGGCGAATGCTCTCGGCGCAGCCGATTGGCTCGGCCTCGCGGCGGCGCCGGTCTTCGCGATCATGGCACTGCTGACGGCCGTTCTTGGCGGCGGGCAGATGGCGATGATCTGTTCGGCCACACAAGAGACATCGCCGCTGGGCGGCATGATCCCGATGTATCTGCTGATGAGCGCCTTTCATTCGGTGCCTTGGCTGAAGCTGATCGCCCGCCGGCGAAGCGATGCCCGCCGGTCCTGATGCACGGAAGGGCGGGCGCGGAAGCGAACCTCCGCGCCCGCACGGGATCAGTTGGCGCTCTTGCCACCGTCGACGTTGAGGACATGGCCGGTGATGAATGAAGCTTCGTCGGACGCGATGAAGACGATCGCGTTGGCAAGCTCCTCCGAGAGGCCGAGGCGACCCATCGGAACAGTCGTCACCAACGCCGCCTTGTTCTCGCTCGTGCCGGTAAAGCGGGTCAACATGCCGGTGTCGGTGGGCCCGGGCGCCACGCCGTTGACACGGATTCCCGACTTGGCGATCTCGAGCGCCACCGACTTGGTGATGCCTTCGACGGCATGCTTGCTGCCGACATAGACGGAGGCGCCCGCCGCGCCCTCGTGCCCATAGGTCGAGGAGATGTTGATGATGCTGCCGCTGCCCTGTCCCTGCATGACGCGCACTTCGTGCTTCATGCTCAGGATCACGCCGAGAACATTCGTGTCGAAGGTCGCGGCATAGCTCTCCGCGGTCTGGTCCGTGATCGGGCCAACCTTGCCTTCGGTGCCGGCATTGTTCACCGCGACATCCAGACGGCCAAACCGTGCGACGGTCTGGTCGACCAAAGCGCGGATGTCATCCTCCTTGCGGACGTCGGCATTGATGAACTCGGCCTCCGAACCAAGAGAGCGCAGCTCCGTGACGAGCGCCTTGCCGGCCTCGTCACGCCGGCCGGCAACGACGACCTTCGCGCCCTTCTTGGCGAAGGCGAGGGCGGCGGCGCGCCCGATGCCGGTCAATCCGCCGGTGATCAATACGACTGGCGTGCTCATGACCAACTCCTTGATTGTCCAGTGTTTCGAGCTGCGGAAGCCATGCCCGGACGGCATCTGACGCGTCGCCCCCGAATGCTTCCCACCGCTCAGGTGATCGAAGATTTAGGCGCTTTATTGCGTGGTGGAAAAAGACTTTGTAGGCTGGGCGCCATACCTCACAGGCATGGGCCGCACATGGAGTTGCGTCATCTTCGCTATTTCGTCGCGGTCGCCGAGGAAGGCAGCCTCACGGTGGCGGCGGGACGGCGGCTGCATACGGCACAGCCCTCGCTCAGCCGTCAGATCCGAGATCTCGAACATGAGGTCGGCGTAGAACTGCTTGTGCGGAGTGCGCGCGGCGTCGAGCTGACTGACTCCGGCCGAGCCTTTCTCGATCATGCGCGGTTGGCGCTGATGCAGGTCGAGGCAGCCATCGAGGCGGCGCGGCGGGCGGCTCACCCCGCGAAACCGACCTTTGCCCTCGGATTTTTGACGGGACAAGAGGTGGATTGGCTTCCGGAAGTCATGCGCATCCTTGGCGACGAACTGCCCAATATCGAGGTCTCAATCACCAGCCAGTATTCTCCCGACCTTGCGCAGGGGCTGCTGAGGGGAAAGCTCGACTTGGCCTTCATGCGCCCCGAAGCGCAAATGCCCGACCTGGACTATAAGGTGATCGTCAAAGAGCCGCTTGTCGTCGCCCTGCCGAGCGGCCATCGCCTGGCGTCGCAGGACGCCGTTGCCCTTCAAGACATCGCGGGTGAGATATTCATCGGCATGTCGAACACGGCCCCCACGCTCCAGCGGGTCATAGATGATTACCTGAAACGGTCGAGGTCGGATCTCCGGCCGGTGCACAGGGTCGACAATCTGGCGATGGCGATGTCGCTGATCACATCGACCAAAGGCGTGGCCCTTCTGCCCGCCTATGCGAAGAATTTCCTGCCGTCGTCCGTGACCACCCGTCCGCTCGATGGCGAGGCACCGACGATCGATCTCGTCGTCGGCCACAACAAGACCAACACGTCGCCAATTCTCCGACTGTTCCTGTCGCGCGTCGGCCAGCTGAAGAAGAGGGCGCCGCAAACACATTGATCGACCGATCGATGTCGATCGCGGGCGAAGCCGGGGGCGGCGAAAGCCGGGATTCAAGGGCCGCCAATCTCGCTTGTTGCTCTGGATTCCGTCTTCGCCGGAATTGCGGAGGCAGAAGGCGGAAATCGATCTAGAGGCCGGGGCCCTCACTCGGCAGCCGCCGGCACCTCGACGGGCGCGCGGCCACCCCGGCGCCGGCTCAGCCATTGATTGACGCGGTCGAGATAGAGATAGACCACCGGCGTCGTGTAGAGCGTCAGCGCCTGGCTGACGATGAGGCCGCCGACGATGGCGTAGCCGAGGGGCTGGCGGATTTCGGATCCCGTGCCGGTGCCGAGCATCAGCGGGACGCCGCCGAGAAGGGCGGCCATGGTCGTCATCATGATGGGGCGGAAGCGCAGCAGGCAGGCTTCGCGGATGGCCGCCGCCGGTTCCAGGCCGCGATGGCGTTCCGCCTCGATCGCGAAATCCACCAGCATGATGCCGTTCTTCTTGACGATGCCGATCAAGAGGATGATGCCGATCAGCGCGATGAGGCTGAAATCGAAGCCGAAGGCCATCAGCGTCACCAGCGCCCCGACGCCGGCCGAGGGCAGGGTCGAGAGGATCGTCAGGGGGTGGATGTAGCTCTCGTAGAGAATCCCCAGGATGATGTAGATGACGATGATCGCCGCCGCGACGAGATAAGGCTCACTCGCGAGCGAAGCCTGGAAGGCCTGGGCGTTGCCCTGGAAGGTGCCGGTCAGCGAGGCCGGCGTGCCCATCGCGGCCTCGGCAGCATTGACCGCCGCCACGGCCTGGCCCAGCGCCACGCCCGGCGCCAGATTGAAGGACAGGGTGACGGCGGGAAACTGGTTCTGGTGATTGATGGACAGGAAGGTCGTGGGCCGGGTCGTCCATTTGACCAGGGTGCTGAGCGGTACCTGCTGGCCGGTGATGGGCGAATTCACATAGAGTTAGTTCAGCGTGCTCGGCTGGTCCTGCAGCTCGGGCAGGACCTCCATGACGACGTGATAGCTGTTGAGCTGGGTGAAATACTGGGTGACTTCGCGCTGCCCATAGGCGTCGTAGAGCGTGTTGTCGATCAGCGCGGGCTGGATGCCGAAGCGCGCGGCCTGGTCGCGGTCGATGGTGAGAGTCAAGGTGGCACCGCCCGTCTGCTGGTCGCTGGCGACATCGCGCAGCTCCGGCAGGGTCTTCATCTCAGCGAGGATTTTGGGGGCCCATGTGTCGAGCTCGCCCAGATCGGCGTCGAGCAGGGTGTATTGATACTGGGTGCGGGCCAGCCTGCCGCCGACATTGATGTCCTGCGCCACCTGCAGGAACAGCGCCGCGCCCTCGACCTTGGCCAGCTTGGGCTGCAGCCGGCGGATGACCTGGTCGGCCGTGACGTTGCGCTGGTCGCGCGGCTTCAGGGTGATGAAGAAGCGCCCGTTGTTCTGCGTCTGGGCGCCGCCCGCGCCCACCGCCATGCCGACCGTGGCGACGGCGGGATCCTCGGCTCACCACCTCGCCGAGGGCGCGCTGGCGGCGGACCATCTCGGCGAAGGAGATGTCCTGGGCCGCCTCCGAGGTGCCGATGATGAGGCCGGTATCCTGCTGCGGAAAGAAGCCTTTGGGAATGACGATGAAGAGATAGCCGGTCGCGACCAGAGTGGCGAGAAAGACGGCGAAGGTGATGCGGTGGTGGCGAAGGGCGACATCGAGACTGCGGCGGTAGCCGGTGAGCAGGATATCGAACCCCCGTTCCGAGAGCATATAGAGACGCCCATGCCTTACCTCCCGATCGGCCCGCATGAACCGGGCGCACATCATCGGGGTCAAGGTCAGCGAGACCACGGCGGAAACGGCGATGGTCATGGCGACGGTGACGCCGAATTCGCGAAACAGCCGCCCGACGATCCCGCCCATGAGCAGCAGCGGGATGAAGACGGCGACGAGCGACAGGCTGATGGAGATGATGGTGAAGCCGATCTCGCCCGCACCCTTGATGGCGGCTTCCTTCGGCGTCAGCCCGTCCTCGATATGGCGATGGATGTTCTCGAGCATCACGATCGCATCGTCGACGACGAAGCCGACGGCGATGGCAAGGGCCATCAAGGAGAGATTGTCGAGGCTGTAGCCCAGCAGATACATGATCGCGAAGGTGCCGACGAGCGCCAAAGGCACGGCGACGCTCGGGATCACCGTCGCCCAGAGGCTGCGCAGGAAGACGAAGATCACCATGACGACCAAGGCGATGGTGAGCATCAGGGTGAACTGGATGTCGGCGACCGAGGCGCGGATGGTCTGCGTGCGGTCGCTGAGGGTGCTGATCGTGATCGCCGAGGGGATCGCCGCGCGCAGCTGGGGCATGGCGGCATTGATGAGATCGACGGTCTGCGATGACGTTGGCGCCGGGCAGCTTGTAGACGGGCAGCAGGATCGCCGGCTTCCCATTGGCCCAGGCACCGAGCTTGTCGTTCTCCGGCCCGTCCACCGCGCGGCCGATGTCCCGGACGCGGACGGGGGCACCGCTCTTATAGGCGACGACGATGTCGTTCCAGGGCTCGGCCTTCAGCTCCTGGTCGTTGTCATAGATCGTATAGGTGCGGCTCGGGCCGTCGATGGTCCCCTTGGGGCTATCGGTGGTCGCTGTCGTGATGGTGGAGCGGATATCCTCCAGCGACAGGCCGAGTGAGGCGACTTTCGCCGGATCCAGCTGGATGCGCACCGCCGGCTTCTGCTGACCGCTGACGCTGACCTGGGCGACGCCGGAGATCTGGCTGATGTGCTGGGCCAGGATGTTCTCGGCATAGTCGTCGACCTGGGTCAGCGGCATGGCGTCGGAGGTGAGGGCGAGGACCAGGATCGGCGCATCCGCCGGATTGACCTTCCGGTAGGTGGGCGGCGAGGGCAGATTTGTCGGCAGCTGGCCGCTGGCGGCATTGATCGCCGTCTGGATGTCCTGCGCCGCGCCATCGATATTGCGCGAGAGATCGAACTGAACCGTGATCGCGCTATTGCCCAGCGTGCTGCTGGAGGTCATCTGCGTCACGCCCGGGATCTCGCCGAACTGCCGTTCCAGGGGCTGCGTCACCGAGGAGGCGATGGTTTCGGGGCTGGCGCCGGGCAGGGAGGTCGAGACCTGGATCGTGGGAAAATCGACTTCCGGCAGCGGGGCCACCGGCAGCAGCGGATAGGCGGCCAAGCCGACCAGCAGGATCCCCGCCATGAGCAGGGATGTCGCGATGGGCCGCTCGATGAAAGCCTTGGAGATGTTCATGGCGTGGTCACCGGAGGCGCCACGGCACGGGAGGCCTCGACCTTCACCCCCGGGGCCAGGCGGTACTGGCCCGCCGTCACCACATGCTCGCCGGCTTTGAGGCCGCCCAGCACCACGGCGCGGCCGCCGGTGATCGCGCCGGCATCGATCGGGCGCATCTCCACCGTGCTGTCCGGCTTGACGACATAGGTGAAGAAGCCGGCGGGCCCGCGCTGCAGGGCCTCGGAGGGGACGGTCAAAGCGTCATGGGCGGTCTTGGCGAGGAGGCGGATGTTGACGAACTCGCCCGGCCATAGCGCCTCGTCCCGATTGGGGAAGGTGCCCTTGAGGCGGATCGTCCCCGTGCCCTGCTCGATCTCATTGTCGATGAGGGCCAGCGTGCCCTGGGCCAGCTGCTGCCGGCCGTCCCGGCTCATGGCGAAGATGGCCACCGGACCGGCGGCCATCGCCGATTTGACGGGGGCGAGCTGATCCTCCGGCAGCGTGAAGATCACGGAGATCGGCTGCAGCTGGGTGACGACGACGAGCCCCGAACTGTCGGTGGGATGCACGATATTGCCCTGGTCGACGAGCCTGATGCCGGTCGTTCCCGTGAGGGGCGAGGTGATCCGGGTATAGTCGAGCTGGGTCTTCGCGAAATCGATGGCGCCCTGATCGGCTTGGATCTGCGCCTCGAGCTGGGCGACCGTGGCGCGCTGGGTATCGAGCGTCTGCAGGGTGACATAACTGCTCGGTGCCAGATTGGTGAAGCGCTTCAGGTTGATGTTCGCATTGACCAGATTCGCCTGGTCTTCCAGCTTGCGCGCGACAGCCTGGTCGTAATTGGCTTGGAAGGGGCGGGGGTCGATCTGCGCCAGGAGGTCGCCCGCCTTGACCTTCTGCCCCTCGGTGAAGGCAACCCGCTGCAATTGGCCGTCAACCTGGGTCCTGACGACCACGGTATTATAGGCTTGCACCGTGCCCAGGCCCGGCAGATAGAGCGGCACGTCGCGGCGCTCCACGGTCGCGATCTGGACGGGCACGGCCGGTGGCGGGACCGGCAGGACGGCAGCCCCGGAGCTCTGCCCGAGATAGGCCTGGACCGCGATATAGCTCGCCAAGGTGGCGGCAAGGGCGAGGGTTCCGGTGATGAGAAACCGGCGCGGGCGCCGATGAGAGGACGATGTCACCTTGAACCTCGATGTCTAGCGAGCGGATTGACCCCCGCGCCATCCCGAAATGGCAGCCGGCGCAGTGTCCTCGTTAGTTGTAGATGGCCGACGGGCAGGCTGCCGTTTTTCCGTTCTTGTCGCGCTTTTGGCAGGCTTGCGTCAGAGCGGCCGGGTGACGCAGAAGTAATGCCGAGGCAATATTGCCAGGGGCGGCGCGGCGGGAGTGCCGTGAGAGGCCTGGCTATGAAGAGCGAGAGAAATCGGCAATGCAGAACGAACGACCTCTCTTGGCGATGGAGATTCCCGGTGAGCAGGGATCTCCCTATCCCGAGCCATTCGCGTCGCTGGCCACGAGCACGGCCTTTCGACGGCTGGCCGATCGATTCGGACTGACCCAGCTTGGCGTCAATATGATCACCCTCGAGCCGGGTACCCAGTCGGGTCTCCGGCATTGGCACTCGCTGGAAGACGAGTTCATCTATGTCATCGAGGGCGAGCTCACGCTGCGGACAAACAGCGGAGAATGTCGGCTGGCGAAAGGGATGTGCATAGGGTTCAAGGCCCAGGATCGAAACGCCCATCTCGTGTTGAACCGCAGTGGCGCCGTCGCGCATTACCTCATCGTCGGATCGCGCGTGCCGGGCGATGTCAGCTTCTATCCGGATGACGATCTGGCCTGGCTCCCGACCGAAGATGGGGATAGGGCCGTCCACAGGGATGGCAGGCCCTATCCGCCTACAGGCGAGTGAGGCAGATGCGCTCTCTGCCGGTCGGCGAGGAGCCAGGCTTGTGCTACTGTGGCGGCGTCGGCGGAACGACGCGGTGCTTTGACCGTTCCCTCCTCGACGAAGAGCCAGGCGCAAGGCAGAGCGGGAAATGACAAGAAAGATCATGAGGATGCGCAGTCGAACGACTCTTTCAGCAGCAGTCATCCTGACGGCGGCGCTGCTGGCACGATCCGAAGCTGCGACCGCCGGTCATCCGCTGCCCCTTCACGACGGTTTCTACCTCGATGCCGATGTGCCCTGTGGCGAGGCCTATACGGCGGCGATGCTGCAGATCATGGGCGACCGCTTCGAATCCGGGAACAACCTCTGCACGATCAAATCGGTATCCCATGAGGGGCGGTCCTTCACCGTGGCTCATGAGTGCCAGGAGACAAGCACGGGGGCGAAGAGCGCCGGTACGCTGAACATGGTCATCCCCGACAGCCATACGGTGGTTTTCGGCCCCGATGACGACCCTATGAAATATCGCTACTGCCCGATCTCCTCGCTGCCGGCGTCATTCAAGAATTCGCAGGAGACGGTGCCGGACACGCCACCGTTCCAATAGGGCTGATGCTGCGAGTGGCGGCAATGGTCGTCGACGCGACGCTGGAGAGCGCCCTCGACAGCATCGGGGAGTAGCGGTGCCCGATGAAGCAAGCGCTCCTGGTTATCGACGTTCAAGCCAGCTTTCCCGTACCGGCGGAGATCGTGCGGGGGATCTGCGCGCTGAGCGCCGTTCTCCCCAGCGTGGCGACGGTCGAAAGGCATGATGAAGCCGTCACGCCCTTTGAACGCCAGCTCGGATGGAAGCCCGGAAAGAGTGACGAAAGCCTCGTCCCGGCCGACCGCGTCTTCGTAAAGCACGGCTATCTCCCACCGGCCGCGGCCATTCAGCATCTCAGTGACTTGCATCCGGACCGGGTGCTGGTCTGCGGCATCCAGGCGGAGACCTGCGTGCTCGCGGCCGGCTTCGCTCTGTTCGACGCCGGCCTGCACCCCACGCTTCTGAAATGGCTCACCGTCGGCTCGTCGCTGGATCCCTCCGGCGAGCTGGGAGCGCGCTTGTGGGCGCATCACTTCGGCAGCGTCTTATCGAGTGTGGACCAACTCGACCTGAGTTGAACGGGCGACACCTCGCAGGATCCCTCCCGGACGTCCCTCCCGGACAGTTCCGCCTTCGGGGTTGCTGCACAGCTTCTGGGTTCAGCGGTTCGCGAAATTCTGTTAATTCGAATGCTTGGTTGCGGCCCCGCCGCAAGCGCAGCTAGGCGGCGCCGACCTCGACCACCAGCTCGGAGATCTCGGTCCCCGCGTTGATCTCCCAGCCCTGCATGTTGAGATCGAAGGGGCAGGAGGAGACGACGCAGATCAGATCCATGAGCGCTTCCAACTCCACATAGGCGCCGGGCGCCACGGGATTGGGCGGGGAGACCAGTCGGCCGTCGGGCTCGATCCGCGTGTTGGTGAAGAAATTCACCGGTTGGGGAATGACGTCGATCTCATGGCCCAGGCGGCGCATCGCGACCTGGAGGTTTTCGGCGCAGCTCGCATGCGGACCTTGATGGCCGAAGAACTCGTAGCGGAACTGATCGCAGGCCGCGATCATCATGTCATGACATCCCGCCGCCCCATCGGCGACCAGCTTGACCATGGGCCGGCGGAAGCGCGAGATCAGGACATCGCCGAGGCGCGGCTTGACCGAGAATGTCGTGACCCAGCTATGCGGCGGCGACAGCCATTCGCGGGTGTTGGCCGCGTTGAAGGCGAAGAAATCGGCGGCCTGGCGCCCCTTCGGCGTTGTCACCCGGATCCGGGCGCCCATCGGCACCGCGACAGCACGTCCTTCCCGGGCCGGTACGATGATCGCCGCCATGCGGCTTTCTCCCTCGAGTTGGAACGAGGCCGCAATCTACCAAACTCAGGGCGCCTTGAGGCCGGCGGCGAAGGGCAGCTCCGGCGCTTTGTTCGGCGGCGGGTCTTCCCGCTCGCCTCTGGCGACGATCATGAGCTGGTCGTCCGGCAGCGGCCGCTGCAGCTTCAGGGCCTCGGGGGTCGGCGCCTCGAGCCAGGCGTCGCATTCCGCCGCCGTCGTCAGCAGCACCGGCATGGCCTTGGCATGGACGGGGCGGACCACCTCGTTCGGCGCCGTCGTCAGGAATCCGAAGAGGGTATGCTCCCCCTCGACGGGGTTCTTCTGGGTGCCGCGGGTGCCGGTCCATCGGCACCAGATGCCGGCGAAGGCGAAGAGGGGCCGCTGCTCATCGAGGGCGAACCAGGTCCAGACCTTCTGGCCGGTCACGGGATCCGCGAGATCCGTCGGCTCGCAGAAGGAGGTCGCCGGCACGAGGCAGCGGAACTGCGGCGTCAGCCAGCTGCGCCAATGCGGCGATTGCACATTGCGGATATTGGTCTGGCCGCGGTCGATGGGAGTCTTGCGGAAGGCCGGCGGCGTCGGCATGCCCCAGCGCGCCGAGACGGCCTCGCGCTCGCCATCCTTGCGCCGGCGGATGATCGGCGCCTGATGATCGGGAAAGATCCCGGGCAGATGGAGCTGATTGATCCCGCTCTGCACCTGGAAGAGCTGGCGCATCGCCTGATGGGTGGTGGTCATGGAATAGAGATTGCACATGGCGTCCCTTGTCTCTCATCAGCGCGGCTCGCGCAACGGCGGGGGCGCGGGGTCGACCACCGCCAGGGCCTGGCGATGGCTGCAGCGGGCGCAGCGCAGGCGGCGGGCGACCTCCGCCATGGACATGTTGCGGCGGACGGCGCGGGCGAGCTGCCAGGCATCCAGCCTCTCGCCATGGCCGCAGTTCAGACAGAAGGCCCAGACCTTTCCGCTGGCCCGGGTGGCATCGCGCAAAGTGGGGGAGGGCATGTCGCGCATGGCTCGGCACCGGCAGTAAGCACCGATCGAAGCACGAGAACATTATGGGAACAAGCCGCTAGGTTTCGGCCGGATTGGGGCAAGGTCACCCCATATGATGTGGCCAGCGGCCGATTCTGGCAGGCAACGACACGCCGGCGCATTCCGCGCGAGGCGGATGCGCCGGCAAGCTGCTTCGGTTACTCCGCGGCGGTCGACCGCACCCCGCCGCTATCCTTCCTGACCGGCAGCTTCCAGTCGGGCCGGATGAAATGGCAGGTGTAGCCGTTCGGAATTCTTTCGAGGTAGTCCTGATGCTCGGGCTCGGCCTGCCAGAAGGGGCCGGCCGGGGCAAGCTCGGTCACGACCTTTCCCGGCCAGAGCCCCGAGGCCTCGACATCGGCGATCGTATCTTCGGCGACACGCTTCTGCTCGTCGCTCGTGTAATAGATCGCGGACCGATAGCTGGGCCCCCGGTCATTGCCCTGCCGATTGGGCGTCGTCGGGTCGTGGATCTGAAAAAAGAATTCCAGAAGCCGCCGGTAGCTGATCTTGGCGGGGTCGAAGATGATCTCGATGGCTTCGGCATGGTTGCCGTGATTGCGGTAGGTCGCGTTCGCAACCTCCCCGCCGGTATAGCCAACACGAGTGGAAATGACCCCGGCATAGCGGCGAATCAGATCTTGCATGCCCCAGAAGCAGCCACCGGCCAGAACCGCGCGTTCTTCGCTCATCGGATGTCCTCCACTTGGTCAAGGTAAGCCCCATAGCCTTGGGACTCCATATCCTCGCGCGGGATGAAGCGCAGCGAGGCCGAGTTGATGCAATAGCGCAAGCCGCCGCGATCGGCCGGCCCGTCGGGAAAGACATGGCCGAGATGGCTGTCGCCGAAGGTCGAGCGCACTTCGGTGCGGACCATCCCATGGGTGGTGTCCCGCAGCTCGTTGACATGGGCGGGCTCGATCGGCTTGGTGAAGCTCGGCCAGCCGCAGCCCGAACTCGAATTTGTCGGAGGAGGCGAAGAGGGGTTCCCCCGACACGATGTCGACGTAGATACCCGGCGCCTTGTTGTCCAGATACTCGCCCGTGCCGGGACGCTCGGTCGCGTTCTGCTGGGTGACGCGATATTGCTCCGGCGACAGCCGGGAAACTGCCTCGGCGGTCTTTCGGTATTCAGACATGTCGCTTCCTCCTCCCAACGGGCGAACCGGCTTGCCCGATGAGATTGGCATCGGACTCCGTGCCGTCAAGCCGTCGGCAATGCCAATAACACGGTAATCGCCGCCCATATGACTTATCGGGCCGCTGGCCGGCGCGTTCCGCGGTCAGCCTTGCCGCGGCGCCTCGTCGGAGGGCATCCGGTCGAATACCTTCAGGCCCTGTGGGATGACGGCCCAGGGCGGACGGCGGCTTGCGAAGATCGCGGCAGTCGGATGGAAGGCGGACGGGTCGTCCAGCGAGCCCGCGTAGATCGTGAAGGAGTCGGACTTGCCACGCTCGCCGCCGAAGACGAGGCTGCTGCAGACGGGGCAGGAATTGCGCACCGCATCCCCGCCATTTGCCGCCTTCGATGTGAAGGGCCGGCTCGGACCCGTGATGCGGAGCGCGCTGCTCGCAAAGCCCATGAAAGGGATGAAGCCCGAACCCGACGACTTCTGGCAATCGGTGCAATAGCAGTGACCCGCGAAGAGCGGCTCGCCCTGCGCTTCATAGCGCAGCGCGCCGCAAAGACAGCCGCCCGTGTAACGCTTTCCGGTCTCGGTCATGCCGCGATTCTCCTTGCTCCCCCGGCGGAATGCAACACCGGGCGCTCCCCTGGTGGAGGCGGATTACGACGCCATCAGGCTCTGCTGGAACGCCGCCGTGAGATTGCTGCCGGTAAGCACCGTGGCGACCCGGCGGCCGGCAAACCGGTCGCGATGGGTGGCGATGGCCGCGAGACCGGCGGCGCCGGAAGGCTCGACCAGCAGGCCGGTCTTGCGCAGCAGCAGGCGCGCCGCTTCGAGGATGGCGGCGTCATCGACGCTCAGAACTTCGTCGAGGCATTCCTGCAGCTGCGCCACCGCCGAGGCGATGGGGCGATAGATCGCCATGCCATCGGCGATGGTATCGGCACGTTCGGTCTGAACGACGCGCCGTGCCGCCAGGGATTGCATCATGGCGGGTGCGCCCGTCGCGACCACGCCGATGATCCGAGCCTCGGGCAGAGCGGCGCGGAACCAGGAGCCGATGCCACCGGCCAGCGCGCCATCGCCCAGCTGAAGAACGACGATCTCGGGCCGGATGCCGGCCTCGGTGAGCTCGAGGCCGATGACGCCCGCCCCGGCCGCGATCTCGCGATGGGCGCCGTCCTCGATCAGCATCGCGCCGCTGTCGCGCGCGATGGCGGCGGCCAGATCCTTGCCGTCGCCATCGGCGGCATCGACCAGGCGGACCTCGGCCCCGAGCCGGCGCATCGCCTCGAGCTTCATGGGGTTGGAGCCGCTGGGCGCCAGTATGGTGGCGCCCACGCCGCGCCGTGCCGCCGCGCGGGCCACGCCTTGGCCGAAATTGCCGGTCGAGGTCGCCACCACCGCCTTCGGCATCTCCTTGAGCCCGGCGAAGAGGGCCTCGGTCCCGCGCCCCTTGAAGGAGCGGATCGGATTCAGCGTCTCGACCTTCAGCCAGAGCGCGCAATCGAGGGCGGCATCGAGCGGGGTTTGGCTGAGCGCCGGCGAGCCGAGAAAGATCGGGTCGATCGCGTTCCGCGCCGCGGCGATCTCGGCCGGCGTGATCAGCTGTGTCAGCGGTGTGGTCAAGCGGCGATCTCCTCTCCGTTATCCCGATAAGCGGCCCGTGATCCTAGTCGAGCCGCGGCCCGGCATCACCCTCGCTGCGACGAGCTTGTGTCGTCCGGCACCGTCAATTATAAGAGATGAATGACTACTTTAATTGACGACTCGGGTACCCAGATCGCCCGCCGCCTCCGGATGGAGCGCGACGGGCGGGGCTGGTCGCTGGCGGAGCTGGCGGAACGATCGGGGGTGTCCAAGGCGACGATCAGCAAGATCGAGCGCGAGGAGGTGAGCCCGACCGCCGTGATCCTGGTGCGGCTGGCCGGTGCCTTCGATCTCACCCTCGCTGGCCTGCTGCTGCGGGCGGAGGGCGAGGGGAGGCGGCTGTCGCGTGCGGCCGACCAGCCGGTCTGGCGCGATCCCGAGACGGGTTATCGCCGCAAGCAGGTCTTCAGCCGGCCCGATCATCCCCTGGAGATCGTCCAGGTCGAGCTGCCGGCGCGAAAGCGCGTGGTTCTGCCCGCGTCCTCCTACGCCCATATCCGTCAGGCGATCTGGGTGCAGAAGGGCAAGCTCGTCATCCTCGAGGGGGGCGAGCGTCATCTCCTCGGTCCCGGCGACTGCCTGGGATTTGGTCCGCCCTCCGAGGTGACCCTGGCCAACGAGACGGCCGCGTCCTGCACCTATCTCGTCCTGCTGGCGAGGAGCTAGTCGATGCCCGGGATCGAGATCGCGCCCTTGAATGACTCGCCGGCGGTTCGGGACGCGCTGAGCGAGATGCTCATCGAGGTGGTGGCCAATGGCGGCTCTGTCGGCTTCATGCATCCGCTGGCAGGGGAGGCGGCGGCGGCCTTCTGGGAGCGCGCGCTGGCGGCCGCGGCGCGAGGCGAGCGCATCGTCCTGGGCGCCTTCGATGGCGAGCGGCTCGTCGGGACCGTGACCCTCCTGCTGGATTGCCCGCCCAACCAGCCGCATCGGGCGGAGATCGCCAAGCTGATGACCCGCATCAGCCACCGGGGCCGAGGGGTGGCGAAGGCGTTGATGCAGGAAGCCGAGCGCGCTGCCGTCGAGCGGCGGCGAACGCTCCTGGTGCTCGACACCGCGGTCGACGGCGGTGCTGCCGGACTTTACGAGGGGCTCGGGTTCACCGCGGCCGGCATGATCCCGGACTATGCGCTGAAGCCGCATGGCGGGCTGACGGCGACCATGATCTATTGGAAGCGGCCCTAGGCAGGACGGCCGCGCGGCTTCGATCGCGTGATTCGGAGCCGGCCGGCTCAGCTCCAGGCGGCCCCGGCGACCTGCCTGACGGTGGCGTTGAGGCGGTTCCAGAAATTGATCAGGGCGATCGACAGGATCAAGGCCGCCAGCGCCCGCTCGTTGTAGTGCCGGGCAGCCTCGCCCCAGATCTCGTCGGGCACCGGGTCCGTGCGATCGCTAAGACGGGTGACGGCCTCGGTGAGGGCCAGGGCGGCGCGTTCGGCGTCGGTGAAATAGGGCGTATCCCGCCAGGCGGCCACCGAGAAGATGCGCTCGTCACTTTCGCCGGCCTTCCTGAGCTCGCGCCAATGCATGTCGACGCAAACGCTGCAGCTGTTGATCTGGCTGGCGCGCAGATGGACGAGCTTGAGCATCACGGGTGGAACCCCGGCGTTCTCCGTCGCCTTGTTCACAGCGAACAAAGCCTGCATGGCATCGGGAAGGACGAGGGCCGGGTTGTTCATTCGTGCTTGCATGATGGATCTCCTTTTCATTCCAGCCCGCCGGCTCGACTTCAGGCCGGTCGACTTCGGTCTGCGTGTGCAATTCATAACCTACGAGTTATGTATTGGTCAAGGCCAACTTGCGACCTGGCGTTTGGTCTTCGCCGATTTCCTTGGCCTCGGCGGCACGGCTCGGCGTCACGCTGCGCCGCCAGGTTCCGACGGCCATGCCCCGCTGTGCTAGGCTGCGAAGACAAGCGTGGAGACTAGGTCGGCGCGGGAAGGGATGATCACGAATGGATGAGACACCGGCCAAGGCGAAGGATGAAGCCGCGATCCGCGAGCTGGTCGAGGCCTGGGCAGCGGCCGTCCGCAAAGGAGATCGGCGCGGGATTCTTCGCTACCATTCCGCGGACATGCTGATGTTCGATGTCCCGCCACCGCTGCAGTCGAAGGGCATCGACGCCTATGAAAGGACCTGGGACCTGTATTTTTCCTGGTCGCGCGAGCAAGGGGTCTTCGACATCACCGAGATGAACGTCACCGCCGGCAGCGAGGTGGCGTTTGTCACGGCCCTGATGCGCTGCGCCGGGACGGAGCCGAACGGACAGGAGAGCGAGCTGGACTTCAGGCTGACCATCGGTCTCTGCAAGATCGAGGATCGATGGATCGTCACCCATGAGCATCATTCGATCCCGGCGAACTGATCCTCAGTACTCTGTGGCCGGCCCCGCGGGAGCATGCGGCCAACCGCTCCATCTCACCGGCATCGTGAAAGCTCGCTTCCCAGCCAAAGCCTAGAGGGCGATGGCTTTTTTACGGGGCAGCGGCGCGGGCTCCCAGCCGAAGACGCTGCGGCCGCCATGCGCATGGGAGCGCGCCTCTTCCGTCGCGACGAAATCGGCGAGCGATGGGCCTGATGCCTGGCGCTCCAGCCGCCGGGCCTGTTCGTCGAGGCGGCGGATGGCGTCCAGCCGCTCGTCATTGCCGAGCTTCGCCTTGGCGATCGCCGCCTTCATCACCTCGATCGTCTTGTCATAGACCTTGGTCGGCACGGGAAAGGGATGGCGGTCCTTGCCGCCATGGGCCAGCGAGAAGCGCGCCGGATCGGCGAAACGGCAGGGCGCGCCATGGATGACCTCCGCGACCAGCGCCAGCGACCGGACGGTTCGGGCACCGACGCCCGGCACCAGCAGCAGCTCGGCGAAATCGCGAGGCCCGCGTTCCGCGGCAGCGGCGAGCGCGCCATGCAGCCGGCGGATCATCACATCGCCCGACCGGACATCGTGATGGGCGGGCATGACGAGATGCGGCAGCAGGGCTTGCGCGGGGGTGGGCACCGGGGTGGTCGCCACCGGGGCCTTCGCCGCCAGCGCCGCGGCCTCGCGGGCGATGCCGTCGGGGCCGAGATCGCGCAGGAGGTCGAGCTGGCCATGGCGCGATGCCGCGGCCCGGCGGTCGGTGAGATTGACGATCTGCCCCTGCGCGATCCCGTCGATCGCCTGATGCGGGGCTTCGACGAAGCTCTTCAGATCCTGGGAAAGCCAGTGATAGCGGCGGGCCTGCCGGCTCTCGCCGTTCATGCCCTGCTGGACCACCACCCAATGTCCGTCATCCCCGAGGATGAAGCCGTGGAGATAGAGGTCGAAGCCATCCTGCACCGCGGCGCTGTCGACCTTGGCGACGAGCCGGCTCGCCTTGGCAAGGGCGGCGCCGTCGATGCCGATGCGATCGCCGATGGCGACGAGCTCCTCCGGCGTCTGGCGCGAATGCCGGCCGCGCCCGCCGCAGACATGGATGCCGAGCTCCCCCGAGAGCGGCCCCAGGCCGCGCTTCAGCGCGCCGATCACGCTGGTCGTAATGCCCGAGGAATGCCAATCCATCCCCATGACGGCGCCGAAGGACTGGAACCAGAAGGGATGGGCCAGACGGCGCAGGAACTCGTCGCGGCCGTAGTGGTGGACGATCGCCTCGGTGATCACCGCGCCCAGCCGCGCCATGCGCTGGCCGAGCCAGGCCGGGACCCGGCCATTGTGCAGGGGTAGATCGGCGCTGCCCGCCCGTCGAGCCACGATAATTCACTCCAGAACGAACTGAGAACAAACCCTTATCACGCTTATCGGCGTGAGGTCTAGTCGACGGGATAGGGACCTTCGGAAAACCTCTTGGGGTGATAACCCTTCGATCCGATGGCCAGAGCCAGGGGGCTTCTCGGATCCTGCCCCGCTTCGAGCCGGTCGATGACATGCTGGAAGTCATATCGCGGCCGCCAGCCGAGCTCTTGTCGAGCGCGGGCATTGTCATAGACCCGGCCGATGCCGGGAAACATCTTCCAGCCCCGGCGCGCGTATTCGGCCTCATAGCCCGGGACGCGCCGCCGGACCACGCTGGCTGCGTCGACCCGCAGCTCCGCCATATCCTCAGGCCGGAAGGGCGTGGTCGCACTGACGATGTATTTGCGAAAGCCGATCGCCGTGGCGCGCGCCGCCGCCAGCAGATGCGCGCTCACGACATCTTCGATATCGACGCGCCGGTGGAGATATTCGTTCGCCTTGATGTTGTCGTCCGAATAGGCCTCTCGCATTTCCTTGCTGTCGTCCGCCTCGGGGAAGAAGCGCGAGGTCCGGAGCACGATGCAGGCCAGGCCCGCGTTGCGGTGGAAGAGCTGGCAAAGATCCTCGGCGGCGGCCTTGGTCACGCCATAGATGTTCTTGGGGATCGGCGCGGTCTCCTCGGTAATCCATGCGGCCGGGGATCCTGCGGGCGGCATGAGGGCGTCGCCAAAGGCGCTGGTGGTGCTCGTGAAGATGAAGGATTCGACCCCGGCGGAGACGGCCTCTTCCAGGAGATTCAGCGTGCCGGTGAGGTTCGTGTCGATGAAATCCTGCCGGCTGTGGGTTGCGACATGGGGCTTATGCAGCGTCGCGGCGTGGAAGACCCTGCGGACCCCGCTCATGCATCGCCTGACGCAGGCGCGGTCGGCGATGGAGCCGCGGCAAGCCGTGAAGGGAGATTCGAGGATGTCGAGGCCGATCACCTCCTCTCCCAAGCGGCTCAAGCTGCGGACGAGGGCCTCGCCGAGATGACCGGCGCTGCCCGTGACCAGGACTTTCATGTCGATCTCCCGTCGCCCGCGCTGATCAAGGCTGCGACAGTGCATGCAGGGTCATGCGCTTGAAGGCCTCGACCAGCGCATCGCCCTCCCGGCGCCCCACGGAGATGGCCAAACGCATGGTGGCCTCCCCCAGCTGCCAGACGAGCAGCGAGGTGGCGGCGATCTTCTCGCGCGGGGCGCGGGGATGAACGCGGGCCATGGCTTCGGCGAGCAGCGCGCCATTCGCCCGGCTCTCCGCCAGCTCGATCGCCATCAGCTTCTTGTCCGCCTGCATGCCCGACCAGATGTCGCGCATCGCCGGCTCGGCGAGGAAGATCCGGTAGTATTGATCCACCAGCCCCGCGAAGGCCTTGCGCAGCCCCTCCAGATCGCGAACCTCCGCCAGCGCCTCCTCGATGCATCGCCGGCTCGCCGCGTGGTAGCGCTCGGCCAGCCTGCCGATGATCGCGCTTTTGTCGGGAAAATACTGATAGAGCGAGCCGATCGAAATTTCCGCCTGATCGGCGACCTCGCTCATCTTCATCAGATCGCTGCCGCCTTCGGCAATGAGAGAGGAGGCGACCGACAGGATCCGCTCGAGCCTGTCGCGGCTGCGCTGCTGAGCCGGCGCGCGTCGAGTGGACGCGGGCAGGGGCGGCGCCCTTTCAAGCTTGCGGTCCAGCCCTGCCGATTTCCTGCTTCGGGTCACCATCCTCTTAGACTCGCAAAATGTGAGGGATTATCACTTTTATTAATGTGAGTGTTACTCATATTACCAATCGGCCGCTGCGATGACAAACCCTGAAAAGCCGGATGCGGCCGCCGGTTCTTACGGAGGATTGCCATGCTTGAGCGTATTCTCTTCACCCTGACCTTCGCTGCCGTGATCGGCAGCGGCCTCGTCGCCGGCATCTTCTTCGCCTTCTCCACCTTCGTGATGGCGGCCTTGGGCCGGATCCCGCCGGAGCAGGGAATCGCGGCCATGCAGTCGATCAGCATCACCGTGCTGAACCCCGCCTTTCTCACTGCCTTTCTCGGCACCGGAATCGTCTGCGTAGCGCTTGCCGCGGGATCCTATGTCTGGTGGGGCGAGGCGAGCGGCAAACTCCTCCTCGCCGCCAGCCTGATCTATCTCGTCGGCTGCATCGGGGTGACGATGGTCTGCAATGTTCCGCTGAACGATGCCCTGGCCGCGGTTCGCCCGAACACGCCGGAGGCCGCGGCCGTCTGGTCGAACTATCTTACCCTCTGGACGAACTGGAACCACTTGCGGACGGTGGCGCCGCTGCTCTCCGCAATCCTGTTCATGGCGGCTCTGGTCTAGCGGATGTTGCCGACAGCTTCGTCCGTTTGCGGCCAGGGCTGGGGAGGCCGTCAATCGCAGCGAAATATCGATAAAATATCAATATTGACCTGCATTAATTTGGCCCGTAGAGATGAATCCCCGCCCCGACGAGGTTGCCTTATGGTCGATGACATCGTGGAATTCAGCGGGCCGGTGGTGTCATCGGCTCATCTGGCCGCCGGCGCGATGCCGGTGCTCTCCGAGTTCGAATTCGGCGTGATCATGGTATCCCACGCCTTCGAACGCTGGATGGTCCGGTGCATGGCCGCGGCGGGCGTGCCCGACATGTCGGCGGTCGACGTGCTGGTCCTGCACACGGTCTATCACCGCGGCAAGGCGAAGCGGATGGCCGATATCTGCCTCGTCCTCAATATCGAGGACACCCATGTCGTCACCTATGCCGTGAAGAAGCTGGCGCGGCTGAAGCTCGTCACCAGCCGCAAGCAAGGCAAGGAGAAATTCATCTCGACCACGGAGGCGGGCGCCCAGGCCTGCCGGCGCTATCACGAGATCCGCGAGGCGCTGCTCGTGCGCTCCGTCGGCGCCATGGGGGTCGATCAGCAGGCTCTCTCGCGCATCGCCGCCCAGATGCGCGTCCTCTCCGGCCATTACGACCAGGCCGCCAGGGCCGCCGCCTCCCTCTAAAGGCCGCGACGCTCTTATCCTCGAACGACGGCGCTGTCGGGCAAAAATCGCCCGAAAGCGTCTTGACAAGCATCCGAACGATTTGCCAACGTTTCATCAATAAAAGTTTTAGGTCCACACAGGCGGAGTGCTTCCGATGTCGGATCTCAGATCCGAGGGGCGCCGAAAGCTCCTCCCTTGTCATCCGGCTCCATCTTCCGCCTTTGATCCGGCCCGCCGCTTTGCCCCGACGGCAGAGGGTGGCGTTGCGCGCCTGCTCCATGGTGACGTCCGGCCTGCGGATCGCGCCTGCCGGATTTGGTTTCCTGAATCAATTCAGCTGCAAACGGGGAGGTTCAATTAACTCAGCAAAAGATGTTCCGTCGCTTCGCCCTTTCGCTGGCGCTGGCGGCAAGCACGATCACCCTCGGGGCGGCGAGCCGCGAGGCCCATGCCGCAGGCACATTGATATGGGGAATGCCGGCCGAGACCGATACGCTGGATCCCCATGCGACCGGGGGCTGGAGCACTTATCAGGTCACCTACCAGATCTTCGAAGGTCTGGTGAAGGAGGATCTGACCAAGGCCGATGCGCCGAGCCCGCCGCTCGTGCCGGGCCTGGCGACCTCCTGGGATATCTCGCCCGATGGCCTCGTCTACACCTTTCACCTGCGCCCGAATGTGAAGTTCCATGACGGCACGCCTTTCGACGCCGATGCGGTGAAGTTCAATTTCGAGCGCTTCTGGGACGAGACCTCGCCCAACTTCTACAAGAAGGCCAAGGCCTTCGTGATCGCCTATACGAAATGGATCAAGAGTGTCGAAGTCGTCGATCCCATGACGGTTCGCGTCACTCTCAAGGCGCCGAACTACCAATGGCTGCGCCAAGGCCTGCAGAGCTACGGCCAGCCGCTGATGATCAGCCCGGCCTCGGTGAAGAAATACGGCAATGAGGGGGTGGCGACCCATCCGATCGGCACCGGCCCCTTCCGTTTCGTCCAGCGTGACCAGGGCGTGAAGACGATCCTCGAGCGCAATCCCGACTACTGGGGCACCAAGGCCCAGCTCGACAAGGTGATCTACCGCCCGCTTCAGGATCCCGCCACCCGTGTCAATGCGCTGGAGAATGGCGAGATCCAGATGATGACGACCCCGCCCTGGGACGAGATCGACCGTCTCGTCGGCGAGGGAATGGTGCTCTCCACCAATAAGAACGTACCCTACATCAACTTCATCCATCTCAATCTGAAGAACCCGGCGCTGCAGGATGTGCGGGTGCGCCAGGCGATCAACATGGCGATCGACCGCGAGGGGATCGCCAAGGAGATCTATCACGCCACCGGCCGGGCCGAATACGGCATGCTCTCGCCCGGCACCGATGCCTATGACCCGAGCTTCACCAGCTATAAATACGACCCGGAGGGGGCCAAGAAGCTGCTCGCCGAGGCCGGCCATGCCGACGGGCTGAAGCTGATCTTCGAGATACCGCAATACGGCACGGGCGAGATCGTCGAGACCTGGATCCAGCGCGACCTGAAGAAGGTCGGAATCGATGTCGAGCTGCGCAAGTTCGAGTGGATCACCTATCTCGGCAAATGGGCGGGCGGCATGTCGGCGGATGTCGGCATGAATGAGATCGGCTGGGGCATGTCGACGCCGGCCTGGATCGACATCGTCACGCGTTGCGATTCCGCCCCGCCCGGCGGCGAGAACTCCGGCTACTACTGCAACCACGAGGTCGACAAGCTGCTCGACCAGGCGATCCTGGAGAGCGACCCGGCCAAGGCCAAGGTGCTCTACCAGAAGGCGAACCGCATCATCATGGACGATGCCGCCTATGTTCCGATCGTCGACGATCTGCAGCCGATCCTGCTGTCGCCGAAGGTGAAGGGCTTCGTCAATCCGCCTGAGGACTGGTACGATCTTTCGACAGTATCGGTCGAATAGCCCGGCACCTCTCCGCCGGGCGCGGCTTTAAAGTCAGGCGGTCTATGGGATCGTTCCTCGCCAGGCGGCTACTTGCGGTTCTTCCCGTGATCCTGGGCGTATCAGTTGTGATCTTCCTTTTGATCCAACTGGCGCCCGGGGACACGGCGACGGTACTCCTGGGACCCCAGGCGACCGAAGACGCCAAAAAGGAGCTCCGCCACGTCCTCGGGCTCGACCGCTCCTTGCCGGTGCAATATGTGAGCTGGCTCGGGCGGACTCTGGAAGGCGACTTCGGGGAGTCCATCGCGACCCAGATCCCGGTCGTCGATCTGGTCCTGCCGCGCTTCGTCAATACCATGATCCTGACCTTCGCGAGCCTGCTGCTCGCCATCGTCATCGGCTATTCCGTTGGGCTCTTCGCCGCCTTGCGCGCCAACTCCTTCTTCGACCGGCTGACCATGTCCATCACCTTGCTCGCCGGCAGCGCGCCACCCTTCTGGCTCGGCCTCATCCTGGTCCTGCTTTTCGCCCTCAAGCTGCGCTGGCTGCCGGTCTCGGGCATGCAGGATCTGGCGGGGGAGGGCGGTCTGCTGGATATGCTGCGCCATCTCGTCCTGCCGGCCGTGACCACGGCCCTCGGTCCTGCGGCCATCATCACCCGCATCGTGCGCTCCAGCGTCATGGAGGCGCTGCAGAAACCCCATGTCCGGGTGGCACGCGCCAAGGGGCTGCGGCGCAAGGATCTGATCCGCCGCCATGTCCTTCTGAACGCGCTTCCACCCATCATCACCATTACCGGCCTTCAGCTCGGCTATCTCGTCGGCGGCGCGCTGCTGACCGAGGTGGTCTTCGCCTGGCCGGGCCTGGGCTCGCTGCTCTACGATTCCATCACCGCGCGGGATCTGCCGGTGCTGCAGGCGACGACGCTGCTGATCGCGCTGGCCTTCGTGCTCGCCAATATCGTTGTCGACACCATCAATGCGATCCTCGATCCCCGGCTGCGCGAGGTCCTGAAGGCATGAGCAGTCCGGCTGTGGTCAAGGAAGACCGGCGGGTGGCCGACGGCGCGTCACCTGGCCGGCCGAAAGCCGCTTCGGCGCGCTTCTGGCGGATCAAATCCTTCTGTCGCAACCGCGCGGCGATGATCGCGGCGGTGTTTCTCAGCCTCGTGGCGCTGGCCGTCATCTTCGCGCCCTTGATCAGCGGCCATAGCCCGGACGACGCCGACAATCTCGCGCGCTATGCGCCCATCGGGACCCCCGGCTACATCCTCGGCACCGATCAGCAGGGCCGCGACATGCTGGCCCGGTTGCTCTACGGGGGACGCGTCTCGCTGCTGGTCGGCATGGTGCCGACGCTGACCGCCGGCGCCATCGGCCTCGCCCTCGGCCTTCTGGCGGGCTTCCTTCGCGGCGTCATCGACCAGGTCATCATGCGCTGCCTCGACGTGGTCTTCGCCTTTCCCATGGTCCTGCTGGCGATCGCAATCGCCGGCGCCATGCGCGCCGGGGCGAGCACGGAGATCATCTCGATCACGATCATCCTGATTCCCTATTTCGCCCGGCTGGCCCGGACCGCGACCGAGGGCGTGATACCCATGCCCTTCATCGAAGCGGCGCGGGCGGCGGGTGGGTCGCGCGCCACCATCATGCTGCGCTACGTGCTGCCCAATGTCTTCAGCCCGGTCATCGTCTATGCCACGACTCTGATGGGGCTGATGATCGTGGTCGGCTCCGGGCTCAGCTTTCTCGGCCTCGGCGTCCAGCCCCCGGCGGCGGATTGGGGCGCCATGGTCGCCGACGGGCGGGTGGTTCTGCGCCGGGCGCCGCATGTGACGGTGCTGCCCGGACTCGTGATACTGGCCGTCTCGCTGGCCTTCAATTTCCTCGGCGACGGAATCCGCGATTCCCTCGATCCGCGGACGATCCGCCGATGAGCCCGGGGACGGCGCCCCAAGCCGGGGACATCACGCTGCAGGTCAGCAATCTGGCGACGCGCTTCGGCTCGGACCGCCGGGGTGCCACCGTCGTCGACGGTGTCGACCTCGCGCTCCGGCGCGGGCGCACCACCGCCCTCGTCGGTGAATCGGGCTCGGGCAAAACGGCGACCGCGCTTTCCATCATGCGGCTGATCGAGCCGCCCGGGCGGATCATTTCCGGCGAGATCCTCCTCGACGGCACCGATCTTCTCGGGCTCGACGAGGAGGAGATGACGGCGGTGCGCGGCGCCCGCATCGGCATGATCTTCCAGGATCCGCTCACCTCGCTCAATCCGGCGCTCAGCATCGGCCGGCAGATCGCCGAGACGATTCTTGCCCATGAGAATGTCACCGATGTCGAGGCGCGGCGGCGGGCGATCGAACTGCTCACCCATGTCGGCGTCGCGGAGGCCACCCGGCGGGTCGACGATTATCCACATCATTTCAGCGGCGGCATGCGCCAGCGCGTGCTGATCGCCGCCGCCATCAGCTGCCAGCCCCAGATCATCATCGCCGACGAGCCGACCACCGCCCTCGACGTGACCGTCCAGGCCAAGATCCTGCGCCTGCTTCACGATTTGCAGCAGGAGATGCACGCCTCCCTTCTCTTGATCACCCATGATCTGGGCGTGGTCGCCTCGATGGCCGATGAGGTCCTGGTCATGTATGCCGGGCGGATCGTCGAGCGGGCGGATGTCGATACGCTGTTTCATCATCCTCGGCACCCCTATACCAAGGCGCTGCTGGCCTGCATGGCGGGGATCGAGGACGATCGGGGCGAGCCCTTGGAGCCCATCGAGGGCATGGCGCCCGATCTGACCGATCCCCCGCCCGGATGCCGCTTCGCGCCGCGCTGTTCCCAGGCGCAAGACAGATGCCGGGTGGAGGAGCCGCGCCTGCGCGCGATATCCGCCACCCAGGAGGTGGCCTGCCTGCTCGTCCAGGCGGAGATGGCCCATGGCTGAGCCCTTGCTCGAGGTTGCGGGGCTGATGAAGCGCTTCGCCGGGCGCGGCTCGAAGGCGGTGGGCGTGCAGGCCGTGGCCGATGTGCATCTGACGCTGGCGCGCGGGGAGACGCTCGGCCTGGTGGGCGAGAGCGGCTGCGGGAAGTCGACCCTGTCGCGGCTCATCCTCTCGCTGATCGATTCCGACCACGGACATGTCCGGATCGACGGTGCCGATTTCCTCTCGGCACCGACGCGCCAGAAGCGCCTGATGCGCCGGCGGATCCAGATCGTGTTCCAGGATGCGCTCTCCTCGCTCAACCCCCGCATGACGGTGGGCGTCAATATCGCCGAGCCGATGCGCCTTCAGGGCCTGGGCAGGCGGGTCGAGCGCGAGGAGGAAGCGCGCCGGCTTCTGGAGCTTGTCGGATTGCGGGCCGAGGACGCCGACCGCTATCCCCATGAATTCTCCGGTGGACAGTGCCAGCGCATCGCCATCGCCAGGGCCCTGGTGCTGAAGCCCGAGATCGTCGTCTTCGACGAGGCCGTCTCGGCTTTGGATGTCTCGATCCGGGCCCAGATCCTGCGGCTGGTGCTGGATCTGCAGCAGAGGCTCGGCCTCTCCTATATCTTCATTTCCCATGACCTCGGCGTCGTCAAACGGATCTGCGATCGCATCGCCGTGATGTATCTCGGCCGCATCGTGGAGATCGGGCCTTCGGAAATGGTCTGCCGGGCGCCGCGACATCCTTATACGGAGGCGCTTCTGCGGGCGATCCCCATCGCCGATCCCCGACGGATGCGCGTGGAGAACCTGGGCCTGATCGAGGGCGATACGATGATTACGGCCAAGCCCGAGGCCTGCGCCTTCGAGCCGCGCTGCCCCTACCGGTTTGCGCCCTGCAGCTCGCGCCAGCCAGCCTTGGCCGAGGTGGCGCCCGGCCACAAGGCCGCCTGCTTCCTCAATGAAACACCCCAAGAGCACATCTCAATTCAGCATGGAGGATCATGACGATGGCCGCGCAGATCGTCGTAACCGGCTTCGAGCCCTGGGCTCATGGCGTCGAAAACCCAACCCTCGACGTCCTCGATCAGCTCCGCGCCTCGAACGATATCGAGGGCGATCTGACGACGGTGCGCCTGCCCGTCGAATCCGACAGGCTCGCCGACATCACCAGCAAGACGCTCGACGAGCTGCGCCCCGATCTCTGGATCAGCCTGGGCCTGGCGGCGGGGCTTGCCGTGATCGCCGTGGAGCGCATCGCCGCCAATGTCATGGATTTTCCCATTCCCGACAATGTCGGCATCCAGCATGGCGGCAAGCCGGTCTTCGAAGGCGGGCCGGCCGCGCATATGGCGACACTGCCCGTCAAGACGATCGCCACGGAGCTGCGCAAGAACGGGGTGCCTGCCAAGGTGTCGAATTCGCCCTCGACCTATCTGTGCAACCAGATGATGTATACGGTGCTTCATTTGGTCGAGCAGAAGGGATTGAAGACGCGTGCGGGATTCATCCATGTTCCGGCCCACCCCGGGCTGGCGGCGCTGCAGGAATATCCCTTGGTGGAGATGCCCTCGATGAGCACGGAGCTGATGACCAAGGCGGTCAAGCAGGCCATCCGGATTTCGCTCAGCGTCGAGCAGGATCATCGCCAGCCCGGCTTCAACTACTGAACCCCAGGCATCGAGGCGTAGGCAAGGCGGAGAGCAAGGCATGCTGCTGGGCTGCATCGCGGATGATTTCACCGGCGCCAGCGATCTCGCCAATACCCTCGCCAAGACAGGTTTCCGCACCACTCAGTTCATCGGCGTGCCCGAGGGGGCGGCGTCCGGCGATTGCGAGGCCGGGGTGGTCGCTCTCAAGAGCCGCTCCATTCCCGCGGCCGAGGCGGTTGCCCAATCCCTGACCGCCCTCGACTGGCTGAGGAATCAGGGCGTGGAGCAATATCTCTTCAAATATTGCTCGACCTTCGATTCCACCCCGGAAGGCAATATCGGGCCGGTGGGCGAAGCCTTGGCCGATGCCCTGGGCAGCAAGGGCGTGGCGGTCTGCCCGGCCTTTCCCCAGGCGGGCCGCCGGGTCTTCCAGGGCCATCTCTTCGTCGGCGATCGGTTGCTCTCGGAATCCGGCATGGAGCATCATCCGCTCAATCCCATGACCGATCCGGATCTCCGGCGCTGGCTCGCGCGCCAGTCCCGCCATCCCGTCGGCCATGTGGCCTGGCAGGCGGTGGCCGCGGGGGCGGAGTCGATCCGCACCGCGCTCGCGGCGAGCGCGGCCAAAGGCGAATGGCTGACGGTGGTCGATGCCATCGAGGATCGCGATCTGCTGGCGCTGGGTGCTGCCCTCGACGGCGCGCGCCTGCTGACGGGTGGATCGGGCATCGCCCTCGGTCTTGCCGCCAATTTCGCCAAGGCGGGCCGGTTAGCCAAGCAAGGCTCGGCCTTCAAGCCGCGGCGCGGACCTGCGGCGGTGCTGGCCGGCAGCTGCTCCGGGGCCACCTTGGGACAGGTCGCCGCCTTCAAGGCCGACCATCCCGCTTTTGCCCTGGAGGTCGAGGGGCTGATGGCCGGCGAGATCACCGTGCCGGCTGCGCTGGCTTTCATGCGCGCGCATCTGGCGGAGGCGCCGCTCTGCTATTCCTCGGCACCGCCCGAGGCGGTGCAGCGGGCCCATGCGCGCCATGGCCGTGCCGAAGTGGCGGAGCGCGTCGAGAGCTTCTTCGGCAACCTCGCCCAGGGTCTCGCCGACCTGGGTGTCGGCCGCCTGGTCGTGGCCGGCGGCGAGACGTCGGGCGCCGTGGTGACCGCCCTCGGCCTCACCGCCTTCGACATCGGGCCGGAGATCGATCCCGGCGTGCCGGCGCTGTCGACCCGCGAGGGCGATCTCGCCATCGCCCTCAAGTCGGGGAATTTCGGCGGGCCGGATTTCTTCGCCAAGGCGCTGGGGGTGTTGGAGAGCGGGCGGTGAGCGAGACGCGGTTGCGCGAGGAGATCGTGCGCTTCGCCCGCTCGCTGTTCGAGCGCGGGCTCACACCCGGCTCTTCCGGCAATATCAGCCTCAGGCTCGAGGACGGCGGCTGGCTGGTGACGCCGACCAACGCCTCCTTGGGCTTCCTCGACCCGGCCCGGCTCTCGCGGCTGGATGGCAAGGGCCGCCTGCTCAGCGGCGACAAGCCGACCAAGGAGATACCCCTGCACAGGCGGTCTATGACTCGCGCCGCGGGGTGGGTGCGATCGTCCATCTGCATTCGACCCATGCGGTGGCTCTTTCCATGCTGCCGGAGGTCGACCCCGCCGATGTCCTGCCGCCGCTGACGGCCTATTACCTGATGCGGGTGGGGCGGACCGCGCTGCTGCCCTATTTCCGTCCCGGTGATCCGGCGGTCGCCGACGCCATCCGCGGTCTGGCGGGCAGATATGCCGCGGTGCTGCTGGCCAATCACGGGCCGGTCGTCGCCGGCGCCTCGCTGGAGGCGGCGGTCTTCGCCATGGAGGAGCTGGAGGAGACGGCGAAGCTCCACCTCCTGCTGCGCGGCCTCAATCCCCGCCTGCTGAACCCGGCCCAGATCCGCGACCTGGCCGCGGCCTTCGATTTGGATCTGGTGGCCCCCAAGCCCGCCTAGCGAAGCGGCGACCTAACGAAAACGGCCGCCGGTTTTGCCGGCGGCCGTTTCTTTCGTTCGCTCCGAACCGATCAGGCGGCGGCTTCGGACTTGCGCTGATAGGCCTGGGAGCAATGGGTCGCGCAATAGGGCCGGCCGGGCACGGCTTCGTCGCCGCAGAAATGGAAGCCGGCCTGCTTTGGATCGCCCACGGGCCAGGAGCAGGCCTTGGTGCCATGGCGGGCGGCCTTGCCGGCGGCGTGGCCGGCGGCCGGCGCGGGCGGGGCTTCCGCCGGCAGGGGCGGCAGAGGCTGGGAGGCTTCCACCACCGGGGTCGAGGTCTCGCGGGTCAGCTCATCGGCGAGGGCCGTCGCCGGGGCGGTGCTACGTGCCTGGCGCGGGGCGGAGGGCTGACCCTCTTCGCGGCGGATCGGGGAGGGCCGGCCGCGCAGACCCAGGCGATGGGCCTTGCCGATGACGGCATTGCGGGTGACCCCGCCCAGGAGTTCGGCGATGCGGCTGGCGGTCTGGCCTTGGCCCCAGAGCCGGCGCAGTTCATCGATCCTGTCGTTTGTCCATTCCATGGTGTCACCTACGATATCTAGTAGATGCACCATTTGAACCTACTATATGACGGTATGCAAGGGCCGAATCGAGTCGCCGTCACATTCCTGAAACAACTCGGAGCTGTCGCTCGATCACCCGAAGAACGTCGGCCAAGTCCTTGCTTTGCTTGATTCGCCGCCCTTCGGACAAGGCCCGGTAGTCGATGCTCCGGTCCCGGTTCAGATATTTGGCGATGGCGAAGGCGGGACGGGCATAGCTGTGCTTGAAGACCGAAAACAGGGCGATGCCGGGCCGGTGGTCGATCGCATAGTCACGCCATTCTCCGGCCGCGACTCGGCGGCTATAGAGCGAAAGCAGAAGATTCAGTTCAGCGCGGGTAAAGAAGAGATGGCGGGCGACCGGCCTGCGTTCGGCGAGTTGGATCAGCTGCGACATCGGCCTTCGATAAGCTCCCTCGACGCGACGGACCATAGTTTCGCGCCATTCGGCCCCCGGGTCCAGCCCCCGCGACGCCGCACCCTGTCGCAAGGCCCGGAATCCCGCCTGGGAATCTCGCCTGGAATTTAGGGCCGGCCGCCTTTGCAAGCCCGGGGTCGAGCCGCTATGTTACCCCGCTCTTCAAGACGCCGAGGAATATTGTGGCTGACATTTTTCGCGAAGTAGATGAGGAACTTAGTCGTGACCGGGCCATGCAGGCCTGGCGCAAGCACGGCAAATACGTCATCGCCTTTGCGATCGCGGCCGTGATCGCCGTGGCGGGCTTCAGCGGCTGGCAGGATTATCGCGAGCGCCAGCGCCAGGCCGAAGGCCGCGCCTATGTGCAGGCCATCGATCTGGTGATGAAGGAGGACCTTCGCGCCGCGACCGCCGCCATGGCGGAGGTTGCATCCAAGGGCGGCGGCTATCGCCCGCTGGCGCTGCTGGAAGAAGCCTCGCTCAAGGTGAAGGCCGGTGACCGGCCCGGCGCGGTCAAGATCTATGACGATCTCGCCGCCGATGGCTCGGTCGGCCGCCCCTTCCGCGATCTCGCGACCATCCTCTCGGTCATGATCTCTCTCGACAGCGGCGAGCCTGCGGCACTGCTGAAGAAGCTCCAGCCTTTGGCGGGTCCGGACCAGGCCTTCCACCCCTCGGCGCTGGAGCTGCAGGGCCTGCTGGCGCTGCGCCAGGGAGATTTCAAAACAGCCAAGCAAAACTTCCGCAGCCTGTCCGACGACGCGGCCGCCCCCACGGGGCTGCGCCAGCGCGCAACTCAAATTCTCGCTTGGATCGGTGAACGGGGAGGGGCTTGATGCGCCGCCTGGCGCTGGCGCTGGCAACGCTGGCGCTGCTTTCGGGCTGTCAGACGGCGAAGAGTTTTCTCGGTCTGGGGACTTATTATAAGCCGCTCCCGGGCGAGCGCGTCCCGGTCCTTCAAGTCAATAGCGCCCAGGCCGCCGATCCGTCGCTGGCGGAGACGAAGGTGCTGCTCCCCGAGCCCTTCGCCAATCCCGACTGGCCGCAGCCCGGCGGCTATGCCAGCCATGCGATGTATCATCTGCAGCTCGGCAACAGCCTGCATGTCGTCTGGACGAAAAGCGTCGGCGCGTCGGTGGATTCCGAACAGAAGATCCTCTCGGAGCCGGTGGTCGGCGACGGCCGCGTCTTTGCCATCGATGCCGAATCCCGCGTCTCCGCCTTCAACGCCGACACGGGCGCCGAGATCTGGCACGTGAATGTGGCCGAGGATGTGGACAGCGACAAGCTGCTGGGCGGGGGCATCGCCTATGACAGCGGCAGGGTCGTGGTCGCCACCTCCTTCGGCGATGTCATCGCCCTCGACGCGGGCACGGGCCGGCAGCTCTGGCGGCGCTCGGTCGGGGCGCCCATGCGCACCGGTCCCACCATCGCCGACGGCCGCGTCTTCGTCGTGACCATCGACAATAATCTTTACGCACTGGCAGAAGATGACGGGCGGCGCCTGTGGAGCCACAACGGACTCACTGAGACGGCCGGCCTGCTGGGCACGGCCTCGCCCGCCGTCTACGACAATGTGGTGATCGTGGTCTACAGCTCCGGCGAGATCTATGCGCTGCGCGTCGATAGCGGCCGCACGATCTGGAGCGACACGCTTGCGGGGCAAATTCGCACCGGTGCCGTCGCGACCATGGCGGATATCCGCGGCCGGCCGCTGATCGATCGCGATGCGACGATCGCCATGAGCAACAGCGGCACGATCGCCGCTCTCGATCTCAAGGCAGGCTCGCGCCTGTGGGATGCGAATTTCGGCGGCAGCCAGTCGCCCTGGGTCGGCGGCGATTATGTCTTCCTCCTGACCAGCGACCAGGTCCTGGTGTCCCTGACGCGGAAGGAGGGCAAGGTGCGCTGGTTGACCCAGCTGCCCAGATACGTCAATCCCGAGGACACGACGAGCGATCCGATCCTCTGGCATGGGCCGGTGCTGGCGGGAAACCGCCTGATCCTGACCGGCACCAATGCGCAGGCGCTGGCCGTCTCGCCCTATACCGGCAAGATTCTGGGCGCGATCGCGCTGCCCTCCGCCACGCATCTGCCGCCGGTCGTGGCCAAGGGCACCCTCTATATCCTGGCCGACAACGCCGATCTGATCGCGTTGCGCTGAGGGCGCGGACGGTCATGGCCTTCACGCTCGCCATCGTCGGTCGGCCCAATGTCGGCAAATCGACCTTGTTCAACCGCCTGGTCGGCAAGCGCCAGGCGATCGTCGACGATATGCCCGGGGTCACCCGCGACCGCCGCGAAGGGAAGGGACGGCTTGCCGATCTCGCCTTCACCGTGGTGGACACCGCCGGTTTCGAAGATGTCCAGGGCGAGGCGCTTCTCGCCCGGATGCGTGCCCAGACGGAGCAGGCGGTGGCCGCCGCCGATGCAGTCCTGCTGGTGGTGGATGCGCGGGAAGGCTTGACCGCCCTCGACCAGAGCTTCGCCCGCGCGCTGCGCAAGAGCGAGGCAAGGGTCCTGCTGGTGGCGAATAAATGCGAGGGGCGCGGCGGCGAGGCTGGCCGGATGGAGGCCTTTCGCCTCGGCTTCGGCGAGCCCATCCCCGTCTCCGCCGAGCATGGCGAAGGCATGGGCGATCTCTACGACGCTCTGGCCCCGCTGATCCACGCGAAGGCGGAGGCGACGCAGGCGCCGGAAGAAGAGGATGCCTTCGAGGAGGAGGCGAGCGACGAAGATTCAGAAGAGCCGGCGGCGCGCGGGCCGCGGGCGATCCAGCTTGCCGTGGTCGGGCGGCCCAATGTCGGCAAATCGACCCTGGTCAATCGGCTGATCGGGGAGGATCGGCTCCTGACCGGTCCGGAGGCCGGCATCACGCGCGATGCCATCGCCGTCGAATGGAACTCATCGCGGCCGAGCCTTGCGGCTCGTCGATACCGCGGGGCTGCGCCGGCGCGCCAAGGTGGTCGACAAGCTGGAGTGGCTCTCGGGCGAGGACACCAAGCGCGCCATCCAATTCGCCGAGGTCGTCATCCTGGTGCTCGATTCCACCGATTTGCTGGAGAAGCAGGATCTCCATATCGCCCGCCAGGTCGAGGAGGAGGGCCGCGCCCTCGTCCTCGCGGTGAACAAATGGGATCTCGTCGAGGACACCAAGGCGGCGTTGGCCAAGCTCGAGCGCCGGCTGGAGATCTCGCTGCCGCAAAGCCGCGGCCTGCCGGTGATCCCGCTCTCGGCCAAGACGGGAAAAGGTCTGGAGCGCCTGCTCGATACCGCCATCGAGATGGTCGACATCTGGAGCCGGCGCATTCCGACGCCGGCTCTCAATCGATGGCTCCAGGCGATGGAGGATGCCCATCTGCCGCCGCTGGTCAAAGGGCGGCGGCTTAAGCTGCGCTACATGAGCCAGGCGAAGTCGCGCCCGCCGACCTTCAACCTCTTCTGCAATTTGCCCGAGGCGATGGCCGACTCCTACCAGCGCTATCTCGTGAACGGCCTGCGCGACGCTTTCGACATGCCGGGGATTCCCATCCGCTTCGTGCTCCGGCGCAGCGAGAATCCCTATGTCGGCAAGTCACGGCGGGGCAAGCCCACCGCGGACAAATCGCATTCCGCCAAGCCGAGCAAGGGCAAGTCGCCGACGGGCCAGTCGAGATCGATCAAGCCCGGGGGAAGCAAGCCGGGGATGGGTAAATCACCATCCGGCAAAGCGGGGGGCAAGGCGAAGGCGGGCAAGGCCAGTGCGGGCAATGCGAGGTCGGGCAAGTCGCGGGCGAGACGAGCGGGGTTCTGACCGCCCGTCGTCCAGTTCGGAATGCTAGACGATCGAAGGCGGCCGTCACCCCCTCCGTCATGGCCGGGCTTGTCCCCCCAGGGAGCAACCCCGTCCGTCCGCATCCGTAGGTAGAGTGCTATGGCGGCTGTTCGACCAAAACCAAAGCTTCATCGATTTTCACCGCCGTCATCGATGACCGGCGGTTCGTGTCGCAACCGCGCAGCCGCCGATAGGCCGCTTCGGTGACCTGCACGGTGCTCGGCAGGGCGGAAGTCGCCATGTTAGCCGCGGTCTGAACCACGTCGCCCCAGAGAGTGAAGATCTCGGGGTCGGCGCCGAGCGCGAGCCCATGGCGCTGCGGTGTGACTTTGCGCGCTGCTCGAGACAAAAGCTGGTCGACGCTACCCTGGAGCGGGAAGTTGCTTTTCGCTGCGCACTGCGGACGGTGAGAGGCCAGTCCAACGCCTGAAGGCATGATTGAATGAGGTCGATCCTTCGTAGCCGATCAACCAAGCAATCTGCGAGAGCGATAGGTCCCGCTCCTTGATGTATTGGAGCGCGAGGCTTTGCCGCAGCCGATCCACGACTTCGTCGAAGGTTGTACCTTCGTCGGCCAGCCTGCGCGAGAGCGTCCGTGTACTCATCCCGAGCGCCTTCGCAACGGTCTGCCTCCCCGCTTTGCCGTGCGGCAGCAGCTTTTGCACTTCGTTCTCCACTGAATGGCGAAGCGACCCCTGGATCGTTCTCCGTTCCCTCGCCGCCTCTTCGCACAAGGGCTGTAGCGCTTCCAATAAGTGTGCGTCTCCGGTAATGAGCGGCAGGGTCAAAGTATCCTTCGAGAACGATAGTTGATCGGACGAAGCGGCAAATTCGACGGGGCAGCGATAGAAGCGCTCGAACTCCCGTAGGTGGGAATTGCGTCCATGCGCGAATGTTATTCGAGTCGGGCAGATGCTGCGGCCTACGATCTCGCGCAGAGCCTTGGAAATGACCGCAACTCCAAACTCGACGTTCTGCCGGGCCCTATGCCTGGAAAGTCCGACGAAGCTGAACTCCACAACGACGCCATCAGGCACTTGCCTCAGTTGCAGGCGCACGGCCTCGTTGACGATCCGGAAGTAACGCTCAACGAGCGCAAGCGCCTCGCTTAAGTTCTTCGCGGCAGACGCGACATAGAACAGCAACCCCGCCTCGCGCGGATTTGCAGCCTCGGCGAGGTGAAGCCCGAAAGCGCTATCGTCCAGTGCCTCCGCGGCGTCCTCGAGAAACTCGCTCTGCGCTGCTGCGGAGATGCGATGCTGCCGATTGTCAAAGTCGTGTTGGGAGATGCCGGCCCGTTCCAGCAATGGTGCTACGGCGACGTTATGCTTGCGGAGGGCGACCACCGCGCACCTGGTAGCGAAACCCGTTACCGTCGGCAGAGGCTGCTGAGTTGCCTCGGTCACGTCGATACTGCCCCCACGAATACCTCAGCCTATTTCGCACCGATCGGCCGGCACGGGCAAGAGGCTCGTGGCGCATGGACTGCGGGCGACGGCGATGGCGTGGGGGTGCACCGCGCAATCTGTGACGGCAACTTCCAACTTAAGCCTACGCCTCGCCGCCGTGGCCGAGCTACGGACCGTGACAAGGTTAGATGGCGGAGATACGGGCCGACCGGCATGACATGCGGCAAGAGCGGAATGAGGCTCCCGCGACCGAGCGATTGATGTCGAAGCACCAGGACTGAAAGGCACAAGTCGGAAGCCTGACCTTCGAACACCCCGACACCCCGACCGACGGCCGCTGGCCGCGACCTTGGTAAACGGCGGCCGGTGGGATAGGCCAGCCTGGCAAACCGGTCGTTTGGCCCGTGAAACGCCTTGGCTTTTTGAAAGCAGGACCATGGCCTGCAAAGACAGAATTTTGGCCTCCATCAGCAGGTCGCTCTCCAAGTTCGCACATAAATACCGTGCCAGTGCTCCTGTAACCACGAGGTCATCGATATGAAGACACCATTGAGGTTCGCTTTGTTGGCAAGTTCGGTGCTAGCTGGCTTCAGCTTCTGCCTCGAACCGGCGAGCGCGGATCCATCCACTGCTGACGCATGCTCAGCAGTGCTGATGAACAGGTCCCCGGCGACAATCGAGCATTTTGTCAGGGAATACCCCGTGGACGGCGAAGCGTGTCTTGCCATGACGACGACATCACACGGATTCCCTTTCGGACGTGACCGCGCCGGTCAGGGTTATAGCAGCGATCGCGCCCCCGACCACGGCAACGCTGGGAATATTGGCCACGGCGGCGGCAACACCGGCAGCTCTGGAGCAGGCACGGGCAACAGCGGCAGCTCCGGCGGGCACGTCGGCAGCGGCTCCAGCAACGGCAACGCTGCGAATTCTGGCAACGGTGGCGGCACCACCGCCTCCGCTAACAGCGGTAGCTCCGGCGGCAGCGGCCCTGGCCACGCCAATGCTGGCAACTGGCGGCAGCGGCAGCGGCACGGCCACCGGCGGCAGCGGGAACAACGCTAGCTCTGGCGGCACCGGCAGCGCCGGCGGCAATACCGGCGGCTCCGCACCGGGCACCGGCAACGGCGGTGCCAACGCCGGGAATTCTGGCAACGGCGGCGGTACTAGCGCCGACAGCGGCTCCGGCAAAGGCAATGCTGGGAACCCGGCAACGGCGGCAATACCGGCAACGGCGGCAATACCGGCGGCGGCAACGCCGGCAGCGGCAACACCGGCAGCGGCAATACCGGCAGCGGCAATACCGGCAGCGGCAATACCGGCAGCGGCAATACCGGCAGCGGCAATACCGGCAGCGGCAATACCGGCAGCGGCAATACCGGCGGCGGCAACACCGGCAGCGGCAATACCGGCAGCGGCAATACCGGCAGCGGCAACACCGACAGCGGCAACACCGGCGGCGGCAACACCGGCGGCGGCAACACCGGCGGCGGCAACACCGGCAGCGGCAACACCGGCGGCGGCAACACCGACAGCGGCAACACCGGCGGCGGCAACACCGGCGGCGGCAACACCGGCGGCGGCAACACCGGCGGCGGCAACACCGGCGGCGGCAACACCGGCGGTAGCAACACCGGCGGCGGCACCAGCGGCAGCGGCGGACACGGCGGCAGCGGCCCCGGCAACGGCAACGGCAATGCTCCGAATCCCGGCAACGGCGGCGGCAATGCCGGCGGCTCCGGACCGGGCACCGGCAACGGCGGCACCAACAACGGCAATGGAAATGGCGGAACCGGCAACGGCGCCGCCAACGCTGGGAATTCTGACAACGGCGGCAGCGCCAGCGCCTCCGGCGGCAGCGGCCCCGGCAACGGCAACGGCAATGCTCCGAATCCCGGCAACGGCGGCGGCAATGCCGGCGGCTCCGGACCGGGCACCGGCAACGGCGGCACCAACAACGGCAATGGAAATGCCGGAACCGGCAACGGCGGCGCCAACACTGGGAATTCTGACAACGGCGGCAGCGCCAGCGCCTCCGGCGGCAGCGGCCCCGGTAATGGCAACGGCAATGCTCCGAATCCCGGCAACGGCGGCGGTAATGCCGGCGGCTCCGGAACGGGCACCGGCAACGGCGGCACCAACAACGGCAATGGAAATGCCAGCGGCGGAACCGGCAACGGCGGCGCCAACACTGGGAATTCTGACAACGGCGGCAGCGCCAGCGCCTCCGGCGGCAGCGGCCCCGGCAATGGCAACGGCAATGCTCCGAATCCCGGCAACGGCGGCGGCAATGCCGGCGGCTCCGGACCGGGCACCGGCAACGGCGGCACTAACAACGGCAATGGAACTGCCGGAACCGGCAACGGCGGCGCCAACACTGGGAATTCTGACAACGGCGGCAGCGCCAGCGCCTCCGGCGGCAGCGGCCCCGGCAACGGCAACGGCAATGCTCCGAATCCCGGCAACGGCGGCGGCAACACCGGCGGCTCCGGACCGGGCACCGGCAACGGCGGCACCAACAACGGCAATGGAAATGCCAGCGGCGGAACCGGCGAGAGTGGTAAGAACGGCGGATCCGGAAAACCGTAGACGCGGTGGTTGCTAATTCAGGCGCGAGGGGTGCATTTCGGTGCGCCCCTCGCGTGCTCCGGCGAGGTCCTCGTTATGATCGGACGCATCTGCGGCGCCTAGGCTCCGGAAATAGACCACCATTTAGCAGCGTATTGAGTTAGTCAGAAACGTCTCTACTTATGAATGCGGACGGACGGGGTTGCTCCATGGGGCGGCCGGGCTTGTCCTGGCCATCCACGTCGCGCGCGCCGCTGGAAGCTGAGGAAGCTATCAACACTTCTTCTTTTCCTGACGGTCGTCCCGGGACTTACACGCAAGCGCTCGCGCATGCTTGGCTGCATTCTCGGAAGCCCACGACGTGGATGGCCGGGACAAGCTCGGCCATGACGGTTGCGGGAGGGAGCCCGACCACCGGACAGTCGTGCGCATGTCCTCGCCATGACGGTTGAGAGAGCGAGGCTCGTCCGTGACAACCGGAACTGCCGTGTATTCCTACCCCGGCCTCAGTGCGGGCGTAGCCCGGGCTCGATCTTCTGCGCGTCCATCTTCTGGGCTTCGATCCGCTCGCCGTGGCGCTGGCAGCTCGCCTCGGCGAGCTCGACGAAGATGTCGGTCGCCGTCTCGGGCAAGGGATGGATCTCCGGCTTCTCGCCGGGATAGGCCTGGGCGCGCATGGCGGTGCGCAGGCGGCCGGGATCCACGAGGTTGACCTTGACCTTCGTGATGGCGACCTCGTCGGCATAGATACCGGCGAGCTGCTCCAGCGCCGCCTTTGTCACGGCATAGGCACCCCAATAGGCGCGCGGCGCCTTGGCCGAAGAGGCGGTGACGAAGATCGCCCGGCCGGCGGGCGAGGCGCGCAGCAGCGGATCGAGGCTGCGGATGAGACGCCAATTCGCCGTCAGATTGACGTCGATGACCTTCTGCCATTCCTTGGGATCGATATGGCCGAGGGGCGAGAGGGTCCCCAGCATGGCGGCATTGGCGACCAGGATATCGAGGCGCTTGTGGCGCTCATAGATCGACGCGCCCAGCCGGTCGAGGGCAGGGAAATCCGTGATGTCGAGGGGGACCAGGGTCGCATGTCCGCCGGCGGCCTGCACGGCATCGTCGACTTCCTCCAGCCCGCCGATCGTGCGGGCCAGCAGGATCAGCTCGGCGCCCTCTTCGGCGAAGCGCTTGGCGATGGCCGCGCCCAAGCCGCGCGAAGCACCGGTCACGAGCGCGACGCGCCCGGCGAGCCGTCCTTCGGCCATGGTCTCAGGCGGTCTCGGCGAGGAGGGAGAGCTGCGCCGGCGCGTCGGCGCCCTGGTCGGTCAGCCGGGTCGGATAATCGCCGGTGAAACAGGCGTCGCAATATTGCGGCTGGCGCGGATTGCGCCCCGGCTCCCCCATGGCCCGATAGAGGCCGTCGATGGAGATGAAGGCGAGGCTGTCGACGCCGATGATCTTCGCCATCTCCTCGGTGTCATGCTTGAAAGCGAGGAGCTGGCTGCGCTCGGGCGTATCGATGCCATAGAAGCAGGAATGGGCGGTCGGCGGGCTGGAGATGCGCATATGCACCTCCCTCGCCCCGGCGCTGCGCACCATCTCCACGATCTTCCGGCTCGTGGTGCCGCGCACGATGCTGTCGTCCACCAGGATCACGCGCCGGCCCTCGATGGAGGCCCGATTGGCATTGTGCTTCAGCTTCACGCCGAGATGGCGGATATGGTCCGACGGCTCGATGAAGGTGCGGCCCACATAGTGGTTGCGGATGATGCCGAGCTCGAAGGGAATGCCCGCCTCGGCCGCATAGCCGATGGCCGCGGGCACGCCCGAATCGGGCACCGGGATCACCACATCGGCCGGCACGCCCGCCTCGCGGGAGAGCTCGGCGCCGATGCGCTTGCGCGCCTCATAGACGCTGGTGCCCTCGACGATGCTGTCGGGCCGGGCGAAGTAGATGTATTCGAAGACGCAGAAGCGGCGCGGCGCGGAGGGGAAGGGCCGCAGCGAATGGACGCCGGAGCTGTCGAGCACGATGAGCTCGCCCGGCTCGACATCGCGGACCAGCTCGGCGCCGATGATGTCCAGCGCGCAGGTCTCCGAGGCCAGGATATGGCCCGAGCCCAGCTTGCCCAGCACCAGCGGCCGCACGCCCAGGGGATCGCGCACGCCGATCACCATGTCCTGGGCGAGTGCCACCAGGGAATAGGCGCCTTCGACCTGCTGCAGGGCATGGATCAGCCGGTCGACCACGCCGCCGCGCAGCTGGGTCGCCATCAGATGGGTGATGACCTCGGTATCGGTGGTCGACTGGAAGAGCGAGCCGCGGCGGACCAGATCGCGATGAATCGTCGCGGCATTGGTCAGATTGCCGTTATGGGCGAGCGCGAAGCCGCCGAACTCCAGATCGGCGAAGAGCGGCTGGACATTGCGCAGGATCGTCTCGCCGGTGGTGGAATAGCGCACATGGCCGATGGCCGCATGGCCCTTCAGCTTGGCCATCACCTGTTCGGAGGAGAAATTGTCCGCGACATGGCCCAGCGCCCGGTGGGCGTTGAACTTGCGGCCGTCGAAGGAGACGATGCCGGCGGCCTCCTGGCCGCGATGCTGCAGGGCGTGCAAGCCCGAGGACGGCCCGCGCCGTCGCCTCCTCACCCCCGTAGTAGATGCCGACGACTCCGCATTCTTCCTTGAGCTTGTCGTCGTCGAAGGGGTTGGTGCGAATCATCATGCCTGTCAAATGGCTACTGATTGCCCTGGATCAAGCGGTCGAGGTCCTTGCGCTCATTGGCGTTATACCCCGGATCTTGCTTCGGTGCAGCACCGGGTTTCGGGGCCGGCTGGTCGCTGCCGATTCCCTGCAGCATCTGCTGCTTGGCCTGTTCCTCGAGCTGCCGGCGGGCATCGGCCGCCGCCGCCGCCCCCTTGTCGAGGGCGCCCTGGGGCAGGAGGGAGCGCAGGATGTCGGCCCCGCTGGCGACCAGCGGCCGCGAGCGGGCCTCCTTGATGATATCGGGCTGGTCGGCCTCATTGGGAACCGCCCAGGTGAAGAGGAGATAGGCGAAGCAGATCAGCACGGCCCCGCGCAGCAGGCCAAAGAGGAGGCCCAGCGAACGGTCGAGGGCGCCGAAGGTGCTGCCCCGGACATTGCGGGCGATGGCATGGCTGATGGCGGCGCAGATGATCAGGGTGACCAGGAAGATCGCCGTGGCCGTGACCACATCGGCCAGGATGGTGATGGAGATGTATTTGCGGGCGATATCCTTGGCATAGGGAAAGCCCCAGAGCGCGGCCAGCGCCGCGGCGACCCAGGCGCCGATGGAGAGGACCTCGCGCACCAGCCCCCGGCCGAAGGCGAGGAGGGCGGAGATCAGCATCACGCCGATGACGGCGAGATCGACGAAATTGGCGGAAAGGCCGCTCACTTGGTCTCTTTGCCGCCGAGTCGCTCGACGAGTTCCGAGAGATGGGCGATGGACGCCAGGCGCAGCCCGCTCGCGGGATTCTTGCGGCGGCCGCCCAAGGGCGGGATCAAAGCATCGGTAAAGCCCAACTTCTCCGCTTCCTTCAGGCGCTGGTCGATCTGGCCGACGGGCCGGACCTCTCCACCCAGGCCGATCTCGCCGAAAACAACCGTGCCGGCGGGCGTCGGACGGGCCAGTCGCGAGGAGATCAGAGCCGCCGCCACCGCAAGATCGGCCGCCGGCTCGCCGACTCGGAGGCCGCCAGCGACGTTCAGATATACATCGTATCCGCCGAGGGCAAGACCGCAGCGGGTCTCCAGCACGGCCAGCACCATCGCGAGGCGGCCGGTATCCCAACCGACGACCGCCCGGCGCGGCGTACCGGGCAAAGAGGGGGAGAGGAGGGCCTGAATCTCGACCAGCAGAGGCCGGCTTCCTTCCATCCCGGCGAAGACCGTGGCGCCGCTGACCTCGCTGTGGCGTTCCGCCAGGAACAGGGCCGAGGGGTTGGGAACCTCCATCAGACCGGCGTCGGTCATCTCGAAGACGCCGATCTCATTGGCCGGGCCGAAGCGGTTCTTGACGGCCCTGAGGATGCGGAATTGATGCCCCCGCTCGCCTTCGAAATAGAGGACGGTATCGACCATATGCTCGAGCACCCGGGGGCCGGCGATCATGCCCTCCTTGGTGACATGCCCGACCAGCAGCAGGCTGAAGCCGCGGCGCTTGGCGAGGCGGATCAGCTCGGCGGCCGAGGCGCGGACCTGGGCCACGGTTCCCGGCGCCGAATCGAGATTGTCGACATACATGGTCTGGATGGAATCGATGATGGCCAGCTCCGGCGGCTGGCCCGCATCCAAGGTCGAGGCGATATCGCGCACGGAGGTGGCGGCCGCCAGCAGGACCGGCGCCTGGCCCAGGCCCAGCCGCCGGGCGCGCAGCCGGACCTGCTCGATGGCCTCCTCGCCGGAGATGTAGATCGTCCCGGCGGCCCCGGCGAAACGCCCGAGGGCGGCGGCGACCTGGAGCACCAGGGTCGATTTGCCGATGCCGGGATCGCCGCCGATCAGCAGGGCCGAGCCCTTGACCAGCCCGCCGCCCACCACCCGGTCGAACTCGGCGATCCCGCTTTGCCGGCGCTCGGCCGGTGCGCTCTCGCCTTCCAGGGGCTGGAGATCGATCTTGCGGCCGCGGCCGGCCGAGAGGCCCTTGGGCGCGCTCTCCGCCACCAGCTCCTCGACGATGGTGTTCCATTCCCCGCAGGCATCGCAGCGCCCGCTCCAGCGCGGATGGCTGGCGCCGCAGGACTGGCAGACATAGCGGGCCGCGCCCTTCGCCAATTACAGCGACCTGACCGGCATGGAGATCGGCCCCTCGGCCCGGCCGTGGATGAACTGATCGACATAGGGATTGCCGGAGCGGTTGATGTCTTCGGCCGGACCGCTCCAGACGATGCGCCCCTCATGGATCATGGCGATGCGGTCGGCGATATGGCGGGCACTCACCATGTCATGGGTGATGGAGACGGCCGTCGCCCCCAGATCTCGCACGCATTTGACGATCAGCTTGTTGATCACGTCGCTCATGATGGGATCGAGGCCGGTGGTCGGCTCGTCGAAGAAGATGACCGCCGGCTCCTTGGCGATGGCGCGGGCGAGCGCCACGCGCTTTTGCATGCCGCCGGAGAGCTCGGCCGGATAGAGCTCGCCCACCGGCGCCTCCAGCCCGACGGCGGCCAGCTTGTTGAGCGCGATCTCCTTGGCCTGACGCCGCGGCATCCGCTCGCCCTGGATCAACCCGAAGGCGACGTTCTCCCAGACCGGCAATGAATCGAACAGAGCCGAGCCCTGGAACAGCATGCCGAAGGGCCGGCGCATCTTCTCCCGGTCGCGGCCGGTGAGGCCGACCGTTTCCTGTCCGTCCACCAGGATGCTGCCCGCCTCGGGGCGCAGCAGGCCGAGGATGCATTTGATGAGCACCGATTTGCCCGAGCCCGAGCCGCCGATCACCACGACCAATTCGCCGGTGCCGACGCTGAGATCCACCCCGCGCAGCACCTTCTTCGCGCCGAAGGATTTGTGCAGCCCGGCGACCGCGATCTTCGGTTGCTTCGGCGCCTCCGTCATCGGGAGAAGAAGACCTCGGTGAGGAAGTAGTTCAGCACCAGGATCATGATCGAGGCGGAGACCACGGCATTGGTGGTCGCAGCCCCCACGCCCTGGGCGCCGCCCCGGGAATTGTAGCCCTGGTAGCAACCCATCAAGGCGATCACGAAGCCGAAGACGGCGGCCTTCACCAGGCCGGATACCACATCCAGATCGGTCACGAAGTCGATGGTGTTGCGGAGATAAACGGCGGAGTTGAAGCCCAGCTTGTAGACGGCGATCACATAGCCGCCGAAGACGCCGATGATGTCGGCGATCGCCACCAGGAAGGGCAGGCTGATGAGGCCGGCGATCAGCCGGGGCACCACCAGATATTTGATCGGGTTGGTCGAGAGCGTGCTGAGGGCGTCGATCTGCTCGGTCACCCGCATGGTGCCGATCTCGGCCGCCATGGCCGCGCCGATCCGTCCGGCGACCATGAGGCCGGCGAGCACCGGACCCAGCTCGCGGGTCAGCGAGATGACCACCACATTGGGGATGGCGGATTCGGCATTGAAGCGGGAGAAGCCGGTATAGCTCTGCAGCACCAGAACCATGCCGGTGAAGATGGCGGTCAGCCCCACCACCGGCAGAGAGTAGTAGCCGATATCGATCAGCTGGCGGCCGATCAGGCGGAAGTAGAAGGGCCGGCGGAAGGCGAGCGCCACGGCCTCCAGGGCGAAGAGGGCGATGCGGCCGATCTGCTCCAAGCCGTTGAGGACGGCGGCGCCGATGGGCTGCAGGACATTCGTCATGATGCGCTCTCCTGCGGCGCCGGCTCGATATAGACCCGGCGATAGCGCCGGCTGAGCGCCGTCAGCAGCTCATAGCCGATGCTGCCTGCCTCCTGGGCCAGTTCGTCAATGGGATGATGGGGGCCGATGAGCTCCACCCGGGCCCCGGGCAAGGCCAGCCCCGGCGGGGTCGCGCTGACGTCCAGGGTGATCAGATCCATCGACACTCGCCCTACCACCGGGATGCGGTGGCCGCCGAGGACCCCATGCCCCCGGTTGCCGAGAGCCCTGAAGAAGCCGTCGGCATAACCCAGGCCAACGACGGCGATCCGCCCCGGCTCGCCGACTGGATGCGTCGCACCATAACCAACGGTCATACCCCTGTCAACGCGACGGACTTGGATGATTTTTCCTTCAAGTCGAAGGACTTGGCGCATGGGATTGGGACGAGTTGCGAGCGGTGCCAAGCCGTAGATCGAGGCCCCCGGCCGGACCAGAGCAAGGTGGAATTCCGGCCCCAGAAAGATGCCGGAGGAGGCGGCGAGGCTCGCGGGCCGGCCGGCAAGATCGAGGGCCGCCATGGCCGCCCGGAAATCCCAGAGCTGGCGCCGGTTGAGGGGATGCTCGGGATCATCGCCGCAGGCGAGATGGCTCAGCACCAGAGCGATCTCGACGTCGCGGAGCCGGGTGCGGTCCGCCGCCAGCTCGGCCAGTTCGTCGGGGGGAAGCCCCAGGCGGTTGATGCCGGTATCGATATGGAGGGCGGCGGGCGATCCTTCGCCCGATTCCCGCCAGACGGCGATCTGAGCCAGGCTGCAGAGGCAGGGGCGCAGGCGATGACGGACCATGCTCGCGGCATTGCCGGAGGCAGCACCATTCAGCACATAGATGTCGGGCGCCGGCAGCAGTGAGCGCAGCGCGGCTCCTTCCTCGGCTGTGGCGACGAAGAATGTCCGGACCCCGGCGGCGGCCAGCACCGGCGCCACGCGCGCCATGCCGAGGCCATAGGCATCTGCCTTGACCGCGGCCGCGGCCTCCGCCGGCCGGGCCTTGTCGGCGAGCAGCCGCCAATTGTCGACGATGGCACCGAGATCGATGGTGAGGACGGGGCGCTCGTCGTCCTCGGCGAGATCGTCGCCTGGGTGGGGCATACCCCCCACCCTAACCCGCCCCCACAAGGGGGGCGGGGATTAGAGGAAGGGCGTCCTTACTTCGCCCGCCCCCTTGATGGGGGCGGGCTGGGGTGGGGGTGGGCCGAGGGCGCGATATTGGAGGCACAGCGTCGGGCCGTCAGTGGCCGCCCAGGCTGTCGTCGCGGACGAGATTGCTGAACTTGGTCACCATGCCGTCGAAGTAGAGCTCGACCACGCCGATCGGGCCGTGGCGCTGCTTGGCGATATGGACCTCGGCGACATTGTGGATGCGCTCCCCGCGCTCGAGCCAGCGGGCGTGGCGCTCGGCGAATTTCTCGTTGCTCTCGTCCTCGCGCTGCTTGGGCTCGCCGCGCTCGTGATAATACTCCTCGCGGAAGATGAACATCACCACATCGGCGTCCTGCTCGATCGAGCCTGATTCTCGGAGATCGGCGAGCTGGGGGCGCTTGTCCTCGCGCTGCTCGACGGCGCGGGAGAGCTGGGAGAGCGCCAGCACGGGCACGTCGAGCTCCTTGGCGATGGCTTTCAGGCCGCGGGTGATCTCGGAGACCTCCTGCACGCGGTTCTCGCTCCGCATGCCCGCCGGGCTGCGCATGAGCTGGATATAGTCGACGACGATCATCTGCAGGCCGTGGCGGCGCTTGAGACGCCGGGCCCGGGTGCGCATGGCCGGTACCGTGAGGCCGGGCGTGTCGTCGATGAAGAAATGCAGCGATTGCAGCTCCTGGGCTGCGACGACGAGCCGGGAGAAATCGTCGTCCCGGCTGATCTCGCCGCGCCTGATGCGGTCCGAGGAGATCTCGGTGCGTTCGGCCAGGATGCGCATGGCGAGCTGCTCGGCCGACATTTCGAGGGAGAAGAAGGCGACCTTGGCGCCATTGGCGACCTTGACCCCACCCAGGGCGTCGCGAGTTTCGCTATAGGCCTGGGCCGCGTTATAGGCGATGTTGGTGGCCAGTGAGGTCTTGCCCATGGAGGGCCGCGCGGCCAGGATCACCAGATCGGATGGCTGCAGCCCGCCCAGCTTCTTGTCCAGATCGGCAAGCCCGGTGGTGACGCCGGTGATATGGCCTTCCCGCAGCACCGCGGCCTCGGCCATCTTGATCGCGCCGGTGATGGCGTTGGTGAGCGGCTTCAGCCCGCCTTCGGTATCGCCCGTCTCGGCCAGATTGTAGAGATGCTGCTCGGCCGTCTCGATCTGCTGGGTGGCCGAGAGATCGAGATCATGGGTATGGGCGGAATTGACCATCTCCTCGCCGAGATCGATGAGCTCGCGGCGCAGGAACAGGTCATGGATCGCGTGGCCGTAGTCCTCGGCATTGATGACGGTGACGACGGAGGCGGCGAGCCGCGCCAGATATTGCGCGCCGCCGAGCTCGATGAGCGCCGGGTCCTGGTCGAATAGATTCTTCAGAGTCAGGACATTGGCGATCTGGCCTCGCTCGATCAGCTTGCCGGCGGCCTCGTAGATGCGCCCGTGCAGCGCGTCGGCGAAATGATCGGGGCGCAGGAACTCATTGACCTTGTCGAAGACGAGGTTGTTGGCGAGGATCGCGCCGAGCAGCGCCATCTCCGCCTCGTAGTTGTGCGGGGGAACGCGCGGCGGAACCTCGCCCGGCTGGCGAAGGCCCTGACGTTGCGATTGCCTGTGGTCGCTGCTTCCATCACCGCACCCTAGAAGGATGCGCGGCAGCTAAGACCGGACATTCGGCTCTGCCTAGGTGGATAACGTTATCAGGTGCGGACGGAGATGAGTGGCCGTGGCGAGCGCTCAGGCGGCGATGACTTGTCCGGCGTGGCTCCGCTCGAAATCGGTGATGTAGTCGCGAGTGAGCGGCACCGCGTCCTGGCGCTTGGCGATCTGCATCTGGAAAACCATCTGGCCCATATAGCGGAAGGCGACCTCGCATCCCGCGAGGTAGAACTCCCACATCCGGCCGAAACGCTCGTCGTAGAGCGCCTCGATCTTGGCGCGGTTGGCGAGGAACCGCCGGCGCCACTCGCGCAAGGTCGAGGCGTAGTGGAGCCGCAGGATCTCGACATCGGTGACCCAGAGCCCGACATCCTCGACCGCCCGCAGCACCTCCGAGAGCGCCGGGGTATAGCCGCCGGGGAAGATGTATTTGCGCAGCCAGGGGTTGGTGCTGCCCGGCGGTTCCATGCGGCCGATGGAATGCAGCAGCATGACGCCGTCGTCGGCGAGGAGGTCCTTCGCCTTGCGGAAGAACTCGCGATAGTGGGTGGCGCCGACATGCTCGAACATGCCGACGGAGACGATGCGGTCGAAGGGACCGGTCTGCAGGCGATAGTCGCGCAGGAAGAAGCGGACGCGATCGCTGAGACCCGCCGCCGCCGCCCGTTCCTGCGAGAGCTTGTGCTGCTCGGTGGAGAGGGTGACGCCGGTGACGTCGACCCCGGTGAGCCGGGCGAGATAGAGGCCGAGGCCGCCCCAGCCGCTGCCGATGTCGAGCAGCTTCTGACCCGGCTCGAGCAGGAGCTTCGCCGCCAGATGCAGCTTCTTGTTCGCCTGCGCCGTCTCCAGATTGTCGTTGTCGCTGGTGAAATAGGCGCAGCTGTACTGCCGGTCCTTGTCGAGGAAGAGATCGTAGAGGGTGCCGGAGAGATCGTAGTGATGGGCGACGTTGCGCTGCGCCTTGCCGATCGGGTTGTAGGTGTGGATCAGGCGGGCCAGCCGCCCCAGCCGCTCCCGCCAGGCCTGGCTCGGGTGGGCCTCCAGATAGACCATGTTCTGGGCCACCAGATCGAGCACCTCATAGAGGTCGCCGCCCTCCCAGGTCAGCGTCCCGTCCATGATGGCTTCGCCGAAATAGAGCTTCGGATTGGTCAGCAGCTTCCAATGCAGGGCGCGGTCGTGAATGCGCAGCGTCGCGGCCGGGCCCGGCCGCTCCCCCTGGAACACATGCCTCCGGCCGTCAGCGTCGATCACCGTCAAACGGCCGGTCTTGATGGTCTTCTCTAGAATCCGCGCGAACAGCATCCTCTTCGACCCCCGTCAAATTGGAGCAAGTCTAAACCGGTTGTTGGCCGCGGGCCAAGTTGCGGCTGCCGCAGGGCTGCCCGGCATTTTTGCAACCCGGGATAGCGGCCGGTTCCATGGCGCCTTTTTACCCTCTCCCGCGCTTTGAAGTGGGAGAGGGAGGGGACCCATCGCGCAAGGGATGGGAGGTGAGGGTCTTGCAAGCCTGGTCGCTCGCGCTGCCCTCACCCGGAAGGGGTGGGCACACCCCGCGAATTGAAACGGCCGCCGTGGGATGCGGCGGCCGTTCCTGTTCTTGCAGCGGAAGGCGGGCGATCAGCCCTTCTTCTTGCCTTCGCCCTTGGCCTTGCCCTCGGACTTGGCCTTCGGTTCCTTCGGCTCCTTGGCCTTGGCTTCCTTCGGCTGCTTCGCCTTGGCTTCCTTGGGCTCCTTGGCCTTGGGTTCCTTGGCTTTCGCCTCGCCCTTCGCCTTGGGCTCGGCCTTGGCCTTCCTTGCCTCGGGCTCGCCGGCGTCGGCTGCCGGGGCCTCGTCCGGCGTCACCGCCGCCTCGACTTCGGCGAGCAGCTCGTCGAGATCGGCCGCCTCTTCCTCGCCGCGGCCGACGAAGCCGCCGGCCTTCTCCTGGGCTTCGGCTTCCTCGGTCGATTTCGCCACATTGGCGGTCACCCCGACGATGACCTCCGGATGGAGCGCGACGCGGATCTGATGCAGGCCCAGGGTCTTGATCGGCCGATCGAGAATGATCTGGCGCCGTTCGACCGTGAAGCCCGATGCCGTGATCGCATCGGCGATGTCGCGGCCGTTGACCGAGCCGAAGAGCTGGCCGGTCTCGCCGGCCTGACGGATCAGAATGACCTTCAACCCGTCGATCTTGTGCTTGACCCCTTCGGCCTCGCTGCGCTTCTCGAGGTTCATCGCCTCGATCTGCGCCCGCTGGGATTCGAATTTGGCCTTGTTCGCCTCGGTCGCCCGAAGCGCCTTGCGGGTGGGCAAGAGGAAGTTGCGGGCATAGCCCGGCTTCACCTTCACCACATCGCCGATCTGGCCAAGATTGTGGACGCGCTCGAGCAGAATGACATCCATGTCTTCCTCCTTATTTCAGCAGGTAGGGAAGGAGGGAGAGGAAGCGCGCACGCTTGATGGCCTGGGCCAGCAGGCGCTGCTTCTTGGCCGAGACCGCGGTGATGCGGCTCGGCACGATCTTGCCGCGCTCCGAGAGGAAGCGCTGCAGGAGCTTGACGTCCTTGTAGTCGATCTTCGGCGCGTGGTCGCTGGAGAAGGGGCAGGTCTTGCGACGCCGGAAGAAGGGCCGGCGGGCCGGGCCGCCTGCGGCGGCGCCGCTGCTGCCGCCGGAACGGGGTGCATCCATGCTCATGTGCGCTCTCCTTCGGGGGCAGGAACGAAGCCTTCGCCGCGCTCACGGCGAGGCCGGTCGCGATCCCGGTCGTCCCGGTCGCCGCGGCGGGGCCGGTCGCGCTCGTCGCGCGAACGGAGCATCGCCGAGGGAGCCTCCTCGAGGGCATCGACGCGCACGGTCAGAAGGCGCAGCACATCCTCGGAGATGCGCATGTTGCGCTCCATCTCCGTCACCGCCGCCGGCGGGGCATCGATGTTGAGCAGCGTATAGTGGCCCTTGCGGTTCTTCTTGATGCGATAGGCGAGGCTGCGCAGTCCCCAATATTCCTTCTTGGTGACTTGGCCGCCTTGCTCGGTGATGATGTTCGTGAAGGTCTCGGTCAGGGCTTCGACCTGGGCGGCCGTCGCGTCCTGACGCGCGATGAAGATATTCTCGTAGAGTGGCATTGCGTAACGTCTCCCTATGGCTGTTGGCGGCCCGGCGCTGGCGGAACATCCGACATCAGCCGCCCGGACCTAGCCGGCTCGCCTGAAGCGGGCCGGCAGGGATCTCGCCGGGAGGGGTCCCCCCGCGAAGCGGCGCACTATACACGGAATCCTCCTGGGCGCAACGGACTCGCGGCCTGTCGGACCACCGGGCACCCAAGTGCCGTGGCCCCGCCATAAATTCGCCAAATCAACGGGTTATCCACCATTGTGTGGTAGTTTGCCTGCGCGACCTTTACTCGGCTTGCGTTCCTGTCAGAATCCGGCCCGACGACCCAAGAACATCAAAACGGGGAAACACCCATGCTCCGCCCCTTGCATCAGTTGTCCCTCCGACTGAGCGCGGTCCTGTTCGTCCTGCTTATTCTCCCCTTCGCGGCCCGCGCCGACGGAGCCCTGCAGTCGATCGCCGATCAGGCGGCGCAATATCTGAGCGACATCCAGGGGCAATACGGCAGCAAGGACGATCCGGCCGCCCGCAGCACCGCTCTGGCCGCGGCCAAGAAGGCGCTTGCCGACGGCGATGTCAGCGGGGCGGTCACCGGCTATGAGCAGGCCATCGCCGCGGGCGAGGATACGGCCGAGACCTGGACAGCCTTGGCCGAGGCCCAGCTTCGCCAGGAGAACTACGAGAAATCCGCCGACGCCGCCTATAAGGCCTACGTCGCCGGCGCCGCCCCGGCGGACCAGGCCAAGGCCCTGGCCCGACTGGGGCGCATTCTGGAGAAGGCGGAGAACCCGGCCCAGGCGCTCGCCGCCTATCAGCAGAGCCTGGCCCTGGCCCCCGATCCCCAGCTCAAGACCCATATCGCCGCGCTGACGGAATCCCTGCGCTTCCGCGTCACCGGTCAGAGCGTGGCCGCTGCCGGCGACCAGCCGGAGATCTGCCTCGATTTCTACGGCAATTTGCCGGCCACGACCGACGTCCACTACGAGGATTATGTGAAGATCGCCCCGGCCCTGTCCGGGGCCGCCTTCACCGTCAACGACGCCAAGCTCTGCATCGGCGGCATCGCTTTCGGCCAGCATTATCGCGTGACCGTGCTGCGTGGCCTGCCCAGCGCCGGGGGCGAGAAGCTCGCCAAGCAGGAGAATGTCGACTTCCTGGTCGGCGACAGCGAGCCCTCCCTCGGCTTCAAGAGCGCCACCTATGTTCTGCCCCGCGACGGCTCCATCGGCGTCCCGCTCTATAGCGTCAATGTCACCAAGGCCAAGCTGCGCCTGCTGCGCATCAACGACCGCAATCTGATCCAGACGATCCAGCGCGGGCTCTTCCTGCGCGCCGTCGACAATTACGACGCCGATACCATCGCCCAGGATACGGGCGAGCAGGTCTGGACCGGCACGGTCGCCGTCGATCCGCAGCGCAACCAACGGGTGACCACGCTGGTGCCGGTCAGCGAGATGGTCCCGCAGATGAAGTCGGGGGTTTATCTGCTGGTCGCCGAGCGCACCGACGGCGGCGAGGACAAATACGGCTACAAGGCGACGCAGTGGCTGATCGTCACCGACTACGGCCTCACCACCATGACCGGGGACGACGGGCTGCATGTCTTCCTGCGCTCCCTCGATACGGGGCGGGCGGTCGAGGGCGTCACCGTCAAGCTCTACGCGCGCAACAACGGGGAACTCGGCAGCGCCGTCTCCGATGGCTCGGGCCAGGTGGGCTTCGCCCCCGGGCTGATGCGGGCGACCGAGGGGCGCACGGCGACGGCGGTCATGGCCTTTGGCAAGGACGGCGACTTCGCTTTCCTCGATCTGACCCGGCCCGCCTTCGATCTCTCCGACCGCGGCGTCGGCGGACGGCTGGCGCCGAGCGGTGCCGATGTCTTCCTCTATGCCGATCGCGGCGTCTATCGGCCGGGCGAGACGGTGCATCTCGCCGCTCTGCTGCGCGACACCACGGGCAATGCCATGGACGGCCTGCCCCTCACCATCCGCCTCGTGCGGCCCGACGAGGTCGAGGCCCATCGCTATACGCTGACGGCGTCCAAGGCCGGTGGCTATGCGGTTGATATTCCGATCTCCGCCTCGGCCCGCACCGGCGCCTGGGTCCTGCAGGCCTATCTCGATCCCAAGGGCGATCCCATCGGCAGCCTCAACTTCCTGGTCGAGGATGTCGTGCCGGCGAAGATCGAGACCAAGCTCACCACCAAAGCGACGGCCATCGAGCCCGGTCAGCCGAGCGAAGTTAGCCTTCAGAGCGACTATCTCTATGGCGCTCCGGGTGCTGATCTGCTGGTCAAGGCGAGCCTCACCATCGAGCAGGACAGCGATCCCTTCGCCAAAGTCTTCCCCGGCTATTACTTCGGCCTGGTGGACGAAAAGGTCGAGCCCCAGGTCGAGACCTGGGACGACACCACCACCGATGCCAAGGGCCAGGCGAGCTTCGACATGACGCCCGCCGATCTGCCCGACACGCCCCAGCCGCTGAAGGCGACCTTGCGCACGGAGGTCTATGAGTTCGGCGGCCGGCCGGTGATCAAGACGCTGACCTTGCCCGTTCGCAACAAGTCGATCTTCCTCGGCATCAAGCCGCAGTTCAGCGACGACGCGGTGGCGAGCGGGGTGGATGCGGGCTTCGAGATCATCGCCGTCAACAAGGCAAGCGCGATGGCCGCGGCCAATGGCGTCCAGTACCGGCTGGTGCCGGAGGATTGGGACTACCAGTGGTTCTATAAGGACTCGAATTGGGACTACAAGATCGTCACCCGCGACAAGCCGGCCGTGGCGACGGGCAAGCTGGATCTGAAGCCCGGCGAGTCCGCCAAGCTCTCGCTCAAGGTCGATTGGGGCTACTACCGTCTCGAGGTCTATGACTCCACCTCGGGTGCCGCCTCCAGCTACCGCTTCTATGCCGGCTGGGGCGCCTCACCGGGCACCGGCGATACGCCGGACCGCCTCCAGATCGTCGCCGACAAGAAGATGTACAAGGCGGGGGAGACGGCGACGCTGCTACTGAAGCCGCCCTTCGCCGGTCATGTGCTGATCGCGATCGCGACCGATCATCTGATCAAGTCCTGGACCGTCGATGCCTCGCCCGAGGGCACAGCCGTCGAGGTGCCGGTCGACGGCGCCTGGGGCCCCGGGGCCTATATCCTCGCCACCGCCTTCCGGCCCGGCCATGACGATGACCACGGCCCCGGCCGCGCCATCGGCGTTTCCTGGATCGGAATCGATCCCGCAGCGCGCAGCCTCGCCGTCTCCTTCACCTTGCCCGATCATGTGGCGCCCCGCGGCGGCTTCGACGTGCCGATCCATGTGGGCGGCGTGACCAAGGGTCACCCGGCCTATGTGACCCTGGCGGCGGTGGACGAAGGAATCCTTCAGCTCACCGACTATCTCACCCCGGCGCCCCAGAGCTGGTACTTCGGCAAGCGCAGCCTGGGGGTGGAGATCCGCGATTTCTATGGCCAGCTCATCGACGGGCGCAACGGCAAGCGTGGCCAGATCCGTGAGGGCGGCGATTCCGATGCTCTTGCCAGCCGCGGCGCCCCGCCGGAGATCAAGCTCGTCGCCCTCTATTCCGGGATCGTGGCACTCGACGCCGATGGCAACGCGACGGTGCATCTCGACATTCCCGACTACAACGGGCGGCTCCGGCTGATGGCCATCGCCTGGGATGCGGAGAAGGTAGGATCGGGCGAGGCGGGACTCGTGGTCCGAGATCCGATCGTGGTCACCATGGCCATGCCGCGCTTCCTGGCTCCTGGCGACAAGAGCCAGATCACCGTCAGCCTGGAGAATATCTCGGGCCCGGCGGGGGATTATCAGCTCGCCTTCACCGCCGTCGGCGGCGCCTCTCTCGGCACGACGACGAATGTGAAGCAGCATCTCAATTCCGGCGGCCATGCGGTGGTGCGCGTGCCGCTCGGCGGCGATGAGGTGGGAGAGACCAATATCCATCTGGTCGTCTCCGGCCCCGACAGCGTGAAGTTCGAGCACAGCACCATGCTCTTCGTCCGTGCCGCCCAGCTGCCGGTGGTGGAGCGCACGGTGAAGCGGCTTCAGCCGGGGGAGGGCATGACCCTCAATGCCGCGGCCCTCGCCCGCTTCCTGCCCAATACGGGCCAGCTGCTGGCGAGCTTCTGGAGCCTGCCGAATCTCGACGTGCCCGGCCTGCTCCGTCAGCTCGAGCTCTACCCCTATGGCTGCCTGGAGCAGACCACCAGCCGGGCCATGCCGCTGCTCTATGTCGCCGATGTCGCCAAGCTCTGGGGCACGACGACGGAGCTACCGCCGCCCGTGCGGATCCAGAAGGCGATCGACCATATCCTGGAGATGCAGCGCTACGACGGCGGTTTCGCCCTCTGGAGCGCCACCGGCCCGGTGGAGCAATGGCTCACGTCCTACGCCATGGATTTCCTGACCCGGGCCAAGGCCAAGGGCTATGACGTCTCCGACGTCAATTATCAGAACGGGCTGCGCTGGCTCGCCGATTTCGCCCAGCGCCGCGACGAGAACGATACCGATACCCTCTCGGCCCGGGCTTATGCGCTCTATGTCCTGGCCACGGTGGGCGATGAGAATCTTTCGGCCCTGCGCTATGTCGCCGACAATCAGATCGACAAGCTGCCCACGGCGCTCGCCCAGGCCCAGATCGGCGCGGCGCTCGCCCTCCACGGCGATCAGACAAGGGCCGCCGATGCCTTCAAGAAGGCCCAGGCGACCCTGAAGCGCGAGACCGGCGATTCCGACTGGTATGGCGATTATGGCGGGGCGCTGCGCGATTCCGCGGCGATGATCACTCTCGCCGCCGAGACCAAGGCGCCGGGCATCGATCCCGTCGCCTTGCTGGCCCGGGTCGCGGGCCTGCAGGCCAGCCAGCGATGGCTTTCGACCCAGGAGGAGGGCTGGCTGGTCATGGCGGCCGCGGCCATGAGCCCGCTCTCGACCGCCATGAGCCTCGAGGTCAACGGCAAGGCGCAGCCGGCGATGAAGGCGCCTTATTACGTGAAGCCCGATGCGGTGGATCTGGAGAAGGGAATCGTGGTCAAGAATGCGGGCACCGCCCCGGTCTTCGCCAGCGCCACCCTGATCGGGGTGCCGGTCGAGCCTCTGCCGCCGGTCAGCAACGGCTACGAGATCCATCGCAGCTTCTTCACCCCGGACGGCAAGCCGGCGGATCTCGCCAAGCTGAAGCAGAGCGATGTCCTGGTGGTCAAGATCAGCGGCAAAGTGACGGATTCCGACTCTCACCAGACCCTGCTGGTGGATCTCCTGCCCGCCGGCTTCGAGATCGAGAATGCGCGGATCTCGGGCAGCAAGAAGACCGACGAGTTCGCCTGGCTGGGCGATCTGACCAACCCGCTCTATGCCGAATACCGGGACGACCGCTTCGTCGCCGCGGTCAATCTCGACGCGGATACCAGCGATTTCCAATTCGCCTATCTCGTGCGGGCCGTGACCCCGGGGACTTATGGCCTGCCGGCGAGCTCGGTGGAGGATATGTACCGGCCTACCTTGCGGGCGCGGACCTCGGCTACGGGCAAGGTCACGATTGCGCCCTATCAGCGGCAGAGCGAGTAGAGGGCCGGGTTGGAGAGCAGGGACGCGTGAGGCAGCGAGGCCCATGACATGGCTCGGCCGCCGATAAAGCGCATCGGCCGCTGGCTCGCGGCATCGGCCGGCATCCTGCTGCTGCTCGCGGCTGGCGCGGTGCTGCTCGACCGGCTGTTCCCACCGGACCTCTCGCGCCTCGGCAATCTCTCGGTCCTGGTCGAGGACAAGGACGGCGGGCTGCTGCGCGCCTTCACCGCTGCGGATGGCGGCTGGCGCCTGCCGGTGACGGTGGGCGAGGTGGACCCGCGCTACCATCAGCATGCTGCTGGCCTATGAGGACAAGCGCTTCGAGAGCCATTGGGGTGTCGATCCCTTGGCCCTGCTCAGGGCCATGGGCCAGTTCGTGACCCGGGGCCATGTGGTCTCGGGTGCCTCCACCCTCACCATGCAAACCGCCCGCCTGCTGGAGCCCCGGCCCCGGACCCTGGGCGCCAAGCTGATCGAGATGGCGCGCGCCTTCCAGCTCGAGGCGCATTTCGACAAGGATCAGATCCTCGCGATGTATCTGACCCTGGCACCCTATGGCGGCAATCTCTCGGGCATCCGCGCCGCCTCGCGGTTCTATTTCGGCAAGGAGCCGGGGGAGCTGAGCGATGGCGAGGCGGCGTTGCTGGTGGCGCTGCCGCAGTCGCCGGAGCGCTTCCGGCCCGATCGCCAGCCCAAGGCGGCATCGGCGGCAAGATCGCGGGTGCTGGTCCGCCTCCAGGCAGCGGGCATATTGACGCCGGCCACCGCGGCCGAAGCGGCGAGCGCGCCGATCCCCGCCGGGCGCCTGCCGGCCGCCCTCGACGCGCCGCATCTGGCGGAGCGGCTCGTGGCCGCCGCGCCCGGCAGAAGCGAGATCGCAAGTCTCATCGACGGCGATCTGCAGCGCCGGCTGCAGGCCCTGGCGGCACGTCAACGCCTGGGGCTGGAGGCCGGTGCCACCCTGGCGATCCTGGTGGCGGAGAATTCCACCATGGCGGTGCGCGCCTATGTCGGGGCGGCGGATTACTTCGACACCGGCAGCCGCAGCCAGAACGACATGGTCCGCGCCATCCGCTCGCCCGGCTCGACCCTGAAGCCCTTCGTCTATGGCCTGGCCTTCGACGATCTGCTGATCCATCCCGAGACCATCGTCACCGACCGTCCCATGCGTTTCGGCGATTACGCGCCGCAGAATTTCGATCATCGCTTCCATGGCGAGCTCACGGCCCGGGAAGCCTTGCAGCTCTCGCTCAATCTGCCGGCGGTGGCGCTGCTGAGCCGGGTGGGACCGCTGCGCTTCGCCGGTCTCTTCCGCGATGTCGGCCTGCCGCTGCATCTGCCCGATCCGGGCCAGGCCCCGGGGCTTCCCATCGTGCTGGGCGGGGTGGGGACGAGCCTGGAAGATCTGGTGACGGCTTATGCCGGCATCGCCGCGGGCGGCAGCATCCGCCCGCTGCGTTTGACCCCGGCGGATCCTCTCGGCGCGCCGCGGAAATTCATGAGCCCGGTCGCCGCCTGGTATCTGACCCGGATCCTGAGCGAGACCCCGCCGCCGCCGAGCTGGCTCGCCGGCACCAACCGCGCCCACGCCCCGCTGGTCGCCTACAAGACCGGCACCTCCTATGGCTTCCGCGATGCCTGGGCCATCGGCTATACCGCGGATTACACCGTGGGCGTCTGGGTCGGCCGCCCCGATGGCAGCTTCTCGCCCGGACGCATGGGCCGCGAGGCGGCAGCACCCATCCTCTTCGGCGTCTTCGATCAGCTCCCGATCCGCCAGATCGCGCCTGTGCCGCCGCCCGAGGGCGCGCTGGTGGCGACCAATGCCGAGCTCCCCGCCATGCTGCGCTATTTCGATGCCCGGCCGATGCTCGCCCGGCTGCGCGCCTCCAGCGAGGGCAAGGGCGGGCCGGAGATCGCCTTTCCCGTCGATGGCTCGACCATCGCGCTGGTTCGCCAGGGCCAGGCGCTGAAGAGCCTGCCGCTCGATGCCGATGGCGGCGCTTTGCCGCTGCTCTGGCTGGTGAACGGCAAGCGCATCGAACTCGACCCCCTTCCGCCGCGAGGCGGAATGGCAGCCCGACGGGCCCGGCGAGGTACGGATCACCGTGATCGACGGCGCGGGCCGCGTGGCCTCCAGCGAGGTCTGGGTCCAGTAGCGTGGCCAAGCAGAGCGCGGGGATCCTGGCCTATCGGCGGTCCGGCGATGAATGGCAGGTCTTTCTCGTCCATCCCGGCGGGCCCTTCTGGGCGAAGAAGGACCTCGGCGCCTGGTCCATGCCCAAGGGCGAATTCCCGGAGGAGGAAGACGCGCTGCTCGCCGCCAAGCGGGAATTCCGCGAGGAAGTGGGGCAGGGTATCGAAGGGACCTTCGTCGCGCTCGAGCCCCGCCGGCAGAAGAGCGGCAAGACGATCCATGCCTGGGTGGTCGAGGGCGATCTCGACGAGACCAGGCTGGTGAGCAACGAGTTCGAGATGGAATGGCCGCCACGCTCGGGCAAGATGCAGCGCTTCCCCGAAGTGGACAGAGGCCAATGGTTTGCCCTTCCGGAGGCCAAGACCCGGATCAATCCCGGCCAGGTTGCGTTCCTGGAGGAGCTGGCGCTTCTGCTGGAGGCCCGCCCATGATCCTGACCCATCTCGGCAAGACCCCCAGGATCGACGCCAGCGCCTATGTCGCGCCCAATGCCCTGGTCTGCGGCGATGTGACGATCGGCGCCGATTGCCGGATCCTCTTCGGCGCCCAGGTCATCGCCGAGGGCGGGTCGATCGCCATCGGCCGGGAATGCATCGTCATGGAGAATGCGGTGCTGCGCGCCGGGGCACGCCATTCGCTCAGCATCGCCAACAACTGCCTGATCGGCCCCAACGCCCATGTCGTGGGATGCACGATCGCCGATGAGGTCTTCATCGCGACTGGCGCCGCCGTCTTCCATGGCGCGCGCCTCGGCAAGGGCTGCGAGATCAGGGTGAATGCCGTGGTGCATCTGAGGACGTTGCTTCCGCCCGGCGCCATCGTGCCCATCGGCTGGGTCGCCGTCGGCGATCCGGCCAGCATTCTGCCGCCGGACCAGCATGACCGGATCTGGGAAATCCAGAAGCCGCTGAATTTCCCGCTCACGGTCTATGGCCTCGAGCGCGAGGAGGCCGATATGGTGAAGATCACCCGGCGGCTGGTCGCGGGCCTCGGATCGCATCGCGACGACTCCTCGACATAGAGGAGCGGCTCCGGCCGCGGCAGGTCACTCCGTGCTCAGCGGCTGCTTCTTTTGGCGCGCCGAATCTTCGAGCACCCGGCGGATTGTCGCCAGGAGGATCTGGTTCGAGGCGTGGGTCTTTACAAGCGAGGCGGCGACCTGCCCTGTAAGGTGCTCGGGCGGGTCGGCGGCGGCAAAGATGACGGCCGGCGTACCGGAGCTCAGCAACGGCAGCAGATCGCCGCCCGAGCCATCCGGAAGATCCAGGTCGAGGATCACGAGGTCATAGGATCCTGCCTCCAGCATCCGCTTGGCGGCTTGAAGCGTGTCGGCCCGGTCGATCGATGCGAGCCCCGCCGTGATGCCTGCGACCACCTGCGCGACATCCGCATCATCTTCGACATGAAGGATCCGCGGCTTGTGGTCCTTCCGTCCGCCGGCAGCCCACTTGACCGCCTTCAGGAGCCCATCAGGGTCGATCGGCTTCTGGACCCAATCCAATGTTCCGCCCGAGGGACCGCCGAGCTCCTTCTTTGCCTGTTCCACTTTTATCGACACGATCACGACCGGGAGGTGGCGATGCTTCTCATCCCCGCGCAAAGATCGGAAAAAAGTTAGCCCGTCGTCGTCAGGCAGCATGAGATCCAGTGTCATGACGGCATATTCCTGCCGGGCGAGCGCCGCACGCGCCTCCCGCACCGAATAGACGACGTCGACAGCAAAGCCGCCATGCTCCAGGAGCGTACGGAGCAATAAGGCAACGTCCTGATTGTCTTCGCAGACCAGCACTCTTGGCCGGTTGGGTTGTTGGCCGGCGGCTACCCCCACCAGTCGATGCTCGACGCGGAGCTGCTCCGGCAGATCGACGAAGAAAATCGTTCCGACACCAACCTCCGAGGTGAAGCCGATGGTCCCCAGCATCCGTTCGACGATCAATTTGACGATGCTGAGTCCAAGCCCCGTCCCCCCAGCTTCTTCGAATCCGAGGTATCGGCCTGGGCAAATCGGTCGAAGACCTTGCGGCGGAATTCGACCGGAATGCCCGGGCCGGAGTCCTGAACGGCGATGCGCAGTCCTCCTTCATGGCGATCGAGGGTCACGTTGATATCGGCGCCAGGGGTGGAGAACTTCGCTGCGTTCGACAAAAGGTTCGCCATGACCTGCATCAGCCGATCCCCATCGACGCTGGCCTCCGCGTCCGGCGCGCGATCATCGTAGCGAATATGCACTTTGTATTGCGCCGCATAGCCGCTGTTGGCTTCCACGGCGTGCCGAATCAACGGTGAGAGCCGCTGGCGCTGAAGCCGAAAATCCATGCTGCCGGAGGCAATCTTCTCGATGTCGAGAATATCGTTGATCAATCGGACGAGCCGTTCGCTGTTGGCGTGGGCGATGTCGATCATCGGCTTCATTTCGGCCGGCACCGCACCGAAGGCGCCACCCGAGATCAGCCCGAGCGCCCCGCGTATCGACGTCAGGGGCGTGCGCAGCTCATGGCTCACCGTGGATACGAATTCATCCTTCAGCCGCTCGACTTTCTTGCGATCCGTTATGTCGGTGTATGTGGCGATCGTCGATCCATCGGGCATGCGCTTGCGCGCGACATCGATCGTGCGGCCGTCGGCTCGTGGGGCCAGCACGACACTCGTCGCCATGCGCAATCCCTCGCACCGCTTCTCGATATAGGTCTCGAGATCCTCGGCGATGAAGTCGCCGGCCATGACGCCGTAGCGCAGCAGCGCGGCATAGGTCTGGCCCACGAAGACCATGTCATCGGGCAGGTCGAAGAATTTGACGAAGCGCGTGCTCCAGGAGGTCAGCTTCAGGTCCCGATCGAACACCGCGACCCCTTGTTCGATGTTGTCGAAGGTGACCTGCAGCAGGGCGGTCTTCTGCAGGAGTTCGGCCTCGGTCCGCTTGCGCTGCGCGAGGTCCCGGTACACGAAGAAGGCGCCGCCGAAGACCACGAGGACCGAGAGGGCGCCGCAGAACATGATCAGGGTCCAGGTCTGCCGCTCCTGCAGGGCATCGGCCACGAAGCGGTCGCGCAGCAATCGCGCTTGCTCCCCGTCCAGCTGGAGAATCAGCTCATTCAAGCGCGCCGCAAGCAGCGCATCTTCCGGCAGGCGCAGCCGCGCAATTGCCGCCTGAGCCCCCGACTCGTCGTAGAGGAGCATGATTTTCTCGAAATTTCCGATAAGGCTCGGAAACAGGCTCTCGATCTGCTCCAGGCGTTGTCGCTGCGACGGCTCATCGGCCATCAGGGTCCGCAGCTGCTGCACCGATTTGCTTATCTGTTCCTTCGCCTGTGCGAACATCTGCTTGTAGCCGGCATCACCCAAGAGAACATAGGAACGCGTGGAGGTCAGGATGCTGTCTGCTGCGATGCGGAGGTGCTGCACCTCGTCCTTTGTCTCATAGCCGCTTATGGTCAGCGCCTGCTGGGCCACGAGCGCGTTGAGATTGGTAAGGCTCAGGAGAATTTCGGCAAGAACCAGGACGACGAACGCCGTGAGGAAGAGAATATTGCGGGCCCAGAAGGTCATCGCCTTCGGACGAGCCGTCAGGGAACGCGCGTAAGGTCGTGGCTCAGACAATGGCGTTCTCTTTGCATGCGGCAGGCAAGATCGATGAGAAGCGTTTCATCGGTTTGGGGGGCGCAAAGCCAAAGCTGCCGTACGTCATCGGCAAGCGTCATTGGATCAAAGGGCTTGTGGATGACACCGACGGCGCCGAGCTCAAGATAATGCGCTATCTCGCGCTTCTGGACCTTTGCGGTCATGAATATGACGGGCGTCTGGGCCATCGCCGGCAGTGCGCGCAAAGCCGCGAGGGTGGAGGGCCCATCCATCTCCGGCATCATGACGTCGAGGATGATCAGATCGGGTGCGAAATTCGGCGCCTGGTCGATTGCCTCGCGTCCAGATGCGCAGAACAGGACTTCGAATTCTCCGACGACCTCGAGGGCGACCTTCGCTATCGCGCGGATATCCGGCTCATCGTCGACATATAGAATCCGTTCCAGGTCTTCCGGGATCGCCTCCTGGTCATCGATGGTCATGCGACTCTCCCTTGTCGAGTTCCACGGCTGGCCGTGTCGCGGAGTACCTGTCGGACCGTTGCGAGGAAGGTCGCATTCGATGCGCGTGTCTTGATGAGCACGGCGGCGGCCCTCCGCGCGATATCCTTGGGCGGCTCGGAGGCGGAAAAGACAACGACCTGCGTCCCCCGGGGCAGCAGCGGCAGCAACTCGCTTCCCGAGCCGTCGGGAAACGCCAAATCGAGAATGACGAGGTCATACGACCTTGTCTGGAGCAAATGCTTGGCCGCTCTCAGACCGTCCACCCGGTCGATCGATGCCAATCCTCCCATGATGCCGGCCACGACATTGGCCACATCGGTATCGTCCTCGACATGGAGTATCCGCGGCAGGGGATGATCCTGTCCGCCGGTGGCCAGACGCAGCGCCCCCAGGAGCCGGGCCGCTTCCACCGGCTTTTGGATCCAATCGATGACTCCGACCGTGTCCGACCCGTCCTCCGTCTGCCCTTCGTCGGCCATCGCCGAAACGACGACCACCGGCAGGCTGCGGTACCTGTCGTCCTCTCGCAGTCTACGGAAGAAGCTCAGCCCATCCTCGTCCGGAAGTTCGAAATCGAGGGTTATCGCCGCAATTCCGCCTCGGGCGAGCGCCTCGCGTGCTTGACTCGCCGAGGAGACGAGATCGACCTCGAAACCGTCACTCGTCAAGATCGTCTTCATTTGGAGTGCAAGGTCGGGGTCGTCTTCGCATAGGAGCACTCTCTGTCCCTTGCCGGACGGAGCGCTTCCCGCCGCTGCGCCGGCCGACGGCTGCTCCGACGGGGTCCGATCCGGCAGATCGACGAAGAACGTCGTGCCGACGCCGATCTTTGAGGTGAAGCTCGCGGTGCCGTGCATGCGCTCGACCAGGGCCCTGACGATGCTGAGTCCCAGGCCGGTGCCACCCTTCTTTCGCGAATCCGACGTATCGGCCTGGGCGAAGCGTCCGAAGATCTTGTCCCGGAACTCGGCCGGGATGCCGGGCCCGCGGTCGGTGATCGAAATCCGGAGCATCTTTCCCCGGCGCTCCAGCGTGACGACGACCGTATCTCCCGGCGTCGAGAATTTCTCCGCGTTGGAGAGGAGGTTGGCCATGACCTGCGTCAGGCGGTCCGCATCGACGTCGGCCTGCGCGTCGAGCGCGCCTTCCTCGAAGCGTATCCTGACATTGTATTTTGCGGCATAGCCCGCGTTCGCTTCGATCGACTTTCGCAGGATCGGCGATAGCGGCTGGCGCTGAAGGCGGAATTCCAGGCCGCCGGATTCGATCTTCTCGATGTCGAGGATATCGTTGATGAGCCTGACGAGCCGCTCGCTGTTGGAATGGGCGATATCGATCATCGCCTTCATTTCGGGGGGCGTCGGACCAAGGGCGCCGCCAACGATGAGCCCAAGAGCACCCTGAATGGAGGTAAGGGGCGTGCGGAGCTCATGGCTGACGGTCGAGACGAATTCATCCTTGGTCCGCTCCACCTTCTTTCGATCGGTAACGTCGGAATAGGTCGATATCGTCCCGCCATCGGGCATGCGCTGCCGGGTTATCTCGACCGACCGGCCGTCCGTCTTTCCGGTCACCGTGACGTTCGCGGCCGTACGCATCCCTGCCACGAGCTGCTCGATGTGTTCTTCGACGCCGGCCTCGCCGAAGTAGCCGCGGCCGGCAAGGTGGCGCAGGAAGTCGGCGTAGCCGCGGCCGACGACGGTGAGCGCGGCAGGCAGGCTGAAGATTTCGACGAACTGCCTGTTCCAGGCGACCAACCTCAGATGGCGGTCGAAGACCGCCAAGCCTTGACCGATATTGTCGAATGTCGTCTGGAGCAGCCCTGTCTTCTCGGCGAGTTGGGCTTCGATGCGCCGGCGCTTGGCGAGATCGCGATGGAGCAGGAGGAACGCCCCCAGCCCGACGAGCACCGACAAGGCACTGCCGAGCACGACCAGGACCCACGCTTGACGTTCCTGCCGGGCGTCCGCTGCTATGTTCGCGAGAAGCAGGCCGCCTTGTTCATTGTCGAGCTGGCGGACCAGCTCGTCCAACTGGTCTTGTCGCCGGATGTCCTCCCCCCGTTCAAGAAGCATGGCGACCCCGTTGTAGCCGGACTGCCGGAACACCTGCCCAAGCCGTTCGAAATTGCCGCGAAGGGCGGGAAACAGCTGTTCGATCTGATCGAGCCTTCGTTGCTGTGATGGGCTCTCCGCGGTCAGGAGCCGAAGGTGGTCAAGGGAAAGCCGAAGCTGGTTGACCGCGCTGTTGAACTTGAGCTCATAGTTCTCATCGGCCAGGAGCAGATAATGGCGGGTCGCCAGCAGCATGTCGTCGGCTGCGACGAGGAGATGCTGGATCTCCTGCTTTGCCTGATAGGTGTTGAGGATCCGGGATTGGCGGCCGGCGAGCCCGTCGATATTGACGACGCTCAGATAGACCTCGCCGATGATGATGGTCGCGATCATCAGGGACGTAAGCAGGAACACGGCCCGGAGGAAGGAACCGAGCACGTTCTGGGAATTCTTCATGGTCGCGCGATTGGCGGGCCCGGCATGGCGGAAATCAGTGGGTCTTTCCATGGCCGGCGCTGTCTCGAATTGCACGTTTTGGCGGTGGCCTCCTGCCATAGGGGGGGCCGATGCGGCAATATAACCCGAAGATTTCCCCTGTCGCGCCCCTGAAATTGGGCCAGTGCCCCGAGCGCAACGGCGACCCCTGGTCATGGGGTGGAGGATGTTGTGTGACGGCGAACCATGATCAGGTCCTGCTCCCCGGCGGTTCCGGAAGCCGTGGCCAGGCCATGGGCGCCGATGACCTCGAAGCCATAGCGCTCGTACAACCGCCGGGCCCCGAGATTTCGCGCCCAGACATCGAGATAGATGTTCGCCGCCGCCTTGAGCCGAGGGTGATCCAGGGCAGCCTCCAGGAGGCGCCGTCCGATCCCCTGGTTCTGGAAACCGGCCTCGACATAGATCCGGCGCAGCTCCTGGTCCTGAGGGGAGGGGGTGGGAACCGCAATCCGCAGGGGGCCGAATTGGACGAAGCCGATCAGGCGGCCCTCGGTTTCGGCGAGCAGGAAGACATCTTCCGCCAAGGCATGGCGGAAGTAGCTCTCGGCGAGATTGCGCTCGAGATGGGCGGCCAGATCGGAGGGGCTGAAGCTATGGCCAAAGGCGTCGGCATAGGTCCGGCGCGCCAGGGCCGACAAAGCCGTGACGTCGTCCATCCCGGCAGCGCGGATGATCACAGGCCCTTGAGGAAGCCTGTCACCGCGCCGAAATAGGCCTCGGGCTCATCGAGAAAGGCCGAATGGGCGCTGTTGGGAAAGAGGACCAGCCGCGCATGGGGAAGGGCTGTCTGGAGCAGTCCGGCGCTGTGCGGCGTCGTGTAGTCATAGGCGCCCACCAGCACCAGGGCGGGCAGAGCGAGGCGGTGGAGATCCGGCAGCCGGTTCCAGGTCGCGAGCTCCCCGGTGGCCGAGAATTCGGCAGGCCCCCAAAGCGCCGTCTGGATCTGCATGTTGACGGGCTCATGCTCGGTCCGCTCGCCGGCGAGATAGGCCAGGCGCGAGGAATGGCGGCCATAGAACAAGGTGGAGATCGCCCGATAGAAGGGGCTCGAGAACTGGCTGGCGGCCTCCAGCCGGTCGATCATGGCCAGGGTCTCGGTCCCGAAGGCCGCGAGCAGCCGGCGCACCTCCGCCAGATGGGTCGGGGTATCGCCGCTGGTATTGGAGAAGATGCAGCTCTTCAGCTTGTCGACATGGGCGAGGGCATATTCGATGCCGAGCCAGCCACCCCAGCTATGGCCGAGGAGATGCACCTTGCCCTGGCCCAGCGCCTCGCGCACCGCCTCGACCTCGCCGACATAGCGCTGCAGCGTCCAGAGGCTTGGGTCGTCCGGCCGGTCCGAGGCGCCGGTGCCGAGCTGGTCGTGGAACAGGACCCGGAAGCCCTGCAGCGCCAGGGTATGGAGGGCCTCGCGCAGGCGCCGGCTCGGCATGCCGGGTCCGCCGTTGATGCAGAGGAGAGTCTCCGCATTCGCCTCGCCATAGACATAGGCGACGACGCGGCCGCCCTCCACGGCCACGCGCGCCACGCGATCCGGCGGCGGCCCCGTGACGGCGAGGTCGGAGGCATCGAGCAGGCTCGCCATGGTCACCCCCCCCGGCAGCACCGCCCTCAGGCGGCGCTGCGCCAGAGCCCCTCGCGCATCAGCTCGTCCGCCACGGCGCGGATGCTGGCGCTCAGGATCTCCACGATCTGGTCGATATCGGCCTTGGTCACCGTCAGCGGCGGGGAGAGCACGATCATATGGCTCAAGGGACGCACCAGCAGCCCGCGCGGCATGGCGTGGTTGATGATGCGATAGGCGACGTCCCATTCCGCGGGCATCGGCTGCTTGGTCTTCTTGTCGGCGACGCATTCGACGCAGACCATCATATGGCTGCCGCGCACATCGCCCACGATGGGCAGGTCGAGCAGGGTCTTCAGCCGCTCCACGAAATAGGGGCCGGTGCGCCGGACATGGTCGAGGATGTTCTCGCGCTCGATGATCTCCAGATTCTTCAGCCCCGCGGCGCAGGCCACGGGATGGGCCGAATAGGTGAAGCCATTGGTGAAATACTTGCCCTTGCCCTCGGGCCCCGTCAGCCGGTCGTAGAGCCGGTCCGAGACGAAGAAGGCGCCCAGCGGCACATAGCCGGAGGTGAGCCCCTTGGCCGAGGTGATGATGTCGGGGACGATGTCGAAGACCGGCTCCGAGGCGAAGATCTCGCCCAGCCGGCCGAAGCCCGTCACCACCTCGTCGGAGATGTAGAGCACGTCATATTTGCGGCAGACCTCCCAGGTCCGGCGCTGATAGCCCTTGGGCGGCACGATGACGCCGCCCGATGCCATGAGAGGCTCGGCGATGAAGCAGGCGACCTTCTCGGGCCCGAGCTCCAGGATCTTGTTCTCGAGATCCGCCACCTTCAGATCGCAGAACTCCGCCTCGCTCATGCCCTCGGGCCGGCGATAGGTGTTGGGGGCGGGGAGGTGATGGATCGTATCGGTGATGAAATCGAGATTGCCGCGATCCCCCGGCTTGCCGGAGACCGACGCCGAGAGATAGGTCGAGCCGTGATAGGCGTATTCGCGGGTGATGATGTGCTTCTTCTCCGGCCGGCCGGAGAAGTTGTTGTAGAACTGGACGAAGCGCAGCGCCGAATCCACCGCGGTGGAGCCGCCGGTGGCGAAGAAGACATGCTTCAGATCGCCCGGCGTATAGGAGGTGAGGCGCTTGCCGAATTCGATGGATTCCGGCGTGGAGATCAGGCCGAAGGGCGAGAAATAGGGCATGCGGCGCACCTGATCGGCGATGGCCTGGGCCATCTCCTCGCGGCCATAGCCGATATTGACGCACCACATGCCGCCGATGCCGTCGAGCATGCGATGGCCGCGGCTGTCATAGATATGCACCCCCTCCGCCGCCGCGATGATCAACGGCTCGCGGGTCTTGGCGGTGCCGAGATCGATCCAGGGATGGATGATGTGATCGCGGTCGTCCTGCCAGAGCGCTTCCGTGTCATAGGCGAAATTGGTGCGCATGGGGATCAGGCTCCAGGTGAGGGACGATGGGGAGGGATGGGACGAGGCCTTGCTAGGCTAGCGGGGCGCCGGCCCCTGGGCAAGGGGCCGGGCTTCGGGAAGATGCCGGGCAGCCGCAGCTTCAGAAAGGCCAGGCAGGCCGTGACCGCTGCCTTCCGATCGAAGCGTTTGGGATAGATCATCGCCTGCAGCCAATAGCCATCGACCATGGCCGAGACCGCCGCCGTGACGGGCTTGGCCTCGGCGGGAGAGCCATCCCTGCCGGCGATCAGGCGGCGGATCTCCGTCTCCACTGCCGCGATATAGCGCCGCTCGATCCGGGTGGCAGCGGCCCGATAGCGGTCGCGCAACGCGGCATCCGACCAGAAGGTGAACCAGACAGCGAGCTTGTCGCCGGTGAAGACCCGGCGGTCGAAATAGCTCTCGATCATCGCCGTCACCCGCGCCGCCGGCGCAATGCCGGCGGCAGCGAGATTGCGGTCCCAGACCTCTTGATATTCCGCGGCCAGAAAATCGAAGGTCGCGCGGAACAGGCGATCCTTGGAATCGAAATGGAAGTTCATCAGCCCGGTCGAGACGCCGGCCTTCCGGGCGACGCGCGCGACGGTCGTGCCGGAATAGCCATGGCGGGCGATGACGGCGATGGTCGCCTGGATCAGCTCCTGGCGCCGCTGATCGCGGATGGGACCGTTCTTGGCCATGGGCTAGCGCTACGCCCCGTCGCCAGTCTCGCGCCGTCAGCTCGCTCCGCCACCGTCAGGCGGCGGGGGACGAGAATGAGTCGCTGCCGCTCCAAGCGCCTCGCGGAACCGTCAGTTGCACTGGGGGAGCGCGGCTCGGGGACAGCGTGACGGTAGCGACACCATCATGCCTTCTTCCGCGGCGGGTCGAAGAACATGCGGTTGCGGGCCCAGCAGCGGACCATGCTGCGCTCGATCTTCGATTCCTTGGGATACCAGATCTCGATCCACATCTGGCGGCCCGGTTCGATGAATTCCGGCTGCACCCGGGCAAAGGCGAGATTCTTCTTCAGGCTGGGCGACCAGAGGGCCGAGGTGGTGAGGCCGATCTCGGTACGCGCATGCTTGTCGGCATAGAGGAAGGCCCCGGGCGCGGGCTTGCGCCCCTCGATCTCCAGCCCGATCAGGATATGGCGGGACCGGCGCTCGGCCTTTTCCCGGATCAGCGCCCGCTTGCCGACGAAGTAGCTCGGCTTCTTCAGGCCCACGGCCCAGCCGATGCCCGCCTCGATGGGCGATTGGCGCTGGCTCGGCCGTATGGCATGCAGCGCGCCGATATAATCGACATCCACCAGGATGAAGCCCGGCCTCGATGCGCGCCATGTCGAGGGCGCGGGAGCCGATGGGGGCGATCTTATGCGCCTCGCCCAGGCGGAACAGGGTCTCCCAGAGCCAGAGCGCGTCCTGCGGCTCGACCCAGAGCTCATAGCCCAGATCGCCGGTGAAGCCGGCGCGGTCGATGCGCATCCAACGGCCGTCGACCTTGGTCTCGACAATCCCGAAATGGGGCAGGGCCTCGATGCCCGAGACGCCCATGGCCAGCAGGATGTCACGCGAGGTGGGGCCCTGGAGGGCGAGGCCGCAGAAGCGGTCGCTGACCTCCTCGATCGCCACATCGAAGCCATAGGCGGCTTCGGTCAGCCAGTGCAGCTGATGCAGCGCGGCGTTCAGGATGAAATCGCTCTCGCCGAGGCGGAAGACCGTGCCTTCCTCGATCATCCGCCCGTCATCGTCGCACCAGGCGGTATAGGCGACCTGCATCGGCTTGACCTTGGTCATGTCGCGGGTGACCAGGAAATCGACGAAGCGCGCCGCGTCGCGGCCGCGGATGGAATATTTGATCAGCGGCGAGACGTCATAGACCGAGGCGCCGTTGCGGATGGCGAAATATTCCGACTGCTCGGAATCGAAGAAGGCGGGCGACTGGAAGCCCATCCAACGGACCCAGCCCTGGCCATGCATCAATTGCTCGATGGGCGCATGGAAGGGCGTCTTGCGCAGGAAGGGCGTGCAGATGCTGGACATGGGTCATGCGGCACCCCGGCGGTTCGCCTTCACCTGCTTCAATATCTCGCGCGCCGCATTGGCGCCCGGCAGGCCCGAGACATTGCCGCCGGGATGGGCGCCGGCCCCGCAAAGCCAGAGGCCCGGGACGCGGCATGCGGTATTGCTGATAGCGCGGCGCGGGGCGCAGGAAGAACATCTGGTCCAAGGTCACCTCGCCATGATGCCACTGGCCGCCGGTCAGCCCATATTGCGCCTCCAGATCCTGGGGCGTCAGGGCCTCGGCGGCGATGAGGCGCCGGCGCAGATCGGGCGCGCCTCGCGCGAGCAGATCGAGGCTGCGCTCCAGGATCTGGCTGCGCGCTTCCGCGTTCGTCGTCTCGCGCAGGCGATAGGGCGCGTATTGCGCCAGGATGGAGACGACATGCTTGCCCGCCGGCGCCAGAGAAGGATCGGCCAAGGTGGGAACAACGACCTCCAGCGCAGGCTTCTCGCGACACCCCGCCGTATTTGGCCCCGTCGAAGGCGCGCTCGACATGATCGCTCGCGGGCGCCAGCACGATGCGCCCCGCGACCCCGACCCAGCTCTCGGGCAATCCGTCCAGGGCCAGATGCAGCTTGGCGACGCAGCCATTCATCCGGAGATGGCGGATGCGCTTGGCGAATTGCACGTCCAGCAGACCGGGCTCCAGCAGCTTCAGCAGAGTGCGCTGCGGATCGGCGCTGGAGGCGACGATGGGCGCGCGGATCTCCTCGCCCCCGGCGAGGACCACGCCGACCGCGGTCTCCTTCTCCACCAGGATGCGCTCGACGGGGGCACTGGTACGGATCGTCGCACCGGCGCGCATTGCCGCTTGGGCAAGCGCCTCGGTCAACGCCCCCATGCCGCCCATGGGCAGATGCAAGCCCCCCATCCCATGCCTGCCGAAGCCGGCGAGACGGTAGAGCAGGCTGAACACCGTATTGGGCGAGCGCGGACCCAGGAACAGGCCCAGTGTGGCGTCGAAGGCGAGCAGGCCCTTCACCAGATCGCTCGCGAAGAAATCCTGGCCGAGATCGGCGACGTTCATCGTCAGGATGCGGGTCAGCTCCAGGAAATCCTTCTTGCCGAGCCGGCGCAGCTCCAGGGCGAAGAGACCGAGGGAGAGATTGGCCCGCAGGCTGTTTGCAGACGGCAAAGGGCTCGGCGGCGTCTGGTTGAGATAGCCACCCAGCGCGGCCGCAAGTCTTGTCAGCCGCGCCATCACGGGCCCATAGGCAGCCCCATCTGCCGGCGAGATGCGTGCGATGGAGGCGGCCGTGGCCTCCGCATCGCTCGTGAAGTCGATCCGCGGGCCGTCAGGCGCAAGGGCCGTCGTGCCGATGGGCCGGCGCAAGGGAGGACAGCCTCAGCCCCAGATCTTTGGCGACGCCGGGATGGAAGGCATGGAGAAGATGGGCGACGCCGGAAACCCTGAAGCCCGGAGCGAATTCGCGGGTCAGCGCTGCCCCGCCGGTCCGTTCCGCCGCTTCCAGCACCGTCACCTTCAGCCCGGCCTTGGCCAGATAGGCAGCGGTGACCAAGCCGTTGTGCCCGGCCCCGATGACCAGGACATCCGACGGCGGCGCTCACCGGATCACCCGATGCTTGAAGTCTTTCAGGATCTCGCCGGCCGCATTGGCGCCGGGCGCGCCCATGACGCCGCCGCCGGGATGGGTCCCGGAGCCGCACATGTAGAAGCCCTCGAAGGGTCCGCGATACTGGCCATAGCCGGGGAAGGGGCGGTTGAAGAGGAGCTGATCCAGGGTCAGCTCGCCCTGGAAGATATTCCCCTCGGTCAAGCCCACCTCGTTCTCGATGTCCTAGGGTGTGCGGGTCTGGACATGGAGGACCAGCTTGCGGAAGCCCGGCGCGTTTTCCTCGATGGTGTCCAGCACATCCTTCTCGAAGGCGGCCTTGCTCTCGGCACTCCAGGGTCCCTCGGCCAGCTTGTAGGGCGCGTATTGCACGAAGACCGACATGAAATGCTTGCCGGGCGGGGCCATGGTCGGATCGACCGTGGTGGGGATCACGATGTCGAGGAAGGGCCGCTTGGACCAGGAGCCGTATTTGTAGTCGTCGAAGGCACGCTCGATATAGTCGAAGTCGCCGCCGATATCGACGGTGCCCCAGGCCGCCTCGGGCGGCAGCCCGGCGAAACGCGGCAGCCCGTCCAGCGCGATATTGAGCTTGCCGGAGGAGCCGCGGATCTTGAAGTTGGTGGCATAGCGGTGGATGTCGGGATCGACGGCGTCCAGCGCGCCCTTCTCCAGCAGCTTCAGATAGGTGCGCTTGGGATCGAGGCTGGAGACGATCGCCTTGGCCTGGATCTCCTCGCCATTTGCCAGCGCCACGCCCACGGCCTTGCCGTTGCGGACCAGGATCTTCTCGACCTCGGCCGAGGTGCGGATCTCCACGCCCGCTTCGGTGGCCGCCGCGGCGATGGCCTTGCTGACGCTGCCCATGCCGCCGCGGGCGAAGCCCCAGGCGCCGATCTGCCCATCCACCTCGCCCATGTAGTGGTGCAGCAGCACATAGGCCGTGCCGGGGGAATAGGGCCCCAGTGCCGTGCCGATGATGGAGGAGGCGGCGGAGAAGCCTTTCCAGCGCGCGTTCTCGAAATACTCGTCGAGGAAGTCGCCGATGGACATGGTCCAGAAGCGGATGATCTCATACATCTGCTTCTCGCCCATGCGGGTGAATTCGGCGGCGATCTTGAGGAAGCCGTCGAGATCGCCGCGCCGGCCCCAGGGATTGATCCGGTTCTGGGCGAAGGGATTAAGCCGCGTCGGGTCGGGTGGCGTCACCATCAGCAGCGGCTTGATGAAGCGGCATTGGCGGCTGATCTCGGCCGCGTAATGGTCATAGGCCTCGGCGTCTTTGATCGAATGCCGGCGCAGCGATTCCCGCGTCCGGTCATGGTCGCGATAGGTGACGATGCCTTCGCCGTCCGGGTTGGGTTGGCCGTTGATCTCATAGGGGATGACCTGCAGCCCATGGCGCGGCAGGTCGAGGAAACGGAAGATCTCGGGCCGCAGCAGGCTGCAGACATAGGAGCAGGTGGAATAGGTGAAGCCGGGATAGATCTCGTCCGACATCGCGGCACCGCCGGGCTTGCGGTAGCGCTCGAGCACCAGGACCTTCAGCTTGTTGCGGCCCTCCTTCTCGCCGCCCATGGCGAGATAGGCCGCCGCCGTCAGCCCGTTATGCCCGCCGCCCACGATGATGACGTCATAGGCCTCGCCCATGCCAGCCGGCTCCGCCGAAATAAAATTGAATGCGCATTCAATTTATAATCAAGACGCCCGCGAAAGTACAGCCGGGTTCAATTCGCTTGCGGGGGGGAGCTGAAAGAAAAAGGGCGGCCCTTCGAACAGGCCGCCCTTTGAATTGAGTTCGAAGAGTCTCGTTAGTTCGAAATCCCCGCCATCAGCGGCGCCTGCTTCGTGCTGTGCTCGCGGCCCAGCTCGTCGAGGGTGATGTCGACGGCTTCCTCGAAGACATCCAAAGTCTCGGCCAAACAGCTTGCGTCATGGGCCGAGGAGATGAACCAGGGCTCGCGGCTGTCGGGCTCGCACATCACGCCGCGCTCGATCAGCTTCTCCGCGAGATGGTCGTAGAAGGTGTAGTCGCTTGTCTTCCAGTCCCGGTAATTGTCGGGCGGGGTCTCGCGGAAGAACAGGCCGCTCATGCTGTAATGCCCGGTGAAGCTGTGGGGCACGCCGCGGGCCGAGAGGATGCGACCGATGCCTTCCTGCATCGCCTTGCCATAGGCGGCGATGTCGGCCAGCGCCGTCGTGTCGCGCAGGATCGTCAGCGTCTTCTCCGCCGCGGCCAGGCTCATGGCCTGGGCCGTATAGGTGCCGCCATGGGCGACGCCGCGGCCGTAGTGGCGCATCAGATCCTCGCGCCCGCCGATGCAGGCGATGGGATAGCCGTTGGCCACCGCCTTGGCCATGGTGCAGATGTCGGCCTTGATGCCATAGAGCTCCTGGGCGCCGCCCTTGGCGACGCGGAAGCCGGTCTTCACCTCGTCCACGATCATCAGCACGTCATATTTGGTGCAGAGCTCGCGCACCGCCTTGATGAACTCGGGCTTGGAGGGAATGCCGCAGCAATTGCCGAGGATCGGCTCGATCAGCACCGCGGCGATGGTGTGGCCGTGCTGCTTCAGCACATCCTCGAGGCGGTTGGCGTCGTTGTAGGGCACCTGCCAGAAGAGCTGGCGCACTAGCTGGGGAATGCCCTTGCCGTAGCTGACGACATCGGGGCCCTTCACCGCGTCGGTCATATTGGCCATGTCGGCGGTCCACATGGTGGCGTCGAACAGGCCGTGATAGCTGCCCTCGAAGGTGACGTAGTGGTCCCGTCCGGTGGCGCCGCGCGCCAGGCGGAGCGCCGCCATCACCGCCTCGGTGCCGGAGTTGGAGAAGCGCACCAGCTCGGCCGCCGGCACCATCTCGGAGATCATCTCGGCGACCACGACCTCGCGCTCGGTGCCGAGCGCGAAGACGGTGCCGACCTCCTGGCCCTCGCGGGCCGCGGCATCGACCTCGGGATGGCAGTGGCCGAGGATCGCCGGGCCATAGCCCAGGCGGTAGTCGATGTAGCAATTGTCGTCGAAGTCCCAGAGACGAGCGCCCCTACCGCGCTTGACATAGACGGTTTTCCCTTCGCCCCAGAAGCGGAAGTTGGAGCTGACTCCCAAGGGCATGGATTTGACTGCTCTTTGGAAGTGGGCCGTGGATTTGTCGAGCTTGTAGGCCGGTTTAATCCGCCGGGTCGGGGCGTTCATGATCCTCTCCGATCCGACCGGCCCCTTGCGTCACCCCCATGGCATCGCCGAGCGCCGGTCATACATAAGAGCCATTGCTTGAATGGCTGTATAAGTTTTATACCGATTTTTATCAAAAATGTCTATATGTCTGAATGACTGTTTAATTTCGCACCTGCAAAAACGTGATAGTTTGGAAGGGCTTCGGACGCTGAGCGGATGCAGGCGATGAACGAGAATCAGGCAGCCAAGACCCCTCGGGTGACGCCCATCCGCGAGGCGCGCCAGCGCCAGCTGGTGGAGGCGACCATCACCGCCATCGGCCGCTACGGCTATGCCAAGCTCACCCTGAACCATGTCGCCACCCTGGCGGGGCTCTCGCCCGGCATCGTGAATTTCCACTTCCGCACCAAGGAGCAGCTCCTCGCCGCGACCCTGGAATTCCTGGTCGAGGAATATGAGGCCTACTGGGCCCAGGCCTCGGCCAAGGCGGGCGAGACGGGGGCGGCCAAGATCGACGCCATGATCGAGTTCGAATTCGATCCGCGGGTGAGCAGCCTCGAGAAGGTCTCCGTCTGGTATGCCTTCTGGGCCGAGGCCCAGGTCAACCCCAGCCATCGCGAGCGCGTCTCGCGGCTGGAGGCCAGCTATTTCGAGGTGACGCGGGCGCTGTTCCAGCGGCTGATCGAGGAGGGCGGCTATGGCGGCTTCAGCGCCGACGCCGTCGCCTATGGCTTCAATGCGATGCTCGACGGCTTCCTCAACGATCTCATGATCGATCCCGCCAGCTTCGATCGGGCGGAGGCCAAGCGCATCTGCCGCCTCTTCCTCTCCGGCCTGTTCCCCCGCCATTTCGCGGGCCCTCAGCCGGCAGGGACCCAGGCTGCCGCTCTGGACGCGCTGCGGACGCTCCAGGTGGAGCGGGCCGAGACCCTGGCCCGGCTGCAGCTGCAAGAGGCAGCGCTGCTCGATGCGCTGGCCCGCGGCGGATCTGACCCTCACAAGCGTTGAGGCCCCCCCGATGAATCGCGCCGTCGCCAATCTCGCCGGCTCCAATCTCGCCGATCATCGCCTGGCGAAGCTGCTCGCCCCGCAATCCATCGCTTTGGTCGGCGCCTCGCCGAAGCTGGACAGCGTCGGCAATGGCATGATCCGGGGCTTACGCGGCGGCGGCTTCAAGGGCCGCGTCTATGCGATCAATCCGAACTATCGGGAGATCGAGGGCATTGCCTGCTATCCCTCGCTGGCCGATCTGCCGGAGCGGGTCGATCATGCGCTGCTCGGCGTCGCCAATGCCCGGCTCGAGGCGGCGCTGCAGGCGGCAGTGGCCGCGGGCATCCCGGCGGCCACGATCCTGGCCAGCGGCTATCTCGAGGGCGATGGCACGCCGCCGCTGACCCGGCGTATCGCGACGCTTGCCCGCGGCGCGGGCATGCAGGTCTGCGGCGGCAATGGCATGGGCCTCTACAACAACGAAGCCGGCGTCCGGCTCTGCGGCTTTCCACCACCCGATTGGGTCGGCACCGGTCCCATCGCCCTCATCAGCCATTCAGGCTCCGCCTTCAGCGCGCTGGTCCATAACGATCGCCGCTTCGGCTATTGCCTCGCCGTCTCGGCGGGGCAGGAGCTGGTGACGAATGCGGCCGATTATCTCGATTACGCCCTCGCCATGCCCAGTACCCGCGTCGTCGGGCTGTTCCTCGAGGCGATCCGCGATCCCCAGGGCTTCGTGGCCGCGCTCGAGCTCGCCAACCGGCGCGACATTCCCGTGGTCGCCATCAAGGTCGGGCGCACGCCGGAAAGTGCGGCGCTGGCCCTCTCCCACAGCGGCGCGCTGGTGGGCGACGACGCTGTCCAGCGGGCAATGTTCCGCCGCCACGGCGTGGTGGAGGTCGAGGATCTCGACGAGTTCGCCAATGCCTTGCTGCTCTTCGCCCAGCCGCGGCGGCTCGCCCGCGGCGGGCTCGCCAGCATGCATGACTCCGGCGGCGAGCGGGAGCTGCTGGTCGATCTCGCCGCCGCGCGCGGCGTGCCCTTCGCCAGGATCGGCGGCGAGACGCGCGACAAGCTTGCCAGCCGTCTCGATTATGGGCTGGAGCCCATCAACCCGCTGGATGCCTGGGGCACCGGCCATGACTATCAGGCCATCTTCGCCGATTGCATGAGCGCGTTGCTGGCTGATCCCGATACCGCCATGGGCGCGCTCTGCGTCGAGACCCGCACCGGCAAGGCGCTTCATCATGCCTATGCCGAGGCGATGCAGCAGGCCCATGCCGGCAACGAGAAGCCGGTCGTCTTCATCAACAACCTGGCCGCCCCCGGCGATGACGATCTCGCGGTCACCAACACACGCGCCGGTCTGCCGGTGCTGATCGGCCTCAACCCGGCGCTGGCCGCGATCCGCGGCGCGATGGCCCGGCGCGACTTCCGCCTGCGCCCGCCGATGGCGCCGGCAACGCCGCCTGCGGGGCTGCGCGCCCGCTGGCGGGAGCGGCTCGCCGGCGGCGCGCTGGAAGAGGCCGATGGTTTACGGCTCTTCGCCGATTACGGCCTGCCGGTCCTGCCTCATCGTATCGTCGAGGATTCCGCCGCTGCCATTGCAGCGGGTGGCGATCTGGGCTTTCCCCTGGTCATGAAGACGGCCATGCCCGGCATCCTGCATAAATCGGATGTCGGCGGCGTGAAGCTCGGCTTGGCAGATGGGGCGTCGGTGAAGGCTGCCTATGAGGACCTTGCCCGCCGGCTCGGCCCCCGGGTCCTGGTGACGCCCATGGCGGCGACCGGGGCGGGGATCGAGCTCGCCTTCGGCGCCAAGATCGATCCGCATTTCGGCCCGGTGGTGATGGTGGGCGCCGGCGGCGTGTTGATCGAGTTCCTCAGGGATCAGGCCCTGGCGCTCGCGCCCTTCGATACCGATGAAGCGCGGCGCCTGATCGACAGCCTGGCGCTGCGCCCGCTCCTCGACGGCAAGCGCGGCCGTCCGCCCGCGGATGTCGCTGCGCTGGCGGAGGCCTTGGCGCGCTTCTCGGTCATGACGGCCGATCTTGCGGATTTCCTGGTGGAGATCGACGTCAATCCCTTGCTTGCTGGGCCCCAAGGCGTGCTGGCGCTCGATGCGCTGGTGGTGGCCGGTAGAGCCAGCTAACCGAGAATCTCCGCGGTCGTCGTCACCCCGCAATACTCGCCGTCGAGATTGGCCAGCGACATCGCATGGACCTCCTCGGCGCTGCGCAGCCGGCCCTGGTAGTCGCGCCGGGCATAGGTGAAGCAGGCATCCTCGGCGAGATGAACAGTGAACCCGAGATTGCCGGCCATGCGCACCGTGGCCTCGACCGAGTTGTTGGTGATGACCCCGGCGACCACGAGATCTCGGATGCCTCGGGCATGAAGCCGCGCCTCGAGATCCGTGCCGATGAATGCGCTGTTGGTTTGCTTGGCGATCACGGTCTCGCCCGTCAGGGGCATCGCCTCGGGCTTGAAGTCATTGCCCGGCTGGCCCGGGCGATAGGCGGAATTCGGCTCACGGGAATCATGGCGGATGTGAATGATCGGCCGGCCCGCCTCGCGCCAATGGCGAAGCAGACGCGCGACGTTGCTTTCCGCGGCGGGATTGTTGCGCGGTCCCTCGGACGCCCAGCGCGGGTCGTCGATCGCCTTTTGCAGGTCGATGATGAGGAGAGCCGCGTTCGCAAGCTGCATGGTCGGCAGGGTTGCTCTTAGTTAGTATGCCCAGGAGGTAGATCGCCACGCATTGTATCTGCTGGTAATTGCGGAGGGCAGGCCAGAACTTGAACAATCCTAGAAGGGTCGAGGATGTCTTTGAGCAGGAGCTCCGTCGCCGGGGCCTTTCCTTCCGCATCGATCCTGAAAGTGCCCGGTATGTCGTTCCCTGGGACGGGCTCAACCTCCATATCGCCCTCGACAATCTCGAGCGGACGCTTGCCGAGAGCCAGGATGAGACCTGCGTCATCGCATTTGCCGATGTCGTGTTTAAGCCGAGGGAAGTTCTGTCCTGGCAAACCGCCAGCGCCAGGGTCTTCGAGCTTCTTGAGTCGAATGACCATCTGGAAGCCCCGCCCTTTCGATCTCCCATTTCCGGGCGGCTCGACCAAGTGCTTGCCCTGTGGGAAGAGGGCGGCACGGCCCGTTGGGTTTTCCTCGGGATGTTGGAAGAGTGGGGCGTAGATCTGGAGGCTGTCAGATCAGCCGCTCGCCGGAATCTTGCGACGACGCTCGCTGAAGCGGAAATCGGCTGGAAAGATTACCACGGTGCCCGGCTCGGCTATTTCGGAACCTTGCTGCCGTGCAAGGCCGCCCTCATGATGGCAGCGAATTTGAAGCAGATTGTCGCGCCGACGCTGGGCTGGCCGCTCTTGGCCGTGATCCCCGCCCAGGATTTCCTATTGCTTTGGGATGCGAGCCGGCGGGATCTGATACCTGAGCTAGGTGCCCTGGTGGTGAACCAGTTCACCCGGTCCGCCTACCCCCTGACAACCGAGGTCTTTGAAATCTCCGATCAGGGGATCTCCGCTGTCGGCGACTTTCCGAGCAGCGGATAGCGACCGCCTTAAGCCGCTTCCGGCTCTTCCTTGCGCAGCGGCGGCAGCTTGACCGGGCGCTTCAGGAAATCCGGCATATGGTCGCCGAAGGCCATCACGGGCTGGTCGTGATCGCCGTCGGAATCCGACGAGCGCGGCGACCGCGAGCGGCGTTCCCCCGATTTGACGGCGGCATGGCGGCTCTGTTGCGGCATAGGCTTCTCCTCGATATGGCGTCCCGGCGCTTTCGGCAATTCGACGGCTCTGCGTGAGGAGTCGTGATCTTCCGTGTGGTGTTGGGCCGGGTGATGGTGGGCGGCGGCTGGCTCGAAGGCGGGCGCCGGTGCTTCGGCGAGCTCGAGCTCGACGGCGACTGGCTCCGCGGCGACCGGCTCGGCGCGCGGCCGCTCAGTCGCGCGCTTCCTCTCGCGCGGGGGCCGCTTCTCGCCCCGGGGCTCGCGCTCGCCGGTACGCCCGCTGGCGCCGGAGGGCGTGGGCCGGCCGCGGCCTCGGCGGCCGTCGGCCTCCTCGAAGCTCACGGTGGGAATGCCCGAGATCTCGATGCGCGGGATCTCTTTGCCGAGCATCTTCTCGATCGCCTCGACGAAGCGTCCATCGCCCTCGCTGGCCAGGGTGAAGGCATGGCCTTCGCGGCCCGCCCGGCCGGTGCGGCCGATGCGATGGATGTAATCCTCGGCATGGATCGGGACGTCGAAGTTGAAGACGTGGCTCAGGCCCTCGATATCCAGGCCGCGGGCGGCAACATCGCTCGCCACCAGGATCGCGATCTCGCCGTTGCGGAAGCGGTCCAGCGTCTCGGTCCGGCGCGCCTGGGCCATGTCGCCATGAAGCGGGGAGGCATCGAAGCCATGTTTGGAGAGCGAGCGCTGCAGGATGTCGACGTCGCGCTTGCGGTTGCAGAAGATCACGGCGTTGCGCACGTTCTCGGTGCGCAGCAGATGACGCAGGGTCTCGCGCTTGTCCTGATGATTGATTACCGCCATGGCCTGGACCACCGCGGCGGCAGGGGAGGCGGGCGGTGCCACGCTGATCGTCTTCGGGTTCGAAAGGAAGGCGTCGGCGAGGCGGCGGATTTCCGGCGGCATGGTGGCGGAGAAGAATAGCGTCTGGCGGATCTTCGGCAGCAGGCCGACGATGCGCTCGACATCGGGGATGAAGCCCATGTCGAGCATGCGGTCCGCCTCGTCGATGACGAGGATCTTCACATCGCTCAGCAGGATCTTGCCGCGCTCGAAGAGATCGAGCATGCGGCCCGGGGTGGCGATCAGCACGTCGACGCCGCGGTCGAGCTTCTTCAGCTGCTCGACGAAGGATTCGCCGCCGATCAGCAGCGCCTGGCTCAGCTTGTGGTATTTGCCATAGGTGTCGAAGTTCTCGGCCACCTGCGTGGCGAGCTCGCGCGTCGGCTCCAGGATCAGCGAGCGCGGCATGCGGGCCCGCGCCCGTCCGCTGGTCAGGATGTCGATCATCGGCAAGGTGAAGGAGGCGGTCTTGCCGGTGCCTGTCTGGGCCGAGCCCAGCACGTCGCGTCCCATGAGGACATGGGGGATTGCCTGCGCCTGAATGGGAGTCGGCTCGACATAGCCGACTTCCTCGACTGCACGCAGCACTTCCGGGCTCAGCCCGAGATCACTAAAAGTCATCAATGTTTTCTAAAGTCCGATCGCCGGATTTTCACGGAAGCGGGAAGGAATGCTCCGCGAAAAATTGCGGCGGATCATAGGAGTGGATAGGATTTTGTCAATCTCTAGGTAGGGAATTTCCTGATGAATACAAGCCATTGGCGCCATTTTTTGCGCTTTCCTGCTCCCCGCCGCGGACCATTCCCGCGGTGAGCATCGCGCTGCGCTGGCGCCGGCAGCCCCTGGTTCTGCTCTCCGGCGCGCTCTGCGACGCTGCTCTCTGGCGCCACCAGATCGCCGGGCTGTCCGACATCGCCGATATCAGGGTAGGGGATCTGACCCGGGACGACTCCGTGGGTTCCATGGCGGCCCGGGTGCTGGCGAGCCAGCCGAAGCACTTCGCTCTCGCCGGTATTTCGCTGGGGGGCTATGTCGCCCTGGAGATCATGCGCCGGGCGCCGGAGCGGGTGACCCGGCTCGCCTTGCTCGACACCACGGCACGCCCCGAGGAGCAGAGCGAGGGAACCGCGGAGGAACCGCCGGGAATCGAACCGGCCGGACGTCAAGGCGGACCGGCCGCCCTCGGCCAGGTGGGCTTGTTCACCACCTTGCTGGTGCACCCCAAGCGGCTCGCCGACCGCCGGCTCTCGACCATTCTCGGCGCCATGGCCGAGCGGGTAGGGCGCAAGGCCTTCCAGCGCCAGCAGCGGGCTATCCGCGCGCGCCCCGACAGCCGCGCCGGGCTTGCCGCCATTGCCTGCCCGACGCTCCTTCTCTGCGGCCGGCAGGACCCGCTGGCGCCGCCCGCCTTGCATGAGGAGATGGCGGCGGCCATCCCGGGGGCGGAGCTCGTCGTGGTCGAAGATTGCGGCCACCTCTCGCCTCTGGAGCAGCCCGAGGCCGTCACGGCGGCGCTGCGGGCATTGGCTGCGCGAGTCATCGTGAGCGATATCGGAGGGTTCGGGCTTGCCGGATTTCGAGACGCCGCGCCTTCGCCTTCGTCCGCGAAGCCTCGCGGACACGGAGGCCTGCCTTGCCATGGATCGGGAGCCCGATGTGGCCCGCTTCGTGCCCGAGGTGCTGCGAATGATCTGCGGACCGGAGGCGGATGCGGCCGCCCATCGCGCCTTTGTCGAGGAGCGTACGCGTGGCCCCTATCCGCGCGGCCTGGGCTATTGGACGATAGGCCCTCGTGCCGGAGAAGATGTCTTTCTCGGTTGGGTGCTGCTCATCCCCGTGGATGCCGTGGGTCCGGCGGTGGAGATCGGCTGGCGGCTTCGGCCATCGGCTTGGGGTCGGGGATATGCCTCCGAGGCGGCGGCCGTGCTGGTCCGGCACGGGCTCATCGGCCTGGGTCTTCCTGAGATCATCGCCGATATCGATGCGGCGAACCTCGGTTCGATCCGCGTTGCGGAGAAGATCGGGCTCAGGCGGCGCGGTCCGACGCCGGACTGGAAGTCTCTGGTTCGCTATGCCTTGACCCGAAAGGAATTCGACGGTTGAGCCACCGCTCAACCGCCGACATTCCTTAGCTGGACGAGGGGCCGGCTCTTCCTAGCAGCTCGGCCACTGGCAATTTCCGGGCTGGCCGCGGCGCAGCGTCGAATTGTTCGGCGGGAAGAGGTTGAAGGTCACCTCGTGCATGAACTCGATGAAGCGCGGATCATTCGGCCCGCTGTAGCCCGAACCGCCCCCCTCCAGATAGCTCAGCGGCTCGCCTTCCTGGCAGAAGGCAGCGTCGAGGGTGACGGAGCCGCTCGCCTTCGTGTTGCGTGCCGGGGCGGAGGGCGGGGAGGTGCAGATGCTATTGATCCCCGCGCCGTCGAAGGCCAGCCGCACATAGAACTTGCGCTTGAAGCTGCCGTTGGGCGTCGTGGTGAAATGGGTCGCGGGGCCGAAATGGGCGCTGTACATCGCGTCGGTCACCGCCTTGTCGAACTGCTCCTGGTCCACGTCGAAGGGATTGCCGAGGACTTGGGTCAGGAGCTGGCCAGACCCGCCCGCCATGGCGATATCCTGGATCGGCGTATAGGAGGTGTCGTAGTAGGTCCAATAGATGCTGCCGCTGCTGAGGCTCTTGCCGCCGGACGAGCCGGCGGTGCAGGCGGCGAGCAGGAGCGAGAGGACGAGCATTACGGACTTCACGCGCGGCATGGAACTCTCCTTGGGCCTTTCAATCTAGCTAGGATTGCCGCGGCCCGTCAGCAACCTTCTCCCCGAGTTGTGATCCGCCTGTGATCGGCCTAGGTGATCCGGCGTCCTAGACGTCCAGGTTTTGGGCCAGCTTGGCGTGCTCCTGGATGAAGGCGAAGCGCAGCTCCGGCTTGCGGCCCATCAGGCTCTCCACCAGCTTCGATGTCTCGCGGTGCTCGGCCCGATCGGCCTCGGCATAGCGGTCCGGCACGACGACCCGGAGCAGGATGCGCTTGTTCCTGTCCATGGTCGTCTCCTTGAGCTGGGAAGCGGGCATCTCGCCCAGGCCCTTGAAGCGGCTGATCTCGACCTTGCCCTTTCCGGTGAGGGTCGTCTTCATCAGCTCGTCCTTATGCCGGTCGTCGCGGGCATAGATGACCGTGCCGCCCTGGCTCAGGCGATAGAGCGGCGGCTGCGCCAGGAAGAGATGACCCTTCTCGATCAGCCCGGGCATCTCGCGATAGAAGAAGGTCATCAGCAGCGAGGCGATATGGGCGCCGTCCACATCGGCGTCGGTCATGATGATGATGCGCTCGTAGCGCAGCTTCTTTTCCTCGAACTTGTCGCGGGTGCCCGATCCCAGGGCCTGGATCAGATCGATCAGCTCCTGGTTCTGGGCCAGCTTCTCGGTGGAGGCGCTGGCGACGTTGAGGATCTTGCCGCGGAGCGGCAGCACGGCCTGGGTCTCGCGCTCGCGGGCCTGCTTGGCCGAGCCGCCGGCGGAATCGCCCTCGACCAGGAAGAGCTCGGTGCCTTCCGCGCTGTTGCGCGTGCAGTCGGCGAGCTTGCCGGGCAGGCGGAGCTTGCGGGTCGCGGTCTTGCGCACCAGCTCCTTGTCCTGCTTGCGGCGCAGCCGCTCCTCGACCAGCTCGACGACGCGGTCCACCAGATCATTGGCGCGCGCCGTGTCGGCCGGCAGCCAATGGTCGAAGTGATCCTTGATCGTCGCCTCGACCAGCCGTGCCGCCTCGACGTTGGCGAGCTTCTCCTTGGTCTGGCCCTGGAACTGGGGCTCGCGGATGAAGAGGGAGAGCATCATGGCCGCGCCGCCGCAGACGTCCTCCGGCGTGATCTGGGCCGCCTTGCGGTTGCCGGTCAGCTCGCCATAGGCCTTGAGGGAGCGGGTGAGCCCGCTGCGCAGCCCCGCCTCATGGGTGCCACCCTCGGGAGTCGGCACGGTGTTGCAATAGGAATTGAGGAAGCCTTCGCCATCGGCCGGCCAGGCGATGGCCCATTCCAGGCTGCCCTGACCGTCCGGCAGCTTGGCTTCGCCGGCGAAGGGCGTGGATGTGACGGTCTGGCGACCCTCGAGGCTCGCGGCGAGGAAATCGCCGAGGCCGCCGGGGAAATGCAGCACCGCCTCCGCCGGCGTCTCCTCGCTTTTGCCGATCAGCGCGGGGTCACAGCGCCAGCGGATCTCGACACCGCGATAGAGATAGGCCTTGGAACGCGCCATGCGGTAGAGCCGCGCCGGCTGGAAACGGGCTTCCTTGCCGAAGACCTCGGGGTCGGCATGGAAGCGCACCTTGGTGCCGCGCCGGTTGACATTGCCGCCGCGCTTCAGCTTGGAGACCGGCTTGCCCCGGGCATAGCTCTGGAGGAAGAGCTGCTTGTCCCGGGCGACCTCGACCTCCAGCTTGTCGGATAGGGCGTTCACCACGGAGAGGCCGACGCCATGGAGGCCGCCGGAGGTCTGATAGACCTTGCCGCCGAACTTGCCGCCGGAATGAAGCGTGGTCAGGATGACCTCGAGGGCCGATTTGTCCTTGAATTTGGGATGGGGGTCGATGGGGATGCCGCGGCCGTTGTCGGTGACGGTGACGAAGCCGTCGGCCTCGAGCTCCAGCTCGATCCGGCTGGCATGGCCGGCCACCGCCTCGTCCATGGCATTGTCCAGGACCTCGGCGACGAGATGATGCATGGCGCGCTCGTCGGTGCCGCCGATATACATGCCGGGGCGGCGGCGAACGGGCTCCAGCCCCTCGAGGACTTCGATGTCCTTGGCGGAATAATCGGCCGATTTCTTGGCCGCGGAGGAGAACAGGTCATTCATGGCGGCGGATTATGGTGACGCGACGCCCCCGAAACAAGCTCGATGCTGTATGAATTTGCAAGGCGTCCCCCTAAATGTTGTGTGAGTCATGACGGACACCACTTCGAACGACCAGCCGCCCACCGATCTCGTCCCGGCAATCCGCACCATCGCCATGCCCGCCGACGCCAATTCCAACGGCGATATCTTCGGCGGCTGGATGATGTCCCAGATGGACCTGGCCGGCGGCGTGGCCGCCGTCCAGCGGGCCCAGGGGCGGATCGTCACCGTGGCCGTGGACGCCATGACCTTCCACCTCCCGGTCAATGTCGGCGATCTCGTGAGCTGCTATTCCCAGGTCACCCGTGTCGGGCGGACCTCCCTGACAGTCAGGATCGACGCCTGGGTCCAGCGGCGCATCGGCCGCCACATGGAACGGGTGACCAGCGGCTCCTTCACTTATGTCGCCGTTGACGAGAAAGGCCGGCCGCGGCCGGTGCCGCCGGAGAACACGACAAAATAGTTCTTGTTATGTTCCGTTGCATTCTTAGACTTTCCGGCAGGTGAGTCAAGAAGGCGAGGGTTGCATGGCCGAGCAAGAAGGGATGAGGACGGGTGGCTGCCAATGCGGCGCCGTCCGCTATGAGATCTCGAGCGCGCCGGTCGATCTCTATGTCTGCCATTGCCGGGAATGCCAGAAGCAATCGAGCTCGGCCTTCGGCATTTCGGCCATTTTTCGTCGCGCAGATTTCCGCCTGACCCAGGGCGCCGTCAAAAGCTGGACGCGTCCCACCGACACCGGCCGGCGCTTGCGCTGCGTCTTCTGCCCCGATTGCGGGTCTCGAATCTGGCATGAGCGGGAGAGCGAGGTCCTGCCGACCATCAGCGTGAAGGGCGGTTCGCTGGACCAGCCCGTCGATCTTGCGGCAGCCGTGCATATCTGGATCTCCCGCAAGCTTCCGGGCGTCGACATCCCCGAAGGCGTCGTGCATTTCGCGGAGGAGCCTGACTGAATGATGACCGGGGGCTGCCAATGCGGCGCAATCCGCTACGAGGTCTCCGGCCCGCCGATGAAGCTCTATGTCTGCCATTGCCGCGAATGCCGGAAGCAGACGGCCTCGGCCTTCGGCATTTCGGCGATCGTGCGGCGCGAGGATTTCCGTCTCATCCAAGGCACCCCGAAGAGCTGGGTGAGGGTGGCCGACAGCGGTCGCCGGCTGCGTCTGATGTTCTGTCTGGACTGCGGGACCCGCGTCTGGCACGACCGGGAGGGCGTGGACTGGCCGACCGTCAGCATCGAGGGCGGCTCGCTGGATCAGCCCCTCGATCTCCGCGCGGCGGTCCATGTTTGGACCTCGCGCAAGCTCCCAGGCGTCGTGATTCCCGAGGACGCGGCTCAGTTTCCGCGGGGCGACTGAATCGAGAGCCTGCTTACAGCCCCATCACCTTGAACGCCACTTCGCTGACGACGCTGTCGGGTTTCGCCAGCTGCTCGGGCTCTTCGAAATGATTCGTATCGAACAGAATCTTGCGATCGGTGAGACGGCCCATGCCGCGCAACGCCTCGGCGAGGACCGTGCCTTGGCGTATGAACTCGGGGCTATCCTTGTCGGCGTTCAGGACGGCGATGGGGCAGGCGATCTGATCGAGATGACGCATGGGGCTCAGCGCCGCCACTTCCGCCGCGGTGATGTGAACATAGTTTCGGCGGGAGGAGATCATGACGGGGTAGAGCTCATACATCCCACTCATCAGCAGCCCGCCCTTGATCACATCCCTCGGCAAGCCGCGCGTGGCCCAGTCGGTGGTGAGAAGGCAGGAGGCGAGATGGCCGCCCGACGAATGGCCGGAGAGGTAGATGCGGGCGGGGTCGCCCCCGAAGCTGGCGGCATTGTGGAAGGTCCATTCCAAAGCGCGCCGGCAATTCTCCACCATCTGCGGCAGCGTGACGGTCTTGAGGTTTTCAAAATCGGGCGTGACATAGGCGGCACCCCGTCCGACGAATGTCGGCGCGGGATAAGAGGCATCCAGCCGCGTATTGAATAGCCAGGCGCCCCCATGGATGAAGACCATGACGGGAACGCCGCTGGCATTGGCGGGGGTGAATATGTCGATAAGATCGTCGGCGCCGGTCCCATAATGCATCGTGCGGGGCGGCGTCTTCTCGCGCACCGCCGCGCTCGTCCTGCCGTCCCCCGCCTGAAGCCCGTTGATGTCCGGTGACCAGAAGGATTGATCATAGGCGATGTCCATCTGCTCCTGGGTGTAGTCCAGGAAGATCGGGGGCGATGCGCTGAAGCCATCGGCGGCGGCGAATGAGCTCGCCGCGAAGGCGGATGGAAGCGCGCCGATGGCGGCGAGGAATGATCTGCGTTTCATGATTCTGAGCCCCCCATTCGCGCCTGGCCCACTTATGCGGTGCATGGCGACGATGTTTCCCTTGTGAGCCGGATAAGATCACACCCGGCCGATCGGCCATAGTCAAATAGCCTGAGGCGGGCAGACGTCCTGACCCCTATCCGGGTGAGCCGAGGGCTTGGGTCCATTCTTCCGCCACCTCGGCGACTGCCTCTCGCGGCGCGTGTTGCGCCGCCAGCTCGCGGAGCTGCAATCCGGTCAGCAGGCGCGACAGCGCCCAGACGGCGGCGCCACGCACCAGCGCATCCTCGTCGTCGAGACGCGCCACGGCGGCAGCTTGCAGCTCGACGCGGCCGCTGTTGCCGATGGCGATCAGCACATTGCGCAGGAAGCGCACGCGGCCGATGCGCTTGATGGGCGAGCCGGCGAAGAGGCGCCGGAAGCCGGCATCGTCGAGGGCGGCGAGCTCGGCCAGGGCTGGGGCTTCCAGCTCCGGGCGCTGGCGGAAATCGGACTGCTGCGTCGCCTGGGCGAATTTGTTCCAGGGGCAGACGGCGAGGCAATCGTCGCAACCATAGATGCGGTTGCCCATGAGCGGGCGCAACTCGCGCGGGATCGGCCCCTTATGCTCGATGGTGAGATAGGAAATGCAGCGCCGCGCATCGAGCTTATAGGGCGAAGGGAAGGCGGCGGTTGGGCAGGCGTCAAGACAGCGCCGGCAGGCGCCACAATGATCCTCCTCGGCCGGTCCGGCACCAAGCTCCAGCGTGGTGAAGACCTCGCCGAGGAAGAGCCAGGAGCCCAGCTCGCGGGAGACGAGATTGGTATGCTTGCCCTGCCAGCCGATCCCCGCCGCCTCGGCCAGCGGCTTCTCCATCACCGGGGCGGTATCGACGAAGACCTTCACCCCGCAGTCGAAGCGCGCCGCCATCCAGCGCGCCAGCGCCTTGAGGCGCTTCTTGATGGTGTCGTGGTAATCGCGGTTGCGGGCATAGACGGAGATCTCGCCCGCTTCGGGACTGGGTCGTTCCGCGAGGGGATCGGAGGGCGGTCCGTAATTCAGTCCCAGCACCACCACCGAGCGCGCCTCGGGCCAGAGCACCGTCGGCTCGCCGCGCCGATCGGCCTTGTCCGCGAGCCAGCCCATATCGCCGTGATAGCCCGCCGCCAGAAACCCCGCGAGGCCCTCGCGGGCGGAAGGCCTCAACTCGGCCCTTGCGAAGCCGACGGCGTCGAAGCCCAACGCCAAGGCTTGGTCGCGAATAAGGCCGCGGGGATTCTCGGGAGAAGATGGGGGCGGCCCCTCACTTCTCCCTCCCCCCTTGCGGGGGAGGGATGGGGAGGGGGGTGCCAAGGGCGCCTTCGTCTGCAAACCCTATCCGCGGCCGCGATAGGAGGCGACATCCTGCGGCGGGATCCACACACCCTCCGGCGGCGCGCTCGTCTGGAAGAAGACATCGATGGGCATGCCTCCGCGCGGATACCAATAGCCGCCGATCCTCAGCCACCGCGGGGCCAGCGCCCCGATCAGCTTCTTCGCGATGTCGAGGGTGCAGGCCTCATGAAAGGCGCCGTGATTGCGGAAGGAATTGAAATAGAGCTTGAGGGATTTCGATTCCACCAGCCAGCGGTCGGGGATGTAGTCGATGACGAGATGGGCGAAATCGGGCTGGCCGGTGATGGGGCAGAGGGAGGTGAACTCCGGCTGCACGAAGCGCACGACGTAATTGTCGGCGACATGGGGATTGGGCACGCGATCCAGCGCTGCTTCCTCGGGCGAGGCGGGCTGCGCCGTCTTTTGCCCGAGCTGGGTCAGGCCCCGGTAGATGTCCTCGGTCATGGCGCTTCCTTTGCAGGTCGGGCTTCGGCCCTCTGGGCCTCGAAGGCCGCGGCGAATTCGGCCAGGCTACCGGCCGCGATCGCCGCGCGCAGGCCTGCCATCAGCTCCTGATAGTAATGCAGGTTGTGCCAGGTCAACAGCATCGAGCCCAGGATCTCCTTCGACTTCACGAGATGGTGGATATAGCCGCGGGAATAGTCGCGGCAGGCCGGGCAGCTGCAGGCGGGATCGATGGGGGCGGGATCCTCGGCGTGGCGGGCATTGCGCATATTGAGCTCGCCGAAGCGGGTGAAGGCGGCCCCGGTGCGCCCGGCCCGCGTCGGCATCACGCAGTCGAACATGTCGATACCGCGGGTGACGGCGCCCAGGATATCCTCCGGCCGGCCCACTCCCATGAGATAGCGCGGGCGTTCGGCCGGCAGCATCTCCGGGGCGAAATCGAGGATGCGGAACATCTCCTGCTGGCCTTCGCCGATGGCAAGCCCGCCGATGGCATAGCCGTCGAAGCCGATGCCGGCCAACGCCTCGGCCGACTCCCGGCGCAGCTCCTCATAGATCCCGCCCTGCATGATGCCGAAGAGCAGATAGCCCTCGCGCTTCTGAAAGGCCGTGCGGCAGCGCTCGGCCCAGCGCATGGAGAGCCGCATCGAGCTTGCGGCCTCCTCGGGCGTGGCGGGGAAGGGCGTGCATTCGTCGAAACACATGGTGATATCGGCATCGAGCAGATGCTGGATCTCGACGCTGCGCTCCGGCGTCAGCATATGGCGGCTGCCGTCGAGATGGGAGCGGAACTCCACGCCCTTCTCGCCGATCTTGCGCAGCTCCGAGAGGCTCATGACCTGAAAGCCGCCGGAATCCGTGAGGATGGGGCGCGGCCAGTTCATGAATTTATGCAGGCCGCCCAGCGCCGCCACCCGCTCCGCACCGGGCCGCAGCATGAGATGATAGGTATTGCCCAGGAGGATCTCGGCCCCCGTGGCGGCGACGGAGTCCGGCAGCATGGCCTTGACCGTGCCCGCTGTGCCCACGGGCATGAAGGCCGGCGTCTCCACCGTGCCATGGGCGGTATGGATCCGCCCGCGGCGTGCCTTGCCATCCCGCGCCAGGAGCTCGAAGCAGCTATCGCTCATGCGGCGCGCTCCAGCAGCGAGGCATCGCCATAGGAGAAGAAGCGATAGTCCGAGGCGATGGCATGGGCATAGGCCTGCTTCATGTGCTCGAGCCCGGCGAAGGCCGCCACCAGCATGAAGAGGGTCGATTTCGGCAGATGGAAATTGGTCATCAGCAGGTCGACGACGCGGAAGCGATAGCCGGGGGTGATGAAGATCTCGGTCTCGCCGGCGAAGGGGCCGACGCGCCCCTCTGCGCTGGCTGCGGATTCCAGCAGGCGAAGCGAGGTGGTGCCCACGGCGACGATCCGCCGGCCCTCCGCCTTCGCCCGGTTGATCGCCTCGGCGGCGGCCGGCGGGATCTCGCCATATTCGGCATGCATGCGATGCTCCTCGATGCGCTCGGCCTTGACCGGCAGGAAGGTGCCGGCGCCCACATGCAGGGTCAGGGTGGCGCGCTCGATGCCACGCACATTCAGCTGCTCCAGCAGGGCCGGGGTGAAATGGAGCCCGGCGGTGGGGGCGGCCACCGCGCCCTCGGGCGCGGCATAGACCGTCTGGTAGTCCTCCGCATCTCCTGCCTCGACGGGCCGGAGCTTGCGGATATAGGGCGGCAGCGGCATGGCGCCGAGACGATGCAAGGCGGCCATCAGCTCGGGCCCGCCGCGGTTGAAGCCCAGCAGGATGTCCCCGGCCGGCGATTTCTCCAGGACCTCGGCCGCAAGATCTTCGCCGAACTGGATGCGGTCGCCCGGCGCCAGCCGCCGGCCCGGCTTGGCGAAGGCCAGCCAGCGGTCGTCGCCTTCGCGCTTGTGCAGCGTCACCTCCATGGCGACCTCGGGGCTTCCGGGTCGGGCGCGGCGGCCCTGGAGCTGGGCGGGGATGACCTTGGTGTCGTTGAAGACCATGAGATCGCCGGGCCGCAGGATCGCCGGCAGTTCGCTCACCTGGCGATCCTCGAGCCCGCCGGGGCGAACCACCAGCAGCCGCGCGGCGTCGCGCGGACGGGCCGGATATCGCGCGATCAGGCGCTCCGGCAGCTCGAAGTCGAAATCGGATAGAAGAAGGCTCACGGTAATGCTATCAGGCGCGACGGCCTAGAACGGCGCCGGCAAGCCGGTCTTTCGGAGAGCTTTGAGCAGATGGTTCAGCACGAGTCCCGCTTTTCGTCCTTCTTCGTCGCCGTGGTGGCCCTGTTCGTGACCTGCCTGGTGATCTCCAATGTCATCGCCGTCAAGCTGGCGATGGTCCAGGGGCTGGTCCTGCCGGCGGGCATCATCATCTTCCCGGTCAGCTACCTCTTAGCCGATGTGCTGACGGAAGTGTACGGCTACCGCGCCGCACGCCGGGTGCTCTGGCTGGGCTTCTTCTGCAATCTGCTGGCGGTGGCGGCCATCTGGATCGGCGGGCTGCTGCCGGCGGCCCCCTTCTGGGGCGGCCAGGCGGCCTATGACCAGATCCTGGGCGCCACGCCCCGGATCCTTCTCGCCTCCTTCGCCGCCTATCTCGTGGGCGAGTTCGCCAATACCATGATCATGTCCAAGCTCAAGGTCGCCATGGCCGGGCGCCATCTCTGGGCCCGGGCCATCGCCTCGACCCTGGTGGGGCAGGGGCTGGATTCCATCGTGTTCATCGCGATCGCCTTCTCCGGCTTCATGCCGCTGCCGATCCTGCTCGGCGCCATCGTCACGCAATGGCTGATCAAATCGGCCTATGAGGCCCTCGCCACCCCGCTGACCTATGCCATGGTCGGCTTCCTCAAGCGCCGCGAGGGCATCGACACCTACGACCGCGGGATCAGCTTCAATCCCTTTGCGCTGGGGGATTAGTCTGGACGCGCTGCTCGGAGAAGCGCGTGTTTGACATTTACGTGTTTTGCGTGTAGTCTGAAATGATGATCTGGGGTTCTCCCCACACGGGCGGCTGGCAGGCCTCTTCATCGCAGAACCGCTCATTCCCGGCTTGTGAACGGAAGGCTACTGCGCGTCGCCGCGAAGACGAATGCCGCCTTCATCCGGAATAGAGACGGCAACGCCTGTAAATTCCCTGCGGGTAGAGAAGCTCACCGGACGCTCAAACCAGAACAGTCAGGCCCCCATCGGATTGCGCTCTGAGCGTTGCGCAAATGGGCGAGACAATTACTCTCGTGAAACACCTCTTTATACCGCCTGCGGAATAGACCTCCCTGCAGAAGCAGCGAGAGGCCGCCCGAGACCGCGCTGTGATCCGCAACGCAGATTGAGGGGCCTGATCTCGAGCTGTGGCATCCCCGGCATCGAGAAACCGGCCAGTAAGGCGCGAACACGCTCGGTTGCTTTCGCAAAGCTCGGCGGCATCGCGGTCGCGAGTTCTGGCGGCGGAAAGGTGACCCCCAGGAGGAAGTCTTCGACCTCGGCCGGCCGTTCCAGTAGCCGCTGCAGATCGGCAGCATCGACCCGTCGAAGGCAGAGTGACAGACCCATGGGGCAATAGTCGGCGCGCACCGTTCTTGGGTCAACCAGCGGGGCAAGCACCCAAAGAAAAAGCCCCCGGCGCATGGGCACCGGGGGCTGTTCGCATCGTCTTGCACGGGCCGGCCTTGGGGGGCTCCGGCCCGCGGGAGTCACACGAGGCGATGCGAGGTCAGACGCTGTAGTACATCTTGTACTCGATGGGATGCGGGGTGTGCTCGTAGGCGTAGATCTCTTCCCACTTCAGCTCGAGATAGGAGTTGATCAGGTCGGCGGTGAAGACATCGCCCTTCTTCAGGAAGTCGCTGTCGGCCTGGAGCGCCATCACGGCCTCGCGCAGCGAGCCGCAGACGGTGGGGACGTTCTTCAGTTCTTCCGGCGGCAGGTCGTAGAGGTTCTTGTCCATGGGGTCGCCGGGATGGATCTTGTTCTGGATGCCGTCGAGCCCGGCCATCAGCAGGGCGGAATAGGCGAGATAGGGATTGGCCGAGGGATCGGGGAAGCGGACCTCGACGCGCTTGCCCTTCGGGCTCGCCACATAGGGGATGCGGCAGGAGGCCGAGCGGTTGCGCGAGGAATAGGCCAGCAGCACCGGCGCCTCGAAGCCGGGGATCAGGCGCTTGTAGCTGTTGGTGGTCGGGTTGGTGAAGGCGTTCAGCGCCTTGGCATGCTTGATCACGCCGCCGATGTAGTAGAGCGCCGTCTCGGAGAGATCGGCATAGCCGTTGCCCGCGAAGAGGGGCTGGCCGTTCTTCCACAGCGAGTTGTGGACATGCATGCCCGAGCCGTTGTCGCCCTTGATGGGCTTCGGCATGAAGGTGGCACTCTTGCCGTAGCTATGGGCGACATTGTGCACGACATATTTGTAGATCTGCATGTTGTCGGCGCATTTCACGAGATGGTCGAACTTGATGCCGAGCTCATGCTGGCTCGGCGCCACCTCGTGATGGTGCTTCTCCACCTCGACGCCCATGTCGGCGATCACCGTCAGCATCTCGGCCCGGAGATCGGAGGAGGCATCCAGCGGGGGCACCGGGAAATAGCCGCCCTTCACCGGCGCGCGATGGCCGTGGTTGCCCTCTTCCATCTTCTTGCCCGAGAGATAGGGACCTTCCTCGGAGCTGACCTCGTAGAAGGCGCCGTTCATCTGCAGGTCGTAGCGAACGTCGTCGAAGACGAAGAACTCGGCCTCGGGCCCGACATACATCGTGTCGGCGATGCCGGTGGTCTTCAGATAGGCTTCGGCGTTCTTGGCGACCGAGCGCGGGTCGCGGGCATAGTTCTGGCCGGTCAGCGGCTCCAGCACGTCGCAGAAGACGACGACGGAGGGCTGGGCGGCAAAGGGATCCATGACCGCGGTGGCGCAGTCGGGCAGCAGGATCATGTCGGACTCGTTGATCGCCTTCCAGCCGGCGATGGAGGAGCCGTCGAACATGATGCCTTCGGTCAGGGAGTCTTCGTTGATGGTCGCGATATGCTGGGCGAGGTGATGCCACTTGCCGCGCGGGTCGGTGAAGCGGAAATCGACGTATTTCGCTTCATGCTTCTTGATCAGGTCGAGAACCTTCTTCGTGTCGGCCATAGCTGCTTCCTTGGGTATGTACAGGGATGAGAAAAGCGAATTCGATCGTCGGTTCGGCTGAGTTTATATCAGGTGCTGTGGCATTTGATCGCGCGGCTCAGATGGCGTCGGGGCCGCGCTCGCCGGTGCGGATGCGGATCACCTCGTCGATGCTGGTGATGAAGATCTTGCCGTCGCCGATGCGCCCCGTATGGGCCGCCTGCTGGATGGCTTCGACCGCGCGCTCGACCATCGAATCCTCGAGCACGACCTCCACCTTCACCTTGGGCAGGAAGTCGACGACATATTCGGCTCCGCGGTAGAGCTCCGTATGGCCCTTCTGGCGGCCGAACCCCTTCGCTTCTGTGACGGTGATGCCTTTGATGCCCACCTCATGGAGAGCGTCCTTAACTTCGTCGAGCTTGAACGGCTTGATGATCGCTTCGATTTTTTTCATGGGGCCCTGCCTCGGCTTGATCCTGCCAGTCATAGAGCAAGCGGCGTGCCAATGCTCTCGCGCTCGGCACGGCCGCTGTCTTTTCTCATGCCCGCCCTGTCATGCCCGGCCTGACGATACCCGGCTCGGGTGCGCGGACGGCCATGGCGACGGAGGGGCGTAGGCGAGCTGCCTAATCTTTAGGCAGCTCGCCCCTCAATTAGGCGGCGTTGCGCCGGTTCAGCCATTCCCCGATCCACTGCATGGAGAGAGCGATGTTCTCGATGCTGTTGGCGTAGGAGACGCGCAGATAGCCCTCGCCATAGGACCCGAAGCTGGTGCCGGCGATGGTGGCGACGCCGACCTCGTCCAGCAGCTTCAGCTCGAGCTGCTTGGCGGTGAGGCCGAGCTTGGAGATATTGGGGAAGACATAGAAGGCGCCGGCCGGATCGACGCAGGAGACGCCGGGGAGCTTGTTCAGCGCCTCGACGATGAAGCGCCGGCGCTCGTCGAAGGCCACCATCATCTTCTGCGGCTCGTCCTGCGGGCCGTTGAGGGCGGCCACACCCGCCCATTGCGCCGCGGCATTGACGCAGGAGTGACAGTTGATGGCGAGCCGCGTGGCATGCTCCACCAGGCTCGCCGGCCAGACGGCATAGCCCATGCGCCAGCCCGTCATCGCATAGGTCTTGCTCCAGCCGTCGAGCATGATGACCCGGTCGCGCAGCTCCGGGAAGCGCAGCAGGCTGACATGCTTGCGCCCGCCATAGAGCATCTCGCTGTAGATCTCGTCGCTCAGCACCGCGACATCAGGGTGATTGGCCAGGCCCTTGGCCAGCTTCACCACCTCGGCCTCCGGCGTGGCGCCGCCCGTCGGATTGGCCGGGCTGTTGATGATGATGAGCCGTGTCTTGGGCGTGATCAGGGACAGCAGCTCCTCGGCCGAGAAGGAGAAGCCGTTGGCCTCGCGCAAGGGCAGGGGTACCGGCGTGGCGCCGGTGAATTTGATGGCGGATTCGTAGATCGGGAATCCGGGATTGGGATAGATGATCTCCGCCCCCGGCTCGCCGAACATCAGAATGGCGAAGAACATGGTGACCTTGCCGCCGGGCACGACGACGACATGGGCGGGATCGACCTCCACGCCGTGGCGCTTGTGGAGATTGGCCGCCACCGCCTCGCGGACCTGGGGGATGCCGTTGGCGGGGGTATAGCCGTGATGGCCATCGCGCAGCGCCTTGCAGGCAGCCTCCACGATATGGCCCGGCGTCTGGAAGTCGGGCTGGCCGATGCCGAGATTGATGATGTGCTTGCCCTTGGCCTCCAGGGCCTTGGCGCGGGCGAGCACTTCGAAGGCGGACTCGGTGCCCAGGCGGCTCATGCCGCTTGCTAGCTTCAACATGTCATCTCCCAATGGCGCGTGGCGGTCGGTTTTTAATGTCGGAAAATTATGGAATCCGCGATCGCGATACTGTTCCGGGAGCGACGCTTGACGCAAGGGGCCGCGACGTCTAAAGACCGGTCCCGGTGGCGGGCGTAGCTCAGGTGGTTAGAGCGCCAGATTGTGGATCTGGATGTCGCGGGTTCAACTCCCGTCGCTCGCCCCAATTCTTTTTGGCCTCTATCGGGCCGCATGCGAGACCATGGGAGAGGGGCCGGATGGCGCGGGACGCGGTGCTGTTCGCCAATGAGGCCTTCTATCGCGCCTTCGCAGATCGCGATATCGCCGCCATGGAAGAGATCTGGGCGAGCGAGGCGCCGGTCGCCTGCATTCATCCCGGCTGGAGCCCCGTGATCGGACGGGAGCGCGTGCTGGCGAGCTGGCGCGCGATCCTCGCCAATCCGGCGTCGCCGGCCATAAGCTGCCGCCGGCCTCAGGCCTTCATCCACGGCGATAGTGCCTTCGTCATCTGCTACGAGGAAATCGAAGGCGCGGTGCTGATCGCGACCAACCTCTTCGTGCGCGAAGGGCGAAGCTGGAAGATGACCCATCATCAGGCCGGCCCGGTGGCGACGCCGAGCGAAGAAGAGGAAGAGTTGTCGGACGAGGTCGACGAACCGGGAACCGCAATTCATTGAGCGCTGGCCCGTGCCGCCTCCCTGGAACCATCGCAAGGGCCTTGGCATCATGCTAAGAGAGATAAGCCATGCCGAGCGCGGCAGGGCCTGGGCCAAGATGGAACAGAGCGGAAGGATGCCTCGGATCTTTGCATATCTCGGGCGGCTCGGCGGCCTGGCCGTGCTGGCTCTTCTGCTGGCGGCCGGCAGCGCGCGGGCCGATTATCAATCCGGTCTCACCGCCTTCGACGCCGGCGACTTCCGCAAGGCAGCGGCTGAGTGGCAGGCGTCGGCCGAGCAGGGCGATGCCCGCTCCCAGCATGGGCTCGGCCTGCTCTATGATTCCGGGCGTGGATTCCCAGAGAATCCCAAGCTGGCGGCGGAGTGGTACAGCAAGGCGGCCGCCCAGGGCGTGACCGCCGCAGCGAGCAATCTGGCGCTGCTCTATGCCACCGGGCGAGGGGTCCAAAAGAACCTCCCCAAAGCGGTCCAGCTCTGGGACTTTGCCGCCAAGGGCGGCTATGCCACGGCGCAATTCAATCTGGGCCTGCTCTATTACCGCGGCGACGGCGTCGCCAAGAGCTATCCCACGGCTGCCGCCTGGTTTCTGAAGGCGGCCCAGGGCGGCTCCGACGATGGCGCATATGCCGTCGCCGAGATGTATCGCCTCGGGCGCGGCGTCCCCAAAGACACCAAGAAGGCCATCTTCTGGTTCTCCCAATCCGCGAGGAACGGCAATACGGCGGCGGCCGATCGCCTCGCCGTCCTCGGCGCCCCCGCCGTGGCGCCGGCACCGGCCCAGACCGCCTCGGTGGCGGCCGTGGCCGCACCTGCGCCTGCCGCGGTCGCACCGCCCCCCGCCGCCGTGCAAGCGCCGGCGCCTGCGGCGCCCGCGGCCAACGGCCAGGCCGCCGGCACGAACATGAACCTCGTGGCGCCCAATCTTCTGGCACCCAGCGCAGCGCCTTCCAGCGTGGCGACCGCGACGCCCCCCTCCAGCGTCGCGCTACCTCCGAGCACGGCGCCCAAGCCGCTGAAATCCATGCCCAACAGCCAGGTAACGGCCATGGCGGCGGCCAGCCCGGCCAACAGCTCGAGCAATACCGCCATCAGCCTCGGCCTTCCCCTGGCCCCGGATGCCCCGGCCAGCGCCGCGCCGGCCGGCCCGGCGCATGTCTGGATCGGCACCTTGCGCAGCGACAATGACGCGCGGCTCTACTGGATGCAGGAAGTGCGGCGCTTTCCCGATCTGCTGCAGCGCCTGAGCATGGCGCTGCGCCCCGTCGATCTCGGTGCGGGGCAGGGAGTCTGGTTCAAGGTCCTGGCGGGGCCCTTTGCCGGCGCCGATGCGGCCGGCAAGATCTGCCAGGCCATCCGCACCCGCGCCCCCGCGGACGACTGCTCCGTCGTCACAGACTAGGCACCGTGTCCAGGGCGCCCGACCGGGAGGCCGACCGCCACGCCTTGCTGAGCGCGGCCGAGATGCGGGCCGCCGATGCAGCGGCCATCGCCGGCGGGACACCCGGCATCGAGCTCATGGAAAACGCCGGCGAAGCGGTCGCCGAGGCGGCGCTCCGGCGCTGGCCAGGCCGCCCGGCCCTGGTGCTCTGCGGGCCCGGCAACAATGGCGGCGATGGCTTCGTGGCCGCCCGCCACCTGAGCCAGGCCGGCGTGCCCGTGCGCCTGGCCCTGCTGGGCGAGCGCGGGCGGCTCGCCGGCGATGCCGCCTTGGCGGCGGGGCGCTGGCAAGGCGAGGTCGAAGCCCTGTCGCCGGATCTGCCGGGCGGCCGGGCGCTGGTGATCGATGCGCTGTTCGGCGCTGGCCTGACCCGACCGCTCTCCGGGGTGGCGCTCGCGACCGTCGAGACCATCGCCGCCCGGGGGCTGGATTGCCTCGCCGTCGACCTGCCGAGCGGGCTGGACGGGGACAGCGGCGAGGTGCTGGGGGCCGCCGCCCCGGCTCGCATGACTGTCACCTTCTGCCGGGCCAAGCCGGGCCACTATCTGTTGCCCGGCCGGGCCCTCTGCGGGGAGCTGATCACCGCCGATATCGGCATTTCGGACGCGGTGGTCGAGGGCATCGGCGCCCGGCGCTGGCTGAACGGCCCCTGGCTCTGGCGCGACCGGATCGCCTGGCCCATGCCGGCGGGCCATAAATACAGCCGCGGCCATGTCCTGATCCTGGGCGGCGGCAAGATGACCGGGGCCGGCCGGCTGGCCGCGCGGGCGACCCGGCGGGCGGGGGCGGGGATGGCCACCCTGCTGGCCCCGGCGCCGGCCTTGCCGATCTATGCCGCCGACCAGCCCGGGCTGCTGACGGCGCCCATCGGCGAGCTCGAGGCCTATCTCGCCGACCGCCGGATCTCGGCGGTGCTGATCGGGCCGGGCGCGGGCAGGGGCGCAGCCACCCGCCGCCATGTGCTGCAGGTCCTGAAGTCCCGCAAGCCCACGGTGCTGGATGCCGATGCCCTGACGGTCTTCGCCGATTCTCCCCGGGAACTCATGGATGCCATCCAGGGGCCAGTCCTCCTGACTCCGCATGACGGCGAGTTTGCCCGGCTCTTCGCAGCCGAGGGCCCTAAGCTCACCCGCACCCAGGCGGCGGCGAAGGCCGCCGGGGCCACCGTCCTGCTCAAGGGCTATGACACGGTCGTGGCCGACCCGGACGGCCGGGTCGCCATCAATGCCAATGCGCCAGCGACCCTGGCCACCGCCGGAGCCGGGGACGTGCTCTCGGGCATCGCCCTGGCGTTGCTGGGGCAGGGCATGGCGCCCTTCGAGGCGGGGGCCGCCGCGGCCTGGCTCCATGGGGCCGCCGCCGCCCGGCACGGCATCGGCCTGATCGCCGAAGACCTGCCCGAGGGTCTGCCGGCCGTGCTGCGGGAGCTCCACGACAGTTGACGCTGCCGCCCCTGGCCCTGCGCCTGGGCGAGCCGCGCGACCTCGAGGCCTGCGCCGCGATCTATCTCACCGCCGCCCCCATGGCCTTTCCCTGGCTGCCCTCCGATGCCATCCGCCGGGCGGATCTCGAGGCCGCCCTCCGCGAGGAGGAGCTCTGGGTCGCCGAGAGGGACGGCACCATCGTGGGCTTTGTCTCGATCTATCTGCCCGACCGCTTCATCCACAGCCTCTATGTCCATCCGGCCCGGCAGCGCGAAGGTATCGGCCAGGCCCTGCTGGACCTGGCCTTGCGCCGCTGCGACGGGCGGGCCGAGCTCAAATGCCAGGAGGGCAATCGCGGGGCTTGCGCCTTCTACACACGCCTCGGCTGGCGGCCGGTCGATTGGGGCTGGTCCACGGCCGGGGCCTGGATCCGCTTCCGCAGGTGATGCGGGCGTTTTCCCCTTGTGCGTTACAGGTCTGTGCTATACATCGCCGCTGCGGCGGCTGGCGGCTCTCCCCTAGGCGGTTTCCCTTCCGGCGGCCGTCCGAATGGGCGGGCGTGGCGGAACTGGCAGACGCGCCAGATTTAGGTTCTGGTGACGCAAGTCGTGGGGGTTCAAGTCCCTCCGCCCGCACCAGGAACCGGCAGATGGGCAGCCCCAGGGATGTGCACCCGAAGGCTCTCGAACTCCTCGACAGAATGGGCGATCGATGCAAGTAACAGAGACGGTTGCGGAAGGCCTGAAGCGCGAATTCACCGTGGTGATTCCGGCTCAGTCGTTTAAGGAGCGGATCGAGACCCGGCTGAAGGACCGGCAGCGCAGCATGCGCCTGCCTGGCTTCCGGCCCGGCAAGGTGCCCATGGCGCTGGTCGCCAAGCATTGGCGCCAGCAGGTCACCGGCGAGGAGCTGCAGAGCACCATCGGCGACAGCTCGGCCCAGATCGTCAGCGACCGGGGCTTGCGCCCCGCCGGGCAGCCGAAGATCGAGATCACCAATTTCAGCGACGACGCCGATCTGGAATACAAGATGGCCCTCGAGCTCCTGCCGGAGATCGAGCCCATGGATCTGAGCCAGCTCGAGCTGACCCGCACGACGGTCGAGGTTCCCGACGCCGAGATCGACCAGGCGCTGGAGCGCTTGGCGACCGACCAGGCGAAGAGCGAGCCGGTGGCCGAGCCGCGCCCGGCCGCCAAGGACGATGTGGTGGTGGCCGATTTCGTCGGCCGCATCGACGGGGTGGAATTCGAAGGCGGCAAGGCCGAGGGCCATTACATCCGCATCGGCTCCAACCAGCTGATCCCGGGCTTCGAGGACCAGCTCGTCGGCGCCATGCCGGGCGAGAAGCGGGAGGTCAAGGTGACCTTCCCTGCCGATTATCCCCGCCGGGAGCTGGCCGACAAGCAGGCCGTCTTCGATGTCGAGGTCAAGGAGCTGCGCCAGCTCCTGCCCGCGGCCATCGACGACGAGCTCGCCAAATCCCTGGGCCTCGACAGCCTGGAGGCGCTGCGCCAGCGCGTGCGCGAGCAGCTCGAGGGCGAATATGGGGCTGCCACCCGTACCCGCCTGAAGCGCCAGCTCCTTGATAAGCTGGCGGAGAATCACAACTTCGAGATGCCCCCGGGGATGGTGGAGGCCGAGTTCCAGCAGATCTGGAGCCAGGTCGAGGCCGACCGCCAGGCAGGCCGGACCGATCCCGACGACAAGGACAAGAGCGAGGACGAGCTGAAGGCCGAGTACCGCGCCATCGCCGAGCGGCGCGTGAAGCTGGGCCTCCTGCTCTCCGAGATCGGCCGCCGCAGCCAGGTCGAGGTCAAGCAGGACGAGATGGGACGGGCGATCATGGCCGAGGCGCGCCGCTATCCCGGCCAGGAACGCAAGGTGATCGATTTCTACCAGAACAACCCCGATGCGCTCGCCCGAGTGAGAGCGCCACTTTACGAAGACAAGGTCGTAGACTACATCCTGGATACGGCCAAGGTGACGGACCACAAGATCAGCCCCGAGCAATTCGCCGAGGAGCTGAAGCAAGACGAGATCTAGGGCTCGACCGACCGGGCCTCTGGTTTCCGCAAGGAGCGGCAAATGATGAGGGATCGCGATCCGATCGAGATTTACGACAATCTGCTGGTGCCGATGGTGGTCGAGCAGACCAACCGGGGCGAGCGGGCCTTCGATATCTATTCGCGGCTCCTGAAGGAGCGCATCATCTTCCTGGTCGGCCCCGTCCATGACGGGATGGCCAGTCTGGTTTGCGCCCAGCTCCTGTTCCTGGAGTCGGAGAATCCGGACAAGGACATCGCGATCTACGTCAATTCGCCGGGCGGGCAGGTCCATTCCGGCCTAGCGATGTATGACACAATGCAATACATCCGCTGCGAGATCTCGACGGTCTGCATCGGCATGGCGGCCTCCATGGGCTCGCTGATGCTGGCGGCCGGCGCCAAGGGCAAGCGCTTTGCCCTGCCGAATTCGAAGATCATGGTCCATCAGCCCTCGGGCGGTTTCCAAGGCCAGGCCTCGGATATCGAAATCCACGCCCGCGAGGTCCTGAAGACCCGGTCCCAGCTGAATGCGATCTATGCCAAGCACACCGGCCAGGATCTGAAGGTGATCGAGGACGCCATGGACCGGGACAATTTCATGGACGCGGAGCAGGCCAAGGCCTTCGGCATCATCGACGAGGTGGCCGAGAAGCGCCCGAGCCGCGACATGGCGACGCCTGCCCTGACGCCGATAAAATAGGGCCCAATCTGGGCCTTCCCCCCGGCAAACCGAGCTCCGGGGACCGGCCCGGCGGCTGAAAAACAGGTTGTGCGGGCTTCGAAGCCTGCCCTAACATAATCGCAACTCGGCGCGGTTGACCGACGGACATGCGATGACCAAGCCACCCGGCGACTCGAAGAACACGCTCTACTGCTCCTTCTGCGGCAAAAGCCAGCATGAAGTCCGCAAGCTCATTGCCGGACCGACCGTGTTCATCTGCGATGAATGCGTCGAGCTTTGCATGGACATCATCCGTGAGGAGCACAAGACGACGCTGGTGAAGTCGCGCGACGGCGTGCCGACCCCGGCGGACATCTGCAAGGTCCTGGACGACTATGTGATCGGCCAGAGCCATGCCAAGCGGGTGCTCTCCGTCGCCGTGCACAACCACTATAAGCGCCTCGCCCACGGCACCAAGGCCAATGACGTCGAGCTGTCGAAGTCCAACATCCTGCTGGTCGGGCCGACGGGCTGCGGCAAGACGCTGCTGGCCCAGACCCTGGCGCGCATCATCGACGTGCCCTTCACCATGGCCGATGCGACGACCCTGACCGAGGCAGGCTATGTCGGCGAGGATGTGGAGAACATCATCCTGAAGCTGCTGCAGTCGGCCGACTACAATGTCGAGCGGGCCCAGCGCGGCATCGTCTATATCGACGAGGTCGACAAGATCAGCCGCAAGTCGGACAACCCCTCCATCACCCGCGACGTATCGGGCGAGGGCGTCCAGCAGGCCTTGCTGAAGATCATGGAGGGCACCGTCGCCTCCGTGCCGCCCCAGGGCGGACGCAAGCATCCCCAGCAGGAATTCCTGCAGGTCGATACCACCAACATCCTGTTCATCTGCGGCGGCGCCTTCTCGGGGCTCGAGAAGATCATCGCCCAGCGCGGCAAGAAGGGTTCGGCCATCGGCTTCGGCGCCGATGTGCGCGGTCCCGACGACCGGCGCACGGGCGATGTGCTGAAGGAAGTCGAGCCCGAGGATCTCTTGAAGTTCGGCCTCATCCCCGAATTCGTCGGCCGCCTGCCGGTGGTCGCCACGCTGGAGGATCTGGACGAGAAGGCGCTGATCGACATCCTGACCAAGCCCAAGAATGCCTTGGTGAAGCAGTATCAGCGGCTGTTCGAGATGGAGGATATCCGCCTCGACTTCACCGATGATTCACTGCGGGCGATCGCACAGCGGGCCATTCTGCGCAAGACCGGCGCGCGGGGCCTGCGCTCGATCATGGAAGGCATCCTGCTCGAGCCCATGTTCGAACTCCCCGGCCTCGAAGGGGTGGAGCGCATGGTCATCAGCAAGGAAGTCGTGGAGGGCACCGCTCGTCCCCTCTACATCTACTCCGACCGGCGCGAGGATGTCGGTGCCGGCGCCTGACCGCGCCCAACCTTGAAGAATTTGTTAAACGTGCCATCTAAGCAACACCGCGCTCTTGCGGTGTGCCAAAGTGCGGCCGCTTGCCGCGGTTCCGGCCTGCTGCCGAGCGTACAGTCATTGAGGTCCTTATGAACGAAGTCAATCGCGCGACGCTCTACCCCGTACTGCCGCTGCGTGACATCGTCGTGTTCCCGCATATGATCGTGCCGCTGTTCGTCGGCCGCGAGAAATCCGTGCGTGCGCTCGAGGATGTGATGAAGGACGACAAGCAAGTCCTTCTCGCGACCCAGAAGAATGCCGCCCAGGACGATCCGCAGCCCGAGGATATCTACACTGTCGGCACCATCGGCACCGTGCTGCAGCTCCTGAAGCTGCCGGACGGCACGGTGAAAGTGCTGATCGAGGGTGGCCAGCGCGCCCGCATCTCCAACTATGCCGAGAACGCCGCGTTCTTCCAGGCCTATGCCGAGCCCGTCGCCGACAGCGACAACCAGGGCAAGGAGGTCGAGGCGCTCGCCCGCTCGGTCGTCTCCCAGTTCGAGCAGTACATCAAGCTCAACAAGAAGATCCCGCCGGAGGTGCTCGTCTCGATCAACCAGATCGAGGACCAGAGCAAGCTCGCCGACACAGTCGCTTCCCACCTCGGCCTGAAGATCGCCGAGAAGCAGGAGCTGCTGGAGACCCAGAGCGTCGTCCATCGCCTCGAGCGCGTCTTCGCCTTCATGGAAGGCGAGATCGGCGTGCTGCAGGTGGAGAAGCGCATCCGCAGCCGGGTCAAGCGCCAGATGGAGAAGACCCAGCGCGAGTACTATCTGAACGAGCAGCTGAAGGCGATCCAGAAGGAGCTGGGCGACGGCGACGAGGCCCGCGACGAGCTGGCCGAGGTGGAGCAGCGCATCCGCAAGACGAAGCTCTCCAAGGAGGCGCGCGAGAAGGCGCTGGCCGAGGTCAAGAAGCTGCGCTCCATGAGCCCGATGTCCGCCGAGGCGACGGTGGTGCGCAACTACCTCGACTGGGTGCTGGGCATTCCCTGGAACAAGCCGACCAAGGTGAAGCACGACATCCGCGCCGCGCAGAAGGTGCTGAACGACGACCACTACGGTCTCGACAAGGTGAAGGAGCGCATCCTCGAATACCTTGCCGTTCAGCAGCGCATGAAGAAGGTGAAGGGGCCGATCCTCTGCCTGGTCGGCGCGCCTGGCGTGGGCAAGACCTCGCTCGGCAAGTCGATCGCCCGGGCCACGGGCCGCAATTTCGTGCGCATGTCGCTGGGCGGCGTGCGCGACGAGGCGGAGATCCGCGGCCATCGGCGCACCTATATCGGCTCCATGCCCGGCAAGGTGCTGCAGGGCATGAAGAAGGCGAAGTCGTCGAACCCGCTGTTCCTGCTGGACGAGATCGACAAGCTGGGCGCGGACTGGCGGGGCGATCCCTCCTCGGCCCTGCTGGAGGTCCTGGATCCCGAGCAGAATTCGACCTTCAACGACCATTATCTCGAGGTCGATTACGATCTGTCGGACGTGATGTTCGTCACCACGGCGAACACGCTGCGCATGCCGCAGCCGCTGCTCGACCGCATGGAGATCATCCGCATCCCCGGCTATACCGAGGATGAGAAGATCGCCATCGCCAAGCGCCATCTGCTGGCCAAGCTGTTCAAGGAGCATGGGTTGAAGCAGGGCGAGTGGCATGTGAGCGACGAGGCGCTGCGCGACCTGATCCGCTACTACACCCGCGAGGCCGGCGTCCGGAGCCTGGAGCGCGAGCTCGCCAATCTGGCGCGCAAGGCGATCAAGGACATCCTGATGAAGGGGCTGAAGCGGGTCAGCGTGACCCCGCGCAATCTGGAGAAATACGCCGGGGTGCGCCGCTTCCGCTACGGCGAGGCGGAGCAGAAGGATCTGGTCGGTGTCACCACGGGCTTGGCCTGGACCGAGGTAGGCGGCGAGATCCTCTCCATCGAGGCCGTGATGCTGCCGGGCAAGGGCAGGGTCATCACCACGGGCAAGCTCGGCGATGTGATGCGCGAGTCCGTGCAGGCGGCGGAGAGCTACGTCAAGTCGCGGGCGGCGGAATTCGGCATCAAGCCGACGGTCTTCGAGCGCAGGGACATCCATGTCCACGTGCCCGAAGGGGCCACCCCGAAGGACGGTCCCTCGGCCGGCGTCGCCATGATCACCTCGATCGTCTCGGTGCTCACCGGCATTCCGGTTCGCCGCGAGGTCGCCATGACCGGCGAGATGACGCTGCGCGGCCGGGTCCTGCCCATCGGCGGCTTGAAGGAGAAGCTGCTGGCGGCGCTCAGGGCCGGGGTCACCACCGTGCTGATCCCCGAGGAGAATGAGAAGGACCTCGCGGAGATCCCTGACAACGTTAAGAAAGGGTTGAAAATCATCCCGGTGGCGACGGCCGATGCCGTGCTGGCGGAAGCCCTGTCTCGGCCCTTGACGCCGATCGAATGGATCGAGCCGGCGGAGACGCCTGCACAGGTGGGCGAGCCGCCGCGCGAAGGCGTCGTCACGCACTAAGGAGCTAGCCCCGCGGGATCTCCACGATCCCGCGGGGTCCGTTCCTCGTCCGGGAGCTTGCTATTCCACCCTCATCGCGGCTGGAATTTGCTTCCGGATCTTGGGGATAACCGCGGCGGCTGGGAATTGACTGGCATTGAAGCTGCGGCCTACACTTTCCTGCTAGACTGGCCCGAGAGACTGGCATTCCGGGCCTACCGATTTTCCTCATCTCCACTCGCCAAAGGGGGCTGCAAGTGAACAAGAACGAATTGATCTCTGTCGTCGCAGAGAAGGCCGGGCTCTCGAAGACGGACGCCGCCAAGGCTGTCGATGCGGTCTTCGACGGCATCGAGGCATCGCTGAAGGAGCATGGGGAGTTCCGCAATGTCGGCTTCGGCACCTTCCATGTCGTGAAGCGGGCTGCCTCGGTCGGCCGCAACCCCCGCACCGGCGAGGAGATCAACATCCCGGAGTCGAAGCAGGTGAAGTTCAAGGCCGGCGCCGGCCTGAAGGCTTCCGTGAATTGACGTCAGCAAGCTGACGCCGCTCTGGGATAGCCATCTTCGATCGGCCGCCTCTCACGAGGCGGCCGATTGCGTTTGTGGCCCTTGGGCGCCTCTCGCGAGGCAGCCGATTGCGTTTGCGGGGCCTTCGTGCTTCAGATGGAAGCAGGCGGGAAGGGCGATTAGCTCAGCGGTAGAGCATCTCGTTTACACCGAGGGGGTCGGCGGTTCGAATCCGTCATCGCCCACCAGCCTTCGCTCGCGCAGCGAGCGAAGGCTGCCGCGCCGGAGCCCAACGGGCGAAGGCGGGCTATGCGGCCGCAAGTTCCTCCTCGTCATTCCCGCGAAAGCGGGTCCGGCAACAAGCGAGTCCGGCCGCCCTGGATTCCCGCTTTCGCGGGAATGACGAGTGGGAGAGGGCCCGCGAAAGCTTCTGGCATCGCCAGTTAAGTCTGAAAACCCCTCTTTGCTTGACAGGGTTGTGACGGAAGCTTACATGGAGCCGCCCTTTGGGGGGTGCCCTGCGGGGGCGTAGCTCAGTTGGTTAGAGCGCCGGCCTGTCACGCCGGAGGCCGCGGGTTCAAGTCCCGTCGCTCCCGCCATATTACCTTCATGATTCAAGGCCTTGGAATTCGTCGCCGAGGCCTTGGTTTGGGCTTTTTTTGCATGTGCGACGGTCCTATAGTGTCGGCGCTTTTCGGGGTTGCGGGGGCTGCCGACGGGAAGCAGCAATCCGCGCACGGGATGCCTTGGCGATGAATGTGTTGCTGCGTGAATATCTACCCATTCTGATCTTTCTCCTGATCGCAGTGGGTATCACGGGCGCGATGATCGTGGCGTCTTTCGTCCTCGCGCGACAGCACCCCGATTCGGAAAAACTGTCCCCCTATGAATGCGGCTTCGAAGCCTTCGACGACGCCCGGCGGCGCTTCGACGTCCGCTTCTATCTGGTCTCGATCCTCTTCATCATCTTCGACCTCGAGGTCGCCTTCCTGTTCCCCTGGGCGGTGACGCTGGGCAAGATCGGCGCCTTCGGCTTCTGGTCGATGATGGGCTTCCTCGGCCTGCTCACCATCGGCTTCATCTATGAATGGAAGAAGGGAGCGCTGGAATGGGAGTGAGCGGACCTCTGCCGCCCGGCGCTGCCCAGGACGCGGTGCTGAAGGCTGTCACCGACGAGCTCGCCGACAAGGGCTTCGTGGTTGCCCAGATGGACAAGGTGGTCAATTGGGCCCGCACGGGCTCCCTCTGGCCGATGACCTTCGGGCTTGCCTGCTGCGCCGTCGAGATGATGCACACCTACATGTCGCGCTACGACCTCGACCGTTTCGGCGTCGTGCCCCGCGGCAGCCCGCGCCAGTCGGACGTCATGATCGTGGCCGGAACCCTCTGCAACAAGATGGCGCCCGCCTTGCGCAAGGTCTACGACCAGATGGCCGAGCCGCGCTGGGTGATCTCCATGGGCTCCTGCGCCAATGGCGGGGGCTATTATCACTACTCCTATTCCGTCGTCCGCGGCTGCGACCGCATCGTGCCGGTCGACATCTATGTTCCCGGCTGTCCGCCGACGGCGGAGGCTTTGCTGTACGGCGTTCTGCAGCTGCAGAAGAAGATCCGCCGGACCAGCACCATCGCCCGCTGAGAACGAGAGCATCGTCATGACAGAAGGGCTGCAGCAGCTCGGCGAGCATGTCACGGGCCAGAACCCGGGTCTCGTGGCGAAGATCGAGATGATTCACGGCGAGCTGATCCTGTGGACCAAATCCGACTCGCTGCTCGCACTGCTGCGCTTCCTGCGCGACGACCCGCGCTGCCGGTTCCGGACGCTGATCGACATCTGCGGCGTCGACTATCCCGAGCGGGTGCAGCGCTTCGAGGTCGTCTACAACCTGTTGAGCATCCATAACAACCATCGGATCCGGGTCAAGCTGCCGGCCGATGAGGCGACGGCGGTGCCCTCGGCGAGCGGGCTCTACAGCGCCGCCGGCTGGTTCGAGCGCGAGGCCTGGGATCTCTTCGGCATCTACTTCGCCGATCATGCCGATTTGCGCCGCATCCTCACCGACTATGGCTTCGAGGGTCATCCGATGCGCAAGGATTTCCCCCTCACCGGCTATGTGGAGCTGCGCTACGACGAGGAGCAGAAGCGGGTCGTCTACGACAAGGTCAAGCTGACCCAGGATTTCCGCAGCTTCGACTTCCTCAGCCCCTGGGAGGGCATGCTGCATCTGCCCGGGGACGAGAAGGTGGAGAAGAAGGGCTGATGGCCGAGACACAGATCAAGCCGATGACCCTGAACTTCGGGCCGCAGCATCCCGCGGCCCACGGGGTGCTGCGCATGGTCATGGAGATGGACGGCGAAGTCGTCCAGCGCATCGATCCCCATATCGGCCTGCTCCACCGCGGCACCGAGAAGCTGATCGAGTACAAGACCTATCTGCAGGCGATCCCTTACTTCGACCGCCTCGACTATGTCTCGCCCATGTGCCAGGAGCATGCCTTCGCGATCGCCATCGAGAAGCTGCTCGGTCTCGAAGTGCCGCCGCGCGGCCAATACATTCGCGTGCTGTTCGACGAGATCACCCGCATTCTCAACCATCTGATGGCGATTGCCGCCTATGCCTCGGATGTCGGCGCGGTGACGCCCTTCCTGTGGTGGTTCGAGGAGCGCGAGCTCCTCATGGAGTTCTACGAACGGGTCAGCGGGGCGCGGCTGCATGCCGCATATTACCGGCCCGGTGGCGTGCATCAGGATCTGCCGGCGGGGCTGCTCGGCGACATCGATGCCTGGGCCGAGCGATTTCCCAAGCGGCTCGACGATGTCGACAATCTCCTGACCGAGAACCGCATCTTCAAGCAGCGCCTGGTCGATATCGGAATCGTGACGCTGGAGGACGCGCTCGACTGGGGCTTCAGCGGCCCGATGCTGCGCGCCTCCGGTGCCGCTTGGGACCTGCGCAAGGCGCAGCCTTACGCCGCCTACGACAAGATGAAGTTCGACATCCCCATCGGCAAGAACGGCGACAGCTACGATCGCTATCTCGTGCGCATGGAGGAGATGCGCCAGAGCATCTCGATCATCCGGCAGTGCACCGCCGGCATGCCCGACGGACCCCATGTCGCCCAGGACCATAAGGTGACGCCGCCGACCCGCTCCCAGGCGAAGCGGTCGATGGAGGCGCTGATCCACCATTTCAAGCTCTATACCGAGGGCTTCCATGTGCCGGCCGGCGAGACCTACACCGCCATCGAGGCGCCAAAGGGCGAATTCGGCGTCTATCTCGTATCCGACGGCACCAACCGGCCTTATCGCTGCAAGATTCGCGCGCCGAGCTTCGCCCATCTGCAGGCCATGGATTACCTGAGCCGCGGCCACATGCTGGCGGATTCGGTGGCGATCCTCGGCTCCATGGACATTGTCTTCGGCGAGATCGATCGATGAGCGAGAGCTTCACCTTCACGTCCGAGAACCAGGCCTTGGCCCAGAAGTTCATCGCCAAATACCCGCCGGGCCGGCAGGCGAGCGCCGTGCTGCCGCTGCTGGAGATCGCCCAGACCCAGGCCGGCGGATGGCTGCCGCGGGCGGCGATGGATCATGTGGCGGGGATTCTCGACATGGCGCCGATCCGCGTCTATGAGGTCGCCAGTTTCTACAGCATGTTGAATCTGCAGCCGGTGGGCCGCAACCTGATCCAGATCTGCCGGACCACGCCCTGCTGGCTGCGCGGCGCCGACGAACTCAGCCATACCTGCAAGAGCAAGCTCGGCGTCGGCTTCAAGGAAGTGACCGCCGACGGCAAGTTCAGCGTGATGGAGGTCGAGTGCCTGGGGGCCTGCGCCAATGCCCCGGTGGTCCAGATCAACAACGACTACTACACGGATCTCGACGCGGCCAAGATGGAGGCTCTGCTGGCGGCGCTGGGGCGCGGCGAGCAGCCGAAGCCCGGCTCGGCGACGGGGCGGCAGGGCTCTGCCCCCGAAGGCGGCCCGACGACCCTTCTCGATCTGGCGCCGGCGGAGAGGAAATAGGCAAGCCACCATGCTGCAGGACAGCGATCGCATCTTCCGCAATCTCTACGGCATCCAGGATTGGCGCCTGGAAGGCGCGCGTGCGCGCGGGCTCTGGGACGATACCAAGGCCCTGCTGGAGCGCGGCCGCGACGCGATCATCGACGAGATCAAGAAATCGGATCTGCGGGGGCGGGGCGGGGCGGGCTTCCCCACCGGCCTCAAATGGTCCTTCATGCCCAAGAAGTCGGATGGGCGGCCCTCCTTTCTCGTGGTCAATGCCGATGAGTCCGAGCCGGGCGCCTGCAAGGATCGCGAGATCCTGCGCTTCGACCCGCATATGCTGGTCGAGGGCTGCCTGGTGGCCGGCTTCGCGATGGGCTGCGGCGCCGCCTATATCTACATCCGCGGCGAGTTCTACGCCGAGGCCGTCAATCTCCAGGCCGCCATCGACGAGGCCTATGCGGCCGGGCTCATCGGCAAGAACGCCTGCGGCTCGGGCTACGACTACGACGTCTTTCTGCATCGCGGCGCCGGCGCCTATATCTGCGGCGAGGAGACGGCGCTGCTCGAGAGCCTGGAGGGCAAGAAGGGCCAGCCGCGGCTGAAGCCGCCCTTCCCGGCGGCGGTCGGGCTCTATGGCTGCCCCACCACCGTCAACAATGTCGAGACCATCGCCGTGACGCCCACCATCCTGCGCCGCGGCGCGGCCTGGTGGAGTGCGATCGGCCGGCCGAAGAACACCGGCACCAAGATCTTTTCCATCTCCGGCCATGTGAACAAGCCCTGCAACGTCGAGGAGGAGATGGGCATCCCGCTGAAGGAGCTCATCGAGCGCCATGCCGGCGGTGTGCGCGGCGGCTGGGACAATCTGCTGGCGGTGATCCCGGGCGGCGCCTCCGTGCCGCTGATCCCGCGCTCGATCTGCGACACGGTGCTGATGGATTTCGATTCCCTGCGCGAGGTGAAATCGGGCCTGGGCACGGCCTCGGTCATCGTCATGGACAAGAGCACCGATCCCATCGAGGCCATCTCCCGCCTCTCGCATTTCTACATGCATGAGAGCTGCGGCCAGTGCACGCCCTGCCGCGAGGGCACCGGCTGGATGTATCGGGTGATGCAGCGCCTCGTGCGCGGCGATGCGCGGGTCGAGGAAATCGACATGCTGGAGCAGGTGACGCGCCAGATCGAGGGCCATACGATCTGCGCCCTCGGCGATGCGGCGGCCTGGCCGATCCAGGGGCTTATCCGTCATTTCCGGCCCGAGATCGAGGCGCGGATCGCGCAGCGCTCGGCGCTGCGGGCGGCGGAGTAGGAGAGGGCGATGCCGAAGCTGACCATCGACGGCACGGCGATCGAGGTGCCTGCCGGCGCCACGGTGCTCCAGGCCTGCGAGCTGGCGGGCAAGGAGATTCCCCGCTTCTGCTATCACGAGCGCCTGTCGGTCGCCGGCAATTGCCGCATGTGCCTGGTGGAGCAGGAGAAGTCGCCGAAGCCCATCGCCTCCTGCGCCATGCCCGCCGCCGAAGGCATGGTCATCCATACCGACACCCCCATGGTGCGCCAGGCCCGAAAAGGGGTGATGGAGTTCCTGCTCGCCAACCATCCCTTGGACTGCCCGATCTGCGACCAGGGCGGGGAGTGCGATCTGCAGGATCAGGCCATGGCCTATGGCATGGACCATGGCCGCTTCGCCGAGGCCAAGCGGGCGGTGCGCGACAAGAATTTCGGTCCCCTGGTCAAGACCTCGATGAACCGCTGCATCCATTGCACGCGCTGCGTGCGCTTCTCCACGGAAGTGGCAGGGGTGGAGGAGCTGGGGGCGCTCGGCCGCGGCGAGCATATGGAGATCAGCACCTATATCGAGCGGGCGCTGCGCTCCGAGCTCTCGGCCAATATCATCGATCTCTGCCCGGTGGGCGCGCTGACCTCCAAGCCCTATGCCTTCATGGCCCGGCCCTGGGAGCTGCACAGCACCGAATCCGTCGACGTGCTCGACGCCGTCGGCAGCAACATCAATGTCGATACCCGCGGGCGCGAGGTGATGCGCGTGCTGCCGCGCCTCAACGAGGCGGTGAACGAGGAGTGGATCTCCGACAAGACGCGCTTCGCCTGCGACGGGCTGATCCGCCAGCGCCTCGACCGGCCCTATGTCCGGCTCGACGGGCGCCTGAAGCCGGCGACCTGGCAGGAGGCCTTCCAGGCCGTCGCCGATCGCCTGGCCGGAATCCCCGGCGGCAAGATCGCGGCCTTGGCGGGCGACCTCGTCGATGCCGAGGCGATGTTCGCCCTCAAGGGGCTCATGGCTTCCCTCGGCTCGCCCAACCTCGACTGCCGCCAGGATGGCGCCGCCCTCGATCCCAGCACGCGCGCCGGCTATCTCTTCAACACCACCATCGCCGGCATCGAGCAGGCCGATGCCTGCCTGATCATCGGCAGCAATCCGCGCTGGGAAGCCCCGCTCGTGAACGCTCGCATCCTGAAGCGCAGCCATCAGGGCCGCTTCAAGATCGCCGTCATCGGCGAGCATCTCGACCTGACCTATAAATACGAGCATCTGGGCGAGGGCCCCGAGACGCTGCAGGCTCTGGCCGAGGGACGCCATCCCTTCTTCGAGATCCTGAAGCAGGCCGAGCGGCCGATGCTGATCCTGGGCCAAGGCGCGCTGACGCGCGCCGACGGCGCCGCCGTGCTCCATCTCGCCCGCAAGCTGGCCGAGGCCGCCGGGCTGGTGAAGGAAGGCTGGAACGGCTTCAACGTCCTCCATACCGCCGCGGCGCGGGTCGGCGGGCTCGAGCTCGGCTTCGTGCCGGGGCCGGGCGGGCGCGACACCGCGGGCATCCTGGCCGGCGCTGCCAAGGGCGAGGTCGAATTCGTCTATCTGCTGGGCGTCGACGAGATCGATATGGCGAAGCTGGGCAAGGCCTTCGTCGTCTATCAGGGCCATCACGGCGACGCCGGTGCCCACCGCGCCGATGTCGTTCTGCCGGGCGCCGCCTATACCGAGAAGGACGGCACCTATATGAACACGGAAGGCCGCGCCCAGCTGGGCCTGCGCGCCGTCTTCCCGCTGGGCGAGGCCAAGGAGGATTGGGCGGTGCTGCGGGCCCTCTCCCAGGTTCTGGGCAAGCCGCTGCCCTATGACAATCTGGCTCAGCTCCGCCGGCAGCTGTTCGAGGCCAATCCCCGCTTTCAGCGTCTCGAATTCCGTGGAGCCCGCGGCCTGGGGGCCCTTCGGCCGCGAGGGGCCGGTTCAGGCGGCGGCCTTCCGGACGCCGATCACCAATTTCTACATGACCGATCCCATCAGCCGCGCCTCCGAGACCATGGCGAAATGCACGGAGACCTATGTGGCGGGCGGGGTGGAGGCAACCGGCACCTATGGGTGATTTTCTCCACGGCTATGTCGTGCCGACGGCGATCATCGTCGCCGAGGTGCTGGCGATCATGGTCCCGCTTCTGATCGCGATCGCCTATCTCACCTATGCCGAGCGCAAGGTGCTGGCGGCGATGCAGCTGCGCCGCGGCCCCAATGTTGTCGGGCCCTTCGGCCTGCTGCAGCCCTTCGCCGACGGGCTGAAGCTCCTGCACAAGGAGACCGTGATCCCGAGCGGCGCCAACCGCGTCGTCTTCATCGCCGCCCCCATGATCACCTTCGTCCTGGCCATGGTGGCCTGGGCGGTGATCCCCTTCGGGCCGGGCATCGTTCTCGCCAATATCAACGTCGGCATCCTCTATCTCTTCGCCATTTCCTCGCTCGGCGTCTACGGCATCGTCATGGCCGGCTGGGCGAGCAATTCGAAATATCCCTTCCTGGGCGCGCTCCGCTCGGCGGCGCAGATGGTCTCCTATGAGGTCTCCATCGGCTTCGTCATCATCACGGTGCTGCTCTGCGTCGGCTCGCTGAACCTCTCCGACATCGTGCTGGCCCAGCGCCATATCTGGTTCGCCGTGCCGCTGCTGCCGATGTTCGTCGTCTTCTTCATCTCGGGCCTCGCCGAGACCAATCGGCCGCCCTTCGATCTGACGGAAGCGGAATCGGAGCTCGTCGCCGGCTATTTCGCCGAATATTCCTCGATGACCTTCGCCCTCTTCTTCCTGGGCGAATACGGCAACATGATCCTGGTGAGCGCCACGATCTCCATCCTGTTCCTGGGAGGCTGGCTCCCGCTGGTGGATATCGCGCCCTTCAACTGGATTCCCGGGCCGATCTGGTTCGCGGCCAAGATCTGCCTCGTGCTGTTCCTGTTCCTGTGGGTCCGCGCGACCTTCCCGCGCTACCGCTACGATCAGCTCATGCGGCTGGGGTGGAAGGTCTTCCTGCCGCTGTCGCTGCTCTGGGTGGTGCTGACGGCGGGGGTGCTGCTGGCCTTCGGGTGGCTGCCATGAGGCTGCATATCGATCATCCGGCGATGCCGGGGAGGGTAGGGCGATGACGGTGATGGGGCGCGCGGGCAAGAGCCTGCTGCTGTTCGAGCTGCTCTCCGGCATGAAGCTGACCTTCTCCTATCTCTTCAAGCCGCGGGTGACGATCAACTATCCCTATGAAAAGGGTCCCCTGAGCCCCCGCTTCCGGGGCGAGCATGTGCTGCGCCGCTATCCCAACGGCGAGGAACGCTGCATCGCCTGCAAGCTCTGCGAGGCGATCTGCCCGGCCCAGGCCATCACCATCGAGGCCGAGCCACGGGCGGACGGCAGCCGTCGGACGACGCGCTACGACATCGACATGACCAAATGCATCTATTGCGGCTTGTGCCAGGAAGCCTGCCCGGTGGACGCCATCGTGGAGGGGCCCAATTTCGAATTCGCGACGGAGACCCGCGAGGAGCTCTTCTACGACAAGCAGAAGCTGCTGGATAACGGCGACCGCTGGGAAGCCGAGATCGCCGCCAATCTGGCGGCCGACGCGCCCTATCGATGAGCATGCCATGATCATTCAGGTCATCGCCTTCTACGCCTTCGCCGCCATCGCCATCGCCTCGGGCGTGATGGTGGTGTCGTCGCGCAATCCGGTCCACTCCGTCCTGTTCCTGATCCTGGCGTTCTTCAGCGCCGCCGGGCTCTTCGTCCTCATGGGGGCGGAGTTCCTGGCCATGATCCTGGTCGTGGTCTATGTCGGCGCCGTGGCGGTGCTGTTCCTCTTCGTCGTCATGATGCTCGACATCGATTTCGCCGAGCTGCGACAGGGATTTCTCACCTATCTGCCCATCGGCCTCGTCATCGGCATCATCCTTCTGGTGGAGCTGGCGCTCGTCTTCGGCGCCTGGATCGTCTCGCCGCTGGCGGAGAGTGCGGCCCGCGCGCCCTCGCCCCCGCCGAGCAGCGTCACCAACACCCATGCGCTGGGCCTCGTTCTCTACACGAACTACATCTATCTCTTCGAGCTCGCAGGCTTCGTCCTGCTGGTGGCGATGGTGGGGGCCATCGTGCTGACCTTGCGCCATCGCGAAGGGGTGCGCCGCCAGTCGATCGACCGGCAGATGGCGCGCCGGGCCGAAGAATCCCTGGAGATCAAGAACGTGCCGAGCGGCAGCGGGGTATCCTCATGACCATCGGGCTCGCCCATTACCTGACCGTGGCCGCGATCCTGTTCACCCTCGGGATCTTCGGCATCTTCCTCAACCGCAAGAACGTCATCATCATCCTGATGTCGATCGAGCTGATGCTGCTCGCCGTCAACATCAATCTGGTCGCCTTCTCGACCAACCTCGGGGATCTGGTCGGCCAGGTCTTCGCCATGTTCGTGTTGACCGTGGCGGCGGCGGAAGCCGCCATCGGGCTTGCCATCCTCGTCGTCTATTTCCGCAATCGCGGCTCCATCGCCGTCGAAGACATCAACATGATGAAGGGCTGACAGCGCGATGGACGTCGTGATGATCTTCCTGCCGCTGGTGGCGGCTGCCATCGCCGGGCTCTTCTGGCGCCATATCGGCGACCGGGGCGCCCAGCTCGTCACCTGTGCCGCTCTGCTGGTCTCCATGGTGCTTGCCTGGATCGTCTTCTTCGATGTGGGCTTGCATCACGGGGCGCCACGGACGACGGAGATCTTCACCTGGTTCCTCTCGGGCGGCTTCCAGGCGCATTGGACCATCAGCATCGATCAGCTGACCGCTGTCATGCTGATCGTCGTCACCACCGTCTCGGCCATGGTCCATATCTATTCCATCGGCTACATGCACGGCGATCCCTCGATCCCGCGGTTCATGAGCTATCTCAGCCTGTTCACCTTCTGCATGCTGATGCTGATCACGGCCGACAATTTCATGCAGCTCTTCTTCGGCTGGGAAGGGGTGGGCCTCTGCTCCTATCTGCTGGTCGGCTTCTGGTATCAGAAGCCTTCGGCGAACGCGGCGGCCATCAAGGCCTTCGTCGTCAACCGTGTCGGCGATTTCGGCTTCATGCTCGGCATCATGGGCGTCTATTTCGTCTTCAGGCATGTCGAGTTCGCCGAGGTCTTCAAGGCGGTGCCGGCCATGGCCGGCACCACCATCGAGTTCCTGGGCATGCGCCTGCCGACCATGGAGACCCTCTGCCTCCTGCTCTTCGTCGGCGCCATGGGCAAATCGGCCCAGATCGGCCTCCACACCTGGCTGCCGGATGCGATGGAAGGGCCGACCCCGGTCTCCGCTCTGATCCATGCGGCGACCATGGTGACCGCCGGCGTCTTCATGGTCTGCCGCCTTTCCCCGATGTTCGAATATGCCCCCTTCGCCTTGACCTTCGTCACCGTCATCGGCGCCGTGACCTGCCTCTTCGCGGCGACCATCGGCTTCGTCCAGAACGACATCAAGCGCGTCATCGCCTATTCGACCTGCAGCCAGCTGGGCTACATGTTCCTGGCCGCCGGGGTCTCCGCCTATGGGGCGGCCATCTTCCACCTCTTCACCCATGCCTTCTTCAAATCGCTGCTGTTCCTCAGCTCTGGCTGCGTCATCCATGCCATGTCGGGCGAGCAGGACATGCGCAAGATGGGCGGGCTGTGGCGCATGATCCCCATCACCTACGTCTTGATGTGGGCCGGCAGCCTGGCCTTGGGCGGCATCGGGATCCCCGGCGTCTTCGGATTCGCGGGCTTCTATTCCAAGGATATGATCCTCGAGGCCGCCTGGGGCTCGGGCACCGCCGTCGGCCATTTCGGCTTCTGGCTCGGCGCCCTGGCGGCGGGCGGCACGGGTTTTTACACGTGGCGCCTGCTGTTCATGACCTTCCATGGCAAATCGCGCGCCGATCACGAGACGCTGCATCACGTCCATGAATCGCCGAAGGTGATGTGGATGCCGCTGATTCCGCTGGCCCTCGGGGCCGCTTTCGCCGGCATCGTCTTCTATCCGGTCTTCGTCGGCCACGACATGGCGGATTACTGGCGCCAGTCGCTGTTCGTCCTGCCGGGTCACGATTCGATCGAGGCGGGGCATAATGTGCCGGAATGGGTCAGCCTGACGCCGCTGATCCTGGGACTGGGCGGCATCGGGCTCGCCTTCGTCATGTATATCCTGAGGCCGAGCCTGCCGGCGGCCATGGCCCGGGCCTTCCGGCCGATCTACCTCCTGTTCCTCAACAAGTGGTATTTCGACGAGCTCTACGATTTCCTGTTCGTGAACCCGGCGAAGCGGCTGGGCCATCTGCTCTGGAAGGGCGGGGACGGGTCCGTCATCGACGGGCTGGGACCCGACGGGGTCGCCTCGGTCACGCGCAATCTCTCCCAGCGCGCCGGCCGGCTGCAGAGCGGCTATGTCTATCACTACGCCTTCGTCATGCTGATCGGCATCGTGCTGATCATCAGCTGGTATCTCTTCTGGGGAGCTCGGTGACCACGCCATGAGCAGCTGGCCGATCCTCTCCCTCGTCACCTTCCTGCCCCTGGTGGGCAGCGCGCTGATCTTCCTGCTGCGCGGCGAGCCGGCGGCCGTCGCCCGCAACGCCCGATATCTCGCGCTCTGGACCTCGCTGATCACCTTCCTGCTGTCGCTGGTGCTCTGGTTCGGCTTCGACCGCAGCTCGGCCGATTTCCAATTCGTCGAGCAGGCGGATTGGATCCCGGCCTTCGGCATCCGCTACCACATGGGCGTCGACGGCATTTCCGTGCTCTTCGTCCTGCTCTCGACCCTGCTGACCCCGATCTGCATCCTCTCGGCCTGGGAAGCGGTCAAGGTCCGGGTCAAGGAGTACATGATCGCCTTCCTGGTGCTCGAGACCTTCATGGTCGGCACCTTCTGCGCCCTCGATTTCGTGCTCTTCTACATGTTCTTCGAGGGCGTGCTGATCCCGATGTTCCTGATCATCGGCATCTGGGGCGGGTCGCGCCGGGTCTATTCGGCCTTCAAGTTCTTCCTCTATCACCCTGCTCGGCTCGGTGCTGATGCTGCTGGCGCTGATCGCCATGTATTACGTCGCCGGCACCACCGACATCCCGACCCTGATGCACCACGCCTTCCCGCCGGAGACCCAGCGCTGGCTGTGGCTGGCGCTCTTCGCCTCCTTCGCCGTCAAGGTGCCGATGTGGCCGGTGCACACCTGGCTGCCCGACGCCCATGTGGAGGCGCCGACGGCGGGCTCGGTGATCCTGGCCGGCGTGCTGCTGAAGCTCGGCGCCTATGGCTTCCTGCGCTTCTCCGTGCCCATGCTGCCGGAGGCCTCGGCCTATTTCACGCCGCTGGTCTATGTCCTCTCGGCGGTCGCGGTCGTCTATACCTCCCTGGTGGCGCTGGCCCAGGAGGATATGAAGAAGACCATCGCCTATTCCTCCGTCGCCCATATGGGCTTCGTCACCGCCGGCATCTTCACCGCCACCGTGCAGGGCGTGCAGGGCGCGGTCTTCCAGATGCTGAGCCATGGCATCGTGTCCGGCGGCGCTCTTCCTCATCGTCGGCGTGGTCTATGACCGCCTCCACACCCACGTGATCGACCGCTTCTCCGGGCTGGTGAACCGGATGCCGGTCTATGCCGCGATCTTCATGCTGTTCATGCTGGCCTCCATCGGCCTGCCCGGCACCAGCGGCTTCATCGGCGAGTTCCTCAGCATGCTGGGCGCCTTCCAGGTGAACACCTGGCTGGCCTTCTTCCTCTGCACCGGCATCATCCTGGGGGCCGCCTATATGCTCTGGCTCTACCGGCGGGTCATCTTCGGCAAGCTGGACAAGGCGGATCTGATGAACATCCTCGATCTCAGCCCGCGCGAGATCGCCCTCTTCGTGCCGCTGGGCCTGCTGATCATGTGGATGGGCGTCTATCCCACCTCCTTCATCGAGATCATGGCCCCGGCGGTCGACCGGATGGTGGGCGGCTATCACGCAGCGCTCCTCCTCGGCGGCGCGCCCCATCTGGCGAGCCTCGCACCGCAGGTGATCCCATGAATTTGACGCTGGCCAATTGGTCGCTGGCCGCACCGGAGATCCTGCTCGCCGCCGGGGCGATTCTGCTGCTGATGCTGGGCGTGTTCCTGCGCCAGGACCGCATGCGGCTGATCGCCTGGCTGTCGGTCGCCGTGCTGGTGGTCACCATCATCCTGGTCGGGCAGATGCCGGCCTCGGGGGGCTATGCCTTCGGCAATCTCTTCGTGGTCGACCGCTTCTCCCAGTTCATGAAGATCGTGGTGCTCAGCGCCACGGGCCTGTCGATCCTGCTGTCGATGGACTTCGCCGAGCGCGAGCAGATGGGGCGCTTCGAATTCCCGGTGCTGATGCTCTTCGCGACGCTCGGCATGATGGCCATGATCTCGGCCAACGATCTGATCTCGCTCTATCTCGGCCTCGAGCTGCAGAGCCTGGCGCTCTATGTGGTCGCGGCCTTCCAGCGCGATTCCCTGCGCTCGACGGAGGCGGGGCTGAAGTATTTCGTCCTGGGCGCGCTCTCCTCGGGCATGCTGCTCTACGGCGCCTCGATGATCTATGGCTTCGCCGGCACCACGGGCTTCCTCGGCCTGGCGGCGGCGCTGACCGATTCCGCGGCCGCGCCCGGTCGGGCTCATCATCGGCCTCGTCTTCGTGCTGGCCGGCCTCGCCTTCAAGGTCTCGGCGGTGCCCTTCCATATGTGGACGCCGGACGTCTATGAGGGCGCGCCGACGCCCGTCACCGCCTTCTTCTCGGCCGCGCCCAAGCTCGCTGCCGTGGCGCTGCTCACCCGCGTGGTGGTGGGACCCTTCGGCCATCTCATGGCGGATTGGCGCCAGGTCATCGTCTTCATCTCCATCGCCTCCATGCTGCTGGGCGCCGTCGCCGGCATCAACCAGCGCAACATCAAGCGGCTGATGGCCTATAGCTCCATCGGCCATATCGGCTACGGCCTCGTCGGCCTGGCGGCGGGAACGCCCGAAGGGGTGCGCGGCCTGCTGATCTACATGTCGCTCTATGTCATGCATGACGCTCGGCAGTTTCGGGTGCATCCTCTCCATGCGCCGGCGCGGCGTGATGGTGGAGCAGATCTCCGATCTCGCCGGCGTTTCGCGCAGCAATCCGATGATGGCCGCGGCCTTGGCGATCTTCATGTTCTCCATGGCGGGCATCCCGCCGCTGGCCGGCTTCTTCGGCAAGCTCTATGTCTTCCTGCCGGCCATCTCCGCCGGGCTCTATACCCTGGCGGTGATCGGCGTGGTCGCGCAGCGTCGTGGGCGCCTATTACTACCTGCGCGTCATCAAGGTCATGTATTTCGACGAGCTGAAGGAGGGCTTCGACGCCTCGCCGGGCTGGGAAGTTCCTTCGATCATGGCGGTGGCGGCGCTGGCCATCTTGCTGTTCTTCATCCTGCCGGGGCCGCTCTTCTCGGCGCGCACAGGCGGCGGCTGTGTCGCTCTTCGGCGGATGAGTCCGGATCGCCGTCCGGAGCTCCCGCCCTTCTTCTCGCTCGTCGCCCTCGAGCGCATCGACAGCACCAATGAGGAGTTGCATCGCCGCGCGCGAACGGGCGCGGCGGAGGGCACCCTCGTCTGGGCGCGGGAGCAGAGCCGGGGGCGCGGGCGCCGCGGCCGGGATTGGAGCTCGCCCCAGGGCAATCTCTATCTCTCGCTCCTGCTGCGTCCCCGGGTGGCGCCGGCCGAGGCGGCCCAGATCGGCTTCGTCGCCGCCGTGGCCCTGGCCGAGACCTTCGCGAGCCTCCTGCCGCCGGGCCGGCGGCTCGGCTGCAAATGGCCGAACGATCTGCTGATCGACGGCGCCAAGGTCTCCGGCATTTTGCCGGAGGCCGAAGCGGCCGGCGGAATCGTCGAGGCGGTCGTGCTGGGCATGGGCGTGAATGTCGCAAGCTTTCCCGCCGAGCTCCCCTACAGGGCCACCTCCCTGGCCGCTGCCGGCGCCGAGGCGAGCGTGGAGACCGTGCTGGAGGCTTTGGCGCCGCGGTTGGAAGCGTGGTATCGCCGCTGGCGCGAGGCGGGCTTCGCGCCGGTCCGCCGCCGCTGGCTCGATTTCGCCGCCGGGCTGGGGGAGGCCATCGAGGTTCGCCTCGAGCGCGAGGTGCTGCGGGGAAAGTTTGCCGGGCTCGATGCCTCGGGCGCACTCGACCTCGAATTCACCGACGGCAGGCACCGGCTGATCACCGCCGGCGATGTCTTCCATCCGGCCGGCTGAGAGAAGGCAAGGGGGCGCCATGCTGCTCGCCATCAACGCCAACAACACCAATGTCAAATTCGGCCTGTTCGAGGGCGATCGCATGGTGGGGGATTGGCGCATCCGCACCGAAAGCAGCCGCACCTCGGACGAATACATGGTCTGGCTCAGCCAGCTCCTGGCGCTGGCCGGGATCGACCGCGCGCTGATCAAGGAGACGATCATCGCCACGGTGGTGCCCCAGGCGCTGTTCCATCTGCGCATGTTCTGCGAGCGCCATCTGGCCGCCCCGCCGCTGGTCATCGGCGAGCCGGGGGTGGAGCTCGGCATCCGCGTGCTGATGGACAAGCCCAATGAGGTGGGCGCCGATCGCCTCGCCAATGCCGTGGGCGGCCATCTGCTCTATCCCGGCCCGCTCATCATCGTCGATTTCGGCACCGCCACCAGCTTCGACATCACCGATGCCGAGGGCAATTTCATCGGCGGCGCCATCGCGCCGGGCATCAATCTGAGCCTGGAGGCTCTCCATATGGCGACGGCCAAGCTGCCGCGCATCGCGCTGGAGGCGCCGAGCCGCGTCATCGGCAAGGATACGCTGGGCGCCATGCAGTCCGGCGTCTATTGGGGCTATGTCGGGCTGATCGAGGGGCTGGTGTCACGGATCGCCAAGGAATTCGGCGCTCCCTTCACCGTCATCGCCACCGGCGGGCTGGCGCCGCTCTTCGTCGGCGCGACGCCGGTCATCGCCCATCTCGAGCCGGAGATCACCATGAAAGGGCTGGTGGAGATCCATCGGTTGAGCAGGAAAAAGCGCCCATGACCGATCGTCCCCGCGCCGACGAGCTGCTGTTCCTGCCGCTGGGCGGCTGCGGCGAAATCGGAATGAATCTCAGCCTCTACGGCCATGCCGGCAAATGGCTGATGGTCGATCTCGGCATCACCTTCGGCAATGAATCGACGCCGGGCATCGACGTCATCATGCCGGACCCATCCTTCATCGTGGAGAATCGCGCCGATCTCCTCGGCCTCGTGCTGACCCATGCCCATGAGGATCACATCGGCGCCGTGCCCTATCTCTGGCCGCGGCTGCGCTGCCCCATCTACGCCACGCCCTTCACCGCCGCGGTGCTGCGGCGCAAGCTCGCCGAGGCCAATCTCCTGGGCGAGGCGAAGATCACGGAGATTCCCGATGTCGGGAAGCTTCGCGCTGGGGCCCTTCGAGATCGAGCTCATCTCCATCACCCATTCGATACCCGAGCCCAATGCCGTGGTGCTGCGCACGCCCCTGGGCAACATCCTGCATACCGGCGATTGGAAGCTCGATCCCGATCCCGTCATCGGCCCCATCACCGACGAGGCGGCGCTGCGCCGCCTGGGCGGGGAGGGGGTGCTGGCCATGGTCTGCGATTCCACCAATGTCCTGGTGGAGGGCAGCTCGGGCTCCGAGGCCGAGGTGCGCCAGGCCATGGACGAGCTCATCGGCCGATACCAACATCGCGTCGCCGTCGCCTGCTTCTCCTCCAATGTTGCGCGCATCGAGAGCGTGACCAAGGCCGGCCTCGCCCATGGCCGGCATGTCGGCCTCGTGGGCCGCTCGCTGCGCCGCATGGTGGAGGCGGCGCAGGAATCGGGATATCTCCAGGACCTGCCGGATTTCATTTCGGAGGAGGATATCGGTCATCTCCCGCGGGAGCGGGTGCTGATGATCTGCACGGGCAGCCAGGGCGAGCCGCGCTCGGCCCTGGCGCGCATCGCCCGCGACGAGCATCCCGATGTCGGCCTCGAGCCGGGGGATGCCTGCATCTTCTCCTCGCGCATCATCCCCGGCAACGAGCATGCCATCGGCGAGCTGCACAACGCCCTCATCCGCCGCGGCGTGGAGATCGTGACGGAGAAGGACCATTTCGTGCATGTCTCGGGCCATCCGGCCCGCGACGAGCTGGCGGAGATGTATCGCTGGGTGAAGCCCGCCATCGCCGTTCCGGTGCATGGGGAGCTGCGCCATCTGCGCGCCCATGTGGCGCTGGCCGAGAGCTGCCAGGTGCGCCAGTCGGTGCTGGTGGAGAACGGCTCGATCCTGCGGCTGGCCCCCGGCCAAGCCCGAGGTGATCGGCCAGGTGGCAAGCGGCCGGCTGGGGCTGGACGGGACCCAGCTCACCGCCATGGGCGGGCCGGCGCTGAAGACGCGCCAGCGCATGGCCCATAACGGGACGGCGGTGGCGACGATCATCCTGGACCGCAGCGGCCGCCTCCAGGGCGAGCCGCTGTTGACCTTGCATGGCCTGGGCGCAGATCTGGAAGACGAGGAGGCTGCGAAGCTCGAGGCCGCTGCGGCGGCCCGGCAAGCCCTGGCGGGGATTGCCACGGGAAAGCGCGGCGACGACGCAGCCGTGCGGGAGGTCCTGCGCATCGCCGTCCGCCGCAGCCTCAACGCCCGCTACGGCAAGAAGCCCCTGACCGACGTGCATCTGGTCCGGCTTTAGGCGATACCGTAGGCTCTCCCCCTTCGTCATCCCCGCGAAAGCGGGGATCCAGGGCGAGTGGCAAAATGCTGCGCGTGAGGCCCTGGATTCCCGCTTTCGCGGGAATGACGGCGGATAGGAAGCGAAGGTCATGATCGGACGATTAAATCACGTGGCGATCGCGGTGCCGGATCTGGCGGCGGCATCGCGGCTCTATGCCGAGGCTCTGGGCGCCCAGGTCTCGGCCCCGCTGCCGCAGCCCGATCATGGGGTCAGCGTCGTCTTCGTCACCTTGCCCAACACCAAGATCGAGCTGCTGGAGCCGCTGGGCGCCGATTCGCCCATCGCCGCCTTCCTCGCCCGCAACCCCGCCGGCGGCATCCACCATATCTGCTACGAGGTCGAGGATATCCGGGCAGCGCGCGACCGGCTGAAGGCCAGCGGGGCGCGGGTGCTGGGCGATGGCGAGCCCAAGACGGGGGCCCATGGCAAGCCGGTACTGTTCCTGCATCCCAAGGATTTCCTCGGCAGCCTGATCGAGCTGGAGCAGGCATGAACATACTGACGGCCGTCGTCGTCTATTTCCTGATCTGGTGGGTCATGCTCTTCGCGGTGCTGCCCTGGGGCGTGCGGCGCGAGGAGAATCCCGAGCCCGGCCATGATCCGGGCGCGCCGATGAAGACCCATCTCTGGACCAAGGTCATCGCCACCACCATCCTGTCGGCCCTGGTTTGGCTCGTGGCCTGGTGGCTGATAACCTCGCCCTGGATCACCTTCCGGCATTGAGCGGATCATCATGAGCAGCTATTGCGATATCGCCCCCGGCCATCCCTTCCACGGCCCCTATCATGGGGGCGAGTACGGCTTTCCCTCGCGCGACGACAAGGTGCTGTTCGAGCGGCTGATCCTGGAGATCAACCAGGCCGGGCTCTCCTGGCTCACCATCCTGAAGAAGCGGGAGGCCTTCCTGGCCGCGTTCGACGGCTTCGACATCGACAAGGTGGCGGCCTATGGCGCGCGGGAGAAGCACCGCCTGCTGGCCGATGCGGGGATCATCCGCAACCGCCTGAAGGTCGACGCCGCCATCGAGAATGCCAAGCGCCTGCAGCAGATCCGCGCGGAACACGGCTCCTTTGCGGCCTGGCTCGATCACCATCATCCCCTGGACAAGGCCGATTGGGTCAAGCTGTTCAAGAAGACCTTCCGCTTCACCGGCGGGGAGATCGTGGGGGAGTTCCTGATGAGCCTCGGCTATCTGCCCGGTGCCCATGCGCCCGGCTGCCCGGTCGCCAAGAAGATCGCCCGGCTGGGGCCGCCCTGGGCCAAGGCAGAAAAGCGGGCCAAGGCAAAAAGGCCCGCCAAGCGCTAAGCCGCCTTGGGGTCGCCATAATTCCGAACGAGGCTCCGCCCCGGACCCGCATGGACAGGGCGCGGACCCTCGCCTAAAGTCACGCTCCCTCGACCCCAAGGAAATGAACGACTTATGCGCCTCTCCGCCTATTTCCTTCCGACGCTGAAGGAAAATCCCGCCGAAGCCCAGATCGTCTCCCACCGCCTGATGCTGCGGGCCGGCATGGTGCGCCAGGCCAGCGCAGGCATTTATTCCTGGCTGCCGCTGGGCTTCCGGGTGCTGAAGCGCATCGAGCAGATCGTGCGCGAGGAGCAGGACCGCGCCGGCGCCCAGGAGGTGCTGATGCCGACGATCCAGTCGGCCGATCTCTGGAAGCAGTCCGGCCGCTACGACGATTACGGCAAGGAGATGCTGCGCATCATCGACCGGCATGAGCGCGAGATGCTCTATGGGCCCACGAACGAGGAGCTGATCACCGACATCTTCCGCACGGCGGTCAGGACCTATCGCGAGCTGCCGCGCATGCTCTATCACATCCAGTGGAAATTCCGCGACGAGGTCCGCCCGCGCTTTGGCGTCATGCGCGGCCGCGAGTTCCTGATGAAGGACGGCTATTCCTTCGACGTCGACTATGAGAGCTCGCGCCAGGCCTATAACCGGATGTTCGTCTCCTATCTCAGGACCTTCCAGCGGCTGGGATTGCGCGCGATCCCCATGGCGGCGGATACGGGGCCCATCGGCGGCGATCTTTCCCACGAGTTCATCATCCTGGCGGAGACCGGTGAGAGCGCCGTCTTCTGCGACCGCGACTTCATCGAGTTCGACGCCCTCAGCGCCGAGACGGACTATGGCGATGCCGCGGCCGTGGGGAAGGTGGTCGACCATTTCACCTCGCTCTACGCCCGCACCGACGAGAAGCACGATCAGGCGATGTTCGAGGGACAGGTGCCCGAGGCCCGGCGCTATGTCGGGCGCGGCATCGAGGTCGGCCATATCTTCCATTTCGGCACCAAATATTCGAAGCCCTTGGGCGCCCTGGTCGCCAAGGCCGATGGCGAGCAGGTGCCGGTCCAGATGGGAAGCTACGGCATCGGCGTCTCCCGCCTGGTGGGGGCGGTGATCGAGGCCAGCCATGACGAGGCGGGGATCATCTGGCCGGATTCCGTGGCGCCGTTCCATGTCGGGCTGGTCAATCTGAAGAACAACGATGCCGCGACCAACGCGAAATGCGAGGAGATCTATGCCAAGCTCACGGCCGCCGGCGTCGAGGTGCTCTATGACGATCGCGACGAGCGGGCGGGCGCGAAATTCGCCGAGATGGATCTGATCGGCCTTCCCTGGCAGCTGATCGTGGGACCCCGGGGCGTCGCCGCGGGCAAGGTGGAGCTGAAGCGCCGCGCCACCGGCGAGCGCCAGGAGCTTGCCCTGGAGCCGGCCCTCGACAAGCTGACGGCCTAGCCGGCGATGTGGTCATCTTTCGAGTGGCTCGTCGCGATGCGCTATCTCCGGCCGCAGCGCCGGGAGGGATTCATCTCCCTGATCGCGGTCTTCTCTTTCCTCGGCATCATGCTGGGCGTGGCCATCCTCATCATCGTCATGTCTGTCATGAACGGCTTCCGCCATGAGCTGCTGGGCCGGATCATCGGCCTCAACGGCCATCTGACCCTGCAGTCCATCCAGGGTCCGCTGCCGGACTACGAGGTGCTGACCAAGGCCATCAAATCCCTGCCCATGGTCAAGGCCGCCGATCCCATGATTCAGGGCCAGGCCATGGTCACCAAGGGCACCCTTGCCTATGGCGCCGTCGTGCGCGGCATCCGTCCGGAGGATCTGAAGGAGAAGACGACCCTCTCCGGGAACATCCGGCAGGGCAGCCTCGACAAATTCAAGGGCCTCGATGTCGTCATCATCGGCTATCACCTGGCCCAGAACCTCGGCGTCACCGTCGGGCAGGAGATCACGCTGATCTCGCCCCAGGGGCGCGACACGGTCGCGGGCTTCATCCCGCGCATCAAGAGCTTCACCGTCGTCGCCATATTCGACGTCGGCATGTACGAGTACGACAGCGCCTATGTCTTCATGCCGCTGGAGGCCGCGCAGCTCTACTTCATGCTGCCGCAGCAGGCGAGCCAGATCGAGATCTCCGTCGACGACCCCGACCGCACCGGGGCCGCCGCCGCCGCGATTCTGGCGCGCACCGGCGATGGCTATCGCCTCACCGACTGGAAGGAGGCCAATGCCAGCTTCTTCGGCGCCATCGAGGTCGAGGGCAATGTCATGTTCCTGATCCTGACGCTGATCATCATCGTGGCCGCCTTCAACATCATCTCCAGCCAGATCATGCTGGTGAAGGAGAAAGGCCGCGCCATCGCCATCCTGCGCACCATGGGTGCCACCCGCGGCATGATCCTTCGAATCTTCCTCATCAGCGGCGCCAGCATCGGCGTGGTAGGGACGATCGCGGGCTTCGCCTTGGGACTCGCCTTCGCCGACAATATCGAGTCCATCCGGCAGGGGCTGCAGAGCCTGCTCCACACGACGCTGTTTCCGGCGGAGGTCTATTTCCTGTCGCAGCTGCCTGCCATCGTCGATCCCCGGGAGGTGGCGACGGTGGTGATCATGGCGCTGGCGCTGTCCTTCCTGGCCACGATCTATCCCGCCTGGCGCGCCGCCCGTCTCGATCCCGTCGAGGCCCTGCGCTATGAGTGAGTCCGTCCTCGAGCTGCGGGGCGTCAGCCGCAGCTTTCGCCAGGGAGCCGGTCGGCTGGAGGTGCTGCGCCAGGTCTCGCTGGCGGTCTCGCCCGGCGAGATCGTGGCCCTCATCGGCCCCTCGGGCGCCGGCAAATCCACCTTGCTCCAGATCAGCGGCCTGCTGGAGCCGCCGACCTCCGGCGAGGTCCTGATCAAGGGCGAGCCCGCCGGGCGGCTCTCCGATGCCAGGCGCACGGAGCTGCGCCGCACCGCCATCGGCTTCGTCTATCAGTATCATCATTTGTTGCCGGAGTTCTCGGCGGCCGAGAACGTCATCCTGCCGCAGATGATCGCGGGGCTCTCGCGCGGCAAGGCCCGCGGGCGCGCCCTCGAACTGCTGGCCATGGTGGGGCTCAGCCAGCGGGCGGAGCATCGCCCGGCCCAGCTCTCCGGCGGGGAGCAGCAGCGCGTGGCCATCGCGCGCGCCTTGGCCAACGGACCGGCGCTGCTCCTGGCCGACGAGCCCACCGGCAATCTCGATCACACCACGGCGGACGGCGTGTTCTCGATGCTCGTCAAGCTCGTGCGCGCCGTGGGCCTCGGCGCGCTGGTGGCGACCCACAATCTGGCGCTCGCCGATCAGATGGACCGCATCCTCGCCCTCGACGACGGCAGGCTCGTCGAGGCCTGACGGACGTCGTTGATTCTGCGAGCGTGACGAATCGGCGCCGGCCGAGGATAATCGACCGACAATGTCCCACGCCGATTTCGTCCACCTGCGCGTCCACTCGGCCTATTCGCTGTCCGAGGGCGCCATCAAGATCAAGCAGCTGGTGGAGCTCTGCAAGCGCCACGCGATGCCTGCGGTGGCGGTGGCCGATAGCGGCAATCTGTTCGGCGCCTTTCAATTCGCCCAGGTCGCTTCGGAAGCCGGCGTGCAGCCCATCATCGCCTGCCAGGTGGGGCTGCGCCGCGAGACCGGGGAGGGGCCGCAGCGGCCGGGGCTGAAGCCGCCGCCCGACCAGCTCGTCCTGCTGGTGCAGAGCGAGAAGGGCTATCGCAATCTGCTGCGGCTGGTGAGCAAATCCTTCCTGGAGGGTGAGCCGGGGGAGGCGCCGCAGCTGCCGCTGGCGGCGCTGGACGGCATGACCGAGGGGCTGATCGCCTTCACCGGCGGCCCCCATGGGCGCGTCGGCCGGCTGCTGGGGGAAGGCCAGGACGAGGCGGCCGCCGCCGCGCTGAGCGAGCTCGAGCGGCTGTTTCCCGGCCGGCTCTACATCGAGCTCATGCGCCATGGGCTGGCCTCCGAGCGGCTGATCGAGGGCCGACTTCTGGATCTCGCCTATGCGCGCAATCTGCCGCTCATCGCGACCAATGAGGTTTTCTTCGCCGATGAATCGATGCATGCGGCCCATGACGTGCTGCTCTGCATTGCCGAAGGCTCGCCGATCAGCCAGGAGAAGCGCCGGCGCGTCACGCCCGAGCATCGCTTCAAGAGCGCGGCCGAGATGCGCGCCCTGTTCGCCGACCTGCCGGAGGCTGTGGACAACACCATCGTCGTCGCCCAGCGCTGCGCCTATATGCCGGGACCGCGCAAGCCGATCCTGCCGCCGTTCCGGTCCGAAAGCGGGCTCGGCGAGCCCGAAGAGCTCCGCCGCCAGGCCGAGGCCGGGCTGGAGCGCCGTCTGGAGGCTCTGACGGAGGCCGAGCGAAAGCCCTATCGCGAGCGCCTGGAATATGAGCTCGGCGTCATCATCCCCATGGGCTTCGCCGGCTATTTCCTGATCGTCGCGGATTTCATCAGCTGGGCCAAGGCGCACGGGATTCCCGTCGGGCCGGGCCGCGGCTCGGGTGCGGGCTCCGTCGCGGCCTGGGCCCTCACCATCACCGACCTCGACCCCTTGCGCTGGGGCCTCCTCTTCGAGCGCTTCCTCAATCCCGAGCGCGTCTCGATGCCGGACTTCGACGTCGATTTCTGCCAGGAGCGCCGCGACGAGGTGATCCGCTACGTCCAGCAGAAATACGGCCGCGACCGGGTCGCTCAGATCATCACCTTCGGCAAGCTGCAGGCACGCGCGGCGTTGCGCGATGTCGGCCGGGTGCTGGAGATGCCCTATGGCCAGATCGACCGGATCTGCAAGCTGGTGCCGAACAACCCGGCCAATCCCGTCAGCCTGGCCCAGGCGGTCGAGGGCGAATCCCAGCTGCGCGCGGCCATCGCCGAGGATCCCGCCGTGGCCCGGCTCTTCGACATCGCCCGCAAGCTGGAGGGGCTCTATCGCCACGCCTCGACCCATGCGGCGGGGGTGGTGATCGGCGATCGGGCGCTGGAGGAGCTGGTGCCCCTCTATCGCGATCCACGCTCCGACATGCCGGTCACCCAGTTCAACATGAAGGATGTCGAGCAGGCGGGGCTGGTGAAGCTGGACTTCCTCGGCCTCAAGACCCTGACGGTGCTGACCCAGGCGGAGAAGCTGGTGCGCCGGCGCGGCATCGACATCGATCTGACGCGCATACCCCTCGACGATCCCAAGACCTTCGCCATGCTGAGCCACGGCGATTCCACCGGCGTGTTCCAGCTGGAAAGTTCGGGCATGCGCGATGTCCTGCGAAAGCTGAAGCCCGACCGGTTCGAGGATGTCATCGCCCTCGTCGCCCTCTACCGCCCGGGCCCGATGGACGACATCCCGAAATACATCAACGTCAAGAACGGCACGGAGCCCGTCGACTATCTCCACCCGGCCCTGGAGCCGATCCTGAAGGAGACCTTCGGGATCATGGTCTATCAGGAGCAGGTGATGCAGATCGCCCAGACCCTCTCCGGCTATACGCTCGGCGGGGCCGATCTGCTGCGCCGCGCCATGGGCAAGAAGATCAAGGAGGAGATGGAGGCTCAGCGCCGGAATTTCATCGACGGCGCCGTGTCCCGTGGCGTCGATGGGCCGCAGGCGGAAGGCATCTTCGAGAAGGTCAACAAATTCGCCGGCTACGGCTTCAACAAATGCCATTCCGCGCCCTATGCGCTGATCGCCTATCAGACGGCCTGGTTCAAGGCCAACTACCCCGTCGAGTTCTTCGCGGCCTCGATGACCTTCGACATCAACAACACGGACAAGCTGGGTCTCTTCCGCCAGGAGCTGGGGCGCGCTCAAGATCCGGCTGCTGGCGCCCGACATCAACAAGTCGGAGGCGCTCTTCGGCGTCGAGGCCGATGCCGAGGGCCAGCTGGCCGTGCGCTATGCCCTGGCCGCCGTGCGCAATGTCGGGCAGGGGGCGGCCGAGGGGATCGTCGCGTCGCGGCAACCTGGCGGGCCGTTCAAGAGCCTGGCCGATTTCGCCCGGCGCTGCGATCCCAAGGCGCTCAACAAGCGGGCGCTGGAAAATCTGATCGCCGCCGGTGCCTTCGACGGGATCAACCCCAACCGGCACCAGACCTTCCAGGCGGCGGAGATGCTGCTGCGCCAGGCTGGGGCCGCGGCCAACGACCGGGCGAGCCAGCAGGTGAGCCTCTTCGGCGGGGCGCTGGCCGAGCCCGACCGGCTCAGCCTGCCGGCGACGCCGGACTGGCCGCCCATGGAGAAGCTGCGCCATGAGTTCGAGGCCATCGGCTTCTATCTCTCGGCCCATCCCCTGGACAGCTTCGGCAGCACGCTGAAGCGCCTCGACGTCGTCAGCTATGTCGATCTGCCCGGCTGGATCGCCGGCCGGCCGACCATGCGGGCCAAGCTCGCCGGCATCGTGACCGGCCGGCAGGAGCGGACCTCCGCCAAGGGCTCGCGCTTTGCCTTCGCCCAGCTCTCCGACGCCAGCGGCATGTATGAAGTCGTGGTGTTCTCCGAGACCCTGGCCGCCCATCGCGAGCTGCTGGAGCCTGGGACGCCCGTGCTGCTCACCGTCGATGTCCGCCTGGAGCCCGACAATGTCCGGCTGACCGCCCAGGCCATCCAGGGGCTGGAGGCGGCCGCGGCCCAAACCAGCGCCGGGCTCAAGGTCTATCTCAGCGACAGCGGGCCCATCCCCAGCCTGAAGCAGATCATGGAGCGGTGCGGGCGGGGCAAGGGGCGGCTCAGGCTGGTGCTGGAGCTGGAGCGCGGGCGGGAATGCGAGGTGGTGGTGCCCGGGGGCTGGGCCATCTCGCCGGCAACCCGGGGGGCGATCAAGGCCATTCCCGGCATCGTCGACGTCCAGGACGTTTAGGCGCCCTGGCGCCCCAAGCCCTTGGGTCGCGGCGTCCTAAGCCCTTGAAAAAACGCTTGCCTTTGCCCAGCTAGGCAGCTAAGACCACGCCCGCTTGAAACCGCACGCGGGGCCGCGGCCCGCCGGGGAGAAATCCCGGTCGGTCGCTCCGGTGTTCGTGCCTCGGATTGCTCCGGGGACGACGGACCAATTCCCGCGGAGGCCTAACCGGAAAAGGACGTTATCACATGGCGATGCCAGAGTTCACCATGCGCCAGCTCTTGGAAGCTGGCGTGCATTTCGGACATCACACCCGCCGCTGGAACCCGAAGATGGCACCCTTCATCTTCGGCGTGCGCAATGGCGTGCATATTCTCGATCTCGAACAGACCGTGCCGCTCCTGCAGCAGGGGCTGCAGGCCGTGCGCGACGTCGTCAGCGGCGGCGGGCGCGTGCTCTTCGTCGGCACCAAGCGCCAGGCGAGCGACAAGATCGCCGAGACGGCCAAGCGCTGCGGCCAGTACTACGTCAACCACCGCTGGCTCGGCGGCATGCTCTCGAACTGGAAGACCATCTCCAATTCGATCAAGCGGCTGAAGGATCTCGACTCCCGGCTTGCGGAGGCCAACACGGGCCTGACCAAGAAGGAGACGCTGCAGATGACCCGCGAGCGCGACAAGCTCGAGCGGGCGCTGGGCGGCATCAAGGAGATGGGCGGCCAGCCCGACATCCTGTTCGTGATCGACACCAACAAGGAGTTGATCGCGGTGGCGGAAGCCTTGAAGCTGGGCATTCCGGTCGTCGCCGTCGTCGACAGCAACAGCAATCCCCAGGGGATCGCCTATCCGATCCCGGGCAATGACGACGCCATCCGGGCCATCGCCACCTATTGCGATCTGGTCTCGGCGGCGGTGCTGGACGGGTTGCAGCAGGAGGCCATCGCCACCGGCGCGGATATCGGCGAGGCGGCGGAGCTGCCGGCCGAGCAGCTGCCCGCGGCGGAAGCCGTCGGCGGGGAAGCCCCGGCCGCGCAGGCCTAATCTATCGGGCCGCCGCTCCGGCGGCGGCCCACCACCCACACGAGGATACGGGAGAATCGACGTCATGGCCGAGATCACCGCGGCGCTGGTCAAGGAGCTTCGGGAAAAGACCGGGGCTGGCATGATGGATTGCAAGAAGGCGCTGGGCGAGACGCAAGGCGATCTCGAAGGCGCTTTCGATTGGCTGCGCAAGAAGGGCCTTGCCGCCGCCGCCAAGAAGGCCGGCCGCGTCGCGGCCGAGGGGCTGATCGGCCTCGCCGTCGAGGGCACGCGCGGCGCCCTTGTCGAGGTCAATGCCGAGACCGATTTCGTCGCCCGCAACGAGCAGTTCCAGGGCTTCGTGCGCCAGGTCGCCCGCCAGGCGCTGGATGCCGGCGACATCGATGCGCTTGCCGCCGCACCCTATGGCAGCGAGGGCAAGAGCGTGGCCGAGGCCATGACCCAGCTCATCGCCACCATCGGCGAGAACATGACCTTGCGCCGCATGGCCAAGCTCAAGGTCGGATCTGGCGTGGTCGTCGGCTATGTCCACAACAGCCAGGCGCCGGGCCTGGGCAAGATCGGCGTGCTGATCGGGCTGGAATCGACCGGGGACGCCGGCAAGCTCGCTGCCTTCGGCAAACAGCTTGCCATGCATGTCGCCGCGGCCAATCCGCAGTCCCTCGACATCAGCTCCGTCGATCCGGCCGCGCTCGAGCGCGAGCGCAATGTGCTGGCCGAGCAGGCCCGCACCTCGGGCAAGGCGGAGGAGATCATCGCCAAGATGGTCGAGGGACGCCTGCGCAAGTACTACGAGGAAGTCGTGCTGCTGGAGCAGGTCTATGTCATCGACGGCGAGAGCCGGGTGAAGGCGGCCGTCGCGGCGGCGGCGAAGGAAGTCGGCGCCCCGATCGCGGTGACCGGCTTCCATCGCATGGTCCTTGGCGAGGGAATCCAGCGCGAGCAGAAGGACTTCGCTGCCGAGGTCGCGGCCCAGCTCGGGAGCTAAAGCCGCCTCGCAGACGAGCGCGGCGGGGGCAGGGGCCGGCGCCGCGGAGTATGATCGGTTGTTCGGGGGATCTGGTCTCTCGGGAGCGTCGGACGATGGCCAACCTGCTCTACACGCGGGTCCTGCTGAAGATCTCGGGCGAAGCGCTGATGGGCCATCGGGAGTTCGGTCTCGATCCCGATACGGTCAATCGCATCGCCGGCGAGGTCAAGACGGCCGTGACCCATGGCGCCGAGCTCTGCCTCGTCATCGGCGGCGGGAACATCTTCCGCGGCATCGCCGGCGCCGCCCAGGGCATGCAGCGCGCCTCGGCTGACTACATGGGCATGCTGGCCACCGTGATCAACGCGCTGGCCATGCAGAACGCCCTGGAGCAGCAAGGCGTCCAGACCCGCGTGCAATCCGCCATTCCCATGGCCACGGTCTGCGAGCCCTATATCCGCCGCCGGGCCCAGCGCCACCTCGAGAAGGGCCGGGTCGTCATCTTCGCCGCGGGCACCGGCAATCCCTTCTTCACGACCGATACGGCCGCGGCGCTGCGGGCCTCCGAGATGGGCTGCCAGGCGATCATGAAGGGCACCAAGGTCGACGGCGTCTATAGCGCCGATCCCATGAAGGATCCCAAGGCCGAGCGTTTCCAGAAGCTCACCCATCTCGAGGTGCTCTCGCGCGACCTCAAGGTGATGGATGCGGCGGCGGTCTCCTTGGCACGTGAGAATCGCATCCCCATCCTGGTATTCTCGATCAACAAGCCGGGCGGTCTGGCGGAGGTGCTGACCGGCAAGGGCAAGTACACGATAATCTCCGACTGAGAGGGAGAGAGCGACGCCATGCCAAACGAGATGATGAACGAGCTGAAACGGCGGATGGATGGGGCGCTGGAGGCGCTGCGCCGGGAGTTCGGCGGCCTGCGCACGGGCCGGGCCTCCGCCCATCTGCTGGACACCGTGATGGTCAAGGCCTATGGCGGCGACATGCCGCTGAACCAGGTTGGGACGGTCAGCGTGCCGGAGCCGCGGATGATCACCGTGCAGGTCTGGGACCGCAGCCTGGTCACCCCGGTGGAGAAGGCGATCCGCGAAGCCAATCTCGGCGTCAATCCCCAATCCGACGGCCAGCTGGTGCGCCTGCCCATTCCGGAGCTGAGCCAGGAGCGGCGCCAGGAGATGACCAAGATCGCCCATAAATACGCCGAGCATGGCAGGGTCGCCGTCCGCAACGTCCGGCGCGACGGCATGGAGACGCTGAAGAAGATGGAGAAGGACGGCAAGATTTCCGAGGACGAGCACCGGCGCCACACGGACGAGGTCCAGAAGCTGACCGACGACCACATCAAGAAGGTCGACGAGGCGTTGGCGCAGAAGGAGAAGGAAATCCTTCAGGTTTGAGGCCATGGAAGCTCTGCCTGCCAGTGCCGAACCCAAGCCGCCCGTTCATGTCGCCATCATCATGGATGGCAATGGCCGCTGGGCGAAGGCGCGCGGGCTGCCCCGGGTTGCCGGCCATAAGCGCGGGGCGGAGGCGGTCCGCCGGACCGTCACCGGCGCGGCCGAGCTCGGGATCCAATACCTGACCCTCTATGGCTTCTCCTCGGAGAATTGGAAGCGCCCGCCGGCCGAGATCGACGATCTCATGGGCCTGCTCAGGCTCTATCTCAACAACGAGATCGAGGAGCTGGACCGCAAGGGCGTCAGGCTGCGCGTCATCGGGCAGAGAAGCCGCCTGCAGCCCGATATCGTGCGGCTGATCGAAGGCGCCGAGCGCCGGACGGCAGGCAACCGCAAGCTCAATCTCATCGTGGCCCTCAGCTATGGCGGCCGCGCCGAGATCGTCGAGGCCGCCCGCTGCATCGCCGAGGGCGTGCGCGCCGGGCGCATCGATCCCGCCGCGGTCGACGAGGACCAGTTCGAGCGCTTCCTCTATACCGCCGGGATACCCGATCCCGATCTCCTGATCCGCACCAGCGGCGAGAAGCGCATCAGCAATTTCCTGCTCTGGCAATGCGCCTATGCCGAGCTTGTCTTTCTCGAGCGGCTCTGGCCCGACTTCACGCGGGACGACCTGGAGAGCGCCATCACGGAGTATCATGGGCGCGATCGCCGCTATGGCGCCGCGCGCTGAGGCTTCCGCCCTGCGCAAACGCCTTCTTTCGGCGGCGGTCCTGTTGCCGCTGGCGGCGGCGGCCGTCTGGCTGGGGCCGCCCTATTGGGACATTCTGGTCGGTGCGATCGCCGTCGTGATGGCCTGGGAATGGGCCGGAATGTGCGCCTTCGGCCAGCCGCCGAGCCGCCGCCCGGTCTTCGGCATCGCGCCGGCGGGCGCGCTCTCGATGCTGGCCATGGCCGTGGCCATGAGTGCTGCGGCCTGCCAGCTCTATCGGCTCTCGCTGCTGCTCCTCGTCCTGGGCGGGGCCTTGTCCAGCCTTCTGGGCATGCGCCGTCCCGGCGGACGCGGCGCCTGGCAGGGTTTCGGGACGGTCTATATCGGTTTGCCCAGCATCGCCATCATCTGGCTGCGGGCCCAGGCGCCTGGCGGGCTTGCGACGATGGTCTGGGTCCTGGCCCTGGCGATTGCGGTCGATACGGGGGCTTATGCGGCAGGGCGCTCGATCGGGGGCCCGAAGCTGGCGCCACGCATCAGCCCGAACAAGACCTGGGCCGGGCTCCTGGGCGGCATTGCCGCGGGCATGGTCGTGGGCGCAGTCGCCGCGCTCTGGCTGGGTGCCCCCTCGGTCTGGCCGCTGGTGCTGGCGAGTGGTCTGCTCGGCATCGTCGAGCAGGCGGGCGATTTGATGGAATCGGGCTTCAAGCGCTATTTCGGCGTCAAGGACAGCGGCCATCTCATTCCGGGCCACGGCGGCTTCCTCGACCGGGTCGACGGGCTTTTGGCCGTAGCTTTGGCCGTGGCATTGGCTCAATCTCTGGGGGGAGGAATTCTGGTATGGACGCGGTAAAGGCCGAACTCGACCGCTCGCAGGCGCCCCGGCGGGTGACCGTGCTGGGCTCGACCGGCTCGGTGGGCGCCAATACCCTCGATCTGCTCGAGCGCAACCGCGGCCGCTATGTCGTCGAAGCCCTGACGGCCAACAGCAATGTGGCGCTGCTCGCCGAGCAGGCGCGCCGGCTGAAGCCGCGCCTGGCCGTTGTGGCCGACGAGCGCCACTATGCCGCCCTCAAGGCGGCGCTGGCGGGGACGGGGATCGAGGCGGCGGCGGGTGCAGCGGCCGTCGTCGAGGCGGCCACGCGGCCCTCCGATTGGGTGATGGCGGCCATCGTCGGGGCCGCCGGCCTCCGACCCACCTTGGCGGCCGTACGCCGGGGCGCCGTTGTGGCGCTGGCCAACAAGGAATGCCTGGTCTCGGCCGGCCGGCTGATGATGCAGGAGGTCAGCGCCGCGGGGGCCGTGCTGCTGCCCGTGGATTCCGAGCATAGCGCCATTTTCCAATGCTTCGACTTCGAGCGCCGGGAAGGGGTGGAGAAGATCTTCCTCACCGCCTCGGGCGGGCCCTTCCGGACGCTGTCGGCCGCGGAGATGGAGGTGGCCACGCCGGCCCAGGCGGTGCGACATCCCAATTGGTCGATGGGGGCCAAGATCTCGGTCGATTCCGCCACCATGATGAACAAGGGGCTCGAGCTCATCGAGGCCCATCATCTGTTCGACCTGCCGCCGGAACGGATCGAGATCCTGGTCCACCCGCAGTCGGTCGTCCACAGCCTGGTTTCCTATGTCGACGGCTCGGTGCTGGCCCATCTCGGCACGCCCGACATGCGCACGCCCATCGCCTATGCCCTGGGCTGGCCGCGTCGGATGGACGCCCCCTCGGCCCGCCTCAACCTTGCCGAGATCGGCCAACTTTCCTTCGAGGCCCCTGATTTTGAAAGATTTCCGGCGCTGCGCCTGGCGAAGGCGGCGCTGGTGGACGGGGGGCTTGCGCCGACGGTGCTGAATGCCGCCAACGAGGTGGCGGTTCAGGCCTTCCTGGACGGCGCCATCGGCTTCATGGCGATCGCGCGGATCGTGGAACGTGTGCTCACCCAGGCGCCCACCGGCCGGGGCGACAGCCTGGAGGACATAGCCGAGGCCGATCGTGCCGCCCGCGATAGCGCGTCCAGCTTCATTACTGCCCGGTAAGCTATTGTCGAACCATAGCTAATGCGCACTAGGCGACTGCGCGGCGGCTATGCTATGCAAGCCGGGTTCAAGCCGGGGGCAGCGATTCTCAACCGACGCGGGGGTCTGGATGGACCCCTCGGTCGGTAAAGGCGTCTGGGACAAATAGAGTAGGTCGATGAATCCGTTCACCTTGCTGATCCACTATGGGCTGCCATTCCTGTGCGTCCTGACCGTCCTCGTGTTCATCCACGAGCTTGGCCACTACCTTGTCGCGCGCTGGAATCGCGTGCGGGTGGAGGTCTTCTCCATCGGATTCGGCCCGGAGATCTTCGGCTGGACCGATCGCGCCGGGACCCGCTGGAAGGTCAGCCTGCTGCCCTTCGGCGGCTATGTCAGGATGTTCGGCGAGATGGCGAGCGAGGAAGCTGAAGGCGGGGAGCAGAAGCCTGCCCTCACCGAGGCCGATCGGGCCGTCTCCTTCAGCCACAAGAGGCTTGGGCAGCGCGCGGCCATCGTGGTGGCGGGGCCGGTGGCGAATTTCCTCTTCGCCATCGTCGTCAGCGCCATATTGTTCGCGACCATCGGCCAACAATTGACCTCGACCGTGGTCAGCGTCGTCACACCCGGCAGCGCCGCCGCCGCGGCGGGCATCGAGCCGGGCGACAAGATCGTCGCCCTCAACGGGCAGCCTGTCTCGCGCTTCGAAGACATCGCCGCCGCGGTCATGCTCGGCCTCGGCGAGCCGCTGCATCTGAAGATCGAGCGCGCCGGCAAGGCCGTCGAGCTCGACGCCACGCCCCAGATCGTGGAGCAGGTCGATATCTTCGGCGACAAGCACCGTATCGGCCAGCTCGGCATCCAGTCGACCCCCAGCGGCGGGACGATCGTGCGCTACGGCCCCGCCACGGCGGTGTGGATGGCCGTGGTCGAGACCTATCAGCGCTCCGTCGGCATGCTGAGGGCGATCGGCCAGATCGTGGAAGGTATCCGGCCGAGCAACGAAGTCGGCGGCGTGCTGCGCATCGCCAAGATGTCGGGGGACATCGCCAGCCGCAGCCTTATCGATGTGGTCGATTTTGCCGTGCTTCTGTCGATCAATCTCGGGCTCATCAATCTCTTCCCGGTGCCGCTTTTGGACGGCGGGCGGTTGCTCTTCTACGGCGCGGAAGCCTTGCGCGGACGGCCGCTCGGCCCCCGGGCGGAGGAATGGGGTTTGCGCCTCGGGCTCGCTCTGGTATTGAGTTTGATGCTGTTCGCCACCTGGAACGATCTCGTATCGCTGAACGTCATCCAGTTCCTCAAGCACATCTTCGCTTAGGTGGTGGCGAGGGAGTAGGGGAGTTGCGGGACCGGTTGAAGGCATTACTGCTGGCGGCCGGCCTCGCCTTGGTGTTTCTGGCGTTCCTGGCGCCCGTCACCACGGCGCTCGCCCAGAACATGTTCGGCGGCGATCCGATCGCCGACATCAAGATCGAGGGCACGCAGCGTATCGAGGCGGACACGGTGCGCTCCTACATGCAGCTCAACCCCGGCGATCCCTTTGCTCCCGACCGCATCGACAAGGCCCTGAAGAATCTCTTCGCCACGGGCCTCTTCGCCGACGTCGCCTTCCGGCGCGAGGGCAATACCCTGATCGTCAAGGTGGTCGAGAATCCGATCATCAACACGATCGCCTTCGAAGGTAACGATTATTTGGAGTCCAAGGACCTCTTCGCCGAGATCCAGGAAAAGCCCCGGACGGTGCTGACGCAGAGCCGCGTGCAGGCGGATGTGCAGCGGATCCTCAATCTCTACCGGCGCAGCGGACGCTTCGGCGCGACGGTGGACCCCAAGATCATCAAGCTCGACCAGAATCGGGTGAACCTCGTCTTCGAGATCAAGGAGGGGAGCCGCACCGACGTCCGCAAGATCAGCTTCGTGGGCAACAAGTCGTTCTCCGACAGCGAGCTGCGCGGCGTCATCCTCACCACCGAGACGGCCTGGTACCGCTTCCTGGTCACGACCGATACCTACGATCCCGATCGTCTCCAGGTCGATCGCGACCGGCTGCGCGACTTCTACCTGATGAACGGCTACATCGACTTCAAGGTGATCTCGGCGGTCGCCGAGCTGTCGCCGGAGCAGGATGCCTTCTACATCACCTTCTCGCTGGACGAGGGGGAGCGCTACAAGGTCGGCAAGGTGGACGTCAAGACCTCGCTCAAGGACCTCGATCCGGAAGTCCTGCGCAGCCTTGTGCAGGTGAAGGAGGGCGAGTGGTACGACCAGCGGGATGTCGACAAGACCACGGCCGCCCTGAACGACGCCCTGGGCAGCCTGGGTTATGCCTTCGTCGATGTTCAGAACCGGCTCGACCGCGATTCGAAGAAGAAGACCGTCAACATCACCTTCTCGATCAACGAGGGCCCCAAGGTCTATGTCGAGCGGATCGACATCAAGGGCAATGCGCGAACCTTGGACAGCGTCATCCGGCGTGAGTTCCGCCTCGTCGAGGGCGATGCCTTCAACAGCTCGAAGCTGCAGCGTACCAAGCAGCGGCTGACCAATCTCGGGTTCTTCGCCAACGTCGACGTCAAGACCCTGCCCGGGTCGACGCCGGACAAGACGGTCATCGAGGTGAATGTCGAGGAGCAGTCGACCGGCGAGCTCAGCTTCGGTCTCGGTTATTCCACGACCAACGGTCCCCTCGGGCTGATCAAGATTTCGGAGCGGAACCTGCTCGGCAAGGGGCAGTCGCTGTCCCTCGCCACCAACCTGTCCTTCGTCACCTCCAACATCACGCTGAGCTTCACCGAGCCCTATTTCCTGGGCCGGCCGATCTCCGCCGGCGTCGACATCTTCGACACGGTGACCCAGAACACCAACAGCACCTTCGGGAATTCCAATATCCCCTACGACGAGTTGGATCTGGGCTTCGGGCTGCGCGCCGGCTACGACATCAGCGAATACCTGCACCATAATATTCGCTACAGCCTCATCCGGCAGACCCTATCGAACGTATCGCAATTCGCCTCGCTGGCGATCCAGCAGCAGGAAGGCACCAATCTGAACTCGCTCATCAGCAACGAGTTCATCTATGATCGCCGGGACAATAAGAACGACCCGGCCTCGGGCTACTACATCCGGTACCGAAACGACATCTCGACGGTTCCCGGCACACTCGGCTATATGGGAAACAGGCTCGGCGGCGGGTATTACATGCCGTTTGACAAGAGCGAGAGCATCATCGGCAGTGTCAGCGGTGAAATCGGCTATCTTTTCGACATGCCGAAGCCGATCCCGATCATCGACAGCTATCAGCTCGGCGGAACCAGCTTCCGCGGCTTTGCGACGCAAGGCATCGGTCCGCGCGATTTGGCCACCGCCGATTTACTGGGCGGCAAGGAATATGCCGTCGGCACGGTCCAGGTATCCTTCCCGATGGGCCTGCCCGATGAATACCAGGTGCGAGGCCATGTCTTCAGCGACTTCGGCACAATGTATGGGACGGATGCCACCGAAGGCATTGTCCAGGACTGCACTTGTTTCCGCGCCTCGATCGGTTTCGGGGTCATCTGGAAATCACCGTTCGGACCCCTGGCGGTGGACTTTGCCATCCCCGTTGCGAAGGCCTCCTTCGACCAGACACAAGTCATCAACTTCAACGTTGGAACCAACTTCTAATGACCAGGATATCCCCCCTCAGCCTGCGCCTGCTGTTTACCCTTGCCCTGGCTGCCGTTGTTCTTACAGGCACGCCGCCGCCCCCCGCTCATGCCCAGACCCCGCCCATGGTCATCGCCATCGTCGATCTGCAGGTCATCCTGCGGGATTCGAAGGCGGCGGCTGGCGCGCGCGTGGCCCTGGACAAGCAGGCCAAAGGCTTCCAGGCCGATCTCGCCAAACAGGAGGACGCCCTGAAGAACGAGGGCCAGCAGCTGGAACAGGCGCGCGCCTCGATGGCCGCGGATGACTTCCGCAAGAAGAGCGAGGCATTTCAGCAGAAGGTGAATGCGGCGCGCCAATCCGCCGCGGCCCGCCGCCAGCAGATGCAGCTGGTGGAGCAAAACGCGATGAACCAGGTTCAGACCGCGCTGAATGCCACGGTGGCCGACGTCGCCAAGACGCGCAACATATCGCTGGTCCTGGTCAAGGGAGCGGTGCTCTACAACCTGCCGGCCTTCGATATCACGACGGAGGTTCTGCAGAAGCTGGATGCCAAGCTTCCCTCGGTCAAGCTCACGGCGGCAAAGTGAGCGAGAAGAGCGAGGAAAGGGGGCAAAGGCAATGAGCGAAGCCGCCGCCGCCTCGGATATGGGCGTGGAGGCCGATGTCGTCCGGATCATGCAGATGATCCCGCATCGCTACCCCTTCCTGATGATCGACCGCGTCGTCGAGATGTATGCCGACAAGGGTGCCGTCGGTATCAAGAACGTCAGCATCAGCGAGCCCTTTTTTCAAGGACACTTCCCCGGCGCGCCGGTCATGCCGGGTGTCCTGATCGTCGAGGCGATGGCGCAGACGGCGGCCGTCCTCGTGGTCCATACGCTCGGACCCGTATCCGAAGGCAAGCTGGTCTATTTCATGTCCATCGACAATTGCCGCTTCCGCCGGCCCGTCTATCCCGGCGATCAGCTGCGGATCCTGGTGGAGAAGGAGCGCAACCGAGGCCCGGTCTGGAAATTCAAAGGCACGGCGAAGGTGGGGGATAAAGTGGTGGCCGAGGCGGTCTTCGCTGCCATGGTGCGGGAGAATACATGACCCGGATCCACCCCACCGCGGTCGTCGCGGCGGGAGCACAGCTGGCAGACGATGTCGAGATCGGCGCCTATTGCTGCATCGGGACAGAAGTGTCGATCGAGCCGGGGGTTCGGCTGCATCCCCATGTGGTCGTCGACGGCCGCACCCATATCGGCGCCGGGACGCAGATCCATCCCTTTGCCTCCCTGGGGCAGCCGCCGCAATATGTCGGCTTCAACCGTCCCCACAGCGGCCTCGAGATCGGCAGCGGCAATGTGCTGCGCGAGTACGTCACGATGAACGGCGGCACGAGCCTGGACAAGGTGCCGACCCATGTCGGCAGCAATTGCTATTTCATGACCGGCGTCCATATCGCCCATGACTGCTGGGTCGGCGACAATGTGACCATGGCCAACAATGCGACGCTGGGCGGCCATGTCGTTATCGGAGACCACGTCAATATCGGGGGCCTCACGGCGATCCATCAATATTGCCGGGTCGGCAAGTATGCGATGGTGGGCGGCTGCTCGGCGGTGACCCAGGATGTGGTCCCCTTCGCCATGGCCGTGGGCAATCGCGCCCGGCTTCGCGGCCTGAATGTCGTCGGGCTGAAACGGCGCAGCTTCTCGCGCGTCGACATCCAGGCCCTGCGCACCGCCTATCGGCAGATCTTTCTAGGCTCCGGCCCCTTCGCCGAGCGCCTGGACGAGGTGTCGCTCGCCTATCGCGACAACGCCGTGGTCATGGAGCTGATTTCCTTCATCACCGCCGACGCGACGCGGCCGATCGCCAAGGTGGCGATCGAGGCGGATGACTAGCCGGCCACCCAACTCCGATGCCGCCTAAGCTCGGCATACTCGCCGGCGGCGGCGAGTTGCCCCGGCTGTTGGTCGATGCCTGCCGAAGCGAGGGGCGGGACTTCCATGTCGTCGCCTTCCGGGGTCATGCTCAGGCCGAGGCCATTGCCGGCGCGCCCCAGGATTGGGTGCGCCTGGGGGCGGTCGCCGACACCCTGCGCGCCCTGCGCGCGGCCGGGGCCGAGGAACTCGTCTTTGCCGGCCGGATCGCCCGGCCCAGCCTGACAGAGCTCAGGCCCGACTGGCGCGCCGCCCGCTTCATTGCCCATATCGGCGGCCGGCTCCTGAGCGACAACAGCCTGCTGGAAGCCATCGTGGCCGAATTCGAGCAGGAAGGGTTTCGCGTCGTGGGTCCGGCGGATGTGGCCGCCTCGCTGCTGGCTCATGCCGGCCCCTATGGCACGCTGCTGCCCACGCCGGGGGAGGTGGCGGCGATCGCCCTCGGGCTGGGTGCGGCGCGCCGCCACGGTCTCGACGATCGCGGCCAGGCGGCCGTGGTCCAGGGGGATCAGGTCCTGGGTCTCGAGGGGCCCGACGGTACCGATCGCCTGATCGAGGGCTGCGCGCCGCGCCAGCGCGACGGGCACGGGGCGATCCTGGTGAAGGCCCGCAAACCTCAGCAGCAGATGCGCGCTGATCCCCCCGTCATCGGTGTCGCCACGGTCCGGCGCGCCGCGGCGGCCCGCTACCGCGGAATCGCCATCGAGGCCGGCGGCGTGCTGGTGATGGACGCGCCTATGATCGCCACCGTCGCCGATGATGCGCAGATGTTCGTCATCGGCATCGAAGGGCTGTGAGCGCCGTGGATCCCCGGATCGTCCTGGTGGCCGGCGAGCCCTCCGGCGATGTGCTGGGCGCGCGTCTGATGACCGCGCTCCGGCGCGCCACAGGTGGCAAGGTGCGCCTCGAGGGGATCGGCGGCGAGCAAATGAGCGCCGAAGGCCTTGCGAGCCGGTTTCCGATGCAGGAGCTGAGCCATATGGGGCTGGTCGAGCTGCTGCCGCATCTGCCGCTTCTGCGCCGCCGGCTGCGGGAAACGACCGCCTGGCTGCGCCGGGAGCCGCCCGATGTGCTGGTCACGATTGACGCGCCGGGCTTTTGCCTGCGCCTGGCGGAACAGCTGGGAGAGACGAAGATTCCCCGCCTGCATTATGTGGCGCCTTCGGTCTGGGCCTGGAAGCCGGGACGGGCGCTGAAGCTGGCGCGTCTGGTGGATCATCTGTTGGCGCTGCTTCCCTTCGAACCACCTTATTTCACGCCCCATGGCTTGGCCTGCACCTATGTCGGCCATCCCGCGCTGGAGACCATGTCGGGCACCCCGGCCGCCGCGGCGTTCCGGGCCGGGCATGGCATCGCGGCCGAGGCGCCGCTTCTCTGCGTGCTGCCCGGCAGCCGGCGATCCGAGCTGAACCGGCTCCTGCCCATCTTCTCCGAGACGGTCCGTCGCCTCGCTGCCCGCCATGCCGGATTGCGGGTCGTCCTGCCGACGGTCGCCGGCGTGGCCAGCCTCGCCGAGGCCAGTGCCGAAAGCTTCGGCGTGCCGGTCGCCATCGTCACCGAGCCCGGGATGAAGCGGGATAGCTTTGCCGCCAGCGACGCCGCGCTCGCCGCCTCCGGGACGGTTGCGGTCGAATTGGCCGTCGTCGGCACGCCGGCCGTCATCGCCTATCGCGCCAATCCGATTTCTGTCGCCATCGCCCGGCGCATGATCAAGGTCAAATACGCATCCCTGGTGAACCTGCTGCTCGACCGCGCCGCGACGCCCGAGTTCCTGCAGGAGAACTGCCGGCCGGAGAAGCTGGTCGAGGCGCTCGACCGGCTGCTCAGCGATCCAGCGGCCCGCGACGCGCAGCACGCCGCCTATCGCGAGGCCATGGCCAAGCTCGCCGTCGACGGCCTGCCGAGCGACCGCGCTGCCGCGGTCGCGCTGTCGATGATCGGGACGACCGAGGCGCCCTCTTAAACGTCCCCTGGCGGTTGGATGAAACGCTGCCAGTGGCGGCGCAGCTCATGATCGACGAGAAGGGCAGCCTCCAGGGCCCGCAGCCCGTCCTCGCCGGTCACCAGCGGCGGGCTCTCGCCGCGGACGGCGGCGAGGAAGCCGGTGATCTCCGCCTCCAGGGAATCGATCTTCGGGTAGACGCTCTCCTTCAGGCTGAGCGCCGGCGTTCCCGCCGGGGCAGCGGCATCATGGCGGAAGACCCCGATCCGGCGCTTGATGAAATCGACGGAGGTGCAGGAACCTCGTTGGAAGATCCGCATCTTCCGCTCGTTTCTGAGGCTGACGCGGCTCACGGTCAGATCGGCCACGCAGCCGTTCTCGAACTGGATGCGGCAGCTGGCCATGTCGTCGGCGGCGGTGATCACCGGGGCGCCCACGGCATGGGCCCATTCGATGGGCGACTTCACCAGGCTGAGGATCAGATCCAGATCGTGGATCATCAGATCGAGCACCGCGCTCACCGCCTCGCCCCGCGGTGCGAAATGCCCCACGCGGGTGGCCTGGATGAAGAGCGGCCGGTCGATCAAGGCCGCCAGCGGCCGGCCCACGGCGGAGAAACGCTCGATATGGCCGACCTGCAGGACCTTGCCCCGCGCCGCGGCGAGGCGGATCAGCTCGCCGGCATCCACCACCGTCGCGGTGATCGGTTTTTCGACCAGGACATGGGCACCATGCTCGATGAAATCCCGGGCGACCTCGAAATGGCTCGCCGGCGGTGTCGCGACGCTGACCGCGTCCACCCGGCCGAGAAGGGACCGGTAGTCGGAGAGCCCCTCGACCCGATGCTGGGCGGCGATCGCCGCGGCGCGCGCCGGATCCTGGTCCACCACCGCCACGAGCCGGGAGCCCTCGAGGCTCGCATATTTTCCGGCATGGTGCTGGCCGAAATGGCCGACACCGATCACGGCTGTCCTGAGCTCTCGCACGATTCCTTGAGCGTCCCGTTTTGTGAGGCCGGCCTGGTAGCGGCCAGCGGGCAAGACCCTATACAATGCGGCTCTTTGCGCCGCAATCGAGGGATCATGCCATGAGCCAGTCCGCCCAAAGCACATCAAGCAAGAGCAAGCCCGCCAAGAGCCCGGCCGCCTCCGGTTATCGGCTGCTGCATACGATGATCCGGGTGCTCGATCTCGACAAGTCGCTCGATTTCTATACCCGCCATCTCGGGATGAAGCTGTTGCGCCGCAATGATTATCCGAGCGGGGAGTTCACCCTGGCCTTCGTCGGCTACGGCGACGAAGCTGATCACACTGCGATCGAGCTGACCCATAATTGGGGCCAGAAGGAGCCCTATGCGATCGGCACGGCTTTCGGCCATCTCGCCGTCTCGGTCCCGGATATCTATGCCACCTGCGAGACGCTCGCCAAGGAAGGCGTCAAGATCCCCCGCCCGCCGGGACCGATGAAGCATGGCACGACCGTCATCGCTTTCATCGAAGATCCGGACGGTTACAAGATCGAGCTGATCGAGCGCAAGCCGGCGGCTAGATTGACAGCGAGGGCGCCCGCGTCAGGCCGTGTGGAGATGCCAATTGGCGTTGGCCGTGTAAGCCGCCCAGCTGGCGGCCGGGGGGCTTGGCGTGTGAAAGGCGAAGTCGGAGGCGGATAGGCTGGCCAGGGTGACGGATTTCAAGGTGACGGTGTCCGATCCGTCATAGGTGATGACCACCCCGGCGGCTGCCTGGGTCATGTGGCTATGCACCGCCGCGTAATTGGGAAACAGGGCGGTGGAAAAATTGATGATGTCGTGCCCGCTGCCCGTCGGCGCGAAATCGGCGATCATGTCCTTTCCGAAGGCGGCGTCGAAGACGAAGCTGTCCGATCCCAGATTGCCGTAAAGTGCGTCGTTGTTCAGCCCGCCGTAGAGGACGTCGGCGCCGTTGCTGCCGAAGAGAATATCTGTGCCCTGGCCCCCGACCAGCAGGTCATTGCCATCGAGGCCATTGATGACATTGGCGCCGCTATTGCCGGTGAGGGTGTCGTTGAAGGCCGAGCCTTGCAGATTCTCGAAATTGAAGAGGGTATCGGTGCCGGCGCCCAGCGTGTTCTGGGCGGAGCCGAGTGCGAGATTCACCGTCACTGCCGCAGTGGCATGCACATAGCTGGCGGCGTCGGTTCCGTCATTGCCGTTCAGATTGTCATTGCCGGGGCCGCCCTCCAGCACGTCATTGCCCTGATTGCCGGCGAGCGTGTCGTTCCCTGGGCCACCGTTCAGATTGTTAGCGGCCTGGTTTCCGATCAGCGTGTCGTTGCCGCTGCCGCCGATGGCATTCTCGATCAGCGAGCGCGGGTCGTTGTTGTACAGATAGGCATTGGCCACATTGCCATGGGCCAGGTGCTGCCCCGGTGCGCTTGAGTCCAGATCCGCCAGCTGGGCCGTCGAGAAGGTGGACCAGTTCCCGGGCCGCAGGTCGACGGTCACATTCGTATTGTAGTTCGACAGGTTGTAGGTATCGGTCCCGCCACCGTCCCAGATCGCCGCATAGATCTTATTGGCGGATGACGCCCCCTGACTGACGCCGTTGATGGACATGGCGCCCGTCGTCGGGCTCCAGCTATAGGTCGTATTCCCCGCGTTCGTGGCGAAATTCGCGCCGTACATGTATTGCAGGGCGGCGATATCGTCGATCATATAGGTCTGATTGCTGCTGCCCTCGCTGATTGTGTAGGTGAGGGGGCCGCCGAGAAAAGAGTGATAGGTCATCACCGACCATTCGGTCGAATCATGTCCCGCCGGCAGCACGCCATGCAGGCCGTCACCCTCCTGGCCGTGCTTCAAGCCGACGGCGTGCCCGATCTCATGCAGGATCGACTCGAATGCGTAGCTCCCCTTCGTCGGTACCACATAGGCCGTATTGCCAATCCAGACATCGCCGCCCTCCCTGATCGCCTCCGGGTAGTAAGTCCAGGAGGTGGGCGGGACACGGGAATCCGCGAAGCGGATCATGGCGTGGGAAGAATTGGTTTCAGGGATCTGGGTGAAGGTGAGCAGGGTGTATTGGGAAATCAGGCTGAGAGCATAACGGGCAACCGTCTGCTGCGCCGCGCTGAAGGCGTGAAAGCCCGATTGCGGTTCGTGCGAGCCATAGCCGGGACCGTAGTTGGAAGGCGAAGTGGGAAAGCTGAATGTGATGTTCTGCGCGCCCCAGGCAAAACCGCTCAGCAACCCGTTGATGTCCTGGTTGGAAAAGCCGCTGGCTGTGCCGACCAGGGTGGTGCTTGGGATATCCGTCCGCAGTAAAGCTTTCAGGCCAAAAGCTTGCGGTCCGACGGGATCGGAGCCCGCAGGACGATCGGGAAAGGGACTTGGCACCAGATACTCCGCTCGACCAGCTAAAGGCACTCAGGGCATAGGCCGCAGCGCCTCTCGGCGGCGGCGAAATCCAGCCTTCTGATGCCGCCGGCATCATACGCCCCCTGACCGGCCGGGTGAAGCGCGGCAATGGCGGTAGCTTTGTGTAACTATTGAGCTTATAATAGAACAAACTGGTCTATCGATAGGTTTAGACCTCTAAACCCGTCTGCTGAAAATAGAAGCCCGGACGACAGTCCAGCAAATGTGGTTGGAGGATTCGTTCACCTCATGTTCAGAACGAACACAGGGCCTCCCTCAGAGGTTCAGGCGGCAATAGGAACCTGCCGGACGGCCTTTATTTCCACGGCTGTCTTCAGTCTGGTCATCAACCTTCTGATGCTGGCCGGCCCGCTTTTCATGCTCCAGGTCTACGATCGCGTGCTGGCCAGCAACAGCGTTTCCACGCTTGTTGCCCTGACCATCCTCCTGGCCATGCTCTATGCCTTCTACGGAACCCTGGATCACATCCGCCAGCGCATTATCGGCCGGGTCGGCCGCCGGGTGGACGAGACGCTGCGAGGACGGATCTTCGATGCCGTGATGTCCCATGGCTTGCGCCGTTCGACCGGCGTCGGAGGCCAGCCGGTCAGCGATCTTGTGACCATGCGGCAATTCATTTCCGGGCCTGCTCCCTTCGCCCTGCTCGACATGCCCTTCACGCCGATCTATCTGGCCGTCATCTTTTCCATGCATTGGTTGCTGGGCATGACCGCCCTGGCTGCGGCCATCGCGGGCTTCGCGCTCGCGGTCCTCAATGAATTCATTACGCGCCGCCCGCTCGCGGCCGCGAACAAGGCAACCCAGGAAGGTGGGCTCTTCACCGAAGAGTGCCGACGCAACAGCGAGGCCGCGCATGCCATGGGCATGCTCGGCACCATGCGGGCCTTCTGGCTTGGCGTGCAGCAACGGCCCTCGACGACAACACGCGCGGGAGCGACCGCGGCGGCCTGGTCACCACGGTCTCGAAGGTCGAAAGGCTGTTCGTGCAGTCGCTCATCCTGGCGGTCGGTGCCTTTCTTGCGATCGAGCAGCAGATCACGCCCGGCGCGATGATCGCCTCCTCCATCCTTCTGTCGCGGGCATTGGCGCCGGTGGAGATGGCGGTTTCGCAATGGCAGAGCTTCCTCTCCTTTCGGCGTGCGCTCGCACGGCTCGGCGCCGTCCTGAAGGACGTGCCGCTGCAGAGGGAGCGGATGCGCCTTCCCGTGCCGAAGGCCCGATTCGAGGTGGAGAATTTGTTTGCGTTTGTCCCGGGGCAGGAAAAGCCGCTCGTCCAGGGCATATCCTTTGCCCTGAGCCCCGGTGAGGCGCTCGGCATCATCGGGCCCATGGGGGCGGGCAAGTCGACCCTTGGCCGCGCCCTTGTCGGCGCCTGGGCCTATTGTCGGGGTCAGGTTCGCCTCGATGGCGCCACCTTTGATCAGCATGGCCCCGATGTCATCGGGCAATACGTCGGCTATATGCCTCAGGATCTGCAGCTCTTCGACAGGAGCGTCGCCGAGAACATCGCCCGTCTCGGGACCGATGCCGCGCCGGAAGCCGTCGTCGCGGCCGCGAAGCTGGCCCAGGCGCATGATCTCATTCAGCGCCTGCCCGACGGCTATAACAGCCGCATCGGCGAGAATGGGGCGAGGCTTTCCTCAGGCCAGAAGCAGCGCCTTGCCCTGGCCCGGGCGCTGTTCGGCGAGCCCGTGCTGCTGGTGCTCGACGAACCCAACGCCAACCTGGACTTCGAAGGTGAAGTGGCCCTCGACCAAGCCATCAGGGCGGTAAAGGCACGCGGCGGGGCGGTGATCATCATCGCGCATAAGCCCAGCGTGCTGGCGGCCGTCGATCGCATCCTGGTCATGAAAGAGGGCCGGGCCGTCGAGCTCGGCGAGCGGGATGACATCCTGCGCAAGGTGGCACCACGTCCTGCCCCGGCCCAGGTGCGCCCACCTCTCACCGTGGTGAAAGAGGACTGATTCTTGAGCCACCCGCCAAAGGCGATCAATACGCAGCGATCATTGCGCGCCTATCAGCTCCTGGGCTTTGCCGTGGTGCTCGCCCTGCTCGTGGGGATCGGCGGCTGGGGGGCGCTGGCCTCGATCAACGGGGCGATCATCGCGCCCGCGACGGTTGCCGTCGAATCCTACACGAAGAAAGTGCAGCACCGCGAAGGCGGCATCGTGAGCGAGATCCTGGTGAAGGAGGGGGACAATGTCCAGACGGGCGACGTCCTGCTCGTTCTCAGCGATGCGGAGACCAAGGCGGAACTCGCCATCATCGGGGGACAGCTGGACGAGGTGATGGGTCGCAGAGCCCGGCTCGAGGCCGAGCGCGACGGAGCCGCGGCGCCCGACTTCATGCCGCAGCTGCTCGCTCGGGCGGATGACCCCAAGATCGCCAAGATCCTGGCTGGCCAGCGCAAGCTCTTCGAGTCCGAAACGTCGTCCCTGAAGGGGCAAAAGGACCAGCTCGAAGAACGCATGGCTCAGCTCGACGAGCAAATCCGCGGCTTGACCGCCCAGCTGGATTCGAATGAGAAGCAGACCCAGCTGATCAAAGAGGAGCTGAAGGCCTTCAAGGGACTGGTGGAGAAGGGGTTGATCGAGCTGACCCGCGTTCGCGAACGCCAGGGAGCGGCCGCCAGCCTCGAGGGCCAGCGCGGGGAGATCATCGCCAATATCGCGCAGGCACAAGGGAAAATCAGCGAGATCCGGTTGCAGATCATTCAGCTTCAGGACGACTCCCGGGTGAAGATCCTGGCGGACCTGGGCGATGCCGAAACCAAGATGGCGGAGCTGCTCGAGCGGCAACAGGCGGCCCAGTCGAAATTGGCCCGCACGACGATCCGCTCGCCGGTCATCGGCTATGTCTACCATCTGTCGGTCCACACCATCGGCGGCGTGGTCGCTCCCGGCGAAACCATCCTGGAGATCGTCCCGCAATTCGACGATCTGGTGCTGGCAGCCCGCGCGCGACCCCAGGATATCGACAAGATCCATATGGGCCAGTTGGCCCAGGTGCGCTTTCCCGAGTTCAACCGGCGCACGACGCCCGAGCTCACCGCGAAAGTCACCTATGTCGCCGCCGACGTCACCCAGCCGACGCAGGCTGGTCGGGACAATTTTCAGCCGTTCTATGAGATTAGGCTGACGATCGATGCCAAGGAGCGGGCCAAGCTCGACGGCAAGGCGCTCAAGCCCGGCATGCCTGCGGAAGTGTTCCTGCAGACGGGCTCGCGGATGGCTTTGAGCTATTTCCTCAAGCCGCTAACCGATCAATTCGCTCATACTTTCAAGGAAGAGTAGGGGCGTCCGTGCTGCCCGAGCCTCTCGGCGACAGCACGGACCGGATCCTGTCCTTAGCGGCCGAGCCCTCAGGCAAAATGGAGGTGCGAATTGAGCTCGGCGCTATGGGTTCCCCAATCGGCAATGGCGGCAGCGGCGGGCGCCGGCGCGGCACTCGGGTGGAAGGTGAAGTCGGACGCGGTCAAGCTGGCCAGAGTCACGTCATGCAACACGATGAAGTTCGACGCATCGACGAGGATGAGCACATTTGCGCCGGCCTGGGTCATATGACTCTTCACCGCGCCGAAATTGGCGAAAACCGCGGTTGAGAAATCGATCGTATCATGACCGGCACCGGTCGCCATAAAGTCGCTGACGGTATCCTTCCCGAAGCCGGTGTCGAATGCGAACCTGTCCGCGCCCGCGCCGCCGCTGAGCCAGTCGTTGCCGGCGCCGCCGACCAACCTGTCGTTGCCGGCGAGGCCGTTGAGGTTATTGGCGTTGGCGTTGCCGGTCAGGGTGTCGTTCAGGCCCGAACCGGCCAGGTTCTCGAAATTGAAGAGGGTGTCCGTCCCGGCTCCGATCGTGTTCTGGGCGATGCCTTGTAGCGCGAGGCTGACGGCAACGCCGGCAGTGGAATTGACATAGCTGGCGGTGTCGCTCCCGCCGGCGCCACCGTCCATGTTGTCGTTGCCCGTCCCGCCGATCAGGACATCGTTGCCCCCTGCGGCGTGGAACGTGTCGTTTCCGGCACCGCCAAGCAGCCGATCGTTGCCATCGCCGGTTGTAATCGCATCGTTCCCGGACCCACTGGTGATGTTAAAGGTCTCGACGCCATCGAATGTCGCAGTGTTGCCGCTGGAATCCGCGATGGTGCCGCTATAGCCCGCCAGAGAACCCGACGGCGGGCTCATGGTCACGGCGGTGACACTGGCCGCATAGTTGACGGTTAACAGGTCACTGCCGGCGCCGGCATGAACCGTATCGGCCCCGCCGAGGATGGTGATCATATCGTTCCCGGCGCCGGCAACAATTGTGTCAGGGCCAGTGCCGGTAAGAATGGTATCGTTGCCGGCGCCTGACGTAATGGTATTGGTACCATTGCCGCCGTTGATGAAGTTGCCGCCGTTCCCGGCCGTGATGGTGTCGGCGTTGGTGCCGCCCGAGATGACGTTCGCACCATTGCCGGCCGTGACGGTGTTCGCGCCGGTACCCGCGTGGACGATGTTGTTGCCGTTTCCAACCGTGAGGGTGTCGGCGCCCGAGCCGGTCAGTACGGTGAAGTTCTCGAAAGTGCCCGCGGTGATCGTGACGGAGCCTAAGCCGCCGGCGTCGGTAAAGTTGGACGTCGAGTCGCCGGTTACCGCACCTGTCGCCAGGTGATAATCGACGACCAGTCGATCGGTCCCCAATCCGCCGATTACAGAGTTGGCGCCGCCCGTGACGGTAATGATGTTGTTGCCGGCATTGCCGACGATTGCGTTGCCTTGCAGCGAATCATGGACATTGATGGGTGCCAGGCCGGCAAGTGTAAACGAAGTGACGCCGGTCCCCAGATTGAGGAGGATTCCCGTTGAGTTGGCCTCCCCGGTCAGCGTCATTCCCACATGCGTCACGGTGGCCGTTTCGTTGGAATAGCCGCTCTGCAGCACGATCGAGTCACTTGCCCCGGCGGCGAGCATTGCGGCCGAAATCGTGTGAAAAGGCGCAGTCGGTCCAACGACGAAAGTAGTCATTCTAATTCTCCTGAAATATTATTGGACCACGATTTACGCTGAGGAAGTGTGGCACCAAAATGTAAATAGACTTCCCCTAGATTTATTGCAACAAATTAATATTATGTTTGTGGTGCAACTTAATGATTGATCGGCGATTAATGTCTGCCGCGCGTCCGGACGATTTGTGCCAAGAATGACGCGGCAATGGCCTGCAGCCGACCTCGCGCAAACACCGCTTCGGTCTCCCGCCTTCTGCGTCTTTCTGTGCGGAACTATGCTGGGCCCGCCCGCGTGCCCGCGGCGATTTCCTCAGCTCCCCGATCGACCAGCTTCAAGGGAGAGGGAGCGGCGGGTCGATCCCTCTCGCCTTGCTGCCAATACCGCGATCCGGCGCGACGTCAGTGATGAATATGCGAATTGAACTCGACACCGTGGCTGGCCCAAGCGGCGGCCGCGGCCTGGGCGGGTGCGGCGGGGGCTGTTCCGGGGTGGAAGGTGAAGTCGGCCGCGGTCAGGCTGGCCAGGGTCACGCCCTTCAGGGTGATGGTGTCGGCGCTGTCGAGGGTGATAATGACGTTCGCGCCGGACTGGGCCATGTGGCTCTTCACCGCGGCGAAATTGGCGAAGACCGAGGTGGAGAAATCGATCGTGTCATGGCCGGCACCGGCCGCCACGAAGCCGTTGACCGTGTCCTTCCCGAAGGCTTTGTCGAACACGAAGCTGTCGGTTCCGGCGCCGCCGTCGAGGCTGTCATTGCCGGCCCCACCGATGAGCCGGTCGTTGCCCGTCCCGCCTGACAGGGTGTCGATGCCGGCGGCACCGTTCATGCTGTCGTTGCCGGCAAGGCCATTGAGGGTGTTGGCGCCCGCATTGCCGGTCAGGGTGTCGTTGAAGCCCGTACCGGTCAGATTCTCGAAGTTGAAAAGGGTATCGGTGCCGGCGCCGACCGTATTCTGGGCGCTGGCGCTGGCGAGGCTGACCTTCACGCCGGCGGTGGCGCCGACCTCGTAGCTGGCCGTGTCGCTGGTGCCCGCCCCGCCATCCATGCTGTCATTGCCCGCCCCGCCGTTGAGGGTGTCGTTGCCTGCGGCACCCGTCAGCGTGTCGTTGCCCGCACCGCCGTTCAGCGTGTCGTTGCCGTCGAGGCCGCCGATGACATTGGCGCTGGCATTGCCTGTCAGCGTGTCGTTGAAGGCGGTGCCCGCCAGGTTCTCGAAATTGACGAGTGTGTCGACCCCCGCGCCGATGGTGTTTTGCGCGGTTCCTATGGCGAGGTTGACGGTCACCCCGGCGGTGGCGCCGGCCTGGTAGCTGGCCGTGTCGCTTCCGGCGGCCCCGCCGTCCAAGGAATCATTGCCGGCGCCGCCGTTCAGGGTGTCGTTGCCAGCACCGCCGATCAGGGAGTCGTTGCCGGCACCGGCGGCCAGCGTGTCGTTGCCGGCGCCGCCGTCCAGGATATTGGCGGCGGTACTGCCGGTGAGGGCGTCGTTGAAGTTCGAGCCCGTGAGGTTCTCGATATTGATCAGGGTGTCGGTCCCGGCGCCAATCGTGTTCTGCGCCGTGTTTATGGCGAGGCTGACTGTCACGGCACTGGTCGCATCGATGTAGCTTGCCGTGTCGCTGCCGGCGGCACCGCCGTCCAAGGAGTCGTTGCCGGCGCCGCCGATCAGGGTGTCGTTGCCCGCCGCCCCGATCAGGGAGTTGTTGCCGGCGCCGCCGTTCAGGGTATCGTTACCGGCGAGGCCGCTGAGGATATTGGCGGCGGCATTGCCGGTGAGGGTGTCGTTCAGGTTCGATCCCGTGAGGTTCTCGAAATTGGCCAGGGTGTCAGTCCCGGCCCCGATGGTGTTCTGGGCCGCGCCGTTCACGAGGCTGACGGTGACCCCGGCCGTCGCATCGGCATAGCTGGCCGTGTCGCTGCCGGCGGCACCGCCATCCATGGAGTCGTTGCCGGCACCGCCGAGCAGGGTGTCGTTGCCCGCAAGACCCGTCAGCGTATCGTTGCCCGCGCCGCCGATCAGCGTGTCGTTGCCGGCGAGACCGTTGAGGATGTTCGCGGCGGCATCGCCCGTGAGGGTGTCGTTGAAGTTCGAGCCGGTCAGGTTCTCGAAATTGGTCAGAGTGTCGAAGCCGGCGCCGCCCGTGTCCTGACTATCCGGGGCAAGGTTGACGATGACGGCGCTGGTGGCATCGGCATAGCTCGCGGTGTCGCTGCCGCCGGCACCGCCATCCATGATGTCATCGCCCGCACCCCCGATCAGGGTGTCGTTGCCCGCTCCACCCAACAGATTGTCGTCGCCGGCGCGGCCGTTGAGTGAGTCATGGCCGGCCCCGCCATCGATGCTATTGGCATTGGCATCGCCCGTGAGGGTGTCGTTGAGGGCCGATCCCGTCAGGTTCTCGATGCCGATCAGCGTGTCGCTGCCGGCACCGACCGTGTTCTGGGAGCCCGTTATCGCGAGGCTGACGGTGACGCCGCTGGAAGCACCGACATAGCTGGCGGTGTCGCCGTCGCCATCGCCGCCGTCGAGCGTGTCGTTGCCGGCGCCGCCGTTCAGCGTGTCGGCGCCGTCGAGACCCTGGATGACATTGGCGCCGGCATTGCCGGTGAGGGTGTCGTCGAAGAAAGCCGAGCCGATGATGTTCTCGACATTGGCCAGGGTGTCGATGCCGGCACCGCCGGTGTTCTGTGCGCCTGTCAGTGCCAGGCTCACGGTGACGGCATCGCTGGCGTCGGTGTAGTTGACGGTGTCGGTGCCGGCTTCGCCGTCCAGGCTGTCGTTGCCATCGCCCCCGGTCAGCATATCGTTGCCGCCGCCGCCCTTCAGGGTGTTGTCATTGAAGTCACCGGTCAGGATGTCGTTGGAGTTCGATCCGGTTACATTCTCGATACCGATAAGGGTGTCGAGGCCGGCGTTGACGGTATCCTGCTGCGAGTCTTGCTGCGTGAGGTCGACGGTGACGGCCCCGCTGGCATCCGTATAGCTGGCGGTGTCGCTGCCGGCATCGCCGCCATCCAGGGTGTCGTCGCCCAGGCCGCCGTTCAGCGTATCGTTGCCGTCGAGGCCGGTCAGGATGTTGTCGTGGGCGTCGCCGGTCAGGGTGTCGTTGAAGGCCGAGCCGGTCAGGTTTTCGAAATTGCTGAGGGTATCGCTGCCCGCACCGACAGTATTCTGGGCAGAGCCTTGCAGGGCGAGGCTGACCGTCACGCCCGCGGCGGCATCGGCGTAGCTGGCCGTGTCGCCGACACCGCCGTCGTCGTTGCCTCCGCCGTCCAACAGGTTATTCCCGGCATTCCCGCCCAGGGTGTCGTCGAAGGCCGAGCCGGTCAGATTTTCGATGCCGATCAGGGTATCGCTGCCGGCACCGCCGGTATCCTGGCCGGAGCCTTGCAGCATGAGGCTGACAGTCACGCCGCCGCCGGTATCGGCGTAGGTGACGGTGTCGGTGCCGGCACCGCCGCTGATCGTATTGTCAGAGTCGTTACCGGCGAGGGTGTCGTTGAAGGCTGAGCCGGTCAGGTTCTCGATGCCGGTGAGGGTGTCGCTACCGGCGCCGCCTGTGATCTGCGCGGTCTCCAGGGCGAGGCTGACGGTCACCCCGCCGGCGGCTGCTGCATAGCTGGCCGTGTCGCCGATCTCGCTGTTGTCGCCACCGTCCAGGGTGTCGTTGCCGGCGCCAGCCTGCAGCGTGTCGTCGCCCTCGAGGCCCATAAGGATGTTGGCCCCGGCATTGCCCGTCAGGTTGTCATCGTGAGTCGAGCCGGTCAGGTTCTCGATATTGGTGAGGGTGTCGGTTCCCGCGCCGAACGTGTTTTGAGCGGTGCTTATGGCAAGGCTGACGGTCACGCCGCTGGCGGCGCCGATATAGCTGGCCGTGTCGCCGATCTCGCCGTGGGTGCCGCCGTCCAGGGTGTCGTTGCCCGCGCCACCCTCCAGCGTGTCGTCGCCGGCGAGGCCGCTAAGGATGTTGGCATTGCCGTCGCCGGTGAGCGTGTCGTCGCCTGCCGAGCCGGTGAGGTTCTCGAAATTGGTGAGGGTGTCGCTGCCGGCGCCCCCGGTCTCCTGGGCGGTGCCTTGATCCGCGAGGCTCACCGTCACGGCATCGGCGGCGTCGGCATAACTGACGGTGTCGGTGCCCGCGCCGCCATTGATCGTATTGTCAGAGTCGTTACCGGCGAGGGTGTCGTTGAAGGCCGAGCCGGCCAGGTTCTCGATGCCGGTGAGGGTGTCGGTGCCGGCCCCACCTGTGATCTGCGCGGTCTCCAGGGCGAGGCTGACGGTCACCCCGCCGGCGGCTGCTGCATAGCTGGCCGTGTCGCCGACCTCGCTGTTGTCGCCACCATCCAGGGTGTCGTTGCCGGCACCACCCTGCAGCGTGTCGTCGCCCTCGAGGCCCATAAGGATGTTGGCCCCGGCATTGCCCGTCAGGCTGTCATCGTGAGTCGAGCCGGTCAGGTTCTCGATATTGGTGAGGGTGTCGGTTCCCGCGCCGAACGTGTTTTGAGCGGTGCTTATGGTAAGGCTGACGGTCACGCCGCTGGCGGCTCCGATATAGCTGGCCGTGTCGGTCCCGTCGCCGCCGTCCAGGGTGTCGTTGCCCGCGCCACCCTCCAGCGTGTCGTCGCCGGCGAGGCCGCTGAGGGTGTTGGCATTCCCGTCGCCGGTGAGCGTGTCGTCGCCTGCCGAGCCGGTGAGGTTCTCGAAATTGCTGAGGGTGTCGCTGCCGGCGCCCCCGGTCTCCTGGGCGGTGCCTTGATCCGCGAGGCTCACCGTCACGGCATCGGCGGCGTCGGCATAGCTGACGGTGTCGGTGCCCGTGCCGCCATTGATCGTATTGTCGTTGTCGTCGCCCGCGAGGGTGTCGTTGAAGGCCGAGCCGGTCAGGTTCTCGAAATTGGAGAGGGTGTCGGTGCCGGCGCCGCCTGTGATCTGCGCGGTCTCCAGGGCGAGGCTGACGGTCACCCCGCCGGTGGCATCGGCATAGCTGACGGTGTCGCCGATCTCGCCGTTGTCGCCACCATCCAGGGTGTCGTTGCCGGCACCACCTTGCAGCGTGTCGTCGCCCTCGAGGCCCATAAGGATGTTGGCCCCGGCATTGCCCGTCAGGTTGTCATCGTGAGTCGAGCCGGTCAGATTCTCGATATTGGTGAGGGTGTCGGTTCCCGCGCCGAACGTGTTTTGAGCGGTGCCTGTTGCGAGGCTGACGGTCACGCCGCTGGCGGCATCCTCATAGCTCGCGGTGTCGCTGCCCGCGCCGCCATCCAGGGTGTCGTTGCCGGCACCACCTTGCAGCGTGTCGTCGCCGCCAAGGCCGCTGAGGGTGTTGTTGCCCTCATCGCCGGTCAGGGTGTCGTTGAAGCCTGATCCCGTCAGGTTCTCGATGGCGGTGAGGGTGTCGCTGCCGGCACCCCCGGTGTCCTGGGAGTCGTGCTCCGCGAGGTTGACCGTCACGCCGCTGGCGGCGTCGGCATAACTGGCCGTGTCGGTTCCGTCGCCGCCGTCCAGCGTGTCGTCGCCGAGCCCGCCGATCAGGGAGTCGTTGCCGCCCAGGCCGCTGAGGCTGTTGTTTCCGTCGTTCCCGGTGATGACGTTGGCGAGCCCATTGCCGGTGACATCGATGTCGCTGTCGCCGAGCAGCGTGATGTCATGGACCGTCCCGCCGAGGGTGATGGCAATGCCGGTCGCATCAGCCGGTGCCGAGACGATCAGACCGTCGACAGCCGTCGTGGCCGGGCTGCCCGAATAGTCGCCCGGGGCGATGAAGATCTTGTCGCCGGCCGCGGCCGCGTCGAAGGCCGCCTGGATCGTGGCATAGCCGCTATTGCCCACGAGCAGGATCTTGCCGCCAGCGGCGTCGTCGATGACCTCGACATTGCTGAGCGGGTCGGTGCCTTCGCCGGCGCCGCCGTCGACGCTCCAGCCGTCGTCGGTGGCCGTCACCGTCACGGTGCCCGTGTAATGCGCCGTGTCGGTCCCAGCACCACCGTCCAGCGTGTCGTCGCCGGCCCCGCCGCTCAGCGAATCGTTACCGGCCCCGCCACTGAGGGTGTTGTTGCCGGCATCGCCGGTCAGGGTATCGTTGTGGCCAGAGCCCGTCAGATTCTCGATATTGGTGAGGGTGTCGGTTCCCGCGCCGATCGTGTCTTGTGCGGTGCCAATTGCGAGGCTGACGGTCACGCCGCTGCCGGCATCGGCATAGCTGGCGGTGTCGGTCCCGTCGCCGCCATCCAGCGTGTCGTTGCCGGCGCCGCCTTCAGCGTGTCGTCGCCGTCGAGGCCTTTGATGACATTGTCGTTGGCGTCGCCGGTGAGGGTGTCGTCGAAAGTGGAACCCGTCAGGTTCTCGATACTGATGAGCGTATCGGTTCCAGCACCGATTGTGTCCTGAGGGGCGCCTTGTATTGCCAGGGTGACGGTCACGCCATTGGCGGCATCCTCATAGCTCGCGGTGTCGCTGCCCGTCCCGCCATCCAGGGTGTCGTTCCCGGCACCACCTTGCAGCGTGTCATCGCCGCCAAGGCCGCTGAGGGTATTCTTGCCGTCATCACCGGTCAGGGTGTCGTTGAAGGCCGAGCCGGTCAGGTTCTCGAAATTGGAGAGGCTGTCGCTGCCGGCACCCCCGGTGTCCTGGGAGCTTTGCTCTGCGAGGCTGACCGTCACGGCGCCGGCGGCATCCGCATAGCCCGCCGTGTCGTTGCCTGCGCCGCCATCGAGCTGATCGTCGCCGGCGCCGCCGGTCAGGGTGTCGTTGCCGCCCAGGCCGCTGAGACTGTTGTTGCCGTCGTTCCCGACGATGACGTTGTCGAGCCCATTGCCGGTGACATCGATATCGCTGTCGCCGAGCAGCGTGATGTTGTGGACGCCCGTGTCGAGCGTAATCGCAATACTGGTCGCATCGGCCGGCGCAGACAGCTTCAAATCCTCGACCGTCGCCGTGGCCGGGCTGCCCGAATAGTCGTCCGGGGCGATTTGGATCGTGTCGCCCGCCGAGGCCGCGTTGATCGCGGCCTGGATCGTGGCATAGCCGCCATTGCCGACGAGCAGGGTCTTGCCGCTCCCGGCGTCATCGATGACCTCGACATTGCTGAGCGTGTCGGTGCCTTCGACGATGCCGCCATTGACGCTCCAGCCGCCGTCCGTGGGCGTCGCTGCGACGGTGCCGGCGTAATGTGCCGTGTCGGTGCCGGCCCCGCCGTCGATGGTGTCGTTGCCGCCGGCGCCGGTGATACTGTCATCGCCGGCGTTGCCGATCAGCGTATTGGCGCCGGCATTGCCGGTGAGGGTGTCGTTGCCCGAACCGCCGGTGGCATTCTCGATCGAGGTAAATGTTGTCGTGCCGCCAACGCCGGAGGATGTGCCCGCGCTGAGATCGATCGTGACGCCTGAGGTGTCGTCGCTGTAGCTGATCGTATCGCTGCCGGCCCCACCGTGAACCACTGCCGTACCCGAGTGGTACTCGAGATGGAAGTTCGTGGCTGTGTCGCTGCCATTGACGACCTGGCCATCGCCCCCGAACACATAGACGCTGATCGGCTGCGCGATGCCGGAGCTGTAGGTGTTGTCGTGGACGACCGTCCCGATGTTGAACGTCGCAGCGGTTACGTAGCCGCCGACATCGGCCCCGGTCGATCCGCTGAAGCTGTTGTCCGAAACCTCGAAGGACATTCCCTCGCTGAAGACGCCGCCGGCGTTGTCGATGAAGGTATTGTGGGTGATCGAACCAGTGCTGCCGGCGGTGAAATAAGCCGCTTTGGTCCAATCCTGGACGAGGTTGTGGTCGAAATCGAGGTCCGTCGCCGAGGAGGAGGTGCCGAAAGGACGGGAGTCCAAGTCATCCCCGGTAAGCACCGAGTTCTCGATCGTCACATTGGGGCTGCCGATCAGCAGGCCGATATGGGAGGGGGAGGTGATATCCGGTGTGCCGAACGTATCGTAGCTGCCGCTGATCTCGACGCCGTCCACGGTCACGGGACCGCCGGCCTGGATCTTCACGCCGCCGGTGATGACGGTCTCCGGTCCGCGCCCGCCATCGGCGCCGTCGACGCCGGCATTCGCGCCCAGGAGGGTTACCGCCTTGTCGATGACGACATGCTCGTCATAGGTGCCTGCGGCGACCTCGATCGTATCGCCGGGCGAGGCCGCGTCGATCGCCTCCTGGATCGTGTCGTAGCCGCCGCTGCCGACCAGCAGGAAGTTGTGGCCGGCCCCGTCGCTGACCTTCTCCACGCCGGTCAGGAGATCCGTTCCGTTCGCGAGGCCCCCGCTGACCTGCCAGCCCGGCTGGTCGCCAGGTGTGCCCGGATCGATATCGCTGACCGCCGTGATGTTCGCAGCGGTCAGGCTGCCGCTATAGACAGCCGTGTCGGCACCATCGCCGCCATCGATCTTGTCGTTGCCCGCGCCACCGCTGAGGATGTTGGCATTGCCATCGCCGGTTAGGGTGTCATTGAAGGCCGAGCCGGTCAGGTTCTCGAAATTGGTGAGGGTGTCGCTGCCGGCGCCTCCGGTATCCTGAGCGCCGCCTTGATCCGCAAGGCTGACCGTCACGGCGCTGGCGGCACCGGCATAGCTGGCGGTGTCGCTCCCTCCCACGCCGCCATCCAGCGTATCGTCACCCGCTCCGCCGTTCAGCGTATCGTCGCCGGCGAGCCCGCTGAGGGTATTGTTATTGCCATCGCCGGTCAGGGTATCGTTGAAGTTCGAGCCGGTCAGGTTCTCGATATTTGCGAGGGTATCGCTTCCGGCGCCGCCGGTATCCTGGGCGGAGCCTTGCTGCGCCAGGCTGACCGTCACGCCGCTGCCGGCATCGGCATAGCTGGCCGTGTCGGTCCCGTCGCCGCCGTCCAGGCTGTCGTTGCCGTCGCCGCCGTTCAGCAGGTCGTTGCCGGCGCCGCCATTCAGCGTGTCGGCGCCGCCGAGACCCCGGAGGCTATTGTCGCCGTCATTGCCGTTGATGACATTGGCGAGCTCGTTTCCGGTGACATTGATGTCGCTCTCGTCGAGCAGCGTTATGTCATGGACACCCGTCCCGAGCGTGATCGCAAGACCGGTCGCATCGGCGGGCGCCGTAATGGTCAAATGATCGGCCGCCGTGGTTGCCGTGCCCGCGGGACCCGAAAAATCACCGGGGCCGACATGGACGGTGTCGCCGTCATGGGCCGCATCGAGAGCCCGCTGCAGGCTCGGGGTCGTCGTCCCCGGAGCGAAGAAGCTGTCCGCCGTGAAATAGACATCGCCAGCATTCAGCACGACCGAGCCGTAGCTGGCATTGTCCACGGCGTCGACCATCTTGTCGGAGAGCGCCAGCAGCTGATCGTCCGTCGCGTCGGACAACTTCACGGAATCGAAGATGTTGTCGCCGCCGAGGGTCAGATCGCTGGTCGGCGTGCCCTGGTTGACGATGTCGTGGGTATTGCCGTCGAAGGTATTGTTCGTGATCGTCACCGACCCGGGGGGCAGGTCGCTGCCGAGGCGGATACCCAGCCCCACCGCATTGTCGGTGAAGCTGTTGCCGTCCAGGTTCAGGCCGAATGACGCGCCCGGCGTGTAGGTCCGCACGCCGGCACCCCAGGTTGCGTTCGACGGATCCGGGTTGACGATGTTCGAGAAGCTGTTGCCCGTGACGTCCACGTCGGTGTTGTTCGCGAGCAGGAAGCCGTAATAGGAGAGCCCATGGACGGTGTTGTCCGCGATGGTGCCGGTGACGCTGCTCAGATTGAAACCCGAGACGTCCGGGGAGCCGGTAAACACGTTGCCCGAGATGTCGACTTGCGTGCCCGTCGTGCCGTTCCAATCACCCGCGACGAAAACCGCGTCAGCCGAGCCGGTCAGTCACGCCGCTGATGCGGTTGTCGTCCAGGGTCACGCTATCGGGGCCATTGAGCGTGTAGAGGACGGACGTACCTGGATTCGTGATGACGTTGTTGTCGAAGCTGATGGCCGCGCCGGCCGTATAGGAGTCGAAATGCTGCCGGGTGATCGTGAACCCGTCGAAGGTGACCGGACCCGTCGTATTGAAGCGTGTATTCGCGGTGCCGCTGCCGCCGTCGATGATGGTCTCCGTCCCGCGGTCGCCATTCAGATCGCCATCGGCGTCGTTGGCGCTGACGCCGGCATTGGCGCCGAGGAAGGTCAGCGGCTTGTCGATCCCGGTCGGGAGAGTCCAGGTGCCGGGCGCGACGATGATGGTGTCGCCGGCGGAGGCGGCGGTTATGGCAGCGGCGATGTCGGCGTAGCCGCCATTGCCGACGAGCAGGAAGTGATGGCCGGCGCCATCGCTTATTTTTTCAACGCCGGTCAGGGTATCGAGCCCGTCTGTGTTGCCGCCATCGACTTGCCAGCCGGCCTGGCTGCCGGGCGTGAAGGGGTCGGCATCGGCTATGGCATGGATGCTCGTTCCCGCCAGATTCCCGGAATAGACCGCCGTATCGATGCCGGTATTGCCCCTGATGACATCATCGCCGTCGCCGCCGGCGAGTTTGTCGTTGCCGGCGCCGCCGTCGATCAGATTGGGGCCGGAGGTCCCGTAGTGGCTGAGATCCTCGCCCGGCGTGCCGCCCATGACCCTGGTCTCGATCGTGAGCCCCTCGGCCGTGTTGCCGCTGTCGGCGACGACCGGGAAGATTGTCGGCAACGCCAGGGTGCTGGCGTCGAAGGAGACCGCCGTCGCCGTGGAGGTCGCGGTACTGCCCGCGGTGAAGCTGTTGTCCGTGATCGAGATATCGCTGGGGGGGCTGCCGCCGAAATCGCAATTGCTGATGCGGATACCCTGGCCCGACCCTTCGATGGTGAAGCTGTTGCCGCTCACATCGACATGGGAGGACTGGTTCAGCCTGAGATAGCCGCCATCGTCGAATGTGTTTCCGCTGACGGTGGAGGTTCCCCCGCCGGCATTGGCGTTCTGGAGGAAGAGATTGCCCCCCGAGAAGGTGGCGTCGCTGACGCTCGTATTCGTGCTGTCGAAGATATTGACGACCGTCGATCCGCCGACGTTGTCGTACTCGCCGCCGGTGATCGTGATGTCGCTGCCCTGGCCGAAGATGAAGGTCGTCGCTCCGCCGGTGGTGGTGGTCACGTTGTAGGTGACATGATCCAGCGACAGCCCGTCGGCGCCCGTTATAGCTGATAGATTGCCGGAGCCTGCGTTGCCATTGTTGGTACCGGTCAGCGTGACGTGCTGGAGGGTGAGGTCATGGCCGCCGTTGCCGCTGTCCCACTGCAGGATGTACTGATTGCCGCTGCTGTATTGCAGCGTCATATTCTTGAGGGTCAGGCCATTGGCGACGCCGGTGCCGAAGTCGGCCGCGTCGGAGGCTATACGGGGATTGCCGGTGATGATGGTCTGGCCTTCGCCCGAGCCGACGAAGGTCACATTGTCGGGGATGTGGCCCGATCCGACCGAGCCGAAGGTGCCTTGGCCCGGAGGGGCGCCGTCGCCGATGTTGAAGGTGCCGGGGGCGATCATGATCGTGTCGCCGGACCCGGCCACGGACTTGGCGGCGTAGATGGTGGCGTAGCCGCCATTTCCGACGAGCAGGAAGTTGTGGCCGTTGCCGTCGCTGACTTTCTCGACGCCGGTCACGAGGTCCGTGCCGTCCGTGCTGCTGCTGATCTGCCAGCCCGGCTGGTTGCCTGCCGTAGCGGGATCGGCATCGGCGACAGCGATGATATTCGCCGCGGTCAGGGTCCCGCTATAGACCGCCGTGTCGATGCCGGCGCCGCCATTCATCGTGTCGTCGCCGGCAAGGCCGCTCAGGGTATTGTTATTGGCATCCCCGGTCAGGGTGTCATTGAAGGCCGAGCCGGTCAGATTCTCGATATTGGTGAGGGTGTCGCTTCCGGCGCCGCCGGTATCCTGGGCGGAGCCTTGATTTGCCAGGCTGACGGTCACAGCGCTCCCGGCATTTAAATAGCTGGCGGTATCGGTCCCGGCGCCCCCGTCCAGCGTGTCGTTGCCGGCGCTGCCGATCAGTGTGTCGTTACCGGCACCGCCGCTCAACTTGTCGTCGCCGAAGACGCCGTTGACGAGGTAGCCGCCGGTCAGGGTGTCGTCGTAGGCCGAACCGGTCAGGTTCTCGATACTGTCGAGGGTGTCGCTGCCGCCGCCCCCTGTATCTTGGGGGGTGAAGAACTGCACTGCGAGGCTCACCGTCACGCCGCTGGCGGCATCGGCATAGCTGGCCGTGTCACTCCCGTCGCCCCCGTGCAGCGTGTCGTCGCCGGCGCCGCCGTTCAACGTGTCGTTGCCGTCGCCCCCGTCCAGCGTGTCGTTGCCGGCGAGGCCGAAGATGCTGTCATTGCCGGCGTTGCCGATCAGCGTATTGGCGCCGCTATCGCCGGTGATGGTGTCGTTGCCGGAACCGCCGATGGCGTTCTCGATCGAGGTGAATGTCGCCGTTCCGCCGGCGCCGGAGGATGTGCCGGCATTGAGATCGATCGTGACGCTCGTTGCAGCGTCCTCATAGCTGACCGCGTCGCTGCCGGCACCACCATGCACGGTCGCGGTGCCCGAGTGGTATTCGAGATGGAAGACCGTGGGGTCGTCGCTGCCGTCGACCACCTGACCATCCGGTCCTTGGAGATAGACGCTGACCGGCTGCGCCACTTGCGAGCTGTACGTATTATCGTGAACAAAATTCCCGACGTCGAAGCTTGCCGAAGTTGCTATGCCGCCGACATCGGCACCTCTCGACCCCCTGAAGCTGTTGTCCGAGACGTCGAACGCGGACATCTGCTCGCTGAAGACGCCGCTGGCGTTGTCGAGGAAGGTGTTGTGGGTGACTGAGCCCGTGCTGCCGGCAGTGAAATATCCGGCCCTGATCCAGCCCTGTACGAGGTTTTGGTTGAAATCGAGGTCCGTGGCGGAGGCGAAGGTGCCGAAGGGACGCGAGACGATGGGGTCGCCGCCTCCGCCGTCCCCTGGCTGAGGATCTCCGGTGAGCACGGAGTTCTCGATCGTCGCATCGGCGCCGCCGATCAGCAGGCCGATGCGGGGCGGAGAGGTGATATCCGGCGTGCCTGACGTGTCGTAGCTGCCGCTGATCTCGACGCCGTTCACGGTCACGCCGTCGGCGCCGATCTTCACACCGCCGGTGATGATCGTTTCGGGCCCGCGGGCCTCGGCGCCATCGACATCGGCATTCGCGCCCTGGAGGGTCACGGCTTTGCTGAGGACCACATGCTCGGCATAGGTCCCGGCGCTGGTGGTGATGGTGTAGCCATCCTCGGTGCTGGCGGCGTCGATCGCGGCCTGGATGGTCCCGTAAGTGTTGATGAGGTTGCCGTCGCCGTCGAAAACCTGAACCGTATTGGACATGGGTGCGCCTTAACGGATGTGGCGGGATGGAGGGGGAGAGGGCGAAGAAATTCCGGCGATCGCCGCCGCGGAGATTCCCGCGGCGCAGACGCAGGCGCTCTGGTCGGGCGTGGAGGCCTTTGGGCCGGTCGTGGCTCGAAGGGGCAAAGGGGAGGCGGGATGTTGTTCTGGCGCCGAAGCTGGGTTTGGCGCGCGCGGGGAGGCTCGCGGTGAGACTGCGCGAGTTGTCCCGGTGACGGCATCATGCGCAGGGGCCGCCCCCCTTCCCAGGCCAAAAATGGTCATAAAGCCCCGGACCCGTGTCTATTAATTAACACGGCTTGGATTTAGACCTGATTTACAGAAGCAGAGAGGGTCGATCAAGCACAATCGAAGATTGCAAAGTTCCCTCGGAAGTCATTGATATATGGAACTTCCTCTTCGTCTGCCCGCCGGCCCCGAGTTTGGCGCCAGTTCAATGGGTTGCATGGAGACTTGGCGGGTCACGCCAATGGGAGGGCTCTGATGGACCGAGCGCTGCGCAATGGCATTTGACTTCAACCGTAATTTGCGTATAGTCTGAAATGATGATCTGGAAGTGGACCCCCCGCTCTCGGCTGGCAACCGAGCCCGGCGCGAGGGCGCCGGTCGTACCCTCGACATCGAAGAAGACGGCGGCACCCCGGCTTGTGGACCCGCCTCTTGCCTGCGCGCTCCGCCCGCCTTCGTCCGGAGAGGAGACGACAACGCCTGTAGATTCCCTGCAGAAACAGGGACCGGACCCGGGATAGCCCGTCGGAGAGGCGACGATAACGACTGCAGATTCCCTGCAGAAGCAGGCGTTACGGTGGACCTGGGATAACAGTCAACTCAACGCCAACTGTCGCGGGTTGGAGGTCCGCCACCACCCCTGCGTTTCATCCGAAATGGAAGTGCGAATTGGCTTCGGCGCCGTGGGTTGCCCAAGCGGCGGCCGCGGCCTGGGCGGGTGCGGCGGGAGCTGTTCCGGGATGGAAGGTGAAGTCGGCGGCGGTGAGGCTGGCGACGGTCACGTTCTTCAGGGTGATGGTGTCGGCGCTGTCGAGGGTGATGATCACATTCGCGCCGGACTGGGCCATGTGGCTATGCACCGCGGCGAAATTGGCGAAGACCGCGGTGGAGAAGTCGATCGTGTCATGGGCGGCGCCGCTCGCCACGAAGCCGGTGATCGTGTCCTTCCCGAAGGCCTTGTCGAAGACGAAGCTGTCGATCCCGATGCCGCCGTCGAGGCTGTCATTGCCGGCGCCGCCGATCAGCCGGTCGTTGCCGGCCCCGCCGGAGAGGATGTCGTTGCCGGCGGCGCCGTTCAGGCCGTCGTTGCCGCCGAGGCCGTTGAGGGTATTGGCGCCGGCATTGCCGCTCAGCTTGTCGTTGAAGTTCGAGCCGTCGAGATTCTCGAAGTTGAGCAGGGTATCGGTCCCGGACCCGCCGGTGTTCTGGGCCGTGGCCGAGGCGAGGTTGACCTTCACGGCGGCGGTGGCATCGGCGTAGCTGGCCGTGTCGCTGCCGGCCGCACCGCCGTCCATGTGGTCGTTGCCGGCGCCGCCGTTCAGGGTGTCGTTGCCTGCGGCACCGGTCAGCGTGTCGTTACCGGCGCCGCCCTTCAGCGTGTCATTGCCGGCCAGGCCGCTGAGGACATTGGCGCTGGCATTGCCGGTGAGGGTGTCGTTGAAGGCGGTGCCGGTCAGGTTCTCGAAATTGACGAGCGTGTCGACCCCGGCGCCGATGGTGTTCTGCGCGGTTGCGATGGCGAGGTTGACGGTCACGCCGGCCGTCGCGTCGGCGTAGCTGGCCGTATCGGTTCCGGCGGCCCCGCCGTCCATGGAATCATTGCCGGCGCCGCCGTTCAGGGTGTCGTTGCCGGCACCGCCGATCAGGGAGTCGTTGCCGGCACCGGCAGCCAGCGTGTCATTGCCGGCGCCGCCATTCAGGATATTGGCGGCGGTGCTGCCGGTGAGGGTGTCGTTCAGGTTCGAGCCCGTGAGGTTCTCGATAGTGGCCAGGGTGTCGACCCCGGCGCCGATGGTGTTCTGCGCCGGCGGCGATCGCCAGGCTGACCGTCACCGCCGGCTGGTGGCATCGGCATAGCTGGCCGTGTCGGTGCCGGCCGCCCCGATCAGGGAGTTGTTGCCGGCCCCGCCGTTCAGGGTGTCATTGCCGGCCCCGCCGTTCAGGATATTGGCGGCCGCGTTGCCGGTGAGGGTGTCGTTCAGGTTCGAGCCGGTGAGGTTCTCGATATTGGTCAGGGTATCGGTCCCGGACCCGACCGTGTTCTGGGCCGTGGTTATCGCGAGGCTGACCGTCACCCCGGCCGTGGCATCGGCATAGCTGGCGGTGTCGCTGCCGCGGCCCCGCCATCCATGACGTCGTTGCCGGCGCCGCCGATCAGCGTGTCGTTGCCGACGCCGCCGATCAGGGAGTCGTTGCCGGCCCCGGCGTTCAGCATGTCGTTGCCGGCCCCGCCGTTCAGGATATTGGCGGCGGCATTGCCGGTCAGGGTGTCGTTGAAGGCCGAGCCGGTCAGGTTCTCGAAATTGGTCAAAGTGTCGAAGCCGGCACCGATCGTGTCCTGATCCGACTGGGTTAGGTTGACGGTGACGGCGCCGGTGGCATCGGCATAGCTGGCGGTGTCGCTGCCGGCGGCACCGCCGTCCATGATGTCATCGCCGGCACCCCCCATCAGGGTGTCGTTGCCGGCCCCGCCCAACAGATTGTCTTCGCCGGCCCCGCCGTTCAGCGTGTCATTGCCGGCGCCGCCGTCGAGGATGTTGGCATTGGCATCGCCCGTGAGGGTGTCGTTGAGGGCCGATCCCGTCAGGTTCTCGATGCCGATCAGCGTGTCGACGCCGGCGCCGATGGTGTTCTGCGCCGCCGCAATGGCGAGGCTGACGGTGACGCCGCTGGAGGCACCGACATAGCTCGCTGTGTCGTTCCCGTCGCCGCCATCCAGGACGTTGTTGCCGGCATTGCCGGCCAGGGTGTCGTCGAAGACCGAGCCGATGACGTTCTCGATATTGGCCAGGGTGTCGATGCCGGCCCCGCTGCCGCCATTGGTCCCGGTGTCCTGGGCGGTCGTCACGGCCAGGTTGACGGTCACGGCATCCCCGGCATCGGCGTAGCTCACGGTATCGGTGCCCGTGCCGCCGTCCAGGCTGTCATTGCCGTCGCCGCCGATCAGCATGTCGTTGCCGCCGCCGCCGGTCAGCTTGTTGTCGTTGAAGTCGCCGATGAGGGTGTCGTTGAAGTTCGATCCCGTGACGTTCTCGATGCTGATCAGCGTGTCGTTGCCGGCGTTGACGGTGTTTTGCGGCGAGTCTTGCTGCGTGAGGTCGACGGTGACGGCCCCGGTGGCATCAGCATAGCTGGCGGTATCGTTCCCGTCGCCACCGTCCAGGATGTTGTCGTGGCTGTCGCTACCCAGGGTGTCGTTGAAGGCCGAGCCGGTCAGGTTCTCGAAATTGCTGAGGGTATCGCTGCCCGCACCGACAGTATTCTGGGCAGAGCCTTGCAGGGCGAGGCTGACCGTGACGGCCGCGGTTGCATCGGCGTAGCTCGCCGTGTCGCCGACGCCGCCGTCGTCGTTGCCGCCGCCGTCCAGCAGGTTGTTGCCGGCATCGCCGCCCAGGGTATCGTCGTGGGCCGAGCCCGTGAGATTCTCGATGCCGATCAGGGTATCGCTGCCGGCACCGCCGGTATCCTGACCGGAGCCTTGCAGCATGAGGCTGACCGTCACGCCGCTGTCGGCAGCGACGTAGGTGGCGGTGTCGGTGCCCGTCGCCGCCATCCAGGATATCGTCGCCATTGCCGCCGTTCAGCGTGTCATTGCCGGCGAGGCCGAGGATCGTGTTGTTGTTATCGTCGCCGGTGAGCGTGTCGTCGTGGGTCGAGCCGGTCAGGTTCTCGAAATTGGAGAGGGTGTCGGTGCCGGCGCCGATGGTGTTCTGGGCGATGTCCAGGGCAAGGCTGACCGTTACGCCGCCGGCGGCGCCGGCATAGCTGACCGTGTCGCCGCCGTCGCCGTTGTCGCCACCGTCCAGGACGTTGGCGTTGGCATCGCCTGCCAGCGTGTCGTCGAAGGCCGAGCCGGTGAGGTTCTCGATACCGATGAGCGTATCGGTTCCGGCGCCGATTGTGTCCTGAGAGGCGCCTTGGGTTGCCAGGGTGACGGTCACGCCGCTGGCGGCGTCTTCGTAGCTGGCGGTGTCGCTGCCCAGCCCGCCATCCAGGGTGTCGTTGCCCGCACCACCTTGCAGCGTGTCGTCGCCGGCGAGGCCGCTCAGGGTATTGGCGTTGCCATCGCCGGTCAGCGTGTCGTTGAAGGCCGAGCCGGTGAGGTTCTCGAAACTGGTGAGGGTGTCGCTGCCGGCGCCGCCGGTATCCTGGGCCGGCGCCTTGATCCGCGAGGCTGACCGTCACGGCGTCGGCGGCATCGAAATAGCTGGCGGTGTCGGTGCCGTCGCCGCCATCCAGGATATCGTCGCCATTGCCGCCGTTCAGCGTGTCATTGCCGGCGAGGCCGAGGATCGTGTTGTTGTTATCGTCGCCGGTGAGCGTGTCGTCGTGGGTCGAGCCGGTCAGGTTCTCGAAATTGGAGAGGGTATCGGTGCCGGCGCCGATGGTGTTCTGGGCGATGTCCAGGGCAAGGCTGACGGTGACGCCGGCTGGCGGCGTCGGCATAGCTGACCGTATCGCCGCCGTCGCCGTTGTCGCCACCGTCCAGGACGTTGGCGTTGGCATCGCCTGCCAGCGTGTCGTCGAAGGCCGAGCCGGTCAGGTTCTCGATACCGATGAGCGTATCGGTTCCGGCGCCGATTGTGTCCTGAGAGGCGCCTTGGGTTGCCAGGGTGACGGTCACGCCGCTGGCGGCGTCTTCGTAGCTGGCGGTGTCGCTGCCCAGCCCGCCATCCAGGGTGTCGTTGCCCGCACCACCTTGCAGCGTGTCGTCGCCGGCGAGGCCGCTCAGGGTATTGGCGTTGCCATCGCCGGTCAGCGTGTCGTTGAAGGCCGAGCCGGTGAGGTTCTCGAAATTGGTGAGGGTGTCGCTGCCGGCACCCCCGGTGTCCTGGGCGGTGCCTTGATCCGCGAGGCTCACCGTCACGGCATCGGCGGCGTCGGCATAGCTGACGGTGTCGGTGCCGGCACCGCCATTGATCGTATTGTCGTTGTCGTCGCCCGCGAGGGTGTCGTTGAAGGCCGAGCCGGTCAGGTTCTCGAAATTGGAGAGGGTGTCGGTGCCGGCGCCGCCTGTGTTCTGGGCGGTCTCCAGGGCGAGGCTGACGGTCACCCCGCCGGTGGCATCGGCATAGCTGGCCGTGTCGCCGACCTCGCCGTTGTCGCCACCGTCCAGGGTGTCGTTGCCGGCACCACCCTGCAGCGTGTCGTCGCCGTCGAGGCCCTTGATGACATTGTCATGGGCGTCCCCGGTGAGGGTGTCACCGTGGGCCGAGCCGGTGAGGTTCTCGATACCGATGAGCGTATCGGTTCCGGCGCCGATTGTGTCCTGAGAGGCGCCTTGGGTCGCCAGGGTGACGGTCACGCCGTTGGCGGCATCCTCATAGCTCGCGGTGTCGCTGCCCGCGCCGCCATCCAGGGTGTCGTTGCCGGCACCACCCTGCAGCGTGTCGTCGCCGCCAAGGCCGCTGAGGGTGTTGTTGCCTTCATCACCAGTCAGCGTGTCATTGAAGCCCGATCCCGTCAGGTTCTCGATGCCGTTGAGGGTGTCGCTGCCGGCACCCCCGGTGTCCTGGGAGTCGTGCTCCGCGAGGTTGATCGTCACGCCGCTGGCGGCATCGGCATAACTGGCCGTGTCGGTGCCTGAGCCGCCATTGAGCGCGTCGTCGCCGGCGCCGCCGGTCAGCGTATCGTCGCCGCCCAGGCCGATGAGGCTGTTGTTTCCGTCGTTCCCGGTGATGACGTTGGCGAGTCCATTGCCGGTGACATCGATGTCGCTGTCGCCGAGCAGCGTGATGTCATGGACCGTCCCGCCGAGGGTGATGGCAATGCCGGTCGCATCAGCCGGTGCCGAGACGATCAGACCGTCGACAGCCGTCGTGGCCGGGGGGCCCGAATAGTCGCCCGGGGCGATAAAGATCTTGTCGCCGGCCGCGGCCACGTCGAAGGCCGCCTGGATCGTGGCATAGCCGCCATTGCCGACGAGCAGGGTCTTGCCGCTCGCGCCGTCATCGACGATCTCGATATTGCTGAGCGTGTCGGTGCCTTCCCCGGTACCGCCAGCGACAGTCCAGCCATCGTCGGTGGCCGTCACCGTCACGGTGCCCGTGTAATGCGCCGTGTCGATCCCGTCGCCGCCGTCCAGGGTATCGTCGCCGGCACCGCCGGTCAGCGTGTCGTCGCCGGCGCCGCCGGCGAGCACGTTGGCACCGGCATCGCCGGTCAGGGTATCGTTGTGGCCAGAGCCCGTCAGATTCTCGATATTGGTGAGGGTGTCGGTTCCCGCGCCGATCGTGTCTTGTGCCGTGCCAATTGCGAGGCTGACGGTCACGCCGCTGGCGGCATCGGCATAGCTGGCCGTGTCGGTCCCGTCGCCGCCATCCAGGGTGTCGTTGCCAGCACCACCTTGCAGCGTGTCGTCGCCGCCGAGGCCTTTGATGACATTGTCGTTGGCGTCGCCGGTCAGGGTGTCATCGAAGGCCGAGCCGGTCAGGTTCTCGATATGAGCGAGGGTATCGGTGCCGGCACCGCCGGTGTCCTGCGCGGTCGCGACGGCAAGGCTGACGGTCACGGCGCTGCCGGCATGGGCGTAGCTGGCCGTGTCAGTTCCGCCGCCGCCGTCCAGAGTGTCGTCGCCTGCACCACCTTCCAGGGTGTCGTTGCCGGCAAGGCCATTGATCACATTGTCGTTGTCATCGCCGGTGAGGGTGTCGGCGAAGGCCGAGCCCGTCAGGTTCTCGATGCCGGTGAGGGTGTCGCTGCCGGCGCCCACGGTATCCTGGGCGGTGGCGATGGCGAGGCTGACTGTCACGGCGCTGCCGGCATCGGCATAGCTGGCGGTATCCGTGCCGTCGCCGCCGTCCAGCGTGTCGTTGCCAGCCCCACCCTGCAGCGTGTCGTTGCCGTCCAGGCCCTTGAGGGTATTGGCATTGCCGTCCCCGGTCAGGGTGTCGTCGTAGGCCGAGCCGGTGAGGTTCTCGATATTGGTGAGGGTGTCGGATCCCGCGCCGATCGTGTCTTGTGCGGTGCCAATTGCGAGGCTGACGGTCACGCCGCTGGCGGCGTCCTCGTAGCTCGCGGTGTCGTTGCCTGCCCCGCCATCCAGCGTGTCGTTGCCGGCACCACCCTGCAGCGTGTCGTCGCCCGCGAGGCCGCTGAGGGTGTTGGCATTGCCGTCACCGGTGAGCGTGTCGTCGTGGGCCGAGCCGGTGAGGTTCTCGAAATTGGTGAGGGTGTCGCTTCCGGCACCCACCGTGTCCTGGGCGGAGACTTGCAACGCCAGGCTGACGGTCACGCCGCTGGCGGCATCAGAATAGCTGGCGGTATCCGTCCCGTCGCCACCGTCCAGCGTGTCGTCGCCGGCGCCACCGTTCAGCGTGTCGTCGCCGGCGAGGCCGCTGAGGGTATTGGCGTTGGCGTCGCCGGTCAGGGTGTCGTTGAAGGCCGAGCCGGTCAGGCTCTCGATATTGCTGAGGGTGTCGCTCCCGGCACCGCCGGTATCCTGGGCGGAGCCTTGCAACGCCAGGCTGACGGTCACGCCGCTGGCGGCATCGGCATAGCTGGCGGTGTCGGTCCCGTCGCCGCCGTCCAGCGTGTCGTTGCCAGCACCACCCTGCAGCGTGTCGTCGCCGGCGAGGCCGCTGAGGGTATTGGCATTGCCGTCGCCGGTCAGGGTGTCGTCGAAGGCCGAGCCGGTCAGATTCTCGATATTGACGAGGGTGTCGTGCCCGGCACCGAGGGTATCCTGGCCGGAGCCTTGCAACGCCAGGTTGACGGTCACACCGCTGGCGGCATCGGCATAGCTGGCGGTGTCGGTCCCGTCGCCGCCGTCCAGGACGTTAGTGCCGGCATCGCCGGTGAGCGTGTCGTCGAAGGCCGAGCCGGTCAGGTTCTCGATACTGACCAGGGTGTCGCTCCCGGCACCCCCGGTGTCCTGGGGCGAGCCTTGCAACGCCAGGCTGACGTTCACGCCGCTGGCGGCATCGGCATAGCTGGCGGTATCCGTCCCGTCGCCGCCGTCCAGCGTGTCGTCGCCGGCGCCGCCGTCCAGCGTGTCGTCGCCGGCACCACCCTGCAGGGTGTCGTTGCCGGCGAGGCCGCTGATGCTGTCAGACCCGTTATTGCCGATCAGCGTGTTGGCGCTGCCATCGCCGGTCAGGGTGTCGTCGAAGCCCGAGCCGGTCAGGTTCTCGATGCTGATGAGGGTGTCGATTCCCGCGCCGCCGGTATCCTGGGCGGTATCCAGGGCAAGGCTGACGGTCACCCCGCCGGCGGTACCGGCATAGCTGACGGTGTCGGTCCCGTCGCCACCGTCCAGGACGTTGGCGTTGCCGTCGCCGGTCAGGGTGTCGTCGAAGGCCGAGCCGGTCAGGTTCTCGATATGGACGAGGGTGTCGCTGCCGGCTCCCACCGTATCCTGGGCGGAGCCTTGCAACGCCAGGCTGACGGTCACGCCGCTGCCGGCATCGGAATAGCTGGCGGTGTCGCTACCCGCACCGCCGTCCAGCGTGTCGTCGCCGGCGCCGCCGTTCAGCGTGTCGTCGCCGTCGAGGCCGCTGAGGGTATTGGCGTTGGCATCGCCGATCAGGGTGTCGTTGAAGGCCGAGCCGGTCAGGTTCTCGATATTGACGAGGGTGTCGCTCCCGGCTCCCACCGTATCCTGGGCGGAGCCTTGCAACGCCAGGCTGACGGTCACGCCGCTGCCGGCATCGGCATAGCTGGCGGTATCGCTACCCGCACCGCCGTCCAGCGTGTCGTCGCCGGCGCCGCCGTCCAGCGTGTCGTCGCCGGCGAGGCCGCTGAGGGTATTGGCGCTGCCATCGCCGGTCAGGGTGTCGTTGTGGCCCGAGCCGGTCAGGTTCTCGATATTGGAGAGGGTGTCGCTGCCGGCTCCCACCGTATCCTGGACGGCGCCTTGCAACGCCAGGCTGACGGTCACGCCGCTGCCGGCATCGGAGTAGCTGGCGGTATCGGTCCCGTCGCCCCCATCCAGCGTGTCGTTGCCCCCACCACCCTGCAGCGTGTCGTCGCCGAGCCCGCCGATCAGGGAGTCGTTGCCGCCCAGGCCGCTGAGGCTGTTGTTTCCGTCGTTCCCGGTGATGACGTTGGCGAGTCCATTGCCGGTGACATCGATGTCGCTGTCGCCGAGCAGCGTGATGTCATGGACCGTCCCGCCGAGGGTGATGGCAATGCCGGTCGCATCAGCCGGTGCCGAGACGATCAGACCGTCGACAGCCGTCGTGGCCGGGCTGCCCGAATAGTCGCCCGGGGCGATAAAGATCTTGTCGCCGGCCGCGGCCGCGTCGAAGGCCGCCTGGATCGTGGCATAGCCGCCATTGCCGACGAGCAGGATCTTGCCGCCCGCGGCGTCATCGATGACCTCGACATTGCTGAGCGCATCGGTGCCTTCGTCGGCGCCGCCATCGACGCTCCAGCCGTCGCCGGTGGCCGTCACCGTCACGGTGCCCGTGTAATGCGCCGTATCAGTCCCGGCGCCGCCGTCCAAGCTGTCGTTGCCGGCGCCGCCGGTCAGCGTGTCGTTGCCGGCGAGGCCGCTGAGGGTATTGGCGTTGTCGTCGCCGGTCAGGGTGTCGTTGAAGGCCGAGCCGGTCAGGTTCTCGATACTGATGAGGGTGTCGCTGCCGGCTCCCACCGTGTCCTGGGCGGAGCCTTGCAACGCCAGGCTGACGGTCACGCCGCTGCCGGCAAGGGAGTAGCTGGCGGTATCCGTCCCTTCGCCCCCATCCAGCGTGTCGTCGCCACCAGCGCCCTGTAGCGTGTCGTCGCCGGCCAGGCCGCTGAGGATATTGGGAGCGTTGTTGCCGGTCAGGATGTCGTTGAAGACCGTGCCGGTGACGTTCGCGATACTGATGAGGGTGTCGGTCCCGACACCGTCGGGATCGCCGCTGTAATCGGCATAGCTGGCGGTGTCGCTGCCCGCACCGCCGTCCAGCGTGTCGTCGCCGGCGCCGCCGTACAATGTGTCGTCGCCGGCGTCACCCTCCAGCTTGTCGTTGCCGGCGAGGCCGCTGATGCTGTCGTTGCCGTCGCCGCCGATCAGCGTATTGTCGCCGCTGTCGCCGGTGATGGTGTCGTTGCCAGAACCGCCGATGGCGTTCTCGATCGAGGTGAATGTCGCCGTGCTGCCTGTGGTGGAGGATGTGCCCGCGTTCAGATCGATCGTGACGTCCGTTCCAGCATCCTCATAGCTGATGGCATCGTTGCCGGCCCCGCCGTGCACGGTGGCGGCGCCCGTGTGGTTTTCGAGATGGAAGACCGTAGAGTCGTCGCTGCCGTCGACGACCTGGCCATCCGGTCCGGTCAGATAGACGCTGACCGGCTGCGCAACCGTCGAGCTGTAAGTGTTGTCGTGGACGAAATCACCCACCGCGAAGGTCGGCGAGGTCGCGTTGCCGCCGACATCGGCACCACCTGTCGACCCGCTGAAGCTGTTGTGCGAGACGTCGAACGCGGACATCCGCTCGCTGAAGACGCCGCCGCCGTTGTCGGCGAAGGTGTTGTGGGCGATCGAACCCGTGCTGCCGTCCTTGAGATACGCGGCCTGGGTCCAGTCCTGCACGAGGTTGTGGTCGAAAGCGAGGCCCGTGGCAGAGCCGGAGGTGCCGAAGGGACGCGAGCTGAAGGCATCCCCGGTGAGCACGGAGTTCTCGATCGTCGCATTGGCGCCGCCGATCAGCAGGCCGATACGGGGCGGAACGGTGGCATCCGGCGTGCTTGACGTGTCGTAGCTGCCGCTGATCTCGACGCCGCCCACGGTCACGCCGTTGGCGGCAATCTTCACGCCGCCGGTGATGACGGTTTCAGGCCCGCGGGCCTCGGCGCCATCGACACCGTCATTCGCGCCCACGAGGGTCACGGCTTTGCTGAGGACCACATGCTCGGCGTAGGTCCCGGCACTGGCGATGAGTATGGAGCCGGCAAGGGTCGTGGGCGCGTCGATCGCCGCCTGGATGGTCCCGTAGGTGGCGACGAGAATGCCGCCGTTGAAAACTCGAACCGTGTTGGCCATGGGACCCCTTTACCGGATGCAGCTGCGTGACTGAGGGAGGGCGATCCGCGTTTGGCGGCTCGCAGCGAGTTTCGTGCCCATCTCGGACGGGCGAGGCGGCGCGGTCGGGTGCTTCGGGTCGTGGGATGCCCTGCGAGGCGTCGAGGGCCGGCTGGAAAGATGGCAGGGAGGCCGGGCCGAGGTCTCGGCGTCGCGTAGGGCGCAGATGAAGGCACCCACGTCGAGGTTGACGAGCGTCGTGCCATCGGCGGTGCCATGACGAGACACCGCCGCCTCCCGGAGGCCAAAATTTGTCATTAATTGCCCCGATATGTGTCCTTTAATGAACACGTCTCTTCTTAAGTTTTCATTTACAGAGATGCGCCCGGTTCGACAAGGAGAATCCCGGGTTCCTGCCCAAATGGAACTTAAGGCCATTATTACTCGGAGAAGGCAGGGCGGCCGTGTTGCCGACCATAGGCCCGCGCCTTAGGGGCACTGGCTAAGGCGTTACACGAACTACTTCTGTGAGGGGACGCGCGCCGGCCCGGCCTCGCGAGGAGGCGATTTCAAAACGGAGTTCGCCCCCGGGAACCGGGGGCGGGGAGGTCAGCTCCGCTTGTCGATGGGAATGAACTCGCGCTGCACCGACCCGGTATAGAGCTGGCGCGGCCGGCCGATGCGCTGGGAGGGGTCCTCGATCATCTCGATCCACTGGGCGACCCAGCCCACGGTGCGCGCCACGGCGAAGAGCACCGTGAACATCGAGGTGGGGAAGCCGATCGCTTCGAGGATCAGGCCGGAATAGAAATCCACATTCGGATAGAGCTTGCGCTCGACGAAATACTCGTCCTCCAGCGCGATGCGCTCGAGCTCGAGGGCCAGCTCCAGCAGCGGCAGCTCGCGCTTGTTGAGCTCGTCCAGCACCTCGTGGCAGGCCTTGCGCATCACCGCGGCGCGCGGGTCGTAGTTCTTGTAGACCCGGTGGCCGAAGCCCATCAGGCGGAAGTGATCGTTCTTGTCCTTGGCGCGGGCGATGAACTCGGGGATGCGCTTCTTGTCCCCGATCTGGCGCAGCATGTTGAGCACAGCCTCATTGGCCCCGCCATGGGCCGGCCCCCAGAGGGAGGCGATGCCGGCGGCGATGCAGGCGAAGGGATTGGCGCCGGAGGATCCGGCCATGCGCACCGTGGAGGTGGAGGCGTTCTGCTCGTGATCGGCATGCAGGATGAAGATGCGGTCCATCGCCTTGGCGACGACCGGATTGACCACGTAATCCTCCGCCGGCACGGCGAAGGTCATGCGCAGGAAATTCTCGGCGTAGGTCAGGTCGTTGCGCGGCGAGATGAAGGGCTGGCCGGTCGAATATTTATGGGCCATGGCCGCGATGGTCGGCATCTTGGCGATCAGACGGTGGGAGGCTACCTCGCGCTGGCGCGGATCGTTGATGTCGGTGCTGTCGTGATAGAAGGCGGAGAGGGCGCCCACCACGCCGACCATCACCGCCATCGGATGCGCATCGCGCCGGAAGCCGCGGTAGAAGGTATGGATCTGCTCGTGCAGCATCGTGTGATAGGTGATGTTCTTCCGGAACTCCGCCTTCTGCGGCACATTGGGCAGCTCGCCATAGAGCAGGAGATAGCAGACCTCGAGGAAGTCGCTCTTCTCCGCCAGCTCCTCGATGGGATAGCCGCGATGGAGCAGGATCCCCTTCTCGCCGTCGATATAGGTGATCTTGGATTCGCAGGAGGCCGTGGAGGTGAAGCCCGGGTCGTAGGTGAAGACGTCATGCTCGGTGTAGAGCTTGCGCACATCGATGACGCGGGGACCCATCGTCCCGTCCATGACGGGCAGATCATAGGATTTGTCCGCGGTGGGATCGCTGACGGTGACATGGTTGGCCGTGTTCCTGGCCGGTGGAGCGGCGTCATTCGCCATGGTCGTCACCTCCGATTGTGCGGTGCAAAATGTGCACTGCAATAAAGATAGGCTGGAACAGGTTACGGTTCAACATGAGCCCTATCCGGCCCGTCGGAATTGCCGGGAAACCCAGGGCCCGGATCATGAAACCGGCGGGGCCGCCGCGTCGGCCAAACGGTGGAGAACCTCGGCCTTTCCCAGCACGGTCATGACCTCGAAAACGCCGGGCGATACGGTCGAGCCGGTGAGGGCGGCGCGCAGCGGCTGGGCGATCTGGCCGAGCTTCAGGCCTGCGGCCTCGGCGAAGCTTCGCACCACCGCTTCCAGCCCCGCCGCCGTCCAGTCGGCTTCGGCCAGCAGGGTCCCCAGCGCCGCGAGATGGCCGCGCGCCGCAGGGGTGAGAAGCTTTGCCGCCTTCTCCTCGACGGGCAGGGGCCGCGGCCGGACATAGAACAGGGCGTTGTCGGCGAGCTGCTCGAGCGTCTCGGCCCGGGCCTTCAGCCCCTCCATCCCGGCGGCGAGCCGTGCCTCGGCCGCGCTGTCGGGAACCGTGCCCAGCCGCTTGGCGATCCGCGGCAGCACGAGGGAGGCGAGGCGCTCGTTGTCGGCCGCCCTGATGTAGTGGCCGTTCAGATTGTTCAGCTTGGCGAGATCGAAGCGGGCGGGGGAGCGGCCGATGCTGCCGAGATCGAACCAGGCGATCGCTTCCTCGGTCGAGATGATCTCGTCATTGCCATGGGCCCAGCCCAGCCGCAGCAGATAGTTGCGCAAGCTCTCCGGGAGATAGCCCATCTCGCGATAGGCCTCGGCGCCCAGCGCGCCATGGCGCTTCGAGAGCTTGGCGCCGTCGGGGCCATGGATCATGGGGACATGGGCGAAGCTCGGCTTCGGCCAGCCCATGGCATCGTAGAGCTGGACCTGGCGGAAGGTGTTCGTCAGATGGTCGTCGCCGCGGATCACATGGGTGATGTCCATGTCGTGATCGTCCACGACGACGGAGAGCATATAGACCGGCGTGCCGTCGGCGCGCAGCAGCACCATGTCGTCGAGCTGCTCATTGCCGACCCTGACCTCGCCCTGCACCTCGTCGGTGACGACCGTCTCGCCGCTCTGGGGCATCTTCAGGCGGATGACCGGCGCCACATCCTTCGGTGCCTCGGCGGGATCGCGGTCGCGCCAGCGCCCGTCATAGCGCACGGGCTTGCCCGCGGCACGCGCGGCCTCGCGCATCGCCTCGAGCTCGGCCGGAGTGGAATAGCAGTAGTAGGCCTTCCCCTCGGCCAGGAGCTGGCGCGCGACCTCGGCGTGACGCGGCGCGCGGGCGAACTGATGCACCACCTCGCCGTCCCACTCGAGCCCCAGCCAGGAGAGCCCGTCGATGATGGCGTCGATGGCCGCCTGGGTCGAGCGCTGGCGATCGGTGTCCTCGATGCGCAACAGAAACCGGCCGCCGTGATGGCGCGAATAGAGCCAGTTGAAGAGCGCGGTCCGGGCGCCGCCGATATGCAGATATCCCGTGGGCGAGGGGGCGAAGCGGGTGACGACGGTCATTGTGCTGCTGAGATGCCGGTGAAGGGGCGATGTCTAGCATAGGGCCCAGAGGGGCGACAATGTCGCCGCGGGGCCGGCAGCGAACCCCCACAATCTTTGGACGAGAATACGCGAGGAATGGAATACTCGGGCTGAGGGAGGCTGGTGCCGGGGACATGCAGCGGCTGGGCGAGCTTCTTCGGCGGGGGATCGCCATCCTCGCCGACAATCTGGCCGGCGAGCGGGATCGCTGGGTCCTCTGGTTGCCGGTGGCGATGGGGGCCGGGGTGGCCCTCTATTTCGACCTCTCCGTCGAGCCGCCGCTCTGGCTGGGCCTCGCGGCCCTGGCCGCGGCCGCGCTGCTTCTCGTTCTGCTCTGGCGCCGGCCCGCCCTTCGCCTCCTCTGTCTCGGCTTTTTCGTGGCGGTGCTGGGCTTTGCCGCGGCGGAGCTGCGCACGGCCACCGTCGAGGCCCCCATGCTGGCCGAGAGGCTCAAGGGGGTGGAGGTGCGGGGGCGAGTGCGGGAGGTGGAATTCCTTCCCACGGGCCGGCGCCTTCGCCTGGACGAGGTCACCATCGAGGGGGTCGCTGCGCCGCCCGCCCAGATCCGGCTCAAGCTCGCCCTCGACTATCCGCTCCTCGTTCCCGGCGACCGCGTCCGCATGAGGGCGACGCTGGCCGCGCCCTCGCGGCCCGTGGCGCCGGGCTCCTATGATTTTCGCCGCGATCTGTTCTTCGACCGCGTCGGCGCCGTCGGCGTCGGCTATGGCCGCGTCGGGGTGACGCCGGCCGCCGGCGGGGAGGGCGCGCTGCTCCGGTCGGTCTGGCAGAGCTTCGCCGAACTCCGGGCGCTGATCGAGGGCCGGATCCTCGCCGCGATTCCCGATCGCGATATCGCCGGCGTCGCCGTCGCCTTCGTCACGGGAAGCCAATCGGCGGTGCCCAAGGATGTGCTTCAGGCCATGCGGGATTCCGGCCTCGCCCATCTGCTCTCGGTCTCCGGCCTCCATGTCGGCCTCGTGGCCGGCATCCTCTTCTTCCTCTCCCGCGCGATGCTGGCGCTGATGCCGCCTATCGCGCTTCGCTACCCCATCAAGAAATGGGCCGCCGGCCTGGCGCTGGCCGGCGCCGTCTTCTACACGCTGCTCTCCGGCGCCAGCGTGCCGGTGGTGCGCGCCTGCCTGATGGCGGGCGTCGCGCTCTTCGCCATTATCTGTGACCGCCAGCCGATCTCCATGCGCCTCGTCGCCTGGGCGGCGGCCGTCGTGCTGCTGCTCTGGCCGGACAGCCTGATCGGGCCCAGCTTTCAGCTCTCCTTCGCCGCCATCATCGCCCTCATCGCGATGTGGGAGGAGATCGCCCCGGGCCGGCGGCCGCAATCATCTCCCTGGCGGCGCGGCCTCATCGGGACACGGGACATGGTCCTGACGAGCCTGATCGCCACCCTCGCCACCGCGGCCTTCGGCATCTATCACTTCAATCGATTCACGGGCTATGGGGTCGTCGCCAATATGCTGGCGATCCCCATCACCGGCTTCTGGGTGATGCCCTTTCTCATCCTGTCGCTGCTGCTGATGCCCTTCGGCCTGGAAAGCCTGGCCCTGATTCCGGCGGGCTGGGGCATCGAAGCCATATTGTGGGCGGCACGGACCGTCGCCGGCTGGCCCGGCGCCGTCTCGGTGGTGCGCGCCATGCCGCCCTTGGGCATCGCTCTGGTGAGCCTGGGCGGGCTTTGGCTCTGCCTGTGGCGGCGGCGCTGGCGCTTCGCGGGCCTCGCCGCTATTGCCGCGGGATTTGCGGCGGTCCTCTTCACGCGGCCGCCGGATCTGCTGATCGCCGAGGATGGCAGGCTGGTGGCGGTCACCGAGGCGGATGGATCGCTGCGGCTCTCCTCGCGGCGGACCGATCGCTTCGCCGGCCAGGAATGGCTGCGCCGCGCCGGCCAGGACAAATCCCTGACCTGGGCCGCCATCGCCAAGGATGATTCAAGGCTCGACTGCGCCGATGCGGATTGCCGCTATCGCGTCGATGGCCGGGAGGTCGCCATCGTGAAGACCCCCGCCGGCTTTGCCGAGGCCTGCGCGGCCTCCGATTTCGTCGTCTCGCTGCTGCCAGCACCAGGCGCCTGCCGGGCGCCGATGATCGACCCGGCAAGCCTGGCGCGCGACGGCGCTTATGCGGTCTGGCTGGAGCCCGGCGGCATCCGCCTGCTTTCCGTCCATGACGGGCAGGGCGACCGGCCGTGGACGCCGGCGAGCGAGGAGGCTTCGCCGGAGACCGATCAATAGGCCCGCGTCAGTAGCGGCGTATCAGCCCCGCGAGGCGGCCCTGCAGCTTGACCCGATCGGGGCCGAAGATGCGCGTCTCATAGGCGGGGTTGGCCGGCTCGAGGGCGATCGAATCGCCTTTGCGGCGCAGACGCTTCAACGTCACCTCGGCATTGTCGATCAAGGCGACGACGATGGTGCCGTTCTCGGCAACCTCGCAGCGCTCGATGACCACGGTGTCGCCATCGAGGATGCCCGCGTTGATCATCGAATCGCCGTCCACTTCGAGGGCGTAGTGCTCGCCGCGGCTCAGCAGGCTCGCCGGAACATCGACGCTCTGGCTGTTGTCGCGCAGCGCCTCGATGGGCGTGCCGGCTGCGATCCGGCCATAGAGCGGAAGCTGGAGGGTTTCCGCCGGCTCGGCCACGGAGGCGCCCGGCAGCGCGCCGCCGAAATCGCCGCGGATCACCGTCGGTGCGAAGCCGGGACGCGACGCTGCCTCTTTCGCAGCCGCCTGCGCGGGGTTCGGGGCCATGTTCTCGGGCAAGCGCGCGACCTCGAGGGCGCGGGCGCGATGGGCGAGGCGACGGATGAAGCCGCGCTCCTCGAGACCGGTGATCAGACGATGCACGCCGGATTTCGATTTGAGACCGAGGGATTCCTTCATCTCGTCGAAGGAGGGACAGATCCCGGTCTCGCCCAGGCGCTTGTTGATGAAGAGCAGCAGCTCATGTTGCTTCTTGGTCAGCATCGTCTCGGTCTCCCTTTATCCCGCCCGGTGGTCCGAAGGGCACCCACCAGGAATGGAACAAAACCCAAACTTCGACACATGTTCTAGTTTGGTTCCGGGCAGTCGTCAAGGGAGGGTTAAGCGGAGGAACCCGCTTTCGGCCGCAGATAGGAGCGGGCCCAGCCGAGGCCGGCGGCGTCGCGCCCAACGGCTTGTACTCGCAGCCGACCCAGCCGCGATAGCCAAGGTTATCTATCAAATCAAATAGATAGGGGTAGTTGATCTCACCGACATCAGGTTCGTGCCGGCCGGGATTGCCGGCGATCTGGATATGCCGGACGAGGGGCAGATGGGTCTCGATCTGCCGCGCCAGATCGCCGCGCATGATCTGGCAGTGATAGAGGTCGAGCTGCAAATGGAGATTCGGGTGGGCGACTCGCTCGATGATCCGATGCGCCTGGTCCGGCAGGGTCAGGAAATAGCCGGGCATGTCGATCACATTGATCGGCTCGATGAGAAGCGCGATGCCGAGCGGTGTCAGCCGCTCCGCCGCCCAGGCCAGATTCTCGGCGAAGACATCCTCCTTCGCGGTGGGGCCGACGCCGGCCATGGCATGGAGCTGGCGGCAGCCATTGGCCTCGGCATAGCGGATGGCCGTGGCGAGGGCGGCGCGGAAATCATCCCGGCGTCCTGCCAGCGCACCCAGGCCGCGCTCGCCGGCATTCCAATCGCCCGGCGGCAGGTTCATCAGCACCACCTCCACCCCGGCGCTCTTCGCCGCCGCCGCCACCTGCTCGGCGCGGATGCTCATAGGCGAAGGCGAACTCGACCGCGGTGAAGCCCGCGTCCGCGGCCGCCTGGAAGCGCTCGAGGAACGCCACCTCCGGGAACATGAAAGAAAGATTGGACGTGAACTTCGGCATGAAGCTGGGGCCTCAAAAGAGAAGGGGCGGGGACCGGCGACGCCGATCCCCGCCCCTAAGATAGAGGCAGCTACTTCGCGGCGGCAACAGCGCGGCCGGCCATCACGCCCACGAGATGGGCGCGATAGGCGGCATTGCCATGCATGTCGCTGTTGAGCCCCTTGGGGTCCGTGGTCACGCCCTTGAGCGCAGCGGCGGAGAAATTTCCCGCCAGGGCCTTTTCCATCTCCTTGTGCCGGAACACCACCGGCCCGGCGCCTGTCACCGCGACCCGCACGCCGCCGCCGGTCTTGGCCACCATCACCCCCACCATGGCGTAGCGCGAGGCCGGGTTGGGGAATTTGGCGTAGCCCGCCTTCTCCGGCTTCGGGAAGCTGACGGCGGTGACGATCTCGCCGTCCTCCAGCGCCGTCTCGAACATGCCTTTGAAGAAATCATCGGCCTTGATCTTGCGCTTGTTGGTCTGAACCGTCGCATCGAGGCCCACCAGGGCGGCCGGATAATCGGCAGCCGGATCGTTGTTGCAGATCGATCCCCCGATGGTGCCGCGGTTGCGGACCTGAGGGTCGCCGATCAGCTCCGCCAGCACGGCCAAGGCGGGAATCGCCTTCTGCACCTCGGCGGAATGGGCGACCTCGCCATGGGTCGTCATCGCGCCGATGGTCACACCCGTGCCGTCGACCTTGATGCCTTTGAGCTCGGCGATGGCCGCGAGGTCGATCAGGTCGGCCGGATTGGCCAGGCGCTGCTTCAGGGTCGGCACCAGGGTCATGCCGCCTGCGATCAGCTTGCTGTCCGAGGATCCGGCCAGCGCCTTGACGGCGTCGGCCAGGCTGGCCGGGCGGTGATAAGTGAAATCGTACATCGCATCCTCCCTTATTCGGCCGCTTTGGCAGGCGTGGCGGACTGGATCGCCTGCCAGACCTTATGGGGCGTGGCCGGCATGGTGATGTCCTGGACGCCCAGCGGCAGCAAGGCATCGAGCACGGCGTTGATGACGGCGGGGGTCGAGCCGATGGCACCGACTTCCCCCACGCCCTTCGAGCCCAGCGGGTTATGGGTGCACATCGTGTTGTGGGTCTCGACATGGAAGGAGCAGAGGTCGTCGGCCCGCGGCATGCAGTAGTCCATATAGGAGCCGGAGAGGAGCTGGCCCGTGGCGTTGTCATAGACAGCGCTCTCGAGCAGCGCCTGGCCGATGCCCTGGGCCAGCCCGCCATGGACCTGGCCCTCGACGATCATGGGATTGATGACCCGGCCGATATCGTCCACTGCCGTGAAGTTGATGAGCTTGGTGACGCCGGTTTCCGGATCGATCTCCAGCTCGCAGATATGGCAGCCGCCGGGATAGGTGAAGTTGAGCGGGTCGTAGAAGGCCGTCTCCTCGAGGCCGGGCTCGAGCTCCGTGATCGGATAGTTGTGCGGGACATAGGCGGTCAGCGCCACCTGCCCGAAGGGGATGGACTTGTCCGTGCCCGCGACGGTGAAGACCCCATCCTTGAACTCGACGTCGGCGACATTCGCCTCCATCAGATGGGCGGCGATGCGCTTGGCCTTGGTGGTGATCTTGTCCAGGGCCTTGACGAGGGCCGAGCCGCCGACGGCCAGCGAGCGCGAGCCATAGGTCCCCATGCCGAAGGGGATCTTGTTGGTATCGCCGTGGACCACCTCGATGCTCTCGATCGGCATGCCCAGGGTCGAGGAGACGATCTGGGCGAAGGTCGTCTCATGCCCCTGGCCATGGCTATGGGTGCCGGTGAACATCGTCACCGAGCCGGTGGGGTGGACACGGACGCTGGCGGATTCATAGAGCCCCGCCCGGGCGCCGAGCGATCCCACCACCGCCGAGGGGGCGATGCCGCAGGCCTCGAGATAGGTCGAGAAACCGATGCCCCGCAGCATGCCGCGGCTCTTCGCCTCGGCCCGGCGCTTCTCGAAGCCGGCCACATCGGCCTTCTTCTCGGCGATCGCCAGCGTGCTCTGATAATCGCCGCTGTCGTATTGCAGAGCGACGGGGGTCTGATAGGGGAAGGCATTGGCCGGGATGAAGTTCTTCCGGCGGATGTCGAGCCGGTCCATCTTCATCTCGCGGGCCGCCTTGTCGACCAGCCGCTCCAGCAGGAAGGTGGCTTCCGGCCGTCCGGCGCCGCGATAGGCATCGACGGCAACGGTATTGGTGAAGACCGCCTTGACCTCGACATAGATCGCCGGCGTGGCATAGACCCCCGCCAGCAGCGTGCCGTAGAGATAGGTTGGCACACAGGGCGCGAAGGTCGAGAGATAGGCACCCATATTGGCGATGGTGCTGACCTTGAGCGCCAGGAACTTGCCGTCCTTGTCCATGGCCAGCTCGGCATGGCTGACATGGTCGCGGCCTTGCGCATCCGACATGAAGGATTCGCTGCGATCGGCGGTCCATTTGATGGGCCGGCCGATCTTGCCGGCGGCCCAGGTGAGGAGCGCCTCTTCGGCATAATGGAAGATCTTGGAGCCGAAGCCGCCGCCCACGTCGGGCGCCACGATGCGCAGCTTGCTCTCCGGGATCTGCAGCACGAAGGCGCCCATCAGAAGCCGGATGACATGGGGGTTCTGGGTCGTGGTGTAGAGCGTGTACTCCCCGGTCGCGCGGTCGAATTCGGCGACCGCGGCGCGCGGCTCCATGGCATTGGCGACGAGACGCTGGTTGACCAGGTCGATCTTGGTGACATGCGCGGCCTTGGCGAAGGCGGCGTCCACGGGACCCTTGTCGCCGAGATGCCAGTCGTAGCAGAGATTGCCCTTGGCCTGGGGCCAGACCTGGGGGGCGTCGGGCTTCAGCGCATCGGCCGTATCGACCGCGGGCTTCAGCTCCTCATAATCGACCGCGATCAGCTCGGCGGCATCGCGGGCCTGGGCCCGGGTCTCGGCGATGACCATGGCGACATGATCGCCGATATGGCGCACGAAATCGGCCACCAGCGGCGGGTGAGGGGGCTCGACCATGGGCGAGCCGTCCTTGCTGTGGATCTGCCAGCCGCAGGGGAGCCCGCCTTTGCCGTCGGCCGCGTAATCGGCGCCGGTGAGGATGGCAACGACACCCGGGGCCTGCTTGGCCTTGGCGGTGTCGACGGATTTGATCTTCGCCGAGGCATGAGGGCGAACGCAGGATATAGGCGTGGGTCTGGCCATGCCGGTTGATATCGTCGGTATAGGTTCCGCGGCCCGTGAGGAAGCGGAAATCTTCTTTGCGCTGGACGGAAGCGCCGATCCCTTGGTCAGCCATCGGTCAGCTCCTCATCGCGCGTGCGCCGGCCTGCACGGCCTTGACGATGTTGTGATAGCCGGTACAGCGGCAGATATTGCCTTCCAGCCACTCGCGCACATCCTGCTCGCTGGGATCGCCGTTACGGCTGGCGAGATCCACGGCGCTCATGACCATGCCCGGGGTGCAGAAGCCGCATTGCAGCCCGTGATGCTCGCGGAAGGCGGCCTGCATCGGATGCAGCTCGCCATTGCCGGCCAACCCTTCGATGGTGGTCACCTTGGCGCCATTGGCCTGAACCGCCAGCAGGGTGCAGGATTTGACCGACTTGCCGTCGACATGGACGACGCAGGCGCCGCATTGGCTGGTGTCGCAGCCGACATGGGTGCCGGTGAGGCCGAGCTGCTCGCGCAGAAACTGCACCAGCAGCGTTCGGCCCTCGACAGTACCGGTGGCGGCCTTGCCGTTCACCGTCATGGATACAGCAGGCATTCCGATCCTCCCCTCTGCTTGGGGCGCCGCAGACGGGCCCCATTTCCTAAGCGTGATCTCAAAAGGCTAGCGTTCGGCGGCGGCCGTTTCAACCGCGATCCTGTAGAAAGCACCGAAGCTCTTGTCGCGCGCGCCTATCGGCCGAAGTAGAGCAGCAAAACGATGGCGATGACAATGAGTCCGCCAACCCAGACCCAAGGCCGAAGGCCCCGGGAGGGCGCGACAGCGTCGGCCGTCACGGGCCGGCTTGGCGCCGGGCTTGCGGCGGGCGTGGCGTCGGCCGGCGCCGCCGTCCCCGCTTCCCCCGACGCCGGGGCGCCGGCCGGGAGGGAGCCGACGACATTGCTGGCGAAGCTGGAGAAGAACTCTCCGGCCATCTTGTTGGCGGCGCCGTCGATCAGCCGGGCGCCGATCTGGGCCAGCTTGCCGCCGATCGCGGCATGGACGACATACTTCAGCAGCGTTCCGTCGCCCTCGGGCTCGAGATGCACCTCGGCACTTCCCTTGGCAAAGCCGGCGGCACCCCCCTGGCCCTCGCCGGTGATCTTGTAGCCGTTGGGCGGGTCGAGGTCGCTCAGCGTCACCTTGCCGGTGAAGCGCGCCTTCACCGGCCCGACCTTGGCCGTCACCTTGGCGGTGAATTCGGTGTCGGAGGTCTTTTCCAGCTCCTCGCAGCCGGCGATCGAGCGCTTCAGGATGTCCGGATCATTGAGCGCCTTCCACACCGTGTCGCGCGGGGCAGGGATGTGGAATTCGCCTGTCATGTCCATGGGTCGGGTCCTTTCGTCCGGAAGACGGGTCTTGCGAGGCGCGCAGTATCACCCGATTGCCGATCGGGGGAAAGCAGCGCCCGGCCGTTAGATGAGATAGCGCAGCAGCAGGTAGGCCATGGCGATCAGGATGCTGAGGATCATCATGGGAAAGGCGAATTTCAAGAAGGTGAGGAAGCCGAAAGCGATGCCGTTGCGCTCGGCGATGCCCGCCACCGTCAGATTGGCGCTGGCCCCGATCAGCGTGCCATTGCCCCCGAGGCAGGCGCCGAGCGAAAGCGCCCACCAGACGGGGCGCAAGGCCTCCTCGCCGCCCAGGCTGGGCGCCATGCCCTTGATGACGGGGATCATGGTGGCGACAAAGGGGATGTTGTCGATGAGGGCCGAGAGAAAGGCCGAGGCCCAGAGGACGAGCAGGGTGGCGGCCGTGAGGTTGCTTCCCGTCGTCCGCAAGATGACGCCCGCGAACCACTCGAGCACCCCGGCCCGGGCCACGCCCGCCACGATGACGAACAGGCCGACGAAGAAGAAGATCGTGATCCATTCCACCTCGGCGAAGCTGGCATGCACCCGGCGCGACTGCTCCGAGGGCTGAAGGCGCCAATTGTCGAGCATCAGCAGCAGGGCGGCACCGATAATGGCCGTGGCGCCGGGCTTCAGCCCCAGCTTCTCGCCGAAGGCGAAGCCGAGGAGCACCAGGGCCAGCACGGCCAGGCTCTTGCACAGAAGCGGCCTGTCGGTAATGGCATCGGCGGGACGGAAGGCCAGCACGCGGGCTCGGGCCTCCGGCTCGATCCGGAGGCGCCGCCCCCAGAGAAGATGGCCGGTGGCCATCTGGACGGCGAGCACGACGAGGACGACCGGGGTCAGATGGATGATGAAGGCATTGAAGGAGAGGCCGGTTGCCGAGCCGATCAGGATGTTCGGCGGATCGCCGATCAGGGTCGCCGTCCCGCCGATATTGGAGCCCAGCACCTCGCTGAAGAGGAAAGGGAAGGCCGGCAGCTTCAGCTCATTGGTGATGACGAGGGTGACCGGCGCGATCAGCAGTACGGTCGTCACATTGTCCAATGCGGCGGACAGCACGGCGGTGACCAGCGTCAGCAAGGCCAGCAGATATCCCGGATGCCCGCGCGCCGCCTTGGCCGACCAGAACGCCAGATATTGGAACATGCCGGAGGGACGAGCGATGGCGACCAGCAGCATCATGCCGATCAGCAGAGCCAAGGTATTGAAGTCCTGCCCGGCAACGGCTGCGTCCTGGTCCAATATCCCGGTCAGCAGCATCAGCGCGGCGCCGACCAAAGCGACGATCGCGCGATTGAGCCGATCCAAGGTCAGGACGGCGTAGGTCGCCAGCAGGAGGGCCAGGGACAGCCAGAAGGGATCGAGGCCGAAGACGGCGGCCGGTGCAGCGCTCATTTCCCGCGGCTTTCCCCGAAGATGGACGGCGCAGCCTTTTCGTCCCGGCGGCACTTGTCAACCTCGCTCGTCCCAAAAGATGGACGAAGGTTCGGTTTACCGGCGCGGTCGGGGAGGCTAGGCTCTGCGCCATGTTGCGCTGGATTCTTCTGAGCCTCTTCGCCCTGGTCGGCCTGGCACAAGCCGCCGAGACCAGCACCCTCACCATCGATAGCGCCCAGGGGCTGCAAAGCTTCAAGGTCGAGCTCGCCACCACGCCGGCGCAGATGGAGCTCGGCCTCATGTACCGCCAAAATCTTCCGGCGGATGCAGGCATGCTGTTCGTCTATCCCAGCGAGCAGTCGGTCGCCTTCTGGATGAAGAACACGCTGATCCCCCTGGACATGCTGTTCATCGGCGCCGACGGGCATATCCGCCGGATCGTCGAGCGCACGATCCCGCTGTCCACAAACCCCATCCCCTCCGGCGATCCGGTCAGGGCCGTGCTGGAGATCAACGGCGGGGCGGCGGAGCGGCTGGGCATCCACGCCGGCGATATGGTCCACAGCCCGTCGCTGGGGACCGGAGGCTAAGAGCCGTCAGCGCTTCCGGGCGAGGGTCAGGCCGTCGCCCAACGGCAGCAGGCTGAGGCTCACCCGCTCATCGGCCGCCACCTTGTCATTGAGGGCCCGGATCGCCGTCGTATCCGCATCGTTCTTCTCGGGATCGGCGACATCGCCGCCCCAGAGCACGTTGTCGATGGCCAGCAGGCCGCCCTGGCGCAGCAGCTTCAGGCAGCGCTCATAATATTGCAGGTAGTTCGGCTTATCGGCATCGATGAAGGCGAAATCGAAGCTGCCGGCGCCGCCCGCGGCCAGCAGCCCGTCGAGGGTCGCTACGGCCGGCCCCAGCTTCAGCTCGATCTTGCCGGCGACCCCGGCCTTGGCCCAGAAGCGCTTGGCGATGTTGGTGTATTCCTCGCTGACGTCGCAGGCGATGAGGCGCCCGTCCGCCGGCATGGCGAGGGCGACCGAGAGCGAGCTGTAGCCGGTGAAGGTCCCGACCTCGATGGCGCGCTTGGCGCCGGTCAGCTCCACCAGGAGGCCCATGAACTGCCCCTGCTCGGGGCCGATCTGCATCATCGCCATGGGAAGCTTGGCGGTCTCCGCCCGGAGCTCTTTCAGGATCGCCGGCTCGCGGACCGAATGAGACAAGACATAGTCATAGAGCCTGCCATCCAGGCTCAACGTTCGTGGTGCCACTGTCAGCTAATCCTCGGTTATCCGGGCGTATTGCCCGTCATGCTCCAGGACGGATCGCGAGACGGTCTTGCGCCGGGTCGGATCCGAGACGAAGAAGATTCCGGCATAGGACATGCCGTCGGTGCCGGTGAACAGCGAATAGACCTCCCAGATGAGATTCGGGGTATCGCGCCGGCAATAGCGCGCGCCCACCGAGATCTCAGCTGCGCGACGACGGCGACGAAGGACTGAGAACATGGCGAGCCCACTGATCTATACAATTCATTAATACCACAGATAGGCCGGGGCCGCGAATGTCCAGCTAATTCTTCCGGGGCGGTCGCCGCCAAGCGCATCCTGCGCAGCTCGATCGCTTCGCCCGGATCTCATGGCGAAGACATTGCAGCCCCGAGCGCCGGCGAGGCGTGCGACCGAAGTACCGATCGGAGCCTGCCTGACATGGCTTCAATCGCCCGAATTGATCGCCGGAAGATGACGATTTCGCGAAATCCACAGCGTCGATTTATTTTGCGATGCCGGCGCAATTACCGATTGAGCTTTTTTTCGGCTGCTGTGACACTGAGCATGGCCCAGATGAAATTTGGGGAAAATCTGCACGCCAGCCGACTGCAGCCTAGGGGATGGTCGGCGACAACGGGGGAATATTCACAATGAGGACGAATCTGTATGGGACGACGGCCCTTGTCGCCGTCGGAGTGATCGCGGGCGGTCTGGCGGCGGACGAGGCCTCGGCGGCGAGCGGTTTGAAGCTCGGTATCACAGGCTTCTACCGCAATGCGATCGGCGGAAGCTTCGGCAATGCCCCGACCAGCAATTTCATCGGCCCGGCCGGCACCACCTTCGGTCTCGGCAATTTCGATCGCCAGGCCGTGTCGATGCGGCAGGAAATCCGCATCAACTTCACCGGCCAGACGACCCTCGACAACGGCATCACCGTTGGCGTGTTGGTCGGCTTGAACGGTGAAAACGTCGCCAAGTCCGGCAGCACCACCCAGGTCAACCGCGCTTATGCCGATTTCAGCGGCAAGTTCGGTCTGGTCCGTGTCGGTGAGGCGAACTCGGCCCTGGTCACCGACTGCGTCGTCGATCCCGGCAACGTGACGTCGAACTTCGGCGTCAACAGCCCGAACGAGTCGTTCAGCGACGTCGGTTATGCGCAGCGCCGCAACCCGACCGACGGGTCTCGTCAATGTCTCCAACTCGCCGGGTGGTTATTTCTCCACCTTCGGCGTGGCGCCCATGGGCTCGATCGGTACCTGCTACGGTATTGAGGGCAAGGGCAACAAGATCATGTACTTCTCGCCGTCCTTCGGCGGTCTCACCTTCGGCGTCTCCTTCACGCCGACGGGTGGTTCGCGCCGGGCCGGTGGCGGTCTCTCCTACGGCACCGACGTCACGGCGCCTGGGCCGGGCAATGCCGGCAACAACGTTCTGTCGGTCGGCGTCGACTACACCCACGACTTCGGCGGCTGGAACCTGACGGCCGGCGGCGGCGGCGAGTGGTCCTTCACCCAGTACACCCCGGCTGGCGGCAACACCAACAACAAGCCGTCCTGGTATCAGGCGGGCTTGCAGATCGGCATCGGTCACTTCGCGATCGGTGCGTCGGGTGCCTATTACGTGAACTACCAACATGCCGGCTACGCCTCCACCACGGCTTCGTCGAATGACGACGGCTGGGTGGTGAGCGCCGGCACCAGCTACACCATCGACGCCTGGTCCTTCGGTCTCCAGGGCGAATATGGCAGCTACCAGCAGAGCGGCGCCGTGATCACCGGCATTCCCACCGTCAACGCCCAGAATGAGCTGCTGTGGGGCGTCTCGCTCAACACCGCCTACGCGCTCGGGCCGGGAATTTCCGTGGAAGGCCAGGTCGCCTATACGGCCGCCGATTACGGCATGCTGTCGTCCTTCGGTGAATCCGTGCCGGTGCCGCTTGCGGTCGGTGTCAATGCCAATCAAGTCCACTCCTGGGAGTTCGATCTGGGCACCGCGATCAACTTCTAGCGGTTCAGCAACGCAGGTCCTTGGGGGGCGCTCCGGCGCTCCCCGGGGCCCCAAGTCTCGCCTCCCGGCCGATCCTCGCTGGAACCCGTCACCGCTCCGGGCAGTTCTTTGCCTATAGCGGAGGATCGTCCGATGGATGCCAAGAGCGAAATCCTGACTCCGGCGGCCCAACTGGCGCGCGAGAATCCCGTCCGAATCCCCAATGAAAGCGCCGGCTATCGCGCGGCCCGCACGGCGCTCTTGGCGGAGGAAATCGAATTGCGCCGCCACATCGAGCGCGTGGCGGCCCAGCGTCGCGCTTTGCCTCGGGGTGGCAAGGTGATCGGCGACTATCGCTTCCAGGGCGAGGACGGCCCCACCGATTTCGCCGGGCTGTTCGGCGACAAGCAGACGCTGGCCGTCTACAGCTACATGTTCGGGCCTGAGCGCGAGCGCCCATGCCCGATGTGCACCAACCTGCTGGGCGCCTGGGAGGGCAACGCCGCCGACATCGGCCAGCGTATCTCCCTCGTCGTGGTCGCCCGTTCCCCCATCGAGCGCCTGATCGCATGGAAGCGCGAGCGCGGCTGGAGGAATCTTCGCCTCTACAGCGACCTCAACGACGCCTATTCCCGCGACTATTTCGGGCTGCTGCCCGACGGCTCGGAGATTCCCGCCTTCAACGTCTTCACCCGCCGCGACGGCACCATCCGCCACTTCTGGTCCGGTGAGATGACCGGCTCTACCGCCGACCCCGGACAGGACCCCCGAGGCGCCCCCGATCCGGCCCCGTTGTGGATGGTTCTGGACTCGACGCCGGAAGGGCGGGGCGAGGATTGGTATCCGAAGCTGGATTACGGGGCCTGAGGACATCCAAAACCGTCCCGGCCCTGGAACGGCCCGGCGAGGGGTGCTATGACTGCGCGCCGAGGTCGGAATTCTGGCTGCTGATCTTGAGTGGCAGCAGAGATTAGCCATCTAAGTCATTGGAATTGCTATCCCGGGGTGTAGCTCAGTCTGGTAGAGTGCCTGCTTTGGGAGCAGGATGTCGCTGGTTCGAATCCAGTCACCCCGACCAGCCCATGAGCTCTTTTGTCTGAGGTCGAGATAGGGCGCGATGCAGATCAGAATTTACCAGCCGGCGAAGACGGCGATGCAGTCGGGCATGGCCGGCACCCTGAAATGGGTCATGGAGTTCCCCCCGGACGCGCCGCGGGTGGCCGATCCGCTCATGGGTTGGACGAGCTCCACCGATACCCGGGCTCAGGTCCAGCTGACCTTCGACACCAAGGAGGAGGCGGTGGCCTTCGCCGAGAAGCACGGCTTGGCCTATCTGGTGGAAGAGCCGCATCGATTGAAATTCCGGCCCAAGAGCTATGCCGACAATTTCCGCTACGACCGGATCGGTCGCTGGACGCATTAGACGCCATGGCGGCTCGCCGGATCGTTCGAGACGGGCGCCCGTAGCTCAGCGGATAGAGCAGCCGCCTTCTAAGCGGCAGGTCGCAGGTTCAAGTCCTGCCGGGCGCGCCAATTAATTCAATATGTTAGCGGGAAAAATTTATAATTGATTCTACGACAAATTGTGCTGGGGTAACGCTGGGGGTAACAGAATTTGGAATTACTTGGTCAAGATAATTCGCAAAAGGTTTTGCGGTCAGGCTGGCTTAGCGAGGAGCCAAGTTCGTATCGCCTTGGCGCTAAGGCTCATAACCTGAAGGTCGTAGGTTCAAATCCTACCCCTGCAACCACTACAAAAGACAACTAGATCAATAGATTGGCCCGCCTCTCCGGCGGGCCATTTTTCTCTGGCCATGCCCTCGTGGAAGCGCAGCGGAAGCACGCAACAGAGTAGAATGGCGCGCTCTGAGTTGCGGGAGCGGCTCACGGAAGCCGCTATATCTCGCGAGGGAATGGCCGCGTTAGCTCCGAAAGCGGACTCGATGCAGGCAACGGCCCGTGCGAGAAGTGGCCACAAGCAGACATTTCCGGCGAACCGCTCTTTGCTGGCTAGCTCGAGGGCGGTATCAGGCCGTCGTGCTTCACCAGATCCTGGAGGTCGAGCTTGCCGCTGCCCTGCAGATGGACGATCGCTTGGTCTGACGGACCGGAGATCTGAATTACCGTCTGCGTGCCATGGCCGAAGGATGGGTCGTTCGGGCCATGGCCCAGCACCTTCACGAACTGCCTGATATTGGTCAGGTCCTGTGCCACCGGTGCGCCGTGGAGGATCTGGCTGAGATCGAGCTGGTCTCCCCGAGCCAGGCTGAAGGGGACGCTGCTGTGAGTGCCGCCCTGGATCAGCCACTGCAAACCACTGACCGGGTCGCCGGACGCGGGCGTATGGCTGCCCGAAGTCTGCCCGCTCCCATATGTGAAGTTGGACTGGTATACGAAGTGGAAGGCGAGATCCAGCGATCCCAACAGCGACGTGTGGTCGAGCGGGATCGTCAACGAAGGCACGCCTCCGACGGAAGCGTCCGACCAACGCTCGCGCTCGGATGTCGCGTCCAAGACCTGAACGGGACGATCTCCCCTGGGGCCCTGATTCGGCGAGGCCCACCTATCGATCGCGGTTCCGGTACTTGTGGGCGCCGCAGCAGCGCCCCCAAAGCCCTTACCACCGCCAGCGCCGCCCCCAGCGAATCCGCCACGCTCCGGTGGGCCTCCTTGGCCGATGATTCTGGAGCCGGCGCCGGTCGCGCCACTAGCACCGGCCGGTCCTCTGTGACCGGTGGCACCCGTTGGTCCGCGAGCGCCCGTGGCTCCGGTGGCACCCAATGCACCCGTGGCACCGGTCCCGCCGGTGGCGCCAGTCCTGCCGGTGGCACCAGTCGGACCAGTAGATCCCATTGCACCAGTCGAGCCCGTGCCTCCAGTTGGACCCGTTGCGCCGGTCGCGCCGGTTGCTCCGCTGGCTCCCGTTGAGCCCGTGGCGCCTGTCGCACCCGTATCGCCCGTGGCGCCCGCCGCCCCGGTTGCGCCCGTCGCTCCAGTTGCACCGGTGGCGCCAGTCGCACCCGTGGCCCCGGTCGCGCCTGTCGCTCCGGTGGCCCGTCGCGCCCGTGGCGCCCGTTGCACCCGTCGCACCTGTCGCTCCAGTCGCGCCCGTGGCGCCAGTCGCACCCGTGGCGCCGGTCGCACCCGTAGCTCCGGTCGCGCCCGTTGCACCTGTCGCCCGGTAGCGCCGGTCGCACCAGTTGCGCCTGTAGCGCCCGTCGCACCAGTTGCTCCGGTAGCTCCGGTCGCACCCGTAGCGCCGGTCGCGCCAGTTGCGCCCGTCGCACCGGTAGCGCCTGTGGCGCCCGTCGCTGCCGGTCGCACCCGTTGCACCGGTCGCCCGGTGGCGCCAGTCGCGCCAGTAGCGCCGGTGGCGCCAGTCGCACCCGTGGCACCGGTCGCACCCGTAGCGCCGGTCGCGCCAGTTGCTCCTGTGGCGCCCGTTGCACCGGTAGCCCCGGTGCTCCCGGTCGCACCCGTATCGCCGGTCGCGCCGGTTGCGCCCGTGGCACCGGTAGCCCCGGTCGCGCCCGTCGCACCCGTATCGCCGGTCGCGCCGGTTGCTCCTGTGGCGCCCGTTGCACCGGTAGCCCCGGTCGCACCCGTCGCACCCGTTGCGCCGGTCGCGCCAGTTGCTCCTGTGGCGCCCGTTGCACCGGTAGCCCCGGTGCTCCCGTCGCACCCGTATCGCCGGTCGCGCCCGTGGCACCAGTTGCGCCGGTAGCGCCCGTCGCTCCGGTCGCACCCGTCGCACCTGTCGCGCCGGTCGCGCCTGTCGCACCAGTTGCGCCGGTAGCGCCGGTCGCACCCGTGGCTCCCGTCGCGCCTGTCGCTCCGGTCGCGCCCGTGGCTCCAGTTGCGCCCGTTGCACCGGTCGCACCGGTTGCTCCTGTCGCACCCGTAGCGCCGGTCGCGCCAGTTGCTCCTGTGGCGCCGGTTGCACCGGTAGCGCCGGTCGCTCCGGTCGCACCCGTATCGCCGGTGGCGCCTGTCGCGCCAGTGGCGCCGGTCGCCCGGTCGCACCCGTCGCCCCGGTCGCACCCGTAGCGCCGGTCGCGCCCGTTGCTCCTGTGGCGCCCGTTGCACCGGTAGCCCCGGTGCTCCCGGTCGCACCCGTATCGCCAGTCGCGCCGGTCGCACCTGTGGCTCCGTCGCTCCCGTCGCACCGGTAGCACCGGTCGCACCCGTAGCGCCGGTCGCGCCAGTTGCGCCTGTGGCACCCGTTGCACCGGTCGCCCCGGTGCTCCCGGTCGCACCCGTATGCGCCGGTGGCGCCGGTCGCACCTGTGGCGCCCGTCGCACCGGTAGCGCCGGTGGCCCGGTCGCACCTGTGGCGCCGGTCGCACCCGTCGCACCGGTCGCGCCGGTGGCTCCCGTCGCACCAGTAGCGCCGGTGGCGCCCGTCGCACCCGTGCCCCGGTCGCACCCGTAGCGCCGGTCGCGCCAGTTGCTCCTGTGGCGCCCGTTGCACCGGTAGCCCCGGTGCTCCCTGTCGCACCCGTAGCGCCGGTTGCGCCGGTCGCACCTGTGGCGCCGGTTGCTCCGGTCGCACCCGTAGCACCGGTCGCACCCGTAGCGCCGGTCGCACCCGTTGCTCCGGTCGCGCCTGTCGCGCCCGTCGCACCCGTTGCGCCGGTCGCGCCCGTCGCACCTGTCGCACCGGTGGCGCCGGTCGCACCGGTAGCACCGGTCGCACCGGTCGCGCCGGTTGCACCGGTCGCACCGGTGGCTCCTGTGGCGCCCGTTGCACCGGTAGCGCCGGTCGCACCTGTCGCGCCAGTGGCGCCCGTCGCACCCGTAGCGCCGGTCGCGCCCGTGTCGCACCCGTTGCTCCGGTCGCGCCGGTGGCTCCCGTCGCACCGGTAGCACCGGTGCGCACCTGTCGCACCCGTATCGCCGGTCGCGCCAGTTGCTCCTGTGGCGCCCGTTGCACCGGTAGCGCCCGGTGCTCCCGTCGCACCTGTCGCTACCGGTCGCGCCTGTCGCACCCGTAGCGCCGGTCGCGCCAGTTGCGCCTGTCGCGCCCGTTGCACCGGTAGCGCCGGTCGCTCCCGTCGCACCCGTAGCGCCGGTAGCGCCGGTCGCACCTGTGGCGCCGGTCGCTCCGGTCGCACCTGTCGCGCCCGTGGCTCCTGTCGCGCCCGTCGCACCTGTTGCACCGGTGGCGCCTGTCGCACCCGTAGCGCCGGTCGCGCCAGTTGCTCCTGTGGCGCCCGTTGCACCGGTAGCCCCGGTGCTCCCTGTCGCGCCCGTTGCGCCGGTGGCGCCTGTCGCACCCGTCGCGCCGGTCGCGCCTGTAGCCCCGTGTGCTCCCTGTCGCACCCGTAGCGCCAGTAGCGCCGGTCGCACCAGTGGCTCCGGTAGCTCCGGTCGACCTGTCGCTCCTGTCGCACCGGTGGCGCCTGTCGCTCCAGTAGCGCCGGTGGCGCCCGTCGGACCCGTCGCACCGGTCGCACCTGTCGCGCCAGTTGCGCCCGTCGCGCCCGTGGCGCCCGTCGCGCCCGTTGCTCCTGTCGCGCCAGTTGCACCTGTCGCACCTGTGGCCCCTGTCGCACCTGTCGCTCCAGTAGCGCCGGTGGCACCCGTCGCACCGGTCGGGCCGGTCGGCCCCACCGTCAGCCCCGCCGATCCGGTCGCCCCGATGGTCAGCGTCCCGCCGCTGGCTGCGCCTGCAGCGAAGGTAAAGTCAGCGGCGCCCTGGCTGAAATTGCCGAGGAAGGTGACCGAATGGACGACGGTGCTGCCGACAAAGATGTAGATGGTCGCATAGCCGTTGCCGTCGACGACGCTCTCCGAGGTCGGGGTCCCACCCAGGTTCTGCAGGATCAGCGTGTCGCCGGGAAGGAACCCTGCGATCTGGGCGCCGACGGTGAGGGCGCTGACCTCGGTCGCCGTGCCGTTCGTGTTGCCGTTCTCCGTGATGAAATTGATAGTCTGGCCTCTGCTGACGCCCACGCCGGCGCCGAGGGTCAGGCTCGCATTGCCGTAGAGGTTGATCTCGCCGTTGCCGATGACGCTGAGATTCGTGTTGCCGGTAGCGAAGGTGGCCGTGGTGGTGCCGGTGCCCGCGGTGCCGATGATGTTGATGGCGCCGTCGTTCTCGAGGTACTGGTTGCCGACCGTCGACAATTGGCTTGCCGAGACCGTGGTGCCGGTGAAGGTCCAGTTGTTGGAGGTGGATCCGGTGACGGCGGTGAAATCATTGGTGGCGTTGACGAAGATCTGACCCAGGTTCTGCAGCGTCAGCGAGCTCCTGAACCTGGGCGTGTTGGTATCCGCGATGGTCCAAGTGGTGGTGCCGCTGCCCGTGGCCTGTCCCAGCGACGCGGGTAGGACGATGATACTCTGGTTGGGAATGCTTGCGCCGCCGGTCTCGGTGAAGGCGAGGGTGGTGTTCGCGACCGGCGTCGTCGAGGGCGTGCCGCCGCTCCAGGAGGCGGAGTTCAGCCATGAATCGGTTGTCGCGCCCAATCCACCCGTATTGACCACGGTGAAGGTATTTGACGCGAGCGCAGGGGCGAGGAAGAGCTCGCTGCCGACGCCCCCGTCGCTGGTCCAGCTTACCTGCGTGCCGGCGGCATAGCTGCCGGTGAGCTGTATGGTGAAGGAGGAGCCGCCGGCATTCGTCACCGTAATGACGTCGGTGGTCGTATTCAGTACCGCCGAAGCGATATTGGAATCGTCGAGATGAGTGAGGTCGATGTAGTTGCCGCTCGGCGCGGAGTTGCTGTTGCTGATGGTCAGCCCGGAGACAGTGCCGCTGAACCCCAGCAGCGCGCGTTCGAGGTGTCCGCGTTCGAGAAATTGGTAAGGGCCAGAACCCCGGTGCTGCCGAGAAAGCTGATCGTGTTCCCGGAAGCGACCGTGCCGTCGAGGCGGAGCGTCGTCGTCGCGTTGTCGTTGTTGATCTTGAGCCCGGTGACGCCGCTGGCGGTGATGTTGCCGGTAATATCCAGCGTTCCGCCGGAGGCTTCCACAACGCCGCCACCCGAAAGCGGACCAGTTAGCGTGCCGGCACCGATGATCGTTCCGCTCGTATTGGTGATGCCGCTAGCGTCATTCAGCGTACCGCCATCGAGCTGAACCGTGCCGGCAGTGATGGTCTCCGCGGCGCTGATGGTCAGATTGCCAGCGGCTCCGATCTCGAGCTTCTGATTTGCATTATTCAACGTGATCGACGTTGCGGCTAAAGTTGTGGCCGTCCCGTCGATCTTCAGATTGGAGCCGGCTACGGTCGCGATCGCCAGGGTCCGGCCACTCACCGCGCCCGTCATGTCCAGCGTGCCACCGCTCGCGATGATTGTGCCGGCGCTTGATATGGGTATGCTGACAGTGCCGGAACCGGTAATGCTAGTATTCGCCGCGACGGTGCCCAATCCGCTGATCGTGCCACCGGCGAGCGTGATGCCGTTTGCATCGGTCAGCGTCGAGCCGGCTCCATCGAGCGTTACCGTATTCGCGCCGACAGCCAGCGCATTTGTTACCGTCAGAGTTCCGGCGGTGTTGACTTCTAGTGTCCCCGTCGTACCCAAGAAGGTCACGGTCGCGGCACTGCTAACGCCGTCGAGCTTCAACCTATCGCCGGCGACGCTGCCGATACGGAGGAGCGTGGCGGTCGTGACTGTGCCGGTTACCTCCAGCGTTCCACCGGTCGCTGTGATCGTGCCGGTACTGGCGGCTATATTCGCGGCGATCTTCCCTAACCCCGTCAGAACCGCGGGGCTGGTGATCGTGAGGCCGGCAGCATCGGTCAGCGTGCCGCCGTCCATCTTGATCGTGCTGTTGGTCGCCGTTTGCGCCGCGCTAATGGTGAGGCTGGCGCTGGCACCGACCTCCAACGTCTGATTGGCGTTGTTGAGCGTGATCGCGGCCGCGGAGGTCGCGGTGCCCTCGATCTTCAGTGTGTTGGCCGTTGTGCTATTGATCGCCAGCACCACGCCGCTGGCGATCGTGCCGAACACGTCGAGCGTGCCGGTGCCGTTGGCCGTCAACGTGCCGGTGCCGCCTATAGTACCCGTGACGTTCAGCGTGCCCCGGCCGCTCAGATTGGTGCCTACCGCAAGCGCGAGGCCGCCGGAGTCGTTGATAGTACCGCCAGCGACGGTGAGGTGCCCGCCGTCACATTGATGGCAGAGGCGCCGGTGCCCGTAACGTTGAGCGCAAATGTGCTGACCGCGAGGGCGGTGGTGGCGTTGCTGACCGCGATCGAATTGAGATTTGCGGTATTGACGTCGAGAGTCATCGTGACGCCGGCGCGGGCGATGGTGACATCGTCTCCCGCAGCCGGCACACCCGCAGGAGTCCAGTTGCCCGCGGTATTCCAGCGTCTACCGGCGCTCCAGGACTTCGCGACCAAAACCCCCATATAGCCGGCCATGCCGTAGTCGGTAAGAGGCGGCTGCGCCACAGTGGTCAGCGACGGTCGTGCAGCAGTGGCGCGAGAGCGGGCCGCGAGCTCCCATCCGCCCCCGAGGGCGGCAGCGCCGACGAGGCTCGTTGCGGCCGAGATATGGGCGCAGGTCGCCCAGGCTAGGCCCTCGAGAAGCGCCTCAGCTGCCTTGCCCGCGCCGGCAAGGCAGCTCCACAGCCTCAGATCGCCGCTGGGAGCGAGCGCCGCTCCGATCGCGGCGAAATCTGCCGCTTCATCCTTGAGTGTTTCTGCCGACCAGTCGCCAGCGGCGAAGCTCACCCGCCCCGGCGCGCCATGGGCGATGACATGGAAGGCGTCCAGGCCCCGGCGGCCCGCCAAGAGCTGCCGCGATCTGGCTTGCTGCCGGGCCGGGCCGTATCGAGCACGACCGCCTCGACCCCGGCCCGCAATGGACGAGAAGATAGTGTCGATGTCGGGGACGGAAGGGTCGACGAAAAGGATTTCACAACCGACGCCAACAGAGTTGCGACGGCTATTTATGCACGGCTCAGCTCTCGCGAACGAGCATCGATCCGGGGCGAGCCTCGTGTCAGCTGCGACCTTGCATTAAATCGAGACGGATGCGTCAGAACCGCTTTCCAGCCGTCTATTTTTGCAGCCCAGCAGATTATGACGCCCAGTCACTCGCCCTGATCTTCTGTCTCGGTTGCTGAAGCTTGCAGTCAATAGACTTCTTTCGAGAGACTTCTCTCTCTTTCGAGACAGAACTCTCTTTCGAGACTCTCTTTCGCTCATGCGGTCGTGTTGTCCCGTCCGGTACACGCAGTAAATCATTCCCCCATGCATTCCGGTGGTCGCCGCAATGCATTACTCGGCCGAAGCACCATCTTCCGCGACTTCTCTTAAATATTCATTACCATTTTCTTAAGGCGGGATTCCCCCAAATCGTTGTTTTTGCCATTCACGTTCGACAGTATTCTTATCATACAATGCCGTCCTCGAACAATTTAGTGATTTACGCAGACCACGGTTTCGTTACTGCCGTCGATGAAAGTGGGAAGGGTAGGAGGCGAACTGGCCTGATGACCTGAGCCCCCAGGCCTCCTCCAGATCCACGGCGAACTGCTCAAGCTCGGCATCGGGGTGGGCCAGACGAGCGCGTTCCAAAAGTACATGGTCCGGAGTAGGGGAGGGCCGTCACAGGGCTGGGGGACCTTTCTCTGCAATCATGCTGATGGCATCGTCTCGATTGGTCTATTCGTCGAGCCGACACTTTCCTTCCGGCTGCTGTATGGCTTTCTAATCCTGCGGCACCGTCAAGGTCAAATTATGTGGCTGGGGGTGACGGCAAATCCGACGGCTGAATGGATCGCTCGACAACTGACGGAGGCCTGCGGCTGGGAGGCTGCACCGGACTATGGGTCGCGATCGCGATTGCGCCTATGGCGATGAATACGTCCGTCGGCTTCGCGCGATGGGCATTGTGACCGACCAACGGCACCGTGATCGCCATGGCAGAACGCTTATGCAGAACTGCTGATTGGCCTGATCAGGCGAGAGGTGCTCGACCATGTCGTCGACCTGTCGCTGGACAAGGACGCGCCAAATGCCGTGCCAAGTTCAAGGTGTCGGCCGGATCTTCTCAAAGCCACGTCTCGGGCGGACTGCATCACCAATACATTCGGATTTGATTTGCGATAGGGACAACGTTTTCCGCAATCAACGAATCCCGAACTGACCTTCCAACCCAAAGCCTGAATTGAACCGATGTGCGATGGCATTGTGCCGTTCCTTGATGCGCTCCTGAAGCTCGGAGAAAGTCAGGGGGTCGGATATTCGCAAAGTCACATCTCGGCGGACTGCATCACCAATATGTTCGGATCTGATTTATGGGATGGCCCGCCCCTCCAGCGGGACCGGCAGAATACCGGTCGTATTGACCCATGAAAGAAGGGAGCGGACCGATGAAGATTGTCACGCTTGGCGTTGATCTCGGCAAGAACCTGTGCAGCTTGGCGGGTCTGGATCAGACGGGGGTTGTTGTGCTGCGCCGGCGACTGCGGCGAGAGGCGTTGTTGCGGTTCACGGCGCGGCTGGAAGTATGCACGGTGGCGCTGGAGGCGTGCTGCGGGGCGCACCATCTCGGCCGGCGGATCGCCGAGCAAGGACATCGAGTGCGGCTGATGTCGCAAGGCGAGGCCGCCGTCTACGCCGGTGCTCCCGCAGCCTCGGCTGACTTAGCCGGGTAGGGCGATGCCTCTCTCCGCGTCTGCAACCTGAACCAGGCCAATCATTATCGGGGCTCTCAGCTCGCCATGTCCTCCTTCGCCTTGGCTTCATTTGCTGGCGGATAAAGTGTGATCATCAGGAGCGGGCGGACGTGCGCGGGGGTCCGCACGGCGCGCGTCCCGATCATTGACGCATTGTGACTCAATTCGTCAGAAGCAATCCGACTGCCGTTGCGCCTGTGCCCAAGACCGCCAGCACACGGTCGAGCGGCTGGTAGAACAACCAGGAAAGCAACTGAGTGATCTCCGAATCCGAAACGGGCTGCGGCCTGACGTCGGTTAGAAGGCTTAACAGGGAGGACACTGGAACGGCGTTCCACGTACCGGTCGTGTACCAGGCCCAGGATTCCAGACAGAGGAGGGCAAACGCGGAAATCGCCAAGAGCGATCCAAGCATGATGCATAGCAGCGAAAGCTTGTGCCTGCCTGAAATGTCCACTGCGGCGCCCATCAAGCCTCCTTCTGGGTGAGCCTGGACGAAGCGGCCCGAACCCAATCACGATTTTGTCACGCCAATAATATATTAATCCTTTGTTGACGAGCGCGTCAATTAAATATTAACAGTTCAGTTTGTTGACGAAAACACCACCGGCACTGTTGCGGGTTGGGCGCCCGCTGCCCGCGGCCGGAAGTGCAGATCGGAGTCACACTGCAGAACGGGCAGGACGGCACGATTGGCGGTCCGAACCGAGAACACGATTAGGCTGCGAGGGCGGGTCGAGCGTCTTGCTGCGCAATGGCCAGAAGCCGTCTTCACCGGGTGCATCATCCGGCGTTCATAGTCATCGCCCGGCGAGATTGATGTGGTTGCCAGCCCTCTACGGGAGCCTGAGCGCCGCGGCGAAGGAATGGACAGCAGCAGGGTCACCTCTAACACCAGTTGTCTGAGCGAGACCCGATGTCTCCGAAGGGAGAGATCCTTGCCCGCATCTGCCGACAGATACGCGCGGCAAACCGCGTTATGGACGATCGCCGCGCTGGCGGCCGCCGGGTCGATGTTCGAGGCAAGGCGCTCCCGGAACTGTCGGATCCTCGCGCTAGAGCCGAAGCTTCGCGAGATTCCTGCGATGTAGCGAAGCCAACAAGCGGCGCAACTGGTTGCGGAATGGCCAGACGGCACCCACTATCAACGACGGCACCTCGCTTGGAACCAGCCCAGCGCGAGGGTATTCGTCAGCTGCCGGAATCCAGGCGGTTCCAAATACAAGGTCCCACAGGGGCAGCAACGCTGCGAAGTTTTTGTTCTGGTGCTCCGGCTGCACGGAATGGTGGATGCGGTGCCATTGCGGATTGTTGATCCATGTGACCGCCCGCCCCATGCGAAACCGCAGGTTCAGATGGGAGCAGCCATCCGGTAGGAAAAAAACAATACTGACGATGCCTGCCATGCCTGGAGGAAAGGCGAATATGATGGCCAGCATCGGCAGAATCCGTTGTTCATCACCTGTTCGACCCAATGGTGTCGAGCGCCGGTGAGTAAGCTGATCGCTTCAGCGCTGTGGTGAAAAGAGTGCATCGCCCAAAGGAATGGGACTGCATGGGATAAACGATGCATTGCATAACGATACAGGTCCACTGCGAGGACCAGCACCAACAACGAGGCAAGGTACCAGCCACCTTTGGTGGGCAGGTGGATCAGTCCGCCGCCGAAAAACCCAACGATCCTGGTACTGCAAATCGCAGTTATAGGAGCCGAGAGCCGTACCAAAACCACGGTCAGTGCCGTCATTCGCCATTCGGCAAGAACATGTGACGCATCAACGCTGGAGTCGATCGGACGACGCCGCTCAAACTGCCAGGCAAGCCAAGCGACTCCGGACAAAATGCTCAAGATTGATAGAGCACTAGTCAGTGCGCTTATCCGTCCCTCCAAGAGAGGCCGCCGCTGCCGGATGCCGGCGAGCGCCGGCGTGGCTTTGCACTCTCAGGCAACGCCCCGCGGTCATGCCGTGGCTTGGCCACGGCATCCCTGTCTTTGCTGGTCCCGTGAAAAAAGATATAGACCGTGATCCACCCGTGCGGGCGGGCGTCAAGAGGGGCGGGAATCCGGACCCTGGAGGTGCTGCGAGCTGTGAAAAAAGCATCTAAAGCCATTTGTGACGCAGTAAAATTAGCTGCCGGTCATGCCGGCGTGATCACCATACAAATGGGATAAGTCGCCAGCGCGAGCGTTCGTAATCGGCATATTCCGGCAGAGTCCGGCGAAGAAGCTCCTCCTCGTATAGAATCCGCCGGATCTGGACAGCCGCAAGGGCCACAAGCACGAGCACGACCAGTAGCGAAAGATACTGGAGTGCGGAGGCCATGATGGCGATTCCCTCCGAGAGGTAGAGCGGATGCCTGATCCATCGGTAGGGCCCTGCGGAGACCACGCGGCGTGCCTGCGGGACGAGGCTGAACGAACGTCCGAGATGGGCGAGAGTAACGATCATGAGAATCCCGCCTACCAGGAGGCCGACCGCAGAGGACAGGTTCAGCAACTCGGAATGTCGGGCGTGGCCCATCAGCGGAATGGACCAGGGCAGATACGTCCCGACGATCGCGGCCAATGCCGGCAGCAACCCGTCGGACTGCGCCACGGCCGGAGGGCGAAAAATGATAAGAGCCCAAAGTCCCAGGTAAAATATCGCGAGACAAATCCGCGACACTACGAAGGGCCACTTCTCAATCGACCAAACGACGCTGTCGTGCGGCGCCATCCCAAGCCACGCTGCCCTGGCGGTGACCGCAGCAAGCAACAGAAACCACAGGCTGCCCAGCAACCGGGTGGCCACATCATACCAGCGGCTACGGCGCAGGACCCTCAGGTGCCGGCTGATCGGTGCTGTCGCGCCGAACATCGCGGCCAGTCGCGTCGGCTCGGTGAGCGGCCGCGGCGGCACAAGCGAGACCAACTGCGCCTCGGTCGCCTGCGATCTGCCGACGCCTTTATTCACCAGCGCCCGCATATCGCCCGGCTTGGCCCCCAGCACCGCATCATACTCGGCAATGGCCTGCTCCCGCTGACCGGTGAGCACGTAGATCGTTTCGCGCCCGTCGCGAAGCTGCAACGGGTCTGTAGACGGTGGGCCTTCGCCCGCCGTGACGATAGGGCCTCGCCTGTGCGTCACCCCTGCGGAACATTGATTCAATGTAACCCACCCTTCAGAACTCGACGCCGGCAGTGCCGTGGAGTGTCGGGTTGCCTCCCCAGGCCGCGGGAAACATGAATGTGAACGGATAGCTCGCCGTCACCGTGACCTTGGTCGCAGGAGTGCCGCCGGTAGGCGTAATTGTCGAGGTCGTGGTGCAGAAGTTCAACTGCGTCTGGTCCAGGTATGGCGCGGCAGACTCGACCTGCGCCGCTACAGATGAACCGGTGTGGCAGCCATTGGTGAAACTCGAGCCTGTCATGATCTGCACCATCATGTAGCGCGCGGCCTCGCTGGTGATCGCGTTCACCCCGTGCGAAAACAGCAGGTAGCGCCCCATGTCGGCAATGCCGAATAGCAGAAGAAAAAAAGGCCCAGCGATGAGCGCGAACTCCAGGCTGGCGGAGCCGCGCCGCCGGCGACGCCAGCACAGGACGCGCTTGTCATTGAAAACGGGCGATCTCGCAGACATGCAAGGTTGTGCCTATGCTGGACAGGATGATCGAACTGTTCGGGCGTGATGCGGTCAGGTAGATCGCCTGGCCTGACGATGCGCAGTTGCCGGTTGGGCAGCAGGTGGAGGCCGCGATCGGCGAGGTCGCACTGCTGGCCGGCGGGCTGGAGCAGCTTTTGGCGCTGGACGTGCAAAAATAGCGCGGTGCGCCGACAGTTACGTCGGTCCAGCCCGATGGCAGGGCTGCGGTAACCGCGGCCTTGATGCCGCTGGTATCGCTCGAATGGTTCATCGCGTATCCACTGCCCGCCGACAGCGACTGGACGAGTTCGATGTACTGGAAAGCGGCGCTACCGACATCGACCATTGCGAAGAGGATCACTGCGAGCGCAGGCGCGATGACCGCAAACTCCATGGCCGAGATCCCGCGTCGGTGTCGAAGCAGCCGGCGCAGCCAGGCCGGTATTCGGTGCGGCATGGGCCTCATTCCAGCATCTTGAGGACGTTGATCTGTGATACCACGCTGCTCGGGCAGCCGGAGACATTCATGGTGGAGTTGCCACCGAATGTAAGGTTCTTGCCAACGATTTCCGTGCAGGTCGATGTGGTGTTGCTGTTGCCACCCCAATTTGCCGTGACGCTGGGGAAATACATGCCGCCCCACAGCACGGTGCTGCCGCCGCCCGTGATCTGCACCGGCGCGTTCCCGTTGCCGTTGCTGTCGGGGGCGTTGTAGTCCATGTAGAACAGCACGCCATTGAATGCGGAGCTTGCGCTGTTTGTCGTCGGGGCCGCGAGGGTGACGGTGGCGTTGGCCGTGACGGTGAGCGTGCCGATCTTCGACGCGGACGGACCGGTGAGGATGATCGTCACCCCGGTGCAGTTGGTTCCCGGGCAGGTGCAGGTCGGACAGTTGATCGTGCCGCCCGTAAATTTCAACGATATGTTGCTGAAGATATAAGTGCCCGGTAAGAAAGTGAGGGGCGTATGGTTATTGTCCACGGTGAGCGTGGCGCCGTTGCCGTTGCCGCCGCAATAGGCCTTTTCGCTGCTGCCGGTCCAGGACGGCGAAATCGCACTCGCGGTCGTCCACGTGACATTGTTGCCGCTGACGGTGATATTGCCCGTGCCGCTGGTCACGCATGGCAAGGTGCTGAACGAGAGGCCGGTATTCGTTGACGGGTTATATATGGCGGTGAACGGGTTCACCCCAGGGGGTGCTTTCGTAATCAGATTGCGTACAAACCGTGCCGGTGCATCCACCTGGCGTTGCCAGGGCGGTTCCGGTAAGGGGATTGTTGCCATTGAGCTGCAGCGCGTCGCTTGCGGTGGAATTTGCCTCGAAGCCGCAGTTAGTGCCGGTCACCGTCGTACTGGCGCCGTTCATTTTGATCTGGTTCAACGCCAGGGCGCAGCTCGGCGTAAGCTTCATCAGCTCGGCCACGGCGACGTTGTTCACCGTCATGCTGCTGGCGACGCCGGGGATCACGCTGGCGAACACGGTGGGAATCACCTGCGCGATCTGCGCCTCGGCCGCGCAGGGATGACCGGTGTAGCTGCCGTTCCAGGGCGGGGCCTGCACCGTCACCGTCGCACCGCCGCTACCGGAGGTAAAGCCGTTCGCGCTGGCAACGCTCGTGCCGCTCGTGGCGGCCGTGGTTTGCAGACTGCCTATGCAACCGGAGGCACCGGAGGCGGTGCCGAGGGTGAGCGCACCGGCGATGGCGGCGGCATCGGCGGCATTCTGGCCAGCCCGTTTCATGACATACCAGTTGCCCGCCTCGGCTCCCAGTCCGACCAGGCCGGCGAGGGCGATCGACGTGACGGCGAACATCACCGCCGTCGCACCGCGCCGGTCAGCGAGCAGCATCCGCCATTGACCCGACAAAGGACGGGATCGGACTGAACGTAGTGGCGCCAATGTTCAATTTCGAATGCATCGCCATCACTTCAAAGATCGGAGAATAAATTGTGGCATTTTTTTTATGTGATATTTTCCGCTTGAGAAGTAACAAACTTTTCGTTAATGGGAACTCCCCAGTTTGTGAACAAGGTCCTACGACTTTTGGGGCATATTTGTCAACATCTCATTAATGAGAAGCCTATCTCGAACTACGCTGGCTTAACCGCTCGTAAACACCGGGCCTTCCGTTAACCATTATCTAAGGGAATCTGAGATGCTGCAGAACATCACATTCGCCATCGGGCGAGTCCTGCAAGACCGCAAAGGGATAAGCGCAATGGAGTATACCGTGTTGGCGGTCGGCATCGTCGCCGCCGTCGCCGCCGCTGCCGTTACGTTGGGCGGCAGTATCAGCACCGCCCTTAACACCATCGGTACCTACATGTCCGGCGTCAGCATGACCTGACCGCGAAGCCGGCAGGAGGGAACCCTGCCGGGATCTCTAAGAATCTAAGAAGATTGAGCCACCCCCGGGCCACCAAGAGGGGGCCCGGGGGCTGGCGATATGGCCGCCGACAAAACAGATCGTATGGTCGAAACATGAACCATGTGTCATTGGCAGATATCGTGAATTTACCAACAGACGCTGGTGTCGCTTTCCAGATCGTCGCCATGGCGGCAATGCTCCTGCTGTTGCTGGCCGCTGCCTGCTTCGACTTGGCCTACCGAACGATCCCGGACTGGGTGTGCGGCGCGTTGGCTGCTCTCGGATTGGCGAGCCGGGTCGCTGTCGGGCTCGGCGCGGTCGCCATTTCGGCTGTGACTGCAGCGGCCGTGTTTGCCGCTCTTACATTCGCTCACGCGCGGGGCGTCCTGGGCGGCGGCGATATCAAGTTGCTCTCGGCCGTTACGCTCGGACTGTCTGCTCCGGGCGCCTATCACCTGCTGATGGGCACGGCGTTCGCCGGCGGCTTCATCGGCATCTTGTATATCGCGCTTCGGCGGGTGCCACGTCCGCAGCTCTGCCCGCCGGGAATGTCTCACCTCCGGCGTCTCTGGATCGTCGAGCGATGGCGATGGCGTCGCAAGAATTGTCTGCCCTATGGCGTGGCGGTCGCGGCCGGTGGCTTTTGGGCGCTGCTTTCCGGCGCGGGGATGTGAACGATGCCAATCCGGCTGATTGTCGTAGCCCTCATACTGACGACGGCTGTTGCCCTTGGCCTTATTGCTGTGCAACTAACCAGGCAAGCGGCCAGCCCACCGCAGCATCAGACCCAGGCGCTGCAAGGTGCGCCGGCGCCGCTGACGGTCAATTATCTGGTAGCTGCCCACGCTCTGCCCGCCGGCACGCTCGCGCGCGATGAAGACTTCGGGGTCAAATCAGCAGCTCCGGCGGACCTGCCGGCAGGCGGACTGGTTGATTTGCCGGAGGTACGCGCGAGCCTGCATGGGGCGTTGGTGCGGCAGTATATAGATCCGGGCATGCCGGTAACACGGGAGGATGTAGTTCGGGTCCGCGACCGCGGTTTTCTCGCGGCCGTGTTGGAGCCCGCGACGCGTGCGATCTCGATCAGCGTGGATGCAGCAAGTGGCGTCGCCGGGCTGATCTGGCCGGGCGACCGGGTTGACGTGATTCTGACGCAGGACATGGACGCGACCGCTTCCCCTGGCGTGCGGATCGCAAGTGAGACAGTACTGCGCGATATCCGGGTCATTGCCGTGGACCAGGACATTGCCCAAGGGACAGAGCCTTCCGCTGCATCCAAGTCGGGGCGAGTACCAACACCATCACGCTGCAGGTCACTCCGGAAGAGGCAGATAAGGTCGCGGTTGCCCAGCATCTTGGTCATCTTTCCCTGTCCGTGCGCGCGATCAGCGAGGGCGGCTTGGAAGCGACCACACTGAGCAAGCCGGTTTTCAGCAAGGATGTATCGTCAGCCCTCACAGGACCGAGCGGTATCACGGTGCGCGTGATCGAGGGACAAGACCACAAGGAGGTCGTTTTCCATTGAGCGCCACCAGGCGGAACACCGCTGACAGCATGATTGGACATAAGAACGACCGCTACCTTGCTTTCGGTTGGGCGGGGGCGCGTGTCGACGACCTCGTCAATCTGCCGGCGTCGCGTCTCGCTGCGCTGTGGTTTATTCTGGCCGCCGCCCTGACGCCGGAGCTTCGGTGCGCGACGCGGAGCAGGCTGTTCGGCGCGACGCTCGCCGCCATCGTTCGCCCAACGCCGGCTGGCCCGAAGCGGCCATGGCCGGCGCGCTCGGCCTCACGCTTGCCGGGCCGCGCGTCTATGGAGAGACCCTGGTCGACGACGCGTTGATGGGAAGCGGCCGGCGTGAGGCCGACGCCGCCGACATCCGGCAGGCGCTGCGGCTCTATAAGCGGGCCTGCGCAATCCAGGCAGCAACGTTAGCCTTGGCGGCGGCGGCTGTTTGGGGCTCCCGATTGGGATGACTATGGGGCTGCCATTTCCGAGTTCACTTCGAGCGATTTCAAACGCTTCCGGCGCGATTTGCGTCACTGGCGCGAGGCCCTCATGACGCCTCCTGGCGGAGGTTCGCTGGACCAGCGCTGGCCTAGGTGTTTAGTCCCGGCATTTGCTGGAGCGGGTTGAGTTTGAATTGCTGGGGCTGTGAAGTCCATGCCTTACAGACGAATTCGTAAGGGGTGAGGCCTTTGAGGGTCTTGAGCCTTCTGGCGAAGTTGTAGGCGCTGACGAAGTCCCGCAGATGCGTGCGCAGCTGATCGTGGGATTCGTAGAAGTAGCGTTTGACGGTGGCGTCCTTGATCGTGCGATTTATCCGCTCGACTTGGCCATTCGTCCACGGATGCTTTGGCTTCGTCAGCCTGTGGTCAACATCATTGGTGGCGCAGGCATATTCGAAGGCATGCGCTCGGAAGGGCTTCTGCTCGGCGATCATCTCCCTGATTTCCACCGGCGACCAGGAGTTGCCAGTGGGATCGGTGAAGTGGGTTCCGTTATCGGTAAGGACCGTGTGGACCTTGTAAGGGACGGCCTCAATCAGCCGACGCAGGAAGTCTGCGGCGTCGCGCCGCGAGACCGTCTCGCGGAGTTCGACAAAGGCGAACTTCGAGGTCCTGTCGATGGCGACAAGGAGATAGAGCTTGCCCTCGGCGGTTCGAACCTCCGCGATGTCGATATGGAAATAGCCGATCGGATAGGCCTTGAACTTCCGCTTGGGCGAGGCCTCGCCTTCGACCTGGGGCAGCCTCGAGACTCCGTGGCGCTGCAAGCAGCGGTGCAACGACGAGCGCGTCAGATGCGGGATGGTCGGCTGAAGCGCGTACAGGCAGTCGTCCAGCGGCAGCAGCGTATGCCTGCGGAAGGCGACGATCACCGCTTCTTCCTCGATGCTGAGAACCGTTGAAGCAGCGTCTTTAGGGCCGGTCGGAAGGTCGGCGACCGATCCGCGCTTCTTCCACTTAGCGACGGTTTTCGGGTTGATCCCGTAGCGCTTCGCCAGCGCCCTCAGGCTCGCTTGACTATGTTGTATCGCTCGACGGACTGCCTCTGTCGTCGTGGCGCTCCCATGAAGAATCTGGCCCATAGCGCATCCTTCGAATCGTTCGATAAGGATGCCCCATCAAAGCCCGGGACTAAACACCTAGGCCGGAGCTTTCTCAGGCCGCTGAATGTGGATTAGCGGAGCTAATTCAGATGCTTACAGAGTAACACGCGTAATGATTTTGTGATATGAATGATCAACGAAGTGGCGCGCCTGGAGCCGTTGGCTATCCTCCCCTGGGGAGCGCAGCTGGAGAGGATTGTAATGGGTTGGTTCGGACGCCTTGTGATCGGCCTGGCTGCCGTCGCCTCCATGACGGCCGAGGCTGAGGCGCGAATCACGCATCTCGAAATCGCCAAGACCGAGGCCGCCTTCGGCGGTCAGTCGTTTGGCGAGACGGGCGCTTATGAGCGTCTGACCGGCCGGGTCACGGGGGAGCTTGATCCCGCCGATCCCGCGAACTCCGGCATTCAGGACATCAATCTCGCGCCCCGCAATGCGCGCGGCATGGTCGAATACGTGACCAACGTTGAGCTCCTGAAGCCCGCCGACAGGGCGCGCGGGAATCGAATTCTATTCTTCGAAGTCAACAACCGCGGCAACAAGCTAGCGCTCAGCTCCTTCAACGCCGGGGTCATGGGCGGCGTCGCGGACCGGAATGCGCTGTCGTCTCCAGGCGACGGCTGGCTCATGCGACGGGGCTACACGATGGTGTGGTTCGGGTGGGAAATGGACATGCGCCCGGGCATGAGCCGCGTCGGCATGCCGGCGATTGTGGCCCATAATCACGACGGCTCCCCGATCACGGAAATCGTGCGCTCCGAGATCATCACGCCGGTTCCGGCGACGAGCGCGCCGATCAGCCTCAGTCAGCAGATACAGAACTATCCGATCGGCAGTTACGATAGCTATCCGACGGCGAGCGCGGACAATTCGGCGCCGTTTGCGGACGGATTTCTACCGACGCTGACCGTCAGGACTCGCGAGCAAGACCCGCGGGAGCCGATTCCCAACTCAGCCTGGAGCTTCGGAATCTGTGAGCAGGGCGGCGCTGTGACGCCTGACGAGAAGCACTCTGCTATCGCGATGGATTCAAACCGGGACACCTGTACGAATTGATTTACCGCGCCAAGGATCCGACCGTCGGGGGCTTAGGATTTGCCGCCGCGCGCGATCTTGGCGCCTTCCTGCGCAATTCCGACAAAGACAATTCGGGAACCGCCAATCCGGTTTTTCGAACCGACAATCTCGCCATCATCGAAGGCAGTTCGCAGAGCGGACGGATGATCCGCAGCCTGCTCGCGCTTGGCTTCAACCGCGACGAGGCAGGGCGCCGCGTATTCGATGGCGCTTTTCCGCACATTGGCGGGGGCCTCATGCCGCTCAACGTTCGGTTTGGTCAGCCGGTGCGGGCCTGGGGCGAGCAGACCGACCATCTTTATCCGGCTTACGATTTCCCGTTCACCTATGCGCGCCAGACTGATCCCGTAACTGAACGAACGAGCGGCCTGTTTGACCGGTGCATCGCAACCGACACCTGCCCGAAACTTTTCCACGTCGCGACCGCGCTTGAGATGTGGGAAGGGCGCCAGTCGCTCGGCCTGACCGATCCGCTTGGCCGCACCGACGTCGCCGATCCGGCGAACGTCCGCACCTACATCATGGCGAGCACCCAGCATGGGGCGGCGCCGCTGCCGCTCGCCGCGCACGCGCCATTCGGCAATTGCCAGCAGCAACCGAACCCGAACCCGCAGATCTGGACCATGCGCGCGCTAATGACCGCGTTCACCGCATGGGTGCGCGACGGGGTCGAGCCGCCGCCGAGCGCGAAGCCGAGCGTCGCCGACGGCACGCTTGTTCCTCCGGACAGGGTTCGGTTTCCCGAGATCCCCGCAAATTTCTATGGCGAGGTGGATAGACCCGCGGTTTCGCCTCTCAAAATCTACGACACCCTCCATGTTCTCGATTTCGGGCCGCTCTACCGCGCAGAGGACTCGAGTGGGGTGATTGTGCGCGAGCCGCCAAAGGCCGGATCAGGAAGCTACGGAATTCTCGAGATCCAGGTCGACGCCGACGGCAACGACCTGGCCGGAATTCGATCCGTCTTCCTGCAGACGCCGATCGGCACCTATACGGGCTGGAATTGGGGCACAAGGACCGCTTCGAGAACGGCATGTGTAATTTGCAGGGGAGCTTCATTCCCTTTGCCTCGACGAAGGCTGAGCGCATCGCGGTGGGCGATCCACGGCTCTCAATCGAGGAGCGCTATCCAACGAAGGATGCGTATCTCGCGGCGTTCAAGAAAGCCGCAGACGATCTTGTCGCCAAGCGCTTTCTGTTGCCGGACGATGCGGATTCATTGATCAAGACAGCCGAAACCGGGGGCGTTCGGAACGCTCCTTAGGGCTCGACTTCACGGTCTCCCGGTGCTTCGATGCGGACGCTGATTCTTTTGGGCTAAGGCAACCCCCAATGTTCCGAGTCATAGCGATATTGTCGATTGCTATCGCGATGCAGACCGCCGCGATCGCGCAGGAAGAAGCCAAGCCAGAGACCGTCCAGGTTCATGGCAAGTCGCTCGCGCTCAGCTGCGCGGAGTGGAAGCGCAATCAGGACGGATCGTGGACGAGCACGGGACCATTGCTCGTAGGAACGGACACAGTGAAGGACGTGACCTTGCGCGGTGCGAAGGACACCAACGGCCTGGAAGCGAAGTGCGGGAGCGGGGCCAGCCCAGCGGCCAAGCCGCTGCAGAGTGATGATCAGACACGGCATGCGAAGCATAAGCATCACTCCGCGGAGCCCGGCGACCGGACTTAGGGGCGCGCACAGTTTGCGACGCTTTCGGTCGAGATCGGTCACGCCGATCGAGCGCGTCCCAATGGACCCTAGCTGTTTAGTCCCGGCATTTGCTGGAGCGGGTTGAGTTTAAATCGCTGGGGCTGTGAAGTCCATGCCTTACAGACGAATTCGTAAGGGGTGAGGCCTTTGAGGGTCTTGAGCCTTCTGGCGAAGTTGTAGGCGCTGACGAAGTCCCGCAGATGCGTGCGCAGCTGATCGTGGGATTCGTAGAAGTAGCGTTTGACGGTGGCGTCCTTGATCGTGCAATTCATCCGCTCGACTTGGCCATTCGTCCACGGATGCTTTGGCTTCGTCAGCCTGTGGTCAACATCATTGGTGGCGCAGGCATATTCGAAGGCATGCGCTCGGAAGGGCTTCTGCTCGGCGATCATCTCCCTGATTTCCACCGGCGACCAGGAGTCGCCAGTGGGATCGGTGAAGTGGGTTCCGTTATCGGTAAGGACCGTGTGGACCTTGTAAGGGACGGCCTCAATCAGCCGACGCAGGAAGTCTGCGGCGTCGCGCCGCGAGACCGTCTCGCGGAGTTCGACAAAGGCGAACTTCGAGGTCCTGTCGATGGCGACAAGGAGATAGAGCTTGCCCTCGGCGGTTCGAACCTCCGCGATGTCGATATGGAAATAGCCGATCGGATAGGCCTTGAACTTCCGCTTGGGCGAGGCCTCGCCTTCGACCTGGGGCAGCCTGGAGACTCCGTGGCGCTGCAAGCAGCGGTGCAACGACGAGCGCGTCAGATGCGGGATGGTCGGCTGAAGCGCGTACAGGCAGTCGTCCAGCGGCAGCAGCGTATGCCTGCGGAAGGCGACGATCACCGCTTCTTCCTCGATGCTGAGAACCGTTGAAGCAGCGTCTTTAGGGCCGGTCGGAAGGTCGGCGACCGATCCGCGCTTCTTCCACTTAGCGACGGTTTTCGGGTTGATCCCGTAGCGCTTCGCCAGCGCCCTCAGGCTCGCTTGACTATGTTGTATCGCTCGACGGACTGCCTCTGTCGTCGTGGCGCTCCCATGAAGAATCTGGCCCATAGCGCATCCTTCAAATCGTTCGATAAGGATGCCCCATCAAAGCCCGGGACTAAACACCTAGCGGGCGGCGGCAAGCAGCGCGTCGCAATCGAGATGCGCCTCGCAATGGTCAGCGAGCGCGTCGAGTGTAAGCTCGATCGCCGGCTCGTAGTTGATCCCAGCGGTCGTTCCGAGCGCCGCGAGCCACCCCGCGCGCTGGCGATCGTCGGCGAACAGCCCATGCACGTAGGCGCCGGCGATCTGGCCGCTTTGAGACACTGCGCCGTCAAGCTTGCCGTCCGCGAAGCGAAAAAGCGGCCGCGCACAATCTGGACCTTTCGTCTCGCCGACATGCATCTCGTAGCCCCGGAACAGTGCGCCATTCGTGAGGCACACTCCTTCGACTTGGCGCAGCATCTTCTCACCGGTCAGCACGGTGGCGACGTCAAGCAGCTTGAGGCCCTCGATCTCGTCGGACGGCCCCTCCATCCCGTGCGGGTCTGAAACGCTCTCGCCCAGCATCTGGTAGCCGCCGCAGATTCCAAGAATTCGTCCGCCGCGCCGCGCATGGGCGAGGAGGTCGATATCCCAGCCTTGTTCACGAAAGAATTTGAGATCGGCGATCGTCGCCTTGCTGCCAGGCAGGATGACAAGGTCGGCGATCGGCAGCGGCTCGCCAGGGCGGACAAACACGAGCCGCACGGAGGGCTCAATGTGCAACGGGTCGAAGTCGTCGAAATTGGCGATGCGCGCCAGCATTGGCACGGCGATGGTCACCGCGCCGTCGGTTCGCGGCTTCTTGTCGCCAAGGCTGAATGCGTCTTCCGCCGGCAGCCGCGCGGCCTCGGCAAAGAACGGCAGGAGGCCGAAGGCGCGCCAGTGCGTGTGCGCTTCGAGCGCCATCATGCCGCTCAGGAACAGGTTCGCGTCGCCGCGGAACTTGTTGACGATGAAGCCGACGACGGTCGCGGCATCCTCGGGCGCAAGCGCCGCCTTGACGCCGAGAATCTGCGCGAAAATGCCTCCGCGATCGATGTCGCCGACCAGCGCGACCGGACAGCCGGCGGCGCGCGCGAAGCCCATATTTGCGATGTCACCCTCGCGCAGGTTGATCTCGGCCGCGCTGCCCGCGCCTTCGACGAGCAGGAGATCGGCGTTAGCGCTTATGCGCGCATAGCTGTCGAGCACGGCGCTCATCAGTTTGGGTTTGAGGGCCTGATATTCGCGCGCTGGCGCATTGCCAATAACCTTGCCCTGGACGACGACTTGCGCGCCGACCTCGCTCTGGGGTTTGAGCAAAACCGGGTTCATGTGCACGCTCGGAGGAACGCCGCATGCGCGCGCCTGCAGAGCCTGGGCGCGGCCGATCTCGCCGCCGTCGTCCGTTACCGCAGCGTTGTTCGACATGTTCTGCGGCTTGAACGGACGGACGCGAAGCCCGCGCTTCGTGAACGCACGGCAGAGGCCCGCGACGATCAGCGACTTGCCGACGTCCGATCCGGTCCCCTGGAACATGAGCGCCCGAGCGGTCAAAATTCGATCGCTTCCTGTGCGCGCACACCCGCGGCGAAGTGGTGCTTCACAAGCACGAACTCGGTGACGCAATCGGCGGCCTCGATCATTTCCGGCTTGGCGTTGCGCCCGGTCACGACGACATGCAGGCCGGGGCGCCGCTTGACGAGCTCCGCGACGACCTCAGCGAGTGGCAGATAGTCGTAGCGAAGCGCGATGCTGAGCTCGTCGAGCACGAGGAGGCGGATCGAGGGATCCGCCATCATGCGCTTGGCCTCCACCCAGGCGGCGCTCGCCGCCGCGACATCGCGCTCGCGGTCCTGCGTCTCCCAGGTGAAGCCTTCGCCCATCGTGCGCCATTCGGCCTGAGGGCCGAAGCGCTCGATGGCCATCCGCTCGCCTGTCGACCAAGCACCCTTGATAAACTGCACCACGCCAATGCGATGGCCACGGCCAAGCGTCCGCAACGCGAGTCCGAAGGCTGCTGTCGATTTGCCCTTGCCCGGACCGGTGTGGACGATCAGAAGGCCTTTTTCGAGAATAGGCTTCGCAGCGACCTCGGCGTCCTGGACGGCCTTGCGCTTGGCCATTTTGGCTTTGTGCCGGTCATCTTCAGAGGGGCTCATGTGGTCATGTTCCGGCGACGCCAGGCGCCGATGCGCCAGGACCTAGATCGGACAGAGCATAGACCGCCTCATTGCGATGCGACCAGCGGCGCTTTCGGGGCCGCGCCGCACCGCTCGAGCACCATCGGCGATCTCTCGGGTTCGGAACCTCTCGCGACCCGGAGCAGCCCGTTGTCCAGATCAGTCAGGCTGTGCAGGGCGATCGGAGCGCCATGAAAGACCCGGAAGCGGACGCTGACGACACGCGGATTGCAAGGGGACAAGGGGATGTAATGCAGCACGATCAGGCGGGGGTAGGCGAGGATTTCGCCGAATTCGTAGACGCGCTCGATCCCCAATCCTTGCACGTTGCGATCGCGGTTCGGGGGGTTGATCGAATAAAATCCGGTCACCATCGAGGGATCGAAGGCGTAGACGCGGCGGATGCGCCGATCGGAATAAGCCGCGAGCTGAGCCAGTCCGCCGCCTAACGAGTGGCCAACCGCGACAATCTCGGTCGAACCCCTCGGTAGCACTTGTCGCGTTCGACATGGCCGATGAAGTCGCCAACATGGTCGCGGACCTGATCGTACTGGTCGTAGACGGGAAAGGCGCGCAGGATCCAATGGAAGTTGGATTCCCAGTCTCCCTTGTCGCCACCGATAGTTCCGCGAAAGGCGATGACGGCTTCGGGACATTC
>CAVWQS010000038.1:0-36624 GCA_963757155.1 uncultured Alphaproteobacteria bacterium
GGAGGCGTCCACACGGGCCAACGAGAACCGAGCAAGCCGCTGATTTCGCTCGCTGCACATTCTGGAGGCCAACATGACGGGCTACATCTTCGACAATGCGGCGGAGCGTGAAACGGAGCAACGGTTCTCCAGCCTGGAATCGCTCTATGACCCGCTCACCACGCGACATCTTGTAGCGACCGGCGTGGGGGCAGGCTGGCGGTGCTGGGAGATAGGTGGCGGGAGCGGATCGATAGGCCTCTGGCTCTCCGAGCGCGTCGGGCCTGAAGGTCACGTGCTGATGACCGATATTGATCCGCGGTTCTTGACTGAACGAGGCCGAAGCAATCTTGAGGTGCGTCGTCATGACGTCGGCGATCCCCCACCCGACACTGCATTCGATCTCATCCACACGCGCCTGGTGCTCATTCACGTGCCACAGCGCGAGGCTACAATTGCCCGCCTCGCGGCCGCGCTGAAGCCAGGAGGTTGGCTCGTTGTCGAGGACTACGATGCCATGATCATCGACCGGGCGTTCCCTTGCGCCAATGCTGATGACGCCGAGACAGCGCGGAAATGCTTCGGTGCCTTGCGCACCCTCATGGAATTGCGAGGTATGGATATGAGTTGGGGGCGCAGCCTTTACAGCCGCTTCGTCGCGGCTGGCCTGGTCAATATCGAGGCGGACGCTCACTTGGAGTTCCGGCCGGGCGGTTCACCTGGCGCGCTACTCGATAAAGCGAATCTGCGCCAGGTGCGGGATGACTTATTGAGGAAGCAACTGGTCACATCCGAGGAACTGGACCGTCTGCTGCAGCTGCTCGACGATCCGGACTTTGTCGTTGCCTCCCCCGTCATGTTCAGCGCGCGAGGACAGCAACAGCGGACTTGACCTTGCGTCGACCATGAAGAAGCAGATCCTGTTCATTCAAGGCGGAGGTGCTGGGGCCCATGATGAATGGGACATCAAGCTCGTCGACAGCTTGAGGCGGGAACTTGGGCCCGGCTACGACGTCCGCTACCCCCGCATGCCGAACGAGGCGGATCCCAGTTATCCCACGTGGAAGGCCGCGCTGGCGGAAGAGATCGCCGGCCTCGACGATGGCGCGATACTGATAGGCCACTCGATTGGCGGAACGATTCTGATCAATGCCCTCGCGGAGGCGTCGCCGAACCGGAAGCTTGCTGGCGTATTTCTCATCGCAGCGCCCTTTGTTGGTGCCGGCGGCTGGCCGAGTGACGATATCAAACCAACGGCCGACCTCGGCACGCGGCTGCCTCCCAAGACACCGATCTATCTCTATCACGGCAGCCAGGACGACACGGCGCCGTTTGTCCATGTCGATCTTTATGAGCGAGCCATACCCGGCGCGAAGGTGCATCGGCTCCAGGGCCGCAATCACCAGCTCAACGACGACTTGGCCGAGGTTGCCGCTGCTGTCCGCGCTTTGCGATGAGACAGGCCTGCCCAGGATTACGTTCTCAGGATAAAATGCCTCGACCCGAAGGCCCCCTTCCAACCAAATCCTATACAGCCATTCCTCATCGACGCTAAACTGGTGGCGAAAAGAGGAGGACCCGCATGACAGCTTCGTCTCCGGTCGACAGGACAAGCCCGCTGGTCGCGCAGCAGGTGCCGGATTTGAGAGGGACATGGATCCCTGTCGAGGGGGCTCATATCGTGGACGGACCGACCCGGCACCAGGAGAGCGGCACCGAGCTCATCCCGGGGCACGATACGCTTCGAAGGCACACATCGAAGTTCGTTTTCCTTTTCCAAAGGCCAGGAAGGTCGGACCTTCTGGGGCGTCCACTCATCGGCCAAGGTGTCCGAAAAATTCATCGGCGCCATATCGGTGGATGGCAAGCGCTTCGTGATCACGGACGAGGACGGGATATTCAACGGCATCATCATCGATAACGACACCTTGGATTATTCCTATGTCCATGTGACGCCGACAGATAGAGCCGTCGCCTGCGGGCTGTTGATCCGGGAGAAATGACGGGCAGCGATGCTGCCGGGCGGACGGCGGTAGAGCTGCTGAGGGCTCTGGTGACCGAAGCGTGGCCAGTCACAAAGCCAAGCGCTGAATTCGATCTTGCTAGGGTCTCGTCAGGAGGAAGGGAGCGACAGGCCCTTGGGTGCCTGCCGTGCTTTTTGCGTCGCCACGGGTTTCTTTGCGACCGTCGACTTTGAACCGTAGCTTCAGCCAAACATGGTCAATGCGTTCGCGTGAACGCCGTGATCCAGCCAGGTGTGGTCTGGGGCCGTCGAGGCCATGCTGGCGACATTCACCTGGCTGCTATCAGGACTGAGCGAGGGGGAAGCGGCGAGATACGCGGGCGCGGCTGGTGCCATCCCGGGATGGAAGGTGAAGTCAGCGGCGGTCAAGCTGGCGAGAGTGACGCTCTTCAGGGTGATGGTGTCGGCGCTGTCGAGGGTGATCACTACATTCGCCCCGGACTGGACCATATGGCTCTTGATCGCGGCAAAACTGCCGAAGGTCGCGGTCGAGAAATCGATCGTGTCATGGCCGGCGCCGGCGGCGACAAAGCCGGTGATCGTGTCCTTGCCGAAGGCCTTATCAAAGACGAAGCTGTCGGTCCCGACGCCGCCGTCCAGGCTGTCGTTGCCCGTTCCGCCGATCAGCCGGTCGTTGCCGGCAGCGCCGGATAGGGTGTCGATCCCGGCCCCGCCGTTCAGGCTGTCATTCCCGCCGAGGCCGTAGAGGGTGTTGGCCGCGGCATTGCCGGTCAGCTTGTCGTTGAAGTTCGACCCCGTCAGGTTCTCGAAATTGAACAGGGTGTCCACCCCCGCGCCGATGGTGTTCTGGGCCGCGGCGATGGCGAGGTTGACGGTCACCCCGGCTGCCGCATCGGCATAGCTGGCCGTGTCGCTGCCGGCGGCACCGCCGTCCAGGGAGTCATTGCCGGCGCCGCCGATCAGGGTATCGTTGCCGATCCCGCCGATCAGGGAGTCGTTGCCGACGCCGGCGTTCAGCATGTCGTTACCAGCCCCGCCGTTCAGGATATTGGCAACGCTATTGCCGGTCAGAGTGTCGTTGAAATTTGAGCCGGTCAGGTTCTCAAAATTGACCAGGGTGTCCACCCCGGCGCCGATGGTGTTCTGTGCCGCGGCAACGGCGAGGCTGACGGTCACCCCGGCGGTCGCATCGAAATAGCTGGCCGTGTCGCTGCCGGCGGCGCCCCCGTCCATGAAATCATTGCCGGCACCCCCCGTCAGGGTATCGTTGCCCGCCAGCCCCGTCAGCGTGTCATTGCCGGCGGCGCCGGCGATTGTGTCGTTGCCGGCCCCGCCGTTCAGAATATTGGCGCTGGCGTTGCCCGTCAGAGTGTCGTTGAAGCCCGAGCCGGTCAGGTTCTCGAAATTGGTGAGGGTGTCGCTCCCCGCCCCGATCGTGTTCTGGGCGGACCCTTGATGGGCGAGGCTGACCGTCACGGCAGCGGCGGCATCGGCATAGCTGGCCGTGTCGCTCCCGGCAGCCCCGCCGTCCATGACGTCGTTGCCCAAGCCGCCGTTGACCGTATCGTTGCCTATGTCTGCCGTCAGCGTATCGTTTCCCGCGGCACCGACCAGGTTGTCGTTGCCGGCCCAGCCGCTGAGAACATTGGCCTTGGCGTCGCCGGTCAGGGTGTCGTTGAAGTCCGACCCGCTCACATTCTCTATATTGGAGAGCGTGTCGATCCCGCCGCCGCCCGTGTTCTGGGCGGAGCCTTGATGGGCGAGGTTGACGATCACGCCGCTGCCGGCCTCGACATAGTCTGCGGTGTCGCTTCCGGCCGCGCCGCCATCCATGATGTCGTTGCCCAGGCCGCCAAAGAGCGTGTCATTTCCCGCCCCGCCTGACAGATTATCGTTGCCCTCGACACCGGCGATAAAGTCATCGCCGGCGCCGCCCGCCAGCATGTTGTTTGCCTGATTTCCAAGGATTTCATCGTCGCCGCTTCCGCCAATGGCGTTCTCGATGAGCGAGCGCGGGTCGTCGTTGTACAGATAGGCGTTGGCGACATTGCCCGCTGCCAAGTGGGTTCCGGGCGCATCGACATCCAGATCCGCCAGCTGGTCCGTGGAAAAGCTGGACCACTCCCCGGGATAGAGGTCGATAAAGAGGTTGGTCGAATAGTTCGAGAGGTTATAGGTGTCTGTCCCGCCGCCATCCCAGATCGCCGCAAAGACCGTGTTTGTCGTCGAGGCGCCCTGCCCCACCCCGTCGATGAAAGTCTCGCCGGTGTCGGGACTCCAGCTGTAGACGGTATTGCCGGCATTGGTGTTGAAATTGGCGCCGTACATATATTGCAAGGCGGCAATATCATTGATCATGTATGTCTGATCGCCGCTGCCATCGTTGGCCAGGTAAAAGCTCGGATCGGCGCCGATATAGGAGGAGAAGGACATCACCGACCATTCGAGCGAATTATGCTCGGGCGGGAGTACCCCATAAGGGTAAGGGTCCGGCCCGGCCTTCAACCCGAGGACATCGCCGATCAGCTGCAAAGTCGTACTGTAGCCGTAGCTCCCCTTCGTCAGGTCGTCGAAGTAGACGTTTCCAAACCAGACGTCGCCGCCAAAGAACTGGGACGGCGAATAGAAGGTGGCGGGGTCGGGCACCGCGAACTCCCCAAATCGCAGAACGGCGCCGCTGTCGTCGGTCTCGGTGACCTCCGTGAAGGTAAGCAGGGTATATTGTGAAATGAGATTCAGGTCATGCCGGACAACGTCCTGCTGCTCCGGGGTGAGCGGCTGAAAGCCCGAATAGGGTTCGCCATTGCCGCCAAAACCGTCTTCCGCACCATAGAAGTCGCCGTAGTTCGACGCAGCGGTGGGAAAGCTGAAGGTGAGGTTGTTCGTACCGCTCGTATCCCATTGAGTGTCGCCCAGAATCCCGGCGATATCCTGGTTGGTGACATCGGTCATGCTTACGGCGGCTCCATCATTTGCAAATCATTATCATTACGGGCCGATATCAAGACGAGGATAGCATTAACCACGAAGAACTAAGCACAGTTCGGTTACGAGATTAAGGAGGAGCCCCCACCCTGAGGAGGGCAACTGGCAAGTTTGCTAGTACGGAAAGCTGGCCCTGACAAGGCGGTGACCGTCAGGCGGAAGGAAGCGACAGGTCCTTGAGCGCCTGCCGTGCTTTTCGCGTCGCCGCGGCTTTCTTTGCCACCGTCGATCTATCCTCTTTGATGATCATTGCGGCATGGTCGAGGGCACCCTGCCCCGGCTCGCCAGTCGCCGCATTGACGATCCGGTGATAGGGCAAGGTCGGCTCGCCGCCGTCCTCACGCTCAAGTGCGGCGATAGCATCCAGGATTGCCGAGACCTGCTGCCGGTGCCAGGGCTGCCAACCTTCATCGCCACGGATCAGGCCGATGGCGCGGGCGAAGCCACCAAAGGTGATCTTCGTATTGCTCTTCTGGAGAGCAATCAGAACCGCGACGCCCTGGAAAATGCAGGCAGCGCGGGTGTGGATGTCGAGGGTCTTCAAGTCGGTAACTCCTTGGACCGTAGCTTCAGCCAAACATGGTCAATGAGTTCGCGTGAACGCTGTGATCCAGCCAGCTGTGGTCTGAGGCCGTCGAGGCCATGCTGGCGACATTCACTTGGCTGCTATCAGGACTGAGCGAGGGGGAAGCGGCGAGGTACGCGGGCGCGGCGGGTGCCATACCGGGATGGAACGTGAAGTCAGCGGCGGTCAAGCTGGCGAGAGTGACGCTCTTCAGGGTGATGGTGTCGGCGCTGTCGAGGGTGATCACCACATTCGCCCCGGACTGGACCATATGGCTCTTGATCGCGGCAAAACTGCCGAAGGTCGCGGTCGAGAAATCGATCGTGTCATGGCCGGCGCCGGCGGCAACAAAGCCGGTGATCGTGTCCTTGCCGAAGGCTTTGTCGAAGACGAAGCTGTCGGTCCCGACGCCGCCATCCAGGCTGTCGTTACCCGCCCCGCCGATCAGCCGGTCGTTGCCGGCAGCGCCGGATAGGGTGTCGATCCCGGCGGCGCCGTTCAGGCTGTCATTCCCGCCGAGGCCGTAGAGGGTGTTGGCCGCGGCATTGCCGGTCAGCTTGTCGTTGAAGTTCGACCCCGTCAGGTTCTCGAAATTGAACAGGGTGTCGGTCCCGGAGCCGACGGTGTTCTGGGCGGTGGCGATGGCGAGATTGACCGTCACGCCGGCTGTCGCATCGCATAGCTGGCCGTGTCGCTGCCGGCGGCACCGCCGTCCAGGGAGTCGTTGCCGGCGCCGCCGGTCATGGCGTCGTTGCCGATCCCGCCGATCAGCGTAGTCGTTGCCGGCCGCGCCGATCAGCGCGTCGTTGCCCGCTCCGCCGTTCAGGATATTGGCAAGGCTATTGCCGCTGAGGGTGTCGTTGAAATTCGAGCCCGTCAGGTTCTCGAAATTGACCAGGGTGTCCGACCCCGGCGCCGATGGTGTTCTGTGCCGCGGCATTGGCGAGGTTGACGGTCACCCCGGCCGTCGCATCGAAATAGCTGGCCGTGTCACTGCCGGCGGCACCGCCGTCCAGGGAGTCGTTGCCGGCCCCGCCGGCCAACGCGTCGCTGCCGACCCCGCCGATCAGGGCGTCATTGCCGGCGCCGGCGGCCAAGATATCATTGCCGGCACCCCCGTTCAGGAAATTGGCGGCGGTGTTGCCGGTGAGGGTGTCGTTCAGGTTCGAGCCGGTGAGATTCTCGATATTGGTCACGGTGTCGGTCCCGGCCCCGACGGTGTTCTGGGCCGTCGTTATCGCGAGGCTGACCGTCACGCCGGCCGTGGCATCCGCATAAGTGGCGGTGTCACTACCTGCGGCGCCACCGTCTATGGTGTCGTTGCCTGAGCCACCGCTCAGCGTGTCATTCCCGACGTCGCCCCACAGCCCATCATTGCCAACGCCACCCAGAGCGTGTCATTGCCGTCCTGGCCAGTCAAAAGGTCGTCTCCGGCTCCGGCCGTCAATGCATTGTTGGCCTGATTTCCAATCAGGAGGTCGCTGCCGCTTCCGCCTATGGCATTTTCGATGAGCGACCGAGGATCGTCATTGTACAGAAAGGCATTCGCGACATTCCCGTAGGCCAAGTGGGTGCCGGGAGCGCGTCGAGATCGGCGAGCTGGTTTATTGATGAAATGGACCACTCCCCAGGGCGGAGGTCGATAATGACGGTTGTCGAGTAATTAGACAGATTGTAGGTGTCTATCGCCGCCGCCGTCCCAGATCGCCTCATAGACCTTGTTTGCCGATGACGCGTCCTTGGCCCACGCCGTCGATGAACGTCTCTCCGGTGGTCGGACTCCATGTGTAGGTCGTATTGCCTGAATAGGTGTTAAAATTTGCGCCATACATGTATTGCAGAGCGGCAATATCATCGATCATATAGGTCTGATTGCCGCTGCCGTCGGCCGTGGTGTCGTAGTCGATGGGACCACCGAGATAGGAGTGATAGGTCATCAGCGACCATTCGCTCGAATTATGATTCGGCGGGAGCGCGCCATACACCCCATCGTATTCCTGGCCGTGTTTCAAGCCAAGAGCGTGGCCGATTTCATGAAGGATGGTACCGAAGGCATAACTCCCCTTCGTTGGCGGTACAAAAGCGATATTGCCAAGCCACACATCTCCGCCTTCAGGCACGAACGGCGGATATCCATGGGACGTGGGCTCGATAGCCGTAGACGTGTCTGCAAAGCGCAGATTGCCATGCGCACTGTCGGTCTCAGTAATCTGCGTAAAGGTAAGCAAAGTGTACTGCGAAACCAACTTCAGGGCATACCGGACGACATTCTGCTGGGCCGGGCTAAATGCGTGAAATCCTGAGTAGGGCTCGCCGATGCCATAGCGAGCTGCCATAGTTCGAGGCCGCAGTGGGAAAGCTGTAAGTGAGATTGCCGATAGTCCAGGCGTAGCCGCTCAGCAGCCCATAGACATCCTGGCTCGAGTAAGTGGCGGTCATGTCTCTACTGCTCGATCATTTGAAATGACTTTCACGACGGACCGACAATCTAGAAGCGTATAAGCATAGCTTTCGACGTCGTCCACGGTGGTCAGGGAACGCGAGCCACCGCATTGAATTTATTGCTCTGTGCCCCTGGCGGCGTTGATAGGATCGGTCAAATCGTTGATATCATCCGCCAAGCCCGCGATCGGGGCGCAAGGCGACCCGGCGGATGTCGCTTGGATATCGCACACCCCTCGGCGGCATATCGGCAGTTCGGCTGGCCCTGCGGCGGGGAAAGCCCTACCATTCCGTCGTGGAACGATGCCCCGGCGGGCCGACCCTGCGGCCCCGCAAGGAGACGTCCTCCGGGCCCACCGGCTTGCGATCGGATGGCTTGCGCTATCAAGAAATTGGCCGTCGAAATCAACCACGGCCCTGGCTGAGACCACGATGTTCTGGTCCTGAACTCGAGCCTGCGCTTCGCTTCGGCTCCGCGCACGAGCCCGCACTCTTCCGGGAAACCGCCATGTATGTGACTCGCCTCGAACCGGCCGGCATGAGCAGTCGCCGCTGCTCTCTTCTCTATCGCGGCGGCCTGTGGCTCTGCTTGATCGCCGCCCTGCTCCCGATTACGGGATGCGCGACGTCACGGCGCCAGGGCAGCGCGGATGGGCAACTCGCGAGCGAGCAGTCCGCTTCCTTCGTCGCGGACAACACCGCCGGGGGTGCGGCCACGGGTGCGATCATCGGCTGCATCGCGGGCGCTTTGCTGGATGTCCTTCTCATCGTCGCAACCCACGGCCAGGCCTCGCCGGGGATCGGTTGCGCCGCCGGCGCAGCCGCGGGTGCCGTCGCCGGCGGGGTCGACGGCTACACCCAGGGCAAGGAGGCCCAGGCCCAGGCGAACCGGGTACTGGAGACCCGGTCGGTCGCCGCCGACATCGCCAGGGAAAACGCGACACTGCAGTCCGCCGTCGAGATCGCCCAGCGTGTCGTCGACAGCGATCAGGAGAAGCTCGACCGGATCAAGACCGACCTCGCGGCCAAGACCATCAGCCTCGAAAATGCCCAAGTCCAGGCGGCGTTCATCCGCCGGAACACCGCCGAGATCGCCGCCATCCTCGACGACGCCCGAAAGCAACGGGACAGTTTCCTGACCGCCCGCAAGGGCCTCCAGGACAGCGATACCACCGCTGTCGATCGGGAGATCGGCGATTACCAGACCAAGATTGCCCGGCTCGAAAGCCAGCTTGCCTCGGTGAACGCCGCCCTGACCTTGACCGAGCTGAACTGACATGACGGGTCTCAGTCTGGCGCACGACCCCGCCGCCGGCGGAATACAGGGCTAGCATCCATGACGATCAAGTGCCCGGTATGCAAGTCCCGGAGAGACGACGGCGATCCCGTCATCCGATGCGAGAAGGCCGTGGAGGTCCGTCTCTGCCTGACCTGCGGTGCGGGCTACAAGATTTTCCAGGGCAGCCGGAGAACCGAACGAGAAGCCATATGATCTCGTCTTCCCGCATCATGAGCGAGCCGCTGACCGATAGCTGGCGGCCTCGTCGCGCGTCACCTCCCCTTCCCCGGCGTCTGAAGCAATAAACAGCAGGGCAGCATCATGGGATTCCGATTTCATCGCTCGCTTCGCCTGGGCCCGGTGAGGTTCAACTTCGGCAAGACCGGAGCGACGAGCATCTCGGTCGGCGGCCGCGGCGCTCACGTAACCTTCGGACGGAAGGGCACGCGCACCACGCTGGGCCTTCCCGGAACGGGGCTGAGCTATTCGACCTACAAGCCCTACGCGAATCACCAGACGCCGCGAGAACGGTCTGTCCTTCATCCGGCGAATGAAGCGACCGCCGCGGGCCCGGCCCTTTCTCCGCTGACTTTTGCACCGCCGCCCGATCCGACCTTCCCGGCCTGCGGAGCATGGGCCCCTCTCCACCTTGGTCCGTGACCTCGGAAGGCTGGTGTGGTCACTCATTCGCCTCGCCTTCATCCTGGTCCAATACGAACTCATGATCGCCTTCCTGGGTGGACTCATGTATTTCGTCTACCTCTTGTTCGCCGCGAAGTAACTAACCGGCGGCGCAAGGCCGCTGTCCTCGCAAACTCCCAGCCATGACTCGCTCTCCCGCGCCGCTCTTTCGGGGAGGGCCGGGCCTGTCCGGCCATGATTCGTGGGCCTGGCGCAGCCGATACGATGCCACCCCGGTGCGGCTTTGATGCTATGATCGATCGGGAATGACCGGGGGCTGCGATGCGAACGATCGATGCCGTATGGGTCAAGCAGGCCGTCAAGAAACTGGAACTGAAGGGCCTCTCGGCGACGGCCTTGCTCCGGGAGGCCGAACTCAGGCCCCATGTTCTGAGCCAGAAGGCCGCGCGGATCCCGTTTCGCCAGCATGCGGCATTTCTCGATCTTGCCGCCAAGGCGACGCAGAACGGATGCTTCGGACTGGAGCTGGCCGCGAACGAGGGCGACTTTCGCGACAATGGACTGCTGGCCTATACGGCACTCAGCAGCGGAAACCTTGGCGAAGCCCTCAGGGTCTTCGAGCGGTACCTTCACGTCTTCAACGAAGCGATCGACGTGAGCGTGGCGTTCCTGCCTCGAGAGGTGCGGGTCGTCTTCGATCCCTCGGACGCCGCGCTGGCGACGGCACGACAGGCCATGGAATTCGGGGCAGCGAATTTCATACGAGGCATCCGGTGCCTCACCAACTCCCGCCTGCGCCCCCTCGAGGTCAGGTTCCGTCACGGCCGCAGCAATGACATCGCAAAGCTCGAGAAGTTCTTTGGTTGCTCCGTCCATTTTGGCAGCCGGCACAATTCGCTGACGATCTCGCAAAGCCATCTTTCCCTGCCGATCGCCACGGCGGACGAAAGGCTGCACGCGCTTCTGACCGGCTACTGCGAGGAAGTCCTGGCCAGCCGGGTGGAGACCTCGCCCGATTTGCGGCACCGGGTCGAGACGATCATCGCGAAGCTGCTTCGCAGAGGAGAGGCCGAGACCAAGGCGGTCGCGCGGGAGCTCGGGATGAGCGTCCGCACCCTGTCGCGGCGCCTCGGTGAGTTGGGGGTGAGCTTTGCCCGAATTCTGGAAGAGCTTCGCCAGGATCTCGCCGTCAGGTATCTCCGGGACCCCAATTTGGGCCTGTCCCAGATCGCCTTCCTCCTGGGCTACTCCGAGCCTAGCGCCTTCAGCCACGCCTTCCGGCGATGGACCCGGACCACGCCGGGCGAGTGGCGGACGAAGCACGCCGCGGCGACCGCACATCCCGCCTCCCCGCAGAACGGCGCCCCGGCCCCGGTCCCCCGCCTGTCCGGCCGTGGCCGCCCGTTCGAGCGAACGATATAAGTCCTGATATCACCGGCATCCCCGGCGGGATTCGAACCCGTGTTACCGCCGTGAAAGGGCGATGTCCTGGGCCTCCAGACGACGGGGACAGCCGAGCGCAACGCAAGCGGCGCATCGCCTGCCTCTTCCATGGCAGGCAGAGGCCATGGATTACGGTGACAAGGCAGACGCCCTGCTTGCGTCTCGACGCCTGATGACAGATCGGGGGGTTGACCATTATGCTTGCGCTCGGTGGGCACCCTGCTCCTCTCGGCGACTGTTGCTTGAGGGGAGAACATCGAATGTAATCAATGGGTCACGCGCACCGGCTACGGGAGACAATCCCAGTAGGAAGAACTGTCGGGCCCGCAAAATGAAGCCTACAGACACAAACACAGGGAGATGCATCATGAACGGACACGCCACCAGATTCATTGCGTGTGCCGCCCTCGCGGTGGTCACGCTCGGCTTTGCCAGCGTCGCCTGGGCTGACGTCAAGAGCGACACGATCGATGCCATCAAGAAACGCGATCAGCTGATCTGCGGTGTCGATACTGGCATTCCCGGCTTCGCGTTTCAGGACGCTGCTGGCAAGTGGCAGGGGCTCGATATCGCCTATTGCCGCGCGATCGCCGCCGCGGTCTTGGGCGATCCCGAGAAGGTCAAGTATATCGGCACAACCGCGAAGGTTCGCTTCTCCGTGCTCCAATCAGGCGAGATCGACGTGCTGATCCGCGATTCGACGCACACGCTCACGCGCAACACCGATCTCGGCCTCGCGACTGGCGCAATCAACTTCTTCACCGGCCAGGCATTCATGGTGAAGAAATCCCTGAACGTCGCCCATGTGAAGGAGCTGGACGGCGCCACGGTCTGCGTGCTGACCGGCACCACGTTGGAACTCAACATCGCCGACTACGGCCGCGCCAACAAGATCAAGATCAATACGCTGCTGTTCGAGAAGCCCGAAGAGGCCTTCGCCGCCGCCGAGGCCGGGCGCTGCGATGGCTATACCGATGACGGCGGCAGCGTCGCGGCGGCGCGCTCGGCGATGAAGAACCCGAAGGATTGGGTCATCCTGCCTGAACTGATCTCGCGGGAATTTCTCGGCTCCTACTGCCGCCAGGGCGACGAGCGTTGGTCTATTCTTGTGAAGTGGGTGCACTACGCCATGCTGGAGGCCGAGGTCCTGGGCATCACCCAGGCGAATGTCGACCAGATCAAGGCGACGGCAACCAATCCCGAGGTGCGCGGCTTCCTCGGCCTGGAGAATGACTACGGGAAGTTCCTTGGTGTCGACAATGAATGGGCCTATCGGATCGTCAAGGCCGTAGGCAATTACGGCGAGAACTACGACAAATATTTCGGCCCGCTTGAACTGCCGCGCGGCTGGAACGAGCTTTATACGAAGGGTGGACTGCAGTACCCATTGTCCTGGCGCTGATCCACCGCAGCGTCCGAGCATCATCATGGTCAGGCGCCCGTCGCCCGCGGCCTACGTCGCCCAATGGGTCTTCCTGTTGGTCGTCATCGCGGTCGGCGGGCTCCTGGTCACCACCCTCGGCGCGAATCTCGCGCGCCGCAGCATGCACTTCGGCTTCGGCTTCCTCGTCCAGCGGGCCGGGTTCGACATCCCCTTTCACCTGATCGACTGGACGATATACGACATCTACGCGAAGGCACTGCTTGTCAGCCTGCTGAACACCCTCCTGGTGTCGGCTATGAGCATCGTCGCGGCGACGCTATTCGGCCTTCTCGTCGGCATCATGCGCCTGTCGGTCAACTGGCTTGTCCGCAACCTTGCGCTCTCCTTCGTCGAATTCGTGCGCAACACGCCGCAACTTGTCCAGATAGTCTTCTGGTATTTCGCGGTCTTGCAGGCGCTCCCACCGCCACGGCAGAGCATTCTTGTCCCTGGCGGTTCCCTGCTCAACGTCCGCGGTCTCTTTGTGCCGGACGTTATCATGCACGCAGGCGCCGCGCTGTTGCCCTGGCTTGCCTGTGTTGCCCTGGTGGCGACTCCCTTCGTCTGGCGATTGCGGCTCAAGAGACGGCGCCTCGGCGCCTTTGCGCTCGGTCTGCCGGTGGCCGCGTCGGTCCTGCTGGTTGTCGGAATCGATCGCATCGAGCTGCCGGTGCTCAAGGGGTTCAATATCGTGGGCGCCGTGCAAGTTCCGCCCGAGCTGGTGGCCTTGTGGGCCGGGCTCTCGATCTATGCCACGGCATTCATTGCCGAGATCGTGCGCAGCTCGATCCAGGCGGTGTCCAAGGGTCAACATGAGGCCGCCCGCTCCCTCGGGCTGCGGCCGGCGCATGTGCTCTTCCTGGTCGTTCTGCCCCAGGCGCTACGCATCATGGTGCCGCAATTGACCAGCCAGTATCTGAACCTGATCAAGAGCAGCACGCTCGGCGCCGTGGTCGCCTATCCCGACCTCTTCCAGATCTTCGCGGGGACGGTGATGAACCAGTCAGGCAAGGAGGTCGAGACGATCCTCATCGTGATGGCGGTCTTCCTGACCATCAATCTGCTCTTTTCGGCCTTCATGAACTGGTATAACTGGCGTGTCGCCCTGGTGGAGCGGTGAGCGTGCGAGGACAGCCTTCCGCAGTGTCCGCAAGCGGCCGCTCCCGGCGCCTGCGGCCGGCACAGGTGCTCCCGTCGTGACTGCAGAAGAAGCCCCAGGGGAAGCCGCCGCGTCGCCGGGTGGCGATCTCGGCGGCCTCGTCGACGGCCGCCGCGGCGGCCCGGCCCGCGTGATCGACTGGCTGCGGCGTAACCTCTTCAGCTCTGTCACGAACACGCTGCTGACCCTGCTGGTGCTCGTTCTCCTCTGGCTCGTCGTTCCGCCCTTCTTCAACTGGGCGATCAAGAACGCGACGATTGCCGGTAGCAGCAGGGCCGACTGCACCGGCGACGGCGCCTGCTGGGTCTTCATCAAGCTGCGGCTGCACACTTTCTTTTGGGGGCACTATCCCGACGAGGAGCTGTGGCGGCTGGTCACGGTCGCCGGGTTGCTGATCGCATTCGCCGCGCCGGTCATGCGCGATCGTGTACGGCATCGCGGGCTCTTCGTCCTTCTGCTGCTGACTTTGTTCCCGTTGCTGGCTGGCGTCCTGTTGGTCGGCGGCATCGCTGGGTTGCCCTACGTGGATACCAACTTGTGGGGCGGATTGATGCTCTGCGTCATCATCTCCTTCGTGACGGTGGCGGGCGCCCTTCCGCTCGGCATCCTGCTGGCTCTCGGCCGCCGTTCCCAGCTGCCGGTGATAAGGATCTTCTCGATCGGATTCATCGAGCTGTGGCGTGGCGTACCTCTGCTGACGGTTTTATTCATGTCGGCCGTCATGGTGCCGCTATTCCTGCCTTACGGCGTCAGCGTCGATCGCCTCATCCGGGCCATGGTGGCATTCACCCTGTTCAACGCCGCCTATATGGCCGAGACCGTACGCGGCGGTCTGCAAGGTGTTCCGGAGGAGCAGGAGGAGGCGGCCTATTCGCTCGGCCTGAAATGGTGGCAGGTGCAATTTTTTGTGACGCTGCCGCAGGCCCTGCGCATCGTTGTGCCAGGCATCGTCAACAACATCGTCGACCTGTTCAAGGATACCTCGCTTGTCACCATCATCGGCCTCGTCGACCTGCTCGGCGCGGTAAATCTGTCGCTCAAGGATCCCGCCTGGCTGGGCCTCGCCATGGAGGGCTACGTTTTCACGGCGGTCATCTTCTTCATCTGCTGCTTCGGCATGTCCAGCTACAGCCGCCGTCTCGAGCGCCGACTCAACCGGCACCGCGCGGGTGCAATCTGAAGATCGCTGGTATCGAGGTGCTGAGACAGGCGCGCGATCCCGTCAATGAGCTACGCGGCTGGGTTAAGTGGACTGTCACCCCAGCTCTTTTATTTCATCTCAGTGCAGTTGCATCCTGGCCTCGCGCGGGGCTCTGCCAGTCCATCGTCTGAAAGCCGTGCTGAAGGAACTCTGATTCGCATAGCCCAGAGAGATATGCGACATCCCTGAGTCTGACGCTTCGGTCTTCGACGTATCGCGTAGCCAGCTCCTGGCGGAGCCGCTCGACGAGATCGGCGAAAGTGACGCCCGCCATCTCCAGCCGCCGGTGGAAGGTGCGCTCGCTCATACCCATTTCGCCCGCCAAAACCTTGGTTCGCGCCCGCCCGGTCGGCAGCAGCTCGGTAATCCGTCGCTCCAGCCGCTGCAGCAGATCGGGCCTGTTCGTGCCGCGCTGGGATAGCAGCGTCTCGGCATGCTTCTTCAGCAACGCAAGAAGCTTTTGGTCCGATGACGGGATCGGGATTGCCAGATCCGATCGATCCAGTATCTGCTCGAACTCGACCGCAGCTGAAGCTGACGGGGCAGTCGAGAATCCGCTTCAACTCTCCCGCGCCATCTTCCCGTCGGTGAGAAAATCGAATCTCGATCGGCTTGATATGACGGCCGGTGCTCGTTCGATAAAGGCTGAGCAATAGACTGGTCGCAAATTCCACGGCCTGGCCGCAATGAAGCAGCAATTCGCGGTCCCCAACTCCCTCGAGCGTGGCGGTTTCACCGTCCACCGTCAGCCGAACCTGGATGGCCTCCGTCACCACCCGAAGGTAACGCTCGAGATTTCGCAAGACGTCTTCCAGCGTCCCGGAGGCCAACCCGATATATCCCAGGGCGTCGCCATCCCTGATATCGATCTTTGCCGCCAATCTGGCGCCATAGCAGCTGTCGCCCGTCTGATCGGCGGCATAGTCCAGGAGCGCCGAGTGCTTGACGAAGGGAATCCAGCCTTCCTCGTCGGCCAAGGCAAAAGCACCGAGGCCGGCGTTGCGCAGCCCACCGGCCGCATCGATGCCGCGTTTTTCGAGATCCTGGACGACGAGCCGTGCCCAAACATTGCGGACTGCCTTGGTCGCCTTGCTTCCCATTCCCAGCTCCAAGCGGTGCCTTTCGCCTTCGCATCAGGGTCCCCGTGCGACGATCGGCAGTCAATCACAAGTTTTTGGCAGCCGGCCGAAAACAGAAAAGCCGCGCTGTGCATATGTTTGGGACAACTGGCTTCAATGGAAATCCAGTCGCGCCGGGCTCAAGTCACCGCGCTTTGCATGAGGAGACGGCGATGCGCCGCGTGTCTTATCGAGTACTGCCCCTGGTTCTTTGCGTCGGCCTGTCGGCTTGCGCCGGCCGCACGGCACACCCCGTGTCGATCGCCCAGAGTTATGATTCGGACCTGTCTTGCGCCCAGATCCAGGCCGAAATCATGGCCAATGAGCAGAAGGCCCAGCAGCTATACGGGCAGAACGCCTCCGCCCATACGGCCAATGTGGCAATTGGTGTAGTGGGTGCGCTGGTCTTCTGGCCGGCCCTCTTCGCCATCGACGCCGGCAATGCCGAAACCACCGAGATGGCGGCGCTGCGCGCCCGGGATGAGCATTTGGCGAACCTTGCCGATAATCACGGATGCAATGGGAAGGGTACCAGAACCAACGACACCACAACCACCTCGGCGGCCCCTCCCGTGCTCTGAGCGGCCACGGCGGCCCCGCGAACGTCGCCCGGGGGGCGACGGGGCCCCGTCAACTCTGGCCGGCGTCACGCCGAGGACTACAAAAGGAAGGAGTAACTGATCTTGGGTCTTCTATCGCTGATTCTCGGCGGAAAGCAAACCACCCCCGCCGAAGAAGCTGTTCCCGCAGTCATACGGGCCAGCATCCACCGCATCACCGTCCTATTCGAACAGGCTCGCCAGTCCCGGAGGCTATCGCGTCTTTCCCCAAGCCGTCGCTGGCGAAAGCCACTACCAGAATGCCCTTGCCTCTTGCATCGAGGGCGAACCGGTGGAGCTCGTGCGAGAGCCAGACAACCGCTATGACCCCGATGCAATCAGGATCGACCGGGTGACGGGTGAGACCATCGGTTATCTGCCGAGGGACACCAGATTGCACGACGAGTTTCCCGACAGGATTTCCGCGCGTCTTGTTCGGATCACAGGCGGCACCCCCGACAAGCCGTCGCTCGGCGCGGTGCTGGAAGTCATGGTGCCGAAATGTTGAGAGGGATGCCAAAGCCGGCCGCCCACGGCAAGGAGACCGGCAAGATGGCAACTGAGGCCGAATTGATTGCCGAGACGGCCGATAACAGTTTGCGCGAGCTTGCAGGCTGCCTGCTGCGGGAACTGGCAGGCAGCGGGCCCAGGTATCGGTTAAGAGAAGTCATCGCCTACGCCGAAGCCTTCGTCATTGCCGGCCGCGACCTGGAAAACGCCCAGACCGGCGCTTCTACGCGATGGTCCGCCGCCGACGCAATGACGGTGAACGAGATAAGCATACCGACGATAGAGGCCCGGCAGTCGGGGAAACTGCTCACCTGCGCCGCCGCGCTAATCGCCTATCACTTCCGGCGGTTGGCGCCCCAGTACGGGAAAGCCCGGTATGCGCTGCTGGCCGCGATCCGCAACGCCGGTTTTGTGCGCTCGCCGGAATGGATCGCACGGCAGCGGGAGCCACAGCGGCAGAAGACGGGGAGCGGCCAATGATGCTCGTCGTAATCTGGGTGGTCGCGTACTTCGCGGTCGGCGTAGCTCTCGGCTGGGTTCTGCCGGGACTCGTGCGTGCCAGGAGACAATGACGTGAGCGTCGTAGCTCTAATTTTTTTCTTGGTCGTGGGCGGGGCGCTCTATTTCCTGCCGACGATTGTAGCGCGCAACGGTGACCGCGCCGGTCCCGTCTTCGTGCTTAACCTTTTCCTCGGTTGGACGTTGATCGGTTGGGTGGCGGCATTCGCCATCGCCGCGACGAGCAAAGAGATCCAGCCGATGAAGACCTGCCCAGCCTGTGCCGAGGCCGTGCTAGCGGCGGCGAAGGTTTGCCGCCACTGCGGCCATGCCCTCGAGGCACCGTCACCGGCTGTCGATCCGAATAGCCTTCCCACGGTCGACGAGATCGCCTACGGCCATGAACTGAACCGGGCTGCGAAGCCGGCTATCACCGCGGACGAGTCCATGCCGATGTCCTGGCGCCACGTTGTCGCGCTGATTCTCCTGATCGTCATTGCCGGCGGTATCGGCCTGAAGATATGGCAAGACCAGCATCCGCAGGGGGTCGTGTGGCAGCAGCCGGCGGCGGCGGCGGTCTCCGTCACACGGCCGCTTGTCGTCGTCCCAGAGCCGGACGCAGCCGCGGTGGGAATTCTCCTCGATGGCTGGGCCAGGTCACACGCCCCACTCGCTCCTCTGAACTGAGGGGAACCATCATGCTCACAACCGAGATACTCGACCGCCTGGAGCCCCAGGAGCGCGGCTATAAAGTCTTCGACGGGAAGGGTCTATACGCCTATGTGACACCGTCGAAAGGTACTATCAGCTTCCGCCTTAAGTACCGCTTCAAGGGCAAGGAAGCGGTCCTGGTCATCGGGCGCTATCCCGAAGTCAGTCTCGATGAAGCCCGTGCCGCAAGAACGAAAGCCAGCCAGCTCCTGCGGCGCGGCCTCGATCCCCGGACCTTCGCGGGGAAGCCAGAGATGGAGACCGATCTCCTGGGCTTAGTCCGGCTCGAATTCGAGAAGTTTTTTCGCAAGCTGGATCGCACTCTCAAGCCCACCACTGCCGACCCAAGGCAGCAGGCGCTGCGCGATGCCGCTGTGAAGGTCCTCGCTGGCATTCAACGCGAGAACCTTTCAAAGCAGACGATCCATCGGCTGGCCCGAGCCATCCAAGCGGTGGACGATCCGACCGCCTGACGAGGCCCCGAGAATACGCATGGGCCGTCGTGGTCGCACGCTATGACGCGGGTTCGACCACCACGGTTCCCACCATTCCCTCGCCCTCATGGTGCGTGCAGAAGTATTTGTAGGTGCCAGGCACCTGGAAGGGGGCAGCGAAGACGCCGCCGGCGGGAATGTCGCGGGAACTGAAGGCGGTGGCGCCTACCGGTATTGAGGCATCCTGGGGCTTCGACGCGGCCCGGCTGTCATCCGTGACTGAATGGGTGATGATCGAGGTATTGCGCCATTCCACCGTCTGGCCGGCGCGGATATGGACGGTCTCGGGCTGGAAGCTCGAGAAGCCCATGTCGACAACAGCGGATGCGTTCGGCGAGGCCGGGCCATGAGCCCGACCACCCAGGCCGCAGCCGGCCAAGCTTGCCACCACCAAAATTCCGATACCGTGCGATAGAAATCGAGGGTGCATGATTTTCGACATCTTGCCTCTCAAGCTGTCAGGCGCCAACGACGCGGGCTAACTCTGGGATGGCGTGGGCTTACGGTCTACGCACGCATGATCACAAAGCCTTGATCGATTCTCCCTGCCTCCTCGTGTTCACGCCCGCCCACCTGGCGCTAGAGGCGCACGAATTGGGGAGTAGCTTCCGTCGGTTCCAGGCGGTCCGTGTCAGCATACTCGTGCGGCGGCGCGTGGTTGGCGTCGCGGGGCCCAGTGCCGATGGGCTCGGCCGGCAGGCGGCGCAGGTCGAGATGGGCGATGACGGCCAAGGTCTCGGCGCTGCCACTGGCAGATCCCCCCGTCATGGAACCCGCGTTGAATGCCGTCGTCACCCTGAGCTGCGATCCTGTTCCCTTCGGCACGGCTATCCACTACAAGGAGCTATGGCTCACATCCACAGATAAGGAAGCATGGCATGAATTTCCTTCGTAGCGGGATGCTGGCACTGGCGCTCATCCTGGCCGTTCCCGCGATCGCGCAGGCTCAGTCGACCTCCACCGATATGAAAATTCTGGCCGACGAGGTGAAGGCCGACAAGAAGGCCCTGGTCGCACAGAACATGGAACTCACTGCGACTGAGGCGGAGTCCTTCTGGCCCATCTACGATGCCTACCAGCAGGATCTGCAGAAGATCAATGACCGCATGAGCCTGACGATTCTGGAGTATGCCGACGCGTCTAGCAAAGGTACCGTCGACGACGCCACGGCGAAGAAGCTGCTCGGAGAAGTGCTGGCGATCCAGGAGTCCGAATTGAAGCTCCTGCAGACCTACATCCCGAAGCTCGAGAATGTGCTCCCGGAAGTCAAGGTTGCCCGATACATCCAGATCGAGAGCAAGATTCGCGCTATGGTGCGCTACGCGGCGGCCTCCAATATTCCTCTGGTGGAGTGACGCCATCGCGACACCCGAGCCAATCAAGAACTGGTCCCTGACCAGCCTGAAGGGCAATTTCGGCGGTTCCCAAACCTGGCACCGCGATCTCGACGGCGGTTGGAGCTCCCGGCATTCCGGGCGAGGCCCTCTCTTGAAAATACCATCGTCAGCCGGCAGACTTGGATTAGATGGCCGGTCATCCCTGGATGTCGGTTGCTACAAATTCGATGGCTCGGATCCAACTAAAGCGGTTCCGGCAGATTTGAAATCGGGATTCCCAGGGGTGACGAATTGGCAGTAGTCTGGGGCAATTCGGTTTGCGGAGGAGCGCCATGCCCAGAGGCTTGTTCGGTTGGAGTTTGCGCGAGCGTGTGATCGAAGCGGTTGAAGGGGGAGCATCGCGGCGTGAGGCGGCTGGAGCGTTTTGAAGTCAGCGCCAGCTCGGGCGGTCAAATGGCTTCAGTCGTGGCGGCGGGAAGGGCGCCGTGCGCCGCGGCCACGCGGCGGCAGCCGATCGCCGCTGGAGATGACTACGCGGACGGGGTCCTCGCGCTGGTCGAGCGAGCGGCCGGATTGGACGTAGTCGAAGAGATTTCGTCGCGGCCCTGCACAAGCAGAGAATGCCGGGCAGCCGCAGCGCGCTGTGGCGTTTTCTGGAGCGTCACGACATCAGCTTCAAAAAAAAGCCTGCGCGCGGCTGAGCAGCAACGAGCCGATGTCGCCCGGGCGCGCCGGCATTGGATCGCGGCAGCAGGCCCTGCTTGATTCATCCAGCCTTGTCTTCATCGATGAAACCTGGGTGAACACTACCATGGCCCGCCGCTATGGCCGCTGCCCGCGCGGCGAGCGGCTGATCGGGCGCGTCCCGCTTGGAACCTGGAAGACCCTGACCTTCGTGGCTGGCCTGCGCTGCGACGAAATGACGGCGCCCTGGTGATCGAAGGAGCCATGAACGGAGAAATCTTTTTGTCTTACGTCGAGCAATGCCTGGCTCCCGCGCTCAACCACGGCGATATCGTCGTGATGGACAATCTCCGAGCCCACAAGGTTGCCGGCGTCGAGCAAGCGATCGAGGCCGTTGGCGCGGAATTGCTATATCTGCCCAAGTACTCGCCCGATCTCAATCCGATCGAGATGTCCTTCAGCAAGCTCAAGGCGTATCTGCGCAAAGCTGCCGAGCGGACGCAGCGCAGCCTTCGCCGCCGAATTGGCCTCTTCGTGCCTCGCCTCGGCGCAGACGAATGCGCCAACTACTTCGCTCATGCCGGATATGTTTCAATATGAGCGGAATCCGCTTTAGTTCCGAAAGGGCGATCTTCCCCCTACCCCATTGGCCCCCGAGGTTCCATCATGTTTGGCCCGAAGGTCGCTAAGGCAGGAACGAAGGCAGCCGAGACTCCAGGAAGCGTGCTCACGCCCCCGCGGTCGACGCTTCCGGGGCGCCATGGGCCGGAGGGCGGCGCTCCCGATAACACGATGGCCCAGAAGAGATCCGCTGGCGTCGCATGGGATTTCAGCGCGATCCCTCTATATCCGCCTGACCAGGCAATCCGATCTCGAGGATCATCCCCGATTGTCATTCAGCGGAGGCCGGTTATCGGACAAGCCAAGGATCCGCTTGAGCATGAGGCAGACGGCATCGCTGACCAGGTGATGCGGATGACAGGCCCGACCCTCTCCCTCGCTGCCAACTCGTCGCATGTCAGCCGTAACGCGGCTACTGGCGAGGAAGAAAATGCCAAGACGCTTCAGGCGACGCAACCCGCTGCCAGGGAGGTGGACGGTCATATCGCGTCCGAACTACGGGCTCGGCACAGCAGCGGGTTGCCTCTCCCCAAGCCTCGCCGCAATTTCTTTGAGTGGCGGCTTGGGCATGACTTCACCGGAATACGAATCCACTCGGATTCCCGTGCGGCGAATCTCGCCGCCAGTGCCGGCGCTCGGGCCTTCACTCTGGGCCAGGATATCGTGTTCGGCGCAGGGGAATACGCGCCCGATACCGGAGAGGGGACACGACTGCTGGCGCATGAGTTGGTTCATGTGGTGCAGCAGCAAGGGTTGCCGGCAACTATTCAGCGTCAGCCCGCGACGAAGGATGATCCCTTTGCTCGCGACGGGGTCTATGAGCAGCTGAATATCGTAAGGGAGGGACCGCTTCCCCTGGCAGACTATGAGAGTCCAGAGCTCCGTCAGCTCAGTATCCCCGACCGGAGGGTCGCCCTGCAAACCCTGAGGTTTAAACGAAAATTGGCGGCGATCGCCAAACTGGGCGACTTGAAAGACAAGCGCGCCGTATTGACGCTGGTTGCCGTCGTTGAGGATAAGCTCTTTGTTGCCCCAAAGGACTTCGAACCTCTGCAAAAGAGCATGCTGCAAACGGAGGCCGTGGCAGCTCTTGGCAAAATCGGAGGCCCGGTGGCGCTCGCGAAGTTGAGCGACTTGCTCAAGAGCAAAGACCCCAAAGAGAGAAAGTTGGCAACCGGCGGATATTCTGCCGCAGCCGGGGGGCAGGCCGCGACTGACTTGCTTACAGCTCTCCAGAAGGAAACAGATGCCGGCGTGAAGGCCCAGATCATATCTGCCCTGGGAAACATCGGCGCTGGTTTGAGTGATCCGGAGAAGGAACCGATTGTAAAGCTGCTGATCCACGAGATGGAAAACAGCACCGGGGACGTACTGCCCCGCGCGGCGATCGACGCTTTGGGGAAAATCAAGCTCAGGACTGCGACGGAGCCCCTGTTGAACCAGCTCAGGCAGCACCTCGGTATCGTGCAACTGGTAGAAGATATCATAAGCGCACTGGGTGAAATCGGCGACGATAGGGCGGTAGAACTCCTGGTGATTATTTTGGAAAAGCACGGGTCGAAGTTCGTGAGGAGCGAGGCCGCAATCGCGCTTGGGAAGATCCGCGGCAAGAAGGCACTGGCCGCTTTGAACAGCAGACTTGGTCAGGAGAAAGAGGACAGCGTCAAGGCTGACATATCAAAAGCGCTCAAGGCATCCCCCTGAAGATACGAAACCGGCGCCAGATTAAGGTGACAGTGCACTAATTGACTTGGTGCAAGGAGCTACGAAACTATGACGGCCCCCGCCCTCGCGGTTATCTGTATTGCCTTCGTCATCTTGACGATCAGGCATCGGAGGTTGTTCGCGTTTCTCCTGACCATCGCCGCCTTCATCTTTTTGGCCGCGAAGCTGCCGACGCATCTGGTCGCCCCCATGCCGGCGCAAGCCGAGCACACTTCGCGAGTAGAACAGAGCCAGCTCATCGTCGTGCCCGAGCCTGACCCGGCCTCTCGGGGAATTTTGCTCGACCGCTGGGCCAGGGCGAGCGCGCCGCTCGTCCCGCTGAATTGATGCGAAATTACGGCGACAGTGACACCATCGAGGCGTCTCTCGACGCAGGGGCCTGATCAGAGTAGTGCCCGAGGCATTGGCGCCATGCTGCGCCTGTCAACGGGCCAGATGCCTGTCGATATAGGCCGCGACCTCGTCGAGCGAGGCGCGGCCCTCTGGTATGTCGGGGTAATATTCAAAGACATGCCACAGCCCTTCCCAGACCCTGAGCTCCGCGGCGATACCCGCCTGGCGCATCTTCGTCGAGAGCCGGGCGCAGTCGCTGAGGAAGGCATCTCGCGTGGCGCTGGTAATGAGCGTCGGCGGGAAGGCCGCGGGCAGGGTCGCATAGAGGGGCGAGACAGCGGGTGAGCGCAGATCCTGGCCGTCGGCATAGCTCTCGGCGGCGACCTTGAGTGTCAGATCGTAGTCCATGAAGGGCGCGACATCGGCCAGGAGCGTCAGGCTATCGCCGGTCTTGGAGAGATCGACCCAAGGCGAGAGCAAGGCAAGGACCGCAGGCATCGCAAGATGCGCGGCTGCCGCTTCGATCAGCAGAGACAACGCGAGGCCGCCCCCGGCAGACTCGCCGGCGACGGCGAGAGCATCGGCCGGCACACGGGTGAGCAAAGCGCGATAGACCGCAAGCGCGTCCCCGAGAGCGGCTGGTGCCGGATGCTCCGGTGCCAACCGATAATAGGGCACGTAGATCCTTCGTCCGAGAGCGGCTGCCAGTCGGGCGGTGATGGCAAGGTCCTCGTTCGGGCTGCCCTCGACATAGCCGCCGCCGAAAAAATAGAGGACCGCGCCTGCTTGCGGCGTAGTGGCCGGCAGCACGCATTGTACACGCACTCCGGCGATTTCCTCCTCCTCGCAACTTATGCCGAGCGAGGCGGCGACAGCTATGCCCGCGGGCGCGTAGATGCCCTGGTTGAGCCGGCGCCGCTCGGCAATGGCGTCCAGCGTCAGTTGCCGGGGCTGTGGCGCGACAGCGCTACGGAGATAAGCCTGGGCCTCGGGGCTGATGTCGGTGGGCAAGGTCATGGCGGCGCTCCGGCGGACGACGGAATTACAGTGACAATGCACCAATTAACTCGGCGTCGTCGACCAGAGATCGCTTCAGTTCGATCGCTTTGGTCTTCTCCTTCTCTGATCTACCGCTTTCTCCTCTATCGATTGCTAAGCCGCTCGAGCTCGTCCCACAGTTCCATGAGCCGGAGCGAAGCCGCATCGCGATAGGCGGGCTCGAGGTCGCCGCAATCCTGCAGCGTCTTGATCTCGTCCTTGATCTCCTCGGGTACGCGGGCCACGCTCACAATGAAGACATGGGCCGTCGGACAGTTCGGGCTGCCTTCGTCATCGCGAAGGTTCGTCATGTCTCTCTCTCCTTTGAAAGAACGGCGCCGAGCCACGGGCTCACCGGTTGAATTGGTCGGTTCCGAAGTCCAGCTGCTTCTTCAGGCATGCTGGGCCCAGGGACCCCGCCTAACCAAATGGCGATTGCCGGCATTTTCCGCTTTCGCCGGGCTGCCAAAATCTTATGACTGGCTGCCAGTGACCTTCCTGGGGAGGCGAAGCCGGCCAGGCGGTGATCGCGAGATGGGGTATGGGGCCAAGACCGCTCAGGCAATCCGTAATGTCTGGGCGCGGGTTGGCGTCCAGGATCTCAGAAACCGGGATTACGGTGACAGACTGCAGATCGAGCCAGCAGGCGCAACGGCGGGAAAGTCCTTCGCGGGATCGAGCGCGTTATTGAAAAGGCTTCGTCAGGAATACATGGCCACCAGCGCGACGATCTCCATGACGTTGGCCTCCGTGTAGCCGGCATCGCGGACGGCTTTCAGATCGGCGTCACTCACCTTGCCGCGGGTCTCGATGACTTTGCGCGCAAACTGGATGGCGGCGTCCCGCTTCGGGTCGCTGGCATGGCCCTTCCGAGCGAGAATGATTTCATCGGCCGGCAGCTTGGCCAGATGCTCGGCCGTAAAGCTGTGAAGCGTCAGGCAGTCGTTGCAGCCATTTGCTTCGGAGACAGCGAGGCCGATGCTGGCACGCGTCTTCACGTCGAGCGTCTTGCTCGAGGAACCGAGCAGGGCGGCCCATGAGTTGGCCGCGATCGGGGTCTGCGCCCAGGTCGCCATCATATTTGGGGTCAGCCCGATGTTCTTGGTGAACCTATCCCGGGCCGGTTTCGAATTGGGCGGCACCTGTTCCCGCTTTAGAGCTGCACCTCTTGGCATCGTCGTCTCCGCAATTTACTCGCCTTACCAAGAAATTATGCGAGTTCCAGCACAGGAAGCCGGCCGAACTGGACAGCGCCGGCCGGCCGCGGGCATCGATAGGCGCGTGGCGTTCACGGATCGACGCGGATGATCGTCTTCCCGTTGATCCGCTTGGTCGGGTTGAGGGCGGCGACGGCATCGTCAAGGGTAGAGACCTTGCCGATGTTCGTCCGCAGTCGTCCGTCCCGCACCCGCTGGACGATCTCGGTCAGTTGCGCACGATCGGACTCGACAACGAAGTCGACCGCCAGGCCGTCGGCGGGCCGCGCCTCGCTCGGCCCGACGATGGACACCAGTGTTCCGCCGGCTCGAATCAGGCCTGCGGATCGCTTCCCGATGTCGCCGCCGATGACGTCGAACACCAGATCGACGTCGCCGACGTCTTCCAGGCTGTCGTTGTCGAGGTCGACGAACGCCTGCGCGCCGAAGGCGAGCGCTTTCTGACGGTCGGCGGCGCGTCCGGTGCCGATGACATAGGCGCCGAACTCGCGCGCGAGCTGCGTGACCATCGACCCCACGGCGCCGGCCGCGCCATGCGCGATGACGCTCTGCCCCGCCCGAAGGCGGCCGTGCTCGAACAATCCCTGCCACGCGGTGAGGCCCGAGATCGGCAGGCTCGCGCCCACCGTGAAATCGACGTCGCCCGGCAGCGGCGCGAGGTTGCGGGCCTCGATCGCCACATACTCGGCCAGGGTGCCGTCGCGATACCAGTCCGCGAGGCCGAACACCCGCTGTCCTACCGACAGTCCCGTCGTGCCGTAGCCGAGGGCGGTGACCACGCCCGCCAGCTCGTGGCCGGGGATCGACGGTGTCCGGTCACGGTTGCCGCGATCGGTCCAGGTCGAGGGCCAGGCCAGCTCCGTCCCGACGAATCCCGACGCATGAACCTGAACGACGACGTCGTTTATCGCTGCCTGCGGCTCGGGCCGCTCCACCAGCTTCATCCCGGCCGTTCCCGCAGCCTGGTCCGTTACCACGATCGCCTTCATGATAGTTTTCTCCTCGGTCATTTGTCTCTACAGCGCCGGCCGGCCGCGTGCATCGATGGGCGCGTGTCGCTCACGGACGAACGCGGATGATCGTCTTCCCCTTGCGTCGCTCGGTCCGGTTGAAGGTGGCGACGGCGTCGTCGAGGGTCGCGATGTTGCCGATGTTCGTCCGCAGTCGTCCGTCACGCACCCTCTGGACGATCTGACCCAGTTGGGCGCGATCGGGCACGAGAACAAAGTCGATCGCCAGGCCGTCGGCGGGCCGCGCCTCGGTCGGCCCGGCGATGGTCACCAGCGTTCCTCCGGCCCGGATAACGCCTGCGGACCGCTTCCCGATATCGCCGCCGATGACATCGAAAACCAGATCGACTGCGCCGACGTCTTCGAGAACGTCGTTATCGAGGTCGACGAACGCCTGCGCGCCGAAGTCGAGCGCTTTCTGACGGTCGGCGGCGCGTCCGGTGCCGATGACATAGGCGCCGGCCTCTCGTGCGAGCTGCGTCACCATCGACCCGACGGCGCCGGCTGCGCCATGCACGAGGACGCTCTGCCCCGCCTGAAGACGGCCATGCTCGAACAGTCCCTGCCACGCCGTCAGGCCCGGCATCGCCACGCTCGCGCCCGCCGTGAAGTCGACGTCGCCCGGCAGCGGCGCGAGGTTGCGTGCCTCGACGGCCACATACTCCGCCAGGGTGCCGCCGCGATAGGAGTCCGAGAGGCCGAACACCCGCTGTCCCACCGACAGCCCCGTCGTGCCGTAGCCGAGAGCGGTAACCACGCCGGCCAGTTCCTGCCCGGGAATAACCGGCGTCCGGTCACGGCCGAGGCGATCGGTCCAGGTCGAGGGCCACGTCAGCTCATCCCAGGTGAATCCCGACGCATGAACCTGAACGACGACGTCGTTTATCGCTGCCTGCGGCTCGGGCCGCTCCACCAGCTTCATCCCGGCCGTTCCCGCAGCCTGGTCCGTTACCACGATCGCTTTCATGATAATTTTCTCCTCGGCCATTTGTCTCTTTGGTGGAAATGCTGCAGCCGCTCAGGCCGCTGGTCATGGCGACTAAATGCCCCCGGCCTGGCCATGAAAAAGTACCGAGATTGGCAATTCTGATTGTACCATCGCGCGATGGCGATGCTTCCCATCGACCTCGATCGCGCCCGGCGAACACCGCTTTTCACCCAGATTTACGGGGCGATCCGAGAAGCCATTGAAGCGGGGCGGCTCGCCTCGGGCGCGAGGCTGCCTTCCTGGCAGGATTTGGCGGCTCAGCTCGGTGTCTCTCGCGGCACCGTGCGTGCGGCCTACGAACGTCTGATCAACGAGGAATTTGCGATTGGCCTGGGGGCGGCAGGCACGCGCGTCGCTGAGCGCCCGTCCCAATCCTCCGCATCCGACGGGTCGCAGGAAGCGCCGCCTCTGCCGGACCTCTTCCATGAATTCGGAACCGCGCCCTTGGTATTTCAGATGGGCGTGCCCTCTCAAAATGCCTTCCCCTTCAAGCTATGGTCACGCATCTTGACTCGTGAGGCCCGACGAGCTGCGGCGGCGCGGGTCAGCTATCCGGATCCGCGTGGTGATCCGAACCTGCGGCAGGAGGTCGCGGCTTACTTGGGCATAGCGCGCGGCATTCGGTGCAGCGCCTCTCAGGTGCTCGTGACGGCCGGATTCTCCGGCGCGCTCGGTCTCGCCATCCGTGGGCTTCAGCTTGAAAAGATGGGAGCTTGGATGGAGGATCCGGGCTTTCCGCTCACGCGCACCGCGCTCGGCTTGGCTGGCATGACTGTGACAGCTGTCCCCGTCGACGCGGAAGGGCTGGATGTTGCCTCTGGTGTTCGCAGCGCCGCCGGAGCAGCACTGGCGGTTGTGACACCCGGCCAACAGGCGCCGCTCGGGATGACGATGTCGCTCCCGCGACGGCTTGCGCTGCTCGCATGGGCGCGGCGGAACGATGCCTGGATCATCGAGGATGATTACCTGAGCGAGCTGCAGCTAAAAGGACGGGCGGCGCCGGCTCTTGCATCTCTCGATCATGGCGGACGGGTGCTGCACATCGGCAGTTTCAGCAAAACCATCAGCCCGGCGCTGCGCCTGGGCTTCCTGGTGGTGCCGCCGGAACTGGCGCCACGGTTTGGCGACGTCGCCGCCTGCTTGGCACCGGCGCCGGCCGCGCCCGTGCAGTGCGCTGTGGCGGAACTCCTGCGGGACGGGCACTACCTTCGCCATCTCCGCCGCATGAAGCGGCTTTATGCCGCCCGACGGGAGCTCCTGCTTCGTTGCTTGGGCGAGGTGGCGTCGGACTCGATGAAGGTGGAAGCGACGGCCGGTCTGGGCGTGGTGACCTTGCTTCCCGAGTCTGCGTCAGACGTGGACATCGCTTTGCGCGCCCTGCCCTTCGGCTTGGCGCCAAGCCCGCTTTCGCGCTGGTACATGCAGTCCCCCTCGCCGCAGGGACTGCTGCTCGGCGTGACCAATCTCGATGAGCGGCAGCTCGCTGCGGACTGTCGTCGGCTCGTGGAGCTGGCGCGATAACACCAATCGGCAGACGGCGGCGATTAGGGATCAGGCTGATCGGTCCCCGCTCAATCACGCGCCCTGAGGTCGCCTTCATGCCGCGGCGAGATGAGCCTGTGCCGCAATCGGGCTGGGTACGCTCGACAGCGGCCATGCGGACGAGTGGCGCGCGCCCACAAGGGTCACGACCGTGCTCGGGCGCAGGCGCTTTGGCGTGTGGCCCTAGTCTCGTCTGTACGTCGCAGACGCCCCGGCAGCATGAGGTGCCAGCCCCGGCTCCACAACCGCGGCGACGGTTGGCTGAGCTTGAACCGGCCTAGCCGAACTTTCTCGATGCTCCGGCTTGCCGAACAAAACGGCGACCAGAACGAATGCGCCGAATATCGCTATCCACATTCCACGCCTCCTTCCCGGTTATTGAAGTCGCGTTTCGTTAAATCTGAGTTTCCTACCGGACACGGGCGCCACCAAGGGCCCCTATCCTCGGCGGGCTGGGAACTCGCTGGGGATTGCGGTGACGGTGCACTAATGAACTATCGACTTACTAACCACGCAGCTTGTCCTTCAATGCGTTCGCGCGACGCGTAGCACTAGCTTTCCGCACCATCTCGCTGCCTAGGCGCCGCCGCAACACCCGCATTGGCAGGCAAGGTTTGAACGCTGACGTTCGTGTAGTTCGTGGCGGCTGTCGACATTCATGAAGCATTAGCGAAGTGGTGAGACATTGTTGCGGCTACCGGCCTGCCCAAGGTTGAGGATGCGAGCTGGTTAGATGTGCGGGCGCTCTGCGTGAGATGAACGCCGAAAGAGATGCGAATCTCGCACCCCACGCCTTGGTCGGGAGCGCCTACCAAAACAAAAACCACTTGGAAAGGTCTGAGGCATTTAGCACGGCTTAGAACAGCGTACCGTCCTGCTACGACGTTGTTCGTCATGATTTGGAGCATAAACGATCGGCACGATGCCGGCGCGCTTGGCTGGACTGTGGCGGCCATCGGGTCTGATCATCTTAGTAATGTTTCGCCTCGGCTGATATGGCTCGACTGAGGAGGACTATCACATGGCAGTAATCGATGCGAAGCATGGATGGCGGCCGGATGTGCAAGCCGCCGTCGACAAGGCTGTACCCGGCGATATCGTCGAGATTCCGAGCGGCCAATTCGACTGGAGCGGTTCGCTAATGGTACCCCATGGAATCTGGTTGAAAGGTGATCAGACAGTATGGCGCAAGACCGATAACCTCTCGGAATGGCAGGCGATGGTCATCGTCGATGCCGCGCCGACCGATCAGCCGTTCCAGATGAGCGGGATTACGCTCCGTGGGCGCCTTCAGGACCTCCAGGGCGATAATCGGACCGAGGTATTGACCGAGGTCCGCGACCAGGGTCTCTTCGTGCGAGGCGGGGCCAAGGTCATGGTTCATGACTGTCACTTCACCAAGTTTACCCGCGCGGGTATCGAATTCGACGGTAGTTCAGGTCCGCATCCGGGTCCACTGAGCGGCGTTATCTGGGGCTGCAGCTTCGTCGATATCTGGTACAGCTATCTCGGCTATGGCGTGAGCTTCTCGGGCCATGAGAGTACCTGGACCGGGCCACTTAGCTGGGGTTCGCTCGATGCGGTATTCATCGAGGACTGCGATTTCGACCGCTGCCGGCATTTCGTCGCCTCTGGCAACAGTTCGAGCTACGTCGCCCGGTATAATCATTGCGTCGATAACTATCAGGATGCAGCGGCTTTTGATGCCCACGGGCTATCGGGAGCTTGGCCGCGCGGGACGAGAGTCACCGAAATCTATTGCAACAACTTGAACAACTCGATCCGGCGCAACGCAGGCGCCGGGATCAGAGGCGGCGCCGGAGTTATCTGGGGCAACAACTGGAATGCCGGCGGCGCCGGGGTCAGTATTGGGGTCGAACTCATGCTGGAAGATCCGGGCCAGGGAAAGCCAGAGCTAACCAGCTATCCCGCGCTCGACCAGATCGGCAATCCCGACGGGCTCCACATCTGGGAGAATCTGGGCGGTACGCAGCCGCTTGCCCTGCGGGCCTGTAGCCATACGAGCCAGCCTATCGATTACTGGCTCCAGGAGGGGCGCGACTATCATCTCGTAGCGCCGGCTGGCTATGTACCGGCGCCCTATCCACATCCCTGGCGTGACCAGTAGCAGACGCGGAAGCGCGAGCGCGATAGGACGCCGAGATAGGCTTCTACGTTCGATTTCTCTTCGCGGCAGTGGGGCTGGTGGAGCCCCGGGATTACGGTGACAGTGCACGAATTAACTCGGTGTCGTCGACCGGGGGCACAGCAAGGCGACGGCCACGCAATACCGGGGTAAGTGGACCATCACCGCAACTTCCCCGCTCAGGGGCTGCCATCCCTTCAGCCAAACAGAGTCAATGAGTTCATATGAGCGCTGTGATCCAGCCACGAGTGGTCTGAGGGGGTCGAGGCCATGCTGTCGGCAAGGTTCACATGGCTGCTATCAGCGCTGACCGAGGAGAAAGCGGTGGGCTGCGCGGGTGCGGCGGGTGCCGTTCCGGGATGGAAGGTGAAGTCGGCGGCGGTCAGGCTGGCGCGGCTGACATTCCTGAGGGTGATGGTATCGGCGCTGTCGAGGGTGATGATCACATCGGCGCCGGACTGGACCATATGGCTCTTCACCGCGGCGAAATTGGCGAAGGCCGCGGTGGAGAAGTCGATGGTGTCGTGGCCCGCACCGGACGCCACGAAGCCGGTGATCATGTCCTTCCCGAAGCCTTTGTCGAAGACGAAGCTGTCGGTCCCGACGCCGCCGTCGAGGCTGTCGTTGCCGGCCCCGCCGAGCAGCCGGTCGTTGCCGGCGCCGCCGGAGAGGGTGTCGTTACCGGCGGCGCCGTTCAGCGTGTCGTTGCCGCCGAGGCCGTTGAGGCTATTGGCGCCGGCATTGCCGGTGAGCTTGTCGTTGAAGTTCGACCCCGTGAGATTCTCGAAGTTGAGCAGGGTATCGATGCCGGAGCCGCCGGTGTTCTGGGCCGTGGCAAGGGCGAGATTGACCGTCACGGCGGCGGTGGCATCCGCATAGCTGGCGGTGTCGCTTCCGGCCGCGCCGCCGTCCAGTGGTCGTTGCCGGAACCGCCATTGAGGATGTCGTTGCCCGCGGCGCCCGTCAGCGTGTCGTTGCCGGCCCCGCCGTTAAGCGTGTCATTGCCGTCGAGGCCGCTGACGACATTGGCGGCGCTATTGCCGGTCAGCGTGTCGTTGAAGGCGGTGCCTGTCAGATTCTCGAAATTGACCAGGGTGTCGACCCCCGCGCCGATCGTGTTCTGCGCAGCGGCGATGGCGAGGCTGACGGTCACGCCGGCAGTGGCGCCGATCTGGTAGCTGGCCGTGTCGGTTCCGGCCGCTCCGCCGTCCATGGAATCATTGCCGGCGCCGCCGTTCAGGCTGTCGTTGCCTGCCGCCCCGATCAGGGAGTCGTTGCCGGCCCCGCCGTTGAGGATGTCATTGCCGGCCCCGCCGTTAAGCGTGTCATTGCCGTCGAGGCCGCTGACGACATTGGCGGCGCCATTGCCGGTCAGCGTGTCGTTGAAGGCGGTGCCCGTCAGATTCTCGAAATTGATCAGGGTGTCGACCCCCGCGCCGATCGTGTTCTGCGCCGCGGCGATGGCGAGGCTGACGGTTACCCCCGCAGTGGCGCCGGTCTGGTAGCTGGCCGTGTCGGTCCCGGCCGCTCCGCCGTCCAGGGAGTCGTTGCCGGCGCCGCCGTTCACGGTGTCGTTGCCGGCTGCCCCGATCATGGAGTCGTTGCCGGCCCCGCCGTTGAGCGATGTCATTGCCGGCCCCGCCGTTAAGGATATTGGCGGCGGTATTGCCGGTGAGGTTGTCGTTGAGGCTCGAGCCGGTAAGGTTCTCGATATTGATCAGGGTGTCGACCCCGGCGCCGATGGTGTTCTGCGCGGCGGCGACGCAAGGCTGACGATCACCCCGGCCGTAGCATCGGCATAGCTGGCGGTGTCGCTTCCGGCCGCGCCGCCATCCATGAAATCATTGCCGGCGCCGCCGTTGAGGATATTGGCGGCGCCATTGCCGGTGAGGCGTGTCGTTGAAGCTCGAGCCGGTAAGGTTCTCGATATTGATCAGGGTGTCGACCCCGGCGCCGATGGTGTTCTGCGCGGCGGCGATCGCGAGGTTGACGATCACCCCGGCCGTAGCGTCGGCATAGCTGGCGGTGTCGCTTCCGGCCGCGCCGCCATCCATGAAATCATTGCCGGCGCCGCCGTTGAGCGTGTCGTTGCCCACACCTGCCGTCAGCACATCGTCGCCGAGACCACCGCTCAACAAATCATTGCCGGCGCCACCGAACAACATGTCGTCGCCGCCATTGCCGCTGAGGTTATCGCCCTGGTCGGCCGATGCAACCACTGGCGTCAGACGAAAGACGTCGCCATCGGCGTCGGTGATGTAAAGATCCCCACGCCCATCTTCACCGAACGAGGTCGGGTTGTTGAATCGCGCCGGCGTCCGTGGTGATCTGCGACGTCCGCTCTGTTGAAACCCATGTACCGCCGGTAAACTGCAGCGTGAACACCTTGCCGGCAAAGTCGGCGTAGAAATACTGGCCCTGCAGCCCATCGCTCGTGCCCCGATAGACATAACCGCCGATGACCGCCTGGCCGACCGTGTGATCGTAGGAAAAAATCGGGTTTGTGAATGCCGGGTTGGATGATGGGCCTTCGGCAATGGGCCATCCGTAATTCGCGCCCTTGATCCCGGGGTTGATCTCTTCGACAGCACTCTGTCCGACGTCGGCGATGAAGAAATCACCGGTGCCGCGGTCGAAGCTGTCGCGGAACGGGTTGCGCAGGCCGAAGTCGAAGATTTCGCCCCTTGCCCCGGGTGTTCCGACAAACGGGTTGTCGTCGGGGATCGCATAGGGAGCCGTGGCGTGGACATCGATGCGCAGGACCTTGCCTAACAAGTTGCTCAAGTCCTGCGCGTTCGACGGGGTCGCGTTCTCGCCGGTCGCGATATAGAGGTCGCCGTCTGGTCCGAAGCCGATCCACCCGGCATTGTGGTTGCTCGCGGCCGTGAGATTGCCGAGGCTGATGATGGGAGTGACACTTGCCGCGTCGGCGACATTGGGATCGGCCGAGACGTGGTAGCGGTCCACCTCGTTATGTGCGGGCGAACCCGGCACAGTGCGGTAGATGTAGAAGAAACCGTTGGTCGCGTAGTTCGGGTCAAAGGCGAGGCCGAGCAGGCCGCGCTCGCCGGCGCTGTCGACCGTGACATCCAGGAACGGCGTTGCCAGGAGCTGCCCGGTATTGAGGTCCAGGATCTTGATCTCGCCGGTCTTCTCCACGATGAACAACCGCCCCGTGTCTCCCGGCGGCGCCGTGACGAAAAGCGGGAAATCAAGGCCACTCGCCACGCGGGTTGCAGCGATGGACGTGACGTTACCTTCCGGACCGTTGGGATCGAAGCCATAGATCAGATCCCGGTCCGCTGTGCCACTAAGTGTGTTGCTGCCGTCGTCGCCGACGATTGTGTTGACTGTGGCCATTGGAACTCCGTTTTTGCGGATCTGCTAGATGTGAGCTCTTAACCGACATCCCCAGGTGACCAGCTCCCTGACCTAAGTTTGCTGTCCGACGATAGCATTTTCACAGCGAGCCATCGCCCGGAATGGTAGAATTACGGTGACAAATTACCGTGAAAGTGCACTGGGGTTACGGTGACGGTGCACTAATTAACTCGGTGTTTTCGACCGGAAAGCACGACGCCGGATCGGCTTGGTCGTCTCTTGGCTCCCCCGCACTATCCGGCAGCAAGGCAACGGGCTACGCAATAGACCGCGTTAAATGCACTGTCACCCTAACTCCAGCTGCCGAACTATGGGATCGAAAGACGTGCCCTGTCATGTTCTAGTAGGCCGGAGAGCCCGGCGGATGCCTCTAGTTTTAGGCCACGGCGATTATTTTCAACCTTAACCTTCACGAACAGTCGGATATGACGACACTGGCGACTGATGGCCTCGAACGCGTCGCCCACCCCTAGCCGGCCCGGCGGTCTGCGGCATTCCGTTGGGACCGCGAGAGCTGTCGCCGCGGCGGACCGATGATAGAGTTTCGGCCTTGGCCTCGCGGAGCGTCGGCCCATGACCGAGCTGAGGGGCGTAGCATAGGGAGGGAGCGACCATGGCGCATAAGTCACGCAAGAAGGGTAAGGAGAAAAAGCTCGGCGGCGAGGTGCTCCGCAATGCCCGGGAGGCGGCTGCCGTCGAGCATGGCTGGCACATCGCCGGCGACGGCAAGCCGCCGAGGAAGCCACGGGCCGGCTACAAATACACCGACGAACTCGCCCGCCTGCAGATCGAGCTCATCAAGCTGCAGGAATGGATGGCCTAAAGGCCTGAAGGTCGTCGTGCTCTTCGAGGGCCGCGATGCCGCCGGCAAGGGAGGCGTCATCAAGCGGATCACCGAGAGCCTCAACCCGCGCGGCTGCCGCGTCGTCGCCCTGGGCAGGCCGACCGAGAAGCGAGCGCGGCAATGGTATTTCCAGCGTTATGTGGCCCATCTTCCGGCCGCGGCGAAATGGTCCTGTTCGACCGCAGTTGGTACAATCGGGCCGGCGTCGAGCACGTGATGGGCTTCTGCACCGAGGCGGAATACGGGGAGTTCCTGCGCGGCTGCCCGAATTCGAGCAGATGCTGGTCCGTTCCGGGATCCACCTGGTCAAGTACTGGTTCTCGGTCAACGACGAGGAGCAGGAGCGGCGTTTCCACCGGGCGGATGCGTGACCCGATCAAGCGCTGGAAACTGAGCCCGATGGACGTCGAGTCCCGCGAGAAATGGGTCGAGTACTCGCGCGCCAAGGACGTGATGTTGAAGCATACCGACAGCAAGCAGTCGCCCTGGCGCGTCGTCAATGCCGACAACAAGAAACGTGCGCGGCTCAACTGCATCGCCCACCTGCTGAAGCAGATCCCCTACAAGGACCTCAGACCGGTCGAGATGGAGCTGCCGCCCGCCAGCCGACCGCCGGCTACAAGCGCCCGAAGAAATCGAGCCAGCACTGGGTGAAGGAAGGCTACTAACGGCCCGCTGTGCTACCCGACGAATGGCACCTCAGCGCAGGGCGAAGGACGACGCAAA
>CAVWQS010000039.1:0-12266 GCA_963757155.1 uncultured Alphaproteobacteria bacterium
CATCAGCTCCAGGAACTGGCGGGCATAGGCCGAGAGGGATTCGACATAGCGGCGCTGGCCTTCGGCGTAGATGGTGTCGAAGGCGAGGGAGGACTTGCCGGAACCCGACAGGCCGGTGATCACCACCAGCTTGTCGCGGGGCATGTCGATATCGACGTTCTTCAGATTATGCTCGCGCGCCCCGCGGACCGAGATCCGGGCACCTTCGAATTCGCCTGCCATGATCCCTTGCCTCGACTGGGTTCCGCCGTCGCGGGTTTGCCCTGGTTTTGTCTGGTTTCGCTGAAGCGCCCATGCGGACTCGGCGCCGCATCGGATACGCCAGCCGCCCGCAGATATAGGCGCGGGGGTGTCGAAAATCGACTCCCAAAATTCTCACATGGCCTGTGCGGGTATCTCACATGGGAGCGGCGAGCCCTTCTGCGAGCGAAACGGGAAAATCCGCCGTGGGGGAGTTGACAAAACTCGCCCTTGGATGGATGCTTTGCACATAAGTGCATAGACTGAACTATTGTTCAGCAAGGCGCGGCCAGACGACCAAAGGCACATCGGAGGAAGCGGCCATTGCAGGACGGCGATCGGAGCATGGCGGCCAGGGCTGCCTGGCTTTCCTATGTCGGAGGCTACACCCAGGAGGAAATCGCCGGTCGCCTCGGGGTCTCCCGCGTGAAGGTCAACCGCCTGATCGCCGATGCCATCGCCGCCGGGCTGGTCCGGGTCTTCATCGAGGGGACGGCGGCCGAATGCGTGGCCCTGGAGGATGCGATCACATCCCGCTGGGGCCTGCAGTTCTGCACCGTCGTTCCCAATGTGGATGAGGACGCTTTGCCGCTCCGCAGCCTGTCGACGGCCGGGGCCCATTACCTCACCGGCGTGCTGGATCGGCGCGAGGCCGAGCTGATCGGGCTTGGCCATGGCCGGACCCTCGCGGAAGTGGTGAAGCATCTGCCGCGGATCCCGCGGCCCGAGGTGCGGTTCGTCTCGCTGCTGGGCAGCCTGACCCGCCATGCCGCCGCCAACCCCTTCGATGTCATCCACAACCTGACGGAGATCACGGGCGCCGAGAGCTATTTCATGCCGGCGCCCTTCTTCGCCGACAGCATCGAGGACAAGCGGGTGCTGATGGCGCAGAAGGGGCTGAAGGACGTCTTCGCCCTGGCCCGCGCCGCCAAGCTCCATATCGTGGGCATCGGCGAGGTCGGACCCAAGGCGCATATGCTGGCGACCGGCACCATCACCGCCGAGGAGTTCCGCCAGCTCGAGCGGGCCGGGGCGGTGGGCGAGGTGCTGGGCCAGTTCCTCGATGCCAAAGGCCGCCCCGTGGAAGCGGACATCAACCAGCGGGCGGTTGCGGTTCAGCTCGCGGAAATCAAGGGAACCAGGATCGTGGCGATCGCCGGCGGGCGAACCAAGGCCCGCGCCATCGCCGCCGTCCTCGAAAGTCGCGTGGTCACGGGCCTGATCACTGACGAGACGACCGCCAAGGCGATCGTCCAGCACGCGGCGGGCGCCGGCCCGACCGTCATAACGGCCCAAGGGAAACAGCCCAGAAGGAAACCCCAAGATGTTCGATAGAGAGCGCGATCTGGCATCCGCCTTCGCCAAGGGCCGCATGAGCCGCCGGGAGTTGTTCAATTCCGCCGGGCGCATCGGTCTGGGCGCGACGGCACTGAGCTTCCTGGTCGGCGAGGCCTCCACCCGGGCCATGGCCGCCGATTTCGACTGGCAGAAATACAAGGGCAAGACGATCACCCTGCTCCTGAACAAGCATCCCTATGCCGATGCGATGATTGCCGATTTGCCGAACTTCAAGCAGATGACCGGCATGGAGGTGAAGTACGACGTCTTCCCGGAGGACGTCTATTTCGACAAGGTTACGGCGGCCCTGTCCTCACGCTCCACCCAATACGACGCCTTCATGACCGGCGCCTATCAGACCTGGCAATACGGCCCCGCCGGCTGGCTCGTCGATCTGAACGAGTTCATCAAGGATCCGGCCAAGACCAACCCCAACTACAACTGGGACGATGTGCTGCCCAACCTTCGGGCGAGCACGGCCTGGTCCGGCGTCCCCGGGGCGGCGCTGGGCGGCGACGGCGCCAAGCAATGGGCCATTCCCTGGGGCTTCGAGCTGAATTCCGTGACCTACAACCGCCGCATCTTCGACAAGCTGAAGATCGACCCGCCGACCAACCAGGCCGACATGAACGAGAAGGCGGCCAAGATCACCAAGGACGCCGGCGGGCCCTATGGCATCGGCGTGCGCGGCTCACGCTCCTGGGCGACCATCCACCCCGGCTATCTCTCCGGCTTCTCCAATTACGGCGCCCGCGATTTCGACGCCTCCGGCGGCAAGCTGAAGGCCTCCATGAACAGCGCCGAGGGCAAGGCCTTCACCAAGCTCTGGGTCGAGATGATCCAGAACAGCGGGCCCAAGAACTGGTCGACCTATACCTGGTACCAGGTCGGCACGGATCTGGGGGCAGGGGCCTCGGGCATGATCTTCGACGCCGACATCCTCGGCTACTTCATGAACGGGGCCGGCAATAAGGAGGCCGGCAATATGGGCTTCCATGCCTATGCGGCCAATCCCCAGGCGACCCAGCCGACCCCCAATGTCTGGATCTGGTCGCTGGGCATGAACGCCTTCGGCCAGCAGCAGGACGCGGCCTGGTACTTCATGCAATGGGCGTCCTCGACCGAGCATGACCTGTTCGGGGCTCGCAAGATGGACTTCGTCAATCCGGTCCGCACCTCGGTCTGGAAGGACGAGGAATTCCGCGCCCGCATCGCCAAATCCTATCCGGGCTATCTCGAGCAGTACGATGCCTCGGCACCGGGCTCGAAGATCTACTTCACGCCGCAGCCGCTGTTCTTCAATCTGACGACGGATTGGGCGGCGAGCCTGCAGAAGATGGTCGCCAAGGAGGTCGAGGTGGACGAGGGCCTCGACCAGCTGGCCGACAGCGTCAACCGCTCGCTGAAGCAGGCGGGCTTGGGCTGATCGCGCTTGGGTCCCGCGCTGCGAGGCGCGGGACCCGCTCGGCATCGGAAGGATATGCTCGGCTCATGCAGCACCTCTGCGATCAGATTGCCACTCGCCCCTTACTACTTTCCCCCTCGCCCCCCGATAGGGGGGAGAGGGTCGGGGTGAGGGGGACTCCTCCGAGCGAACAGGCTTAGTCCAGTTGGCGAAGGCAGAACCTTTGGCAGGCAACCCCCTCACCCCAGCCCTCTCCCCCTTTCAGGGGGCGAGGGGGATTGGGAGGGGCGGGGGATGTCATGACCCAAGCCACCATCGCCGCACCCGCACGCCGTCACCGCCCCCGTGGGCGGGTGCTGCCCTATCTCCTGAGCCTGCCGGCTCTGCTCATCTGCATCGGCATCCTGATCCCCTTCGCCACGGCGGTCTGGTATTCGATGCAGCGCTACAACCTCGCCTTCCCCATGACCCGCGGGATGATCTGGTGGGGCAACTATCTCGATTTCCTGAGCGATCCCAGCTTCTGGAACACCCTCAAGGTCTCCATCGCCTATATGGTGCTGACGGTGGGGGTGGAGCTGCTGCTGGGGCTGGGCGTGGCGCTCCTGCTTCGGCGCTCGACCGTCTTCAACAACATCATGAGCATCGCGCTCATGCTGCCGCTGATGATCGCGCCGGCCATCGCCGCGCTGATGTGGAAGCTGATGACCAATCCCGATTTCGGGATCTTGAGCTACCTCGTCGGGCTCGTCGGCCTGCATGACTTCAAATGGGCCTCGGCGCCCTCGACCGCGCTTCTCACCGTCGTGCTGGTGGATGTCTGGGTCTATACGCCCTTCATCATCATCCTGCTGCTGGCGGGCTTGCGGGCGCTGCCGACCCAGCCCTTCGAGGCGGCGGATCTCGATGGCGTGCCGCGGAGCTTCGTCTTCTTCCGCATCACGCTTGCCGATGCTGATGCCCTATATCATCACCGCAGCGCTCTTCCGCATGCTGGACGCCATCCAGCAGTTCGACATCATCTATGCCATGACCCAGGGGGGCCCGGGCGACCGGCTGATGGTCTTCCAGGTCCAGGCCTATCTCGACTTCTTCCAGAACACCAATGTCGGGCGGTCCGCCGCTTTGCTGATGATCCTCTGGGCCATCACCTTCGGCCTCAGCAATCTCTTCATCAAACATTGGCTGCGCCTGCGCGAGCGGGTGCACGGGGCGAGATGAGCATGCGCAAGACCAATCCCATCGCCCGCGCGCTGCGCGCCGCCGCCCTTCTCCTGGTCGGGCTCTTCTTCCTCTTCCCGATCTTCTGGGTACTGCTGATGTCCTTTCAGACCAATCAGGACATCCTGCGCATCCCGCCCTCGCTGTTCTTCAGCCCGACCCTGGAGAATTTCCTCGCCATCATCAGCGGCAAGCTGGTGACCTCGGCCGGAACGCTGGAGGTGCCCTTCATGGGCAATCTGCTGAACAGCGTGATCCTCAGCACCGCCTCGGTCGCCGTCTCCCTGCTGCTGGGGGTGCCGGCGGCCTATGCCTTCGCGCGCTTCCGCTTCCGCCTGGGCGAGAACATCGCCTTCACCTTGCTCTCCTTCCGTTTCGCCCCGCCGCTGCTGGTCGTGCTGCCGCTGGCGCTCTATTTCCAGGACCTCGGCCTCAACAATTCCTATCTCGGCCTGGTCTGGGTCTATCAGCTCATCTCGCTGCCGCTGATCCTCTGGATCGTGCGCGGCTATTTCGAGGATATGAGCCCGGATATCGAGCATGCCTTCCGCATCGACGGGCATTCCTGGTTCGCCACCTTCATGAAGGTCTCGATTCCCCTGGCGCGGCCGGGCATCGCCGCGGCGGCGCTGCTGGCCTTCATCTTCTGCTGGAACAATTTCATCTTCGCGCTGATCCTGGCCTCGGCGGACAAGCAGCCGGTGACCGTGGGGGCGCTGGCCTTCGTGACCGCCTCGGGCATCCAATACGGCCAGATCGCGGCCTCTATCGTGCTCTCCATCATTCCAACCCTGGCGCTCGCCCTCTACGCCCAGCGCTATCTGGTCGAGGGTCTCTCCCTCGGCGCGGTGAAGGGCTAGGCCATGAGCGATCTCTCCATCGAGCGGATCTCCAAAAGCTATGGCAAGACGCAGGTGCTGAGCGAGGCCAGCATCGAGGTCAAGGCGGGAGAGACCGTGGTCGTCTGCGGCCCCTCGGGCGCCGGCAAGACCGTGCTGCTGCGGCTGGTCGCGGGGGTGGTCGAGCCGGATACCGGCGACATCCGCATCGCCGGGCGCTCGGTGCTGAATGTCGGACCGGAGCGGCGCGACATCGGCATGGCCTTCCAGAATTTCGCCCTCTACCCCCATCTCTCGGCCTTCGAGAACATCGCCAGCCCCTTGCGGGCGCGGGGGCTGGAGGCCGGCGAGATCAAGCGGCGGGTGGCGGAGATATCGACCCTGCTGCGGATCGAGCATGTGCTGGGCCACACGCCGCGCGAGCTCAGCAACGGGCAGAAGCAGCGCACCTCGCTCGCCCGCTCCCTGGTCCGCGGGCCCGGCGTGCTGCTCCTGGACGATCCCCTGCGCAATGTCGATGCCAAGCTGCGCTACGAGATGCGCCTCGAGCTGCCGCGGCTGCTGCGCAACTTCGGCTCGGCCGTGCTCTATGTGACCCAGGACTACAAGGAGGCCATGGCCCTGGCCGACCGCATCGCCGTGCTCCGAGCCGGGCGCATCGAGCAGTTGGCGCCGGCGAGCGCCATCTATGACGCGCCGGAATCGATCGAGGTGGCGCGGCTCTTCGGCGATCCCACCATCAATCTTTATCCGATCCGGCCAGAGGCCGAGGGCGGCGCGGCCGTGGTGCGGCTCTTCGGCCAGATCTGGCGGCTGCTCCGGGGACGGGAAGCGGCCATCGATCGCGACTGCCTGCTGGGCCTCCGGCCCGAGGATGTGCGCATCGGCGGCGAGGGCCATCCGGGAAGCGTGGCCTTCGAGCTCGAGGCGGTGACGCCGCTGAACGTGCGCGGCGTGCTCTATCTGCGGGGCCCTGCGGGGGAGGAGTTGCTGGCCACCGTGCCGGAACGCGACATCGGCCAGTTCGGCCGCGGCCATCGGCGGATCTGGATCGATCTACCGGCGGAGAAGCTGCATCTCTTCGACCGACAGAGCGGGGCGCGCATCGCCCCTGCCGCGGCCTGAGGCCCGCCCATGGCGACGCTGAGCCTGGACAATCTGACCAAGGTCTATCGCCCGCGCGGGCGGGAGCCCGTGCTCGCCGTGGATCATGTCAGCCTCGAGGTGGGCGACGGCGAGATCGTCGGGCTGCTGGGCTCCTCGGGCTGCGGAAAGACCAGCACCTTGCGGATGATCGCCGGCTTCGAAGAGGCGACCGAGGGAAAGATCCGCAGCAATGGGCGCGAGATCCAGGATCTTCCGCCCTCCCAGCGCGACGTGGCCATGGCCTTCGAGGGCTATGCCCTCTATCCCCCGCTGAGGCTGCGCGACAATATCGGCTTTGCGCTGTTGCGCGGGCGCCGGCCCCGCACCGAGATCGACCAGCGGGTCGCCGAAGTGGCGGGGCTGCTGGAGATCGAGGATATCCTCGACCGCTATCCCAGCTCGATCTCCGCCGGGCAGCAGCAGCGCACCAGCTTGGCCCGCGCCCTGATCCGCCGCGCCCCCCTCTCGCTTCTGGACGAGCCCATGTCCCAGCTCGAGCCGCAGCTGCGCGCCATACTCCGCGCCCGGATCAAGGATTATCTCATCCAGAATCGCATGACGACGATCTTCGTCACCCATGACCAGACCGAGGCGATCGCGCTCGCCGACCGGATCGCCGTGATGGAGAAAGGTCTGCTGCAGCAATATGCGGCACCGGCGGATCTGAAGGAGCGGCCGGCCAATCTCTTCGTCGCAAGCTTCATCGGCGAGCCGCCGATGAACATCGTCGATGCCATCGCGCTGGAGGAAGGTGGCCGGCGCTGGCTCCAGATCCTCGATCCCACGGGAAATCCCGCCTTCCGTGTGGCGCTGGCCGGCCAGGCGTCGGCCTTGCCGGCCCATGGTGGGTTGGAGCCCGGGATGAAATATGCCCTCGGCATCCGGCCTCATCGGCTTCGCATCGGGGCGGCTTCGGCCGGCACGGAGAACCTGACGGCGCGCGTCTTCTCCCGCCAATGGCTGGGTGACCAGACCCATCTGGGTTTGGAGCTCGCCGGCTGCTCCTTCGTCGCCGTCGCCGATGGTCTCGTGCCGGTTCAGGTCGGCGAGCAGATTCCCGTCGCCCTGCCTTTAGCCGCGCTTCATCTTTTCGACCGCGCCAGCGGAACGGCGCTGCGCCACGGGCTCGATGCGGAGACCAAGGCGGCATGAGCGACGGGGTGATCCTGGCGCTGGACGCGGGCACCTCGGTGATGAAGGCGGTGGCCTTCGATCTCGAGGGGCGGATTCTCGCTTCCGAGGGGCGGCCGAACCGCTACGACACGCGTGCGGACGGTGCCGTCGAGCAGGACATGGTGGCGACCTGGCGGGATGCGGCGGGGGTGTTGCGCGCGCTCGCCGCTCGCCTCGACGATCTGCCGCGCCGGGTCAAGGCGCTCGCCGTCACCGGTCAGGGCGATGGCACATGGCTCATGGATGCGTCAGGCGAGCCTGTGATCCCCGCCTGGCTCTGGCTGGATTCCCGCGCCGCCGGCATCGTTCGGGAGTTCGAGGCCAGCGGCGTGCGCCGCGCGATCTATGAAATGACCGGTTGCGGGCTCAATGCCTGCAATCAAAGCAGCCATCTTGTCTGGCTCGAGCGCAACCAGCCGGCGCTGCTGGATCGCACGGCCACCGCCCAGCATTGCAAGGACTGGCTCTATTTCCGTTTCACCGGGCGGCGCGTGACCGACATCTCCGAAGGCAATTTCACCTTCGGCAATTTCCGCAGCCGGCGCTATGAGCCAGCGATCCTGGAGCAGCTCGGTATTGCCCATCGGGGCGCGCTGCTGCCCGAGATGATCGACGGCAGCCAGGTGACCGATCCGCTGACGCCCGCGGCTGCCGCGCTCACCGGCCTGCCCGCGGGCCTGCCCGTGTCGCTCGGTTATGTCGATGTCGCCTGCACGGCGCTAGGGGCCGGGATCTATGAGCCCGGCAAATCCCATGGCTGCTCCATCCTGGGCTCCACCGGCATGCATATGCGCTTCGTCCCCGATGCCGCGGCGCTGACCCTGGCACCAGAGCCCGGGGGCTATGTCATGACCCTGCCCATCCCCGGGGCGGTCAGCCAGATGCAATCGAATATGGCGGCGACCCTCAATATCGACTGGATGGTCGATATCGGCCGCGAAGCGGCGGGACTCTTGGGACGTGACATCGGCCGTGGCGAGGCCCTCGGCATCTTCGATTCTCATGTTCTGGAAGCGCCTGCCGGCGCCGCCCTTTTCCATCCCTATATCCACGAGGCCGGGGAGCGCGGGCCTTTCACCGATGCCCGGGCCCGGGCGCAGTTCACGGGCCTCTCCCAGCGGGTCGGATTCATGGGGCTGCTGCGGACCGTGTATGAGGGTCTCGCCTTCGCAGCCCGCGATTGCTACGGGGCCATGGGTCATGCGCCGGAAGAGGTGCGCATCGCCGGCGGTGCCGCGCGCTCCCCGGCCATGCGGTTGATCCTCGCCAGCGTGCTGGGCACGCCGGTGGTGGAAATCACTCGCGAAGAGGCTGGCGCGGCCGGCGCGGCCATGATGGCAGGCGTCGCCGTGGGACTCTTTCCCGATATGGCCGCGGCGGCGGCACGCTGGGTGACACCAGCACTGGGCGAGCGGGTGATGCCCGATCCCGCGCTGTCGCGGCTCTATGACGAGCTCTTTCCCATCTATTTCGAAAGCCGGCGCCTGGTGCCGCCGATCTGGGCGGCGCTGGCGGCGGCCCGCCCTGGAGCACCGCTATGAACAGACGACAGATCGCCGTGATCGGGGATCGATTTATGAAGCCCGAAGCCTTCCTGGAGGCGCTGGGTCCGATCGCGGGCGAAGGCAGCGAGCTGCGCAGCCTCGAGCTGCCCTGGCCGGACGAGCCCATGCGCCATGGCTATGTCGATGGCGGCATTCCCGGGCTGAAGGAATATATGGGCGAGCCGGAGGAGATCATCCGCTTCGTCGATGGGGCGGAGATCCTGATCAATCATCTGGCGCCCATCACCGGCGGGATGCTGGACCGCCTGAAGCATCTGAAGTTGATCGCCGTGGCCCGCGGCGGGCCGGTCAACATCGATATCGCCGCTTGCCATCAGCGCGGCGTCACCATCGTCAATGCGCCCGGCCGCAATTCCTCTGCGGTCGCCGAATTCACCATCGGCGCGATCCTGGCGGAGACGCGGCTGATCCGGGCCGGCCATGAGGCGCTGCGCAAGGGGGAGTGGCGAGGCGATCTCTATCGCGCCGATCTCACGGGCACCGAGCTCTCGGAGTTGACCGTGGGGCTGATCGGCTATGGCTTCATCGGCACCAAGGTGGTGCGCCTGCTGAAGCCCTTCGGCTGCCGCATCCTCGTCGCCGATCCTTACAAGGCCCTCTCGCCGGAAGATGTGGCCGATGGGGTGGTGCCGGTCGACCTCGACCGCCTGCTGACCGAGAGCGATGTGGTGAGCCTCCATGCCCGCGTCACCGAGGAGACCAAGGGTTTCCTGGCGGCTCCGCAATTCGCCCGCATGAAGCGCGGCGCTTTTTTCATCAACACAGCGCGCGGGCCGATGGTGAATTACGAGGATCTCTACCAGGCCCTGGCCTCGCGCCATCTGCGCGGCGCCATGCTGGAGACCTTCTGGCTCGAGCCGCCGCCCCGAGATGCGGCGCTGTTGCAGCTGGACAATGTGACCCTGACGCCGCATATCGCGGGCGCCTCCACCACCACGGTCAAGATCGCGGCGCGGATGGCGGCGGAGGAGGTGCGCCGATATCTGGCCGGCGAGCCGCCTCTCAATCCGTGCTGACGAGAATTTCCAAGGAAGGAAGAAAGAAAGATGAACATCGAGGAATTGGCATTGCGGCGGGGCATCATCGAGTCCTGCAACGCGATGAATGCATCGGGCATCAATCAGGGCACCTCGGGCAATATCAGCGCCCGCTATGGCGACAGCCTGCTGATCACCCCTTCGGGCGTGCCCTATGAGGAGCTGGCGCCGGAGGATATCGCCGCCATGCCCATCCAGGGGGAATATGGCTCCTGGACGGGGCCGATGCGACCTTCTTCGGAATGGCGCTTCCACCTCGACATCGTCCGCGCCCGGCCCGAGGTCGGCGCGGTGGTCCATGCCCATAGCACCTATTGCACGACGCTGGCGATCTGCGGCCGGGAGATCCCGGCGCTGCATTACATGATCGCGGCGGCCGGCGGCCCCACCGTCCGGGTGGCGCCCTATGCCACCTATGGCACCAAGGAGCTCTCGGAGAACGCGCTCAAGGCGCTGGACGGCCGCAGCTGCTGCCTGCTGGCCAATCACGGCATGATCGCCACGGGGCCGAATCTGAAGCGTGCCATGTGGCTGGCCATCGAGCTCGAGACCCTGGCCCGCCAGTACTATCTCTCCCTGGCCATCGGCGGCCCGAAGGTGCTGCCCGACAGCGAGATCGCCCATGTGATGGAGCGCTTCAGGGAGTACGGGCCCCGCGGGAAGACCGCCCCGGCGCCGGAGGTGGCGGCGGGCGCGATCGCGGGTGCGGCGACCCGGGCGAAGACCCCGGCGAAGGACCGGCAAGCCAGGAAATAGGCTCTGGGATCCATGAACGTCTTCGATCTCCTGATCGTCGGCGGCGGCATCAATGGCGTCGGCATCGCCCGCGACGCCGCGGGCCGCGGCCTGTCCGTGCTGCTCTGCGAGCGGGACGATCTGGCTTCCGGCACGTCATCGCGCAGCGGCAAGCTGATCCATGGCGGTTTGCGCTATCTGGAATATCGCGAGTTCCGGCTGGTGCGCGAGGCGCTGATCGAGCGCGAGGTGCTGCTCCGCGCCGCGCCACATATCATCTGGCCCATGCGCTTCGTGCTGCCGCACAGTCCGGAGCAGCGGCCGGCCTGGCTGATCCGCCTGGGGCTCTTCCTCTATGACCATCTGGGCGGGCGCAAGATCCTGCCACCGACCCGCTCGCTCGACCTGAAGCAAGACCCCGCGGGCAAGCCGCTGCGGGAGAGCTATCGCAAGGCTTTCGAATATTCCGACTGCTGGGTCGACGACGCCCGGCTGGTGGTGCTGAACGCGCTGGATGCCGCCGCGCGGGGCGCCAAGATCCTGACCCGCACCGCGGTGCGAGGCGCACGGCGGGTGGGCGAGCTCTGGGAGGTCGAGATCGAGGATCGGCACAGCAATCAGCGTCGGATCGTCATGGCGCGATGCCTCGTCAATGCGGCCGGCCCCTGGGTCGAACAGATGCTGGGCGCCATCGAGGGGGCGGAAAGCCGGCGGCGTGTGCGGCTGGTCAAGGGCAGCCATATCGTGACCCGGCGCTTCTGGGAGGGCGAACAGGCCTATCTCCTGCAGAACAGCGACAAGCGCGTCATCTTCGTCAATCCCTATGAGGGCGATCTGGCACTGATCGGCACGACGGATATCCCTATCGAGGGCGATGCCGGCGAGGCGCGGATCGAGCCGGCGGAGATCGACTATCTCCTGGGCGTCGTGGCGCGCTACTTCCGCTCGCCGCCCTCGCGCGGGGACGTCCTTCACGGCTTCTCCGGCGTCCGGCCGCTCTATGACGACAGCGCCGAGAACCCCTCCGCCGTGACCCGCGACTATATCTTCGAGGTCGATCCCAAAACGGCGGGGAGCGGGCAGGGACCCGTCCTCTCGATCTTCGGCGGCAAGATCACGACTTATCGCAAGCTGGCGGAGCACGCGCTGGAACGTCTCAGGCCGTTCTTTCCCGCAGCGCGTGCAGCCTGGACCAGCGCCGTGCCGCTGCCCGGGGGCGCGATGCCGGATGCGGATTTCGAGCGCTGGCTCGCGAGCTTCCAGGCAGCGCGCCCCTGGCTGCCGGCGCCGCTGGCCCGCCATTATGGGCGGCTCTACGGCACGCGAGCCGAGGCGCTTCTGGGCAAGGCCCAGGGCTTGGCGGATCTCGGCCAGCATTTCGGTGCGCTTCTCTACGAGCGCGAGGCCCGCTTTCTCTTGGCCGAGGAATGGGCCGAGACCGCCGAGGACATCCTGGAGCGCCGGACCAAGCATGGGCTGCATGTCCAGCCCGCCGAACGGCGCACCTTCGAAGCCTGGCTCGCGGGCAGCGGGCAGCGCCGCGTGAGCGCCTGAGGCCGCCATGAGC
>CAVWQS010000040.1:0-703997 GCA_963757155.1 uncultured Alphaproteobacteria bacterium
AGCGCGGTGAGTACGCGTTGAACTTGCTTGCTCGGGAGACGATAGGGCGTTCGTCTCCTCGAGAGACGCGAGTACAGTCAAATGCGGACCTGCACCATGGACAGAATCATGACCAAGCAGCGCTTGCCCGCGTCGCAGCCGCTGCCGCGCTGAAGAAAGCAGGCATCGAGTTCATCGGCTTGATGGAAAAGGGACTCAGCGTGCACTTTCGAACCCGCCGGCGCCGGCGATAGAGGAGTCGGAAGGCGCCGCTTGCGGCGCGCCTTCCTATCCCTTCACGCAGACGACCTGGCGCAGCCGTGGACGACCTCGACGAGATCGTCCTGGGCCGCCATCACCGCCTCGATGTCCTTGTAGGCCCCCGGCGTCTCGTCGATGACGCCGCCGTCCTTGCGGCACTCCACACCGGCCGTCGCCGCGACATGGTCCTCGAGGGAGAACCGCGGCTTGCCTCGCCGCGCGACATCGCGCGGCCCGCGCCATGGGTGCAGGTGTCGAAGGACTCCGCGTTGCCCTTGCCGCGCACGATGAAGGACTGCGCCCCCATCGAGCCCGGGATGATGCCGAGGTCGCCCGCGCCGGCGCGCACGGCGCCCTTGCGGGTGACGAGACGTCCTGGCCGAAGTGATGCTCCTCGGCGACGTAGTTGTGGTGGCAGTTGACCGCCGTCACGTCGCAGTCGACCGGCCGGCCGAGAGACGCGCGCGACGGCCTTGCCGCACCGCCTCCATCATCACGACGCGGTTCATGCGGGCATAGTCCTGCGCCCAGCCGACCGCCTCGACGTAGTCGTCGAAGAGCGTCGTGCCCTCGCAGCAGATACGCGAGATCGCGATCGGGGAGATGGATGTCCTGGCGCTCGCATCTCCGCTGCGCGAGCTCGATGAAGTAGCTGCCGATGCGGTTGCCGATGCCGCGCGAGCCCGAATGCAGCATCAGCCACACCCGGTCCGCCTCATCGAGGCAGACCTCGATGAAGTGGTTGCCGCCGCCCAGCGTGCCGATCTGGAAGGCGGCCGAGGTCTTCTCGGCGATAGCAGGATGCTTCGCCTCGATCGCCTCGTAGCGGGTCTTGAGCCCGGCATACCAGGCCCGCTCCGCCGGACGCGGCAGCTTGCGATGGGACGCGCGCCCGACGGGCACGGCCCGCTCGATCTCGCGGCGCAGCCCGGCCAAGCTGTCGGGCAGATCGCCCGCGACAAGGTCGGTGCGCACCGCGCACATGCCGCAGCCGATGTCGACGCCGACCGCCGCCGGCATGATCGCGCCGACGGTCGGGATCACGCTGCCCACGGTCGCGCCCCGGCCCCAATGGACATCGGGCATGACAGCGACATGGCTGTGGATAGAAGGGCAGCTGTGCCACATGGCACGAGCTGCCGGAGCGCGGCGTCCTCGAGAGGAACGCCGCGGATCCAGGCCTTGACCGGCGCACCGCCGGTCTCGATGAGGTCGATAGTTGCTCATGATGGTCTCCTTTCAATTCTAGGGTCTCCTCCGACCGTTGTCCCGTCAGGGCTCGAGGAAGGTCCTCCAGTAGAGATTGTCGAGGACCGTGCGGCTCAGATGCGTCAGTCGCATTCCTCGGGCCCGCCGGTTGAGCTCGGCAAGGGTCGGGTGACGCGGCTCCTGCCACGGCCGCATGCCGGCCTCGCCCGGTGTCCGGCAGCCCTTCCTCAAATTGCAGGCCAGGCAGGCGAGGGCCAAGTTGCGGTAGCTCGAGAGTCCGCCGCGCGCCCGGGGCAGGATGTGGTCGAAGGTCATCTCCTCCGTCGCCGCCGCCTTGCCGCAATAGGCGCAGCGTCCGCCGTAGAGGATGTAGAGATTGATCCGCCGCAGCGGCGCCGGCCGCTCCAGATCCTGATAGATCCGAAGCGCGATGACGCTGGGCAGCCGCATCGACCGGCTGGGCGACCGGACGGTCCGGTCGTATTCGGCGACGACATCGACGCGGTCGGCGAAGACGGCGCTCACCGCCGCCTCCCAATGCCAGGTCGAAAGCGGCAAAAGGGAGAGCGGATTGTAGTCGGCGTTGAGGACCAACGCCGGGTAGTGGCTTGCGTCGGTCATCGCCGACCTCCTGGGTTGGGCGGGCCTCGCGAAGGCGGCGGCCGGCCGGGTTGATGGGACGTTATGTTCGATAGACGTGATGAACTGGCGCACCCGGGAGGACTCGAACCTCCATCCTCCGGAGCCGCAGTCCGGTGCTCCATCCAATTGAGCTACGGGCGCGTCCTGGTCGCTCCGGGAGGATTTGAACCTCCGGCCTCTGCCTTATGAAGGCATTGCTCTCGCCGCTGAGCTACGGAGCGGGGTCGATCGTCTCAGCGCGTGTAGTGGCGGCGATCGATGAAAGCTGCGCGAGGTCAGGCAACAGCGCTTGAACCGCTTGCCGGAGCCGCAAGGGCAGGGGTCATTACGCCCCAGCTTCTCGCTCAGCTCCTTGTCACCATGGACAATGCGTTCGCCACGCTTGACCTGGGTCTCGGAGTTGAAACCCGCGGCGGCGCTTGCTCATGGTCTCGGAGCCAGATTGTTCGTGATGGCGTTTCATGGCGCACCTCCTTGTTTGAGTGAACTGGCGGACCCGGGGGGATTCGAACCCCCGATAACCGGAGCGACAGTCCGGTGCCCTTTGCCTCTAGGCGACGGGTCCTAAATGGGGTGATCGAGCGGAATTGAACCGATGTAGTCCCGGCCACAGCGGGACGCTCTGCCACTGAGCTACGACCACCAGAAAAGCTGAATTGAGAGGCCGCGCTTCGGCGTCAGGCCTCGGACAATGCCTCCGTCTCATCGGCCAGGCGCTTGGCCAGGTCGGGCGAGAGAAGCTTCGATAGTTTGGTCTGCGCCCGGCGCCAGACCGGGATCGCCGCTTCGAGGCGCCTGGCGCCCGTTTCGGTCAGCCAGACCGCGCGCCGTCGCAGGTCGGTCTCGACCACGGCGATCTCGATCAGCCCCGCGGCCTCGAGCGTGCGAAGATTGCGCGACAGGGTCGATTGCTCCAGGCCCGTGCGCCGGGCCAGGCCGCCGAGCGTGTCGTCGGGTATCGCGGCGATCTGCGCCATCAGTCCGATCTGTGTCGCGGTCAGATCAAGCGCCGCCAGCTCGCGGTCGAGGAACTGGGTGATGCGCCGAGCGGCCAGCCGGCTGTTCCAGCCGGCGCAGGCCTCGACCAGGGCTTCGGCATCGCTGCGCAGGGTCTTTCGCGGTTGCATGGGCGTGCTCATAGATATATGTATATACATAATATGTAGATACATGGAAATACCCTTCATGGACTCCTCAGCCGTCGGCCTGCAGCGGAACATCCTGCATTGCATCGGCAAGACCTCGCTGTTGGCCTTGCGCAAGATCCGGCCCGGGAACGGCGCCCGCATCCTGCTGAAGCTGGAGAGCGAGAATCCCACCGGCAGCATGAAGGACCGGATGGCGCTGGCCATGATCGAGGCGGCGGAGGCGGACGGGCGTCTCGCCCCGGGCGGCGCCGTCGTCGAATACACCGGCGGCAGCACGGGCGTGTCCTTGTCTCTCGTCTGCGCGGTGAAGGGCTATCCCCTGCATATCGTGACCTCGGATGCCTTCGCCCGCGAGAAGCTCGAGCATATGAGGATCCTGGGCGCGCGGCTGCAGGTCGTGCGCGAGCGAAAGCGGGCGCATGACGGAGAAGCTGACCCGGGACATGATCGAGGCGGCCCGCATCATCGCGCAGGAAACCGGCGGCTTCTGGACCGATCAGATGAACAACAGGGACCAGCTCGCCGCCTATCACGAGATGGCGGAGGAGATCTGGACGCCAGACCGACGGGCAGGTCGACGGCTTCGTCCAGAGCGTGGGCACCGCGGCGTCGCTGCGCGGTATCGCCGAGGCGCTGCGCCGCCGCAATGACCGGATCACGGTCGTCGCCGTGGAGCCGGCCGAATCCCCGGTTCTGTCGGGCGGCCCGACGGGCGCCCATAAGATCGACGGGATCGGCGCCGGCTACGTCGTGCCGCTTTGGCAGGCCGATATCGCCGATCGGATCGAGCGGGTCTCGACGGAAGAGGCGATGGCCATGGCGCTTCGGCTGGCGCGGGAGGAAGGGCTCTTCGCCGGCACATCCACCGGCGCCAATGTCGTGGCCGCGCTGAGATTGGCCGAAGACTTGGGGCCGGGTGCCACGATCGTCACCGTCATGTGCGATACCGGAATGAAATATCTCAGCAAGTGACGCCATAGCCTGTAGGTCCGGCGGCGAGGAGCGGGCAAGCATCGTCCGCTGCCTCGCCGCCGGCATTGAATCCGTCTTCACTTGTCAAACAGCCGGCAGGTCCGAAAACCCGCCCCGGCCCCGGGCGCCACCCGAAAAACGACGCCCGGGGCCAATCTCGTTTCGTCCTCAATCTCGACAACCAGCCAAATCGAGGTCGTGCATCATCCTTCGCCGCCGAAACAACTTTCGGTTGCATATCGCGCAATAAAAAACCCCACCGAGCCGGTCGCCAGAAGCGGGGCTGGGTGGGGTCCTGTCTCAGGACCGATTGCGAGGGTCTAGTTCACCCGCGCACCTCCCTTGCCCGCGCCTGCGCTATACAGCGCATGAGCGCCGACGCCGTCGTAGCCGTACGAATTCGCAGCCAAGCCGACCGCTGGCGTAAATCGCCACGTCAGCGCAGGCATGGCTATGCCGGCGCGGCGCGCGACGAACGCCGTATCCTTGCCTGGCATGAGTTTGCGGTGCGCTTGCATGGTCGAACCCGGTCGATCTCTCGATGTTGAATAACGACGCACAACCTGTGCGGGTGCGGCCTTCTAACGCAGGCGGACGATCGGGTCAATAGCCAATTCGCGTTTACTGTATTGGCGCAGAATTCGTGCGGGCCTGACTGACGAAAGAATCGGTCAGACAGATTCGGCGGCAAGCCGCTGAGTGTGTGGCCCCCGGATTTCGGCTTTCGCCGGAATGACGGTGGACAGGGAGTTCATTCGGCCTCAGACCCGAAAAGGATCCGAGATCAGGTCGCTGACCTCTATTCCGTGATCCCGGCGAAGCCGGCCAGGGTGTTCCGACGTAGCCCCTTGACCGCTCCGTACACCGTATACCATACTTCGCATACAGTGTGCTGATCGAGGAAAGGCATGAGCATCGCTTTGGCCAGCAGCATCGGCATGGCGCCCGTTTCGGCGACGACGCTCGCGGATCAAATCGCCGATCGCATCATCGATGCCATTGCCGCGCGGCGGATCGAGCCGGGACAGCGGCTGACGGAGGCCGAGCTTGCCAGCCAGCTGCAGGTGAGCCGGGTGCCGGTGCGCGAAGCGCTGCAGGTGCTCTGGAGCCAGGGCATCCTGGTGCCCGCCGCCCGCCGCGGGCTGCAGGTGGCACCCAGGGATAGCGCCTGGGCCCGCCAGCTCTGCCAGGTGCGGCTCTCCCTCGAGCGGCTTTGCGCCAGCCTCGTGGTCGAGAAATACCGGGAGGATCCGGCCTGCCTCGCGCCCCTCGACCTCGCCATCGCTGCCCTCGAGATTTCGGCCCGGGCGGGCGATCGCGAGAGCGTCAATCGGGGCGATATCGCCTTCCATGCCGCGCTCTACGGGATTGCCGACAGCCCGCTGCTGACCGCGCTCTGGTCCGGCATCGCGCGCCATGTGCTGATCCTGTTCTCGATCGAGACCTCGGAGCGCGCCGAATTCTCCTATGTCGTCGACGAGCATCAGCGCTATCGCGCCGCCCTCGTCGATGGCGATCCGGCGCGGCTCGACGCCGAGATCGAAGAGCATCTGACGCCCTTCCGCCTGCTGGCGTGATCGGCGAAGCGACCGCAACCCTAGAAAACAAACAGGGAGAAGGACCATGCTGAACAGACGCCAATTCGGAATCGGCCTCGCAGCGGCAGGCGCCGTTGCGGCCCTGCCGCGCATCGCTTCGGCCAAGGCCAGCGAGCTCCGGATCCTGACCTGGGAGGGCTATGCCGAGCCCGATTGGGTGAAGCCCTTCGAGGCGGCCAATGGGGTGAAATGCCAGATCGTCTATATCGGCTCGGTGGACGAGATGTTCGCCAAGATGCAGGGCTCGAAGGGCGCCGATTACGATGTGGTCGCCTTCGATACCTCCTCCTTCGCCCGCTATATCGAGAACAAGCTGATCCAGCCGATCGATCCGGCGACCATCGCCAATGTCGGCAATCTCGATCCGGCCTTCCGCTCGGTCGATGTGCTGCAGGACGGCGACAAGCGCTGGGGCGTCCCCTTCGCCTGGGGCTCCTTGCCGCTGATCTATGACAAGAAAGCCTACGCCACGGCGCCGGAGAGCTGGGAAGTTCTCTGGGATCCCGCCAACGCCCAGCAGGTCATCTCCCTCGACGATGCCAACAATTGCATCACGCTGGCGGCCCTGGTGCTGGGCTTCAAGGATCCTTTCAACCTCAGCGACGATCAGTTCGCCCAGGTCAAGGCGAAGCTCATCGCCCAGAAGAAGAACCTGCTGACCTATTACGCCGGTTTCGACGAGGGGGTGAACATCTTCGCCCAGAACAATATCAAGGCGATGTTCTCCATGGGCGAGCCGCAGGTGAAGAGCCTGCAGGCGCAAGGGCGTCGATGCGGCCCTCACGATTCCGAAGGAAGGCGCCATCGGCTGGCTGGATTGCTGGACCATCAGCGCCGGGGCCAAAGATGTGGACCTCGCCCATGCCTGGATCAGCGCCTGCCTGGATCCGAAGGTCGGGCGCTACCTGACCGAGAAGGAAGGCTATGGCAATACGACCGATGTCGCGGCCAATACCAAGGCCGGCCTCACCTATGGCGACAAGCTGACCTTCCTGAAGACGCCGGAGAGCTTCTCCAAGCGCGTCACCCTGTGGAACGAGGTCAAGGCGGCCCCTTGATCTGATCCGCCGATACCGCTCTGATCCGGCCGGACGGCAGACTCTGCCGTCCGGCGCATCCCTCCAATCGAGAGACTCATGCATACCATCTCGCCTCGTCTCGACGGCCCGCCGCCGCGTCTGAAGATCACCGGCATCGATTGCCATGTCCTGCTGGCCCCCGATTACGATCCGGGCTTCACCTCCTCGGCCCAGGACAGCCTGATCGTCGCCATCCATACGGATCAGGGGGTGACGGGGATCGGGGAATGCGACGCCAATCCCTGGATGGCCAAGACCTGCATCGAGGCACCCGGCACCCACACCATGGGGCTCTCCATCCGCGACATGCTGATGGGCGCCGATCCCTTCGAGATCGGGGCGCTGTGGCAGAAGCTCTATCTCGGCACGGCCATGAACGGGCGGCGCGGCATGGTGATCCATGCCATGAGCGCCGTCGAAATGGCGCTCTGGGATCTCTGCGGCAAGGCGCTGGGCAAGCCGGTCCATGCGCTGCTGGGTGACAAGCCGCGGGATTTCGTGACGCCCTATGCCTCGCTGCAGCCGGCGGGCCATCGCTTCGAGGAATATCGCGATGCCCTGGTGGAATCGGCGCTCAAGGCCAAGGCCCTGGGCTTCAAGGCGGTGAAGTCCGAGGTCACCATGAACGGCCCCTATGCCCATGGCGGCATGAAGGAGAGCTACGACCGCCATACCGAGGTGGTCGCCGCGGTGCGCAAGGCGCTGGGCCCCGACATGGTCCTGATGGTCGATGTGCAATATCTCTGGGAGGACGCGGCCACCTGCCTGTCGGTGGTGAAGGATTGGGCCGAGTTCGACCTCTATTTCCTGGAGACGCCCATCTGGTCGGACAATGTCGAGGAGATGGCCAAGCTCGCGGCCGCCGCGCCCATGCGCATCGCCTTCGGCGAATGGCTCGCGACCCGTTATGAATTCAAGGAGCTGATGGATATCGGCAAGGTCCAGGTGGCCCAGCCCGATGTCGGGCGTTGCGGGGGCATCGGCGAAGCGAAGATCGTCTGCGACATGGCGGCCGAGCGCGGGCGGATCATCGTGCCCCATTGCTGGAAGACCGGCATCTCCATCTCGGCCACGGCCCATCTCGCCTTCGTCACCCCGCATTGCAGCTTCATCGAATATCTCCCGCCCCAGCTCTGCCTGGAGCGGCTGCGCCGCGAGCTGGCGCAGGAGGAACTGGTGCTGGAGAACGGCGTCATCCCGCTGCCCAAGAAGCCCGGTCTCGGGATCGAGGTGGATTGGGAGGCGGTGCGCCGCTACACGGTCGCCTGAGGCATGCGGCTCCGGCTCGAGGGTCTCGCCAAATCCTATGCCGGCGCCACGGCGCTCTGGCCGACGGATCTGGCGGTGGAGGACGGCGAGTTCCTGACCATCCTCGGCCCCTCGGGCTCGGGCAAGACCACGGTGCTGCGCCTCATCGGCGGCTTCGTCGAGGCCAGCGCCGGGCGGATCCTCCTGGGCGATCGCGACATCACGCGGCTGCCCGCCCATCTCAGGCCCTTCAACACCGTCTTCCAGGACTACGCCTTGTTCCCGCATATGAACGTGGCGGAGAACATCGGCTATGGGCTGATGGTGCGAAAGCGCCCGAAGGCCGAGATCCGGGCCAAGGTCGACGACGCGTTGGGCATCGTCGGCCTCACCGGCCTATCGGCGCGCCATCCCGACGCGCTCTCCGGCGGCCAGCGCCAGCGCGTGGCGCTTGCTCGCGCCTTGGTCTGCGCGCCGGAGATCCTGTTGCTGGACGAGCCGCTCTCGGCGCTCGATGCCGATATGCGCCGGCAGATGCAGCTCTTCCTGAAGCATCTCCAGCGCCGGGTGAAGACCACCTTCCTCTTCGTTACCCACGACCAGGAGGAGGCGATCACCATGTCCGATCGCATCGTGGTGATGAACGAGGGACGCATCGAGCAGGTGGGCAGTCCGAAGGAGGTCTATTACGGGCCGAAGACGCCTTTCGTTTCCGGCTTCTTCGGCGACAGCAATCTGATCGACGGCGTCATGGGGGCGGATGGCGTGGTCGAGACACCGCTGGGTAAGGTGGCCACGGCGGAGAAGACGCTGGCGCCCGGCACGCCGGTCCGTCTTGCGGTGCGGCCCGAGAAGATCGACATGGTGAGGGAAGCGGTCCCCGGACGGATCTCCTGGCAGGGAAAGATCGAGGAGGTGATCTTCGTCGGCGCCATGACCCATCTTCTCCTGCGCCCGGCCCAGGATCCCGGCCGCAGCCTGCTGGTGAAGCTCGCCAGCGGACGCGAGATCCAGGCGCTGGAGCCGGGTGCGGCGATCACGCTCGCCTTCGACGGCGCCGATGTCGCCGTGGTCCCGCTCGAGAGGAAGATGTGACCCAGGCCCGGCGCTGGCTTCTGTTCCTGGCGGTCGCGGCGCTGCCGGCGATCCTGGTGCTGGTGCCGCTGGGGACCTTCCTGCTCAATTCCTTCTATCGCATCGAGAACAATCAGATCGTCACCGATCTCTCTCTGGTCAATTACGCCGCCTTCTTTGGGAATGCCGCCTATTGGGGCGTGCTGCTGCAGACCCTCTGGCTCTGCGCGCGGGTGACCTTGATCTGCCTGCTGCTGGCCTTTCCCATCGCCTGGTTCGTCTGGCGCCAGGCACCGGCGCGCCGCTATCTCCTGCTGCTCCTGATCGTCCTGCCGCTGTTCATGAGCTATATCGTCAAGCTCTACACCATGCGCTCGATCCTGGGGCTGAACGGGCTGCTGAACCAGATGTTGCTGGGCCTCGGCCTCCTCGAGCGGCCGACGACGGTGCTGCTCTATAACCAGACCGCCATTTTGGCGACACTTGCCGTCCTATTTCTTCCGTTCGTGGTGCTGCCGGTGTTCCTCTCGCTCGAGCGGGTGCCGGCGAGCCTGCTGCAGGCCTCGGCCGATCTCGGTGCCTCGCCGCTGGTGACCTTCCGCCATGTGATCCTGCCGCTGGCGCTGCCGGGCACCATTGCCGGGGCGCTCTTCGCCTTCGTGCTGTCGCTGGGCGATTACATCACGCCCCAGATGGTGGGCGGCACTTCGGGCTTCACCTATGGCCGGGTGATCTGGTCCCAGTTCGGCCTCGCCTATAACTGGCCATTGGGGGCGGCCTTGGGCATGGTGCTGTTCATGGTCTGCGCGGCCGTCATCGCGCTGGCCGGAATCATCGTGCGCCAGCGGAGAGTGTGATGACCGGCATGGCCACATCGGGCGAGCGCATCGTCATCTGGCTGTCGGGCCTGCTGCTGGCGGCGGTGCTGCTGGTGCTCTATGCCCCGGTCATCATCGGCGCGCTCTTTTCCGTCGTGAACCTCCAGCGCGGTCATATCCTCTGGCAGAGCGCCAGCCTCGATTCCTATGCCAAGCTCCTCGGCAATGACGACATCCTGGCGGCGCTCAGGAATACGGCGATCGTGGCCGTGATCTCCGTCGCCGCGGCGACGGTGATGGCGGTGGTGCTGGCGCTCTATGTCCATGGCGAGCGGGCCATGGGCCGGGGGTGGATCGAGCTGATGGTCTATCTGCCCTTCGTCATGCCGCCCATCGTGACCGGCCTCTCCTTGCTGCTGTTCTTCGCCGGGCTCGGCATCGCCCGCGACATCGTGACCATCAGCATCGGCCATGGTGTCTTCGTGCTCGCCATCCTCTACCGCACCATCCTGGTCCGGCTGCAAAGCCTGCCGCGAACCCTGGCGGAGGCCTCGGCCGATCTCGGCGCCACACGGCGCCAGACCTTCCGCTATGTCATCCTGCCCTATCTGAAATCGGCGCTCATCACCGGCGCGCTGCTGGCGCTCACGCTTTCCTTCGACGAGACTCTCATCACCGTCTTCCTCGCCGGCGATCGGATGACCCTGCCGCTGCAACTCTGGGCCATGATGCGGGTCGGCTTCACGCCGGAGATCAACGCCCTCATCACCCTCGTCATCCTCGCCTCCATCGCTTTGGCCATCGGCGTCGCGGCCCGCATGCGCGGCGCCGGTCGCCTCGAATTCTAGGAGAAGCCCCATGTCCGATGTCTCGGTCTCGCCCGCCAGGACCCCGTCGCCTGCCGCCGCAGCTTCGCCGGCCAAGCTTCCTGCCAAGCGTCTTTCCGGCCGCATCGCTCTGGTGACCGGTGGGGCGCAGGGGATCGGCGAGGGCATCGCCCGGCGCTTCGCCGCCGAAGGGGCGACCGTCGCCATCGCCGATATCGACCGCGGCCGGGCCGAGGCCGTGGTCGCGGCGATCATCGAGACAGGCGGCAAGGCTGCCGCCTTCACGGTGGATATCGGCGATGAAGGTTCCGTCGCGGCGCTCGCCCATGCGCTGGAGGCCGCCTATGGACGCGTCGACATATTGGTCAACAACGCCGCCATCCTCGATGCCACCGCCATCGACGAGCTGACCCTGGATCGTTACCGCGAGGTGATCGACATCAACCTCAACGGCGCCATTCTCGTCACCCTTGCCTTGCTGCCGCTCGTGCGTCTCGGACGGGCAGGGCCTTCGGTGCTCAATATCGCCTCCATCATGGGGCTGCGGGGCGCGCGGGATTCCCTCGCCTATTCCACCGCCAAGGGCGGCATCGTCAATTTCACCCGCGCTCTAGCCTGCGACCTCGCCGGCGACGGCATCCGGGTCAATGCCATCGCGCCGGGCTTCATCGATACGCGCATGGCCATCCTGCCCGACGGCTCGGGCCATGAGCATGAGACCCAATGGTTCAAGGACGTCTATCTGAAGCATGGCCGCCTGCCCCTCGGTCGCGCCGGCCAGCCGGCGGATATCGCGGGGCCCGCCTTCTTCCTCTGCTCCGACGACGCGCGCTATGTCACCGGCCAGATCCTGCTGGTGGACGGCGGCGTCTCCGCCACCTTCTGAGAGAAAGAACCCGATGAGCAAGAACTCCAAGACCGCCAACCGGGCGACCGGTCTCGGCGCGGCCAAGATCCGCTCGATCGTCTCCGTGCCGCTGGTGGGCGAAAGCCCGAAGGGCGGCTGGTCCGCGGAGATCCGCCCCGAGGATTCGATCCATAGCCTGATCGCCGTCCATACCGACGCGGGGATCACGGGCCATGGCAGCGTCTTCACCAATGGCGGGCTGGTGGCCGCGGCCCTCAAGGTGCTGGCACCGCTCTTTGAGGGCGAGAATGCGCTGGAGCCCGAGCGGGTCTCGGAGAAGCTGCATCAGAACAGCTTCTGGATGGGGCGCGGCGGCAGCCTGACCCATGCCATCAGCGGCATCGACATCGCGCTCTGGGACATCCTGGGCCAGGCGACGGGCCAGCCCGTCGGCCGGCTGCTCGGCGGAACCTATCGCCGGCGGGTGCAGCCCTATTGCTCCCTGCTCATGGAGCAGCCGGAGCTGCATGGGCGAGGTGGTGGCCACATATCGCGACCGGGGCTTCCGCGCCTTCAAGATCGGCTGGGGGCCCTTCGGGCGCGCGCTCGATGCGAAGCTGGACGAGGCCATCGTGCGCGCGGCGCGCGAGGCGGCGGGGCCCGCGGCCAAGCTCTTCGTCGATGCCGGGGCCAGCGATGCCTATTGGCCCCATGGGTTGAAATGGGCGCTGCGCACGGCGGAGATGCTGAAGGACTATGACATCGGCTGGTTCGAGGAGGCGCTCAAGCCCGACGCCATCGAGGATTTCTGCACCCTGCGGCGCGCCAGCCCGGTGCCCATCGCGGGCGGGGAGGTGCTGACCCGGCGCCAGAGCTTCCTCCCCTGGCTCACCCGCGGCGCCTTCGACATCGTCCAGCCCGACGTCACCAAGGTGGGCGGCATCAGCGAGCAGCGGCGCATCGCCTGGATGGCCTATGACTTCGGCGTCAAATATATCGGCCATGGCTGGAACACCGCCTTGGGCGTCGCCGCCGATCTTCAGCTCGCCGCCGCCTTGCCGGATGTGGATCTCGTCGAGTTCATCGGCGGCAGCCCCTATGTCGACGGCATCACCGAGAAGCCCTTCGCTTTGGACGGCGAGGGTTATCTGGAGATTCCCGATTTGCCCGGCTTGGGGGTCGCCCTCGATCGCGAGAAGCTCGCCCGCTACACGCCGGACCCGGCGCCGCTCTTCGGCTGAGGCGCGGCGCGGCGCTCTTCCTCGCCCCTGTCGGTCGGCACGCTGTGCAGTTGTGCACAGACGGGCGTGGCTCAACGGGGTATTGCAACCAATCCAGCGATCATCCGTTCCCTTGAAAGACGTCTCCGAGTGGAGAGTCGCCCGAGGATGCACCGCGAATGCAGCGGCAGGCGTCAGGGTTGCCCGTCCCTAAGCCTCATTGCGTATCGTTTCCCAGCGTCCCCCATGCGGCAGATGAACAAGGAGACCTAGAATGAAGCGCTCTCTACTGCTCGGCGCCGTCGCCGGCATGCTGCTGCTGGCGACTCCCAGCGCCCGGGCCGCGGACATTCCCTATGCCCCGTGGCAGGGACAAGTGCAGACCGGCACCATGCCGGAGCTGCTCAAGAACCTGCGAACCCTGATCGACAAGGCGGAGCGCGACAAGGCCGCCAATCCGCTTTTCCTCAAGGACCTTCGCACCTTGGCCGATCAATATGGACCTGTCGTCGGCTGGCCGGTGAAGCTGCTGTATGACGATTTCCAGGATGGGCAGTACACCAGCAATCCCGCCTGGACGGTGAATTCCGGGCAATGGCAGGTCGGCAATGTGGGCGGCACGCCGGCCCTGTTCAGCCAGGTCCGCCTTGCCGGCCAAAGCTCGAACAACAAGGCGACGGACTTTCTTCTCAGTGCGCTGGGCGCGGCGCTGAACCAGCAAAACGATCAGAACCAGAGCAACCAGAATCAGCAGGGATCAGACCCCGCGGGCCACGATCCTGACGCCGGTCGCCATTACCGACCAGTTCCAGATCAAGCTCACCATGATCTCGGGCGGCGAGCGAATCGGACAGTTCAATTTCGGCCCCTATGCCGGCAGGCGCGCCGACAGCTCCTATCAGATCACCTATGAGCCGGGCGCCGCGCGGGGCTTGGTTCTCTCCCGCCTGACCGATGGCGGCATCCAGACCCTGGCCAGCTCCAGCGGAACCGTCGATCTGGAGGACGGCAAATCGCATGCCTTCGAGTGGAATCGGGGTCCGGGCGGCAAGATGACCGTGACGGTCGATGGCAAGCTCGTTTTACAGGCCACCGACGCCGTGGGGGCCCATAAGCCCTTCACGGGCTTCGTGATGGTCAACACCGGCGGCAGCTACGGCGTGCGGTCCGTTGCCATCAATGGCGTGAAGCAATAGCGCCGCCTTAGGTTCGTTTCGTGATGGCGCGGGTCAGTTCAAGGTGCTGGCGCCGCTCTATGAGGGCGAGAACGCGCTGGAGCCGGAGCGGGTCTCGGAGAAGTTGCATCAGAACAGCTTCTGGATGGGGCGCGGGGGTACGCTCACCCACGCCATCAGCGGCATCGATATCGCGCTCTGGGACTGTCGACGGCATCACCGAGAAGCCCTTCGCGCTCGACAGCGAGGGCCATCTGGAAATTCCCGATTTGCCCGACCTTGGCATCGCGCTCGGCCGCGACAAGCTCGCCCGCTACACACCGGATCCAGCGCCGCTCTTCGGCTGAGGAACGGGAGGAGCCGGCGCCCTGTGCAGTTGTGCAGGGACGAGAGCGGCTCAACGGAGTATTGCAACCAATTCAGCAATGATCCGTTTTCCTGGAAGACGTCTCCGGGTGGAGAGTCGCCCGAGGATTTGCCGCTGGGCAGGTGTCGCTGACCCGTCGCCTTCGGCAATCCCTCTGCATAGATCGTCCCCAGCGTTCCCATGCGGCAGATGAACAAGGAGACCTAGAATGAAGAGCACTCTAGCGCTCGGCGCCGTCGCAGGCATGCTGTTGCTGGCGACCCCTGCCGTCCGCGCCGCGGATACTCCTTATGCCCCCTGGCAGGTTCAAGCCGAGACCGGCACCATGTCGGAGCTGCTGAAGAACCTGCGAGCCCTGATCGACAATGCCGAACGCGACAAGGCTGCCAATCCGCTCTTCCTCAAGGACCTTCGCGCCTTGGCCGACCAATATGGGCCTGTCGTCGGCTGGCCGGTGAAGCTGCTCTATGACGACTTCCAGGATGGCGACTACACCAGCAATCCCCCCTGGACCGTCGTGGCCGGGCAATGGAATGTGGGTAAGGTCGGCAGCTCCAACGCCTTGTTCAGCCAAGTCTGCCGTCCGAACGCCTTCGGCAATAGCTCCAACAATGCGGCTGATTCGCTCCTCGGTGACCTGGGAGCGACGCTGAACCAGCAAAACGACCAGCAGGGCAACCAGAATCAGCAGATGCAACCCTCGCGGGCCACGATCCTGACACCCGTAGCCATTAGCGACCAGTTCTCCATCAAGCTCGTGATGATCTCGGGCGGCGAGCGGATCGGGCAGTTCAATTTCGGCCCCTATGCCGGTAAGCGCGCCGACAACTCCTATCAGCTCGCTTATGCGCCCGGCGCGGCGAAGGGCTTGTCTCTGTCCCGCATCAGCGATCGCCAGGCGCAAGTCCTCGCCACCTCCGTCGGATCCGTCGATCTGGAAGACGGCAAATCTCATGTCATCGAATGGAATCGCGGGCCGGACGGAAAGATGACCGTGGCTCTCGACGGCAAGCTCACAGTCCAGGCGACCGATGTCGGCACCCACAAGCCTTTCACGGGCTTCGTGATGGTCAATACCGGCGCCGCCTACGGCGTGCGGTCCGTTGCCATCAATGGCGTGAAGCAATAGCGCCATCTCGGCGCAGCCGCGCGATGGCGCGGGTCAGTTCCTGGCTTCCGCACCCAGGAAATGGCCCAGCGCCATCAGCGGCCGGACGCGATCGCAGATGATCTTGACGGTGGCCAGCATGGGCACGGCGAGGAGCGCGCCGGCGATGCCCCACATCCAGTACCAGAAGAAGATGGAGACGATGACCAGCACCGGGTTCAGGATGAACCGGCGCGCGAGCAGCATGGGCGTGACGACCTCGCCCTCGGCGATATGGATGAGAAGATAGATTCCGGCCAGCATCACGGCCTGCCAGATCAGGTCGAAGGTCAACAGCCCGGCGACCAGCAGAAGCACCACGCCGCAGAGCGGCCCCAGGATCGGGACGAAATTCAGCAGAAAGGCCACGGTGCCCCAGAGGATGGGGTCCGAAAGGCCGCATAGATAGCAGGCGAGCCCGGTCAGGATCCCGACGCAAAAATTCATCACGCTGATCGTGGCGAGATAGCTGGAGATATTGCTTTCGATCTCGCGCGATATCTCGACGGCCTGTTTCTTGTTGCTGAGGGTGGGCAAGATCTCCACGACGCGGCGCAGGAACAGATCGCCCGATGCGAGCAGGAAGAACAGCAGGACCATCGTCGTGGCCAGCCCGACCAGCATGGTCCGGGTGCCGCTGAGCAGCAGGCTGCTGACCCCGGGACCGGCGACCGCGACCGCCGGGGCGGGAGCCGACGATCCCTCCGTGATCTTATCGAACTGCTTGGTGACGCTCTGCAGATTGGCGATGGGCTGCTTGAGGAGGAACAGGCGATCTTCGATCCGCCGCAGGCTGCCCGGCGCCTTGGATATCCAATCGGCGGCGGGCCCCGACAAGGTGAATCCAAGGGCGCCGACCCCGCCGAAGATGACGAGGATCACGATCAAGGCGGCCAGCGGCTTTGGTATCCGCAGTCTGGCCGCGCCGCGCATGAGGGGCTGGAGCACCAGATAGAGGATGAAGGCGAAGATGATCGGCAGCACGACCTCGCCGGTGAAATAGAGCGCGAACAGCAGGAGGATCCCGAAGATCCCCGTCAGCAGCAGCGTCTGCAAATTCCGCGGCAGGGGCATCTCCGCCAGCCGCTCTTGCGCTTCCGGCGAGAGAGGGGCGGGCTCGGCCGCGGCAGCCGTCGCCGAAGAAGCCGCGGGGCCGATCGCCTCAGCTGCCACTTGGGCGAGTGGCGGGTTGCGGCGGCGTCATCACTTGCGGCGACCGCTGGCGGCGGCCATGCCGGCGAGCGCCGCGGCCAGGAGCACCGTGCCTTTGTGATCCTTGAGGATGCGTGCGAGCTCGGGCGCCAGCGATGCGGCGGCGGGCGCCCCCGCCGACTTGCGCCGGCCCGGACGCCGGACGCGGCAGGCGATCGCCACCAGGATCAGGGTCACGATCAGGAAGGCCGCGGCCACGACGAGGGGCGCACCTACCGGCCCCAGGGAGGGCAAGGTGTAAGATCCAGAGCGCGGCGGCGAGGCAGCCGAGCGCGCCCAGCATCATCACCGCGGCGAGCGCGGCACAGGCGGCCACGATCACCAGCCGGGTGATGCTCGCCTGGAGATGATTCACCCCCTCGGTGGCGAGCAAGGCCGAAACCGCCAGTTTGATCAAGCTGCCCATGGTCGTCGCGACGCTAGCGACTGAGCAGCCGGCTGACGATGAACCCGACCCCGAAGGCGATCAGAAGGCTGGCAATGGGCTGCTCTTCGACCCGGCGGCTGATCGCCTCGGCCGAGCGCTCCCCCTGGGCCGCCACCTTGTCGTAGAGATCGCTCGCCCGCTCGCTGAGCTCATCGAAGGTATTCTCGGCGGCTTCCTTCGCGCCCCGGACGGCGCCGGACTTCAACTGGCTCATCAGCGCGGCCATGTCGCGCTTGAGCATCGCGAGATCCGCGGCGACGGCATCGAAATCGGCTTTCGTATCGGCGTCATTGGCCATGGTGTTCATAGGTCCTCCAATGGTTGGATGTTCGTCTAAGCGTTCTTGCGGCCCAGGTAAAGCAGAAGCCCGCCGACAAGAATCACCCCGATACCCGCCATGTCCGGGATATCGACACTGTGCTTCTCGTCCACGGAGGCCGTGATGGGTCCCAGGTCGATTACCTTCTTCTCCGTCGTATAGGAGAACCGCCCGAGGGCGAGCCCGGCAATTCCCACGACAATCAATAGAAGTCCCGCTACTGCCAAGGGTTTCATCTGGCCGCCTTCCCTCGATGAATAATGCGCCGATCCCGCCGGTCGGGGTTCGGGCGAAGTCGAGACGCCAGCATCTTCCCCTCCGGCGCCGGAACCCCAGTCTAGGGCGGATCGGCGCGAAGGCCTGTGCTGTTCTGCACAGGCGAGGACCCCGCCTTAGGCTAGGGATCTGTCCCCACCCGGGAGAGATTGCAGCGCATGGAGGCGAAGATGAAGAAACCGAAAAAGAAGACCAAGCAGGACCGGCCGAACAACCGCAAGGCCAAGCTGAAGGCCAAGGGTCGGCGCCGGCGCGTCCGGGCGTCCTGAGCCCGGGCATCCGCCGCGCGCCGCTCAGCGCAGGCAGGCGTTCTGCTGGGCCAGCGCGCGCATGTCCTGCGGCAGGCCATGGAGCGGGTCGATCCCCTTGGGCGAAATCGGGGGACCGTCGGCGGCCTGGGCCTGCAGATTGCGGAAGTCGCCGCTGATGCTGACGGGGATGTCCATGGCGAAGAAGCTCGTCGAGGCGGCGACGGACTGCATGGTCAGATCGAGCTGCTGGCTGAGGAAATCCACCCGGCCATAGCCCACCAGGGTCGCATCCGGCGTCCGGAGCTTGAGCGGCCAGATCGTGCCGATGCCGTTCTTGAAATCGACGACTCCCAGCAGGCAGCTCACCGGAACCGTTCCTTCACGCTTGCGGAAGAAGGAGCGTAGATCGGTCGAGATCTTCTCGAGCACGGCGCGCGCGATATGTGCCTGGGTTACGGCGAGCACGGCATGGCCGCGGCTCGCACCCAGGGCGGATTTGAGCGTGGCGCCGGTCATATCGAGGGAAAGGGCCCCATCGAGCCTGCCGGCAATCTGCCCCGCCGGGGCGCCGGCCGTTCGCGACAGCTGGGCAACATCGATCCTGGCGAGCGCTGCCTGGGCCACGACATGGCCGCCGCCCGGGGCGTTCTTGACCGAGGCCGATCCGCTGAAGCTCCCTCCCGCGAAGGCGAGCTTCACCTGCTCCAGCGCCATCTCCCCGCCGGCGATATGGCCGCGGAAGGCGACATCGGCGATGCGCATCTTGGCGTAGGTCAGGAGCTTGGCGGCAATGCCCCAGGCGATGTTCGTGCCCCGCTTCTCCTCCAGATGCAGCGGCAGCGTCCGCCAATCCGCCGATTTCGAGGTGCCGGGCTTGCGTGTGCCGACCAATAGCGGATCCAGATCGAGCTGGGGAAAGGCAAGGTCGAGGCTGACGCCGTCGGTCTGGCCACGGGCCGCCTCTTCCAAGGCGAGCGTCCCGGTGAAGCTGTTTCCGACGAGCTTGCCGGCGGCATCCGCCAATTTCCAATGGCCGCCCTCCCGGGTCAGCGCGCCGGCAAGCAGAAGCGGGATATCGGCGCTGGTCTCGGCATCGAAGATCCTCAGCAGATCGGCCAGCCTCTGCGCCTGGATCTTGAGCGCCGCCTTGACGCCGTCGAAGGCCAGGGGGTCGATGAGCGTGCCTTTGAAATCGATGGAGGTGGCGGGGTTGGCAATCGAGAAGGCGATGCCATAGGGATGCAAGGGATTCCGCAGGGCATCGAAGGATTCGCCCTCGGCGGTCAGCTTGCCCCGCTGATCGTTATAGGCGCCCTCGGCGGTGATGGACAACGGCCCGCCGGCGCCATCGGCGCGGATCTTCAGACCGTCGAGCTCGATGCGCAGCCATTGGCCGCTGGAGGTGCGGAACCGCAGATTTCCCCCGCTCACGGCCAGGTCGATGAGCGTCGGAATCTTCAAGCGGCCCACGGCGTAGGTCGAGGCCACCGGCGGGGCGGGGGGCGAGGGGATCGACGCCGCCGCGCCCATCGCCCAATTGCCGGTGCCTTCGGCGTTGCGCTCGAGGATGATCACCGGCTTTGACCAGCTCCAGCTTCTCGAACCGCAGAGGGCCGCCCCAGAGGGACCAGAGGTCGATCGCGGCCGAACCGCTGTCGATGCGAACCATCTCGGGCGAGCTGCCCCAGGGCGGGCTGGCGAGGCGGACATCGCTGAATTCGACCGTGAGAGGATTGCCCCAGCCGATCCTGAGGCTGCCGATCGTCAGCCGCCGGTCGAGGGATTTGCTCTCATAGCTTTCGATCCAGGGGCGAAGATCGGCCGTCGCCAGGAACAAGACAGCGCCGCCAAGGATCAGGACGAAAGCGCCGAGCAGCCCGAAGACCCAGATGGTGCGGCGCCGGGTCAGGGCTGGACCATGGCACGGCCGGCCACCTTGGAACGCAGGTCAAGGGCGGGGGCCGCGAAGACGATCGGACATGGCGCAGCTCGGCGCAGGCGCATCGAAGGAACCTCTATTGCCCCAATCGCGGCCCCGACATCGATTGCGGGGCATCGGACGCCCCGGACCAACACCTGTTCGCTCGGTGGGTTCCGGGAACCGCAGATCGCCCGGGTGCGCCGGCTCGGTTTCAGCCGGGTTCGGCTATCTCGAGCCGGCGAAGGCCGGGATCGATCCCGGCCGCGTCGGACCTTTCTCCCCGGCGCTCATCAATTTGCCAAGCTCGCGCCGGGCTCGGGAAACCCGGCTCTTGACCGTGCCGATCGGGGCGCCGCAAACCGCCGCCGCCGCCTCATAGCTGAAGCCGTCGGCGCCGACGAGCACCAGCGCTTCGCGTTGTTCCACGGGAAGGGTATCGAAGGCGCGGCGGAATTCGTTGAATTCAAGTCCCGCCAGCTGCGTCGGCTGGGTTGCGTGAGAATCCAGGTTGGCCTCATCGATCGGGATCTCGAGACGGCGATGGCTGCGCAACTCGCTGAAGTAGACATTGCGCAGGATGGTGAAGATCCAGCCCTTGAAGTTGGTGCCCGGCGTGAACTGAGCGGCGGCGCCGAGGGCGCGTTGGACCGCGCTCTGCACCAGATCGTCCGCCCGATCCCGATCGCCCGATAGGGAGCGGGCAAAAGCCCTGAGATGCGGCAGGCAGGCAAGGATTTGAGCGTTGAAGTCGTGGAGGTCCTGATCGCGCTCCAAAGGGACGGTTCGGGTGAGCGGCGGAACGGAATACTGGAACTTCACGCGGAGGGGGCGGGTTTCGCCGCCCTGAGGCATCACCACGACCAGATCGGCGACAGAAGCAGGCCGTGGCGGGTCGATCGCGGTGGGGTGGGGCAGCTCAGCTTGCGCCAGATGGTCCACCCTCGGTGCTTGGTGAGCAGCGCTCCTGCTGCTGGCAATCATGGCGGCTCCCTTTCTTGGCTGGAGGCGTCGACAGCCTTCCCCGAGGCATGAGGCTAATTGTTCCCGCCCGCATCTGCCGTTCAGAATTGCACACCGCCCGGCCCTAAATTCATCGGTCTTTGGAACACCCATCCGCATCGGTGGTTATCGGTGGACGTCGGTGCGAGCTTAGGGCGGCAAGGCTTCGGACAAGCCGAACCTGCGGCTGGCACAGCCCAACCAAAGGAAAAAAGGTAAGGATCATGAGGAAGCTACTTGTTGCCACGACCGCCCTGGCCATGACGCTGTTCGTCGGCGTGGATATGGCGCGGGCCGACAGCACGACGACACCCGCGGTCACCGTGACCGGGACGGCCGATGTCGCGAACAAGATGATCGGCCGCACCGTGTTCAATTCCGCCGGCGAGAAGGTCGGCGAGGTCGAGAGTGCGCTAATCGATCAGGACGGCAAGGTTCGCTACGTCATCGTCGGCGTCGGCGGGTTCCTGGGCCTGGGCGAACGGGATGTCGCGCTCCGCTGGGACCAGCTCACCATGGCCGACAACGATCAGAAGATCGTCATCAACATGACCAAGGAGCAGCTGACCGCCCTGCCGGCGCATCGCTTCGCCGACGCCTCCTCCAAGGGCAAGGTCTACGCCTATGACGAAGACCTGAAGACCAATGCCTATCTGACCAACGATGCCGGCACCGCCATGGCGCCGGGCAGCGCGGTCGATACGAAGAAGCTCATCGGCCGCAACATCAAGAATCCGGCCGGCGACACCGTGGGCGAGATCGAGAGCGTCCTGGTCGACCAGGCGGGCAACGTAAAATACGTGGTCGTCGGCGTCGGCGGATTCCTCGGCATCGGCGAGAAGCATATCGCTCTGTCCTGGGACTCCCTTACCATCTCCGACAATGGCGAAAAGGTCACGGCGGATGTCACCAAGGATTCGCTGAAGGGGCTGCCGGATTATCGCTACGCCGATCCGGCGAGCCGCGGCACCGTCTCCTCCTATGACGACACGCTGAAGGACAATCCCTATCTGGCCGATAATTCGACGGCGACGCCGCCGCTCCCGGGAGCCAACAGCTTCACGGAGTCCCAGGCGCGCGAGCGCATCGAGGCGAAGGGCTTCACCAGCGTGACGACGCTCAAGAAGGACGACCAGTCCATCTGGCGCGGCACGGCGATGAAGGACGGACAGACCGTCAATGTCGCTCTCGATTACAAGGGCAACGTCGTCGCCCAGTAGCAAGTCTGGCGTGGGCGCTTCTCCCCTGGGAGAGGCGCCCGCTTTCCCTGCGAAATACTCATCAAATCAATGCGAGGCAGTATGACCACTCGGACAATCACCAAGCTCTACGACGGCTATGACGATGCCGCCGACACCGTGCGGGACCTGGAAGCAGCCGGCGTTCCCCATGACGACATCAGCCTGATGGCGAACAATGCCGACAATCGCTATGTCACCGCCGATACCACGGCAAGCAAGGCCGGTGCGGGTGCTGGAACGGGCGCCTCCATCGGCACCGTCATCGGCGGCGGCGCCGGGCTGCTCGCGGGTCTCGGCATGCTGGCCATTCCCGGCGTCGGCCCGGTCGTGGCCGCGGGCTGGCTGGTCTCCACCCTCGTGGGTGCGGCGGCGGGTGCCGGTGTCGGCGCTGCCTCCGGCGGGGTCATCGGCGCGATGACCGAGGCGGGCGTCAGCCCGGACCATGCGCAGGTCTATGCCGAAGGCGTGCGGCGCGGCGGTACGCTGGTGACGGCCCGGGTCGAGGAGTCCAAGGCCGCCATCGTCGACGGGATCATGCGCAAGCACTACCCGGTCGATCCCGATCAGCGAGGTGCTGCCTATCGCAAGGCCGGCTGGACGACCTTCGACGAGAGGGCGAAGGCCTATAGCGCCGAGGAGCTGGAGCGCGAGCGCGCTCTCTATCGCCGCAACCGCGCGGCGTGAGGAGCGACGGCCCGGAAGCAGGCGTGCTGTTTTCCGGGCTGAGCGCTTTCAAGCCGTTCTTCTTTGCCGTCATTCCGGCGAAAGCCGGAATCCAGGGGCTACGGGGCAAGGTGCTTGCCGCTTGCCCCTGGACCCCGGCTTTCGCCGGGGTGACGGAAGGGAGAGGCGACGCTTAGTCGTGGACGACGATGTTCAGCAGCGAGCTGTGAACCTTGAGCCCGCCGTTGTATTCGATGAAGCCCAGCTTGCGGAACTTGTTCATGAAGAAGTTGATGCGCGAGCGCGTCGTTCCCACTCTGGCGGCCAGAACCTCCTGGCTGATCTTGGGAATGACCGTCTCCATCTTTCCTTCCTTGCCGAAATTGGCCAGGAGCAGGAGAACCCGGGCGAGCCGCCGTTCGCTGGAATTGAACAGCTGATCGACCAGATCCGCTTCGAACTGGATGTTGCGGGAGAGCAGAAAGGCCATGAACATCTCGGAGAGCTTCGGCTCCTCGTGAAGCACGCGGATCATGGTGTCGATCTCGACCTTGACGATCGTGGAATCCGCCATGGCGACGGCGGAGGCCATATGGAGCGTCTGGCCCGCCAGGCATCCCTCGCCGAAGAAATCCCCGACATCCAGTATGGCGATGACCCCCTCCTTGCCCTGCTCGGAGACGACGGTCAGCTTGACCTTGCCCTTTTGGATATAGAAGACGCCGTCGGCCGGATCTCCCTGGCGGAAGATGCTCTTGTTCGCCTGATATTTTGTGGTGGAGCGGCCGGTGCCGACCGATGTCAGGAAGCCCGCCGCCTCGAACAGCGGGGCGGCCACCATTTTGGCCGGCCGGGGCTTTCCGGGAGACTTCCGCGCACCCTTCCTCGGGGCCTTGCGAGTCGTCTTTTTTGGTCGCTGCACGGCATGCCTCCATAAGTAGAGCCCCGACGGGGCGCCGGGTGCGGCCTATCGCCTGAGGTGAGCTGTCCGGGGATATCCCCCGCCCGGACTTCCGGTTTTGGACCGCTGGAGCGCCAGAGATCCCCTATACGGGTCGCGAGACCGGACTCACAACCTCAAGGCCTTGGGCCCCGTGGAGCCTTTTGCCTGAGGCGAGTTTAGCCGATGCCCTGCCTGGATAAAGCCCGATATTCGTTAACGCCGATCTAAACGCGGGGTCGAGGCCCCAAAAGGCGCCCTCAATGCGGTGTACCCAGCACCCCCAGCAGCCAGAGTATGATCAGGATGACGATAACCAGCCCGAGCGCGCCGCCGAGGCCTGTCCCGCCATATCTGTTGTAGCCGTAGTAGCCGCCGCCGCCGCCGAGCAGCAGTATCACCACCACGATGATCAGGATCGTCGTCATGAAAACACCTTCCTATGGGTTGACTCCGGTGCCACCGCACGGTCGAGACACCGGGGAAGCGACGGGAGAAGGCTTGCATCTTCTTATCCCGGCGACGCCCCCTGGGCTGTTCAATGCGGCACAGGCGGCCGGAAGCAAACTGCGCTAGCCTTCGCGCTCGGGTTTCCGACGGATCGGTCCACCTGCGACAGGCCGGCTCTCGATCCTTGCGTGCCGACGTGCAACTTCCTGCGATGGAACACATTATCATCACGCTTGCCGGCTTTGATTTGCGGGTCATCACGGCCCGCCGGCGAGGCCGGGCAGCGGGAAACAGCCTCCTGCCCTCGTATTGCCCCATTGATTTGCATTCTTCGGGTCGGGAGCCGGACGTGAAGGGGCTGCTGCCACCGGCCTTTGCCACGGCGGCGCCAGCCACGGCCCTTTGCTGGTTCCAACCGATGTCGGGCGGAAATCGATGAGGAAAGATGGACGAGCCTGACATGGAAGCACCACATCTCGAGCGAAAACTCATCGCCATATTGGCGGCAGATATCGAGGGCTACAGCCGCCTGATGGGCATCGACGAGGCGGCGACGCTGACCACCTTGTCGGCGCATCGCACCATTGCCGATGCGCTGATCGCCCAGCATGGCGGGCGGATCTGCAACACGGCAGGGGACAGCGTGCTGGCGGAATTCGGCAGCGTCTTCGCCGCCGTCCAATGCGCCGTCGAAATCCAGCGCGACCTCGCTCTGGCGAATCAGAAGCTGGCCGAGGATCGCCAGATGTGGTTCCGCATCGGCATCAACGTCGGCGATGTCATGGTGAAGGACGGCGATATCTTCGGCGACGGCGTCAATATCGCCGCCCGTATCGAGGGGCTGGCCGAGGCCGGCGGGATCTGCATCTCCCGCGGCGTACGCGACCATATCCGGCGCAAGGTCCCCTATGGCTTCGAGGATCTCGGCGAGCAGAGCGTGAAGAATATCGCCCAGCCCATACGGGTGTTCCGCCTGCGGCCCGATCTGCCGATGCCGGAGGAGGTGGCGGTCGTCGAGGATGAGGCGGAGCCCTCCGAGGAGCCCACGCCGGCGCTCCACAGCACGGAGGCGGCGGTTGCCGAGCCACATTCCGTCGAGGTCGTGTTCTGGGAATCGATCAAGGAAAGCACGCGGGCCGCCGATTACGAGGCCTATCTGGAGCAATATCCCGAGGGAAGCTTCGCGACCCTCGCCCGCACGCGGCTGGAGGAATTCGCCTCGGCCGGCGGCGGGATGCGCGATCCCAAGGATCGCGAAGTCGAGCTCGCCTTCTGGGAGTCCGTCCGCGACAGCGACAATCCCGCGACGCTGCAGGCCTATCTCGAGAAATATCCGGAAGGGGAGTTCAAGGCCCTGGCCGAGATCCGGCTGATGGAGCTCGCCGACACCGCGCCGCACGGCCTGACCGCTCTAGCCCGAAATGTAATTGCCCGCCACTGGCTGGGAGCCAGTGGCGGGCATTCGATCGCTCATCTGCAAAGCTGCACGGATTGCCTGCGCCTAGGTCGAGGCGATCACATGCCAGTTGTTGTGGAAGTTGTTGCCGTTCACCTGGCCGGCGCTCGTGTCCTGGGTGAAGGTGTAGAGCGGCTTGCCGTCATAGGCCCATTGCTGCGAACCGTCGCTGCGGGTGACGAGCGTCATCTTGCCGGACGGCATGGAGGTGCCGTTCGACAGATAGGGATGCCAATACTGGGCGCAATCGCCATAGCAGGCCGACTGGCCGACGGTGTCCTTGTCATAGGTATAGAGGGTCATCCCGTTGGCGGTGGTCAGCACGGTGCCAGCACTGGTCGGCGAGTGCATGAAGGCGGAGGTGTTCGCCTGAGCCTGCTGCTGCGACTGCTGGTTATGGGACGAGCCGCAGGCCGCGAGCAGCGCGAGTGCGGAAATGGCCGCAAGCTGCCGCCATGAGTTCGTACGCGTGATCATCAAAGTCTCCTTCGTTTGGCTGAAGGCGCCTAGGGCCCGAAATGGGGTAGGCCTTTCATCCTTTTTACGCCGGTATTCGCGCGTCTGTTCAATGCGGAACAGCTGGGCGAAGTTGTGGTGGTAATGTGCAACCAAGAGGGAGGTCATAGGTTCCTGGATACGAAGGATTGGCTAGGGAAGGCGAAGAAATGACCGAATCGGAAACCCAGATCTGCGTCGAATGCGGCGAGCCCACGGCGCGCTCGAAGGGAGACAGCCTCATCTGCAAGGAATGCGGAGCGGGGCCCTATTGCGACGAGTGCTTTGCCACCCATGGCGGCGAGCATTTTGCGGAAGCCCATTCCGACGACAGCGCCGATCCCGCGGGCAGTTCGGTCGATCCATAGCCGCCCCGAACAGCCGCCCCCTGGGCGTCCCGGTGCAAATCTGCACCGCGCGGTTAACTCGAAAGCCCGCAGTTCGAGGACGCCCGAGGGCCGCCTAGGGCCCAACCGGGTCTTTCAGCGAGCTTCCGCCAGATTGTCCCGGGACCATCGGCGCGCTTCGCCCTTTGAGCGGAAGGGGCCGATGTCGATCCTGGAAACATCGCCGAAGGCTTCACAGCAATCGGGGTCGCAATGCGGGGTGACGTAGTAACCCGCGAGCGCCACCGGCTTTCCTCGCGATTCCAGACCCCCGGCGGCGAGGAAGGTGATCACCGGATCGAGGTAGTAGCTGTTGATGGCGCTCGTGCTCCAGGCTCTCATGTCATATATATGGGTGCGACGGCGGTCCGTTACATCATGATCCCGCTAACGCCAAAAGCCTGTCATAAACCGGTGAATGCTATCCTCGGGGGCTTTGGCGACCCCATGGGGTGGGTGGATGAAACCGACTGCGGAGCAGCCAAGGGAGATGGATGACCTCTCCCGCTACGCCCAGCGCCCGCTGCGCTTCTATCTCCGCTATGTCCGGCTGCGCCCCTATTTGCATGGCGCGATCCTGCTCGCAGGCTTCGCGGCGGCGATCTGCGCGGTCGGGACGCAATATGGGCTGAAGTCCCTGGTCGATGCCCTCTCCCGCGGCGCCGGCGGCAAGAGCGCGGCCTGGTTCGCCTTCGGCGTGCTGATCTCGCTCCTCGCGGCCGACCACATCCTGTCCCGCCTCGCCGGGGTGATCTCCAGCGTGACCTTCCCCCGGGTCACGGCCGATCTGCGCCGCGACATCTTCCGGCATCTCATGGGTCACGCCCCCCGGTTCTTCGCCGACAGGCAGCCGGGCACGCTGACGAGCCGGATTTCAGCCACCAGCAATGCCGTCTTTACGCTGGAGAACATGCTCGCCTGGAACGTGCTGCCGCCCATGGTCGGCAATCTCGGCGCCATCGTCATCCTCGCCACCGTCAGCCCGGCGGTGACCGGTGGGCTGGTCCTGGTATCCGCCGGCATGGTCATCGTCATTTTCCGTCTGGCCGCGGCGGCGAAGCCGCTGCATCGGGTCTTCGCCGATAAGGCGGCCGCCGTCGATGGCGAGATGGTGGATATCATCGGCAATATGGCGATCGTCCGGGCCTTCGGGGGCATCCGGCGGGAATCCCGCCGGGTGGGCGACGCCCTCGACCGGGAGGCGACGGCGCGGCGGCGGAGCCTTCTCTACATGGACCGCCTCCGGATGCTCCATTCTCTCCTCGTCGTCGGCGTGATGATCGGGCTGCTGGCCTGGGCGATCACCCTCTGGCAGCGCGGCGCGGCGACGACGGGGGATGTGGTCCTCGTCTGCACCCTGGGATTCTCGATCCTGCAGGCCACCCGGGAGCTGGCCTATGCCTTCGTCGATGTGAGCCAGCATATGGCCCGGCTGGCGGAGGCGCTGGGGACGCTGCTCCTGCCGCACGAGATCCGCGATCGGCCGGACGCGACCTCCATCGCCGAGGCGCGGGGCGGCGTCGTCTTCGAGAATGTCGGCTTCGCCTATCCCGGCGGGGCCAAAGTCTTCGATGGCTTCAATCTCCACATCGAAATAGGCCAGCGCGTCGGGCTGGTCGGCGAGTCGGGCGGCGGCAAATCGACGATCTTCGCTTTGCTGCAGCGTTTCTACGATTTGGACGCCGGCCGGATCCTGATCGACGGCCATGACATCGCCCTCGTCACCCAGGAGAGCCTGCGGGAGCAAATCAGCACGGTGCCGCAGGACATCTCGCTGTTCCACCGCTCGATCATGGACAACATCCGCTACGGCCGGCCCGACGCCAGCGATGACGAGGTCGTCGCCGCGGCAAGCGCGGCGCGCTGCCTCGGCTTCATCAAGGCCATGCCCGAGGGCTTCGCCACCATCGTCGGCGAGCGCGGCGTCAAACTGTCGGGCGGGCAGCGCCAGCGCATCGCCATCGCCCGCGCCTTCCTGAAGAACGCGCCGATCCTGCTGCTGGACGAGGCGACCTCCGCGCTCGACATCGAGGCGGAGGAGGCAATCCGCGAGGCCCTCGACCGGCTGATGCGCGGCCGCACCGTCATCGCCATCGCCCATCGCCTGTCGACCCTGCGCGGCTTCGACCGGATCCTGGTGCTGCAGGTGGGGCGGATCGTCGAGGACGGCCCGCCCGATCTGCTGATGAGCCGTGCCGGCGCCTATCGCGGGCTGATCGACCGCGAGATCGCCCGCCTGCCGCAGCGGGCCGCGCCGCCACGATAAGGACGGCGCTGTCATAAAGCCGCCATGGAACTCCTGCTAAGGACAGCTTGCAACTCTTAGGGGAGACCTGCCATGCGCCTCACACGCCGGCATTTTGCCGCTTTGCTCGTTCTTGCCGCCTTCCAACTCGGCGCCGTCGCCAGCCCGGCCCGGGCCGAGGACGCCAAGCCCTTCATCACGGCCCATGAGCTCGATCTCACCAAATTCCTGGCCCCGCCGCCGGCCAATGACTCCGCTCAGACCAAGGCCGAGCTGGCCGAGGTCCTGACTCTGCAGGTCACGCGCACGCCGGAAATGGTGGCCCGCGCTCAGGCCGATGCGGAAGAGAATGTCTGGCGCTTCGCCGATGTCATGGGGCCGAAGTTCACCAAGGACCAGCTGCCGAAGACCGAGGCCTTCTTCGCCCGTATCGCCGAGACCGAAGGTGCGGTGGTCGATCCGGCCAAGGGTGTCTGGAAGCGTCCGCGGCCCCATCTCTACAGCGACCTGGTCAAGCCGGTGGTGCCGCTCTCGAAGTCGGGCGCCTATCCCTCCGGCCATGCGACGGTCGGCACGCTGATGGCCATCGTGCTCTCCAACATGGTGCCGGAGAAGCGGGCCGAGCTGATGGCCCGCGGCTGGGAATATGCCAATAACCGCGTGATCGGCGGCATCCATTTCCGCAGCGACATCGAAGCCGGCCGCATCGCCGGCAGCCTGATCGCCGAGGCCATCTGGAGCCAGCCGGACTTCACCGCCGAATATGACGCCGCCAAGGCGGAGCTGCGCGCGGCGCTGGGTTTGAACAGCTGACGGATCGCCTGTCCGACGCCGGCGGTGCCGAAAGCACCGCCCTTGAAGGAGGATCAGCTCATCCCGCTCTAGACAGTCCCATAAGCGCAGCTTGGCCTCGTTTCGCTCGCCGGCTGCTTCTGCAGGAAATTAACAGCGAGCTTTGACTGTTTTAAGGAATCAAGGCCAAACTGGGCTTATGTTCCGCCGAGCTTCCACTGTCGTCGCCATCCCTAACTTCCAGAATATACGCAGAACGCGTATTTGTCAAACGGCACCTGCGTGCTGACGCCGTTCAGTTACGGCCGGCGAGCAGCCCCCGGGCGATGACCTGGGCCTGGATCTCGGCGGCGCCCTCGAAGATGTTGAGGATGCGCGCGTCGCAGAGGACGCGGCTGATGGTGTATTCCTCGGCATAGCCGTTGCCGCCATGGACCTGGAGGGCGTTGTCGGCATTGGCCCAGGCGACGCGGGCGGCGAGCAGCTTGGCCTGGCCGGCCTCGATGTCGCAGCGCTTGTCGGAATCCTTCTGCCGCGCCGCGTGATAGGTGAGCTGGCGGGCGATCATGGTCTCCACCGCCATCCAGGCGAGCTTGCCGTAGACCCGCGGGAAGTCGTAGATCGGCTTGCCGAACTGGGCGCGGCCCTTGGCATAGGCGAGGCCGAGCTCGAGGGCCTCCTGGGCCACGCCGGTCGCCCGCGCGGCGGTCTGGATGCGGGCGGATTCGAAGGTCGCCATGAGCTGCTTGAAGCCGTCGCCCTCGGCCTCGCCCAGGAGGTTGGCCGCCTTGACCTCGAAGCCGTCGAAGGCGAGCTCGTATTCCTTCATGCCGCGATAGCCGAGCACCCGGATCTCCCCGCCGCTCATGCCCGGTGCCGGAAAGGGATTCTCCGCCGTGCCGCGCGGCTTCTCGGCGATGAACATGGAGAGGCCGCGATAGCCGGGCTGCTTCGGATCGGTGCGGGCGAGCAAGGTCATCACATCGCTGCGCGCCGCATGGGTGATCCAGGTCTTGTTGCCGGTGATGCGATAGACATCGCCGGCGCGCTCGGCCCGCGTCTTCAGGCTGCCGAGATCGGACCCGGTGCCGGGCTCGGTGAAGACGGCGGTGGGCAGGATGCGGCCCGATGCGAGATCGGGCAGCCAGCGCTGCTTCTGCGCCTCGGTCCCGCCCAGGCGGATCAGTTCGGCGGCGATCTCCGATCGCGTGCCCAGCGAGCCCAGGCCGATATAGCCGCGGGAGAGCTCCTCCGTGACCACGCACATGGCGAGCTTGCCGAGGCCGAGCCCGCCATAGGCCTCCGGCACCGTGAGGCCGAAGACGCCGAGGGCCGCCAGCTCTTCGACGACCTCGAGAGGGATCAGCACATCCTCGCGATGCCAGCCATGGGCGGCCTCGCGATGGTCCTCCGCGAAACGCCGGAACTGGTCGCGCACAAGCTCGAGGGATTCATCCTCCAGCGCGCGCTCGCCGAAACCGCCCTCGGCCATCAGCTCGGCCAGGCGCCGGCGGATCGCATCGGTATTGCCCTCGCGGATCAGCCGGGAAGCCGCGCGGTCGGCGGCGAAATCCGCCGCGGCATCCTCGATGCCGAGATCGGCCGGGCGCGCGATCTCGCCCTGGCTCATGGCGAGCCCGCCCGCCATCTGGGCCAGATATTCGCCGAAGGCCGCTTGCAGGATCAACCGCTCGATCTCGCCGAGGCGTCCCGAGGTCTCCAGCCGCTCCGCCCAGCCCAGCATCTGGCGCAGCCCCGCCGCATAGGTCGCATACCAGGCGAGCCCATGGGCCGCGAATTGCTCGCGCTCCAAGGCCTCGGCCTTGCCGCCGTCGGTCGCCTTGAGCACGGCCTGGCGCGCGCGCTCGACCAAGGTCTCGGCGGCGGCGAGCGCGCGGCGGGTGAGGGGAAGGAGTTCGGAGGGGTCGATCATGGATCAGAAGGCTAAGATAACCACAGAGACACAGAGGCACAGAGAGGACGAGCTAAGCTCGCTGAATCGGTCAGGGAGTCAACAAAGCTGATTCTTGGGCTTCGCCCGCAGGGCGAAACCAGTCTCATCTTTCTTCTCTGTGACTCTGTGTCTCTGTGGTGAAATCTTCTCGCTAGGCGTCGACAGCGTCTTCGAGCGTCCGCATCCCCGGCCGCCTGGCCTGGACCAGCACCGCCATATTCCCGGGCTTGTGCTGGTTCTTCATCATCTTGGTATGGGCGCCGGGGATCTCGTCCCAGGGGAAGACCTCGGACATGCAGGGATCGATGCGCCGCTCGATGACCAGCTGATTGGCCTGGCTCGCCTGCAGCAGATTGGCGAAATGGCTGCCCTGGATGCGCTTCTGGCGCATCCAGACGAAACGCGCATCGAAGGTGAGATTGTAGCCGGTGGTGCCGGCGCAGAAGACCACCATGCCGCCGCGCTTCACCACGAAGCAGGAGACCGGGAAGGTCTGCTCGCCCGGATGCTCGAAGACGAAATCGACGTCATTGCCCTTGCCGGTGACGCCCCAGATCGCCTTGCCGAACTCGCGCACCTTCTTCATGTAGTCGTTGTAGCCCGCGACATCGTCGACATCCGGCAGCGGGCCCCAGCAATCGAAGCCGTTGCGGTTGATGACGCCCTTGGCGCCGAGCTGCATGACGAAATCGGCCTTGGAATCATCGGAGATGACGCCGATGGCGTTCGCCCCGGCCGTGGCGATGAGCTGCACCGCCATGGAGCCGATGCCCCCCGAGGCGCCCCAGACCAGCACGTTATGGCCGGGACGCAGGATATGCGGACGATGGCCGAAGAGCATGCGGTAGGAGGTGGCAAGCGTCAGGGTATAGCAGCCGCTCTCCTCCCAGGTCAGATGCCGCGGCCGCGGCATGAGCTGCTGGGCCTGCACCGCGGTGAACTGGGCGAAGGAGCCGTCCGGCGTCTCATAGCCCCAGATCCGCTGCGAGGGGGAGAACATCGGATCGCCGCCGTTGCACTCCTCGTCGTCGCCGTCGGTCTGGTTGCAATGGATGACGACCTCGTCGCCCACCTTCCAGCGCCGCACCTTGTCGCCGACGGCCCAGACCACGCCCGCCGCGTCGGAGCCCGCGATGTGATAGGGCGCCTTGTGGATGTCGAAGGGGGAGACGGGCCGGCCGAGCCCCGCCCAGACGCCGTTGTAGTTGACGCCCGCGGCCATCACCATGACCAGCACCTGATAGGGATCGATGCTCGGCGTCGCCACCACCTCGAGCTGGAAGGATTGCTCCGGCGGTCCATGGCGCTCGCGCCGGATCGCCCAGGCATGCATGCGCGCGGGGATATGGCCCAGCGGCGGAATCTCGCCGACCTCGTAGAGATCCTTCTTCGCCGGACCGGTGAAGGGGAGAACTTCCGCTGTCTCGCTCATGATCGCCTCGCTCTATCTCGGGCCAGGGCCGCCCGCAGGGTATGAACGGCGACTGTATTACCGCGGTTGCACAGGTTGCAATGCGGCATTTTGCGGGAAATTATATTTCGTGCCGGGCAATGGAAATAAAATTGCGCAAATGCCGGTTTAACCCCCGCGCTATACCGCATTGCAGCGCAATCCGGTACCATCGGTGACTATATCGGCGTCCCCCGCATCCGCCCTGGATCATTGGCGCGAAAAGGGCTAGCAGACATTCATGCCTGATCTCACCGAAGGGCGAACCCGCCCGTCCCCGGATCTGGCGGACGGTGCCGAGGTTCTCGCGGCCCTCCGTGCGGCGGCGGATGAGCGCGTGCTGATCCTCGACGGGGCCATGGGGACGCAGATCCAGGGGCTGGGCTTCGAGGAGGCGCAGTTCCGCGGCACCCGCTTCGCTGGATGCGACCACCATCTCCGCGGCAACAACGACCTGCTGACCCTGACCCAGCCCGAGGCAATCGAGGAAATCCATTTCGACTACGCGATCGCCGGGGCCGATATCCTGGAGACCAACACCTTCTCCTCCACCGCCATCGCCCAGGCCGACTACGCCATGGAGCAGGCGGTCTATGACCTGAACCGCGAGGGCGCCCGGCTGGCCCGGCGCGCCGCCGCCCGGGCCGAGCGGCAGGACGGGCGCCGCCGCTTCGTCGCCGGCGCCCTGGGGCCGACCAACCGCACCGCCTCCCTCTCGCCGGATGTGAACAACCCCGGCTATCGCGCGGTCACCTTCGACGGGCTGCGCGACGCCTATGCCGAGCAGACCCGCGGGCTGATCGACGGCGGCGCGGAGATCATCCTGATCGAGACCATCTTCGACACGCTGAACGCCAAGGCGGCGGTCTTCGGGGTCGAGCTGGTCTTCGCCGAGAAGGGTGTCCGCCTGCCGCTGATGATCTCCGGCACCATCACCGATCTCTCCGGCCGCACGCTGTCGGGCCAGACGCCGACCGCCTTCTGGCATTCGCTCCGCCATGCCCGGCCCTTCACCATCGGCCTCAACTGCGCGCTGGGCGCCGCGGCGATGCGGGCCCATCTGGCCGAGCTTGCCGCGGTCGCCGATACCTTCGTCTGCGCCTATCCCAATGCCGGCCTGCCCAATGAATTCGGCCAGTATGACGAGACGCCCGAGGCCATGGCCGCCCAGATCCGCGGCTTCGCCGAGGAGGGGCTGGTCAATATCGTCGGGGGCTGCTGCGGCTCGACGCCGGATCATATCCGCGCCATCGCCGAGGCGATCCAGGGTTTGCCGCCGCGCGCCATCCCCAGCCAGCCGCCGCTGATGCGGCTCTCGGGGCTGGAGCCCTTCACCCTCACCGGCGATATCCGCTTCGTCAATGTGGGCGAGCGCACCAATGTCACGGGCTCCGCGCGGTTCCGCAAGCTCATCACCGCCGGCGATTACGCCGCCGGGCTCGAGGTGGCGCGCGACCAGGTCGCCAATGGCGCCCAGATCATCGACATCAACATGGACGAGGGGCTGCTCGATTCCGAGCGCGCCATGGTGGAGTTCCTGAACCTGGTCGCCGCCGAGCCGGATATCGCCCGCGTGCCGGTCATGATCGACAGCTCGAAATTCTCGGTCATCGAGGCGGGGCTGAAATGCGTCCAGGGCAAGCCCCTGGTGAACTCGATCTCCCTGAAGGAGGGCGAGGAAGCCTTCCTGCATCATGCGCGGCTGGTGCGCGCCTATGGCGCGGCGGTGGTGGTGATGGCCTTCGACGAAGCCGGCCAGGCCGATACGCTTGCGCGGAAAACCGGTATCTGCGCCCGGGCCTATAAGCTCCTCACCGAGCAGGCGGGCTTCGATCCCGAGGACATCGTCTTCGATCCCAATATCTTCGCCGTCGCCACCGGGATCGAGGAGCATAACGGCTATGGAATCGCCTTCATCGAGGCGGCGCGGCAGATCCGGCAGGCCATGCCGCTCTCCCATATCTCCGGCGGCGTCTCCAACCTCTCCTTCTCCTTCCGCGGCAATGAGCCGGTGCGCGAGGCGATGCATGCCGTGTTCCTCTATCACGCCATCCAGGCGGGGATGGACATGGGCATCGTCAATGCCGGCCAGCTCGCCATCTACGAGACCATCGAGCCCGAGCTGCGCGAGGCCTGCGAGGATGTGGTGCTGAACCGCCGCGAGGATGCGACGGAACGGCTCCTGACCCTGGCGGAGCGCTTCCGCGGCACGGCGGGGCGCGAGGCCAAGGGGCAGGATCTCGCCTGGCGCGAGCGGCCGGTGGACAAGCGCCTGGAGCATGCGCTCGTCAACGGCATCACCGAGTTCATCGAGGCCGATGTCGAGGAAGCACGAGCCGCGGCCGAGCGGCCGCTGCATGTCATCGAAGGCCCGTTGATGGCCGGCATGAATGTCGTCGGCGATCTCTTCGGCAGCGGCAAGATGTTCCTGCCCCAGGTGGTGAAATCCGCCCGGGTGATGAAGCAGGCGGTGGCCTATCTGCTTCCCTTCATGGAGGCGGAGAAGGCGGCTCGGGTCGAGAGCGGACAGGAGGCGGCGGCGGGTCGCCGCAATGCCGGCCGCATTCTGATGGCCACGGTGAAGGGCGATGTCCATGACATCGGCAAGAACATCGTCGGCGTCGTGCTGGCCTGCAACAATTACGAGGTCATCGATCTCGGCGTCATGGTGCCGGCGACCAAGATCCTGGAGACGGCGCGGGAGAAGCAGGTCGACATCATCGGCCTCTCCGGCCTGATCACACCATCGCTGGACGAGATGGCCCATGTCGCCGCGGAGATGGAGCGCGAAGGCTTCACCATGCCGCTGCTGATCGGCGGGGCCACCACCAGCCGGGTCCATACCGCGGTGAAGATCCATCCCCGCTACATCAGCGGCCAGACGGTCTATGTCACCGACGCCAGCCGCGCGGTGGGCGTCGTCTCCAAGCTGCTCTCGCCGGAGACGCAAGACTCCTACGTCGAGGAGATTCGCGCGGAGTACCGGAAGGTCTCCGAAGGCCACGCGCAATCGGAGGCGGAGAAGCTGCGCCTGCCACTGGCCAATGCCCGCGCCAGCGCCTTCAAGCCGGACTGGTCGGCCTATGATCCGCCGAAGCCGTCCTTCCTCGGCACGAAAGTGTTCGAGGATTACGACCTCGCGACTTTGGCTGGCTATATCGATTGGACGCCCTTCTTCCAGACCTGGGAGCTGAAGGGCCGCTATCCCGCCATCCTCGACGATGCCAAGCAGGGTGCGGCCGCCCGCGCGCTCTTCGGGGATGCGCAGGCGATGCTGGCCAAGATCCTGAGCGAGCGCTGGTTCCGGCCGAAGGCGGTGATCGGCTTCTGGCCGGCCGGGGCGGTGCAGGACGACATCCGCCTCTTCGCCGACGACACGCGGCATGAAGAGGTCGCGACCTTCTTCACCTTGCGCCAGCAGCTCTCCAAGCGCGACGGGCGGCCGCGGGTGGCGCTGGCGGATTTCGTCGCGCCGATCGAGAGCGGCAAGCGGGATTACATCGGCGCCTTCGTGGTCACCGCCGGCTTCGAGGAGCAGGCGATCGCCGAGCGTTTCGCCCGCGCCAATGACGATTATTCCTCCATCCTGGTGAAGGCTCTGGCCGACCGTTTCGCCGAAGCCTTCGCCGAGGCCATGCATCAGCGGGTCCGCCGCGAGCTCTGGGGCTATGCGCCGCAGGAGAGCCTGACCCCCGAGGAATTGCTCCGCGAGGCCTATCGGGGCATCCGGCCGGCGCCGGGCTACCCGGCCCAGCCCGACCATACCGAAAAGGCGACGCTGTTCCGCCTGCTGGATGCCGAGGCCCGGATCGGCGTGCGGCTGACCGAGAACTACGCGATGTGGCCGGCCTCCTCGGTTTCCGGGCTCTATCTGGCCCATCCCGAGGCCTATTACTTCGGCGTCGCCAAGGTGGAGCGCGACCAGGTCGAGGATTATGCCCGGCGCAAGGGCATGGCGGTGGCGGAGGTCGAGCGCTGGCTGGGGCCGATCCTGAACTACACCCCGGCGCCCCGCCCCAACCCCGCTTGACCTGGGCGGCTTGACCTCATCCGGCCGGCCGCTTATGCTTGCCTGCAACGTGGTGATTTGAGCCGACCGGCTTGCGGGCCACGTAAAACAATCCGCTAAAAGGTCGGTGGTCCTCCATCCAGACCCCGGCCGCTTGGTCGGGGTTTTTCGTTTCCGGGATGTGAGGGCGAAGGACAGGACAATGACGAGCGAGACTGATTCACTTCCGGCAGCGGGCGCCACGACGGCGAGCACCGCGCCGACGACCACCCCAATCACCACCAGCCGAGGCGAGCCCGATTGGCGCCTCGCCACCAAGCTTGTCCAGGGCGGCATCCTGCGCACGCCCTTCGGCGAGACCTGCGAGGCCATCTACATGACCTCGGGCTATGTCTATGCCTCGGCGGAGGAGGCCGAGGCCGCCTTCGCCAATAAGAAGCAGCGCTTCATCTATTCGCGCTTCAGCAATCCCACCGTGCAGATGTTCGAGGATCGCATGGCCCTGCTCGAGGGCGCCGAGGCCGCGCGCGCCACGGCGACGGGCATGGCCGCGGTCTTCGCCTCGCTCGCCTGCCAGCTGCGCGCGGGCGACCGCGTCGTCGCCTCCGACGCCCTCTTCGGCTCCTGCCAATATGTGCTGGCCGAGATCCTGCCGCGCTTCGGAGTCGAGACCGTCTTCGTCGACGGCCGCGATCTCGGGCAATGGCGCGATGCCCTCTCGCGCAAGACCCAGGCGGTCTTCGTCGAGACGCCGTCCAATCCCGGGCTTGCGCATCATCGATGTGCCGGCGGTGGCCAAGCTCGCCCATGCCGCGGGCGCCAAGCTCATCGTCGACAATGTCTTCGCCACCCCGCTGCTGCAGCGGCCTCTGGAGCTGGGCGCCGATATCGTCGTCTATTCCGCGACCAAGCATATCGACGGCCAGGGCCGCGCCATGGGCGGCGTGATCCTGGGCAGCAAGGCCTGGGTCGAGGAGAGCCTGCAGCCCTTCCTGCGCCATACCGGCCCGGCCCTCAGCCCGATGAACGCCTGGCTCCTGCTGAAGGGGCTGGAGACCCTGGAGCTTCGCGTCTCGCGCCATTGCAGCAACGCCGTGCGCATCGCCGATTTCCTGGCCAAGCAGAAGAAGGTCAGCCAGCTTCTCTACCCCGGCCTCGCCAGCCATCCCCAGCATGCGCTGGCGAGCGAGCAGATGACCGCGGGCGGCTCGCTGGTGACCTTCGAGCTCGCCGGCGGCAAGCCTGCCGCCTTCCGATTCCTGAATGCGCTCAAGCTGGCGGTGATCTCCAACAATCTCGGCGACACCAAGAGCCTCGTCACCCATCCCGCCACCACGACGCATCAGCGCCTCACCCCGGAGCACCGCGCCCAGCAGGGCATCACCGACGGCATGGTGCGGCTGTCGGTCGGGCTGGAAGATCCCGTCGACCTCGAAGCCGACTTGGCCAGGGCGCTGGCGGCGTAGCTTCGCGCGCCGCGCTTCGCCGCCTTGCCCCTCTGCCGCGCGGTTGGAGATACCCCCCTCACCCCAACCCTTTCCCCCCTTCCGCGCTTCGCTCTGCCCCTCTACCGCGCTTCGAAGCGGGAGAGGGAGGGGCCCACGGCGAAGCCGTGGGAGGGTGAGGGCAGGGCGGGCGAGCAGCAGTGCCGTTGGAGAAACCCCCTCACCCCGACCCTCTCCCCCCTTCGGGGGGCGAGGGGGAATAAGGAAGCGCTTCGCCTCTGCCCCTCTACCGCGCTTCGAAGCGGGAGAGGGAGGGGCCCGCGGCGAAGCCGTGGGAGGGTGAGGGCAGGCGGGTGAGTGTTGTGCTGTTGAGAAACCCCCTCACCCCGGCCCTCTCCCCCGTTCCAGGGGCGAGGGGGAAGATCTTGCCCCTCTACCGCGCTTCGAAGCGGGAGAGGGAGGGGCCCACGGCGAAGCCGTGGGAGGGTGAGGGCGGGGCGGGCGAGCAGCGTGCCGTTGATAGACCCCCTCACCCCAGCCCTCTCCCCCGTTCCGGGGGCGAGGGGGAAGAAAGATAGCGGGGGCGAGGGGCCTCAGTGTCAGAGCGGGGCTCAGTTCGCTCCCCATGGCCCGAACTCGATCCGGTCCGCGAGCGCGCCCAAAAATTCCGCGCCGCGCCTTCCGTCGATCAGGCGGTGATCCACCGAGAAGGTCAGATGGAATCCCCGCGCCACGACCGGTGCGCCGCCGCGGGCGATGACGCGGTCGTGGGAGCGGCCGACGGCGAGGATGCTGGCCTGGCCGGGATTGATGATGGCCTCGAAGCGGTCGATGCCGCTCTGGCCGAGATTGGAGAGCGAGATGGAGGCCGGCAGGGAATCCGCGGCGATGAGCCGGCCGGTGCGCACGCGCTGGACGGCATCGCGCCGCGCGCGGGCGATCTCTGCCAAGCGAGCGGCCGCCGAGATCGGCCAGCACCGGGAATCATCATGCCGCCTTCCACCGCGACGACGAGGCCGATGTCGATGCTGCCCGGCGCGAGGCGCTGCGGCTTGCCGCCTTCCTCGACCCAGCGGTCGAGGATCGCGGGCTGCCCGGCAAGCGTGTCGGACATCGCCTGAAGCAGGAGATCGGTGACGGTGATCTTGACCCCGCCGTCGCGCTCGATCCTGGGCCCCAGCTCCTGGCGTGCGCGCTCCAGTGCTGCGATTTCGACCCAGCGGTCGAGGGCGAAGGCGGGGATGGTGCGGCGGCTGAGGGCGACGGCCTCGGCGATCTTGATCCGCATGGGCGAGAGCGATCCCGGCGCGGATGCTGCCGAGGCGCCCACGCGGCCGCGCGGCGGGTGCGTGACCGCGTGCGCCCAGCGCCGCCAGGATATCGCGCTTGCGGATGCGTCCGCCGGGGCCGGAGCCGCTGAGGCCCTTCAGCTCGATCCCGGCATCGCCGGCCAGACGGCGGGCGAGCGGCGAAGCGGGTATGCGCGAGCCGGCTGCGGGCGAAGCAGGTGCAGGCGTGGAGGCCGGCGCCGGTGCAGGCTTCTTTGCTTTCGCGATGGGCGTCGGCGCCGCCTTCGCCGGCGAAGCACTCGCCGCCGGCTCTGCGCCGCTGGTCGTCAAGCGCCCCAGCGCCGCGCCGATGGGAAGCTCCGTCCCCTCCGGCGCCAGGATCGATTCCAACGTGCCGTCCGCCGGCGCCTCGACCTCGATCGCAGCCTTGTCGGTCTCGAGCTCGACCAGCGCCTCGCCCTGGCGCACGCGCTGGCCGGCCTCTTTCAGCCAGCGCAGCACCTTGGCCGATTCCATCGTCGCGCTGAGCTTGGGAACCAGAAAGTCCATAGGGAAGCCTCGCTAAAGCACGATCCGTTTAAACAAAATTCTTCTCTTCCGTCATTCCCGCGAAAGCGGGAATCCAGGGCAACAAGCGAGCCCTCGGCCCTGGATTCCCGCTTTCGCGGGAATGACGAAAAGGGGAGAGGCCAATACCATCTGATCGAAGACCTCTCTACAGCAGCGACTTGACCGCCGCCGCGATGGAATCCGGCGAGGGCAATACGCTGTCCTCCAGCGGCGGGCTGTAGGGCACGGGGTAATCCGGCAGGGTCACACGCCGCGGCGGGGAATCCAGGGAGTCGAAGGCCTCGCTGGTCACCTGGGCCACGACCTCCGCACCCCAGCCGCCGACCTGGGCCTGCTCCTCCACGGTCACCAGATTATTGGTCCGCCGCACGCTCTCGAAGACATTGGTGAGGTCCATCGGCCGCAGCGCGCGGATGTCGATGACCTCCGCCTCGATGCCCTCGGCCGCGAGCTTCTCCGCCGCCCCCAGGGCGCGATGCACCATGGCGAGGCTCGCCACCACCGTGACGTCGCGGCCGGGCCGCAGGATGCGCGGGCCGCTGACAGCGATTCGCCGTGCTCGCTCCCCACCGCCACCTGGCCCTTGCTGGAGAGCAAAGCCTTATGCTCCAGCACCAGCACCGGATCGTCGTCGCGGATCGCCGATTTCAGCATGCCATAGGCCTCGGCCGGGCTCGACGGGCAGACGATCTTCAGCCCCGGCACCGACATGAACCAGGATTCCGCCGTGGTCGAATGCTGCGGCCCGAAGCGCAAGCCGGCGCCGCCGATGGCGCGGATCGTCACCGGCACGGCGAATTGCCCGCCCGACATGAATCGATGCTTGGCGATGCCGTTGACGATCTGGTCGAAGCAGACGCCGAGGAAATCGGCGAACATGATCTCGACGATGGGGCGATAGCCGGTGATGGCGAGGCCCAGTGCCGCGCCCACGAAGCCCGTCTCGGCGATGGGCGTGTCGCGTACCCGGGCATGGCCGAATTCCTCGATCAGCCCCTGGCAGGTCTTGAAGGGTCCGCCGGAGGGGCCGACGTCCTCGCCCATGACGAGGGTCTTGGGATCGCGGCGCATCTCCTCCTGCAGGGCGGCGACGATGGCTTCGCGATAGGTGATCTCTTGCGTTGTATTTCCTGGGGGGGCATGACCGGGTCCAATCTCTATCGCTCAGGCGAACATCTTGGCGGCGAAGTTCTGGTTCGCATCCGGCCAGGGTGCCGTCGCGGCGCGATCGGCCGCGGCCTTCACCTCGCGCCGGGCGTCTTCGGTGATGCGGTCGGCATCCTTCTCGGTGATCACCCCCTCCTTCACCAGCTTCGCGCGATGGGCGGGGATGGGATCGCGGGCGAGCCAGGCCTCGACCTCCGCGGCGTCGCGGTACTTCGCCGGATCGGTGCGGGAATGGCCGCGGTGGCGATAGGTCTTGCATTCGATGAAGGTCGGGCCTTCGCCGGCCCGGGCGCGCTCGGCCGCCTCGGCCGTGGCGCGATAGACCGCCTCGACGTCATTGCCGTCCACCTGCACCGCCCGCATGGCATAGCCCTTGGCGCGCTCGGTCAGATCCTCGAAAGGCGTGGTGAAATTGATCCGGGTGAACTCGCCATAGAGATTGTTCTCGCAGATGAAGATCACCGGCAGCTTCCAGACCTGGGCGATGTTCATGGATTCATGGAAGGCGCCGATATTGACCGTGCCGTCGCCGAAGAAGACGGTCGAGACCCGGCCCTTGCCGTCGAGCTGGGCCGAGAGCCCGGCGCCCACCGCGGCCGGCAGCCCGCCGCCCACGATGCCCGCCGCCCCGATCAGCCCGCGGTCGATATCGGTGAAATGCATGGAGCCGCCGAGGCCCGTGCACATCCCGGTCTCGCGGCCGAAGAGCTCGGCATAGGCCCATTCCATCTCCATGCCGCGCGCCAGGCAATGGCCATGGCCGCGATAGGTGTAGCTGACGTAGTCGCCCTCGGCCAAAGCGAGATTGGCCCCGGCGGCCACGCCCTCCTGCCCCTGGCAGAGATGGGTCGTGCCATGCACCAGCCCGTCGAGATAGCTGCGATGCACCTGATCCTCGAACTCGCGGATCCGCACCATCATCTCGTAGAGCCTGAGGCGCTGCTCCTTGTCGAGCGGCGGGATCGCGCGGTTATGTCCCTTGCCCGCCGGTGCCGCGGCCGCGGCACTGCTCTTCTTGGCGCTCGCGCTCTTGGCCGGCGCCGTCTTGGCCTTCGTCGAGGCTTTCATCCCAGGTCTCCTCCCACGCTACGCATCGCTGTCGTCTAAACCTTACACGCGGTATTTCGCGATCATGGCCTCGTCCAGCACCAGCCCGAAGCCCGCCCCCTGGGGCACGGCATAGTTGCCCTTCTCGAAGGGCGACCGGTTGGCGACCAGATTGTAGAACATGGGGTCGCGGTCGGGATGGAATGTTTCGAGATAAGTGCCATGCGCGACCGAGGCGAGGAGATGGGCGGAGATCTGCGGCTCCTCGTGATGGGCCATCTCGACATTGAAGCAATCGGCGAGCCCCGCGACGCGGCGCCATTCCGTGGGCCCGCCGCTCCAGCTCGCATCGAAATTGCAGACATCGATGGCGCCGGACATCATCAGATCGCGGCAGCCGGCGCGGCTGATCTCGCTCTGCCCGGCGCAGATCGGGATGCCCGTCTGGCTGCGGACCTGGGCCATGTCGAGGCGGTCGCTGTACCAGCGCACCGGCTCCTCGAACCAGCGGATGTTCTGATCCTGCACCAGCCGCGAGAATTCCACCGCCTGGCGCAGCGTATAGCCCTGGTTGGCATCGACCGTCAGGACGAAATCCTCGCCCACGGCCGCGCGCGCCGTGCGCACGCGCTCGGCATCCTCCGCCGGCGTCCGCCCGCCCACCTTGAACTTGCAGCCGGCATAGCCCGAGGTCTTGATCCACTCCATCTCGCGGCCGAAATCGGCCAGCGTCTTGCCTTCCTCGTAATAGCCGGCGATGCAGATGACCTGGAGGCTGTCGCGGAAGCCGCCCCAGATCTTGTAGAGCGGCGTGTCGAGGGCCTTGCCCACGGCATCCCACAGCGCGCTGTCGACGCAGGCCTGCGCGCACATGGCGAGCTTGCGGTCGCGCAGGATGTTGTAGCTGGGCTTGCGCATGGCCTGCCAGCAGCCCTCGATGTTGAAGGCATCCATGCCGATGAGCTTGGGCGCGATCTCCTCGGCGATGATCTTCAGCACCTCGCCTTGGGTCTCGAACTCGTCGCCGTTGTAGCACTCGCCCACGATCCCCTCGGCCGTATAGACCCGGGTGATGATGGTGCAGCGATGGGTCATGTAGTAGTTGCTGCCGCGGAAGGTGCGCGGCAGCGGCATGGAGAGCGGGATGCATTCGATCCGCTCGATCCGCAGCTTCGCCATGCGCCTGCCCCCAGTGTGTTGAGTGGATTTGATTGGGATTTATGATATCGTTTCCAAAACATAGAAAAAGCTCGGCGAGGCGTCAAGACGGACCGCGACCGCGGTTCCCTAGGCCCGGCCGGACGGGGTAGGATGCGGGATGCAGAGGGGGTCGAAACGGCGTAAAGCCGTGCGGAAACAAGGGGCTCGGGGCTTTGGCCGCGCGCCTTGCCGTGGGCCTGAGGTCCCGCCGCGAAGGTCCAGCCCCCATGTCTAACGGGGCGGCCAAGCCGGCTACGATCCGCGACGTCGCCCGCACCGCCGGGGTCTCCGTCGGAACCGTTTCACGCTCCCTGAACGCCCCCGGCACGGTGCGCCGCGCGACCCTGGAGAAGGTCCAGGCCGCCATCGAGACCCTGGGCTTCAAGCCCGATCCCCGCGCCCAGGGCATGCGCCGGCGCAACACCATGGCCGTGGGCTTCATCAGCAACGACATCTCCAACCCCGTCCATGCCGTCGTCTTCCGCGGCGCCGAGACGGAGCTGCGCGCACGCGGCTATTCCCTGCTGGTGGTGAATACCGGCGGCTATGCCGAGCGCGAGGCCGACGCCATCGCCACGCTGCAGCATGGCCGGGTCGACGGGCTGATCATGACCATCAACAGCGAGCAGGACCGGCGCTGCCGCGCGCTGCTGGCCGAGGCCCGCGTGCCCTCGGTGCTGCTGGACCGCGAGATCGACATCGAGCTCGATGCGATCCTGACCGACCACGCCACCGGCATGCTCCAGGCCGTGGATTATCTGATCGAGCTCGGCCACCGCCGCATCGCGCTGCTCACCGCCGGCATCGAGATCCGCCCGGGACGCGAGCGCGTGCGCGGCTTCACCGAGGCCTTCGCCAAGCGCAAGCTCCCCTTGCCCCGGGACCTGATCCGCGCCCAAAGCCTCTCCGCCGATTTCGGCTTCCGCGAGACGACGGCGCTGTTGCAGCTTCCCGACCCGCCGACGGCCCTGATCGCCGGCGGCAATCAGATCCTGGTCGGGGTGCTGAAGGCGGTGCAGCAGGTCGGCATCGACGTGCCGAAGCAGCTCTCGCTGATCACCTGCGATCGGACCGATCTGGCGACGACCTATCCCGGGCCCGCTGACGGTGATCGACCGCAATCTCGCCGAGATCGGGCGGACGGCGGCGGATCTGCTGTTGGAGCGGATGGGGGAGGAGGTGGCGCGGCCGGCGGTGAAGATCGCGTTTCCGACGCATCTGGTGCTGGGGAGGTCGTGCGCGCGGCCTGCGCGAGAGGCGAAAGGGGGGAGTGAGAACGGGCTGCTTGAATGATGCCGATAACGTTTCAATGGCACGATTAGTATTTACAAGCTTCACTATCGCTCGGGCCTTGGGGAAGGCGTTGACAGTGGCTGGACTAGCGCGATTGCTCTCGACAGACGGCGAGATGAGTTTCCATCAATCGGGCGTTCGAACGGTCGAGACTGACAGGGTTTGTTTTCGCAGAAAGGGTCTCGAGGGACTTCCGACCGATGAAGTTGGCGATGTGTCCGCGTTCGCACCACTTGGGTGCGGAGCCCGTCTAGAACCCTAGCTGCGTCGAGGGCGCCGGACTTGACAACGTGCTGAATGCGGTCGGCCGCCTTGGGAGGAAGCGGTATCCAGAATGCCCGCAACAGCGCCTCTGCTTCCTCGCGCAGGCATACGACAAGAGGCGGCGAAGAGTCGGGGGAGGAGATCATTCCGGGCATGCTCGTTGTAGTTCTCGACACCCACGAAGACTGGGGAGGCGCAGCGCTGAGGTTAAGTGCACCAATTCCTGCTGAGATGACCACAACGCTGGCGTCGAACTGACGCCGAGCCGGCGTGGTAACACGATGTGTCGAGCATCGCGATCGAGGTTTATGCGTATGGGACCCGAGAACGACGCAAACACCTTGGGAGTAACCAGGGCGGCCTCGTCCGTGTCACCGGCGATCAGCCGCCGGCGAAGCTCTAAGAGTCGCGCGTTGCCCGCTTGCTGTGCGCTGGTAGTGAGGGTCGACAGATACGACGCGCGCCCCATGCAGGATGTGCTCGAATGGCGCGTTGCTCACGACGATGCCCTCCGCGCGCGAGAGCGCGAGGGCACCATCAAGGTGCAGGTACAGTCCGAACGGAGATCTGCCTCCGAGGCAGAGCGGGATTGTGAAAGAAAAGTGGGCGAGGTGGGCGGACATGCTGGGTTCAAAATGCTCATTCGGCCGAGCCACGTTCCCAACGACGAGTCACAACGTGAGGGATCGTACGCCCTTTCCTCTAAAGACTCAACCCATCCGGATGCGCCTTCAAAAACGCATGCACCTTCCACACATCATCCGGCGATAGCCGGAAGCCCCAGGCCGGCATCAGCGTGCCTTTGCGGCCGTTGATGACCACCTCCAGGAACTGCTCATCCGTCAGCGTGCTGGCGAAGATGTTCGGGGCGCGCGCACCCTTGAGGCCGTGACAGATGATGCATTTGCTGTGGTAGATGGCGTCGCCCTCGGCGATGGCGTCGGGCTGGCCGAGGAAGGGATCGGTGATCGCATCATCGGCATAAGCGGGCCGCCCGGGGGTGCCGAGCCACGGCACCCCGCTGCCCCAGAAGAAAAGCGCGGCGGAAAATGCGAGAGGCAGGAGAATCCGTCTCCCGAACTTTGCCGCCGCGCTCATGGTCTGTCGAATGCTCCTCTCGTCGCTTAGGGCTTGTATTCCGGCAGCATCGCCGGGATCACGTCCTGGCTGTATTTGCTGCTCTCGCTGACCGATCCGTCCACCGAGAACACCCAGAGCATGCCGCCCTTGGGGGCGGAGTAGTAGAAGCTGGGATCGCCGCCGAGGCCGGACAGGATGGCCACATATTGATGGCCGTCCAGCTCATAGGTGATCGGCGAGGCATTGATGCCGGAGCCCGTCTGGAACTTAAACAACTCCTTGCCGGTCTTGGCGTCCAAGGCGAGAAAGCGGCCCCGCTGATCGCCGGTGAAGAGCACGCCGGTCTTGGTCACCAGCAGCCCGGAGAAGAGGGGCAGCGAGCTGGGATAATCCCAGACCACCTTCTTGCTGGCGATGTCGATCGCCTTCACATGGCCGATGGTCTCGCCCATCCGGTACATCTGATAATCGACGCCCATGTAGAGGTCGCCCGGCTTGTAGACCAGCTTCTTCTTCTCCCAGGCCGTCAGCCCCATGCCCCATTGGTTGACCGAGACGAAGATCATGCCGAGATCGGGATCATAGGCCGGCGGGAACCAGTTGGTGCCGCCCTCGAGGCCCGGCACGATGGGCTGGACCTTGGGCCCGCCGAAGACCGGCTTCTTCGCCGTGTTGATGGTCGGGCGGCCGGTCACGGGATCGATGCCCGAGGTCCAGTTGATCCCGTCGACCAGCGGAAAGGCATAGATGAAATGCCCGTCGGAGCGGTCGATGGCATAGAAGAAGCCGTTGCGGTTGGCGACCACGGCGGCCTTGACCGGCTTGCCGTCGATGGTCACGTCCACCAGGATCGGCGTCGCCATGCCGTCATAGTCCCAGGAATCATTGGGCGTGTATTGGAAGCCCCATTTGATCTTGCCGGTGTCGGGATCGAGCGCCAGCATATTGTCGGTCCACTGATTGTCGCCGGGATGCTGCTCGGCGACCCAGGAGCCCGGATTGCCCACGCCCCAGTAGAGGGTGTTGGTATCCGCGTCGTAGCTGCCGGTCAGCCAGGTCGGCCCGCCGCCGGTCTTCCAGGCTGTCGTCCTTCGGCCAGGTCTCGCTGCCGGGCTCGCCGGGGGCGGGAATGGTGTAGGTCGTCCATTCCAGCTTGCCGGTCTTGGCGTTGAAGGATTTCAGATAGCCGCGCACGCCATATTCGCCGCCCGAGACGCCGACGATGACGTGATCGCCGACGATCAGCGGCGCCGAGTTGGTGGTGACGCCGTTCTTCCACTCGTCGATCTTCGTCGTCCAGACGATCTTGCCGTCGGCCTGGTTGAAGGCCTGCAGGGTCGCATCGAGCCGCATGGCGTAGAGCAGGTCGTCCTTCAGCGCCACGCCGCGATGGATCGGGCCGCAGCAGAGCATGGCCGAGAAATTGTCGTCATATTTGGGCTCGTAGTGCCAGATGATGTTCCCGGTGCGCGCATCGACGGCGAAGATCCGGCCGTAATCGGCCGAGAAATAGAGCACGCCGGCCCGATAGAGCGGCGTCGCCTCGAGGCCGCCGAAGGTTCCGCCCGTCGACATCGCCCAGGTCGGCTTCAGCTGGCCGGCATTCTCCGGCGTGATCTCGCTCAAGGGGCTGAAGCGCCAATTGCGATAGTCGCGGCCGTACATCAGCCATTCGCCGGCGTTGTCCTGCGCCTTCACGAGATCCTGGGTGGTGACCGGGTCGGCCCGAACGGGCCCCGGCGCCGCGCCGATCGCAGCGGCAAGGCAGGTCGCAAGCAGTCCCGCGCGCAATAGGGTACTCATAGGCCATCCTCCTCCTGTTTGTACGCCCAGATTTTCTGGCGCTGTGGTCGGTGATCTCCCCCACCGGCCTTGCGCCGGAGACAAACCCTCGTGCCATGTCGGATCCGTCAGAGGACGGAAGGACGGGCGGTTGAAATTGAACTCCCGGGGAGGGGCGGGGGCAACAGCTATTATCCGGGCGGGGCTGCCGGGAATTTTTCGAGGGCTGTCGGCGCCGGCTCTCTCCGATCGTCCTTTGCTCGAACAACCGAAGAGGAATCCGCCCATGTCCAAGATCTCCCCCTGCCTCTGGTTCGAGAGCGAGGCCGAGGAGGCCGCGAAGTTCTACGTCTCCCTGCTGCCCAATTCGCGCATCGACCATGTGCAGAAGAACGTCACCGACAGCCCGGCCGGCAAGGCCGGCTCCGTGCTCGTCGTCGAATTCACCTTGGCCGGCCAGCGCTATCTCGCCCTCAACGGCGGCACCCGCTTCGAACATACGCCTGCCATCTCCTTCGCCATCGACTGCGCCGATCAGGCCGAGGTCGACCGGCTCTGGGACGGGCTCGCCGAGGGCGGCAAGATCCAGCAATGCGGCTGGCTCCAGGACCGCTACGGCGTCCCCTGGCAGATCGTGCCGAGCATCCTGCCCAAGCTCCTGGCCGATCCCGACCGGGCGAAGGCAACGCGGGTCATGCAGGCGATGCTGAAGATGGTGAAGCTGGACGTCGCGGGGCTGCAGGCGGCGGCGGGGGCGTAGGGGGTAGGGCTTCGCGGCCGCTCTTGCCGCTCCCCCGCAATTCTCGTCCGTTGCCCTCTTCGCCTCGCCCCCATCTCTTTAAGCCCCCTCGCCCCCCATCCCTTTTAGCCCCCTCGCCCCCGGAAGGGGGGAGAGGGTTGGGGTGAGGGGGTCTATCAACTGGCGAGCTGTTCGACGGAGAGTCTCTTGCTTCTCCGAACTCGCATGGCTTGGCTTATGCGAGTCCAGTCGACGCACCCCCTCACCCTGACCCTCTCCCCGTTCCGGGGGCGAGGGGACTGAGGGAGGGGGCGAGGGGACGATAGGGAAGGGGGGCGAGGAGAATGGAGAGAGGCGGCGAGGGGAATAGAAAAAGCGGACGACAGCCGCCCGCCCTCACCCCTTCGGCGGCGCACCCACATGCGGTAGGCGCGAGCGGTACTCCAGATCGTCGAGCTCGATATTGTTGCGCATATAGCTGCGCGAGGCATCGGCCCTCGGCTGATGGTCCCAGGCGCTGTGCCTGCCGCGCAGCAATGACGCGGCGACCAGATGCCGGCGCTGCTGGCTGGCGATCACCTGCGCGCGCAGCGCTTCCTCGTCCCAGCGAGCCAAGGCCTCGGCGCGGAAATCCGCAAGACGCTTCGCATGGGCCGGGTCCTTGGCGAGATTGACCTGCTCCAGCGGATCGGCCGCGAGGTCGTAGAGTTGCTCGGGGTCGGGGCGGCTGCGGATGTATTTGTAGCTGCCGCGGCGGATCATCAGCAGCGGCGCGATGGCGCCCTCGCCGAAATATTCGCCCAGCACCTCGTCATGCCCGCCGCTGCCGGCGATATGCGGCAGCAGGCTTCGCCCGTCGATGGGCGCGGCATAGTCGGGCGCAGCGCCGTCGCCCGCGATCTCGGCCAGAGTCGGCAGCAGATCGATGGTCGAGACCGATTGCGCCACCCGCCGCGGCCGGCTCTCGCCGGGGAAGGCGATGATCAGCGGCACGCGGGCCGCATTCTCATGCCAGTTCATCTTGTACCAGAGGCCGCGCTCACCCAGCATGTCGCCATGATCGGCGGTGAAGAGGGTGATGGTCTCGCCGTCGAGCCCGCAATCCCGCAGCGTCTTCACCAGGCTGCCGAGCTGATCGTCGACATAGGAGATGGCGCCGTAATAGGCGCGGCGCGCGGCGCGGATATGGGCCTCGGTGATCTCGGTGCTGTCCATGTCCGAGACATGGCGCAGGCGCTTCCAATGAGGATCGCTCGGATCCGGCGATGTCGCGAGCTTCGGCAGGTCGATCTCGTCCTCGCGGTAGCGGTTCCAATATTCCGGCAGGATCGCATAGGGATCATGGGGATGGGTCATGGAGACGACGAGGCAGAAGGGCCGGTCGTCGGTGCCGCGGGCCTGGTCGAAGAGCCAGCGCCGCGCGGCATAGACCACCTCCTCGTCGAAATCGAGCTGGTTGGAGCGCCGGCAGGGCCCGGCTTGCGTCACCGAGAGCATGTTGTGGTACCAGCTCGGCCGGATCTCCGGCTGGTCCCAATCCGGCGTCCAGCCGAAATCCGCGGGATAGATATCCGTCGTCAGCCGCTCCTCGAAGCCATGGAGCTGGTCGGGGCCGCAGAAATGCATCTTGCCGGAAAGCGCGGTGCGGTAGCCGGCCTGGCGGAGGTAATGCGCGAAGGTCGGAATGTCGGCGGCGAAATCGGCGGCATTGTCGAAGGCGCCGATGCCCGACGGCCGGCGGCCGGCCATCATGGAAAAGCGCGAGGGGGCGCAGAGAGGGCTGGCGCAATAAGCTGACTCGAAGACCGTGCCGCGATCGGCGAGAGCTTCGATGTTCGGCGCCTTGACGAGCTTGTGACCATGGATCGGGAGAAAGCCCGGCGCCATCTGGTCGGCCATGACGAAGAGGATGTTGGGGCGTCTGGTCATCGTGGGATTCTCGCAGACTCTATTTTCCCGTCATTCCCGCGAAAGCGGGAATCCAGGGCGTGTGACGGGACCTGGGGCCCTGGATTCCCGCTTTCGCGGGAATGACGAAAAGAAAAACAATCGCGCTCTGCCTCACATCCGGAGCCTTGCATTCTCCGGATCGTAGATCGGCTCCCGTGCCACCACGGCGGCCCGGCGTTCGCCCAGGATCTCGATCTCCAGCCGCGTGTCGGGTGCGGCGAGATCGCTGCGGACATAGGCGAGCGCGATGCTGCGGCCGATGGCATGGCCGTAGCCGGCGGTGGTGACGAGGCCCACCCGCGTGCCGTTCTGCCAGACGGCCGCGCAAGACGGCGCATCGGCATCGCCGGCCTCGTCGAGGACCAGCGGCACCAGCCGCTCCTTCGGGCCCTGGCGGGATTCCTCCGCCAATGCGGCCATGCCCTTGAAGTCCGGCTTCTGGAAATCGACGAAGCGGTCGAGGCTCGCCATCAGCGGGGTGTATTCATGGGTCATGTCGCTCTTCCAGCCGCGATAGCATTTCTCCAGCCGGAGCGAATCCATCGCATACATGCCGAAATCGCGGATGCCATGCGGGAGTCCGGCGGCCCAGAGCGCCTCATAGACCGGCACCAGGCTCTCCATGGGCACATGCAGCTCCCAGCCCAGCTCGCCGACGTAGTTGACGCGCAGCGCCAGCATCCGGGCGAAGCCAACCTCGATCTCCCGCGCGGAGAGCCAGGGGAAGGCCTTGTTGGAGAGATCGGCGTCGGTCACCTGGGCCAGCACCTCGCGCGCCTTCGGCCCGGCGAGAACGAGGGAGGCCAGGCGCGCCGAGAGATTGGCTGTCGTGACCGAGCCGTCCTGGGGCTTGTGGCGCTCCAGCCAGTCGAGATCGTGCCATTCCGCCGCCGCCGCGCTGATGAGATAGAAGCGGTTCTCGCCGAGGCGCGTGATGGTGAACTCGCTGACGATGCCGCCGCGGTCGTTCAGCATGTAGGAGAGGCTGATGCGGTTCAGCTTCGGCAGCCGGCCGCAGATCAGCCGGTCGAGCCAGGCCGCCGCCCCGCGGCCGTCGATCACCAGCTTGGTGAAGCCGCCGAGATCGAGGATGCCGACCTTCTCGCGCACCGCCTTGCATTCCTCGGCCACGGCGTCATGGAAATTGGTGCGGCGGAAGCTGGGCTGCTGCTCCGGCTTGTCCTGGGGCCGCGGGAACCAGGTCGCGCGCTCCCAGCCGCCGCGGGCGCAGAACATGGCGCCCTTGGATTTCAGCTTGTCGTAGAGCGCGGTGGTCTTGGCGGGACGTCCCGCGGGCCATTCGTTCAGGGGGAAGGCGATGGCATATTCGTTCTGATAGAGCTCCAGCGCCTTGGCGACGACATAGGTCTTGGTCGCATAGTCGCTGTAGCGCCGCGGGTCCAGCGTCCAGAAATCCCATTCCGGCTCGCCATGGGCGATCCATTCGGCGACGGTCTTGCCCGCCCCGCCGGACTGCGCGATGCCGAAGCTGAAGCAGCAGCAATGATAGAAATTCTTGAGACCATGGGCGGGGCCGATATAGGGATTGCCGTCGGGGGAATAGGGGATCGGCCCGTTGATCACCTTCTGCATGCCGACCTTGCCCAGGATCGGCACGCGAGCCGATGGCATCCTCGATATAGGATTCCAGCCGGTCGAGGGAATCGGGGAAGAGCTGATAGGCGAAATTCTCCGGCACCGCATCGGCCCATTGGGCGACGGCCTTTTCCTTCTCATAGGGGCCGAGGAGCAGCGCGTCGCGCTCCTGGCGCAGGTAATAGCTGACGTCGGGATCGCGCAGCAGCGGCAGCGGCGTCTTGCGCGCCGTCAGCTCGGGGATGGATTCCGTCAGGAGATATTGATGCTCGAGGGAGACGATCGGGAGGTATTGACCGACCATGGCCATGATCTCGCCGGCGCGATAGCCCGCGGCATTGACCACCACCTCCGCCTCGACCTCGCCCTTGTCGGTGGTGATGCGCCAGCCGCCATCGGGCTTCTGCGCCAGCGCCGTCACCCGCGTGAAGCGCTGGATGCGGCAGCCCAGATCCTTGGCGCCCTTGGCATAGGCCTGGGTCAGCTGGCTCGGATCGATATCCCCGTCATAGGGATCCCACAGCGCGCCTTGGAGATCATGCAGCTCGAGGAAGGGATGGCGCGTCTTGGCCTCGGCCGGACTCAGCAGCTCGAACTCGATGCCCTGGGCCTGGGCCATGCTGGCGACATGCTTGTATTCGTCCATGCGGTCGCTTGTGTGGGCGAGGCGGAGCGAGCCGGTGATGTGATAATTGATGGGATAGCCGGTCTCCTCGCCGAGCCGCGCATAGAGCTTGGTCGAGTGGCGCTGCAGCTTGATGACGTTCCAGCTGGTGGAGAAGTTGGGGCAATTCCCCGCGGCATGCCAGGTCGAGCCGGAGGTGAGCTCGTCGCGCTCCAGCAGCAGGCAATCCGTCCAGCCGAGCTTCGCCAGATGATAGAGCGCGCTGCACCCCACGGCGCCGCCGCCGATGATCACGACCCGGGCGTGGTCCGTCATGTCTTGTCCCCTGTCTTCACTTGCTCGTTGCTCATCATCGATAATCTTCGACCCCAGTCTTCGGCCCCCCTCACCCCCACCCTCTCCCCCCTTCGGGGGGCGAGGGGGCTATTAGTGTGGTCCTCGCCACCTCGCTTACTTGCCCCTCAATCCAAGGCCCCCTCACCCCCACCCTCTCCCCCCTTCGGGGGGCGAGGGAGCTGTTTGTGTGCTCCGCGCCGCCTCGCTTACTTGCCCCTCGCCCGCGTCAGCGGGAGAGGGAGGGGCCCGACGCGAAGCGGCGGGAGGGTGAGGGCCTCTTTCTTCCCCTTATTCCCTCGCCCGCGTCAGCGGGAGAGGGAAGGGGCCCATCGCGCAGCGATGGGAAGGGTGAGGGCCTCTACTCTGCCCCTACCTCCCTTAAGCCTGCATCGCCTCCCGCGGCAAAAACACCTTGAACTTCGCCCGCACCGCATCATCCACCTCCCGCGAGACATGCTGCGGATAATGCTTCTGCAGGATCTCCTTGGTCTTCTGCATGGCGCGGTCGACGACACTGGTGGCGCCGCGTTCCGTCCAGTCGTTCGGGCTGCGCCGGTCGCCCACCACGGGATAGACATATTCCGTCTGCATGCGCTTCAGCGTCTGGTCGGAGCCGAGATAATGTCCCGGCCCGTTGAGGCAGACATCCCGGATGGTCTCCACCGCGATGGATTCCTCGTCCACTTGGATGCCGCGGATGGTGCGCTGGACGGCGCCGATGATGTCGTTGTCGAGGACCAGGCTCTCCAGGCAGAAGCCCAGCAGGCTCGCATGCATGCCGGCGGATTCGTAGATCGAGATTCGCCCCGGCATTGCCGACGAGGGCGTGGTTGATGCCCTTCTCCATGCCGGCCTGGGCGTCGGGGATCTTGGAATCCGACATGCCCGAGGCGGTGCCGCCGGTGAGGTCGTAGAAATGCGCCATCTGCCCGCAGGCCGCCGAGAGCAGCGCCTGCTCCGGGCTGCCGCCCGACATGGCGCCGGTACGCAGATCCGAGACGAAGGGCCAGGTGCCGAAGATGGCGACGGCGCCGGGCTTGATGGCATTGACATAGACGAGGCCGGCCAGCACCTCGGCCACTTCCTGCACGATGGCGCCTGCCAGCGAGGCGGGCGCCGTGGCGCCGGCCTGGCCCGCGGAGAGCAGCAGCACCGGCATGCCGCCGCGCACGGCAACTTCCAGGCAGCGGCAGGCGTCGGTGGCGAATTTCAGCGGCGGCACGACGAAGCAATTGGACTGGCTGACGAAGGGCCGCGCCCGCCATTTGTCCTCGCCGCCGGAGATCATATGCAGCATCTCCAGCGAGGCCTCGCATTGCTCCGGCGCCACCCAGCTCGTGCCGACATGCTTGGTGGTGCCCATCACGCTGGCGTAGCAGGTATTGAAATCCATATCGGCGGGATCGGGGATGTCGCGGCAGACGACGGAGCGCTGGTAGAAATGGATATGCTCCATCTGGTCGACGATGCGGGCGATGTCATAGGCGTCCTTCACCGTCGATTCCCGATAGGCCCCGCTGATGGGATCGACGATGTTCACCGCCGCCCCGGCGGTGCCGAAATAGACCCGCTTGCCCCAGGGCTCCAGATCATGCTGCGGATCCTGGCCGTGCAAGGGGAAGCGCCGCGCGGCCTTGGCGAGGGTGTCCTCCACCACCGCGCGGGGGAAGAGCAGGCGGCCCTTGTCGTTCATGACGGCGCCGGCCGCGGTGCAGACCTCGATGCAGGAGGGGATGGCATCGGCGAGGCCGATCTGCTCCAGCACGTCGAGGGCGGCATGGTGGATCCTCAGCACATCCTCGTCGCTCAGGGGCTTGAAGCGGCCGCCTTCGAGCCCCGGCCAGACCGGGCGCTGGTTGAGGGCGAGGGGGGCGGCCCGCTGCGCCCGTCGTGCCTCGCGGCCGCCGCGGCGGCCGGCGTCGGCTTTAACCTCGCTCATGTGTACGCCCCTCCCGGAAAATCCTAGATTGGGCGGATATTCTTCGCGTGAGCCTTAGGTCACAAGCGATGATAATTCATCGATCGATGAATTGAATTCATGTATAAGGAGCCATGAACCTCGTCTTGCCGGCTCCGGGCATGGGTGCCCGCGCTCTGCCGCCGCTGGCCTCGCTGCGGGCCTTCGAGGCGGCGGCCCGCCATGGCAGCTTCCGCGCCGCGGCGGAGGAGCTGGCCATCACCCAATCGGCCGTCAGCCATCAGATCGCCGGTCTCGAGCGGCGCCTGGGTACGGCGCTCTTCCGGCGCAAATCCCGCCGGGTCGAGCTGACCGAGGCGGGCGCCGCCTATTATCCCTTCCTGCGCGATGCCTTCGACCGCATCGCCCAGGGCACCGGGCTGGTGAGCCGCCAGGCGCTGGCGGGCGAGCTGATGATCCAGGTCTATGTCACCGTGGCGGTCAAATGGCTGATCCCCCGGCTGCATCGCTTTCAGGCGGCAGCACCCGAGATCCTGGTGCGCATGAGCACCAATCAGCTCGACTGGGAATTCGATCCGGCGACGGGCGATCTCGGCATCATCTGCACGAAGAACCCGGACCGGCCGAACCTGTATTACGCCCATCTCTTCGACGCCCGGCTCTTCCCCGTCTGCAGCCCGGCCCTGGCGCAAGGCGGCACGGGGCTGCGCCAGCCCGCGGAGCTGGTGAACCATACCTGCTGCAGCTCTATACGGCGGAGGACGACTGGCATGCCTGGCTCGAGGCGGCCGAGGTCCCCCAGCTCGCCGGCCGCGCCCAGCCCCGCTTCGACAGCTATCTCCTGGCGCTGGAGGCGGCCATCGAGGGCCAGGGCATCGCCATGGTGCCGCATTTCATGGTGGCCTCGGATCTGAAGGCCGGGCGGCTGATCAAGCCCTTCACCGTGGAGATCCGCCAGCCCGGCCGCTGGTACCTCGTCTGCCGCCGCGAGCTGCGCGCCGACGCCCGCATCGCGAGGTTCCGCGATTGGCTGGCGGCGGAGATCGCGGAGGATCCCGCGATGGGGTAGGGGTGCCATGACCAAAGTGGGGCACGGCCTGTCCAACGTCGCATTTCCCAAACTCCGCGGACCCGCTATCGTGGCGCCCGGCATTCGACGAGACCCCCCGGCTTTTCGACGAAATTCCAAGGAGACCTCCATGGCCAAGGTGACCCCGCTGAAGACCCCCCGGCATGAATCCGACGAGTGGCAGCTGCGGGTCGATCTCGCCGCGGCGTTCCGGCTTTCGGCGGAGCTGGGCTGGCATGAGGCGGTCGCCAATCATTTCAGCCTCGCGGTCTCGGCCGATGGGAAGCAGTTCCTGATGAATCCGAAATGGCGCCATTTCGCCCGCATCAAGGCGAGCGATCTGATGCTCCTCGACGCCACTGACAAGGAGACGATGAACAGGCCGGACGCGCCCGATCCCTCCGCCTGGTGCATCCATGGCCATCTCCATGCCGGCGCGCCCCAGGCGCGCTGCATCCTGCATCTGCATCCGCCCTATGCCACCGCCATCGCCTGCCTCGCCGATCCGGAGATCAAGCCGATCGAGCAGAACACGGCGCGCTACTACAACCGCGTCGCCGTCGATCTCGGCTTCGGCGGCATCGCCGACAATGACGAAGAGGGCGAGCGGCTGGTGCGGGCGCTGGGCAACAAAAGCCGGATGATGATGGGCAATCACGGGATCCTCGTCGCCGGAGAGACGGTCGCCGAGGCCTTCGACGATCTCTATTACCTCGAGCGCGCCTGCCAGACCCTGGTGCTCGCCTATTCCACCGGCCAGAAGCTCAACCTCATGCCGCCGGAGATCGCCGAGCGCACGGCGCTGGGCTGGCTCGACTACAAGGACGCCGCCTTCTCCCATTTCGAGGAGATGAAGGCGATGCTGGACGAGAAGGATCCCTCCTACACCGAATAGCTGAGCCATGGCCGCGCCGCTGGTCCTGGTGCCGGGACTGCTCTGCACGGAGGCTCTCTTCGCCGCGCAGATCGCGGCGCTGCAGGACGCAACCTCGATCAGCGTGGCCGATCACACGCGTCATGATTCCATCGCCGCGATCGCCCGCGATATCCTCGATGCCGCACCGCCGCGCTTCGCCTTGGCCGGGCTTTCCCTGGGCGTCATCATCGCGTTCGAAATCCTGCGCCAGGCACCGGCGCGGGTCGAACGCCTGGCCCTGATGGACGGCAGGGCCGAGCTCGACAATGCCGAGACCAGGACGAGCCGCCGCAGCTATCTCGAGATGGCGCGGAGCGGCCGCTTCACCGAGATCACCCGCGATCATCTCCTGCCGCGCCTGATCCATCCCGCCCGCCTGAAGGACACGGCACTGGTGCAGACCATCCTCGACATGGCCGAGGCGACGGGCCCCGCCGCCTTCATCCGCCAGGAAACCGCCTTGCTCGACCGGGACGACCACACGCCGCTGCTGCCCGAGATCCGCTGCCCCACCCTCGTCATGGTGGGCGAGGCCGACGCCATCACCCCGGTGCCGATGGTCCGGGCCATGGCGGAGAAAATCCCCGGCGCGCGTCTGGAGATCATTGCCGGCAGCGGCCATCTCACGACACTGGAGCGACCGGCGGAGACGACGGCATTGCTGAAGGCGTGGCTCGCTAACTAGCCCCCTCGTCTCCATCCCCTTGCCCCCCACTCCTTATTCCCCCTCGCCCCCCGGAGGGGGGAGAGGGCCGGGGTGAGGGGGTCGTAGTTTCAGCGATCGGTCGATCGCCACGATGGCGCCTTCATTCCTCGTCGCCAACACCCCCTCACCCCAACCCTCTCCCCCCTTCGGGGGGCGAGGGAGATAGAAATTTCGGGGGGCGAGGGAGATGGAAATCGGAATGCTCGGACTTGAAGCCCGCCGCGTCGCCCCCCTTCCTTATTCCCCCTCGCCCCCCGAAGGGGGGAGAGGGCCGGGGTGAGGGGGTCGTAGTTTCAGCGATCGTAGGTCGCCACGATCGCGTCTTCATCTCGCCGGCGCCTTCATTCCTCGTCGCCAGCACCCCCTCACCCCAACCCTCTCCCCCCTTCGGGGGGCGAGGGAGATAGAAATTTCGGGGGGCGAGGGAGATAAAATTTCAGGGGGCGAGGGAGATAGAGGATGGAATGCTCGGATTCTGAAACCCGCCGCGTCGCCCCCGATTTCCTTACTCTCCCTCGCCCCCCGAAGGGGGGAGAGGGTTGGGGTGAGGGGGTCGTAGTTTCAGCGCGGTGCTGATCGCCGCGATCACGCCTTCGGTATTCGCCAGCACCTCGTTGCTCCAGAACCGGATGACGCGGTAACCCTGAGCCTCGAGCCACGACGTCCGCCGCCGGTCGTAGGCCTGCTGACTCGCATGCTGTCCGCCGTCGATTTCGACGACGAGGCGATGATCGGCTGCCACGAAATCCACGACATATTTCCCGAGGGGAACCTGCCGCCGGAATTTCACGCCGTCGATCGCGCGATTGCGCAGCCAGTGCCAGAGCCGGCGCTCGGAATCGGTCGACCGCTGGCGCAGTTCGCGGGCGCGTTCCAGTGACTTCTCGGAAATGCTGCGCCTGGGCGCCTTTTCTGCAGCCCGCTGTGCTTGTCGCCGGCACCCCCTCACCCCGGCCCTCTCCCCCCTCCGGGGGGCGAGGGGGGAGTTCGGCGATGCTCGGCTCCCTCTACCGCGCTTCGACGCGGGAGAGGGAGGGGGACCCATCGCGCAAGCGATGGGGAGGGTGAGGGGAGTGCGAGCGAGCAGCACGAGGTTGATAGACCCCCTCACCCCGGCCCTCTCCCCCCTTCGGGGGGCGAGGGGGATAGAGATTGGGGTCTGAGGCAGGCCGCGTCGTGTTGCGTTCGATGAGCTGGCCGGGAATCCGCGTCACGCTGGGCGCTTCTTCCGAGCGCTGGGTCAGGCGGCCGACGAGTTCGACGGTGCTGGCGATCATCCGCTCGATGGGCTGGCGCATGGTGGTGAGGGAATAGGGCGGCCAGGCGGCCATGGCGATGTCGTCGAAGCCGACCACGGCGAGATCCTCCGGCAGCTTGAGGCCGAACTCGCGCCGCGCGGCATCGATGACGCCGATGGCGAGGATGTCATTGGCACCGAACACCGCATCGGGGCGCGGATCGCGGGCGAGCAAGCGGCAGGCGGCGGCGTAGCCCGCCTCATAGCTGAAGCTGCCGGCTTCCTCGCGCAAGGGCTCCGGCAGGCCGCGGGCCAGGCAGCGGGCGCGGAAGCCCTTCCAGCGATCGACATTGGTGGAGGCATCCGGCCGCCCCGCCACATAGGCCAGGCGCCGGTAGCCGCGATCGATGAGATGATCGGCCAGCTCCCGCCCGCCGCGGGTGTTGTCGCAGGTGACGGCGAAGGATTTGCGGTCGGCGGCATAGCGGTTGAAGAAGATGACCGGCGTGCCCGCGGCGCGGCAGGCCTCCGCCGCCTCCGAGGAGAGGCTGGCCGCCAGCAGGATGGCGATATCCGGCTGGTAATGCAGCATCAGCCGCAAGGATTCGTCGACGCCGCGCGAGGGATTGGCGGTGAAGAGCATCACGTTCATGTCGATCGCCTGCAGGCTCTCCGTCAGCCGCGTCAGCACTTCGGGGTAGAAGGGATTGGTGATGTCGGCGGCGACGATGCCGGCGATATGGGTACGCTTGGTGATCAGGCTGCGGGCGAAGGGGTTCGGGCGATAGCCCAGCTCGCCCGCGCGCTTCAGCACCTGGCGGCGCGTCTCCAAGGCGATGGTGCCTTCGGCATGGAAGGCGCGCGAGACGGTCGCCACCGACATGCCGAGATCGCGGGCGACATCGCGAACCGTGACCCGCGGCTTCCGTCCGGCTGTGGCCGATCTGGCGCTCATCGCTCCATCGAGACTGTTGACGCGCGGGGATGAGGCTAATAGCCTCGGACGAAATTGTAAACGTTCTCTGAGAACGTTCTCGGAGGAGGCAGCTCACCGCATGGCACCCGACATAAAGCCGGACGACCTCCCCATGGTGGACGCCCATGTCCATTTCTGGGATCCGACCAAGCATTACTATCCCTGGCTCAACGACGAGCCGATGATCCCCTTCCGCTACGGCGATTATTCCGCCATCCGCCGGCCCTATTATCCCGCCGAGCATCTGGCCGATGCCCGCCGCCATGGCCATAACATCGTGACGACGGTCTATCTCGAGGCGGAATGGGATCCGAAGGATCCCATCGGCGAGATGGAATTCATCGCCGAGCTGCGCAAGGAAACCGGCTCGCCCGATGTCGCCGTGGCCCAGGCTTGGCTCGATCGCGCCGATGTGGCGCGCGTGCTGGAGCGCCATGCGAAATTCCCCTTCGTGCGCGGCGTGCGCCAGAAGCCCCGCGCCAATGCCTCGCCCCGCGATGGGCGGCCGGGCAGCATGATGGATCCGCTCTGGCGTCAGGGCTTCGCGCGGCTGAAGCCGCTGGGCCTGCGCTTCGATCTCCAGACGCCCTGGTGGCATCTGCATGAGGCGGTGGATCTGGCCGGCGCTTTTCCCGATACCCAGATCATCCTGCTCCATTCGGGTTTGCCCGCGGACCGCAGCCGCGAGGGCATCGAGGCCTGGAAGAAGCAGATGGCCGGCCTCGCCCAGGCGCCCAATGTGGCGGCGAAGATCTCGGGCATCGGCGTTCCCGGTGCTCCCTGGACGGTCGAGCGCAACCGCGAGATCGTGCTCACCATCATCGATCTCTTCGGCCCGGAGCGCTGCATGTTCGCCAGCAACTTCCCGGTCGACAGCGTCTGCGGCAGCCTCGATGAGATCTTCGGCGGCTACAAGGCCATCACCGCCGGCTTCTCCGCGGAGGAGCGCAAGAAGATGTTCCATGACAACGCCATCCGCTTCTACGCCATCGGCGCCTAGAGCGATCGGCTATCTCGGCCTCGGGCTCATGGGCGGGCCCATGGTCCGGCACCTGCATGCCCGCGGCTATGCGCTCCGGGTCTTCGACATCGTCGCGGCGAAGACAGCGGCCGCGGCGGTCGGTGGCGTTCGGCCCGCGACCTCGCCGGCCGATGCGGCCGCGGGCGCCGATGTCGTCGCTCTCAATCTCCCCACGACCCAGGCGGTGGAAGCGGCCGTCTTCGGCCCCGATGGTCTTGCGACCCGCATGACACCGCCGCAGATCCTGGTGGATTTCTCCACCATCGAGGTCGAGGCCTGCCGGGATTTCGCCCGCCGCTTGAAGGCCGCAACCGGCTGCAGCTGGGTCGACGCGCCCGTCTCCGGCGGGCCCGCGGCCTCCGGCGATGGCACGCTCGCTGTCATGGCCGGGGGCGAGGCCGGCGACATCGAGCGCCTCCGGCCGCTCTTCGCCGATCTGGCCCAAACCTTCAACCATCTCGGCCCCACCGGCAGCGGGCTTGCCGCCAAGATGGTGGCCCAGCTCATCGTCGGCAGCCTGCATGTCGTCCTGGCCGAGGCGGCGAAGCTCGCGCAATCCAGCGGCATCGATGCTGCGATGATTCCGGCCTGCGTCGCCGGCGCCCATGCCGATGGCGTTCTGCTGCGCCAGCTCTACCCCCGCATGGTCGCGCGCGACTTCGGCTTGCGCGCCTATGCCCGCCAGCTCGCCAAGGACATGACCATGGTCCGGAAGCTAGCGGAGGCCTCAGAGCTGCCGACCCCCATGCTGAACCAGGCGCTGCAGCAATATCAGCGTCTGATCGACCGCGGCGATGGCGAGGCCGATGTGGCCGCCATCGTCACCCTCTACGACCCGGAAGGAACTTCGAGATGAAAAAGCTGAAGGAAGGCCAACGCAGGGCGACGGCCGCCGAGGACGATGCCAAGGTCCGTGCCGTCGTCGAGGGAATCCTGGCCGATATCGCTGCGCGCGGCGATAAGGCGGTGCGGGAGCTCTCCCAGAAATTCGACAATTGGAGCCGCGAGGATTTCCGCCTGACCGATGCGGAGATCAAGGGCTGCCTCGCCGAGCTCACGGCCCAGGATATCGACGACATCCGCTTCGCCCAGGCCCAGGTGCGCAATTTCGCCGAGAAGCAGAAGGCCTGCCTGCTCGATCTCGAGGTCGAGACTTTGCCGGGCATCATCCTCGGCCATAAGAACATCCCGGTGAATTCCGTGGGCTGCTATGTGCCGGGCGGGAAATATCCGCTGCTGGCCTCGGCCCATATGTCGGTCATCACCGCCAAGGTGGCGGGGGTACCCCATGTGAAGACCTGCGCCCCGCCCTATCACGGCCGTCCGGCGCCGGCCATCGTCGCGGCGCAGCATCTCGCCGGCGCGGACGAGATCTATTGTCTGGGCGGCATCCAGGCCGTCGGCGCCATGGCGCTGGGGACAGAGAGCATGACCGCCGTCGACATGCTGGTCGGCCCCGGCAATGCCTATGTCGCCGAGGCCAAGCGCCAGCTCTATGGTCGGGTCGGGATCGATCTCTTCGCCGGCCCGACCGAGACCATGGTCATCGCCGACGACAGCGTCGATGCCGAGCTCTGCGCCACCGATCTGCTGGGCCAGGCGGAGCATGGGCCGAGCTCGCCGGCCGTACTGATCACCACCTCCGAGAAACTGGCGCGCGAGACCATCAAAGAGGTGGGGCGCCTGCTCACCATCCTCCCCACCGCCGAGATCGCCGGCGTCGCCTGGCGCGACTATGGCGAGGTGCTGCTCTGCGAGGACGAGGCGGAGATGGTGCGCGAGGCCGACCGCATCGCCTCCGAGCATGTCCAGGTCATGACCCGCAATCCCGATTACTTCCTGGAGAACATGACGAACTACGGCGCCCTCTTCCTGGGGCCGCGGACCAATGTCTCCTATGGCGACAAGGTGATCGGCACCAATCACACTTTGCCGACCAAGACGGCGGCGCGCTACACCGGCGGGCTCTGGGTCGGCAAATTCCTGAAGACCTGCACCTATCAGCGCGTGCTGACCGACGAGGCCACGACCATGATCGGCGAGCGCTGCTCGCGCCTCTGCATGCTGGAGGGATTCGCCGGCCATGCCGAGCAGGCCAATATCCGCGTGCGCCGCTATGGCGGACGCAATGTCCCTTATGCCACCGCCGTGGCGCCGCGATGAAAGGCGAAGCTCATGTCCCTGCTGCTTGAAGGCAAGGTCGCGGTCATCACCGGTGCCGCCTCGAAACGCGGCATCGGCAAGGCGACGGCGCAACGCTTCGCCGAGCATGGCGCCCGCGTCGCTTTGCTCGATCTCGACGCCGCGCAATCCGAGGCCGCGGCCGCAGATATCGGCAAGGCGCATCGCGGTTATGGCTGCGACGTCGCCGAGGCCGCGCAATGCCAGGCGGTGATCGACCGCATCCTCGCCGATTTCGGCCAGATCGACATCCTCGTCAACTATGCCGGGGTCAGCCAGCCCGACAAGCTGATGGAGGTAACGCCGGCGAATTACGATCTGGTGATGAACGTCAATCTGCGCGGCACCTTCAACATGTGCCAGGCCGTGGTGCCGCATTTCCGCTCGCGCAAGCAGGGGAATATCGTCACCGTCGGCTCCATCGCCGCCCAGCGCGGCGGGGGGCTCTTCGGCGGCCCGCATTATTCCGCCTCCAAGGGGGCGGTGCAGAGCCTGGCCAAATCCATGGCCCGCGAGCTCGGCCCCGACGGCATCCGGGTCAATGCGATTTCGCCGGGGACCATCGACACGGACATCTTCCAGGGCAAGATGACCGAGAGCATGCGCAGCGTCATCATCTCGAATATTCCGCTCGGCCGGCTGGGCAGCGCCGACGACGTCGCCAAAGCCTGCCTCTTCCTCGTCTCCGATCTCGCGAGCTACATCACCGGCACCGTGCTCGACGTGAACGGCGGCCGGCTGATCCATCATTAGGGTGGAAAGATGAGTCTTTTCGATCACCATTCTCTATTCCCTGCGGAGGTTTCGTTCTTTCTTCCCCCTCCCCCTGCGGGCCGTCAGGCCCGCGCTTTGAGGGGGGAGGGCCGGGGTGGGGGTGGCCATAAAACTCGCGCGGCAACGCGCAACAAGAGGCCACAGACATGACTTCATCCGGCGCGCTGATGCAGAGCTTCCGCCTCGATGGCAGGCGCGCGCTGGTGACGGGCGCGGGCCGGGGCATTGGCCTCGGCGCGGCTGAGGCGCTGGCCGAAATGGGCGCCGAGGTGACACTGGTTTCGCGTACGGCGGCGGAGATCGAAGCGGCGGCCGCTTCGATCCGCGTCAAAGGCGGCAAGGCCGATACCCTCGTCCTCGACGTCACCGATCTCGTGGCTTCGGCAGCGGCCATCGCCGCGCGACCGCCCTTCCATGTGCTGGTCAACAATGCCGGCACTAACCGCACCTCGCCCTTTCTCGAGGTAAAGGTGGAAGATTTCGATCTCGTCATGAACCTCAATCTGCGCGCCGCCTTCTTCATGGCCCAGGCCGTGGCGCGCGGGCTGGCGGCGAGCGGCGAGAAGGGCTCCATCATCAACATGTCCTCCCAGATGGGTCATGTCGGTGCTGCGATCCGCTCGGTCTATTGCGCCTCGAAATGGGCGATGGAGGGCATGACCAAGGCCATGGCCGTGGATCTGGCGCCCTATGGGATCCGAGTCAATACGATCGGCCCCACCTTCATCGAGACCTCGCTGGCCAGCCGCTATTTGGTCGAGCCCGAGTTCAAGGCCGCCGTGCTCTCGAAGATCAAGCTGGGACGGGTGGGGCAGGTGGACGATCTGCTGGGCGCCATCGTCTTTCTCGCCAGCGATGCCTCCTCGCTGATGACCGGGGCGTCGCTGGTGATCGACGGCGGCTGGACCGCCGACTGAAAGAGGGGAGAGCCATGGCGCATGACCACGCGGCTTTGCTGGAGGAGAGCGATGCGGCCGTCGCCTATGTGATCGAGGCCGAGACGGTCTTCAACGCCTTGCGCCGCCTGATCGGCCAGCTCTCCGGCCTGCTGATTCTCTGCGGAGACGAAGACGCTCCGCAATGCGCCGGGTCTGGCCGGCCTCGCCGCCGCGCGCTCGCAATGGGCCGAGACGGAAGAAGCGGCAGCGCGTCTACAGGGGCCGGGCAATCTTGCCGGCCACGCCGACCGGCTGCGCCATGCCGCGCGTCATGTCGGCCAGGCGCTGGTGGCGATGTCGGTCGGCGGCCTCGATGTCGGGCGCCACGGACGTCGCCGCGCGGCATCTGAAGCATGGCTATCGCCTGCTGCAATCGGCGGCCGACCCGCGGGCGGGCCTCGTCATGATCGATATGAGCGAGGCCTGCTGCCGCGGCCACTGAGAAAACAAAAACCTAGGGGAGGGGAGCGATGGCGCAATATTCGATCTGGGTGCTGGAATACGCCTATGCCAAGAAATTCCACAAGAGCGGCGTGCTCTACGGCGCCCATAACGAGGGCCATGTGCGGCTGCCCTATTGCTACACGGTCATCCAGGGGAACGGCCATGTGGCGATGGTGGATGTCGGCTACAACAACAAGGACTATGGCAAGGAGATCGCCGACTCGCTGGCGCTCGACAATTGGCGCTCACCCCGGGCGGTTTTGGCCGAAGTCGGGCTGACGCCGGAGGATGTGGATTCGGTATTCATCTCCCACGCCCATTTCGATCATTTCGGCAATGTCGGCGATTTCCCCAAGGCCACCTTCTACATCCAGGAGCGCGAGATCTCGAAATGGGTCTGGGCCATGTCCTTGCCGGACCGGCTGCAATGGGTGCTGACGGGTATCGACACCGGCGACATCCTGCGCGGCGTCGATCTCGCCCGGCAGAAGCGCCTGGTCTGCGTCGACGGCACGAAGCAGGACGTGCTGCCCGGCATCGACCTGCATGCCGCCCTGGATACCCACACCTATGGCTCCATGTGGGTGGCGGTGCGCAATGACGGGCGCGAGGGGTCTGAGGATTGCTGGGTCCTGGCCGGCGACCTCGTCTACAAATTCGAGAACCTCGGCGATTCCGGCGCCGGCGGCGCGCCGGACCGGATGTACATCCCCATCGGCCTGGCGGTCGGCAGCCAGACCAATTTGCTCTTCACCACGGAAGAAATGGTCAAGCTGGTCGGCAATGAGACGCGGCGGGTGATTCCCATCCACGAGGAGCGGTTGAAGGACCGCTTTCCCTCGCGGATCAGCAAGGAGGGCTTGCGGATCTCGGAGATCTGCCTGGCGGATGGGGCGCGGTCGAGGGTGGGCTAATCTAAGTTGTTCTCCTCGCCCCCCATTCTTCTATCCCCCTCGCCCCCCTCTCTCTTTAGCCCCCTCGCCCCGTTCTCTCTTGCCCCCTCGCCCCCCGCTCTCTTTTGCCCCCTCGCCCCCCGAAGGGGGGAGAGGGCTGGGGTGAGGGGGTGTCTCCGCTTCGCTGACCTCAGTGATGACGTCGAAACGAAGCGTCTTCCGGCGACCAGTGACGCACTGCAACTCGCGCCCCCTCACCCCGACCCTCTCCCCCCTATCGGGGGGCGAGGGGGTTAAGGAGAAAGGGGGCGAGGTCGATCGAGGAAGCGAGCGAGCCCCGCCCTACGACGCCAGCTTCATTGTCCACAGCGGCTGCTCGTCCTTGCGGGAAACCTCGAGCTCCAGCAAAGTCGCGCAATCCGGGCAGGAGAACTCCTGGAGCTGCAGGTCTTCATGCAGGCGGATATGCGGCCCGCAGCTTTCCGGCGTCACCGGTCGGCTCGCGGCCTTGTCTTTCCAATTCGCTTCGACGGAGCCGAGATCGGCGCCGCAGGCGCAATGGAAATGCCGGTCGGCCGAGATCGCGAGATCCAGCGGCAGCGCATTTTTGGACGCGGGCGCCGGAGATTTGGGGGCCGTCCCGCCCAGGCGGAGCTTCCGGATCGCCTGCCGCTTGACCGTGGTCGCAGCCAGATCGGGCGCCCCATCCGCGCCCAGCACCACGCCATAGAGATCGGCCGCCCAGCGCGTCGTGACATAGCCGTCCGCCACATCCCGCGCGACCCGCAACGGATCGCGTTGCAGTGGATCGCCATAGCCGCCGCCGCCCTGGAAGGTATAGGCGAAGACATCGCCGGGGCCGATGCGGAAGCCGCCGGGTTTGGCGCCGAGATCCTGGGTCTGGCTGTCGGCCATGATGCTGGCAGCATCGTAGTAGCGGCCGAGCAGGCTCGAGACGTCCTGGTTGGAGCGCCGCAGCATATGGGTGGCGCAGGCGCCGGGCATGCCGCCATGGAGGCCCACGGAATTCGGCACCTCCACCCCATGGCCGATCACCATGGCGTTGAGGCCCTCGACGTCATAGGGCAGCAAAGCGAGGCCGGTGGTGGCACCCCCGCGGGTGCGCCCCGGCCCGGCGGTGTCCGGGACGAAGGAGCGGAAGAGATAGAGCAGGGGCCCGGAGGATTCATTGGCCTCGACATTGGCGATCGCCGGGCGCGGCACATCGTAATCCCCCGAGCCGTCGAGCCCGTCGAGATCGACCGAGGCGCCGCCGCCCCCGGCCATGGAATCCAGCAGCAGCGTGCCGTAGGATTCCCCGTCGCGGTTCTTGCCGGCCAAAGTCAGCACCGACATCTGGCCCTTGGTCACGGCCTGGGCCTCGCGGATCATGGCCGGCGCGCAGCTCACCATGCGCGAGAGGGCGGCGACCGCGACATTCATCACGATCCAGACGGCGCAGACCGTGGCGCCGGAGACCGGCGCCGGCCATTTGGCGTTGCAGAGGATGCCCTCGGGCGCGCGGATGGTAACGGTGCGCAGCACGCCTTCGTTCCAGCGGATGTCCGGCGCCAGGATCGGCAGCAGCCCGGTGAAGAGCGCGCCCTTCATGCCGGACCAGGTGCAGTTGATGAATCCCGGCGCCTGAAGCGAGGTGCCTTCGAGATCGAAGACGATCTCGTCGCCCGTCTTATGGACGGCGAGGCAGACCTCGTAGAGCTTGTTGGTATGGCCGTCATGGTCGATGTAGTCCCGGGCGCGGTAGATGCCGTCGGGGATCTGGCGCAGCCGTTCGCGCATCCGCCGCTCCGAGGCGTCGATCTCCGCCCCCATCACCGCTTCGACCGTGCCGACGCCATAGCGCTGGAAGAGCTCGCCCATGCGCAGGATCGCGACGTTGTTGGCGGCGATCATGCCCTTGAAGTCGAGGCCGAGGTAATTGGGCAGGCGCGTCATGCTCATGATCATCTGCCAGAGGTCTTCGCGCAGCTTGCCGCCCTCGACCAGCTTCATGCCGGTCAGCAGCATCGCCTCCTGCTGCACATCGGTCGCTGCATAGGCCCAGCTGCCGAAGCTCATGCCGCCGACATCGAGCTGATGGGCGCAGGTGCCGGCCCAGGCGATATGCCGCCCCTCATGGAAGATGGGGGCCACGATGGAGACATCGGGCTGATGGATGGCGCCGCGATAGGGATCGTTCAGGATGAACATGTCCCCTTCATGGATGTCGTCCCGGGGCGCGAAATCCTTGATGATGTTGCGGATTACCGTCGACATGGTGCCGGTGTGGAAGATCACCTGCGGCCCCATGGTGACGATCGAGCCGTCGGCGAGATAGAGGCCATTATTGAAGTCGGTGGCCTCGGTCACGACGGGCGAGCCCGAGACGCGCTTCAGGGTGATCGCCTGCTCCTCGGTGATGGCCTGCAGCTTGTGGCGGATCACCTCGAAGGTGATGGGATCGATGCCCGCCGGCCCGGTTTTGATTTCCGTCATGGATGTCGGCGTCATGCGCTCGCCTCCGTGAGATCGATGGAGAGATTGCCGAGGGAATCGAGGACCGCGGTCTGGCCCGCGCCGACATAGACCGTTGTCTCGGGATGCTCGATCACGGCGGGTCCCGGAATCCGATGGCCGATCGGCAGCTCGAGCCATTGCCAGACCTCGACGGTCATCCAGCGCTCGAGCAGCGGCTCGAACAGCGGGCGCTTCGCCGGTTGCGGCACCGTCCCCGCACCCGACCAGCTGAGCTCGGGCTTGCGCGGCCGTCCCGTCGCCTGGACGCGGAAGGTGCTGAGCTCGACGCCGGCCTCGCGGAAGCCGGAGCCGCGGCCGTAATTCGCCTCGTAGTCGGACTGGAAGCGCTCGACCCCGGCGCGCACGCTCGCTGGCGTCACAGGCCCTGCGGGGAAGACGACCATGAGGTCATGGGTCTGGCGGCGGTAGCGCATGTCGATGCTGCGCTCGACCTGGGCTTCCGCCACGGGAATGCCGGCCTTCTCGATGGCGGCCAGGCATTGCTTGTCGAGGGTCTCGAAGATCTCCGCCACCACCACCGCGTCGATCCCTTCCCAGAGATCGCGACTGCCGCCGCCGCCCCGCATCAGCAGCGAGCGCTCGCTGGACTGATGGATGTCGGAGGCGAGCGCCCCATAGGCCGAATGGGCCATGCTGGTGGCGGGGATGATGATGCGGCGCGCGCGCAGCTCGGCCCCGAAGCCCGAGCAATGTGCCGGGCCGGCCCCGCCATAGGCGAAGATCACGAAATCGCGCGGATCATAGCCACGCCCGATGGAGACCTCGCGCAATGTGTCGGCCATATGGGCATCGACCACGCGCACGATGCCGGCCGCCGCCTGCTCGACGCTGAGGCCGAGCGGCTCGGCGATTTGCGTGCGGATGGCGGTGCGGGCGGCCTCGGCATCGAGCTTCATGCGCCCGCCGAGGAAATTGTCCGGCGAGATGATGCCCAGCACCACATCGGCATCGGTCACCGTGGCAAGCGTGCCGCCGCGGCCGTAGCAGGCGGGCCCCGGCTTGGCGCCGGCGCTCTCCGGCCCGACGCGCAGCAGGCCGCTCTCGACCCGCGCGATGGAGCCGCCGCCCGCGCCCACGGCGCGGATGTCGATCATGGGCGTGTTCAGGTGATAGCCGCCGGCCTCGTGGGTCCCCGAGACGAGGGGCTTGTCGTCGACGATGATGGAGACGTCGAAGCTGGTGCCGCCCATGTCGGTGGTGATCACATTGCGATGGCCCAGGGTCTTGGCGAGCTGGAGGGAGCCTAGCACGCCGCCGGTCGGCCCGCTCGCCACCAGCAGCACGGGCCGGCGCGCCGCTTCCTGGGCCGGCATGACCCCGCCGGCGCTGTTGAGGATGTAGAATTTGCCGGTAAAGCCGCGCTTGCGCAGCACGGTCTCGACCTCGTCGAGATAGCTCACGACCTTGAGGGCGAGATAGCTGTTGAGGGCGGTGGTCGCCGTCCGCTCATATTCGCCGATGACCGGCGAGACCTCGCAGGAGAGGCTGACATAGGCATCGGGCCGCTGCTCGCGGATGATCGCGCCGATGCGCTGCTCATGGGCCGGGTTGCGGAAGGACCAGAGCAAAGCCACGGCGAAGGTCTCGACTCCGGCCGCCGAGAGCTCCTCTACCGCCCTTCGCACGGACTCCTCGTCCAGGGGCAGCAGGATGCGCCCGGCGTGATCGACGCGCTCAGGCACCTCGCGGCGCAGCTCGCGCGGGACGATGGGATCGGGATAGCGGCGCTTGCTGTACCAGCCGAGCTGATCGACCGAGAGGCCGGCGGTGAAGCCCAGCAGGCGCTGCAGCCCGATGGTATCGCCGAAGCCCCGGGTGGTGATCAGACCGGTGCGCGCACCGTCGCGCTCGATCAGGGCATTGGTGGCTTGCGTCGTGCCATGGCCGAAGACGGCGACCCGTCCCAGAAGCTCGTCCGGCGCCAGGCCATTGGCCTCGGCGGCGAGCGCGATGGCGTTGAGCACGCCGGTCTCCAGCTCGCCGGGGGTGGTGAGCGCCTTGGAGGTGCTGATCCGCCCGGCGCTGTCCACCATGACCAGATCGGTGAAGGTGCCGCCGATATCGACGCCGAGATAGAGAGGGCCGGCTGCGGTCATGATGTCAGATCCGCCTCGGCGATCACGGGGTTGCGCAGCACGCCGATCCCCTCGACCTCGATCTCCACGATATCGCCGGGCTTCAGCCAGATCGGCGGCTTGCGGGTGAAGCCGACGCCTTGGGGCGTCCCGGTGGAGATGATGTCGCCGGGGACCAGCGGCGTGAATCCGGAGATATAGGCGATCAAGGTCGGGATATCGAAGATGAGGTCGCTGCTGTTGCCGTTCTGCAGCTCCTTGCCGTTGAGCCGCGTCTTCAAGGTGAGCTTGCCGGGATCGGCGATCTCGTCGCGGGTGACCAGCCAGGGGCCGCAGGGGCCGGTGCCGAGGAAATTCTTGCCGGCATCGAGGCAATGCGTCAGCTGGATATCGCGCACCGAGGCGTCGTGGAAGCAGGTATAGCCCGCGACATGCTCCAGCGCCCGGGCCTTGGCGATATGCCGCCCGCCCCGGCCGATGACGACCGCGAGCTCCACCTCGTAATCCAGCTCATGGGAGATCTTCGGCACGATGATCGGCGCCTCATGCCCCACCAGGCTATTGGCGAGGCGGATGAAGAGCTGGGGATGCTCGGGGATCTTGTTGCCGCCCTCCAGCACATGGGCGCGGTAGTTGTTGCCGAGGCAGATGATCTTGTCGGGATCGGGGATGGGCGGCAGCAGCCTGATCTCGGCGAAGGCGTGGTCCTGTTTGGCGTTTCTTGCAGCCTCGGCGACGGCACCCAGGCCATCGCCGGCCAGCAGGGCGCGCAGCGAGGGGTATTTGCCGCCCAGCCGGCGGCCCATATCGATCACGCCCGTCTCGGTGGCCACGCCCCAGGAGCTGCGGCCCGCCACCGTGAAGCTAACCAGCTTCATGCCTACTCCTTCCCAACCGGCAAAGCGGGCTCACAGGCGAAACGCCAGCAAGCCGCCGTCGACGTTGATGACCTGTCCGATGGTATAGGGCAAGGCGCCGGTGGCGAGGCTGACGACGGTCTTGCCCACTTCCTCCGGCATGCCCCAGCGCCGGATCGGCGTCAGGCTGCCCTTCTCGATCAACTCGCCATAGCGCTGGCGCACCGGCGCCGACATCTCGGTGATGATGAGGCCGGGCCGGATCTCGAAGACGGGGATGGCATGCTCCGCCAGCCGGACGGCGAAGAGCTGCGTCGCCATGGAGAGCCCGGCCTTGGCCACGCAATAGCCGCCCTTCTCCGGTGAGATCATGAGGGCATTGGCCGAGGTGATGGTCACGATGCTGCGCCCCGGGCGGTCCGCGCTCTCGGCGATCATGCGCTTGGCCACGGCGCGGGTCAGGAAGAAGGTGCCGCGGAGATTGACCCGGATCATTCGGTCGAACTCGCTGACCTCGGTCTCCAGGAGATCGACCCGATTGGCGAGCTGGACGCCGGCATTGTTCACCAGGCAGTCCAAGCGCCCGAAGGTCCCATAGACCTCGTCCAACATCGCATCATGGCTGTCGATGTCGCCGATATCGGCGGTGATGAATTTGACCCGCGCCCCGCGCTCGGCCAGCGCGGCGACGGTGGCGTCGCCATCGCCGTCGCGCTCGATGTCGTTGATTGCCGTATCGAAGCCCGCCTCGGCGAGGGCAATGGCCGTGGCCCGGCCGATACCCCGGCGCGCGCCCGTGATCAGCGCAACTCTACGATCGCCCAAGCGTCCTCCTCCCGCCGTCGCGAAGCGCAAGCCGGGGATCGCGATCCCTCGGGCGTCGCACGGCCTAAGAAATCGATTACACGAAAAGCGCCGGGGCTGTCAACCGGTGCGCTGGCGCCACCGGCGGGCCGGCCTCGCTTGACGGGCATGCGCGGCGGGGGATATTGGGGTGATGGGGCGACAGAAAACGGGCCGGCCGCGAGATCCTTCCATCGTGCGCCTCAGCGATGTCGCCAAACGCGCCGGCTGCTCGGCGGCGACGGTGTCGCGGGTCCTGAACAAGCCCGATCGTGTCGACCCGGCCGCGCGCAAGCGTGTCGATGCCGCCATCGAGGAACTGGGATATCTACGCAACGGGGCGGCCCGCGCTTTGCGCTCGCGCCGGACCCGGACCATCGGCGCCATCATCCCGACCCTGGATCATGCCATCTACGCCCATCTCCTGAGCGCGCTCCAGGCCTGCACCAGCGAGCATGGCTATTCCCTGCTGGTCACCACCTCAGGCTTCCAGATCGAACAGGAGCTGCGCCAGGCCCGCCTGCTGGTGGAGCGGGGTGCCGAGGGCATCGTCCTGGTCGGCCATACCCATAGCACCGCGCTCTATACCGCGCTCGAGACCAACGGCATTCCCTTCGTCAATACCTACACCTACAAGCCCGACAGCCCGCATGCTTCCGTGGGTTTCGACAATCGCGCGGCCTCGCGCCAGATCGTCGACTATCTCATCGATCTCGGCCATCGCGACTTCGCCATCATGGTCGGCTTCCAGAAGGACAACGACCGGGTGAAGGATCGCGTCGCCGGCGCGCTCGACGCCATCGCCGCGCGCCGCATCGCGACATCCGCGCCCGTCGTCGTCGAGGAGCCCTACAGCATCGAGGGTGGCCGCGAGGGGCTGCGGCGGATCCTGGGCACCACCCCAGGACCGACGGCGATCATCTGCGGCAGCGATGTGCTGGCCTTCGGCGCCCTCATCGAATGCGACAGCATGGGCGTGGCCGTTCCCCAGCAAGTGTCGATCGCCGGATTCGACGATCTCGAATTCGCCGCCCATCTTCGCCCGCCCTTGACCACCATTCGGGTGCCCGCCGCCGAGATGGGGCGGCGCGCCGGCGAGCTGCTGATCGCCCGGATCGGCGGCCAGCCCCATGCGGCACATTACCCGCTGGAGACGAACCTGATCCTGCGCCGCTCGACGGCGCCGCCCCGGGTCCGATAGATCCAGGCGTGGCGGTCCGGGCGAGTAATCGATTGCACGGCGGCGCCTGTCATGATACCCAGATGTCAAAGCTGTCAAATCCGGAGGAGGCGCGAGGCGGGCCATGACGGAGCAGTTTTCGCTCGCCGAAGATCCCATCGCCTTGCCCCAGGGGGCCTGGGCGAAGACGGAGCGGCGCACGCTGCGCCATGGCGGCAAAGCCGTCTTCAGCCTGACCCAGGGGCGCTACCGGCCCTATCTCTTCCCGCTCTATACCCCAGCCGGATTTGCCGTGACCTCGGAATCCCCGGCCGACCATCCCCATCACAATTCCTTCTGGATCGCCTCGGATCATCTGCACTGCTGGATGCCGGCGGCCGATGGGCGGCGCGAGGAATACACCTATAATTTCTATCTCGACGAGACCTTCCAGGGCCGTGCCCCCGGCCGCATCCTGCAAACCGCCGCCAGCGGCGAGGGACTGGGGCCGGGAAGATTCCGCATCACCCAGAGCATCGAATGGCGGGGGCCCGTCGAATGGGCCGCCGATGACGGGCGGCTGGCGGCGCGCGAGACCCGGATCCTCGACATCAGCGCCGGTGCCGATTCCTATGTGATCGATGTCCAGTCCCATCTCTCGGCCGCCGCCTGGGATCTCTCCTTGGGCCCGACGCGCCACGCTTTCTTCAGCGTTCGCGTCGCCGAATCCATGGCGGTCACCGCCGGGGGTACGCTCCAGGATGATCGGGGCCACAAGGGCGGCACGGGCATCAGCGGCCATGGCGCCCGCTGGATCGACTATTCCGGACCTGTGGGCGGCGGACATCAGGCCGGCATCGCCGTCTTCCCCGATCCCCGCGATCATGCCGACCCCTATTGGTTCGTCGCGGATTGGGGGGTGGTGACCGTCGGTCCCTTCCGGACGGAGCGGCGCGATATCCGCCAGGGCGAAACCATGCTGCTGCGCTACCGCGTGCTGGTGCATGACGGCGACGCGGCGGCGGCGGCGGTCAGCCGCCGCTACGACGAATATCTGCAGGCCCTGCCGGCGGGCTAGCCGATGCAGCGCTTCGAGATGATCGGCTCGCCTCTTTCCCATGTCAGAACGCCGGGATTGCTGAACGCGATGCTGGCCGCGCGCGGGGACGAGCGGCGGATGCGCCTCAAGGAGCTGCTGCTGCGCGAGCTTCCTGCCTATGCCAAGGCGGCGAAGCAGGCGGGGGAGGTGGCGGGTCTCGTGGTGACGACGCCCCTGAAGCAGGCCATCGCGGCGGAGCTCGACCGCCGCACGCCGCTGGTCGCTCTCACCGGTTCCTGCAATTGCGTGCGGGCCGAAGCCGGCCGTTGGATCGGGGCCAATTTCGACGGCTTCGGCTTCTCCCGTGCCCTGCGGCGCGCTGGCATCGGTGTCGCCGGCCGGCGCGTGTTGCTGAAGGGCTGCGGTGGTGCTGGCCGGGCGATCGCGGCGCGCATCGTCGATGAGGGAGCGGCGGCGCTGATCATCGACGATCCCGAGGCCGCCAAGACCGCGGCCTTCGTCGCGCGGCTTCAGGCTCGGGCGCCCGCCTGCCCGATCTCCGCCGGCGTCGACAGCCGCGGCCGCTTCGATCTCGTGGTCAATGCCTCGCCGCTGGGGATGGCCGCCGATGATCTTTCGCCGGTGCCGGACGAGGTCGTCGCCCAATGCGGCGCCGTCGTGGATATCGTGATCGCCGCCCAGGAATCGCGTCTCGCGGCTCTGGCACGGGCGCATGGCAAGCCTCTCGTCGCGGGATCCGCCATGGTGGAGGGCCAGGCGGATCTCTTCCTCGGCTTTCTGCTGGGCCCTGCGACGACCGAGGAGGCTGTGCTGCCGGCCGATGCCGCGGTGAAGAAGTCCCGCATGAGGGATTTCTCCACAGGCCCGGAATGGCTCTCCCTGAATACAATGACCGTCGATCGCCAAGGCGATCTGCCGACAATCACCGAAGCCGCCGCCCGTCATGGCATCCCCGCTCTCGCCATCTGGCGCCATCAGGTCGCGGCTTTGGGGCTGGAGCGCGCCGCGCGTCTCATCCGCGATGCGGGCTTCGTTCTCTCCGGCTATTGCCGCGGCGGCATGATGGTCGCCGATCGCGCCCAGCGCCCCGCGGCGCGCGAGGACAACAGCCGCGCCCTCGAGGAGGCGGTCACGCTTGGCGCGCCCTGCCTCGTCATCGTGCCGGGCGGCTTGCCGCAATTCTCCCGCCCCGGGAGCGAAGCGAGCAAGGATATCGCTGGGGCGCGTGCCATGGTGGTCGAGGAACTGGGCGAACTCCTGCGCCGCGCGCGCGAGATGGGCATGCCGCTGGCGCTCGAGCCCTTGCATCCCATGCTGGCCGCCGACCGCGGCTGCATCAGCACCCTGAGGCAAGCCCTCGATATCTGCGATGCCCTGGATCCCGATCGAAGCGGCGCGCTGGGCGTGGTGGTGGATGTCTATCACTGCTGGTGGGATCCCGAGCTCGAGAGCCAGATCCAGCGCGCCGGCGCGCGCCGGCTGCTCTCCTTTCAGGTCTGCGACTGGCTGGTGCCGACCAACCATCTGCTGAACGACCGCGGCATGATGGGCGATGGCATCATCGACATCCCCGTCATCCGTCGCTGGATGGAGGCGGCGGGCTTCGCCGGTTATGCCGAAGTCGAACTCTTTTCCGAGCGCTGGTGGGCCCGGCCCATCGACGAGGTGCTCGGGCTTTGTCTGGAGCGCCACCGATGCCGGGTCTGAGCCACGGCGGGCGTGAGGGAACCCGTGCAAGCGATTACACGGGTACTGCGCAGAGCACGGGCGAGGCGTTCAGCCCCGACCGGCGATCTGCGGATAAACGATTGGGCGCGTTGGCTAAACTCGTATCGCCAAAAAACCTTGCATACGAATGCAGGGCCACCTACAGTGATATTTGCGACGCCAAGAGCAAAAGATTAGGCTCAACGAGCCCAATAAACGAAAGGCCGTCGGTGCGTTGGCTGGGAAGGGGGCTTCCGAGGTTCCAGCCAGTCCGGCAAGCCGCTGATCAAACAAACGGAAGCAGAGGAGGAACCATGAATCGGAAATCGAAGAGGCTTACCGCTGTTGGGGCGGTCGCCGCATTGGGCGTTCTGGCGGCCGGCCTGGTCGCCATGCCCTCGGCGCCGAAGGCCGCAGACAAATACAAGATCTATCTGAGCATGAGCTACGTCGGCAATGATTGGCAGACCGAGTCCGCCAATAACGTGAAGGCGATGGCGGAATCGGCGGGCCTCAAGGACAAGGTCACGCTCGAGACTCAGGTCGCCGGACCCAGTGCCGAGCGCCAGATTCAGCAGATCAACGCCATGGTTCAGGCCGGGGCGAAGGGCATCGTCGTTTTCCCGATCTCGCCCACGGCGCTGAACCAAGTCGTGAAGAACGCCTGCAACAAGGGCGTCATCGTCTATGCCTATGACGCCGAGATCACCGAGCCCTGCGCCTACAACATCCATATCGACCAGACCGAAGCCGGCCGCGTGACGGCGGAATGGCTGGCCAAGGCGATGGGCGGCAAGGGCAATATCGTCGTGCTCACCGGCGTTCCGGGCACCTCGGTCGATACCCAGCGCACGGCGGCGGCAAAGGCGGTCTTCGCCAAATATCCTGACATCCACATCGTGGCCGAGGCTGTCGGCATGTGGAGCCAGGCGGTGGCGCGGACGGAACTGACCAAGATCCTGGCCACCCATCCGTGGGACTCCATCAACGGCCTCTGGCTGCAGGTGGGCTGCTACACGGCGGCGTCGATGCAGGCGGAAGCCGGCATCGCCGACGAGAAGATGATCCCCTGCGCCGGTGAAGGCTCCAACGGTCACCGCGTGCAGATGCTGTCGAAGAGCGTGCAGGGTGTCGAAGGCGCCAACGGCAATTATCGCCCGATGGGCTATCCCAGCATCTCCTACGCCTCGCCGCCCTATTCGGGCGCGCTGGCCCTGAAGAAGATCGTCGAGATCCTCGACGGCAAGACCGTGCCGAAGTTCATTCCGCTTCCCTTGCCGATCGTGACGAACGAGACCAGCAAGCTCTGCGTGGAGGGCACCTGGAAAGAAATGTCCGAGGGCTGCTCCGCCTTCCAGCCGACTCTGATCAAGAACCCCGGCTGGTTCGCGGCCATCTACTCGCCGGAGACGCCGGAGATCGGCGTCGCGGCGGCCTTGGGCGGCAAGCCGGAAATGTAATATCCATGGGCGGGTCCGGCGCCAGCCGGGCCCGCCTCTTTCCGGTTCGCAAGCAATGACCACGGCAACCCCCGCGATTTCCGCTGCCGGTGTGCGCAAGATCTTCGGCGCGACGGTGGCGCTCGACGGCGCGAGCTTCGAGGTCACCGCCGGCCAGGTCCACGCCCTGCTGGGCGAGAACGGTGCCGGCAAATCGACGATGGTGAAGCTGCTCAGCGGCTTCATGCGCCCCGATGCCGGCACGCTCACCGCCTTCGGCAAGGAGCTGCATTTCAACGGCCCCCGCGATGCCCATCGCGCCGGGATCGAGACCGCCTTTCAGGAGCTGACCCAGGTCCCCAATCTCTCGGTGGCCGAGAACATCCTGCTGCCTTATCAGCCCATCAACCGCTTCGGCCTGCTGCGCGGGCGCGCGGGCGCCGAGAAGGTCGCGGCCCTGCTGGAGGATCTGGGGATCACCGGCATCGAGCCCTTCCGCGAGGTCGGCCGTCTCGATCTGCCCTTGCGCCAGAAGATCGAGATCGCACGTGCCGTCTTCCGCAAGCCCCGCATCCTGCTGCTCGACGAGCCGACCTCCGCGCTCTCGGGCCGGGATATCGATTGGCTCGGCGGGCTGATCGAACGGCTGAAGAGGGAAGGGGTCACGATCCTCTTCATCTCCCACCGCCTGCCGGAAGTGCGCGCCTTCTGCGACAACCTCACGGTGCTGCGCAACGGCCGCGATGTCGGCAGCTTCTCGGTCAAGGCCATCAACGACGAGCAGGTGATCGAGCTGATCATCGGCCGCTCCATCACCGCCACCTTCCCGGAGAAGCCCGTCTGCATACCGGCCGACCCGCCGCGGATGTCGGTGCGCAATCTCTCCGCGGGCCGCATCCAGGACGCCTCTCTCGACCTCCATGCCGGCGAGATCCTGGGCGTGGTCGGGATGCAGGGCATGGGCCAGCTCGATCTCTTCCGGGCGATGTTCGGCGATATCGCGCCGCGCGCCGGCCAGATCTCGGTCGATGGCCGGCCGGTGGAGCTGACCTCGCCGCGCGCCGCCATCGATGCCCGCTTGGGAATCAGCCTGGTGCCGGAGGAGCGCAAGGTCGAGGCGCTGGCGCTGCGCCTCGACGGCCGCAAGAACGTCTCGCTGCCGGTCATCGACCGCTTCGTCCGCCATGGCCTGATCGATACCAAGGCCGAGACGGCGGCGGTCGCCGCGGCCCTCGCCCGCGTGCAGGTGGATCAGCGGGCCCTCTACGCGCCGATCAGCGCCTTCTCCGGCGGCAATCAGCAGAAGATCGTGCTGGCGAAGTGGTTCCTGGCCGGCAGCCGCGTGATGCTGCTCTACGATCCTACCCGCGGCGTCGATGTCGGGACCAAGCATGAGATCTATCTGCTGATGGCCGATTACGCCCGGAGCGGCGGGGCGGTGCTGTTCTATTCGACGGAGCTGGCGGAGATCATCAACATGAGCCGGCGCGTCCTCGTGGTCTATGCCGGGCGGATCGCGGCCGAGCTTACCGAGGAACGCGGCCAGATCACGGAATCCACCATCATGCGCATCGCGCTGGGCGATACGACTCCCACCCCGCAGCCCGCGAAGGCGGCGGAGCCCGTGGCATGACGGCGATCGCCGCGCCCTACCAGCAGCAGTCCCGCTTCAGGCTCCAGCTCTCGCGCCATCAGGGGCTGATCGTCGCCGTCCTCGTCTTCGTAATCCTGTTTACCGCCGTCAATTTTCTCTCGCCGGGCGGGCTCGGCTTCTTCGACATCAGCTACATGTCGGTCAGCGGCACCATGCTGTCGCTCGCCGCCATCGGCGAGACCATCGTGATCCTGACCGGGGGCTTCGACCTTTCCGTGGGCGCGGTCATCTCGCTGGTCAATGTGGTGCTGGCGACCCATATGCAGCCCGATCCCGCGGTCATGCCCAGCCTCGGCATGGAGATCATGTGGGGTCTCGCCGGTCTCGGCATCGGCGCGGCGGTGGGGGCGGTCAACGGCTTCTTCGTCGCGGTGGTCCGCCTGCAGCCGATCGTCGTCACGATCTCCACCATGTTCATCGTCGAGGGGCTGACGCTCCTGGTCATGGACAAGCCGGGCGGCCAGATGCCGCCGGATTTCGACAGTTTCTTCGTCGGCACCGCGATCCCCGATATCCTGCCGGCACCTCTGGTCATTCTCGCCGTGGTCTTCGTCCTCTGGGGAATCCTGCGCCGGACCCGCTTCGGCACCGCCCTCTACGCCATCGGCGGCGACAAGGAGGCGGCCCGCTCCGCCGGCGTCAAAGTGAAGACGACGGAATTCTTTGCCTATGTCCTCGGCGGGCTGCTCTACGGCGCCGCGGGGGTCTTCATCTCGGCGCAGACGGCCTCGGGCGATCCTCTGGTCGGCAATTCCATGCTGCTGCAGGTCTTCGCCGCGGTGGTGATCGGCGGCACCCTGCTCGGCGGCGGGCGCGGCGGCGTCGTCGGCTCGGTCTTCGGCTCCTTCAGTTTGCTGCTGGTGGTCAATATCCTGCTGATCCTCAGCATCTCAGCCTATTTCAGCACCGTCGCCGAAGGCATCGTCCTGATCCTCGCCGTGGTCAACCGCTGCTTCCACCGCGGCTCGAAGCTGGTCACGACCATGGAGGATCTCTTCCGGCGCTGGCGGGTGCGCGCCCATCGCCTCGCTGCCGACGCCGTGGCCCCCTTGTCGCAGCTGCCGCAGGTCGCCGTGATCAGGCCAGGCTTCCTGGTCCGCAACCGCGAGCTCATCCGCTACGTGCTGCCCGCCTATATCTGCTTCGTGATCGTGCTCATCGTCACCGAATTCGTGACCCATGCGCTGGGGATCCCCTATCTCAATTCCCTGCTGGTGCTGAGCTCCTTCATGGCCATCCTGGCGCTGGGGCAGGGTGCGGTGATCCTGACCGGCGGCCTCGATCTCTCGCTGCCCTGGACGCTCGCCCTCTGCGCCATCCTCTTCGCCGCCATCACCCAGGGCAGCAATGAGGCGGTGATCTGGGCCCTGCCGCTGGTGCTGGTGATCGGCGGGCTCGCCGGGGCGATCAACGGGCTGGGCGTGGTCTATCTGGAATTTCCCCCGATCGTCATCACCCTCGCGATGAACGGCATCCTCCAGGGCATCGCCCTCATCTACACCAACGGCTATCCCTCGGGCTTCGCGCCCACCAGCCTGCGCTGGCTGATGACCGGCGGCACCAGCGGGATCACCCCGGCCGTGCCGCTGCTGCTGCTATTGGTCGTCGGCGCCACCTTGCTGCTGACCCTCACCCCCTTCGGGCGGCGGGTCTATGCGGTCGGCAACAGCGTCCGCGTGGCGCGGCTCTCGGGCGTCAATGTCGAGCGCACCGTCATCGGCGTCTATGTGCTGAGCGGCGTCTGCTCGGCCCTGGTGGGGGTGATGCTCACGGGCTTTGCGGGACAGGCCAGCCTCGGCATGGGCGATCAATATCTCCTGCCCTCCGTCGCCGTGGTGGTGGTCGGCGGCACGCTGATCACCGGCGGGCGCGGCCATTATCTCGGCATGCTGGGCGGCGTGCTGCTGCTGACCGCCTTGCAGGTGCTTCTCGACGGCACCACGCTGCCCTATGCCGTGCGCGACATCCTCTTCGGGGCTGTGGTGCTGAGCGCCGTGGTGGCGCTGCGCGACAGCAAATCCTGACCGGCGCATGGCGGCGCCCCTGACGCATGTCGCCGATCTGCCGGCAGCGACTCCCTCGTCGGAGCTGGACGACGAGCTGGTGACCTATGTGGTCGAGTCCCAGCTCGGCTTCGATCTGCTGCGCCGGGCGGCGACCTTGCTCGCAGGGCTGATGGTGCTGGCCGCCGCCGGCGTCCGCGGTGCGCGCGGCCATCCGATGCTGACCCAGGCGCAGGAAGCGGCGGCGGAGGCCGCGGAATCTCTGGCCGGCATCCATGTGCCGAGCCGCGCGGCCCATCATCATTTGCATCTGACCCGCGCCGGCGAGGCTCTGGCAGGAAGCGCTGAAGCGCGCGCTGGAATCCCTGCGCTGGAGCGAGGACCGGCTGGAGTCGATCCTGCCGCCGCTCCGGGCCTGCGAGCGCGAGCTCCACTTGACCACCGATGCGCTGAACTGCCCCTAGGGCGCTTCGCTTTCTTGCCCCTCTACCGCGCTTCGAAGCGGGAGAGGGAGGGGCCCACGGCGAAGCAATGGGAGGGTGAGGGCAGAGCGGGCGAGCATCACGTTCTACCCCAGCCCTCTCCCGTCATTCCTGCCCCTCTACCGCGCTTCGAAGCGGGAGAGGGAGGGGCCCACGGCGAAGCAATGGGAGGGTGAGGGCAGAGCAGGCGAGCATCACGCCGTTGGAGAAACCCCCTCACCCCGGCCCTCTCCCCCCTTCGGGGGGCGAGGGGGAAAAATCTGCTCCCTCTACTCCGTCGGCGCCGGCTCGGCCTTCCTGACCGCCTTCGACATCATCATCATGATGCTGGAGTAGTCGAGCTTGCTGTAGCCATTGTCGCAATGCATGGCGAAGAAATTGCAGGCGATCGTGCCCAAGGTGGCCAGCGTCTTGGATTCCCCGGCGAGCTGCACGGCCAGCAGCATGTCCTTCAATTGGAAGTCGGAGCGGAAGCCGCCGACGTAATTATGCGACGAAGGCGCCTCCGGCATCACGCCGGGATAGGGGTTCAGCTTCTGCAGCGCGTAATTCGTGCCCGAGCTGGTGCGCATGATCTCCGACAGCACCGTGGGATCGAGCCCATTGGCGATGCCCAGCGCCAGCGCCTCGGTCGTGCCGATCATGCAGATGCCCGACAGCATGTTGTTGCAGATCTTGGCGGTCTGGCCGGCGCCGTTGGAGCCGGCATGGACGATGTTCTTGCCCATGGCCTCGAGCAGCGGCCGCGCCCGCTCGAGATCGCTCGATTCGCCGCCGACCATGAAGGTCAGCGTGCCGGCTTCCGCCCCCATGACGCCGCCGGAGACGGGCCCGTCGATCATGCTGCAGCCGCGCTTTCGGGTTTCCTCGGCGAGCTCGCGGGTCACCGAGATGGAGATGGTGCTGGAATCCATCAGCAGGGTGCCGCGCGGCAGATGGGCCAGGAGCTCGCCCTTGCCGATATAGAGATCGCGGACATGATCGCTGGTGGGCAGCATGGAGATGACAACCTCGGCCCCCTTCGCCGCATCGAGGGCGGAGGCGGCAGGCCGGCCGCCGTCCTTCTTCAGCACCGCGACGGCGTCGGGGAAGAGGTCGAATCCCGCCACCTCATGGCCGGCCTTGATCAGGTTCCGGCTCATCGGCCTGCCCATATTGCCGAGTCCGATGAAGGCAACGCGCATCTTGCTTCCTCCCTTGGGCCGCCCGATCAGACGCCGGGGGTGCCGTAGTTGATGATCACGGTCTTCGACCAGGTGAAATGGTCGATCATGCTTTCGGGCGAGAGCTCGCGGCCGATGCCGCTGATCTTGGTCCCGCCATATTCGATGCTGGCTTCGGCGACGGAGAACTGGTTGACCTGCACGAAGCCGGCTTCGATCCGGTCGATGAATTCCATCGATCGCGCGAGATCGCGGGTCCAGATCACCGCGGCAAGCCCATAGCGGGAATCATTCGCCTCGGCGATCACCGCATCGAAATCGGTCCAGGGCGCCACGGTCGCCACCGGGCCGAAGATCTCGTCGCGGCAGACGGGTGAATCCGCCGGCACGCCTTCGATCAAGGTCGGCATGTAGAAATAGCCCTGGCGCAGGCTCTCGTCCTGGGGCCGCTCGCCGCCGGTCAGGATGCGCGCCCCCGGTGTCGCGCGCGCCATGGCCACATAGCGCTCCACCCGGGCGAGCTGCTCGCGCGAGATGATCGAGCCGACCTGGGTCGTCTCGTCCAGGGGGTTGCCCATCTTTCCCTTGCCGAGCTCGGCGGTCACCCGCGTCAGCACCTCGGGATAGAGATCCTGATGGACATAGATCCGCGTGCCCGCCGTGCAGGACTGGCCCTGGCGGAAGAGCCGCATGCCCTGCACGATGCCGGCCACCGCCAGATCGAGATCGGCATCCGGCATGACGATATTGGGGTTCTTGCCGCCCAGCTCCGCCGTCACCGGCACGATCTTGTCGGCGGCGTAATGCATGATCTGGCTGCCGACCGCGCTCGAGCCGGTGAAGGTCAGCTTGCGCACCAGCGGATGCTCGGCCAGCGCCCTTCCGGCCTCTTCGCCCAGCCCGGAGATGACATTGGCGACGCCCGGCGGCAGGACCTCCTGCAAGACCTCGAAGATCCGCACCACGGCCAGCGGCGCCTGCTCGGCCGTCTTCAGCACCACCGTATTGCCCGCGGCCAAGGCGGGCGCGATCTTGGAGGCCGTCTGCATGAGCGGGGCGTTCCAGGGAATGATCGCCCCCACCACGCCGACCGGCACCCGCTTGGTGAACAGGAAGCGCCGCGGCGTCCAGGGAACGGTCTTGCCCTTGGTCTCGCCCGCCATGCCCGCGAAGAAGCGGAAGATATCGACCATGGTGCGCGCCTCGCCCCGGGTCTGGGTGGCGATGGCATTGCCGGTCTCCAGCGAGGAGAGGCAGGCGATGGGCTCGGCCTCCCGCTCCAGCCGGTTGGCCGCCTCGAGCAGGAGATTGCTGCGCTCGCGGGCCGGCATCGCTGCCCAGGCGGGGAAGGCCGCCGCCGCGGTCTCGACCGCGCGGCTCACATCCGCCGCCCGGCAGCGCGGCGCCGCGCCGATGATCTCGCCATTGCCGGGATTGTCGACCGGGAAGGTCTCTTCGGCGATCGCCCGCACCAGTTTGCCGCCGATCACCAGCCGGCCGGAAAGCCGGGCGGCCAGCTCCTTGGCCCGACGCTCGCGCTCCGCCGTGCCGGGCATGCCTGTGGTCATTTCCGTCATCCCGGTTCTCCTCCCGGCGGGGGCAGCTTCGTCTGCCCTGCCCACCGAACGGCCCTGGCCGGCCTGCCGCCTTCGCTTTCCGGAAAGCCTTGGCAAACCGTCATTGCATTCGTATGCATCTGTGATAACGTCTATCCCTCGCGCAAGTCAAGGGCGCTCCATAATCAGATGCGGATCACGGAGGAAAGCCTTCCATGACGCGGACGCGGATAGGACTGCTGTTGGGCGATCCGGCCGGCGTGGGCCCCGAGATCGTCGCCAAGCTGCTGGCGCGGATGTCCGATCGCCCCGACATCCGCTTCACCGTCATCGGCACGGCCGAGATGCTCGCCGCGGGTGCCGAGGTCGCGGGCGTCGAGCTGCCGCCCAGCCTTCGCCGCGCGAGCGCGGCACCCGGACCCGACGGGCCGGCGCCGGTCCTGGTCGGCATTCCGATGGCGGAGATCGGCGCGATCCGCTTCGGCGAGCCGAGCCGGGCCGCGGGGCTCTATGCCCTCAGAAGCCTGCAGCTCGCCGTCGAGCTGGTCCAGGCCAAGCAGATCGATGCCATCGTCTACGCCCCGCTCAACAAGCATGCGATGAAGCTGGGCGGCTTCGACGAGATCGACGAGATGCATTTCCTGGCCCGGCTCTTCGGCATCAAGCATTTCTTCACCGAGCTGAATCAGCTCGACGATCTCTGGACCACGCGGGTCACCTCCCATGTGCCGATCCGGGATATCGCCGCGCTGCTCACCCCCCAGCGGATCATCGATGCGACCAAGCTCGCGGCCGAGACCATGCGCCGGGCAGGGATCGCGCGGCCGCGCATCGCGGTCGCCGGCCTCAATCCCCATGCCGGCGATGGCGGCACGATCGGGGAGGAGGATATCGAGATCATTGCCCCGGCCGTGCGCGCCCTGAAGGCCGAGGGCTATGCGGTCGAGGGGCCGCAGTCACCCGATACGGTCTTCCTCGGCGCGCGCCGCGGCGCTTGCGATCTCGTGGTCACGATGTATCACGACCAGGGCCAGATCGCGCTCAAGGCCATGGGCTTCGAACGGGTGGTGACGCTGCTGGGCGGGCTGCCGGTGCCGGCGATCACCGCCTCCTCGGGCACCGCCTATGACATCACCGGCCGCAATGCGGCCAGCGCCGAAGCCCTCATACGAGCGTGTGATCTGGCGCGGCGATTGGCCGAGAGCCGGGCCGTGCCGGCGCCAGCCTAGCCGATGTGCGGATGATGAGCTTGCCGGGCACGCGCACCGAGACCGGCTCGGCCGAATCATCCTCGATCCGCTGCTGCAATATGGCGATGGCTTCGTTCACCATGAGATCCACCGGCTGCTGGACCGTGGTGAGGCTGTAGTTCGGCCAGGCCGCTGCGGGGATGTCGTCGAAACCGATGATCGAAACCTCCTCCGGCACGGAAAGCGACAGCTCCTTGCGCGCCGCATCGAGGGCGCCCAGCGCCATGATATCGCTGATGCAGAACAGCGCCGTCGGCCGGTCGGGCAGGGAGAGCATATGCTTGGCCGCGGCATAGCCGCCCTCATAGCTGTTGCCTCCGGATTCCTCGGCGAAGGAATCGATGCCCTGGCGCTGCAGCTCGCGGGCGAAGGCGCGCCGGCGCTCGATATGGGTGGAGGTATCGGCCAGCCCGCCGACCAGGCCGAAGCGCCGGTGGCCGGCCTCCAGCAGCACCCGCGCCACATGTCGCGCGCCCGGCTCATTGGCGCAGCAGACCGAGCTGACGGCATTGCCATAGACGGTCCGATTGAAGAGCACCACCGGGGTGCCGCTCTCGCCCAGGGTCTTGGCCATATGGGAGGACAGCGTCGCGGAGGTGATGACGACGCCCGCCACCTGATACTGCAGCATCTGGGGCAGGACATCGTCGACGTCCTTCCCGTCGGGCACGCCGAACAGCAGCACATGGCGGCCCAGCAGCTGGAGCCGCTGGGTGAAGGCGTTGAGCACCGCGGGGTAGAAGGGATTCAGGATGTCGCCCATGACGATCCCGATCATGTTCGACTTGCGCGAGATGAGCGAGCGCGCCAGCTCGTTCGGCTGATAACCCAGCTTGTTCGCCGCGGCGCGGATCCGCTTCAGGGTCGCCTCGGAGACCATGCCCTCGCGGTTGAAGGCCCGGGACACCGTCGATTGCGAAACACCCGCGATTCGCGCAACCTCGTTGGAGGTTACCTTCTTCATCCCATTGTCCTCAGACGACGGAGTTTATTTGATCCCATCGGCATATCAGGCGCAACGCCGAAGCCGTCGGTGAAGGCCATGGGCGGTCACCGCCGCCAGCAGCAAGGCGCCCATGGCGATGACGCGCGCCGCATAGCTCCAACCCGTGCCCAGCATCAGCATGTCGATCAAGGTGACCATCGGCACGGCGAGAATCAGCAGCGCCGGATTGCCCCCGCGCCGCCCGACCGTCAGCCCCGCCGTCTCGATGGCGAGCAGGCTCGGCAAAGTGAAAGGCTCGGCGGCGGAGATCGGCGCCTGGCCGCCATAGCCCGCGAGCATGATGCCCACCCCCGCGGCCAGCAACGCCGCAAAGCCATGGATGAGGGGTGCCGCCCGTCGCGCGGCCGGGGGCTCGACGGTCTGTCCCAGACCGCGAAGCCAGCGCCGCGCCAGGGGCGTTGCCAGCAAGGCCAAGGCAATGAGGAGCAAGGGCCCAATGATCAGTACCGCGGGCGCCGTGCGCCCTGGCGTCGGGCTCATGAAGCTCATCAGGGCGGCGGGCGCGAAGCCATTGGGCCATCCGAAGGCGAGATGGACGGAGAGCGCGCTCAGGAAGCCCGTCGCCGCCAGGGTCACCAGCACCCGCGGGCCTTTCAGCCATTGGCCGAGCGCGCCATTCGCCAAACCGATCGCCACGGCGACCGCCAGGATCAGCGGCAGGGCCCAGACCATGGCCGCATCGCTGCCCTGGGTGAGGGCGACGGCGGCGAGCCCGGCCACCGCCATGGTCGCGGAGAGCGAGAGATCGAGATGGCCGCTCACCACCACCCAGGCCTGGGCGAAGGCCAGCAGCCCCACCAGGATCAGCAGCAGCGGATCGAGGCGCAAAAGCCCGCTGAAGGAGCCGAAGGCGAGAAAGGCGATCACCACCAGGGGCAGGCCATAGCAGGCGATGGGCAGGCCGAGCCGCCCCGCCGCCGGCGGTGCGGCGGCGATCCCGCGCGGCAAGCCCCTCGCGGGCCTGCCAGAGTCCGGCCAGCAGAAGCAGGCCGATGAGGGCCGGGGTCGCGTAATCCGGCAGGCCGAGGCGCAGGATCACGGAGCCCAGCGCCGCGATGGCAAGCGCGGCGATGGCCGCCCCCAGGCTGCTGCCCTGGCGCATATAGGGCACGGAGCCGCCGAGCGCGACGGCGGCATAGATCTCGAGCAAGGAGGTGCCGCTGGTCGTCGGGTCCGACATGCCGATCGTGGCGGCGAGGAAGACGCCGCTCAGCCCATAGCCGAGCCCGCCGATGACATAGGCGAGCGCGACCCAAGGGCCGCGCCGGTCGGCTGCCTCGCTCCAGCCCGCGGCCCCCGCCTTGCGGAACTCGCGGCCGAGGCGCGATCCGTCGAGCCACACCGCCACCGCCAGCAGCAGAACCGTCAGCAGGATCGGCACGGGAAGGCCGGGGAGGATCTCGCCGGTCAGCAGATCGCGGAAGCGCTCGGGCGAGGCCGGGGGCGAGAAACCGGTCAGGGCCAGCGTGATTCCGCCGGCGGTGAAACTGGTGGCGATGGTGACGGCGGTCGATGGCAGGCGGAGCAAATCCGACGAGCAGCCCGTTGAGCGCGCCGATGACTCCGCCGGTCAGAATCCCCGACGGCCGACCAGAAGATCATCGAGCCGGAATCGCCGGCCATATGGGTGGTGACGAGGGCATTGACCAGCAAGGCGGTGGAGCCTGCCGCGAGACCCTGTCCGCCCGCCAGCACGATCTGGGATTGGGCGATGGCGGCGATGACGAGGGGTGCCGCGGCCGCGGCCCAGGCGCTCCAATCGCCCATATCGGGCGAGCGTCCGGGCAAGACGAACCCGGCGAGCAGCAGCAGAATCAGCAGCACCGCGCCGGCAAAATTGCCGGGGTGATGCCAAGCCCGATGTGGCGTCGCGGAGGCCGTCTCGATCATGGCCGGAGCATAGCTCATCCCGTCGTGCCGAAGCCCTTTGCTGAGGTAAATCATATGACTTAATATCGATGCCGATATCGCAATCCCGGTCGCTGCAGCCCCTGCCCGGCGCTAGGAATCTTTCCTCGGCGGGCATGGTGTTGCGCGAGCGGGCAATAGGTGACGGGAGGGAAGATCATGGCGGCAGCGAAGCGGGGCGGTTCATCGAAGGGTCGGGCGGGGGGAGCGCTCGCCGGCCAGCGCGTGGTGATCACCGCCGGGGCCTCGGGCATCGGCCGCGCGATCGCCGATCTGCTGCTGGCCAATGGCGCCAAGGTCGCCATCTGCGACGTGGGCAAGGAGTTCCTTGCCGCCTATCGCAAGGCCCATCCCGGCTCGCCCGCGGTCGCGGCCGACGTCTCCTCCGAGAAGGATGTGGACAGGCTGTTCAAGACCGTGGCGAAGGAGCTGGGCGGGCTCGATGCGCTGATCAACAATGCCGGCATCGCGGGACCCACCGGCGGCGTCGACGAGATCGATCCCGCGGATTGGCGCCGCTGCATCGATATCGACCTCACCGGCCCCTTCCTCTGCGCGAGGCGTGCCGTGCCCATGATCCGCAAGGCCGGGGGCGGGTCGATCGTCAACATGTCCTCGGCGGCGGGCCGCTTCGGCTATGCCTTCCGCACCCCCTATTCGGCGGCGAAATGGGGCATCATCGGCTTCACCCAGAGCCTGGCGAAGGAGCTGGGGCCCGACAATATCCGCGTCAACGCCATCCTGCCGGGCATCGTCAAAGGCCCGCGCATGGACCGCGTCATCGAAGCCCGCGCCAAGCAGGTGGGCGTCAGCCATGCGGAGATGGAAAAGCGCTATCTCGAGCGCGTCTCGCTCCGCCGCATGGTGACCCCCGAGGATATCGCGGAATCCGTGATGTTCCTCCTCTCCCGCGCCGGCGCGAATATCTCGGGCCAGTCGCTCGGCGTCGACGCCAATGTGGAGTCGCTGTAGGTGAGGAAACCTCCCGTAAGCCTCCCTCTCATACCGTCATGGTCGGCGAAGGCCGACCATCCACGAGTTTGCAAGCCACAGGCTGCGCACTGGGGACGTCTATGGCATGTCAAAATCGAGATGCGGACTCGCAGACGGCCACCCCCATTCTCGTCATGCTAGGGCTTGTCCCTAGCATCCACGCCTTCGCGATCGCTCAGCTTGTAGGTCCATCGACAAAAGGGTCCACGCGCCGAGCCATGGGCAAGAAAACTCGCGGATGGTCGGCCTTCGCCGACCATGACGGCATAGAGAGTGGGCCTTGGCGCCGCCAACCGGACAGCCGAGAAACACGCCCGGCCATGACGCCAGAAACCAAGGAGCGAACAAATCCATGACCAAGGTAGCCGTCGTCGGCGCGGGACTCATCGGCCGGGCCTGGGCGATCAGCTTTGCGCGGGCCGGTCATGAGGTGGCGATCACCGATGCCGATGCCGCCGCCGCGGAGAAGGCGCTCGCCTTCATCGACGAGGCGCTGAAGGATCTGCAGCGCTACGATCTGCTGAACGGGGCGACGCCGAAAGACGTGCGCGGGCGCTTTCGCGCGGCGCGCGGACTCGAGGACGCGCTCGACGGCGTCATCCATGTCCAGGAGAATGCGCCGGAGCGGATCGAGGTGAAGCAGGCCCTCTACGCCGAGCTCGACCGCATCGCGGGTCCCGAGACGGTGCTGGCGAGCTCGACCTCGGCCTTGCTGCCCTCGGCCTTCACCGAGGCCTTGAAGGGACGGGCGCGCTGCCTCGTCGCCCATCCCATCAACCCGCCCTATCTCGTGCCGGCGGTGGAGATCGTGCCCGCGCCCTGGACCGATCCGGCGGTGGTCGAGCGCACCGTCGCCTTCATGCGGGCAGCGGGCCAGGCACCCTTCATCATGAAGCGGGAGATCGACGGCTTCGTCGTGAACCGTCTGCAAGGGGCTCTGCTGCAGGAAGCCTTCCGCCTCGTGGCCGACGGCTATGCGAGCTGCGAGGATGTCGATATCGCGCTCCGCGAAGGCCTCGCCTTGCGCTGGAGCTTCATGGGTCCCTTCGAGACCATCGACCTCAACGCCCCCGGCGGCGCCGGCGATTACATCAAGCGCTACAGCGGCCTCTATGACGGGCTGTTCGAGACCCAGCAGCGCCGCGCCGATTGGCAGGGGCCGGTCATGGGCGAGATCGAGCGCCAGCGCCGCGAACGCGTGAAGCCGGAGGATCTGGAGCGCCGCCAGGCCTGGCGCGACCGGCGCCTGATGGCGCTGGCCGCCCATAAGCGCATAGCGGCCAAGGAAATCGGAAATTAGATCGGCCAAGCCAAGGAAACATCAGCATGGCAGCGAAGCGGAAAGTCATCATCACCTGTGCGGTCACCGGCGCGATCCATACGCCGACCATGTCGCCGCATCTGCCCATCACCCCCGACGAGATCACCCGCGAGGCGCTCGCCGCGGCCGAGGCGGGGGCCTCGATCCTGCATCTCCATGCCCGCAACCCCGAGACGGGGCAGCCGGACCAGACGCCCGAGGCCTTCGGGCGCTTCCTGCCGCGCATCAAGCAGGGCACCAATGCGGTGATCAACATCACCAGCGGCGGCAGCCCTTATATGAAGGTCGAGGAGCGGATCCTGCCGGCGGCGGTCTTCAAGCCGGAGGTCGCCTCCCTCAACATGGGCTCGATCAATTTCGGCCTGTTCCCGCTGCTGGAGAAATACAAGGACTTCAAATTCGAGTGGGAGCGCACGCATCTCGAGAACACCCGCGACCTGGTGTTCCGCAACACCTTCAAAGACATCGAATACATCCTGACGACGCTCTCGGGCAACGGCACGCGCTTCGAGTTCGAATGCTACGACATCGCCCATCTCTACAATCTGCGCCATTTCCTCGACCGCGGCCTGGTCAAGCCGCCGCTCTTCATCCAGTCGGTCTTCGGCATATTGGGCGGCATCGGGACCCATCCCGAGGATCTCATGCATATGAAGCGCACGGCCGACCGGCTGTTCGAGGATAATTATCAATGGTCGATCCTGGGTGCCGGCCGCAATCAGATCGCCCTTGCCACCATCGGCGCCTCGATGGGCGCCAATGTGCGCGTCGGCCTCGAGGATTCGCTTTGGGCCGGCCCCGGCAAGCTCGCCAAATCCAACGCCGATCAGGTCCGCATCATCCGCCAGGTGCTGGAAGGCCTCTCCCTGGAAGTGGCCACGCCCGACGAGGCGCGCGAGATCCTGCAGCTCAAGGGCGGCGATCAGGTGGCGTTCTGACGTGGCCGCCTTCCCTCTCGTCATTCCCGCGAAAGCGGGAGCCCAGGCCCGCGCTTGCCCTGGATTCGCTTCGCGCCGGTTGACAGATCAGCCGCGCTTCTTTCTTCCCCCTCCCCCTGCGGGCCGTCAGGCCCGCGCTTTGACGGGGGAGGGCCGGGGTGGGGGTGGCCATGCTCAATGCTGGAGCGCGCTAATGATCCGCGGACGCGGATCCGACCCCCCACCCTAACCCTCCCCCGCAAGGGGGGAGGGGATACAAAGGAAACGCGGGTCGTGGACATGCTTGTCGGGGATGGAAAGGAAGCCGAGACGGTGACGGAATGAGAACGAGGGGGTAGTCGCAATGCTGCGCATGGAAATGATCATCGACGCCAAGGCCCAGCTCGGCGAGGGGCCGCTGTGGGACGTGACGGAGGAACGGCTCTATTGGATCGACAGCCTGGGGCCGGCGGTCCATTCCTGCGATCTCAATGGTGACACCCGCCGGACCTGGCCCTTGCCGGAGCCCATCGGTTCGCTGGCGATCCGCCACAAGGGCGACGGCGCGGTGCTTGCGCTCAAATCCGGCTTTCATTTCCTCGATTTCGCCTCGGGTGAGGTGACGCGCATCGTCGATCCCGATCCCGGCAAGCCGCGCATCCGCATGAACGACGGCAAGGTCGACCGTCGCGGCCGCTTCGTCGCGGGCTATATGGATACCGAGGAGAGCGAGCCGCTCTGCGGGCTCTATAGCCTGGGCGCCGATCTCAAGCTCCAGAAGCTGGACGACGGCATCATCTGCTCCAACGGCCCCTGCTGGAGCCTCGACGACAAGACCTTCTATTTCGCCGATACCACCCGCAAGGTCATCTACGCCTATGACTATGATCTGGCGACGGGCGGCGTCGCGAATCGGCGCCTCTTCGCCTCCTTCGAGAAGCAGCGCGGCTATCCCGACGGCGCGACGGTGGATGCGGAAGGCTATGTCTGGTGCTGCGAGGTCTATTCCGGCCGTCTGATCCGCTACGCCCCCGACGGCACCATCGACCGCATGGTCGGGCTTCCCGTCGCGTCCACCACCAGCATCAGCTTCGGCGGGCCCAATCTCGACATCGCCTTCATCACCTCCATGGCGCGGCCCATCAAGGGCGTGCTGCCGCCGGAGCGGGAGGCGGGCGGGCTCTTCGCCGTCTATGGCCTGGGCGTGCGCGGCATGCCGGAGCCGCGCTTCGCCGGCTGACAGAAACGACAGGGACAGGGAGGAAACCATGCGCATCGAAGTTCTGGTCGACGTGAAGACGATCCTGGGCGAAGGCCCGCTCTGGGATGTGGAGGAGCAGCGCCTCTATTGGATCGACAGTTTCGGGGGGAATGTCTTCCGCTGCACGCCCGACGGGCGCGAGATCCGCGCCTGGGATCTGCCGCAGAAGATCGGCTCCATGGCGCTGCGCAAGAAGGGGGCGCCGTTCTCTCGCTCGCCCGCGGCTTCCATTTCCTCGATTTCAAGACCGGCGATGTCGAGCTCATCGTCGATCCCGAGCCCGGCCGCAACAACAACCGGATCAACGACGGCAAGGTCGACAAGCGCGGCCGCTTCGTTGCGGGCACCATGGACACCATGGAGGATGGGCCGAACGGCTCGCTCTACCGCCTCGATCCCGATCTTTCCCTGCACAAGCTCGACGACAAGATCATCGTCTCCAACGGCCCTTGCTGGAGCCCGGACGGCAGCATCTTCTATTTCGCCGATTCCTGGTCGGGCGAGATCTGGGCCTATGACTATGACCTCGCCACCGGCAAGGTCTCCAACAAGCGGACCTTCTGCAAGATCGACACCTCGACCGGCGGGGCGGCCGACGGCTCGACGGTGGATGCGGAGGGCTGCCTGTGGAACGCCCAGGTCTATGACGGCAAGCTCAAGCGTTATTCGCCCGATGGCAAGTTGGAGCGGGTCATCGACATGCCGGTGAAGAAGGTGACCAGCGTCATGTTCGGGGGCCCAAATCTCGACGTGCTCTATGTCACCTCCATGGCCAAGCCGCCGCTGCCGCGTTTTCCCGGCGACGGCGTGCTGCGCGGCAGCCTCTTCGCGATCTACGATCTGGGCATCAAGGGCGTGCCGGAGCCACGCTTCGCGGGGTGACGGCCTCACGATGACGATCACCATTACCGCCTTTGAACGGTCACCCGATGGCGGCAAGGGGCTGGCGCGTGATACGCGCGTTCGCTGGGCGCTTGAAGAAGTCGGCCAACCCTATGAGGTTCGCCTTGTTTCGTTTCGTGCGATGAAGGAACCCGCACATCTGGCGCTGCATCCTTTCGGCCAGATTCCGACCTACGAGGAAGGCGATCTCGCTTTGTTCGAGACAGGCTCGATCGTCTTCCATATCGCCGAGCGCCATGGGGGCCTGCTGCCGGACGATGCCGATGCGCGGGCGCGCGCGATCACATGGATGTTTGCCGCGCTCAACACGGTGGAGCCGGCGATCCTTGAACTCGCAAACGCCAGGCTTCTGGAGGGTGATAAGCCCTGGAGCAAGGAGCGCCTGCCTCTGGTCGAGGATCGCGTCCGCGACCGGTTGAAGCAACTTTCCGCTCGCCTTGGCAGTGCCGACTGGCTCGATGGTGGGTTCAGCGCGGGCGACCTGATGATGGTGTCGGTGCTGCTCAGGCTGAAATTATCGGGCATTCTGGACGAATATCCGAACCTCGCCGCCTATGTCGCCCGCGGCGAAGCGCGGCCCGCCTACAAGCGGGCTTTCGCCGCTCAATTGGCGGTTTAAGCCGGCAATTTTATGGGTCGTGACCCCAGTTGGTTGTCAATGTCGGCAGCTTTGCCTGGGACTGGGACGGCAGCCGGCCGCGGAGGTGGAGATGAGGCAGCAAAGCTCGGTGGAGATCGTGGAGGCGTTCTGGGCGGCGGTGTGGACGGCCGGCGATAGCGAGGCGGTGGATCGGTTCGTTGCCGAGGATTTCGTCATCACGACGGGCGGCGTCGACATCGTCTCGCGAGAGAGCTTCAAGGCATGGGTGACGCGGTTCCTTGCCCTGGTGAGCGATTTCCGCTTCGAGGTCATCGAGACATTTCAGAACGAGGATGGGAGCCGCGTGGCGTCACGCTGGCGTGTCCGCGGGAAGAACAACGGCATACTCGGCACCCAGCCCGACCAGCGCGAAATCGAATTTACCGGCACGGCGGTATGGGCCGTCCGCGAGGACGGCAAGCTGCTGCACAACTGGGTCGAGCGCTCGTTCTGGGAGCTCTACCAGCGCCTCAAAGCGGACTCCTGACCAGGGCCCCTATGCCTCTCCCGCCCCCTTGCCCCCTCTACCGCGCTTTGAAGCTAGGGTTTGCCTTCACAGGAACTGACGCTGGCTCCGATTTCCCAGTTGGAAAAGCAAATGTGACCTTCAAGATCTTCGGTGTGGTTTGGCCGGAGGTCTTGCGATGTCAATTGGCGATATCCGGGTCGACGAGCGGGCAGAATGGCTGCTTGGGCGGATTGCGGCGACGGGGACGACAGTGACTCCGCGCGGCCTGGGGGAGACGCGGGCCCGGGCGAGATGGACGGTCCACCGCAAGCATCCTGTCCTCGCCCTATGAACTCGGTGGATGGCGGATCGTCGAACACTGGCGGCTCGGAGAGCGGAGCGCTGTGTGGGACGGCGCATCCTGGTGGTGCAAGATACCGGAGGTCGACTTCACCGGCCGGGACCAGAAGCGCCTGGGTTCGGCCGGCGGCGAACAGGACGACGACGGGCTTCTTCATCCATCCGGTGATTGCGGTGGATGTTGAAAGCGAGGCGGTAAGGTGGGTCTGGTCGATGCGGCGATCTGGACGCGCCCCGAGGCACCGGCGGGCAACGAGCAGCGGCCGGCCCGCCGAGGCCAAGGAATCGGCGCGCTGGCTGGCCGGTTACAGGAGTGCGGCTGCGACCCTGGCGGGGGCGGCCCAGCTGACCATGGTGGCCGAGCCGGGAGAGCTGAGACCATCTATGCGCAATGATCTTCTGCCCGCAGGCCTGCGGGGCATCGATAAGCCTGATCGTGCGGGCCGCTGCAGAAGCCGCAGCGTTGAAGCCGAGTGGCACGAACTGTTCGACGCTCTCACCAACGCTCCTTGCTTGAGCACCAGCGAGGTGCGGGTAAGAAGCGGCCCCGTGGGCCAGGCGACAAGGGAACCGCACCGCAATGGTACGAGCTGCGGGCCAAACGGGAGTCCGAGATTGCCCGGCCCATGACAAGGAAGCAGGCACGGTCACGTGGGACGACATCGGGGCGAACCAGAAGGCGGCGGACCATCGAGCGTCAGCGCTGGTCGAAGCCCGCGCAGCGTCAACATCCCCGAGCTCGGGAAGAAAGCGCTTCTTTGGCAGGGCTCAAAACTGACCCCCCAAGAGTTCCGTGGCCAAATACGCGCAGGGCGCAAGCCGATGATCAGCGGAACACCGCTGGCAAACCCGAAGAACTCGACCAATTGTCGGAACTTAACGACCATTATCACGATAGCGCACCGTACCATATCGATTTTCGACTAACAGGAGAGTGGTACCAGTAACACAATAGAGAGCGGCCTTGGCGGCGCCCATCCGGTGCAACTGCATCGCCTAAGCTCGTTTTTCATACATGAGGCCGAGGTTGCGCCAAGTGCTACGGATCGGCGGCCTTGTCGAACCACCTCAATGCCTTGTCACAATCCTTCGGCGCGCCCCCGGCCATTTTTGTACATGAAGCCGAGGCGGTCTTTGGCATCTGCTCGAACTCTGCTCCGCGGCCTTCAGCTACCACCCATCGCTTCCGAATGGTCCAAGGATACGCCCAGGCCATCGGCATGCGTTCAGTGGACGTGCTCTGGGCGGAGACTCGCGAGGCCGTCAGAGCGAACTGCTCGGCCCAGTTCCGCTACGGGTCAACCTGCGACATGGCCGGCCAGCGGAGCCGTGTCCGGTGTCACTCCGATAGCGGACCCAAACTAGCCGCGCCCGTAAGTCGGAAAAGTGCCAAATGCAGACCTAGCACATCGTATTCGTCCGCATGAGCCCATTTACCGGTCGGCTGTCAGAGCTGGTTCGCCAGGCTGATCGTAAGCGAGAGACCGCCCACCAATATGAGGCTGACGGCCCAAGTCGCATCCAGATTGAACCAGCTTCGCGACACGAACTTGAGACCCAGGTAGCGATAGACGAGCCAGGCTAAGCATCCGCCTGCTGCGATCATAGCGACCGAGTGAACGACGGAGACCAGGACGGCCATTCCGAGATTGGCGTTGATGAGGTCGCCTGCCGCCTCGTGGCCTCTGTCGAGGTCGGCGGCGCGGCAGAGCCCGAGATAGATTGGCACGAGCATTAATCCCGCGCCGTGAGCGATCGCCACGGCGAAGGACCAGAGCCCCAATTGCGTCGGTCGTATCCGCGCCAGCATCCGCGGATGTCGCCGGCTGACGAACCGGAAGACACCAAACCCGATGACCAGGAGGCTGGCGCCGATCTGGATCTGGCGCTGCCGTTCGACGAGGGCGACCAGCAGCGAAAAAGGAAGAATCACCACGAGCATCGCCAGCAAGTGGCCGACCGTTAGCGGCCAAAGCGCCGCCACGAGGGCGCGCGAACGCCTCTTCATCAGCCCGGCTGAAACGGCGAGCGGCCACCCCATCCCTGGGTTCACCCCGTGATAAAGACCGCTCGCCACGACAGCCAACCAGAGCCAGGCAGGTGTCCAAACTGCCCCACTCAAACTCACACCGACGGATAGCAGAACGAATCCGTAGAACAGTCGCCGCCCTCAAGCCGGATCTGATGTGCCCGGTATCCGTCAGGGAAGTTCACCCAGTAATCCTCTGCCAGCGCGAGACCGCCGCTCGGGCTCGCATTGGCCATGACCCCCGCGCCCGGTACTCCATCGGGATAGAATTGATTGTCCCACGTCGAGTAGAGCGAGTTGGTCCAATACACCCGCTTGCCATCACGGCTGATCTCGACCATCTGCGGACCGCCTGTATACACCTTGCCGCTCGGGTGGGGCGTGCGGCGGGCGATGCCGCCGATGTGGACCGAGCCCGCAAGCTTCGGCTTCCGCGGGTCCGCGACATCATACTGACGCATCTCGCCGGTTCCCCAGCAGGCGACGTAGAGGAACCGGTCATCCATGGAGAGGTCGATGTCGCTCACCAGCGGCGGCACTGCGCCAAACCCCTGCAGGAGGGGTGGTAGCTTGTCCTTGGACGCCGGTTCAGGCGGGATCGTGGCCGTCTTCTCGATGTGGAATTTGCCGCCTTCGCGCCACCAGGTCCAGATTGAGCCTTCGAGGTTTGTGGTGTCGACCACGACGCCCAGGAACCCGTACTCGCGTACGGGATCATGCGCGGGCCGGACCTCAAGCGCCATCTGGTGATTGGCGCCGAGATCGATCGTCTGGACATTGCGCCGGCCACTGAGATCCCAGAAGTGGATCGAATGGCCATACTTGTTCGAGAGCAGATCCTCCGGCACGATCCCATTCTCAAACTGCGGCGGCAGCCCCCACTCGCTCGTCACCATGTAGTCGCGCGGCAGGTTCCACCAGAAGTCATAGTGTAACTTCTGTGATCCGCGGTCGAGTTCCCAGCGGCCCAGGATATCAAACGTCTCGCAATCCATGATGAAGACGCCCGGAGGTCCGTCAGTCCCGTCCTTGCCGCCGCCGCCGAGCGTGCTGACGTAGATGCCCTCTGGCCCGCAGTGGACGGTATGGGGGCGCGAGTAGCCCGTCTTCTTGAACACCTCCTCGGGCTCGATGACTTTGTGAATTTTCGCCTTGGTGGGGTCGGGCTTCGTATCCACGATATAGATGCGCGAGGAGCGAATCCCGGGGATGATCAGGTAGCGCCGCTCAAGGAATGCGTGGCCAGTAAGCGGCGACAAGGCAGACGAGCAGGCGTTCCAGCCAAAATGGTGGAACTCGTCGCCCTTGTACGGCATCGTCACCGTGTGAACAATCTGGCTAAAGGTAGGCGAGCCAGGCTTTACATCGATCACTGCGAGCGCGTCGGGCTTTGAGAAGTCCGGACTGAGCAGCACGGTGTAGGCGAAGTTCTCTAGCGGAGCTTCCATTGCCAGCTTCGGCGATGCGTGGAAGGTCGGATCGGGTCGTATCGTCATAGGAATTCCTCCCTGCTGTTATTGAGGGCGCATGCGGCCCTTGCAGCTTGGGCTCGTGTGCCTCTCGGTGTGGCGGCAATCTGGGCTGACATGACCCAGCCCCTCGAGGTTGCCCTTGCTTCCGGCGCGCTCGAAAGCCCTAATCCAAGTCCTGCCAAATTCTGCCGAGGCTCGGCAACCGTGTAGCCGAGCGTTGCGGTCAATTGCAGACGCCGTCCCGCAATTCTATTGACGAGCCCGAGCCTCTCTATTGAGAGCCCAGCCTCGATCAACTCTCAGCCGCAGTAGAGAGCACTTTCTTGCTCGATTCACCTTGTCGGCGCCCTCGTAATTTTCTCAGCCGAAACGACATGGCGACCGAGGCACGACAATTTTACGTTGAGTGAAGATACGCCATTGTCGCCTAACATTCCAGCGGTGCTTCCGAGAAGGCCGCGCCGGCTTCGCTGGCGGTCGCAGGGCCCTCGACAGCGGCGTGATGCCAGTCGCCTAAGTGGAGTACCGGCTCGACTTGGCCGCGGCGCTAATGCCGAGAGGGCCATATTCGAAGGGGCTACTGGTGCCGCGCTCAGCGGTCTGTTTGGCGCTCTCCCTGCTCTCAGCTATGAGTTTGCTAATGGGTCAAACTCGGCTGTCAGGCGCTATGCTGGGCTCGTCCGTGAAGCCTCCGAAAGCGGACATCTGGAGACCGGCGGGCAATGTCGCAGAAGTGCCAATAGGCGACATCCTCACCATACCGGGTCACCCCAGCGGCGACCACTGCAATGGCACTTACGTGCCGGTGGAGGAGCCGTCCACAGCATCAAGAGCGGACATTCAGCGTACAGCATCACTGCACTACCCAATATCCGGCAGAGAAGCCACCGCCCTCGAATTTGTCGCACCTGATCGACTACTTGATGACCACCACTTTCGAAGCGAGAATCGCGCGCGTGAAGTCCGCGGTTGAATTCTTACCCGTGGCGATGCCAAAGACAGGATACACCCTCGTCGGTCCACTCGACGCCAAACCCATATAATCACCAAGGAAATGGCCGCCAGCTACGGGTGCGTCGAGAATGTTGAAGGGGGAGGTCGTCAGCCGCTGTTCATGGCCCCAATTGGCAGACTTGGAACAGTCGGTCGTCGTGTCGCAGAATGTGGCGAAATAGTCGGTAGCCTCGAACCCCGTCGTATTGGTGTCGTTGCGGAAGTCATAATACGTGACGATGGCGAAATTGCCGTCGCCGGTCGCGACCACTGCCGGAATGAACGCCTGCTGGCGACACGGATTGGCGTTCGTCGGCGTGCCGTTGATCTTGATCGGCGTAGACCACTTAACTCCGCCATCAAGCGATTGACTGAACGCGATGCTATCAACCGGGATGGTGCCCGTGGGCGTCGTACAGGTGGCCGCCGAGAAGCGATCATCCTGCCACGCGAGATAGATAGCGCCTGTCACGCGGTTGACCGAGACACTGAACAGGATCGAGGCGTCCCGCACCGGCTCACCAGCGTCCGGAGACACCACTCCGGCAACCTGAATATCCGTCGCGAATGACGGAGGGCTCCAGCTAACCCCCTTGTCCGTGGATCGGACGAAGCCGATATTCAGCCCCGCTGGCGTCACGCCGATGGCCGTGAAGAAGTCAAGCACGTCGCCGCTCGGCAACACGTTAACGATGTTATTGATCGTCTGCTTGTTGGTTCCCGGGCTGTAGATCTCCTTGGCCTTGCCCCAGGTCAAGCCGTTATCCGTCGATAGTGCGAGCAGCGATGGGCCCGCGAAGAAAAACTTGAAGAAAGGCGCGCCGCCCTTGCACGGCGGCCTATTGAACGGAGCGCACACCGAAGAGGCGCCCGCCGTCGAGTTAAACAGCTTGCGCGCGAGCGGCACACCTTCGTTCTGCGCGATCAAACTGTCCCCCTGGCTGCTCGGCGGGAAAACGCTCAGCTGATCCCATGTCGCGTAAACAACGCCGTTCTTCGTCGGGTCGGCGGTGATCGAGTTCTTGTCGTTCAACACATGGGGGGAGTTGTTTTTGATCAGGGCGATCGGAGCACTCCACGTTGTCCCGTGGTCGGTGGAGCGGCTCACGAGCGCGCTGCTGTGCCGCGCTCCGAAGGGCGTGGTCGGCTTGGCGGGATCGAACACGAGCGAAAAGAAGAACGCCGTGCCATCATTGGCAAATGCCGTCCAGGGATCGGAGGCGCGAACAAAATCGCCGCCCGTGCATTTTGTCACGTTCGGTGGAATCGAGTTGGTCCAGGTGCTTCCCCCATCCTTTGAAACGACGCCGATGAGCCCGCGGGAACCGCCGTCGGACCAGCGATCCTGTTGGACGCCGACCAGGAGACGCGACGGGTCGGTTGGATCTACCGCGACCCATGGCTCGATGTCGGTGCTCGGATACACGGTGCTGCCAAAGACAGTCTGCTGTGTGGGCACATTGTCGGCGGTGCAAGCTCCAAAGGGATCTCCAATAGTGACTTGAACTAGGGGACCAACGGTCTGAGCCTGGACGGCCGACGAGATCCCGATCGCGGCTAACAAGCTAATGAAGCTGCAGCTCGTGAGCCCGCGCCAGCAGAAGCGTGAAGTGCCATTCATCATCTCGCTCTCCTTTGGCCATGCTGTCGATACTCATGATCCGAAGAAACGACGATGCTCTGCCCGAATTGGACGCCTGTACGAAGTAGCCGTCCATCAGAGTAAGGCAGCGTGATGATAGCACAAACCAACGCCTTTCGCACCGCCGCCGCTCGGTCGTGCTGCTTGGTGAAAACCTCCGCTATCCCCGGCGCTGTCCGGGCGAGTTGAACCTGTGCCACCCGGCTGCCGTCTGCTTCATATCCATGCCCAAGTGGGGCCGTCGGGGGCGCCAAATACGACACGCCGGGCCGATCTTCTCGAACAGACACCGCAAGCGTGAGCGGCGTCGCGGCCGCATTCCCGCCCCGCAACGGGCCGATTTAGAAACCCTTTACGCACAGTCCCGCAATCGGCCGGAAGCGTGAAGTCCTGTCGAGGCCGCGCCGCGTCAGCATCCGGACCTCCCCACCCTCGATCCTAGCCGCTGTCCGACCGCCGCCGAGCTTGACTTCACGCAGCCACTCCGGGCCCTCCGGCGGTTTGTCGACGAGGGCGCGCTACCGGGACGCCGCTTCAATGTCCGGTTAGGGTCAAACTCGGCTGTCAGGCACTATGCTGGGCTCGTCCGTGAAGCCTCCGAAAGCGGACATCTGGAGACCGGCGGGCAATGTCGCAGAAGTGCCAGAAGCGGACTCCATCTCGCCCTTGGAATAGGGTGAGAATATCGCTCTGGTAGCCCGGCCTTGCGCAAGCCTTCGAGAAGATGCTCCATGTCGACAGAACTTGAGTGCCACCTGCGGCGTGCAACGTAGCTCGATCGCTTCGAGGATCATGCATGGACAAGGCCAAGCCGAGCCGGACGAGCGACATTCCGGCGATCATGCGCGCGCTGCACCAGAGCACCGACGACGAGCCAAAGATCCTCGCGGATCCAATTGCGCCGAAGCTTGTCGATATCGCGGGCCCGGACACAAACTGGCTTGCCCCGATGCTCGGCCACCCATTCGCGCGGCAATGGCGGGCTGGTTTCCTCATCCGCAGCCGCTATGCGGAGGACTGCCTAGCAGAGGGCGTAGCCCGCGGGCTTACGCAATACCTGATCCTCGGGGCGGGCCTCGACACCTTTTCCTACCGCCAACCTGCTTGGGCACACCCGGTCCGCATTTTCGAGATCGATCATCCAGCGACGCAAGGGCTCAAGCGCGGGCGGCTCGCCAAATCGAGCATCACGCCGCCGAGCAATCTCACGTTTGTGCCGATAGACTTCGAAACCACCTCGCTAAGCCAGGCACTGGGCGCCACGACCTTTGCGTTCGACAGGTCGGCCTTCTGCTCGTGGCTCGGCGTGACGCAATACCTAACGGCCGCCGCGATTGAAGCGACGCTCGCGTTCATGCTGCTGCTCCCGCGCGGGAGCGAGATCGTCTTCAGCTTCATCCTGCCCCAGCATGCGCTATCGGGAATCGAGGCGGACGCCGTGGCGACGGCTGCGGCGAAATCCGCGGAAGTCGGCGAGCCCTGGCTCTCCCGCCTTCATCCATCGGACATCGCCACGCACCTTCGCCGGATGGGCTTTTCCGAGGTCATCCACCTGACGCCGGAGCAAGTGCACGAGCGCTATCTAAAGGACCGCCACGACGGCCTGATTGCCCGCCGCGGCGAGCAGTTGATGCGAGCTATTACCTGACTATTCGCGCCCGATCCGTCGTATTTGATCACCGGCAGCCCTGACGACGAAACCCCACGCTCCAACGGCGCGGGCACTCAGGCACATCCGGTATGGGTCAAAAGCGTCGATTTTGTCATGTCCGTGACATGTCCGCTTTGCGAATAACTGATCGCTCAAATTCCAGCGCGCCGCGATGTTCAAGCCAGTAGGTAGGCAGAAGGCATCTCTATCGGTGGGCGGGGCTCAAAATCCCCACCACAAATTTAGAGCCTCAGCGCTAGAGCGATTTTGTTTGCGGGAATATTATCGCCGAGCGTGAAAGCGGGAATGACGGAAAAGAAGAAATCAGCCTGCGTCCAGCCGGCGGATCAGGGCCGGCACCTCGTCGATCGCGGCGAGCTGGTGAAAGCGCTCGTGGCGCGGCAGGGCCTCATGGCGCTCGAAGACGGCGGTGACGGCATAGGGAATGTGCACCCCATAGCCGCCGATCTCCAGGATCGGCAGGATGTCCGAGGGGATCGAATTCCCGACCATGACCACCTCCGCCGGCGCCAGGCCCTGGGCGGCGAAAATCCGCCGATAGGCCGCGGGGTCCTTCTTCGAGACGATCTCGATATGGGCGAAGCGTTCGGCCAGGCCGGATTTCTCGATCCGGTTGGTCTGGTCGAGCAGATCGCCCTTGGTGATGAGCATCAGCCGATGCCGGCCCGCCAGCGCATCGAGGGCGGGGACGACGCCGTCGAGGAGATGGAGCGGGGCCTCCAGCATCGCCTTGCCCATCATCAGGATCTCATGGATCTCATCGGCATGGACCTGCCGGCGCGAGATCTCGATCGCCGTCTCGACCATGGAGAGGATGAATCCTTTGATGCCATAGCCGAAGAAGGCGAGGTTGCGCTCCTCCGTCTCCTGCAGCCGGGCCACGACCTCGCTATGCGGCGCATAGCGATCGAGAATGGCGACGAGCCGCGCCTGGGTCTCGACGAACAGGCTTTCCGTGTGCCAGAGGGTGTCATCGGCATCGAAGGCGATGGTCGTGATCATTCGGGCTTCCTTGTCGGCGTCTCGGCGTGATGCCGGGAATGAATGCGCTCCCTGAGGATCGGGGTTTTCGGGGGCGCCTTATCGCCGATCTCGATGGCGCCTTGCAAGGCTGCGATGGCGGCAGCGCAGGCGGCCTCATCGGCAGCCTGCACCAGGGCCAGCGGTTCGCCGCGCTGGACCGCTGAGCCGAGCCCGCGGATCTCGCTGAGCCCGACCGAGGGATCGATTGAAGCCGCCGGATCTCGCCGCCCACCGCCCAGTGCCAGCACGGCGAGGCCGATCCGGCGGGTGTCCATGCGGCGGATGAATCCTTCCCGCGGCGCGGGGCAGGGGCGGCAGATGGCCGCCTTGGGCAGATAATCGCCGGGGCGATCGGCGAAATCGGCCGGGCCGCCCAGCGCCGCCACCATGCGGGCGAAGATCTCCCGCGCGCTGCCGTCGGCGAGCCTGGCCGCGGCCTTTGCCCGGCCCTCGCCCGCATCGCTCGCCAGCCCGCCGAGCGCCAGCAACTCGCCGGCCAGGGCCAAGGTCACGGCGAGCAGCCGCGGGTCGCGCTCTTCCGCCCCTTGGAGAAAGGCGAGGGCCTCGGCGACCTCCAGGGCATTGCCGGCGGTGCGGCCCAAAGGCTGGTGCATATCGGTGATCAGCGCCGCCGTCTTGAGGCCCGCATCTTCGCCCACGGTGACGATTCCCTTGGCGAGCTTGCGTGCCATGGCGCGGGAAGCGGCAAAGGCGCCGGAGCCGAATTTCACATCCATGACCAGCCCGTCGAGCCCGGCCGCGAGCTTCTTCGAGAGGATCGAGGCGACGATAAGTGGCAGGGATTCGACGGTCGCCGTGACATCCCGCACCGCATAGAGACGCCGGTCGGCCGGCGCCAGATCGGCGCTCGGGCCGACGATGGCGCAGCCCACCTCGCGCACCACGCGCTGAAATTGCGTCGTGTCGACATCCCAGCGGTAGCCGGGAATGGCGGCCAGCTTGTCGAGGGTCCCGCCGGTATGGCCGAGGCCGCGCCCGGAGATCATCGGCACGAAGCCGCCGGCCGCCGCCACGATCGGCGCCAGGATCAGGCTCACCTTGTCGCCGACCCCGCCGGTCGAATGCTTGTCCAGCACGGGGCCGGGAAGATCGAGGCGGCGCCAATCGAGGATGCGGCCGGAGCGGGTCATCTGCCGGGTGAGGGCGACGGTCTCCGCCTCGCTCATGCCCCGGTGGAAGACGGCCATGGCGAAGGCCGCGACCTGGCCCTCGCCGATGGACTCATCGGCAATGCCCTGCACGAAGAAGCCGATCTCCGCGTCGCTCAGCGCCTCGCCATCGCGCTTTCGGCGAATGATCTCCTGGGGAAGCATGCTCAGCTCGCGCCGGCGAGCCCGGCGAAGAAGCTATCGAGCAGACGGGTCATATCCGCCGTGGCGCGGGCCGCGCCGTCCAGGGTCTGGCTGTGGTCGAGCGCGCCCGCGCTCATGCCGGCGCCGAGATTGGTGATGACCGCCAGGGCCGCGACCTTGAGCCCGAAATGGCGCGCCAGGATCGTCTCCGGCACCACCGACATGCCCACCATATCGGCGCCGAGCGCGCGCGCGGCGCGGATCTCGGCGGGCGTCTCGAACTGCGGTCCGCCGAACCAGGCATAGACGCCCTCATGCAGCCGGATTCCCGCACTCGCCGCGGCGCGTTGCAGCCGTCCGCGCAGCACGGGGTCATAGGCCTCGGTCATGTCGACGAAGCGCCCGGCGCCCTGCTCGCCGATCAGCGGCGAGGGGCCGTTGAAATTGATGTGGTCCGTGAGCATCACGATGCTGCCGGGCCCGACCTCGGCGCGCAGGCTGCCGGCCGCGCAAGTCAGGAGCAGCGCGGGGCAGCCGAGCCGGGCGAGGGCGTCGATGGCCGGGCGCATCGCATCGGCCTTGCCGCTCTCGTAGAAATGCGCCCGGCCCTGCAGCAGCGCCACGGGGTGGCCGCCCGCCTCGCCCAAAATTAGGCGGCCCGCATGCCCGGCGACGGCGGGCTGGGGAAAGCCGGGAAGCTCGGCGTAAGGAATGACGGTCGTCTCCTGGAGACCCTCGGCGAGCCCGCCCAGGCCCGAGCCCAGCACCACCGCCATCGCCGGGGTGAAGCCGGGGCGGCGCGCGCGGATTACCGCCGCGGCCCTGTCGGCGGCCCGGTTCATGTCGGCGGCGGCGCTTATGATTTGATCTCCAGGTTCTGCGGGCCGAAGGAATAAGGCAGCAGCGCGCCCAGGGTGACGGTCTTCATCAGCCCATCGGGCCCGCAGAGATGAACCGGGGTTTCCGCTGTCGCGAATTCATTCAGCCGCTGCCGGCAGCCGCCGCAGGGTGCGATCAGGGCCGTGCCTTGCCCCACGACGAGCACGGCCTGGATCCGCCGCTCGCCATCGCCGACCATGGCCGAGATGGCCGAGGTCTCGGCGCAGCAGCCCTGCGGGTAGGCCGCATTCTCGACATTGCAGCCGGCATAGATCTTGCCATTGGCGCCCAGCAGGGCTGCGCCGACGGGAAAATTCGAGTAGGGGGCATAGGCACGCGACATGGCCTCGCGGGCGGCCGCCAGCATCTCCGGCACTTTCTCCACGCCCTCGAACCCGGGCATCTCAGTGCTCCTTCGCGTAGGGAATGCCGCTCGCCTTGGGCGCCACCGCCTTGCCGATGAAGCCGGCAAGCAGCAGCACCGTCAAGGCATAGGGCAGCGCCTGGATCAGCTGCACCGGCACCTCGCCGATCCCGGCGAGGCGCACGCCCTGGAGCCGGATCGAGACGGCATCGAGCAGGCCGAAGAGCAGGCAGGCGCCCAGCGCGGGATAGGGCCGCCATTTGCCGAAGATCATGGCGGCGAGCGCGATGAAGCCCTGGCCCGCCGTCATGTCGCGGCTGAAGCCGGCGTTGGCGGCGATGGAGACATAGGTGCCGGCGATGCCGGTCAGGAGCCCGCAGAGCAGGACCGCGCGGTAGCGCAGCCACGCCACGGAGATGCCCGCCGTATCCACCGCCTGGGGATTGTCGCCGACGGCGCGCAGGCGCAGCCCGAAGCGCGTCTTGTTCACCAGCCAATGGGTCGCCGGCACCGAGAGCAGCGCCAGATAGACGATCAGATTATGGCCGCTGACGAGGTCGCGATAGACAGGTCCCAGGATCGGCACGCCGCTCAGCAAGCCGACGCCCGGCAGCTCGATGGGGCGGAAACGGCCGAGATTCGTCAGCATCGGCGTCTGGCCGCCCTGCTGGAACCAGTAGCTGCCGAGCACGATGGTGAGGCCCGAGGCCAGCAGGTTGATGGCGACGCCGCTCACCACCTGATTGCCGCGCTGGGTGATGCAGGCATAACCATGGATCAAGGCGAAGGCCGTGGCGGTGACGATGCCCGCGGCCAGGGCCAGCCAGGGGGAGCCGGTCACCACCGCCACCGAGGCGGCGGCGAAGGCCGCCGCTAGCATCTTGCCCTCGAGCCCGATATCGACGATGCCCGAGCGCTCCGACAGCAGCCCTGCCATGGCGCAGAGGATCAGCGGCGTCGAGAGGCGCAGCGTCGCGGCCAGCGTGTGGAGGAGCAGGTCGTGATCCATCCTACGCCTGCCTGCCCAGGCCGGCCGGGTCGAGACGCCGGCGCGCGAGCAAGGTGAACAGCGCCTCGAGCCAGGGGCGGCTGAGATGCGCGAGCGCGCCGGAGAAGAGGATCACCAGCCCCTGGATCACCGTCACCATATTGCGGTCGATGGTGGGAATCTCGAAGGCGAGCTCGGCCCCGCCCTGGGTCAGGATTCCGAAGAGGATGCTGGCCAGCACGACACCCAGGGGATGGCTGCGGCCCATCAGCGCCACGGCGATCCCGGTGAAGCCGTAGCCGGCGTTGAAGTTCAGCAGCAGGCGATGCTGCACGCCCATGATCTCGTTGACGCCGACGAGACCGGCCAGCGCGCCCGAGAGGCAGAGGGTCACCAGGATCACGCGCCGCGGCTTGACCCCGGCATAGACCGCGGCCCGCTCGCTATGGCCGACGGTGCGCAGCTCATAGCCCCAGGGCGTATGCCAGACATAGATCCAGACGAAGAGGCAGGCCAGCGCCGCGAGGAAGATCGAGAGATTGAGCGGCGTATGGGCCATCTCGATGCCGAAGCCGCCCAGGATCTGGTGAATGAAGGGCAGGGCTGCCGTCGCTGCGATCTCCCGGCTCTGCGGATTGGTCGCCCCATGCTCGTTCAGCGTATTCACCAGCAGATAGACCATCAGCGAGGAGGCCAGGAAATTGAACATGATGGTGGTGATGACGATATGGCTGCCGCGATAGGCCTGGAGATAAGCGGGGATGAGCGCCCAGCCGGCGCCGAAGACCAGGGAGGCCAGGACCGCCAGCGGCAGCAGCAGCGGCCAGGACAGGCTATGGTCGAAGCCCAACAGGACGAGGCCGACGCCCAGCCCGCCGATATAGGCCTGACCCTCGCCGCCGATGTTGAACAGCCCGGCATGGAAGGCCAGCGCGACGGCAAGCCCGGTGAAGATGAAATTGGTGGCGTAATAGAGCGTGTAGCCGAGGCCTTCGCCGCTGCCCAGCGCGCCGGTCAGCATGATCTGCACGGCCTCCAGCGGATTCTCGCCGATGGCGAGCACGATCAGCCCGGCGACGATGAAGGCGAGCAGGACATTGGCCAAGGGGATCAGCCCGATATCCGCCCAGCGCGGCAGATCGGCGCGCGGCGCCCTCACGGCATTACCCCCCTCACGGCAGGGCGATTACAGCTGGCATGCTGGCGCTGCTTTTTTCTTCCGTCATTCCCGCGAAAGCGGGAATCCAGGGCAAGCGACGAACCCTCGGCCCTGGATTCCCGCTTTCGCGTTAGGGGATGCACATATCTCGGTAACTGCCGCTGCTTACTTTCTTCCCCCTCCCCCTGCGGGCCGTGAGGCCCGCGCTTTGAGGGGGGAGGGCCGGGGCTATGGCACGGACACATCTCAAAAAGCAGAGTCCGATCAATGGCTTGGCCAACAGGGGTCGAGTAGTGCGGCCGATAGCTATGAAGGGCGAGGAAGTCCCGTATCTGCGGGGACTTCTCGCGCTTTTTGGCCCGAGGCGCGGCGAAAGATGTGTCCACTCCATAGGGGCCGGGGTGGGGGTGGCCGTATTCTCGACAATGCAATCGATGCAGCACAGAGTCATTCTGATCCGCAGACGCGGATCCCACCCCCCACCCTAACCCTCCCCCGCAAGGGGGGAGGGGATGTTTTGGGAACGCGGTTCGACTTATGTACACGCAACGCTTTCGCGGGAATGACGGCGGAAAAAGTCGTCCCCCGTTTCCATGTGCCATTGCCCTTCCCCGCGAGGGATCCCTCATGGCGCCACCAGAGTCTCGCCGGGATCATCCTCCGGCGGGATCTCGTTCGCCGGCAATTGGCGCGTGCCCGCCATCATCAGCCCGAGGCTGCGCTCATCGGCCGTCTGCGGCATCGAGCTCGCCGACGATGCGGCCGCCGCACATCACCAGGATGCGGTCGGCGAGCGCCATGACCTCCTCGAGCTCGACCGAGACCAGCAGGATGCCGGCACCGGCCGCGCGATGCTCCAGGAGCTGGCGATGGATGAATTCGATGGCGCCGATATCGACGCCCCGGGTCGGCTGTCCCACCAGCAGCAGCTTGGGCCGGCGCGCCATCTCGCGGGCGATGATCAGCTTCTGCTGATTGCCGCCGGAGAAATTGGCCGAGCGCAGGGTGGGCGCGCGCGGTCGGACGTCGAATTCCTCCATCAGGACAGCGCAATGGCGCTGGACGGCCCCGCGATCGAGCAGCCAGCCGCAGCCCCATAGGCCGGATCATGCTGATAGCCCAGCAAGGCCGATTCGCTGGCCGAGAAATTGCCCACCAGCCCGAGGCGATGGCGGTCCTCGGGCACATGGGCCAGGCCCAGGCCGCGCATCTCCGAGGGTCCGCAGGGATGCGTCGGCGGTGATCTCCCGCCCGGCGATGGCGAAGCCGCCCGTCTCGGGCGCGCGGATGCCGGCCAGCACCTCCAGAAGCTCGCTCTGGCCATTGCCGCTGACCCCGGCGATGCCCAGGATCTCCCCGCCGGCGATATTGAAGCTGACATCGTCCAGGCGCAGCACGCCGCGCTCGTCATGCAGGGAGAGATGGGAGACCGTCAGCAGCGGTGCCCCGCGTTGGACCGGCGTCTTGTCGAGGGTGAGGCGGATCTTGCGCCCGACCATGAGATCCGCCAGCTCCTGCTCGCTGGTCTCGGCGGTCGGCCGGAAGGCCACCACGCTGCCCGCGCGCATGACATAGACCTCGTCGGTCGCCGCCATGATCTCGCGCAGCTTATGGGTGATCAGGATGATGGTGGCACCCCGCGCCCGCAGGCTCGCCAGGACGCGGAAGAGCTGATCCGTCTCCTGGGGCGTCAGCACCCCCGTGGGCTCGTCCAGGATCAGGATCTCCGCCCCGCGGTAGAGCGCCTTCAGGATCTCGACGCGCTGCTGGGCGCCGACGGGAAGCTCGCTCACCCGCGCATCGGGATCGACCCCCAGGCCATAGTCGCGCTCCAGCCGCTCGACCTCGGTCCGTGCGGCGGCGATGCCGCTGCGGAGCAGGGCGCCCCCCTCGGCGCCCAGCATGATGTTCTCCAGCACCGTGAAATTCTCCACCAGCATGAAATGCTGATGGACCATGCCGATGCCGAGTGCGATCGCCGCACTGGGGCTGCGGATGCGCGCCGGCCGGCCCTTGATCAGGATCTCCCCGCCATCGGCCTCGTAGAAGCCGTAGAGGATGCTCATCAGGGTCGATTTGCCGGCGCCGTTCTCGCCGACGATGCCGGTGATCGAGCCGCGCTTGACGGAGAGGCTCACGTCGCGATTGGCGTGGACCTCTCCGAAGCGCTTCTCGATATGGCGAAGCTCGATCGCGGGCGGCCCCCCAAGGGGACGCTCGGCGTCGTCACGGCCTGCCGGAGAGCCGGTCATGAGGTCGCCGCCGAACCCGTCCCGACGCGGGCGTGCCGTCAGTATTTACACTCGTTATTGGCCATGTAGTCGGCGACGGTGATCTTGCCGGCGATGATGTCGGCCTTGGCCTGGTCGACCTTCGCCTTCATCTCCGGGCTGACCAGCTTCTCGTTGTACTGGTCATAGGCCCAGTCGATGCCGCCCTCCTTGAGGCCGAGGACGGTGATGCCGCCCTGCCAGGTGCCGTCCTTCGCCGCCGCCAGGGAATTATAGGCGGCGAGGTCGACGCGCTTCACCATCGAGGTCAGCATCGTGCCGGGATGCAGATAGTTCTGGTTGGAATCGACGCCGATGGCGAGCTTATGGGCGTCGGTCGCCGCCTGATAGACGCCGAGCCCGGTATTGCCCGCCGCGGCATAGACCACATCCACCCCGCCGTCGAATTGCGCCTTTGCGAGCTCGCCGCCCCGGCCGGGGTCGTTCCAGGCGGCCGGCGTCGTGCCGGTCATGTTCTGAATCACCTCGATCTGCGGATTGGCGTATTTCGCTCCCTGCTCATAGCCGCATTCGAAGCGGCGGATCAGCGGGATGTCCATGCCGCCCACGAAGCCGACCTTGCCGCTCTTGGACGCCATGGCGGCCAGCATGCCGACGAGGAAGGATCCCTCCTGCTCCTTGAACAGCACCGACTGGACATTGGGGAGCTTCACGACGCCGTCGATCACCGTGAACTCGGTCTTGGGGAATTCGGCCGCGACCTTCTGCACCGCATCTGCCTGGGAGAAGCCGACGCCGATGATCGGATCCTGGCCGCGCTCGGCGAAGCGGCGATGGGCCTGCTCGAACTGGGTCTCGTTGGTGATCTCGAAATCGACATAGGCGATTCCGGTCTCCTTCTTGAACCGCTCGACCCCGTCATAGACGCCTTCGTTGAAGGATTTATCGAACTTGCCGCCCATGTCGAAGACGACGGCGGGCTTGATATCCGCGGCGGCAGCCGAGACGGCCGCCGAAAGGATGACCCCCAGCGCGACGCCGGTGAGTGCGTATTTCATAGCCTCCCTCCTATTGTTTGCTTTGTCGTCCAGTAGCAGGACCTTGCCGTCTCGATCTTGCTCGATCGTTAAGGCCGCCCTCAATCGCCTTCGCTGCGGCCCTCGAAGCCGTCCACCAGTTCCTGCGCCTCCTCGCGCCAGGCATCCTCCTGCGCGCGGACGGCCGACAGGCCGATCAGATTGTTGAAGCTCTCGAAATCCAGCATCCGGTTGAACTGCGCCGCGGTTGTGCCGTCGCGCATCAGGGTGGCATAGAGATCGCGCAGCGCATGGGCGATGGCATAGCTGGCCGAGACCGGCCAGGTCACCGCGGCGAAGCCCATCTCCTCCAGCGTGTCGGCGGGCAGCGCCGGCGTCTTGCCGCCCTCGACATTATTGGCGAGGCAGGGACCGGCGATCTCGGAGCAGATTCGGCGCAGCTCCTCGATGCTGAGCGGCGCCTCGACGAAGAGCAGATCCGCCCCGGCCTCGCGATAGAGCTCGGCCCGCTCGATGGCGGCGTCGAGCCCCTCCACCGCGCGGGCATCGGTGCGGGCACAGATGATCATCGCCTCGTCCTTGCGGGCATCCAGTGCGGCCTTCAGCTTGGCGACCATCTCGGTCGCGGGGATCACCTGCTTGCCCTCCATATGGCCGCAGCGCTTGGGCGATACCTGATCCTCCATGAACAGAGCCGCGACGCCCGCGCGCTCATAGGCGCGCACGGTTCGGGCGACATTGGTCGGCCCGCCATAGCCGGTATCGGCATCGGCCAGCAGCGGCAGCTCGGTCGAATTGCAGAGCCGGGCATAGTGCTCCGCCATCTCGCTCATGCCGAGCTGGGCCACATCCGGCTGGCCGATCAGGCTCGCCGTGGCGCTATAGCCCCCGGCAGCCGCGGCCTGGAAGCCGGCCCGCTCGATCAGCTTCAGGGAGAGCGCATCATGGGCGCCCGGCAGGACCAGAATCTTAGGCGATTCAATCAGTTGGCGGAAAAGAGCCGGGCGGCGCATCGGCTAAGCCTAGCAGAAAGATTCCCGTCGGGTTAGCCGAATGGAATGGCCGAGCGGGTCGATCGGGAACGATGGCCTGCTCCCTCGCGTTCACTAGGATTGAACCATCCGGGATGAGGAGAATTTCCAATGATTCGTCGTTTCGCTTTTATCGCTTTGGCTCTTTTCGGTGTTGCCGGCGCTTCCGCGGCCGCGCAGGCCGATGATGCGACCTCCCAGGCCATCTGGAAGCGCTACTGGACGGCGATCGAGGTCGAGAAGGCCTGCAACAATGTTGCCTTCTCCCAGAGCCAATACGATGCCATGACCAAGGTCATCAATCTCAGGATCGATTACGACCTCGGCGCGGGCGTCCGCCATCAGCTCATCGCCGATGCCAAGACCGAGGCCCATGACCTCACCTTCAAATACAGCTGCAAGGATCCCCGCGCGGTGGATCTGCTCGCCCTCTACAACGCCGAGCTCGCCCCCGTCGCCCAGTAGTCTCCTTTTTCCGTCATGAGTGGGGGCGTTCGGCTACGACCGCGCCCTCGTTGCCGCCGCGTCCCCGCCGACGCTGGCGCCCTCATGGGCCAGCAGCCAGCGCTTGCGCTCGATGCCGCCGCCATAGCCGGTCAGCGTGCCATTGGCGCCGATGACGCGGTGGCAGGGGACGACGATGCTGATGGGGTTGTCGCCGTTGGCATGGCCGACGGCGCGCACGGCCGTCTCCCGCCCGATGCGCTTGGCGAGCGCGCCATAGGAGAGCGTGCGGCCGCAAGGGATCTGGCGCAAGGCTTGCCAGACCTTGCGCTGGAACGGGGTGCCGCCGGTCGCCACCGGCAGGCCGTCGATCGCTTCCAGTCTGCCGTCGAAATAGGCCCGGATCGCGGCGCTGAGCCCTGACGGGTTCGCCGCCCGGCGCAGCGTGAAACCCTCCGCCCCGTAGTGCAGCCGCAGCGAGCGCTGCAGCCGGTTCTCCTGATCCGTCCACTCCACCGCGCACAGCCGCCCGGAATCATCTGCGACGATGAGCGAGTTCGCCCAGCGGGGTCTTGATGCGGTCGATGAGGAGGCGGAGCGGCGCGCTCATACGCCGAGGATACCGAGGTCCGCGGCCTGATGCCAGAACGGGACGAGGCCTCGGCGAACCGAAGCCCCGTCCGTTCACGTTCCGATGGTCGGTCCTTCAGCGCACGAGCTTGGCCGTGATCTCCGCGACATGCTTGCCCTGGAAGCGCGCCATGCCGAGCTCGTTCTCGCTCGGCTTGCGGCTGCCGTCGGTGCCGGCCAGGGTCGCGGCGCCATAGGGCGAGCCGCCGGTGATCTCGGTCATGATCATGAGGTTCGGGCAGCTATAGGGCAGGCCGACGATGATCATGCCCTGATGCAGCAGCGTGTGGTGGGCGGAGGTGATGGTCGTCTCCTGCCCGCCATGCTGGGTTCCGGTGCTGGTGAAGACGCTGCCCACCTTGCCGACCAGCCCGCCCTTCATCCAGAGCCCGCCGGTCTGGTCGAGGAAGTTGCGCATCTGGGCCGCCATATTCCCGAAGCGGGTCGGCACGCCGAAGATGATGGCGTCGTAGTCGCCGAGCTCATTGGGATCGGCGATGGGCGCCTTCTGGTCCAGCTTATGGCCGGCTTTGCGGGCGACCTCGTCAGGGACGAGCTCGGGCACCCGCTTGATGGTGACGGTCGCGCCCGAGACCTGCCGGGCGCCTTCGGCGACGGCTTCGGCCATGGTCTCGACGTGCCCATAGGCCGAGTAATAGAGGACCAGGATCTTCGGCATGGCTTCGCTCCTTCGGTTGAGGTGAAGGCCGGAACTTAGATCATCTTCGCCCGGAGGATAACCGCCCGGATCGCTGGATCATATTTCACGAATAGTGAATAATCCGGCATGGATCGCCTCGGGCTGATGCTGAGTTTCCGCCGCGTCGCCGAGCTCGGCAGCTTCTCGGCCGCCGCGCGCGACCTGGGCCTCTCCAATGCCGTCATCTCCAAGCATGTGGCGGTGCTGGAGGGCTATCTGGGCGCCCGCCTCATCAACCGGACGACCCGGCGCCAGAGCCTGACCGAGGCGGGCTCGGCCTATTACCTCCGCGCGGTGCGGCTGCTGGAGGATCTGAGCGAGGCGGAGGATGCGGTGGGCCGCATGCAGGCCGCCCCGCGCGGCACGCTCAAGGTCAATGCCCCGATGTCCTTCGGCATCCAGCATCTGGCGCCGGTGCTGCCGGTCTTCCTGGAGCGCTATCCCGAGATGGCGGTCGAGCTCAACATGAACGACCGCTTCGTCGATCTCCTGGAGGAGGGCTTCGACCTCGCCTTGCGCATCCGCAGCGGCCTGCCGGATTCCCGCCTGATCGCCCAGAAGCTCGCCGGCGCGCGGCGCATGCTCGCCGCATCGCCCAGCTATCTCGCAAGCCGCGCGCCGCCCGAGCGGCCGGAAGATCTCACCACCCATGACTGCCTGATCTACAGCCTGACGGATTCGCCGGAGCTCTGGGATTTCGAGGGGCCTGATGGCCCCGTGACCGTGGTGGTGCAGGGACGGCTGCGCGCCAATAACGGCCAGGTCCTCTGCGACGCGGCGCTGGCCGGGCTCGGCATCGTCCGCCTGCCGGTCTTCACCATGGGCCGGGCCTTGGCGGAAGGAAGACTGGTGCCGGTGATGGCCAGCTATCGCGTCCCGGGCCATGAGCTCTATGCCGTCTATCCCAGCAGCCGCCATCCCGCGCCGAAGCTCCGGGTCTTCGTCGACTTCCTGGCCGAGCAATTCGCCGGCGAGCCCTGGGAGCGCGGCGTGCCTATTGACGGGTACGCGTTTTGCGTATAGTAGTATAAATTTATGATCGGCCTGAGGGGCCACGCTGTTAATTCCCTGCAGAAACAGCGAAGACCGCCGGGAAAGCCCTCGCCAAGCATCACGGCTGTGACGCCGAGCCACACAGCGGGTTCCGGCGGTCTCTCGCCTTTTTGTTTCCCATGGCATCGTCTAGCCTGGCGACCCGCTGCGTCTCCTTCCCGCGAGCATCATGATGACCGACAACAACCTTTCCCCCGAGACTCTCTGCGCCCAGGCACTCGGCTGGATCGATGCGACCACCAAGGCGCTCGTTCCGCCGATCCACATGTCGACGACCAATGAACGCGACCCCGACAACGAATACCGCAGCGGGCGCTCCTATATCCGCGAGGACAATCCGAGCTGGGATCAGGTCGAAAGCCTGCTGACGCGGCTGGAGGGCGGCGCCGACACGCTCCTCTTCTCGGCCGGCATGGCGGCGGCGACGGCGCCTTTCCTGGCGCTGAAGCCTGGGGACCATGTCGTCGCGCCGAACGTCATGTATTGGGGATTGCGAAAATGGCTTCTCGGCAGGGCCACCGAATGGGGGCTGGCGGTCGAGCTTGCCGACATGACGGACCCGAGTTGCATTTCCGCGCTGATGCGGCCCGGCCGGACCCGGCTCATCTGGGCGGAGTCGCCGGCGAACCCGATGTGGCAGGTGGCGGATCTGGCGGCCTTGGCGGAGATAGCACATGGCGCCGGCGCGCTGCTGGCCGTGGATTCAACCAGCGCGACGCCGCTACTCACCCGGCCGATCGCCCTCGGCGCCGATCTGGTGATGCACGCCGCCACCAAATATCTGAACGGGCACTCGGACGTGCTGGCGGGCACCCTGACCACCGCCAGGAAGGACGAGTTCTGGGAGCGCATCCGGGATATGCGCACCAGCGGCGGTGCCGTGCTCGGCAGCTTCGAGGCCTGGCTGCTCCTGCGCGGCATGCGCACGCTGCCGCTGCGGGTGAAGCAATGCTCGGCGAACGCGCTCCAGATCGCCGAAGGTCTGCAAGGGCATTCCGCCATTGCCGAGGTGCTCTATCCCGGCCTGCCGCGCCATCCCCAGCACGCGCTGGCCAGGCGCCAGATGCAAGGCGGCTTCGGGGGCATGCTGTCGATCCGGGTCAAGGGCGGGCAGGATGCCGCGATCCGCTGCGCCGCGCGGGTCAGGCTATGGAAGCGGGCGACGTCCCTCGGCGGGGTCGAGAGCCTGATCGAGCATCGCGCCTCGATCGAGGGTCCGGGCACACCGGTGCCGGGCGACCTGCTGCGCCTGTCGACGGGCATCGAGTCCGCCGACGAGCTCCTGGCCGATCTCGAGCAAGCGCTCGCTCCCTAGCGCCCCTCGCGCCGCCAGGCGAACATCAGGGCGCCGAGGCCCAGGATCAGACCGGCCAGCGCCGGCAGCAGGGACATCTGGCGGATGCCGGTGACGGTGTAATCGGCGCCGCCGATCAGCCCCATCCAGTTGGAGCCGCCGGTGTTGGCGCCCGGGCCCACCATGCGGATCTCCGGCAGCCTTCCGCCGGCCAGGCGGAAGATCCGCCCGCCCGAGGCATTGACCAAAGGCTGCATCTTCTCCGGCGTCGAGCGCAGATCGGCGATCTCCAGCGGATTGAGGGCGCCGCTGGCGGCGAAGGCGAGATGGGTCCCGTCGGTCAGGCGGTAGAGGCCCGTTTCGGTGACGGGCAGCGAGCCCGTCTGGCGCCCGTCGCCCTGGTCGGCCAGCTTGACCTCGGCCTTCTTGCCCGACGGCAAAGTGACCTCGACGGTGACAGGCTTGTCGGAGAGGCTGCGGCGGAGCACATCGAGGCGGCCCTCGTTGATGCTGGCGCGCAGATCCTCTTCTTCCAGGTCCGGCTCCTTCATCAGCCAATGGGCGACGCGGCGCAGCAGCTCGGCCTGCGGCCCGCCGCCCTCGATAGCCCCGCGACCAGAGCCAGATCTCGTCGCTCAGGATCTCGGCGGTGCGGCCCTTGCCGACCTTGTTCAGCACCAGCAGCGGCCGGTCGCCGATGCCGCTCATGACAGACACGCCCTGGCGGGGGATGGCATCGATCTGGCGGAACCAGCGGCCCCAGGTCGGCTCCCGGCCGCAGCGGCGCGCTGCCCGGCAGGCCGGAGGTGACGGGATGGCGCCGGCCCAGCGGCGTCAGCTCGGGCCGGAAGCCCTGCTCCAGCACATCGCCCGTGGGCTCGGCGGGCAGCACGCGGCCGAGCGGCGAGCGATAGAGGCTGTAGGTGGTGGAGAAGGCGGGGCCCGCCGAATCCAGCAGCGCGCCGCCCTGCTCGACGTAATTGGCGATGTTGTCGAAATAGGCCCGCGGCAGCACGCCTTCGCGCCGGTAGCGGTCGAAGATGACGAGGTCGAAATCCTTGAGCCTGCAGCTCGAACAGCTCGCGCACGGGAAAGGCGATCAGCGAGAGCTCGTTGATCGGCGTGCCGTCCTGCTTCTCCGGCGGGCGCAGAATGGTGAAATGCACGAGATCGACGGAGGGATCGGATTTCAGCAGCGAGCGCCAGGCGCGCTCGCCGGCATGGGGCTCGCCGGAGATCAGCAGCACCTTCAGCCGGTCGCGCACGCCATTGACCAAGGCGATGGCCGAGTTGTTGGCGAGGCTCAGCTCCTTGGTCCCCGGCTCGACCGAGAATTCGAAGATGTTCTGGCCGCCATGGTCGATGTCGAAATTGAACGGCACGTCCTCGCCGATGGCGACCTGCACCGGCGGCAAAGGCTTGCCGTCCTTCATGATGTCGATGCGGGCCAGCGTGCCCGGTGCGGCAGCACCATCCTCGACCCGAAGCTTGAAGGCCACGTCCTTGTCGACGATGCCGAAGCTGGGGGCGGCCGCCATGACGAGGCGCCGGTCGGCTTCGTCGGGCAGGCCGCTCAGCAGCATATGCACCGGTGCGCGGAAGCCGAGGGAATCGAGATCGGTCGGGCACGTCGTGGATCTGCCCGTCGCTGATGAAGACGGCGCCGGCGATGCGGCTCGCCGGCAGATCGGAGATCGCCTTGGCCAGAGCGGTGAAGAGCCGCGTGCCGCCGCCGTCCACCGACTCGCTCGAGGGCTCGTTGCCGGCATGGATGACGCGAAGCTCCAGCCCGGGGATCGCCTTGATGCGCTTCTCGACCTCGGCCAGCGCGGCGGCGGTCTGCTCGCGCCGCGGCGGGACGTTCTGGCTCTCGGAATCGTCGACCACGACCACGGCGACATCGTTCAGATATTTGCGGTCCTCGCGGACGGCCGAGGGATTGGCCAAGGCGGCCAGCAGCGCGGCGCAGGCGATGAGGCGCCAGAGGCTGCCGCGCGCCCGGCGCCAGAAGGCGATCGCCAGCAGGATCACCGCCAGGATTCCGCCGGCCACCAGCAAGGGCCAGGGCAGCAGCGGGCGCGAATTCGATGCTGAGGGTGCCGAAGCTCATTGGCCCAGCCTCTCCAGGATCGCCGGCACATGCACCTGGTCGGATTTGTAATTGCCGGTGAGCGCATACATCACGAGGTTGACGCCGAAGCGATAGGCGAGCTCGCGCTGGCGGTCGCCGCCCGGCACCGTGGCATAGAGCGGCCGGCCGCTGTCGTCCACGGCCCAGGCGCCGGCCCAATCGTTGGAGCCGATGATGACCGAGGAGACGCCGTCATTGACCCGTCCCTCGCCCTGCTCGACCCAGAGCACGCCGCCGGTATAGCGGCCGGGAAAGTCGCGCAGGAGATAGAAGGCCTTGGTCAGGACATGATCGGGCGGGGCCGGGACCAGGGTCGGCACATCCATGTCGCGCAGCAGCCCGCGCAGCGCATTGGCGCTGCCGCCCCCGAGCCCGAGCTGGTCGGCGGTGTCGAAGAGCACCATGCCGCCATGCTTCAGATAGTCGCCGAGGCGCCTTTCGGCCGCGGCGGAGAGCGGCACCTCGTCGGCGCGGCACGCGCCAATAGAGGATCGGGAAGAAAGCGAGCTCGTCGGTCTCCAGATTGACGCCGATGGGATCGCCCAGCTCGGCGGCCGTGCGCTGCGCAATCACCAGGCTGAGGCCGAAGAGGCCCGACTTGCTGATGCCGTCGCTTTCGTCATTGCCGGTGACGATATAGGCGAGCCGCGTGGTGCCGGCGGCATTGATGGCGAATTTATCGGCATCCGTCCCTTGCGCCCGCGCCACCGCCGGCAGCAGCAGCAGGAGGAAGGCGAGCCCGGCGACGGCACGCCCGCCGGGGCGCCGCCAGCCGGAGAGCAGCCCCCGCAGCGCGAGTGCGATGATCATATCCGCCAGCAGCAGCGCGAAGGCCGCCCCCAGGAGCCAGGGCATCAGGTCGATGGTGTCGGCGACCGCGAAGGGATCGCTCTGCACATCGGGCGGCAATCCCTCCAGGGGTGCCAGCTTGGGCAGGGCCGCACCGAGATTGAGAGCACGGCGCGCCGTCGACTTGCCGTAATAGCCCGGGGGATGGCGCGGGCCTACCGCATTGGTGGCGAGGTCGTTGGGCGTGGCGGGCAGCGCCGTCGGCGGCGGGGCCACCAGCCGGCCATAGCCGTCGAGGAGCTGGAGCGGGGGCAGGGGCTCGGCCGCCGCACCACCGCCATAGACGCCTTGGCTGAGGGAGACCAGGCGCTGCAGCATCTCGACGAAGAGGCCGGAGAGGGCGAGGTTCGACCAGCTCGCATTGGCCGTGGTGTGGATCAGCACGATCCAGCCATTGCCCTGCTTCTCCGCCGTCACCAGCGGCGTGCCGTCGACGAGCCGCGCCCAGGTCTTCTTGCCGAGATCCAGCTCCGGCTCCGCCAGGACCTGGCGATCGACCAGCACTTCCGGCGGCACGGCCAGGCCCGCGAAGGGGCTCTCGGCGGGGAAGGGCGCCAGATGGGCCGGCTGGCTCCAGGACATGGCGCCGCCGAGCTGGCGGTCGCCGCTGCGCAGATGCACCGGCAGCAGGGAATCGGCGTTCTGGGCCAGCTTCGGCCCGGCGAAGCGCACCAGCACGCCGCCCTTGTCGACCCAGGTATTGAGCTTGGCGACGGTCTCCTGCGGCAGCAGCCCGACATCGGCCATGATCAGCACGGCGATCTCGCGCTGCAGCAGCTTCGCGGCATCGCCATGGCGGAGCTCCGCATAGGGGCCGAGCGCCCGCTCGACGTAATAGAGATCGCCCAGCAGCGGCTGGGCATTGGCCTCCTCGGACTCGGCGATCAGCCCCACCGGCCGCTGGCGCCAGCGGTCGTCGAGCAGCAGCACGCCGCCGGCCGAATTCTCGCCCTCGATGGAGAGGCTGGCGATGCGGTTGCGCAGCTCGGCGGGGATCTTGAGCGCCAGGCTGGCCGCGGTCTTGTCGGCGGCAAAATCGACCTTCTCGACGCTGACCAGCCGCCCGGCATCGTCGAGGGCGCGAAGCTCCAGGCTCTGGGGTGCGCCCGCGGTGGCGCGCTCGACATGCAGCGTCAGCCCCGAGGCATTCGCTTCCGGCGGGCGCATCAAGGTGGGAAGGCGGGTCGCCGGATCGGAGAGGATGGCGAGCGAGCCCAGCCGGCGCAGACCCTCGGCCAGCTTGCGGCCGGAATCGGCATCGGCGCCGGCGAGCCCGTCGGAGAGCCAGACCACGGCGACATGGCCGGCGATCTCGGGCTTCAGATCGAGATGCTGCACCGCCGCCAAGGCCGCGGTGCGGTCCGTCGCCCAGGGGTGGGGCTCCAGCACCCGGATCTTCTGGCGCGCCTCGGCCGCGCTCAGCATGCCGCTGGCCGCGATGGCCCCGCCGTCGGGGGAGGGCGCGGTGGTGAGCAGGATGACGGGAATCTTGTAGCGCTCGGCCTCGTCCACCGCCTCGCCCATGGAGTGCTCGCGGTCGGGCCAGCCCGGTGCCGCGGCCCAGCCGTCGTCCACCACCAGCATCAGGGCGCGCTTGCCCTGGAGCTCGCTATGGGCATTCAGCAGCGGGCCGGCGAATCCCAGGATGACCAGGGCCGCCAGCAGCAGGCGCATCAGGATCAGCCAGAGCGGCGTGCGATAGGGCGTCTCTTCCTGCGGGACCAGATCGAAGAGCAGGCGGATGGCCGGGAAGCTCACCCGGCGCGGCGTCGGCGGCGTCAGGCGCAGCAGCCACCACAGCATCGGCAGCGCCGCCAGCCCCAGCAGCAGCCAGGGCGAGATGAAGCTGAGACTGCCGAGGCCTAGCATGAGGTTGGCCTCATGACCCGGTCTCCGCGATCTGGCGGTAGAGGGCGAGCAGACCCGGCTCCGCCGGACGGTCGGTGCGGGTCTGGGCAATGGTCCAGCCCAGCCCGCGGACCAGGGCGTTCAGCCCGTCGCGATGCAAATTGTAGCGCTCGACATAGGCGTCATGGACGGATTCGACCCGGCTCAGCAGCAGCTCGCCTTCGGACTCCAGACCCTCGAAGCGGACCCGGCCGAGGAAGGGCAGGGATTCCTCTGCCGGATCGGCGACCATGAGCAGATGGCCCTTCACCCCGCGTTCGGCATGGGGACGCAGCGCCGCCTCGATCGCCGGCAAAGGCGAGAGGAAATCGCCCATCAGCACGAGCTGGGCATGGCGCGGCAGGGGCCGGCCCGGCGGCAGGCTCTCCGATCCCGCGGCATCGGCCGCATCGAGCTCGAGGGCCATGCGCTCCACCGTGGCACGGCTGGCCGAAGGGGGCAGATCGCCGCCCAGCAGGGCCACGCGCTCGCCGGCGCGCAGCAGCAGGGAGGCGAGCGCCAGGGTCAGCACCTCGGCCCGCTCGCGCTTGCGGGGCAAGCCGGGCGCCGAATGCCAGTCCATGGAGGCGCTGGCATCGCGCCAGAACCAGACGCTCTGGGCCGCGGCCCATTCGGTCTCGCGCAGGAAGAGCCGGTCGGATTTCGCGGATTGGCGCCAGTCGATGCGGGTGGCGGGCTCGCCCGGCTGATACTGACGGAACTGCCAGAAGGCATCGCCGGTCCCGATGCGCCGGCGGCCATGCACGCCCTGCTCGACGGTGGCCGCCACCCGAAGGGCGGCGATCAGCAGCGGCGGCAGGCGCGCCGCCAAGCCCTCGGCCTCACGCCGCGCCGGCTTCTTGATCGCCGCCGCGCGGCTCGCAGCCTCTCTTGGTACCGTTCCTCGCACTGCTCTCGTCGCTGGACCGGCCGCTGGGCTCATGCGAAGGGTTGGCACAGCCGATCGATCAGCGCGTCCAGGGTCACCCCATCGGCTCTGGCCGCGAAATTGAGGGCCATGCGATGACGCAGCACCGGATGGGCCAGCGCCAGCACATCATCGACCGAGGGGGAGAGCCGACCTTCCAGCGCGGCGCGGGCGCGCACCGCCAGCATCAGCGCCTGGCTGGCCCGCGGGCCGGGGCCCCAGGCCACATGCCGCGTCACCTCGTCCAGGCCGCCGGTGTCGGGCCGTCCGGCGCGCACCAGGCCCAGAATCGCCTCGACGACGCTCTTGCCCACGGGGATGCGCCGGATCAGCTGCTGGGCCGCGATCAGGTCGGCGGCGGACATCACGGGCTTGGGCTTGTCCTCGGCGAGGCCGGTGGTGGCGATCAGCATCTGGCGCTCGGCCTCGATATCGGGATAGCCGATGTCGATCTGAAGCAGGAAGCGGTCGAGCTGGGCCTCGGGGAGGGGATAGGTTCCCTCCTGCTCCAGCGGGTTCTGGGTCGCCACGACATGGAAGGGCTCGGGCAGGGGATGGGCGCGGCCGGCGATGGTGACCCGGCGCTCCTGCATCGCCTGGAGCAGGGCCGATTGGGTGCGGGGGCTGGCGCGGTTGACCTCATCGGCCATGAGCAGCTGGCAGAAGACCGGGCCGGGGATGAAGCGGAAGTTCCGCCGCCCCGATTCCTCCTCCTCCAGCACCTCGGAACCCAGGATATCGGCGGGCATTAGGTCGGGTGTGCACTGCACGCGCCGTTCCTCGAGTCCCAGCACCACATGCAAGGTCTCGACGAGTCGCGTCTTCGCCAGGCCCGGCACGCCGATCAGCAGCACATGGCCGCCGCTCAGCAGCGCAATTAAGGTTTGATCGATGACCGACTGCTGGCCGAAGATCACCCGCTCGATGCTCTGGCGGGCTTGGCGCAGGCGTTCGCCGAGCCGTTCGATATCACCGGCAAGCGCTTCGGCGGTGGCGGCCCCAGAGGCGGCCCCCGTAGCGGTTATGATGTCGCTGTTGCTCACGCGTTTCTCCGCAGCGTTGATGACGGAAGCATAGACGGATGAAAGCCAGTGCGTCGAATCCTACCGATATGTTGACCGGGCTCGGCGGCGGCAAGTCACAATCCTATCAGGACCCGGCCGCTGCAGGCCGGCAGAGGCGGGTTCTCGATGAGGGTTTCGACATGCGGATCGCCGCGGATGGAACCTGGTTCTACCAGGGAACGCCTATCAATCGGTTACCTCTCGTCAAGCTCTTCGCCTCCGTCCTCCGGCGCGAGGATGACGGCGAATATTGGCTGGTGACGCCCGTGGAGCGCGGCCGCGTCCGGGTCGAGGATGCGCCTTTCACGGCAGTCGAGGTGACCGCCGAGGATGCCGGGCCCGCCCAGCGGCTGATCTTCCGCACCAATCTCGACGAAATTGTGGCGCTGGACGAGGCGCATCCCCTGCAGAGCCGCCCCCTGCAAGACGTCAATGACTCGCCATCGGAGGTCCCCAGACCCTATATCCTGGTCCGCGACCGGCTGGAAGCGCGCGTCCTGCGGTCCGTATATTATCATCTGGTCGAGCTCGGCGAGCAGCAGGGAGAGCAATTCGGCGTATGGAGCAGCGGTCGGTTCTTCCCCCTGGGAAGCTTGAATCCCGCCCTCTGAGCGCCGAGGGGGTCGCCCGCCGGCTGGCTGCGGCACCCCCGGGCCTGCGCCTTCCTTCCGGCCTGCGCGATCCCGAGGAGGGGCTGGGGCGTGGCGATCACGATCTGAACCAGGACATGCTTCCGGCCCTGCCGCTGGTCTCGGCGGCGGTGCTGGTGCCCATCGTCACCCATCCCGAAGGGCTGACCGTCCTCTTCACCACCCGCACGCCGCATCTCAGCGCCCATGCCGGCCAAGTCAGCTTTCCCGGCGGGCGAGTTGATCCCGGCGACGCCGATGAGAAGGCCGCCGCCTTGCGCGAGGCGGAGGAGGAGGTCGGGCTGACACCGGCCCAGGTGCGGCTGATCGGGCGCCTCGACACCTATGTGACGCGCACTGGCTTTCGCATCTATCCCCTGGTGGGGCTGGTGGCGCCGCCGCTGCAACCTCCGGCCCGATCCGCATGAGGTGGCCGATGTCTTCGAGGTCCCGCTCGATTTTCTGATCGATCCGGCCAATCGCCACCGCCACAGCCGCATCTATCAGGAGCGCGAGCGCTTCTTCTGGGCGATCCCCTATGAGGACCGCTATATCTGGGGAGCGACCGCGGGCATGCTGGTCAATCTTTCCGAGCTGCTCTGGCGTGACCCATGAGGAGCCCCGCATGAGGCAGTTCTTCGAGATCGTCGTGCCGCTGATTCTGCCGACGGTGATCTATATCGCCTATTTCTCGGTGCTCCGTCCGCGCGGCGGGAATTTTCCGGAAATGCCCTGGGTCTGGCTCGGCGGCGCGGGGGTGCTTCTGCTCGCCGTCACCTTCCTGGCCCTGGCGCTCATGGGCGGGGCCGAGCCTGGGGAGAAGTATCAACCGCCCAAGGTCGTCAACGGCCAGATCCAGCCCGGCCATTACGAGCAGACCCCATGACGGAGACGAGCGGCGGCGAGAAGCACCTGCCGCCGCAGCCCTGGATGAGCACGCCCGCGACCAAGGCGGTGATCGCGGCGCTGACGGCCGGCGGCAGCGAGGTGCGATTCGTCGGCGGCTGCGTGCGCGATGCGCTTCTGGGCCGGGCCGTGACCGATATCGACATCGCCACGCCCGATGAGCCCCAGCGGGTCATCGAGCTCCTGCAAGCCGCGGGGCTGAAGGCAGTCCCCACCGGCATCGACCATGGCACGGTCACCGCCGTCGCTCAGCATCAGCCCTTCGAGATCACGACCTTGCGCCGCGATGTCGAGACCGACGGCCGACGCGCCAAGGTCGCCTTCACCGACGATTGGATCGCCGATGCCGCGCGGCGCGATTTCACCTTCAACGCCATGTCCTGCGCCCCGGATGGGCGGCTGCACGATCCCTTCGGCGGGGCCGCCGATCTCGCCGCCAAGCGCGTGCGCTTTGTCGGCGAGGCCGAGGCGCGGATCCGCGAGGATGTGCTGCGGCTGCTCCGCTTCTTCCGCTTCTACGCCCATTACGGCGCCCCGCCGCCCGATTCCGAGGCGCTGGCTGCCGTGGAGCGCCTGGCTCCCCTGCTGCCCACCCTCTCCGGCGAGCGCATCGCCGCAGAGACACTGAAGCTGCTCGCAGCATCCGATCCTGCCGCCGTGCTGCGGTTGATGCAGCATCACGGCGTGCTTGCGCATTTCCTGCCGGAGGCAGGCCATCTCGACCGGTTGGCGCGGCTCACGGCAATCGAGGCGGTGCTCGGCCTCAAGCCAGAGCCGCCTCGCCGGCTGGCGGCGGTGCTGGAGGACGAAGCAGCGGCGCGTGCCGTCGCCGGACGCTGGCATCTCTCCAATACGCTGCGCGATCGTCTGGTCGAGGCGCTGACACCGCGGGCCCCCACACCCGCTCTCGACGACAAGGCGCGCCGCGCCTTGCGCTATGAGCTGACGGCGGAATCCTTCCGTGATCGCAGCCTGCTGGCCTGGGCCGGCGATGAATCCGCTCGCGAGGCAGGCTGGCGCGATCTCGTCGCTCTGGCCGACTGGACGCCGCCCCGCTTTCCGCTGCGCGCGCAGGATGCGATCGAGCTCGGCATCCCTCCCGGCCCGGCCCTGGGCGAGCTTCTGCGCCAGATGGAACGCTGGTGGATCGCCGGTGATTTCCGCGCCAACCGCAGGGCCTGCCTCGCGGAGCTGAAGCGGCGAGTAGACGGCGCGCTTTATCTCTAGAAGGCAATCCGACACGAAGACCACGGAGACGAGTCACACCCCATCCTCTCGTCATCCCCGCGAAAGCGGGGAGGTGGATTTACATTTGAAGTGCAACAGTTGAGCCAGGAATGCCTCGGCTGGGGTTTGGAAGTCCAGGCATTTTCGTGGGGTATTGTTGTAGGCGGCGACGACGGCATTGAGGATTTTGGGACGGACGGCGGCGAGATCGGTTTTGCGTGGCAGGGGCCGGCGCATGCGTCCGATTGCGTTCTCGATCCCGCCCTTTTGCCAGGGGCTGTGGGTATCGCAGAAGAAGGTTTGGATACCGAGGTCGGCTTTGAGGCGGTAGTGCTCGGCGAACTCGGTGCCGTTGTCGAAAGTGATGGTTTGGCGCAGTTCGGGAGGCAGGGGTTCGAGCCAGGCGATGAGTTGTCGCGCGGTGGGTTCGGCAGCTTTGTTTGGCTGTCTGGCGAGGATGAGGATACGGGAGACGCGCTCGTGGGCGACCAGGATGGCCTGGCCATAGGTTTTGAAGAGCATGAGGTCGGCTTCCCAATGTCCTGGGAAGGCCCGGCCGTTGGCGGCCTCGGGGCGCTGGGCGATGGAGACACGGCCCTTGATGGAGCTCGCGGACGACCCGCCTTTGCGGCCGCGCCAGCCGCGTTTGGCTTTGGCCCTGGGAAGATAGTGCCGCCAGGAGCCGTCGTTGGTGCGGCGGATCTGGGCATAGATGAAGCGATAGATGCTTTCATGGCTGATGCCGGTTGCAGCCTTGTCGCAGGCCAGCCGGCCGGCGATCTGTTCGGGCGACCAGCCGTGCCGGAGGCGATCGAGCACGAGGCGGCGCAGCTCGCCGTCGCGCTCCAGGCGCGATCCGGTCCAGCGCCGGGCTTTCGCCTGCTCATGAGCATGGCTCGGCCTGTAGCCGACCTGCTTGCCCCGGTTGCGCCTCAGCTCGCGAGAAACCGTCGATGGCGGGCGATCCAGAGCTGCCGCGATTTGGCGGATGGATTGCCCGTCTTCATGAAGACGGGCAATCCGGCACCGTTCATCCAATGACAGGTGCTCATATTGCTTTCCCATTGCAACACCTTAGACAGGTGTTGCACTTCGTTTGTGAACTCAGGGAATCCAGGGCAACCCGCGAGGTCGGTGTATGTGGCCCTGGATTCCCGCTTTCGCGGGAATGACGAAAATGAATGAGACCGAGCATGAGGCGCGCAATCCGCGGATAGATCGTCCCTTCGCAGCCTGCCATTCCTTCGCTGAAGCGGAGGAAAGCCATGCAGAGACCGATGGCGGGGCAGGATTGGGCGATGCTGTTTGGTCTGGCGCTGGTCTTCGGCAGTGCCTTCTTTTTTATAAAGCTGGCGCTGGGAAGTTACGGGCCGCTGACCGTTGCGCTGCTGCGGGTCGTGGTCGGCTGCTTGATCCTCATGGCAGTTGCCGCCTGGCGTGGGCGTAGCCTGCCGCGGGGAAAGCAAGTCTGGCTGACCCTCCTCGTCATGGGCGCGCTCAACAACGCTATTCCCTTCGCCCTCATCTGCTGGGGCCAGACCCATATCGAGAGCGGGCTGACGGCGATCCTGAATGCGATGACCCCGATCTTCACCGTGCTGGCCGCCCATGCGGCGGGGCAGGAGCGGCTGACCCTGCGGCGCCTGGCGGGTGTGGCACTCGGCTTCCTGGGGGTGGCGGTGCTGATCGGACCGGAGAGCCTGAGGCATCTCGATCCGACCAATCTGGCGGAGATCGCGGTGTTGCTGGCGGCGGTCTCCTATGCCGCTGCCGGCATCTGGGGTCGGCGGCTGCGCGAGCTTCCCATCGAGGTCGCCGCCGGCGGGCATGCTGGGCGGCAGCACGCTGCTTCTCCTGCCGCTGGCGCTGCTGCTCGAGCATCCCTGGCGCATCTCGCCGACACCGGCGAGCCTCGCCGCGCTGGCGGCGCTGGGCGCCCTCAGCACGGCGGTGGCCTATCTGCTTTATTTCCGCCTGCTGCGCCGGGTGGGGCCGACCAATCTGCTGCTGGTCACCTTCCTGCTGCCGATCGTGGCCTTGGCGCTGGGCGCGGTCTTCCTGGGGGAGCATATCGAGATCGGCGATCTCGCCGGGCTCGCGCTGATCCTCGCCGGCCTCGCGGCCATCGACGGCCGCATCGTCGGGCTCTTCAGGGCCACATCACCTGCGGCGGCAGGGACATCAGGATCGCCTCCGGATTCCCGCCGGTCTTGAGGCCGAAGACCGTGCCGCGGTCATAGAGCAGGTTGAACTCGACATAGCGGCCGCGGCGGATCAGCTGATGGCGCCGCTCGTCCTCGGTCCAGCTCTCGTTCATATGCCGGCGCACGATGCGGGGATAGACATCGAGGAAGGCGCTGCCGATATCGCGGGTGAAGGCGAAATCCGCCTCCCGATTTCCGCTGTCGAGACTGTCGAAGAAGATGCCGCCGACCCCGCGCGGCTCGTTGCGGTGCTTGAGGAAGAAATACTCGTCGCACCAGGCCTTGTAGCGCGGGTAGTAGCCGGGGTCGTGGCGATCGCAGGCCGCCTTCAGCGCGGCGTGGAATGTCTCGGTATCGGCCTCGTCGGGCGTCATGGGCGTCAGATCCGCGCCGCCGCCGAACCAGGCCTTGCTGGTCGCGATATGGCGCGTGTTCATATGCACCGCCGGCACCTTGGGCGACTGCAGATGAGCGACCAGGCTGACGCCGCTCGCCCAGAATTTGCCGCCCGAATCCTCGGCCCCGGGGATCTGGCGCCGGAATTCCTCGCTGAAGCTGCCATGGACGGTCGAGACATTGACCCCGACCTTCTCGAAGACCCGGCCGCGCATGAGGGAGATGACGCCGCCGCCGCCGTCGGTCTCACCCGGCTCGTCCGAGGGCCGCTGCCAGGGCTTGCGCTCGAAGCGCCCGGGCGGGCGATCGCCGAGCGGGCCGTCATACTCATCCTCCAGCGCTTCGAAGGCGGCGCAGATGCGGTCGCGCAACGTCTCGAACCAGGCGACGGCCTGCTGCCGGGTCTCGTCGTTGCTCCCGTCGGGGCTCATTCCGGGAATCCTTTCGTCTGGCGGAGTGCTTCCCCCAATACCATGGCGGCCGCCAGCGCGACATTGAGCGAGCGCAATCCCGCACGCATGGGGATGCGCAGGCGGTGGTCGGCAGCCTGATGGACAGAGTCGGGCACGCCCGCGCTCTCGCGGCCGAGCAGGAGAATGTCCGCCGTCTCGAAGGCGGTCTCGAGGTGGGTGGTTTCCGCCTTCGTCGTCAGCAGCAGGAGGCGCCCGCGGCGCTGCCGTTCGAAATCTTTCCAGGACTCATGGCGGAGGATCTCGGCGCCGGCGAGATAGTCCATGCCGGCGCGGCGCAGGCGCTTGTCATCCCATAGGAAGCCGCAGGGTCGATGATATCCACCGGCACGCCCAGGCAGGCGCCGAGGCGCAGAATCGTGCCGCAGTTTTGCGGAATATCGGGCTCGAACAGGGCAAGGCGCATGGTGACTGCCGGATGCTAGGCAAAGCCGCGGAATTGCATTATACCCGCCCCGGTCCGGGGAATTGCAGCGCTGCTCCGGAGCCATCTCCGGGGGTCATCGCGCCTGCGTCGGTTTGTCGCAGAACCGGCGGGATAAGCCTTTGATGCACCGGTGATATAACGGGCGCCCCAGGGTTCGGCCCGGCAGGTTTTTGGGCCTGATGGGACGGTTGGGGCAGGGCGAAGCGGAGAGGATTACGAGCGATGGCCGATAGCGTTGCGCCGCGGGGCAGCCATGAAGGCGGGACCCGCCGCGATTTCCTGTATCTGGCGACCGGGGGCGTGGCCGCCTTCGGCGTGGCCTCCCTCGTCTGGCCGCTGATCGATCAGATGAATCCTTCCGCCGACGTGCTCGCCCTCTCCTCGACCGAGATGGATATCGCCAAGGTCGAGGTCGGCCAGCGCATCAAGGTGATGTGGCGCGGCCATCCGGTCTTCGTCGCCCATCGCACCCCCGAGGAGATCAAGGAAGCCGAAGACGTCAATGTCGCCGAGCTGCGCGATCCCCAGACCGATGCCCAGCGCGTGCAGAAGACCGAATGGCTGATCGTCGTCGGCGTCTGCACCCATCTCGGCTGCATCCCGCTCGGCACGGCGCCGACCGATCCGCGCGGCGAGTTCGGCGGCTGGTTCTGTCCCTGCCACGGCTCGCAATACGACACCTCGGGCCGCATCCGCCTCGGGCCTGCCCCGCTCAATCTCGCGGTGCCGCCCTACAAGTTTCTCGCCGCCACCTCGGTTCGCATCGGTTAGGACGCCCTGATGACCGCCAGCGCCACCCGTCCCGGCTTCAAGAACCCGATCGTCCGGTGGATCGACCACCGGCTTCCGGTCTTCAGCTATCTGGATCATGAGCTGAACGAGTATCCGACGCCGAAGAACCTGAACTACATGTGGAATTTCGGCTCGCTCGCCGGCTTCATGCTGGTGGCGATGATCACCACCGGCATCATCCTGGCGATGCATTACACGCCGGATGCGACGCTGGCCTTCAATTCCGTCGAGCACATCATGCGCGACGTGAACTACGGCTGGCTGCTGCGCTACATCCACATGAACGGGGCGACGATGTTCTTCATCGTCGTCTACATCCATATCTTCCGCGGCCTCTACTACGGCTCCTACAAGGCGCCGCGCGAGCTGCTCTGGCTGCTGGGCGTGCTGATCTATGTGCTGATGATGGCCACGGCCTTCATGGGCTATGTGCTGCCCTGGGGTCAGATGAGCTTCTGGGGCGCCACCGTCATCACCAACCTCTTCTCGGCCATCCCGGTGGTGGGCGAGAGCGTCGTGACCTGGCTCTGGGGCGGCTTCGCCGTCGACAATCCGACGCTGAACCGCTTCTTCTCCCTGCATTATCTGCTTCCGTTCGTCATCGTCGGCGTGGTGATCCTGCACATCATCGCGCTGCACCGCTTCGGCTCGAACAATCCGCTGGGCATCGACGTGAAGGGGAAGCAGGACAGCATCCCCTTCCATCCCTACTACACCGTGAAGGACAGCTTCGGCCTCGGGGTCTTCCTGATCTTCTACGCCTGCATCGTCTTCTTCTGGCCGAACCTCTTCGGCGAGCCGGACAACTACATCCCGGCCAATCCGCTGGCGACCCCGGCGGAGATCGTGCCGGAATGGTACTTCCTGCCCTTCTACGCCATCCTGCGCTCGATCCCGAACAAGCTCGCCGGCGTCATCGCCATGTTCGGCGCCATCGTCCTCCTGGCGCTGGTGCCCTGGCTCGACCGCTCGCCGGTCAAGAGCGCGCGCTTCCGCCCGCTCTATCGCTATTTCTTCTGGCTGCTGCTGGGCGATTGCTTCCTGCTCGGCTTCTGCGGCGCCCATCCGCCGGAAGGCTGGTATGTCGTCGCCTCGCGGCTGGGCGCGCTCTACTACTATCTGCACTTCCTGGTGATCTTCCCGCTGCTGGCCCTGTTCGAGCGGCCGCTGCCCCTGCCGCGCAGCATCAGCGAGTCGGTGCTGAAGCCCGGCGCCATGTCCGGGGCCGCAGCACCCGCCCGCGCCTTGCCGATGGAGAAAGCCTGATGCGCCGTCCGCTTCTCGCCTTGCTGACGGCGGCGCTGATCGGCACCGGTGCCAATGCGATCGGCGGCAGCGGCATCGCGCTCGCCGCGGAAGCCCGAGGCGCCGCCGGAGCTGCATTGGTCCTTCCAGGGCATCTTCGGCACCTATGACCGGGCGGCGCTCGCGCGCGGCTTCCAGGTCTATAAGGAGATCTGCTCCGCCTGCCATTCGATGAACCTGATGCATTACCGCAATCTTCAGGACATCGGCTTCTCCGCGGATCAGGTGAAGGAAATCGCGGCCAGCGTCCAGGTGACCGACGGGCCGAACGATGCCGGCGACATGTTCGAGCGGCCGGGCCGGCCCTCGGATACCTTCAAGCCGCCCTTTGCGAACGAGAATGCAGCCCGTGCCGCCAATAACGGTGCCCTGCCGCCCGATCTCTCCCTGATCGTCAAGGCGCGCAAGGGCGGCCCTGACTATGTCCATGGCATTCTGACGGGCTTCGTCGATCGCGCCGGCGGGCGTGAAGGTGGCGCAGGGCATGTACTACAACGAATATTTCCCCGGCCATCAGATCGCCATGCCGCCGCCGCTCTCCGACGGCGCCGTGACCTATCCCGACGGGACCAAGGCGACGGTCGATCAGATGTCCAGCGATGTATCGAACTTCCTGGCCTGGGCTTCGGAGCCGAAGCTGGAGGAGCGGCATTTCATCGGCGTCAAATCGGTCCTCTTCCTGATCGTGCTGACCGTCCTGCTCTACGGGGCCAAGCGCAAGATCTGGGCCGCGGTGCATTGAGACTCGCCGGGCTAACCGGCATCGATCACAGCCTCCTCGGCGTCCGGGATCTGGAAGCGGCGCGACGGCGCTTCGAGAGCCTCGGCTTCACCCTGACGCCGCGCGGCCGGCATATCGGCTGGGGCACCGCCAATTACTGCATCATGTTCGAGGCGGGTTATGTCGAGCTGCTCGGCATCATCGATCCCGCCCAGTTCACCAATAATCTCGACAAGTTCCTGGCCGAGCGCGAGGGCCTGCTGGGCCTCGCCTTCGCCACCCCCGACGCCGTGGCCCTGGGGGCCGCGCTTTCGGCGGCGGGCCTCCATCCCGACGGCCCCAAGGATCTGAAGCGCTTCCTCGAGCTGCCGGAGGGCGATGCGCTGCCGGAATTCCAGCTCGTCTTCCTCCCGCCCGAGGAGCTGCCGGATCTGCGCGGCTTTTTCTGCGGGCATCTCTCGCCGGAGATCGTGCGCCGCAAGGCGTGGCTCGCCCATGAGAACGGTGCGCGGCGCCTGGCGGGCCTCACGGTCGCCAGCGACCGCCCGGCCGCCTTGGCCCCAGCCTACGCCCGGATCTTCGGTGCCGCGGCGCTACGGCAAGGCGCGGGCAGCCTCGAGATCGAGACCGGCGGCAGCCTGCTCTCCTTCCTGACGCCGGCGGCCCTCCAGGCGCGCTACCGGCCCCTCGAGCTGCCGAACCATCCGCGGCCCTGGATGGCGGTGCAGAGCATCGCCGTCGAAGATCTGGACCGCCTGGCGGAGGTTCTGCGCCGCCACGGCCATGCGCCCATCGCTGCGGAGGGTCGCTATCTCCTGCCGCCGGACGCGGCGAATGGTTGCGTGATGGAGTTTGTCTCTGCCTAGTCTGGCGTCTCGCCGACTAGTTCAGCGCCTCGCCCGCCTATCTCCTGCTCCGTTCCGGGGGCGAGGGGCAAGATCTTCCCCTCTACCGCGCTTTGACGCGGGAGAGGGAGGGGCCCACGGCGAAGCCGTGGGAGGGTGAGGGCAGGCCGGGCGAGCGAGCATCACGCCCGTTGGAGAAACCCCCTCACCCCGGCCCTCTCCCCCCTGTCGGGGGGCGAGGGAGAAAGAATACGGGGTGAGAGGGTGCGAGCGGTAAGCCTAGCCTCTACCCGAGCGACGCGTTGGCCAGGAAGAGCTGGCCCATGGCGGTCGCCTGCACGCCGCTGGCCTGCTTCGCGGTGGCCAGCATGTAGTCGTAGAAATAGGCGAAGATCACGGGGGTCTCGTCGAGCAGGAGAGTCTCGATCTTGCCCGCGATCTGGCGCTGGGTCTGCAGGTCGGCCGAGGCGATGTACTGGGTGACCAGGCTGTCGTAGTCCTTGTTCTTGAAATGCGCCGAGTTCCAGGTGCCGTCCGACTTGAGGGGGGCGGTCATCAGCACATTGGGCACGCCGCGATGGCCGTAGTCGGTGATGCCCATGACCGAGTCCAGCCAGTCCGATTGCCCGAAGACGGCCTTGCCGTAATAGGCGTCCTGGGTTTCGACAGTGATCTCGATGTCGATGCCGATCGGCTTGACCGCATTCTGGATCACGACCGCGTAGTCCGGGAGCTCCAGATATTTCTCCGTGGTCAACTTGACCTTGAAGCCGTCGGCCATGCCGGCCGCCGCCATCAGCTCCTTGGCCTGGGCGATATCGAGATGGCGCTGCGGCACCGAGGTGTCGGTCGAGGGGAAGACCGGCGCGAAGGGGCTGTCGTTGCCGATGGCCGCCTTGCCGCGGAACAGGCCGTTCACGATCTTCTCCCGGTCGAGGCAGAGCGCCACGGCGCGCCGGACCCGCTTGTCGGTGAAGGGCGTCATGTCGGTGCGCATATGCACCTGGTTGTGGGAGCTGCATTTGAAGCTGATCAGATTGACGTTCGTGTCATTCACCAGCGCCATTCCCTGGGACATGGGAAGCTGGTTGATGATGTCGATCTGATGGCCCTGGAGCGCCAGCACCTGGGAGGGGATGTCGGAATAGAAGCCGAATTCGGTGCGCGCCGGCACCGCCTTCGGGCCCCAATAATCCTCGTTGCGGGTGAAGGAGGCGCCGACCTTGGGCGTGTACTTCTCCAGCTTGAAGGGGCCGGTGCCGATGAAATTCTTCTCGAAATCCCCGGCATAGTCCTTCGGCAGGATGATGGCGTTGTAATTGTCGGAGGAGAGGTAGTAGGGGAAGTTGCCGTTCGGGGCGTCGAGATGGAATTCCACCGTCTGGTCGTCGATCTTCTTCGCGCCGCCCTTCGAGAGCACCCCGGTGAAGGCCGAGAGCGCGTTGGAGGCGTTCTTCGGATCCGCGAGGCGGTCGATGGTCGCCACCACATCATCGGCGGTCATGGTCGCGCCGTTATGGAACTTCACGCCTTGGCGGATCTTGAAGGTCCAGACGCTGCCGTCCTGGTTGGGCGTCCAGCTCTCGGCGAGCACCGGGCGGAGCACGAGGTCGGAGCCCGAATTCGCCAGGAACTCGCCGGTCTGCTGCAGCATCAGCAGGCCACCGGCATCGGCCACGGTTATGGGATCGATGGCGGCGGCGGGAACGGTCGTGGAGACCCGGAAGGTCGCCGAGGAGGCCGCGCGTGCAGCCGCAGGGGCAAGGACGGTACCGAAGGCACCCAGCACGGCCCCGGCGGCGGGCAGCGCCATGCCGGCGACGCTGGCGTGACGCAGGAACGCCCGGCGGCCGATATATCCCGCCATATACTCGTCGATGATGTGATTCTCCCGCTCGCTGGAAGCCCGGCGGATGGCGTCGAGCAGCTTGTTCCGATTGCTCATGGTCTCTCCCTTTTGTGTACCGCCCGCATCATCGGCGGAACGATCTTTGCTTGATGCCGGCCTTTTGAGAGCAGGCCGGCGGGCTCTCGTATATCGCCGCGCGATCAAAGATCCGGCGGCACAGGCAGAGGCTCGGTCCGGCCGTAGCGGCCCAGGCGCAGGCGCTCGCTCGACATGGTACCCGGTTTGGTGTCGTAGCCGAAGAGGGTGATGATCCGAGGAATCTCGCCCTCTACCGGGGCGACGCGATGGAGGGAATTCCGCCCCAGGAACAGCGCGAAGGTCCCCGGCCGCAGATCCAGCCGGTGGATCAGCCGGCGGTCGCCGTCGAAGACCGCGCGCACGGCGTCGTAGTTCTCATCCTCGGCCGTGCGGATATGCGGGGAGTATTCGAAATCGCCGCCGCGCTCGCTCGGCTGCAGCAGCATCGAGACGACGAAATCCGTCTGGTCGAAATGCCAGGAGTCATGATCGCCGCGGCGCATGACCGTGACGTTCAGCCCGCCCATCGGATCGGCGTAGCGATAGACGGACTGACGGTCGAGCACGGCGATGAGGAAGCGCAGCAGCCCGTCCCATTCATAGAGCTGGCGCACGACGCAGCGCCGCGGGATCTGGTCCAGCCCCACGACGCCCACCAGTGAGCTCATGATGCGGTTGCGCGGGTGATCGGGCGGATAGCTGGCATCCGGTGCGGCGATATAGGCGGTTCCGGTCGAGGGGGCCGGCCGGCGATAGGCGCGCGCCTCCAAGCGCCTTGGCCTCGGCGGTGGCCTGGGCGAGGGCCGCGTCGGTGAGAAACCCCGGCAGCAGGCAGGCGCCGTCCACCGCCAGCATGGCGCGGCAGCGCTCGATCAGGGCCTTGCCCTCCGGACTATCGAGACGATCGACGGGATAGGACGATAGACGGACGATGCCGGCGATGCTCCCGGCCTCTGCCAGATCTGATGCCAACCTGCTCTCCCTTTTTCGGCCTCGCGACCGCTTGAATTCAAACTATCAGTTGTCCCGCCGCGTGGTCAATCCTCCGGGCGCGATGACTTGAAAAATCCGCGCCTCGACCTCGTTCCGCTGTGCGAGAATCGAATTCTCCCATGAATTCCGCTCAGCGAAATCGCCGCTTTATTGAATTCCGCCACGCGGTATCATTCCGCTTCGCGAAATAAAACGAGCGTTCGTTGCGCCCCTCGTCGGTACTACTTTAACGAGCGGAGCGGCGTTTCTTCCAGCATCGGCAGGAGGTCATTGCCTGCCGCGCGTCCCTGCCAGCGGTCGAACCAGACCAGCTCGTTCAAGGGCAATCGCCGCCGCCAGCCGGCGGTCTCCAGCTCCGGTGCCGGTAGGAACTCGCTGACATAGCCGAGGCAGAGAAAGGCGATGGGCAGAATCCCCTCGGGAATGCCGAGCGCGGCGCGGAGATCCTGATAGCGCAGGATGCTGACCCAGCCGACGCCGATGCCCTCCGCGCGGGCGGCGAGCCACAGATTCTGGACCGCGCAGACGGTGCTGTAGATATCCATCTCGGGCTGATGGGTGCGGCCCAGCACGGTGGCGCCGGCGCGGCTGCGGTCACAGGTGATGCAGAGCCCCAGCGGCGCTTCGAGGATGCCCTGCAGCTTGAGGGCCCGATAGGCGGATTGCCGCTCGCCCTCGAACATGCCCGCGGCCTCGGCATTCGCCGCCTCGAAGGCGGCATGGAGGCGCTGCTTCACCACTGCATCGCGCACTAGAATGAAGTCCCAGGGCTGCATGAAGCCGACGGAGGGGGCGTGATGGGCGGCTTTCAGGATGCGGGCCAGAACCGCATCGGGAATGGGATCGGGCCGGAACTGGCTGCGCACGTCGCGCCGGGTGAAGATGCATTTATAGATGGCGGCACGCTCGGCCGCCGAGAGGGCGTGAATGGAATCGGGAGCGATGGCGTCCATGAGGTCCCCTTTCATGGAACGGCGTTGAGGCGCCCCCCGTCCTCGACGGCGCCCTGATCGCTCCCGGCCGGTCTTCTGACTGAGGATCATCCCGCCCGGCACCTTCCCGGCTCGCGCCAGTGGTCTATGCCGAAGCAGTCCCCATCACAGCGTTGGGCACATGGCGGACTCGCACCGCCTTCCCGATTCTCCCGCCGAGGCGGGCACCGGAAGCGAGGGAAATGTCGCATGGATCCGCCTTGGCCGCTAGCGGGGCGCGATCTCGCCGGCTGGCCCCGGCGGCGCCGGTGAGCTAGCTTTCGATCGAGGAATTTCCGGGCTGGCTCCTCCGCTTTAGGCTCGCTGGCATGAAGCTCACTATCCGACCGCTTACCCCCGATCTCTGGCCGGCGCTCGAAGATCTGTTCTGCGAGCGCGGTGCCGTCGGGGATGCTGGTGCATGTATTGGCGGATCGGCAACGCCTATCGCAAGCGGCCGGGTGAGACGAATAAGTCGGATTTCCGCGCGGTGGTGAAGCGCGGTCCGCCCCCGGGGCTGCTTGCCTTCGACGGTGCGCTCGTGGTCGGCTGGTGCCAGCTGACGCCGCGGGCGGCCATGCCCTGGCTCGACCGCACATGGCGGCTGAAGCGCGTGGACGATCTCCCGGTCTGGTCGATCTCCTGCTTCTATATCCGCAAGGGCTTTCGACAGCAGGGTATTACTGCCGCTTTGATCGCCGCCGCGGTGAAAGCGGCGAGGCGGGCCAAAGCCCCGGCGCTCGAAGCCTATCCCTTCGATGCCGCGGTCTCGCCGAGCGCCTCGGGCACCGGCTACGCCTCGACCTTCGCCCGGGCCGGATTTAAGACCGTGGCGCGCCGGGCATCAGCGCGCCCGGTCATGCGCCACGATCTGACGTCGAGCTGAGCGAGCTCCGGACTACTCCGCGGCGACCTGCGCGGCCTTCGAAGATTTCGTCGGCGCCTTGTGGAAGCTGCCGTCCTTCATGATCGCGAGCAGCCGCTTCTTGTCGCGGAGAATGCTGACATCGGCCAAAGGATTGCCGTCCACCAGGAGGAGATCGGCGAGATAGCCCGCCTTTATCTGGCCGAGCTCATTGCCCATCTGCATGATCTGCCCGCCGAGCTTGGTCGCCGAGACGATGGCGTCCATCGGCGAGAAGTCGAGCAGCTTGACGAAATGCTCGATATCCCGCGCGTTGGTGCCGATGGGGTTCCAGGCGAAGCCGTAATCGCCGCCGGGCAGGACGCGCACGCCCCGCTTCTTCAGCTTCTTCATGTTCTCGATGCACAGCTTGAGCTCGCGCTGGAAGAAGATGGCGACGGCGTGGTTCTTGTCGATGCCGTAGCCCGACCCTTCCCCGACGGCGGTCGTATACATGATGCCCAGCGCCGGCGCGACGAAGATGCGTTCCTTATGCTCCTCGAGCATGTCGAGCGCCTCGGCGTCGGACAGCGAGCAGTGGTAGAGCACGTCGACGCCGTTGCGCAGCGCCATCTTGACGCTCTCGGGCGACCGGCAATGGGCGGCGACCATCTTGCCGCGCGACCTCGCGACCTCGCAGACGGCCGCCACTTCCGCCTCGTTCATCACGGTGTGATGGGCGCGCGCGAAGGGGACGAACTCGTCGCCGGAGGGGTTGATCTTCAGCGTATCGACGCCCTCGCGGCACATCTCGCGTGCGGTCTTGCGGAATTCGTCCGGGCCGTCGCAGCAGATGGCGAAGGTCTCGCGATACATATGGGCGCGGCGCACATCGCCGAGGCCGCCGGTGACCGTGAGCTCGGGGCTGGCGGCGCGCATGCGGGGGCCGGGGATGTCGCCGGCGTCGATGGCGTCGCGGATGACCACATCGAGGCGTGGCTTGGCGGCCGCAGCGCTGAAGATGGCGGTGAAGCCCTGGTCGAGCATCACCTTGGCGTATTTCATGGTCTTCAGCGTGTGTTCCTCGGGCGGGATGTCGCCCAGCCCCTCCAAGGTCGGGGTATCGCAGAAGCTGATATGGCCATGGGCCTCGATAAGGCCCGGCATCAGGGTCGCTCCGCCGCCGTCGACGATGCGCGCACCCTGCCGCGGCAGGGGCTTGGCGGCCTTGGCCAGCTGCTTGATGCGATTTCCCTCGATCAGGACCTCGCCCGCATAGGGCTGGGCGCCCGTGCAATCGAGGACCGTGACATTGGTGAACAGCGTGCGGTCCATTGGCCACTCCCAGTTGGTGGCGGCAACCTCGATCGGGTGGCTCGCCGATATTGAGTTTATAACTGTTCCAAGCCTAACACCGCCGGTATTGGCAATAAAGCGACGAGTTCGGGAGGTTCCGCAGCTTTCGGCGAGGGCCCTGGCGCTGGCCTCAACTCTCAGCGGGCGCGGGATCGGGGCTGACCCAGATGGGCAGGCTGCCGACACGGCCGCGGACCTTGTCGGTCGCCAGCAGCTCGAAGCCCGCGAGCAGATCCGCTCGGCCGGCCGCGGTGACCGCCTCGACGACGGCCCCGGAGATGGCGATGGCGGCGCCATGCTCGCGGGTCAGGGCCTCGAGCCGGCTGGCGACATTGACCGTGTCGCCGGAGGTGCTCATCTGGGCCTGGGTCGGGCCGCCGAGGCTGGCGACGATGACCGGCCCGCAGTGGATGCCGACGGAGATCCGGAAGGGCGGCTCGCCCTCGGCCGCCAGCTCGTCATTGCGCCGCCGGATGTCCTCGAAGAGGTCGCGCGCACAGGTCAACGCCGCGACGGCGTCCTGCGGCTTTGGCTCGGGCACGCCGAAGACCACCATGGCGCCATCGCCCATGAACTGCTCGAGCACCCCGCCATGGGCGAGCACAGCGCGCTCGATGCGGCCGTGAAAATCGCGCAGGAAGCGGACGGTGTCGTCCGGTGCCATCCGTTCCATCCGGCTGGTGAATCCGGCGATGTCGACGAAAAGGATGGCGGCATTCTGGCTGCCGCCGAAGTTGGGCGTGGCACTCCGGGCCAGCATGTCGACGATGACCGGCGAGTGGTAGCGCGCGAGATTGCGGCGCATCCGCCGCTCGATACCTGCGCGAAGGATTGCGACCCCGCCGGCATTGAGCAGGATGGCGGCGGCCGGAAAAGTCATGTCGAGCCATAGATTCTGCTGGAATGCCACCAGCGCGATCGCGCTCCAGAGGGCCAGCAGGCCGACGATGGCGCCCGTGGCCGCCAGGGGCAGGGGCAGCCGCGCCAGCGCGAAGGCGGCGAGCCCCAGCAGCAGGATGGCGGCGATGTTCCAACCCCGCAGACTGGCGTGCTGGAGGATCTGGCCACTCAGAAGATTGCCGGTGATCGTCGCCAGCACCTCGATGCCGGGCATGGTCTGGCTGAAGGGCGTTACGAAATTGTCGCCGAGCCCGAGAGCGGTCACGCCAAGAAGAACCGCATGGCCGGCGATTGCCGCCGGAGGCACGTGACCCTCGAGCAGATCGCTGAGGGGGAAGGTCGGAATGGTGCCGGGCGGGCCGTAGTAGTTGATCGGCAGCCCCAGCCGCGGGTCGAGCTGCAGCTCCTGCTTGCCCAAAATCACCTTGCCCCCGAGCAGCAACGCGATATCGCCCGTGGTCAGACCGAGAGAGCTGCGCGCCAATTCGATCGGGAAAGCCGGCAAGTAATGCTCGCCGAAGGCGATGGCCGCCGGCATGTAGCGCAGCGTGCCGTCAGGGTCGACCGGCATGTTGACATGGCCCAAGCCCGCGACGCTCGGCAACGGGCTGAAGGGGACCCGCATATCGGTGCCCATGAGGGGGACATCCTCCCGGGCATTCCCGCTCGGGCGGCTGACGACGCGGAAAGCTGCTTTTTCGGCGATCTGCAGGGCGGCCTCGCCGGGCTTCGCGGCCGGCGTGAGGGTGAAGGCGATGGGCAGCACGCTGCGGGCGGAAAGGCGCAGCGCGTCGAACAGAGCCTGGTCGCCGGCCGAGAGCTGGAGACCGTTCCAGGGTTGCTCATGTTCCAGGAACAGCATGTCGATGCCGATGGCGGTGGCACCCCCTGCCGACAGCTTTTCGATCCCCGCCGCCAGATCGTGGTGCGGCACCGGCGAATGTCCCAGCTTGGCGACCGTGCGGTCGTCGATTGCGATGATCACCACTTGCGGCGGCGGGGCATGGCTGCCGCGCAGCTGGAAGCGCCAATTGAGGGTCTGGCCTTCGATCGTGCTGACGGACGACACGAGATAGGCCAAGGCCACCACGACGCTCGCCAGCAGCGAAAGCGCGGCGTAGCGCCAGGGAAGAGGCGCCGCGCGAAGCCGGCCTGGCATGTCAGACTCCTAGGAGATCGCCGTGCGTGCGAGAGCAGCGTCGACGCGCTTCTTGGCCCAGAGCTTGGGAGTTGTCGGCAGAGCGCCGGCCTTCACATCCGTGCCGAAGCCTGGATACAGAAGCACCGCGCCCGTGCGGGCGATATTCTGGACCTCGACGCTCCCCTCGGCGACGAACACGGCCGTGTTCTCGGCGCCCTGGGCATCGATAAGCCAATCCGTGCCGCGCACCGAAGCCACGGCGGTGGCAGTGATCACCTCGAAGCGATTCCAGGGTCCGGGGAGATTGAGGCGCAAGATGCCTTCGACCAGATCGAGCAGGCCCTGGCCGGGACCGGCATCGCCGGGGGCGACGAAGCGGGTCAGCACGACCGTCGTCTGCTCGCCGACGGTGATCGTGCTGCCGTCGGCCGCCGTCATCTCGAGCCGGCCGCCGGCGCCGGTGACCACCCGATCGCCCTCATGCAGGGCCATGCCGCGCGCGGCGGCCAGCTGCTGTCGGCCGCGCAGAATCGACGGCGTCCCGACGAGGCGCGAGACCGTTGCGACGGTATGGGGCTCCGCTGCGCCGACACCCGCGGCTGCCAAAATAAAGGGCAGGGACAAGAGCACCCGCCGGCTGAGTTGATGGCCCCACCGGCGCTGGGCCGGCCGGCTCATATCATTGAATTCATTCATATATCGAACCCCGTTGGCGCCTGGTGAGGCGGGCGCCTTGTGCAGGAATTTGGGCGGTGGCGATGCTTCCTGCAAGGGCAGGTCGCCACAACGCGGTGTTCACTCAATCAGTGAGAGAAGTTTTCGTGTTGTGATCTTGTTGGACAGCAGACCGCGGCGGAGATCAACAAGATATATATTTTCTACTGCGCGAGCGGGGGTGCCGCCCTCCTTCGCAGCTAGGCCAGGATTTCGATGCGGCCGTCGTCGCTTATTCGCGCATGCTGCCCCGTGGCCAGCGCCGCCTGCTGATCGCCGGGCAGCACGACGACGGGGATCGAGCCATAGTCCATCTCGCGCGCCACCACCACGCCGAGGCCCAGTATGGCATCGGGCACGGCCAGCACGAGGGCGGCGGGGGCGCGGCGGATGGCCATCAGCTCCAGCATGATATAGCTCGAAGAGCTGGAGCCGATCATGCCCGGCAGGACCAGGATGCGCCCGGCGATCTCGCTGTCGTGGTTGGGATGGCGCGGATCGCTGATCCGACCGGTCCGGGGATCGACGCCGCCCCAGAAGCTGATGGGGCGTGCGAGCTTCAGCACCGCGCCCTCGGCGCTTCCGGCGATCTGGGGCAGGCTTTGCAAGGTCATCGCCAGAGGGATTCGTCCCGGGCCAGCCGGCCCTCCGCGGCGGAGGCGATGCAATCGGCCAGGCTGCCGTAGATCACCTCATAGCCGGTATTGGCCGGGGCGTAATGGGCGAACTTGCCGGAATTGGTCATGAGCACCCCGCCTTTGGCCGGGAGGATGGGCGCGACCACGACGCAGGTATCGGCCACGATGGTGATGCCGGCCTCGGCGAATATTCCGAGACGGCCCTGCTCCGCCAGCGCGCCCACCACATTGCGCCCGGTGCAGACGAAGAAGGGCACATTCATCCGGCGCTTGGGCAGGAGCGCTTCCAAAGCGTCGAACTCGGCGAGGGAGAAATGCGGGCTGCCCAGCGCCACCGCATCGATGCCCTCGCCCCGGGCCGTCGAGAGCCGGTCGCGGGCGGCGTGCAGCATCGCCGGCGTCAGGCGGATGACGCGGGCCGGCGCCTCGCCGCCACCCGCTGCTTCGACGCTGGGCGCCTCCGGCGTGCGGCCGGCGACATGGAACAGGCCGACGGCGCCGCTGGAGGCGGCCGAGGCCGCCAGCGCCTTCAGGCAATCCTCGGAGATATCCGCGGGCAGGCCGTCGATGACGCCGATCTCGGTGCCGATCTCCATGCCGTACCAGCAGCCCAGCACGGGATAGAACACATCGGCGCGCTTCAGCCGGGCGGAGAGGGCGGATGTGTCCACCCGCACGGTGGCGCGCCGGTTCTCCGGCCGATGCAGCCCGTAATAGGGCGCGCGGCCCGTGATGGCGCAGCAGATGTCGAGGAAATCGCCGTAGCGGTTGGTGCGCGCGCCCAGCACGGAATTGCAGAAGGCGACCGCATTGCTCTCGCCCCAGGCGACATCGCTGCCCAGGGCCGGGCGATGGCCGGCGTGATAGGGCGAGCAGGTCCAGGTCTGCCAGCAGCCCATGGCCTCATAGGCCCGCATCAGCCGGAGCGCCATCTCGTGGCGATGGGGATCGGCCTTCACCGTGCCGGGATGCAGCAGGTCCAGCCCGCCGACATTGAGGGAGGCGGGGATAGCGACCTTCGCGCCGCCGGCGACCAGCCGCTCGGCGAAATGGACGCCGCTGTCGCCGTGATAGAGGGCGCCATCGATATGGGCCGAAGCGACGGGGATCAGCCGCGGCGCGCCCAGCAGACGCCCCATCTCCGCCAGGATGCGCATGGCCATGGCGGCGCCTGCCCCCCGATCGCCAGCGGCGATCGCGCGCTCTTCCGTCGTGAGCCTAGGGCTCACGGATCGATGCTCTCTGTCGGATGATCATGCGGCGCAATCTGCCATGGTTTGGCGTGCTGCCACCAGAGCGACATCCTCTCTTCCGTCATTCCCGCGAAAGCGGGAATCCAGGGCCGTCGTCTCGCTGGTTGCCCTGGATTCCCGCTTTCGCGGGAATGACGATGGGAGGGGAGGTCAAGCCCTTGCGCCTCAGAGCATTACCGATATTGATACCGGGGATTTTTGGGGAGATCCCGCTTGGACACGACAATCGACCGGATCGAGGCCTGGGCCTGCTCGCTGCCCTTGCCGACGCCGCTGCGCTTCGGAACCTTCGAGGTGCGCACGCGCGAATATGTCGCGGTCCGGGTGAGCACCAAGGGCGGGCAGGTGGCGGATTGCCTGAGCCAGACCCGCAAGGCGCCAGTGGATGTGGCGATCCTCGATGTCCTGGCGCCGGCGCTGATCGGCCGCGATGGCCTGGACATTCCCGCCCGCAGCGCCGATCTGGCCGCGACCCTCCGCGCGCTGGAGCGCGACGGGGTCTTCGGGCGGGGCGTCTCGCTGCTCGAGATGTGCCTGCATGATCTGAAGGCGCAGGCGGCGGGCTTGCCGCTCTGGCACCTTTATCGCGAAGAGATAGGGCGCAAGGAGGCGGGGCCCCTCGATGTGCTTCTGGTCGAGGGCTATGAGATGGCCGGCGAGAATGACGAGACCTTCGCCGAGCGGCTGCAGGCGCGCCAGGCCGAGGGCTATCGCATGATGAAGCTGGAAGCCGCGCATTACGAGACCCCGGCGCTGCTGGCCGCCCGTGTTGCGGCGATCCGGCGACATGCCGGGAAGGATCTGCGCCTGGTGCTCGATTTCGCCTGGTCCTGGCCCAGCGTCGAGCATGGCTTGAAATGCGCCGCGCCGCTTAGGGATTTCGACATCGATTGGCTCGAGGATCCGTTCCATCGCGATCGCGTGGCCGATTATGCGAGCGTCAAGGCCGGGGCCGGTGTTCCCATCGGCGCCGGCGATGAGACGACGCAGCCCCAGCAGATGCGCCGGCTGATCGAGGCCGATGCCCTGCATGTCGCGCGCATCGATGCCACCACGCTGGGCGGCTTCGGGCCCGCGGAAGACGTGGCGCGCCAGGCGGCCGCGCGGGGCATGCGGCTCTCCTTCCATGAGCGGCCGGAGGTGCATCAGCATCTGGCCTTCGGCCTCGGCCTCGCCGATCACGTCGAGGTCTTTCCGACCGACCGCCCCTTCGACTGCGCCCATATGCTGATCCGCGAGCCCGCCTTCGACCGCATCGCCGGCGGAAAGCTGAGCCCGCCGACGGCACCGGGGACCGGCCTCAAGCTCGACGACAAGGCGCTGGCGAAATCCGCGCGGCGGAGCGGGCAGGTGACGATATAGACGCGTCCGACTTTTTCCCTCTCCCGTTTCAAAGCGCGGTAGAGGGAAATTAGGTGTTGCAGACGCCCTTGTAGATCAGCGTGCCGGCGACCGCGTTGGTCTCATTGGCGGTGCGGCTGACGATCTTGTAGCCGTTGGGGCAGAGGTGGTTTTGCTGCACATATTGGGCGAGCCAGGTCAGCCGCTGGGTTTCGGCGGTCTTGTCGTCCTTGAGGAAGAGCTGCCCGTAATCGGATTTGTAGGTAAAGCCGGTCGTGCCCGCGGGCGTGAAATTGGTGAGCGCCCTCTTGTCGACGGCCGAGCAGGCGGTCAGCGCGAGAAGGGCGATCAGGGCGAGGTGCTTCGACATCCCTGATTTCAGTGCCTCAACTCGCGGTTGCTCGTCAAGGCTGCCGGCTGATTTCTCTTTCGTCATCCCCGCGAAAGCGGGGATCCAGGGCAAGCGGCAGGCTGCCGGGCATGTGGCCCTGGATTCCCGCTTTCGCGGGAATGACGAGAAGAGAGGCGGGGAAAACGTCCTAGACGTTGAATCGGAAGTGGAAGATGTCGCCGTCCTGGACGACATATTCCTTGCCCTCGGCCCGCATCTTGCCGGCTTCCTTGGCGCCCTGCTCGCCGCCGCAGGCGACGAAATCCTCATAGGCGATGGTCTCGCCGCGGATGAAGCCGCGCTCGAAATCCGTATGGATGACGCCGGCCGCCTCGGGCGCGCGCGCGCCGCGGTGGACGGTCCAGGCGCGAGCCTCCTTCGGCCCGACGGTGAAGAAGGTCACGAGATCGAGGAGCTTGTAGCCGGCATGGATGACACGGTCGAGGCCGGCTTCTTCGAGGCCCAGGGTCTCCAGATATTCGCGCTTCTCTTCCGCGCCGGCGAGTTGCGCCACCTCGGCTTCGATGGCGGCCGAGATGACGACGACGGCGGCCCCTTCCTGGGCCGCGCGCTCGGCGACTTTCTTCGACCATTCATTGCCGGTGGAAGCGGCGGATTCCTCGACATTGCAGACATAGAGCACGGGCTTGGCGGTCAGCAGCTGGAGCTGGCGGAAGACCTCCCGATCCTCCGCTGCGATCTTGGCGCGGCGGGCCGGCCGGCCGGCGCGCAGCTCGACGAGAGATGCCTCCATCACGCCCAGCAGCGCCTTGGCCTCCTTGTCGCCGCCCTTGGCCTTCTTGGCCGTGCGCATCGAGGCGGCGTTCCAGGCTGTCGAGATCGGCCAGCATCAGCTCGGTCTCCACCGTCTCGGCGTCGCGCAGGGGATCGACCGAGCCCTCCACATGGGTCACCTCGCCGGCGAAGCAGCGCAGCACATGGGCGATGGCGTCGACCTCGCGGATATTGGCCAGGAACTGATTGCCCAGCCCCTCGCCCTTGCTGGCGCCGCGCACCAGCCCTGCGATATCGACGAAGGCGAGCTGGGTCGGAATGATCTTGGCGGATTTGGCGAGGGCGGCCAGGCGCTCCAGCCGCGGATCCGGCACGGCGACCTTCCCCACATTCGGCTCGATGGTGCAGAAGGGGTAGTTCGCCGCCTCGGCCGCCTGGGTCGAGGTGAGGGCGTTGAACAGGGTCGATTTGCCGACATTGGGCAATCCGACGATGCCGCAGGAAAATCCCATGGAGCTGGATCCAGTCGTAGTAACGGGGTGAAAGGGAGGGGCGAGGTTGTCGCTCCGGTCAGTCGATCGGCTTGGGCTCTTTATCCTCGCGCTTGGGCCGCGGCTTGGGCGGGTTCACGGCGATCGTCACCTTGTTCATGAAGCCGTTCTCATCGCCCGCGACGAGCAGCGGCATCGCCTCGGCGCTGGCCTCGATCAGCTTGGCGATCAGGGGCTGCTCCTCCTTGGCGAAATTCTGCAGCACGTAATGGCGCACCAGCTCGGGATGGCCGGGATGGCCCACCCCCAGCCGCACACGCCAGTAGGAGGCCCCGATATGGGCATCCATGCTGCGCAGGCCGTTGTGACCGGCCGCACCACCGCCCTGCTTGACCCGGACCTTGCCCGGCACGAGCTCGATCTCGTCATGGATGGCGATCACGGCGGGCGGCTCGAGCTTGTAGAACTGCGCCGCCGCCGCCACAGCGCGGCCGGAATCGTTCATATAGGTCTCGGGCTTCAGCAGGACGATCTTCTCGCCCCCGATCTCGCCCTCGGAAACGAACCCGTGAAAGCGGCTGCGCCAAGGCCCGAAGCCATAGCGCCGGCGGATCTCTTCCGCCGCCATGAATCCGATATTGTGGCGGTGCCCGGCGTAGCCCGGGCCCGGATTGCCCAGGCCGACGATGAGGCGCAAGGGAAGGCCTCTGCTCTATGAGAAGGATGCGAGACGACGGGTCGGCCCGAAGGGGCCGACCCGATCTCGCTCCGAGACGCCGAGACTACTTCTTCTTGGGCTCGGCCGCCGGCTTCGCGCCGCCGGCTGCCGGCTTGGCCGCACCGGCCGCCGGCTTCGCGCCGGCTGCCGCCGCCGTCGCACCGGCGCCTGCCGCCGCGGCAGGTGCCGCAGCGCCCGGGACCGCCGCTGCCGCCGCCGCATCGCCTTCGGTCGGGGTCGCCGCCGTCTCGGCTTCGACCTTCTGGACCGTCGGCACCGCGATGGTGGCGATGGTGAAATCGCGGCCGATCGCCGGCCGGACGCTCTCCGGCAGCTTCACCATGCTGATATGCACGGAATCGCCGATATCGAGGCCGGTGAGATCGATCGAGATCTGCTGCGGGATGTGATCGACCGTGCAGACCAGCTCGATCTCATGGCGCACCACGTTGAGCACGCCGCCGCGCTTCAGGCCCGGCGACTCCAGCTCGTTCAGGAACACGACCGGCACGTCGACATGAACGCGGGTATGCTCGCCCACGCGCATGAAATCGACATGGATCGGCACGTCGGTCACGGGATCGAACTGCACGTCGCGGGGCAGGACCCGCTGCTTCGCGCCGTCGCAGGCGATCTCGAACAGCGTCGCGTGAAAGGCCTTCTTGCGCAGCTGCTTGATCAATTCGCGCGGCTCGAGAGAGATCAGGGTTGCCGGCTGCTTTTCGCCGTAGATCACCCCGGGGACGCGACCACCTCTGCGAGTTTGGCGAGCGGCCCCCTTCCCGGCGCGGCTGCGAAGCTCCGCGCTCAAGTTCTGGACGTCGGACATTGGTTTCTCCTTCTGTGTCCTATGCGGGCGGCCTCCAGGGGTGCCGTCCCGCGTCCCAATATGCCGCCTCGATCATGAGGCGGCGGCGTTTCTGGCGCCCGAAGGCGCCAGCAATCTCTTGAACAGGTCCTCCGCCCGTCAGGGGCGGTTCGGTCGACCCGCCGCCCGAGGGCGGCAATCAGTCGAACAAACTCGAAACCGAGCGCTCCAGGCTGATCCGGCTGATCGCTTCCGCGATCAGCGGGGCGATGGTCAGCTGGCGCACCGTCTGGGAGACCCGCACGGCCTCCGTCGCCATGATGCTGTCGGTCGTCACCAGGCTCTCGATCGGCGAGGCCGAAACCCGCGCCACGGCACCACCCGACAACACGCCATGGGTGACATAGGCGCTGACCGATTTGGCCCCCGCCTCCATCAACGCCACGGCGGCATTGCACAGCGTGCCGGCGCTGTCGACGATGTCGTCCACCAGGATGCAGTGCTGGCCCCGGACGTCGCCGATGATGTTCATGACTTCGGAGACGCCGGCCCGTTCGCGGCGCTTATCGATGATGGCGAGGTCGGCGTCAAGCCGCTTGGCGACCGCCCGGGCCCGGACCACGCCCCCGACATCGGGGGAGACCACCACCAGCTCCTTGCCGGCGAAGCGCTGCTCGATGTCCTTGGTCAGGACCGGCGCGGCATAGAGATTGTCCGTGGGGATGTCGAAAAACCCCTGAATCTGGCCGGCATGGAGGTCCAGGGTCAGGACCCGGTTGGCCCCGGCCACGGTGATGAGATTGGCCACCAGCTTGGCCGAGATCGGGGTCCGGCCGCCCGATTTCCGGTCCTGGCGGGCATAGCCGTAATAGGGGATGACCGCCGTGATGCGCCGGGCCGAGGCCCGCATGAGCGCGTCGATGGCGACCAGCAGCTCCATCAGATTGTCGTTGGCGGGGTAGGAGGTCGATTGGATGACGAAGACGTCCTCGCCGCGGACGTTCTCGTTGATCTCGACGAAGATCTCCATATCGGAGAAGCGGCGCATGCTGGCCTGGGTCAGCGGCAGGTTCAGGCAGGCGGAAATGGCCTCCGCCAGCGGCCGGTTGCTGTTGCCGGTGAGGATCTTCATTGGCGTCAACCCATCCTCGACGTCCGGCCGCGGCAGGACAGAGCAGCCGTGCCCCCAAAGCTCGCAACGGCGCGCGGAATATATCCAGGCGTCACGGTTCTGTAAACCACGGCCGATGGATGGGCCCATGCCTTAGGTGCAGGGCTTGCAGTCTTGGGCCAGGCCTTTGATCCGGCAGGCTATTCTGTTTCTTTCGTAATTCCCGCGAAAGCGGGAATCCAGGGCCGCGGGCTCGCTTGTCGCCCTGGATTCCCGCTTTCGCGGGAATGACGAGGAGAGAAGTGGTCAGTAAACCCGACAGTCCTCTACACGCTGCAGCTGACGATCAACCCCAGCAGGCAGAAGAAGAGAAAGATGATGAGATAGGGCATCGCCCCTATTTGACCACGAGGTCGAGCGGACGCTGGGACAGGGTCTCGACCCCCCGCTCGCCGACCAGCACGGTCTGGCCCGTGGTCATGGCGAGCTGGCGCTCGCTGTCGAAGATGATGATGTGGATGAAGAAGACCTGGCCGGGGGCCGCCGGCTCGGGATTGTCGCGGTAGAACATCGGCCAATCCATCCAGTTGGGCGCGAAGGTCGTGCCCAGGCTGTAGCCGGTGGCGTTCATCCGATAGGCCTCATAGCCCGCGGCATCGAGGACGCGGGCATGGGCGTCGAAGACATCGCCGATGGGCCGCCCCGGGACCAGCGCCGCCTTGCAGGCCTCCAGCGCATCGACCGCCACCTTGTGCATCTCGATCTGGCGGGCCGGCGGCTCGCCGATGGGGATCGTGCGCATCAGGCAGGAATGGTAGTGGCGATAGACCCCGGCGAATTCCAGGGTCAGCTGATCCTGCTCCGAGAGGCGCCGCCGGCCGCTGAAATAGCGGCAGAGCAAGGCATCGGCGCCCGAGCCGATGATGAACTCATTGGCCGGATCGTCGCCGCCGCCGCGAATGACGGCGCTTTGCATGGCGGCCAGGATCTCGCTCTCCTCGGCGCCGGGCCCGGCCAGGCGATGGGCTTCGTCCAAGGCGCGATCGGCAAGGTCGGCGGCCTGGCGGACATAGACGATCTCCGCCGGGCTCTTCACCAGCCTGAGCCGGCTGACGAGGTCCGAGGCGTCGACCAACGTGCAGAAACCCTCCAGCGCCGATTCCAGCCGCTTGCCGTTGCGCGCCGTCAGCCCGTAGGAATCGTATTCGACGCCCAGGCGCTGCCCGCGGCAATGCTTGGCGTCCAGGATGGCACGCAGCTCGAGGGCAGGATTGGCATCGGGCCGGTCGACCCAGATGCGGATGTCCTCGACGATCGAGGTGTGCTGGGCCTGGCGCAGGTCAGGGGCGCGGGTGAGCAGGACGAAGGCGCCGTCGGCATTGAGATAGAGGCATTGGAAGAAGACGTAGCCGAAGGTGTCGTAGCCCGTCAGGTAGAACATGCTCTCCTGACGGAAGATGAGCAGCCCGTCGAGGCCGCGAGCCTTCAGCGCGTCGCAGGCGGCGGCGCGCCGGCCAGCGAACTCCTCGCGGGTGAAATGCAGCGCCATGCCTATTCCTCCAAACTGATCAGCGAAATGTTGCGGCCGTAGTCTTTCTGGCCCTGCAGCGTGTTGCGGCGATAACTGAAAAAGGCCTCGGTCTCGGCGCAGGTGTCGCGGCCGCTGCGCTCGATGCGCCGGATGCCGGCGGCGGCGAGGCGCATGGCGACATAGCCCGGCAGGTCGAAATGGAAATGCCCGGCGCGCTGGGGCGAGGGCCGGAAGAACCGGTCATTGCCCGAATCCGCCGCATGGAAGCGATCGCGGAACTCAGGCCCGACCTCATAGGAGGGCTGGGCGATGCAGGGGCCGATCGCCGCCGAAAGATGCGCGACCGAGGCGCCCTGCTGGCACATGGCCGCGATCGTCGCCTCGAGGACGCCGTCGAAGGCGCCGCGCCAGCCGGCATGGGCCGCGCCCACCACCCGGGCCTCGGCATCGGCGAAGAGCACGGGGGCGCAATCGGCGGTGAGGATGCCCAGCGCCACCCCGGGCGCGCGGGTCACCATGGCGTCGACCTTCGGGGATTCCTCCCGCGGCCAGGGCCGCTCGACCAGCGCGACGCGGATGCTGTGGGTCTGATAGGCGGTGACGATTCCCGCGGGATCGACGCCGGCTTGCGCGGCGGCGCGGCTGCGGTTTTCCGCCACCCGGGCCGGATCGTCGCCGGAGCCGAAGCCGCAATTGAGCGAGGCGTAGATGCCCTCGCTGACGCCACCGATGCTGCCGCAGAAGGCGTGGCGGACAAGGTCGATCTCGGCGAGGGGGGCTGGCGCATTCATGAGGGGTCGGCGAATCCCGGCGGCGGGGGCAGGCCTGGTGCTGCGAGCGCCAGGGCCTTGAACAAGGTGCCCATTTCGCGCGAGTTCGAGCAAGCGCCGTCGCGCCGATTCGATGTCGCGCGCCTGGCTGGGCGAAGCGCGGGCGATCAGGCTCTCGGCCCGGGCGTCGAGGCCGAGGCGCAGCAGGAACTCGCCCTGGGGCAAAGGGCCATAGGCCTTGGCGCCGGTCTGCTCGGCCGCGCGGGCGAGGCCGGCGAAATCGACATGGGCGGAGAGATCGGCCTCGCCGATATCCGCCAGAGGATCGACCGGCTGATGCCGGCGCACCGCCTGCAGGCTCTCGCCCGGCAGGCTCTGGCTGGTGCCATAGTCGATGATGAGCGCCGCCCCGCCGGCCGCGGCGAGATGCCGCCCGATCTCTCCGGCGATGCCGAGCGCGAGGGGCGAGATCTCCGCCTTGGGGCCGATCCGCTGCCGGTCGCTCAGCAGGGCGAAGCTCGGGCCCGGCTCGGTCCAGCCGAAGACCAGCTTCTCGCCGTCGCTGGCCACCACCTTCTCGCGCCAGCCCTGGGGATGCAGCTCGAATTCATGCACCGGCAGAGCGTCGAAGAACTCATTGGCCACCAGCAGCAGGGGGCCCTCGGGAATCTCGGCGAAGCTCGCATGCCAGTGCGGGCGATGGGCCGCGGGCATATGGGCGGCCAGGGCCTGGTCCTGGCGCTCCCGGAGATAGGGGCTGGTCTCCACGAGATGCAGGCGCAGCGCGGCGCCGAAGGCGGGGCGGATCCTTGCCGCCCGCAGCGCATCGGCCATCAGCGTGCCGCGGCCGGGCCCCAGCTCGACGAGGTGGCAGGGGTCGGGGCAGCCCATCTCATGCCAGACCTCGACGCACCAGAGCCCGATGAGCTCGCCGAACATCTGGCTCACCTCCGGGGCGGTGATGAAATCGCCGGCGCGGCCCAGGGGATCGCGGCGCTGGTAATAGCCGTGGAGCGGATGGCCGAGCGCCTCGGCCATGAACTCGGCGACGGTGATGGGCCCGGTGAGTGCGATGCGGCGCAGCAGCAGCCGGGCCAGCGGCGTCACGGCGCCCGCCGGGCCCGCCAGATGAAGGCGATGCCGAAGGCAATCATGGGCAGCGACAGGATCTGGCCCATGGTCGTCCCGCCGATGAGATAGCCCAGCTGGATATCCGGCTGGCGGAAATATTCGGCGATGATGCGGCAGATGCCATAGCCGACGAGGAAAAGCCCGCTCTCGATCCCCGGCTTGCGCAGGACGTGGAAACGCCGCACGGCGATGAAGAGGAAGATGAAAAGCAGGATGCCCTCCAGCCCCGCCTCGTAGAGCTGGCTCGGATGGCGCGGCAGATGGTCATCGTCACGGGGGAAGACCATGGCCCAGGGCACATCCGTCGGCCGGCCATAGAGCTCGCCATTGATGAAATTGGCGAGCCGGCCGAGGAAGAGGCCGATGGGCGTGGCGGCAGCGACGGGGTCGGTCAGCTGGAAGAATCGCAGATGATGGCGCCGGGCGAAGAGCGCCATGGCGATGATCATGCCGAGCAGGCCGCCGTGGAAGGACATCCCGCCCTTCCCAGACGGCGAAGACCCGCAAGGGATGCTCGATATATTGGGCGAGGTCGTAGAACAGGATGTAGCCCAGTCGCCCGCCCAGCACGATGCCGAGCACCGCCCAGGTGACGAAATCATCCAGCAGGATCGGCGTCAGCGGGCTCTCGCCGCGGGCGGCGAGGCTGCGGGCGTAACGCCAGCCGATCAATATGCCGACGACATAGGCGAGCGCATACCAGCGGATGGCGAAGGGGCCGATGGCGACCAGCACGGGATCGATGGCGGGGAAGGGCAGGACATAGAGCATCGCGCGGTTATAGGGGCCGCCCGCGACAGCGGCAAGGCGCAGTGCCTGGCGTCCCGACGATGGCAGTAAGAATCGAAATCGCGCGGCCGAAGGCGATATGATCCCTGGATTCGTGAGAGGAGAGGATGGCGATGGACAACCGTATTCTGGACGATCTGGCGAAGGTGGCCGCGGGCGCCTTGGGCGGCGTGAGCGGCGTCCGGCACGAGATCGAGGCGCGGCTGCGCCAGCAGTTCGAGCGCGTCCTGGCCAATATGGAGGTGGTCAGCCGCGAGGAATTCGAGGTCGTCCGGGCCATGGCCGCCAAGGCCCGGGCCGAGCAGGAGGCGCTGGCCGCCCGGCTGGCGGCGCTAGAGGAGCGGCTGGGAAATCCGACCATTCCGGAGGCCTGACTCGCAGTTATCCCCAATTCGTAAAAATTCCGCTATTGCACGGGGACTCGGGATTTGGCAGGCTAAATCTGGTGGGTAGGATCGCTTCATCATCCTACCTTTGGGGTTGGTCAGGGGGTCTTTGACCAATTCCGCCGCCGTCTTGGTCCAAGGAGGGCGAGTCAATGGCCGGTCTTACGGTCGATACATCCGAAATCCGCGGCAATCCCCTGGACGTCCTGGAAGAACTTGTCGACGCCAATGAGTGGCGCTTCGACCGCAACTCGGCCGAGGAGATGCTGGTCGAGCTGTCCGGGCGCTGGTGCGACTATCGGCTCTACTTCATCTGGCAGGAGGATCTGAGTGCCATCTCCTTTTCCTGCATCGTCGATCTCCGGGTGCCCAGCCATCGCCGGGCGAGCTTCCTGGAGCTCCTGGGGGCGGTGAACGAGAAGCTCTGGCTCGGTCATTTCGACCTCGGGGTCGAGGAGCCGGTGCCGATGTTCCGCCATACCATCCTGCTGCGCGGCCTGGGCGGGGTCTCGGTCGAGCAGCTCGAGGATCTGGTGGATATCGCGGTCACCGAATGCGAGCGCTTCTACCCCGCTTTCCAATTCCTGCTCTGGGGCGGGAAGTCGCCGGAGGAGGCGGTGGAGGCGGCGATGCTCGAGACCGTCGGCGAAGCCTGAGTCCCCGACATGGCTGATCTGGCGCCGACGCGGCTGCTGCTCGTCGGCTGCGGCAAGATGGGCGGCGCCATGCTGCGCGGCTGGCTCGCCCGCGGCCTGGCGCCCGCTCATGCCGTCATCGTCGAGCCGACTCCCGCCAGTCTGGAGGAGCTGACCGGCCGCGGCGTCCGGCTGCTCGCGACATCAGAGGCCATTCCCGCCGATTTCCGGCCCGATGTCGTGGTGCTCGCGGTCAAGCCCCAGATGATGGACGGCGCCATTGCGGGCTATGCCCGATTCACGCGGCCCGAGACGCTGTTCCTCTCCATCGCCGCCGGCAAGACCATCGCCTACTTCCAGCGCCATCTGGGGCCGGCGGCAGCCGTGGTGCGGGCCATGCCCAATACCCCGGCGGCGATCGGCCGGGGCATCAGCGTCGCGGTGGCAAGCCCGCCGGTAACGGCGGCGCAGCGCGCCTTGGCCGATGCCCTGCTGGCAGCCTGCGGCGAGGTTGCCTGGGTGGAGGAGGAGGGGTTGATCGACCCGGTGACGGCCTTGTCGGGCGGCGGTCCGGCCTATGTGTTCCTCCTGATCGAGACCCTGGCGGAGGCGGGGCGCAAGGCGGGCCTGCCCGCCGACCTCGCGCTCCAGCTGGCGCGGGTGACGGTCTCGGGCGCGGGCGAGCTGGCGCGGCTTTCGCCGGAGTCCGCCGAGCAGCTCCGCCGCAACGTCACCAGCCCCAAGGGCACCACGCTGGAGGCCCTCAATATCCTGATGGCCCCCGACGGCATCCAGCCGCTCTTCGACCGCGCCATCGCCGCGGCGACCCGGCGCTCGCGGGAGCTGGCGGGATAGCCGTGAGCAGCGACTCCCTCCGACCGGCCGCGGCGCGAGTCCAGGCGCTCCTGAGGGAGATGGGGCTGGAGGCGGAGGTCGTCGAATTCGCCGAAACGACCCGGAGCTCGGCGGAGGCTGCCGGCCAGATCGGCTGCGACACGGCCCAGATCGCCAAATCCCTGGTCTTCCGGGCCAAGGGCTCCAACCGGCCGGTGCTGGTCATCGCCAGCGGCGTCAACCGGGTGGATGAGAAGGCGGTGGAGGCCCTGCTGGGGGAGAAGCTCGGCAAGGCGGATGCCGATTTCGTCCGCGACAAGACGGGCTATGCCATCGGCGGCGTGGCGCCGGTCGGCCATGCGACCAAGCCCGCCACCTTCATCGACGAGGATCTGCTCCGTTTCGAGGTCATCTGGGCGGCGGCGGGCACGCCCTTTGCCGTCTTCCGCCTGACCCCGGCCGACCTCACCCGGCTGACCGGCGGCCAGGTCGCCCGGATCGCCCAGAGACCGGTTCCCCCGGCTTCCTAGGCAACCGCCTTCCAATCCTGGCATTGAATTCCTATCTTTAGGGGGAACACCCCTCAGCATCGGGAGGACGCGGCCATGGCCAAGAAGCCCCGCGCGGCAGCCAAGAAATCCGGCAACGGCAATGATTCGGGCCGGCAAGACCCCGGCCAGCCGGGGACCAGCCAACATGTGATCGATACCGCCCTTAATCTCGCGGCCGAGAAGGGCTGGCGGGATCTGGCGCTGGCCGATATCGCCCAGGCGGCGGGCATGTCCCTGGCGGAGCTCTATGGGCTCCACCCCTCCAAGCAGGCGATCCTCGATGCCTATCGGCGGGGAATCGACCGCGACGTGCTGGCCGAGACCGAGGTGCCGGAGGGTCCGGCGAAGGACCGGCTGTTCGACGTGCTGATGCGCCGGCTGGACAAGCTCGAGCCCCATAAGGCGGGGCTGGTGCGGATCGGCGAGGATTCGGCCCGCGATCCCTTGGCCATGATCTGCGGCCTCGGCCGCCTGGAGCACTCCATGGCAGCGATGCTGGAGGCGGCAGGGATTTCGGCCGGCGGGTTTCGCGGCGTGCTGAGGACCAAGGGCCTCTCGGCGGTCTATCTCTCCGCGCTTCGGACTTGGTTCAAAGATGAGACGGCGGACAAGTCGAAGACCATGGCGGCGCTGGACAAGGCCCTGGGTCGCGCCGACCGCCTGGCCAGCCGGTTCCATCGCCCCGAGAAGCGCAGCGCGGCATCATGATAAGTGTTAATTTTCAGTTACCTAACTCTAGCTATATTGCACTGCAACATTTCCCTTGACGCAACTGCGAAGGCCCTCTATATACCGCTCAGATTGTGCAGCGCAGCATGGGTTGCGTACCGCCAACAACCGAGCGAGGGTTTACCATGGTGAAGAACACCACGAATTTCTTTGATCCCGAGTTCATGAAAGCGCCGGACTTCTCCCAGTGGCAGTCGGAATTCACGAAGCTGTTCGGTGATTTCGGCAAGCTCTGGAACACCGGCAAGACTCCCAGTTTTGACGTCAACTGGCTGCTCGCCTATCAGCGCAAGAACATCGAGGCGTTCACGGCCGCCCATCAGCGCGCCGTCGAGGGTGCCCAGGCTGTCGCCAAGCGGCAGGTTGAGCTGGCCCGCGCGAGCGCCGAGGACCTGTCCAAGGCGACCAAGGAGCTGGTCACCGCTGGCAGCGTCGAGGACAAGATGACGAAGCAGGCCGAGACGGCGAAGGACGCCTTCGAGGCGGCCGTCGCCAGCGTCAACGAGCTGGCCGTGCTGATCCAGAAGTCCCAGGCCGAGGCTTTCGAAGTGATCCGCAAGCGCGTCGTCGACAATTTCGACGAGGTGAAGGCGGCATTCGAGCCGGCCAAGGTCGTGCCGACCAAGAAGGCGGCCTAACAACCGTCTGACGGGCGGAAGTCTTCCGCCCAAGCGTTCAAGAGACAGGCGGCTTCGTTCCCTCCCTGTCGGAGCCGCCTTAACGAGACCGCCGCGTTCCCCCCGACGCGGCGGTCTTTCTTTTTCCGCCTTCTTTTCTTTCGCGGTCGGCTTTTCTTTCGCGGTGGTCCCCGCTAGCGTCACGGCCATGAGCGAAGATCCCGCCGTACCGGCAGCCCCAATCACTTATGACGATTTCCGCCGCGTCGATATCCGCGTCGGCACCATCCTCGCCGCCGAGCCCTTTCCCGAGGCGCGCCGCCCGGCGGTCAAGCTCACCATCGATTTCGGCGAAGCGATCGGGCTGAAGAAGAGCTCGGCCCAGATCGTCACGCACTACCGCCTCGAGGAGTTGGTCGGCCGCCAGGTCGCCGCCGTCGTCAATTTCCCGCGCAAGCAGATCGGCAAATTCATGTCCGAGGTGCTGGTGCTGGGCTTTCCCGATGCCGCGGGCGAAGTCGTGATGATCGCCCCGGATAAGCCGGTGCCGAACGGCGGGCGGCTGTTCTAGGGATAGCGATCAGATCGAGCGCGGCTTCGCCTCTGCGGGGACGATGGAGGCAGCGCAAGAGTCGGAGTTTCGGCGCCGGCCCGTCCGCTTACATAAACATCAAGCCTAGATGTAATCGGAGGTACGGGACATGACACGCATCGATCACGACGTCGCGACCGCGGAGAAGACGCTGCAGGTGGCGGTCGGCGACAGCTCGCTCGGGCCCATCCTGGTCGCGAGCAGCGAAAAGGGCGTTTCGGCAATTCTTTTCGGCAGCGACAGGGATGCGCTGCTCTCGGAGTTGCGGACGGAGTTTCCCCATGCGGGCTTCGTCGAGGTCGAGGATCAAAGTGAGGTCTTCGCCAAAGTGGTGCGCCTGGTGGAGCAGCCCAGCCGCGGTTTCGATCTACCGCTCGACATCATCGGGACCGATTTCCAGCGGCGCGTCTGGCAGGCGATCGAGGCGATCCCGGTGGGCGAGACGGCAAGCTATGCCGAGGTCGCCCGCAGGATCGGCTCGCCCGACGCCGTCCGCGCGGTGGCGCAGGCTTGCGGGGCCAACAGGCTGGCGGTGGTCATCCCTTGCCACAGGATCGGCCGCGCCGATGGTTCACCCTCGGGCTATCGCTGGGGCATGGAGCGGAAGCAAGCCTTGCTCGAGCGCGAGGCCCGGGCGTAAGCCTTGGGGCTGTCGGGATGCGGAAAAGATGACGATGCAGGACCTATTCGGCGAGCTCGAGACGGACCGGCCCCGGCAGGAAAAGCTGGGGCCGGGCGCCTTGCTGCTGCGTGGGCGTGCCTTGCCGGTGGAGAAGCCGATTCTCGCCGCCCTCGACGAGATCGTGGGGCAGGCGCCTTTCCGCCGGATGACCACGCCGGGCGGATTCGAGATGTCGGTCGCCATGACGAATTGCGGGGCGGCAGGCTGGGTCACCGACCGGCGCGGCTATCGCTACGATCCGGTGGATCCGGTGAGCGGCCTGCCTTGGCCGGCTTTGCCGGAGGTGTTCCTCCGGCTGGCGCGGGCGGTGGCGGCGGAGGCCGGCTTCGAGCGCTTCCGCCCCGATGCCTGCCTGATCAATTGCTACGAGCCCGGGACGCGACTCTCCCTGCATCAGGACAAGGACGAGAGAAATCACGACCATCCCGTCGTCTCGGTGTCCTTCGGCCTGCCGGCGGTCTTCCAGTTCGGCGGTGCGAGCCGGAGCGACAAGACAATGCGGGTGCCGCTCATCCATGGCGATATCGTGGTCTGGGGCGGGCCGTCGCGGCTGTTCTATCACGGGGTTCTGCCCCTTAGGGAAGGCGAGCACCCGCTCCTCGGCCGCCGGCGCATCAACCTCACTCTGCGCAAGGCGCTTTAGCTTCCGCTGTTCAAGCCTCGCGGTGGCGGAGCAGGAAGGCGAGCACCGCGGCGTTGAAGGCGTCCGGCTTCTCGATATTGCTGAGATGTCCTGCGCCGGGAATGACGGTGAGCGCCGAGCCCGGCAGATCGCGATGCATCGCCTCGCTGAGATGGGGCGGGGTCAGCCGGTCCTCGGCGCCGACGACGAAATGGGTCGGCATGGTGATGCCCGTGAGATCGCCGACGAGATCCTGATTGACCGTGGCCTCGAGGGATTTGAGATAGGAGGTCTTGCGCAGCGCCGTGATGCTGGCGACGAGCCGCGCCAGCACCTCGGGCGGTGCGGTGGGGCTCATCAGGGAGCGGGCGACCTTGTCGGCGATATCGCGGGGCTCCTTGCCGGCCAGCAGCGGATCGCGCCGGCTGGCCACGAACTCCGCCCGCTTCTCCGCCGACAGGGTCGAGAAGCCGCGATCGGTATCCACCAGGGTCAGCGAGGCGACCCGCCCCGGATAGAGCAAGGCGAAACGCATGGAGATGCGCCCGCCCATGGAGAGGCCCACCAGATGGGCCTTCGCCGCGCCGAAGTGATCGATGACGCGGCGCAGGTCATGGGCGAAATCGTCGAAGGCGAGGGGACCTTCATAATCCTCGCTGCCGCCATAGCCCCGGGCATCCCAGGCAACGGCCGTGAAATGCGGTGCGAAGGCCGGAAGCTGCTCCCGCCAGTTGGAGCGGTTGCCCCCGATGCCATGCAGGAACAGGAGCAGCGGCCCTGTCCCCATGACATCCACCGCGAGGCGCGGGGAGGGTCCGATCTCGGATGTTCGAGGCGTTGCGTCCGTCATCTCTGTGTTTCCTTCAGAGGCCCAGATAGGCTTCGCGCACCCGCTCGTCGCGGATCAGCGCATCGCCGGCACCGGAGAGCACGACATGGCCGTTCTCCACGACATAGGCGGTGTCGGCGAGGCTCAGCGTACGCCGCACATCCTGCTCGGCAATGAGCACGGTGAGCCCGCGGCGGCGGAGATCCTCGACGATCGCGAAGACGTCCTTGGCGATGGCGGGCGCGAGGCCAAGGGTCGGCTCGTCCAGCAGCAGGAGGCGCGGGTCGGACATCAGCCCGCGGCCGATGGCCAGCATCTGCTGCTCGCCGCCCGACATGGTGCCGGCGGCTTGATCGCGCCGCTCGCGCAGCCGGGGAAACAGCTCGTAGATCTCCTCGCGGCGCTGCCGCGTCGCGGGACGGGCGCGATGGCAAATGGCGCCGAGGCGGAGATTCTCCTCCACCGTCATGCTGGGAAATACCAGCCGCCCCTCCGGCACCAGCGCCAGCCCGGCATCGACCCGGCGATGGGCCGGCCAAGCCGTGATGTCCTCGCCCGCAAAGCGAAGACGGCCCGCCTGGGCGGGAAGGGCACCGGCGATCAGCCGCATGATGGTGGTCTTGCCCGCGCCATTGCCGCCGATGAGGGCGGTGACGCCGCCGGCGCCGACGGCGATATCGAGGCCGCGCAGGATCCGCACCTGGCCATAGCCGGCCGAGATCGCCTCCAGGCTCAGCAGGGCCTCGCTCATGTGCCCTCGCCGTAATAGACGCGGAGCACGGTGGGGTCGCGGGCGATGGCGCCGGGATCGCCCGCGGCGATCAGCTCGCCGTGATGCAGCACCAGGATGCGGTCGGACTGCTGCATCAAGGCCCGCATGACATGCTCGATGATGAGCAGGGTCAGGCGATGGCGCTGCCTTATGGCGGCGATCAGCCCCAGCATCTCGGCCACCTCGGTGGGCGTGAGACCGGCCATGACCTCGTCGAGCAGCAGGAAACGGGCGCCGGTGCCGAGCGCACGCGCGACCTCGAGGCGCTTCTGCCCCGAGAGGGTCAGGGTCTCCGCCAGATCGCCGGCGCGATCGGCGAGGCCGACGGCGGCCAGCGCGCTCGCGGCCTGGGTCTCGGCATCGCGCTGGCTCGGCCGCTCGGGATTGCCGTAGAGGGCCGCGACCACGACATTGTCGAGGACGCTGAGGCCGCCGAAAGGCTTCACGATCTGGAAGGTCCGGGCGATCCCCATGCGGCAGATCCGATCGGGCGAGAGCCCCAGCAGGGAGCGCGACCCCAGCCGGATATCGCCGCCGTCCGGCCGGCCATGGCCGGCGATCAGGCTGAACAGGGTCGTTTTCCCCGCGCCATTGGCTCCCATGATGCCGACGGTCTCGCCCTCGGCGACGGTGAAGGAGATGTCGGAGAGCACGCGCAGGCCCCCGAAGGATTTCGATACCTGCTCGACGGCGAGCCCGGTCACGTGGGGCTCCGCCGCAGCCGGCTCAGCACGATCCCGGCGATCCCCCTGGGGATGAAGAGCACGAAGAAGATCAGGAGCAGGCCCAGCACCACCATGTAGAACTGGGGCAGCCGCGCCCAGAGCAGCTCGGACAGCAGGGTGAAGAAGGCCGCGCCCAGCAGCGGGCCTCGGGCATCGTCCGAGCCGCCAACCACCGCCATGGTGACGATGGTGAAGGAGACCGTCGGGTCGAAGGCCTGCATCGGTTCGAAATAGGCGGTGCGCAACGCGACCAGCCCGCCGACGATGCCGGGAATGATCGAGGAGAGGACGAAGGCGATGAGCTTGAGGCGGGTCGTCGGCACGCCCACGGTCTCCGCGGCCTCCTCGTTCTCGCGCAGCGCCAGCAGGCCGCGGCCGAGACGCGAGCCGCGGATGAGCACCGCGCCCAGGGTCGCCGCCACGGCGAGCCCCAAGGCGATGGCGTAGAGCCAGGGGAGGTCGGGGGCGCCGAACATCAGCCGGCTGAACTCGCCGAGCCGGGATTCGATGAGGATCACGACATATTTGACCAGCTCGGCGATGCCGAAGGTCAGGATGACGAAATAGGGGCCGCGGACGCGCAGGACCGGCAGGCCGACCAGAAGCGCGAAGGCGCCCGCGACCGCGCCGGCCAGGACCAGGGCCACCGGCAAAGGCAGCACGCCCCAGGACAGCGCCACGACATAGGCGCCGAGCCCGTAGAACACCACATGGCCGAGGGAGACGTAGCCGGCCATGGCGGAGAGCACGGTCCAGCTCTGCACCAGAGCGATCCAGCAGCAGAGGGAAAAGCCGATGCCGAGCAGATAGCTCGACCCCGACAGCGGCAAGGCCGCGCCCAGCACGGCGACCAGAAGCGGCAGCTCGAGAGCGCCGCGGCGTGTCATCGCAGGATCCGGCCGCGGCCGAGCAGGCCCTGGGGGCGCAGCAGCAGGACGGCGACGAAGACGCCATAGACCAGCACCGATTGGAAGCTGGCCGAGGTGAGCGCGACGCCATAGATCTGCAGCGCGCCGAGCAGGAATCCGGCGGCGAGCCCGGCGCTGATATTGCCGAGCCCGCCGAGGATGATGACGACGAAGGCGGAGATGGTGAAGGGAAAGCCCATGAAGGGTGAGATCTGCTCCGTGGTCGAGACCAGCACCCCGGCGACGGCGGCGATCGCGAAGCCGAGGCAGAGGCTGGCGAGCTGGACCCGGTCGATATTGACGCCGACGATCAGCGCCGCCTCGCGGCGCTCGATCAGCGCCTTGATCGCCAGGCCGAAGACATGGAGGCGCAGCAGGAGATAGAGGGCGAGGCAGATGACAAGGGCGACGCCCAGGGCCAGCAGCCGGTTGCCGGTCATGGCGATATTGCCGAGGTGATAGACGTCGTCGAGATAGAGATAGCCGCGGGGCGAGGCGGTGAAGGCAAGGGCGGCGAGGTTTTGCAGGATCACCGAGATGCCGAAGAAGATGAGCAGCGAATTGCCTTCGAGGCGCCGCAGCAGGGCCGGGGTCGCCAGCATGCGCCGGAACAGGCAGACATAGGTGGCCCATCCCAGCAGCGCGCCGGCCAAGGCCGCGAAGCCGATGCCGAAGACCGGGGAGAGGCCCAGCAAGGTGAAGCCCCAGAAGGCGATATAGGCGCCGATCATGACGAGATCGCCATGCGCCACATTGAGCAGGCGCATGGTGCCGTAGACGAGATTGAGCCCGAGGCCGATCAGGGCGTAGAGCGCCCCCGTCGAGAGCGCTGCGAACAGCAGCTGGCCCGACAGAAGAACGCTCACGCCCCGATCTCCGCCTCTCTAGTCTGGTCGCCTACCAGCTCGTCTTCGGCTGATAGGGCGCCGTGGCGACCGAGGGCGGCCAGACCAGCTCGATCTTGTCGCCCTGGACCTGCAGGAAGCTCGTCGGGGTGGTGATGTTCTCCACGCCCTTGAACTGGATCGGCCCGTTGATGGTGTCGAAGGTCGTGCTCGCGATCGCCTCGCGCAGCTTCTCATGGTCGAGCCCGGCCTTGGCCACCGCCTGCTGCAGGATCTCGCAGGAGATATAGGCCAGCGCGCTGTCGAGATGATCGGGGATTTCGTGGAAGCGCGCGACATAGGCGTCGTAGAAGGGCTTGGCCAGCGGCCAATCCTTCCGGCTCGGCGACCAGTGGCCGATGGTGACGATGTCGTTCGACGCGCTGCCCAGCACCTTCTGGAAGAAGTCCATGGTCGGGCCGACCAGGACGAACTCGAAGGGCGCATCGATGCCGAGCTCCTTCGCCTGCTTGGCATAGAGCACGGAATCCGAGGGGTAGGAGAGGACGATGACCCCATCCGGCTTGGCGCTTTTGACGGCGCTCAGCATCGCCGTCATATCGGTGACGTCGGGCGGGTATTCCTCATTGACCAGGACCTTGATGCCTTCCTTGTCCAGGGCCGGCAGCAGGAAGGATTTGATCTCCTTGGAGAAGGGCAGGACGCTGGAGAGCAGCGCGATCGAGCTGACCTTGTTGGCCTTCAGCATGGCCGCCAGCTCGACGCCCATCTTGTCGGGGATCGCCGAGGTCGGGAACCAGATATAGCCCGGCTTGATGTCGCGCAGCTTGGCCGAGGCGGCGGAATTGCCGACCATGGGGAATTTGTATTTCTCCAGCACCGGCGCGATGGCGAAATGGATCGGCGTGCCCCAGGGGGCCAGAAGCAGATCGACCTTGTCGTCGGTGATCAGCTTCTCGTAGATGCGCACCGCCTGGGCCGGATTCGACTGATCGTCATAGACGACGAATTCGATCGGCCGCTTGGTGCCGCCGACATCGAGCCCGCCCTGGGCGTTGACCTGGTCGCGCCACAGCTCATAGGCGTTGAGCTGCGAGGGCGCTGCGGCCGCGAAGAGCCCGGTCTTGGAGATCGAGAATCCGATCCGCACCGGATCGGCGGCCTGGGCCGCCACGCCGGCGATGCCGATGCCCGTTGCCAGGAGCATGCCGGTCAAGAGTTGACGCCTGTTCATTGAAACCTCCCCGTTGATGAAGACCGCTTGTGCCGTGTGATGAAGGCCGTGGCCCGGTCCAGCCACGCGCCCTTTGTCTCGCCGCAATGATAGCTGGCGGTGAAATGATCCAGCCCCGGCAGAACCAGCCGCTCGACGACGATGTCCTTCGCCTGGAGCGCCGCGGCCATTTCTTCCGCCTGGGGGATCAGATGGGGAAAGTCGCGCTCGCCATGGGCGATCAGGAAGGGCGTGCGGTCGATGATGCCAAGAACCGGGCTGGCCTCGGCTTCGGTCGCACCCTCGCCCAGGAAGCGCGGGCGGTTCGAGAGGCCCGATCCCTCGCCGAAGCGATAGACTCCCGAGACGGGCAGGCAGCCGCTGAGCGGATTGGCCGCGAGGCCGCGGCGGCGCCACCAGCCGTCCCGGGTCGCGAGCAGGGCCGCGTAATGGCCGCCGGCGGAGTGGCCGCCGAGGAAAAGCGAGTCCTGGCCGATCTGCGCCCGCAGCAGCGCCACCGCATCGGCGCAGTCCTCGAAGCCGGCCGGAAAGACATGGGCGGGCGCCAGGCGATAGCCGATGGACGCGAAGTCGAAGCCGGCCCCCGTGACGGCCGGGGCCATGAAGGCCATCCATTCCTTGCAGCCATTGGTCCAGCCGCCGCCATGGATGAAGGCCAGCATCGCCCCGCTCGGCCGCGGGCTGCGATAGATCAGCACCCGCTGATAGGGATCGCTGCCATAGGCGAGATCCTCGCCGCCGGCCGTCACACCGGTGCCGAGCGCCCTGACGCGGTCGTCATAGGCCTGGCCGACCGGCGAGAGCGGCTCCTGCGGGGGATAATCGGCCAAGGTCATCATGACGAGGCTTCCGCCTGCATGATGGCGTCGAGCACCCGCTCGCAGGTCATGGGCAAGGCGCGGTGGCGCTGGCCCGTCGTGAGCGCGAGGGCATTGGCGATGGCGGCGGGCACGGCGTTGATCCCGATCTCGCCGACGCCCTTGGCGCCGAAGGGCCCGTCCGGCTCGGGCGCCTCGATGATGATCGCATGGATGTCGTAGGGCGTGTCGCGGCTGCCGGGCACCTTGTAGTCCATGAGCGAAGGATTGGCGAGACGGGGCCCGTCCCAGACCATCTCCTCGACCAGCGCGAAGCCCATCCCCTGGACGAAGGCGCCTTCGAGCTGGACTTCGACCAGCTGCGGATTGATCGCCCTTCCGACATCGGCCGCCGACCAGGCCTCCACGATCCTCGTCTTGCCCGTGACCTCGTCGGTCTCGGTCTCGACGACGACGGCGCCGAAGGAGAAGACGCCGATCCGCGGGAAGGGAAGACCCTGGGCCAAGGCGCGCTTGGGGTCATGGGTCATCCGCTCGAAGACCAGGCTGTGGTCGCCGGTGATCGGGCCGCCCTGGGCCCAATGGGCGCGGCCCGAAATGGCGGCGAAGGGGACCTCGGCCTGGGGCACGCCGACGATGCCGACGCGCCCGCCGGGCCGGAGCTCCAGGTCGCCGATGGCGCATTCCAGCATCTCGCTGGCATGCTGCTTCAGCTTCTGCTCGACATCGCGGGCGGCGCCGACCACGGCGCGGCCGGTCGTATAGGTGACCCGGCTGGCGGTGGTGCCCCAGTTATAGGGCGAGCCGTCGGTATCGGGGCTGGCGATGGCGACCTGCTCGACCGGGATCTTCAGCGCCTCGGCGCAGATCTGGGTCAGCACGGTGTCGGAGCCCTGGCCGATATCGGTGGCGCCGGTGTTGAGGACGACGGAGCCGTCCTCGAGCATGCGGACGGTGGCACCGGTTCCGAGCAGCCCCGAGATATGGGCGGCGGCCGCCACGCCGAGGGCGCGGCGCTTGCTACCCTGGCGCGTGCTGCGCGGCCGATCCTGCCACCCGCTGGCGCGCTCCACCGCATCGAGGCAGGCGGCGAGACCGTTGGAGAGGACCTGTTGGCCGAGGAACCAGGTATCGCCGGGGGCGATCATGTTCTGGCGGCGGAGCGCGATCGGGTCGATGCCGAGACGCGTTGCGATCTCGTCGATCTGCTGCTCGCCGGCGAAGCACATCTGCGGCTGGCCGAAGCCGCGAAAGGCGCCGAAGCGCAGCTTGTTGGTATAGACGAGACGGCCCTGGGCCCGGCGATGGGGGAAGCGATAGGGGCCGGATGACATGAGCAGGCTGTAGCCCAGCACCCCCGGGCTGTCGTCGGCGAAGGCACCGCAATCCAGCAGCACCTCGACCTCGCGCGCCACCAGGGTGCCGTCGCGCCTGGCGCCGGTCTTCATCCGGATCTTGAAGGGATGGCGGGCGCGGACGATCTCGAAATCCTCCTCCCGCGACAGGATCAGCCGCACGGTGCGCCGGCATTTCAGCGCCAGCGCCACGGTGATCGGCTGGACATGGGCCTCCATCTTGTTGCCGAAGCCGCCGCCGACCCGCGGCGTCAGGCAGCGCAGCTTGGCCATGGAAAGGCCGAGGGATTCGCAGACATTGGCCTGGACGCGAAACACCGACTGGTTGGCCGACCACAAAGTGACGCGGCCGCCGGGCTCGAACTCGGCCAGGGCCCCGCAGGGCTCGATGGCGACATGGGCCTGGGCCTGGGTGGTGAATTCGCCCTCGACGATGACGTCGCAATCCGCCCAGGCGGCATCGACATCGCCTTCCTCGAAGCGCGTGCGCGAGGCGACATTGCCCGACGATCCCGCGTCGAACACCTTGATGTAGTCGGCCAGCTTCTCATGCAGGATCGGCGCCCCCGGCGCGATGCCCGCCTCCGGCGAGAGCACCGCCGGCAGCTCCTCATAGTCGATCTCGATCAGCCGGCAGGCGGCGCGCGCCTGGGCCTCGGTCTCCGCGGCGACGGCGGCGACGGGCTCGCCGACATAGAGCGTCTTGCCTTTGGCCAGGGCATGCTCGTCCTTGATGAAGGCCCCCATCCGGCCCTCGCCGACATCATCGCCGGTGAGCACCGCCACGACGCCGGGGGCGGCCAGCGCCGCGGCGATGTCATAGCCGCGGATGCGCGCATGCGGGTAGGGACTGCCCAGGATCGCGGCATGCAGCATGCCGGGGCGCTGCAGATCGGCGATGTATTGCGCCTCGCCCAGCACCTTCTCGCGATTCTCGAGCTTGGGAATCGAGCGGCCGACGGCGATGCCTTCCGGCACGGTTGCCTGGTCGGTCATGGCGCCAGCTCCGCGGCGGCGGCCAGCACGGCGTCGACGATCTTGCGATAGCCGGTGCAGCGGCAGATGTTGCCCGAGAGGGCCGCCTGCACCTCCTCGACGCCGGGACGCGGCGTATCGGCGATCAGGCGGCGCGCCGAGATCAGCATGCCCGGGGTGCAGAAGCCGCATTGCACCGCGCCCCGCTCGGCGAACTGGCGCTGCAGCACCCCCATGGCCGGATCGGCGCCCGCCCCCTCGATGGTGATGATCTCGCGGCCTTCGCAGGCGGCGGCCAGCGACAGGCAGCCGCGCACCGGCCAGCCGTCGATCGCGACGGTGCAGGAGCCGCAGACGCCCTGGTTGCAGCCGCGCTTGGCGCCGGTGAGGGCGAGCTGGTCGCGCAGCACCGTGAGCAGCGTGTCGGCGCCCTCGACGGATACCCGTCGTTGCCGGCCGTTGACGGTCAAGGTCAGATCCTGACGGGCCTCCATCAGGCGGCCTCCCGCGATTCCCGCAGATCGGCGAGTGCGGCGGCCAGCAGACGGGGAATCAGCCGCCGGCGGTAGTCAGCGCTGCCGCGGACGTCGTCGACCGGATCGGATGCCTCGACCAGCAGGGCTGCCGCTTCGGCGACCGCGCGCGGATCCTCGAGGCGACCGGCAAGCGCCGCCTCGGCGGAGTTGAGCCGGATGGGCGCCGGGCCGCAGCCGCCGACCGCGATGCGGACGGTCTCGCCTTCCCGGGCCAGCGCCACGGAGGCGATGGCGAAATCGCCGCTGGTGCGGGCGAGCTTGCGATAGAACGAGGTTGCCGGCTTCGATGGCGGCAGATGGATCGCCGTCACCATCTCGCCGGGCTCCAGCGCCGTCGTATACCAGTCGAGAAAGAATTCGCGGGCGGGGAGGCGCCGGTTGCCGCCGGCATGGGCGATCTCGATCGCGGCATCGGCGGCGACGAGGGCCGGCGGATAATCGGCCGCCGGGTCGGCGAAGGCGATGGAGCCGCCCATGGTCCCCATATTGCGGACCACGGGATTGGCGATCACGCCGGCCGCCTGTCGGATCAGGGCGAGGGAGCCGGCGAGGCGCGCCTCGCCGGCCGTCTCGCGATGGCGGGTCATGGCGCCGATGCGCAAGGCGCCGTCGGGCGATGCGGTGATCCCGCGCAGCTCGGCGATGCCGTCGAGGGCCACCAGCAGGCGGGATTCCACCAGCCCCGCATTCATCATTGCGACCAGAGTGGCCCCGCCGGCAAGGCAGCGCGCCTCGGGCTCGGCAAGCAGCCTCAGGGCTTCGGCGAGGCTGTCGGGCCGCAGCAGCCGAGGGCCGCTCACCGGCTGCTCTCCTGCTCGACCTTGGCGCGGAAATTGCCGACGAATTCCTCGCCGATGCTCTGGGCCTTCTTCTTCATGACGCCCAGGCCGAATTTGCCGAGCCGGCCGGTGACCGAGACCTCGGAGACATAACGGACCTCGGTGGTCGCCGAGTCCTGGGAGAGAAGCTCCAGCTCGTTCTCGGCCGAGACGATGCTGGCCCGCGTGCCTTCCTCGCCCCGGGTCACGGAGATCACCCGCCAGGGCGGGGTCTCCTCGGTCACCTCCACGATCAGGCTGAAGCGCGCGCTGATCGGACCGACCTGGATCTTGACGATGGCGCGATAGGTCTTCGCATCGACCACCTCGATGGATTCGCAGCCCGGGATGCAGCCCGCCATCAGCGCCGCATCGGTGATCTGCGTCCAGACCCGCTCTTGCGGCGCGGCGACGATGAAGCTTCCCTCGAGACGCATGGCTGGCTCCCTCTCGGCTCGGCCCGATGCGTCAGCGCGACACGCGCGGCACGATCATCTTGGGATCGACGATGCGACCTTCCTCGACCACGACGGTTCCGTCCAGGGCGATGGTGCAGCCGCGCATCGGCACGTCGTAATGGCCGCGGGTCTTGCGCTTGCCGCCGCCCTGGGTATTGGGCCCGGTCGAGAACAGGAAATTGCCGGGGAAGCTGCGCGCGGCGGCGCGGCTGCGCTCCGGCGCATCGCCATAGAGGGCAATGGAATCCCAGCGGCATTGGGGATTGAGCCCCCAGCCGGCGTGAGATACCGCATAGGGATCGCGATCGCCGGCGAAATCCTCGCCGTCTTTCAGCCAGTCGCGCATCAGCGCCGCATCGAGCCCGCCCTGGATGCTTGTGATATGGCCGCCCTCGATCTCGAGGCGGACCTCGTCCTGCACATAGCGGCAATAGGGCAGGATGATGATGTCGCCGGGCTGAAAGACGACCCGGCCGGCGGCGCTCTCCTCGTTGGGGAAGGTGTGGAGCAGGCCTACGCCCCAATGGTCGAAGCGGCCCGGCTCATCGGCCATGCCGTACTGGCTCATCACGGGATATTCGCCGCAGGCATAGGTGAGGTCGGTCCCGGCTGCGCTGGTGACGCGGACTGATTTGGTCTTCTGGTAGAGCCCCTGGGCGTGGAGCACCGCCTCCTTGAGGCCGGGGGGCGATTGCAGCTGCTCGAGATCGTCGGGCGCGTCGATGATCATCTGCACCCGCACCTTGTTGTTCATCACCTGCCTCAGCCAGGCCGAGAACAAGGGCACATGGAAGATCAGGACCATGTCGCAGGCCATCAGCGCCTCGAGCGTGCCCTTGCACTTGCCGATGGTGGGCACCCCGACCTTGGTCCAGCCGGGGATCGCATTGACGCACATCTCATAGATATCGGCGCCGAGGTCGTCGGCCGCGGCGAAGGCCGCCTCGATATAGTCGCGGCGCGTGCCGAGATCGCTGACGATGGCGATGGTCTCGCCCGGCTTGATCTTGCAGAGCTCGAACTGCTTGCGGAACAACAGGGGCAGCTTCGCCGGATTGACTTCCTGGCTGCGCACCGCGGCGTGCAACATCGCCCTCTCTCCCTGCCTGTTTGCCATTGCGTTGATGGCCAAACGGATTAAAACCGAATAGGGTTCGGTATTCAATACCGAACTTCATTCGTTATAGGATTCGAAGCCATGGCGCAGGTCAAGAAGAGCGAGGTCAGGGAGCGCATCCTCGCCGCGGCCGCCGGGCTCTTCGCCGAGCGCGGCTATGCCGGCGCCACGATCGGCCAGATCGCCAAGGCGGCCGGCATCGCGCCCTCGAGCGTCTATGTCTATTTCAAATCAAAGCTGGAGATCGTCTTCGCCATCTACGATCCCTGGCTCAAGGAGCATCTCGAGCTGCTGGCGCGCGAGGTCGAGGCGCTCGCCACCGCCGAGGCCAAGGTCTTCCGCGTGGTGCAGAAGCTCTGGCGCGACATCCCGGCGGACCGCAATGGCTTCGCCAACAATCTGATCCAGGCGATCTCCTCGGCCACCCCCGAGGATTGCTACGATCCCGCTTTGCTGCGCTGGACCGAGCAGAAGATCGCGAGCCTCCTGCGCGGCGCCCTGCCCCCGGACCGCGCCGCCGAGATCGACTGCATGCGCTTCGCCCATATCCTGATGATGGCCTTCGACGGCTTCGCCGTGAACTACAGCATCAACCGCGCGATCTATTGCGACGATGCCATGATCGAGCAGATGTGCGGCGCGATCCTGGGCGGCTCTTTCAAGCAAGTTTGAACCACAGAGACACAGAGGCACAGAGAAGAGCAAGTTTTTGACGCGCACCTGACACCCCAGAGGCGCGCTCGCTTGCTTCTCTGTGGCTCTGTGTCTCTGTGGTGAATATTCTTCTTCCGCTCTCTTTCGGAGGATCAGGTTCCTTCTGCCGAAGCATGAGCGGTGACGGAGCGCTTCATGGCGGCGAGGCCCTTCATCAGCAGCTCGATCTCGCTCGCGTCGAGCCCGGCGAAGAGCTCGGCCAGCCACATCTCATGGGCCGCGGCCATGCGCGCGAAGGCGGTCCGGCCGGCGCGGGTCAAGGTCACCACGCCGACGCGCCGGTCGCCGTCGACACCCTCGCGCCGGATCAACCCCTCCTTGGTCAGCCGCTCGACGAGACCGGTGACATTGCCATTGGTGACCATCATCCGCTTCGAGAGCTCGCCGAGGCGCAGGCCCTCCTTTTCGCGGTCGAGCTGGGCCAGGAGATCGAAGCGCGGCAGGGTCACGCCGAATTCCGTCCGGAGGCGCCGGCGCACCTCGGTCGAGATCAGATTGCTGCAGCTCAGCACCCGCAGCCACAGCCGGAGCTCCGCCTTGTGATCGGCGGGCGCGCCATGGACGATCGCCTCCATGTCGCGGGTGAGCTTTGCGGGGAGTGCGGTCATGTCGACACACCCGCGGTCTGTTGCGCGCCGCGGGGGGGCCGCCTCGCTGCGCAAGCGGAAGCGCTGCAGCTTGCCGCTATGGGTCTTGGGCAATTCGCTGCGGAATTCGATGGCGCGGGGATATTTATAGGGAGCGATCTCGGCCTTCACATGATCCTGCAGCGCCTTGACCATCGCGGCATCGCCGCTGCGGCCGGGGGCCAGGACGACGAAGGCCTTGGGGATCATCCCGCGCTCTTCATCCGGCACGCCGATCACCGCGCATTCCACGACGTCGGGATGGGTCAGAAGAGCGACCTCCACCTCCGGCCCGGCGATGTTGTAGCCGGCGGAGACGATCATGTCGTCGCAGCGCGCCTGGAACCAGAAATAGCCGTCCTCGTCCTCGATATAGGTGTCGCCGGTGATGTTCCAGCCCTCCTCGACATAGGCGAGCTGGCGCGGATCCTCGAGATAGCGGCAGCCCGTCGGGCCGCGCACGGCAAGCCGTCCGGGTGTCCCGCGCGGCAGCTCCCGGCCTTGCCCATCCACCACCCGGGCCTCATAGCCCGGCACCGGACGGCCGGTGGCGCCAGGGCGGATCTCCTCCTCCCGCGCCGCGATGAAGATATGCAGCATCTCGGTGGCCCCGATGCCGTCCATGAGCTTGATCCCGGTGCGCGCCTCCCAGGCGTCGAAGATCGGCTTGGGCAGGGTCTCGCCGGCGGAAACGCATTTGCGCAGGCTCCGCGGCGGCGCGCTTCCCATCTTGGCGAGCATGGCGCGATAGGCGGTGGGAGCGGTGAAGCTGATGGTGGCGCCGAAACGGTCGATCGCGGCGAGCAGCTCGTCCGGCGTCGCCTTCTCGAGAAGAACCGACGAGGCGCCGACCCGCAGCGGAAAGACGACGAGACCGCCGAGGCCGAAGGTGAAGGCCAGCGGCGGCGAGCCGATGAAGCGATCTGACGCCGTGGGCCGAAGCACATGGCGGCCATAGCCGTCCGCGATCGCCAGCACGTCGCGGTGGAAATGGAGCGTTCCCTTGGGCTCGCCCGTCGTGCCCGAGGTGAAGCCGATCAGGCAGACATCCTCGCTCGATGTGTCGCAGGCCGTGAAGCGGGGCGAGGCCGTGGGGATGAGCTGCAGCAGATCCTCTTCGCCGGTCCCGCCGACGCTCACGATCCTCTTCAGCACCGGCGCCATGGCCTGGGCCTTCTCGAGCTCATCGCTGAGCCGCGCATCGCAGATCGCGAGGCCGATCCGGGCCTTCTCGATGGGAAAGGCAAGCTCTCGGGCGCGCAGCAGCGGCATGGTCGCGACCGCAATGCCGCCGGCCTTCATCACGGCAAGATACACGGCGACCAGCATCGGGTTGTTGGCGGCGCGCAGCAGCACGCGATTGCCGGGGACAAGGCCGAAGCGCCCGACCAGGAGATTGGCGATCCGGTTCACCAAAGCCGCGAGCTCGCCATAGCTCAGGCTCTGGGTGGGGGAGATCAGGCAGGGGCGGTCGCCGTCGCCCGCCTCCACCCAGCGGTCGAGCAGCTCGCTGACGCAGTTCAGGCGATCGGGATAGCGGAACTCCGGCCGGTCGAGAAGCAGGACCGGCCATTGCTCGGGCGGCGGCAGGCGGTCGCGGATGAAGCTGTCGACATGGGCGCTCGGGATCATGGAGAACCCTCCGATGGTCAATCCGGCAAGACGGCCATGGCCTGGATCTCGACCTTGGCGCGATCCTCGACCAGGGCCGAGACTTCGACCGCCGCCATGGCGGGGAAGCTGCGGCCGATCACCTCGCGGTAGACGGCACCGATCGCACGGCGCTGGGCGAGATAGTCGCGCTTGTCGGTGAAATACCAGGTCATGGAGGTGAGGTGCTCCGGCCCGCCGCCGGCGGACCGCAGCACCGCGACGACATTCAGCAGGCATTGGCGGATCTGACCGACGAGGTCGTCGGTCTCGAAGACGCCGGCGCCGTTCCAGCCGATCTGGCCGCCGACGAAGACGAGGCGGCCGCGGGCGGCGACGCCGTTGGAATAGCCGACCGGCTTCGCCCAGCCCTCGGGCTGCAGGATCTCATGCATTCGCCGTCTCCTTGCCGCCGCCCGGCGCCGCGGCCTCCTTCAGGATCGCGCGCGCGATGATCAGCTTCTGCACCTCGGTCGCACCCTCATAGATGCGCAGCGCCCGGATCTCGCGATAGAGCCGCTCCACGACCTCGCCCGAGCGCACGCCGCGGCCGCCGAACATCTGCACCGCCTGGTCGATGACGATCTGGGCATTCTCCGTCGCCGTCATCTTGGCCATGGCGGCCTCGACGGCGGTGGGCTGGCCGGCGACATCGCGGGTCCAGGCCGCGCGATAGGTCAGCAAGGCGGCGGCGTCGATCATGGTCGCCATCTCGGCGAGCTTCGCCTGGGTCAGCTGGAAATCGGCCAGATGCTGGCCGAACATCTCCCGCGCCTGGGCATGGGCGACGGCCTCGTCGAAGGCGCGGCGCGCGAAGCCGAGAGCGGCCGCCGCCACCGAGGCGCGGAAGATGTCCAGCGTGCGCATGGCGATCTTGAAGCCTTCGCCCGGGGCGCCGAGGCGCCGCGCGGCGGGAATGCGGCAGGCCTCGAATCGGATGCGGGCCAAAGGATGTGGCGCGATCACTTCGATCCGCTCGACCACGGAGAAACCGGGATCATCGGCGAAGACGACGAAGGCCGAGAGGCCACGCGCCCCCGGGGCCTCGCCCGTGCGCGCCACCACGGTATAGACATCGGCGATGCCGCCGTTGGAGATCCAGGTCTTCTCGCCCGTGAGGATGTAGCTCTCGCCCTCCGCCCGGGCCTCCATGGTCATGGCGGCGACATCCGAGCCGGCGGCCGCCTCGGAGAGCGCGAAGGCGGCGATCCACTCGCCCCGGGCGATCTTCGGCAGGATCGATGCCTGCAGCGATTGCGAGCCGGCAAGGCCGATGGCGCCGCTGCCCAGCCCCTGCATGGCGAATGCGAAATCCGCCAGCCCGTCATGATAGGCCAGCCTCTCCCGCGCCAGGCAGAGCAGCCGCGAATCGATGGGGTCGGTGAGCCCGCCATGGCTCGCGGGAACGCAAGCCCGGAGCAGGCCCGCCGCGCCGAGCTGGCGCACGAAGCCTCGCACGCTGCCGTCGGTGTCGTGATGATCGGCCTCCGTCAGCGCGCCGGCGGCAAGGGCCGCATCGAGCCGGTCGCGGAAGTCGCGCTCGGCCGGGCCGAAGAAGGGCCAGGCGAGATGGGCGCGGGAGGGGACAGCTGCCATCTCTCAATCCCCCTGGAATTCCGGCTTGCGCTTGGCGGCGAAGGCGTCGAAGGCGCGGCGGAAATCGCCGGTCGCCATGCAGATCGCCTGGGCCTGGGCCTCGGATTCGATCAGCTCCTCGATGCCCATGGCCCATTCCTGATTGAGCATGGTCTTGGTCATGCCATGGGCGAACCAGGGGCCGTCGGCAAGCGAGCGGGCCCAGCTCTCGGCCTCGCCGAGGAGGGCGTCGGCCTCGGCGAGGCGATTGTAGAAGCCCCAGGCCTGGCCTTCCTCTGCGGTCATCGCCCGGCCGGTGAAGAGAAGCTCGGCGGCACGGCCCTGGCCGATCACCCGCGGGAGCAGGCCGCAGGCGCCCATATCGGCCCCGGCGAGGCCCACCCGGGTGAACAGAAAGGCGGTCTTCGCGGCCGGGGTCGCCAGGCGCAGATCGGCAGCCAAAGCGAGGATGGCGCCCGCACCGGCACAGATGCCGTCGACCGCGGCGATGATCGGTTGCGGGCAGCGGCGCATCGCCTTGACGAGATCGCCCGTCATCCGCGTGAAGGCCAGAAGCTCCGGCATCGCCATCTTGGTCAGGGGTTCGATGATCTCGAAGACATCGCCACCCGAGGAGAAATTGCCGCCGGCGCCGGCCAGCACCACGGCCCGCACATCGCCGGCGGTGGCGAGGCCGCGGAAAAGATCGCGGAGCTCGGCATAGGAGTCGAAGGTCAGGGGATTCTTCTTCTCCGGCCGGTCGAGGATGATGGTGGCGACGCGGCCGTCGCCGGGCGCCTGCCAGCGGAAATGCCGCGGCTGATAGCCCGCGAAGCTCCGCAGCCCGTCTTTCATGGGAGAGGTCATGATCTGCTCCTATCCGGCCATCACTTCGCCGCCGGCCACCACGATCGCCTGGCCGGTGACCGCAGCGGCGCCGGGCGAGACCAGCCAAAGCACCGCATCGGCGACTTCCTGGGGCGTGACGAGACGCCCGCTCGGATTGGCCGCGGCCAGCGTGGCGCGCGCGTCTTCCTCGCCGCGTCCGGTCTTGGCCGCGATGCCGGCGATGGCGGCATCCAGCATCGGCGTATCGGTATAGCCGGGGCAGACAGCGTTGACCGTCACGCCCTTGCGGGCGAATTCGAGGGCCAGCGCCCGGGTCAGGCCGACGAGGCCATGCTTCGCCGCCACATAGGCCGAGACATAGGGATAGCCGCTGAGCCCGGCGGTCGACGCGATATTGACGATGCGCCCGGCGCGGCGCGCCAGCATCTCGCTGGCGACGGCGCGGGTGACGAGAAAGCTGCCGGTCAAATTGACGGCCAGCATCTCCGACCAGAGCTGCGGATCGGTGCGCTCGAAAGAGGCGCTTCGCGCATTGCCGGCATTGTTGACGAGGATATCGATGGGACCGGCCGCGGTGCGGATCGCGCCGACGGCGGCGCCGACCGCTGCCTCATCGGTGACGTCGAAGCTCGCCTGGGCACCCATCGAGGGGCCGAGGCGATCGGCGAGGGACGCGAGCGCCGCCGCCTTGCGGCCGGCGATGCTGACCCGCGCCCCGGCCGCCGCGAGCGCCAAGGCGATGGCGCTGCCGATGCCGCCCGAAGCGCCGGTGACGAGAGCATGAGCACCGGACAGAGGCGAAGGCGCGGGGGGTGCCATGACCGACCCTCAGCGCGTCGCCGGGCCCGAGGCGGCCCGGGCGAGATTGGTTTCGTAGGCGGCCTTGCCGGAGAGATATTGCTTGGGCCAGGGGATCGTCTTCAGCCCGATCCGCGCCGCCTCATGCAGGGTCCAGGCGGGATCGGCCAGATGCGGACGGGCAAGGGCGCAGAGATCGGCGCGTCCGGCGGCGATGATGGAATTGGCGTGATCGGCCTCGGAGATGGCGCCGACGGCGATGGTCGATATGCCGACCTCGTTGCGGATCTTGTCGGAGAAGGGCGTCTGGAACAGCCGGCCATAGACCGGCGCCTCCTCCTTGGAGACCTGGCCCGAGGAGCAGTCGATCAGATCGGCGCCGGCCTCCTTGAACATCCGGGCGAAGATGGCGGCATCTTCCGGCGTATTGCCGCCCGCGGTCCAATCGTGACAGGAGAGGCGGACGAAGAGCGGCTTCTCCTGCGGCCAGATCGCGCGCATGGAACGGAAGATCTCGAGGGGAAACCGGGCGCGATTCTCGTGATCGCCGCCGTAGTCGTCGCTGCGCCGGTTGGTGAGGGGCGAGAGAAAGCTCGACAGCAGATAGCCATGGGCGGCGTGGAGCTCGATCAGATCGAAGCCGATCTCGATGGCGAAGCGCGTGGCGCGCAGAAAATCCTCGCGCACCCCGTCCATATCCGCCCGGTCCATCGCCCGGGGCAGCTGGCCATCGGGAAGATAGGGCAGGGCCGAGGCGGAGATCAGGGGCCAGCCGCCTTCGACCAAGGGCTGATCCATGCCCTCCCAGGCGCGCCGGGTCGAGCCCTTGCGGCCGGCATGGCCGAGCTGCAGGCCGATCTTCGCCGATGAGCCGGCATGGACGAAATCCACGATCCGCTTCCAGGCCTGGGCCTGGGTGTCGTTCCAGAGCCCGAGGCAGCCCGGGGTGATGCGCGCGTCCGGCGAGACGCAGGTCATCTCGCCGAAGATCAGACCGGCACCCCCGAGAGCGCGGGCCCCCAGATGGACCATGTGGAAATCGTCCGGCACGCCATCGACCGCCGAATACATGGCCATGGGCGAGACGACGATGCGGTTCTGCAGCTGCACATCGCGGATCTGCAGCGGGGTGAACATCGGCGGAATCGCGGCACCGTCGGGCGTCTCGATGCCGAGGCGCCGGGCGAACCAGCGCTCATAGCCTTCGAGCCAGGCCTTGTCCCGCAGCCGCAGATTCTCATGGCTGATGCGCTGCGAACGCGTCAGCAGGGAATACATGAACTGCTCGGGCTCCAGCCCGTCGGCATAGCGGCTGCCGACGACCTCGAACCACTCCATGGCGTTGCGCGCCGCATTCTGGATGCGGGCGACCTCGACACGGCGGATCTCCTCATAGGCGGCCAGGGCCGCGGGGATCGATTCCGGGCGGTCGCCCAGCCGGGCAAATTGCGCGGCGAGCTCGATGGCATCCTCGAAGGCAAGCTTGGTGCCCGCGCCGATGGCGAAATGGGCGGTATGAGCGGCATCGCCCATCAGGGCGACATGGCTGCGGCCGTTGAAATGATGCCAATGCCCGCAGATCAGCCGGCTGAAATTGAGCCAGGCGGAGCCGCGCAGATGGCGCGCATTGGTCTCCAGCCGCGCCCCCGCCAGAGTCTCGGCGAAGAGCGCCTCGCAGAAGGCGACGGACTGGTCCTGGTCGGCCGCGCCCAGGCCATGGGCATTGAAGGTCTCCTCCGTCGTCTCGACGATGAAGGTCGAGGTATCCGCATCGAACCGGTAGATATGGGCCTGGAACCAGCCATGCTCGGTCTTGCGGAAATCGAAGGTGAAGGCGTCGAAGCTTTTCTTCGTGCCGAGCCAGATGAAGCGGTTCGGCCGCAGCTGCATATCGGGCTGGAAGAAATCCTCGTAGCGGTGGCGGATTCTCGAGTTCACGCCATCGGCGGCGATGACGAGATCCGCGTCGGGAAACTCCAGGTCGGACTCCACCTCCCGCTCGAAGGCCAGCTCGACGCCCAGGGCCTCGCAGCGCGCTTGCAGGATGTTGAGAAGCCGGCGGCGCCCGATGCCGACGAAGCCATGGCCCGTCGTGCGCATGCGCCGGCCCTTGATGACGACTTCGATGTCGTCCCAATGGTTGAAGGCGCTCTCGATCGCAGCGGCCGTCTCGGGATCGCAGCCGCGCATGTTCTGCATGGTCGCGTCGGAGAAGACGACGCCCCAGCCGAAGGTGTCATAGGGCCGGTTTCGCTCGATGACCCGCACCGAATGCGCCGGGTTCATCTTCTTCATCAGCAGAGCGAAATAGAGGCCCGCCGGGCCGCCGCCGATACAGGCGATGCGCATGGCAGTATCCTTCGTCGGCAGATACTTTATATTTAAAGCATATCGGCCAAGCCGTCAATCCGGCACCGCCATCGCGACTTCCGCCGCCGGTCTATATGCTGCGCCCATGGCGACTGGATTCGATCGTGCGCGGCTGAAGCTGCCGCTCCGCTTCTTCCGCTACTTCCTATCGCGGCCGAGCTTCGACATCGACCACAACCCTGCCGTGCTCACCGTGATGCTGCAGCGGCCCTGGCGGCGGGCGCGGGCCGTCGTGGTCGCCGCCTTCGTGCTGATCCTGGGCGCCGTGGTGATCCATGCCGTGCGCTCGGGCAGCTCGGTGCTGGTGGATGACCTCTCCGACAGCCTGCTGCCGCTGATCGCCATGGCCGCCTTCTGGGCGGCGCTCACCTTCGGTCAGAAGCGCCTACTGGCGAGCTTCGGCGACAGCGAGGTCACGGTCCAGGAAGGGGGGATCCGGACGCCGCGCTGGCGCTGGACGGTGCCCATCGCCTCCTTCAGCGGCCTCGCCTGGCGCTTCCACCGGACGGTGGAGCGCTATGAGAAGCATGTCTTCAACGAGAAGACGGAGTACCGCCTTCGGGCGATTCCGAAGGAGACCTTCTTCCATTGGATCGAGCTCGCCCACCCCGATCCCGACAAGACGCTGATCCTCTATATGGACCAGAGCGAGGCGGGCCTGCGCGAACGTCTCGAGCGATACAGCCGCCGCCTCGATCGCCCGATCCTGGCGTCCCGGGTCGAGGCCGCGTTCTAGACTAGCCTTCCATCGGCGGGCCGCTTTTCAGCAGCGCCCGGCTGGCTTCGCCAGCGAGCCAGCGCTCGGCGCGCTCATAAGACCAGCCCAGATCGTCATGCAGGGTGAAGAGACCGCCATAGCCGAAATAGAACCAGAGCAGATCCGCCGCCTCGCTTTCACTCATCCCCGGGCGCAGCGCGCCCAGCGCCGCCAGCCGCCGGCTGATCGGAAGGAAGGCCTGTCGATACCGGGCGGTCGCGGTGGCCAGGCTCTCGGCCACGGCCCGGTCATGGGGGGCGGTCGCGATCATCACCCGCATGATGTCGCCGAAATCCTCCCGCATTTGCCGGCAGCGCTCGGCAACGACGCGGATGATGGCCGCGGGGTCATCCATTCCTTCGATGCTCTCGACGGTGGCCGCCACGAGCGGATGGGTCGTCGATAGATCCATCAATGTCCGCAGCAGACCCTGCTTGCCGCCGGCAACGGCATAGACCGTCGCGGGAGCGACCCGGGCCTGAGCGGCGATCTCGTCCACTTTGGTGGCGAAATAGCCGCGCTCCCTGAATAGCCGGCGGGCCGCCTCCAGGATCGCCTGGCGGGTCGCTTCGGCATATTCCTCCCGCCGGGTGCCCCCTGGCCTGGGATCCCCTGCCATTTTCGCCTCCCAATCTGACACCCGGCCAATTTGGCCATAGTCATACTCTGGTGACCAGAGTTGGACACTGAGAGCCAGATATATTCTCTGGTAACCATAGCAGGTCACCGCCCCGCACACCATATGTTTGGCGATGGATGAGATGATCTCAAATCAGATAGTTGATCGGGAAATGACGGACGAAGGCAACCCGGCGACGCAGCGTCCTCGTCGTCGATGACGACCCGTTGATGAACCAAATGATCGTCGATTATCTGCGGGAGCACGGCATGCCGGCCCTCTCCGCGTCCTGCGGCGAGGAAATGGCGCGCCACCTGGCGACGGGCGAGCCGAGCCTGGTCATCCTCGACCTCCGGCTCGGCCAGGAAGATGGGTTGGACCTCCTGCGCGAGATCCGCTCCCATTCCGACCTGCCGGTGATCATCACCACCGGCCATCGGCGCGATGAGATCGACCGGGTGGTCGGGCTCGAGCTCGGGGCCGACGACTATGTCACCAAGCCCTTCAGCCTGCGGGAGCTCCTGGCGCGTACCCGGGCGGTGCTGCGCCGGCGAGAAAGCGGCCGGGCGCAGCCCCAGAAGGATCAGGCGCGGGAGCCTGAGCGGGGCCGCTGCCGATTCGGCTGCTGGCTGCTCGACCGGCGCAACCGGCGCCTGACGGATTCCAAGGACCAGCCGGTGGCGCTGACCAAGGGCGAGTATGCCCTGCTGATCGCCTTTCTCGATGCACCGCAGCGGCCCCTGTCGCGCGAACATCTGCTGCAGGCGACTCGCATCCACGAGGATGTCTTCGACCGCAGCATCGATGTGCAGGTCCTGCGGCTGCGGCGCAAGCTGGAGACCGATCCGAGCGCGCCGCGGGTCATACAAACCGAGCGTGGCGTCGGCTATGTCTTCGCTTTGGCGGTCGAGCCCCTCTGACGCAGGCGCGCCCGGAGTCCGGCCTATTTTCTGCCATTTTCTCGGCTACAGCCGTAGCCCAATTTCCCGCTTCCGAGACGATGCGGTAATGCGCCTGCGGCACGATCTCTCCATCAACCAGCGCCGGAGAGATCCATGCAAATCAAGAACCTGCACCCGAGCATCCCCAACGGCCCCCTCCCCAACGAGCCCCGGGCCCGCCCAGCCGACATCGAGAGATGGCGGCACTCGATCAGCGCCGCGATCTCCTCGGTCACGGACTGCGTTGTCGAAGGTTTCGCCGTGCATGTCACCGGCCTGCATCCCGAGATCTTCTGGACCCATCGCGAAAACGAAGGTCACGCCGTCGAACAGTCACAATTCGAACACCCACAACGGAGACAAGCTGTCATGAAACCCTCTTTCGAACGCAACGACCCCACCTCGCTGATGTCCATGGGGACCGTCCCCCCTTGGGGCAGCTCGCGCTGGAGCGCCGGGCTGTTCTCCCTGCCGGCGCGGCTCTGGTCGAAGCTCGTCGAAGCCCAGGAGCAGCGGCGCGCCACGGCGGCGCTGGAAGCCCTCGACGATCGGACGCTGAAGGACATGGGTCTCTCCCGCAATGAGATCCACCATGTCGTGAAGCATGGCCGTCCCGGGCATTGAGACGAAGGCGGTCGCCGGCAAGAGGCCGGCGGCCGCCGTCGCGTTCTCGGGCCGGGCCCGCTGACGACGGGTAGAGCATGAAGCTCTTTCCATCGAGCGTGGCGCGCGCCGGGAGCAGCCTTGCCCTGCTCCTTCTCGTCAGCGGCGCGGGAGAGCTCAGCCCGCGCGCCGAGCCGTCGCGCGCCCAGCAATCGCTTCCTGCCGCCGCCTGGCGCCATGAAATCGCACTCACCCAGCTGCCCGCTGTCGTGACCGGCTGCCCCGAGCCGATCACGCCGATCCCGCCGCCGCCGGCGGCCAATCCGCTGAAGCTGGCACTGGGGGAGAGCCTGTTCGAGGATCCGCTCCTCTCCCGCGATCGCACGCGCAGCTGTCAGTCATGCCACGACACGCGCAGCAACGGCGCCAACACCCATCAGCACGACAGGGCCGTCGACGGATCCCAGCTGTTCTTCAATACCAACACCGTCTTCAACGCCGCGCTCAGCTTTCGATTCGATTGGGAAGGCGACATGCCCAGCCTCGAGGCCCATACCGAAGCCTCTCTGGTGAGCCCACGGACCATGGGGATGACGATGGATGAAGCCCTCGGTAGGCTGGAGGTGAATCCGGATATGATGGCTCGATTCGGCCGCGTCTACGGCCATGGTCCGGATCAGGCAAGCCTGCTGGATGCCATCGCCACCTATGAGCGCTCGCTGGTGACGCCCGGCAGCCGCTTCGATCAATGGCTTCAAGGCGACAGTGCCGCCCTTTCCGCCGATGAGCAGAGGGGCTATCAGCTTTTCAAATCGCTCGGCTGCATCTCCTGCCATCAAGGAGTGAATATCGGCGGCAATCTCTTCGAGCGTCAGGGAATCTTCCGCCCGCTCGCCGCGCCGAATCCCCAGGTGCTGCGCGTGCCCAGCCTGCGCAACGTGGCGGTGACGCCGCCCTATTTTCATGACGGCAGCGCGCCCACCCTGGAGGATGCTGTGCGCAAGATGGCCGCGGCGCAGCTCGATCGGACATTGTCGCAGGAGCAGGTCGGTTCCATCGTCGCCTTCCTGCGGACGCTGACCGGCAGTTACCGCGGCGCCCCCGTGACGGCCGCGGTGCCGGCGGCCGCCACGAACCTCAGTGTCGCCCCGATTCCCGCCCCCGACCCCCCATCGGCAATTCTCACATCGCCATGAAGCTCACACCCGCCGTGGCGGCGGTACCGCTGCTGCTCCTCCTCCTCACCTGGCTGCTGCTGCAGGGCATGAATCCCGACGCCCAGCTCTCCACGCAAGCCATTGCCGCGCTCGATGATTTCGCTTTAGCGGAAAGCGCGCTGCATCGCGATGTGCTGAGCGCCCGGGCCGGCTTGCTGCACAACTACGATTCCCTCGTCCGGGAGGACAAGGCGCTGAACGCGGCGCTCGATCGATTGCACGCGGCCGCGGCCGGCTTCAGCGAGAGCCGGGCGCCGATCGCCGAGCTCGCGGCCGCCGTCGCCCGGCAGGAAATGCTGACCGAACGATTCAAGAGCGACAATGCCCTGCTGCAGAACTCGCTCGCCTATTTCGGCCTGTTCAGCGTCAAGCTCAGCGCATCGAATTTGAACGGGCCGATCTTTCCCGCGGTCAGCGAGCTCGCCGCCGCCATGCTGCATCTGACCCTCGACACCTCGCCACCGGCCGCCCAGGCGGTGGCTGCGCGGCTGGATGGCTTGGCCACCCAGAGTTTCCCTGCAAGTGACGCCGACTCGCTGCAGGCGCTGCTGGCGCATGGACGGATGCTGCATGATCTGCTGCCGGTGACGGACCGCCTGGTGAAGGCCCTGATCGCGATGCCGAGCCTGGAGACGCAGGAGGCCGTCCGCCGGGTGGTGCTGGCGCGCCAGGCAGAATTGGAAGAACGGGCCGGGCAATTCCGCATCCTGCTCTACGCGACCTCGCTGCTGCTGCTGGGTTTCCTCGTCCATCTCGGGCTGGAGCTTCGGGCGCGGGCCCGGGCGCTGCGCCAGCGTGCCGCCTTGGAGCATGTGATCGCGGGCATCTCGACGCGCTTCATCAGCCTGCGCCCCCGCGAGATCGATGCGCATATCGAGCAGGCGCTCGCACAATTGGCGCGCTGCATCGGGGCGGACCGGGGCTATCTCATCCTCCCGGGCGCGCCCGGCCGGGTCTATGGCTGGTACCGGGAGGGGGCCGGCTTCCCCGCGGGCTGGCCGGCCCGCGCGCCGGCCTTGGCCGCGCGTTTCCCGGCCACCGAGGAGGGGATCGTCCATGTCCCTCGCGTCGAGCGCCTGCCTTCCGGCGCCGACAAATCCGCGCTCGCCGACGCCGGCCTCAGGGGCTGGGCCTGCGTGCCGAGCGGGCGGGGGTGCCCAGCGGTCCTGGGCTTCGATGCGCTGCGTTCGGCCATGGCCACGCCCGCCGACGAGCTCAGCCTGCTGCGCATGGCCCTGGACGCGCTCGGCAATGCCGTGCGGCGCGAGACCCTGGAGCGCGACCGCGCTCGGCTGGAGACCAGCCTGCAGCAGGCCCGGCGCATGGAGACGATCGGCGCGCTGGCCAGCGGCATCGCGCATAACTTCAACAATATCGTCGGCGCGATCCTGGGATATACGGAGATGGCCGAGGCGCAGGTCGCGACCGGCAGCCGCCCGGCCCACAATCTCGCCGAAATCCGCCGCGCCGGCGAGCAGGCGCGCAATCTCGTGGATCAGATCCTCGCCTTCGGCCGGCGGCGCGACATCCGGCGCCAGCCGGTGAGCGTGAAAGTGCTGATGGCGGAGACCTCCTCGCTGCTGCATGCGTCGCTCCCCTCGGGGATCGACCTGGTCATCCGCGGATCGGAAGAATCCGCGGCCATCTCCGGGGCGCCCGAGCAGATCCAGCAGGTGATGCTCAATCTCTGCAACAACGCGGCCCAGGCAATGGATGGCAAGGGGCGTCTCGAGGTCGAGGCGGCGATTTGCGACATCGCCCAGACCATGGCCCTCAGCCACGGCGATCTGGCGCCGGGCTGCTATGTGCGGCTCTCTGTCAGCGATGCCGGGCGCGGCATGGACGAAGCCCTTCTCGAGCGGATCTTCGAGCCCTTCTTCACCACGCGCCTCGGCGGATATGGGCTGGGGCTGGCGACGGTGCGCGAGATCGTGCGCGAGCACGGCGGGGCGATGAACGTTCGCAGCGCGCCCGGTGCGGGCAGCCGCTTCGAGGCCTGGCTGCCCTGCAGCGCCGCTCCCGAATCGTTGGCCGATGAGGTCGAGCCGGTGCTTCCGCTCGGGCGCGGCGAGACCCTGCTGGTTCTGGATGACGACCGCGCCCAGCTCACCCGGGCCGAGGAGACGATGGCCGCGCTCGGCTATGAGCCGGTCGGCTTCACCGGCCCCCGCGAGGCGCTGGCCGCCTGCCGGGCAGCGCCGGACCGGTTCGATGTCGCCGTGCTGGACCAATTGGCGACGCTGGGCGCTACCCTCGACCTGGCGGCGGCGCTGCATAAGATCGCGCCCGATCTGCCGATCCTGCTGGCCACCACCTCCGCCGATGAGATCGACGCGGAGATCTTGATGGCGGTCGGAATCTCCGAGGTCGTGCGCCGGCCCTTCATGTCCATCGAGATCGCCGCGGCGCTGTCGCGGTGCCTGAAGAGCGATCGTCTGAAAGCGGCCTAGAAGGTTGCTCTTCGCAGGTGCATTACGCCCGTAACCCTTTTCATCCCCGGCGAAATCCCTCCGTAGCCAAGCCCCCGCATCTTGTCGGTGGCGAAGGGATTCGTCCCCCATCGCAATGAACAAGGAGCTGACGATGACGGTGATGAATTTGATGGCGGGCACCTGGCTGAGCGCCGCCGATGAGCTGGGCCGCTCGATGCCGGGCAAGGTCGCGCTCCCGGGCGATGATGCCTACGCCCGCGCCCGGCAGATCTGGAACGGGGCAGTCGACCATCGCCCGGCGCTTTTCGCCTTTTGCGAAACGGCCGAGGATGTGCAATCCGCGCTGCAGATTGCCCGTGTCCATGGCCTGCCGCTGTCGGTGCGCGGCGGCGGGCATGATTGGGCGGGACGGGCGCTGCGGCCGGATGGGCTGGTGCTGGATCTTTCGGGCATGCGGCGCGTCACGATCGATGCCGAGGCCCGTGTCGCCACCGTCGAGGGCGGCGCCACGGCTGGCGATGTCATCGCCGCCGCCGCACCTCATGGCCTTGCCGCCGTTACCGGTTCCGTCGGCGCGGTCGGCATGGCCGGGCTGACGCTGGGCGGCGGCTATGGGCCGCTGACCGCCAGATATGGTCTGGCGCTGGACAATCTCCTCAGTGCGGAGCTCGTGCTTGCCGATGGCAGGCTCGTCACGGCGGACGCCGCGACGAATCCTGAGCTGTTCTGGGCGCTGCGCGGGGGCGGCGGAAATTTCGGCGTCGTCACCGCCATGCGCATCCGGCTGCACCCGCTGCGCGAGCTGCTCGCGGGGCTGATCCTGTTTTCCTGGCATGAGGCCGACGCGGTGCTGCAGGGCTATGCGGCGCTCGCCGCATCGGCGCCGGATGAGCTCGGGGTTTCGTCCGGCGTCATGTCCGGGCCGGACGGGAGCCCCGTGCTGTTCCTGGCGCCGAGCTGGACCGGCGCCCGGCCCGAGGGCGAGGAGGTCATGGCCAAGCTGCAGGGCCTGGGCGAGCCGGTCTGGGCCCGGATCGCGCCCATGACTTGCGGCGAGATGCTCCGCATGTTCGACGACCATACGGTGAAGGGGCGTCACTATGCGGTGGAGACGCGTTGGGTCTCCACGCTGACGCCCGAGGTCATCCAGCTGCTGGTCGCAGGCGGCGCGACCAAACCCTCGCCCTTCGCCGCCATCATGCTTCAGCACTTCCGCGGCGCGGCCGCGCGGGTGCCCGTGGACGCCACCGCCTTCGGCCTGCGGCGGGAGCATTTCCTGATCGTGATCGTCGCTGCCTGGGAAGCCGATGCCGGTGACGCAAGCACGGCGGATGAAGCCGCCCGTCACCGGCAATGGGCTGAGCGCCTATCCCTGGCCTTGGCCCTCACCCCGGCTGCGGTGCCGGGCGGCTATCCCAATCTGCTAGGCCCGCACCAGCGCGACCGGGCAGCACTGGCCTATGGCTACAAGATCGTCCGGCTGCAGCGGGCCAAGCAGCGCTTCGACCCCGATGGAGTCTTCGCCTCCGCCACGCCGCTGCCGCCCTGACGCGGCACCCGTCCATCGCCCGATCCCGCCGCAGGATGTAGCGGCATTCCGACAACAGGAGATAATTATGACTCCCATCACGGCTCTGCGTCACCACGCCGAAACCCGCCCCGAGAGTACCGCCTTCGTCATGGGCAAGGACGTCTGGAGCTATGCGCGATTCGCCGTCGAAGTTGACCGCCTCGCGCGCGGCTTGATCGCGCGCGGCTTGCGTAGGGGTGATCGCGTGGCCCTCCATCTGTTCAACGGGCCTGAGCTCGCGGTCGCCTATCATGCCTGCTTTCGAATAGGGGCCATCGCGGCGCCGCTCAACACCCGCCTGAAATCGGCCGAGCTGGATCAGCTGCTCCGCCGCCTGCGGCCCGCCCTCTACATCGGCCAGGCAAATCTCTATGCCAAGGTCGCCGGGGTCGACCCGATGAATCTGCCCGTCAATGCGCGCTTCCTTGTCGATGGCGGCGTCACCGATCTTCGCGTGCAGCCCTGGACCACGCTTTTCACCGACATCATCGCCGGATCCTTGCCCGCCCTGGTGGATACCGGCGCGCCCGCCCTGCTGTTGACGACATCCGGCACCACGGGCGAGCCCAAATTCGTCTGCCATACCCTCGCGACAATGGGCAAGATCGCGGAGGAGAGCCGGCATTGGGGCCTCGAGAGCGGTCATATCGCCCTTTGCGCCGTGCCCATGGTTCATTCCAGCGGCGCCTTCACCTTCCTGTCGGGGATCCGTCAGGACATGCCCCTGGTCCTGGTCCCGCAATTCGATGCGGAGGCCGTGCTCGATGCGATTGCCCAGCATCGCTGCAGCCTGCTGGTCGGGATGCCCTTCAACCATGCGGCTCTGTTGGAAGCTCAACGGGCCCGCCCGCGGCAGGTCGACTCCCTGCGGCTTTGCCTGACGGCCGGGGACGTCTGCCCGCAATGGCTGCAGGAGAGCTTCCCCTCTCGTTTCGGGACGCCGCTGCGCTCCATCTGGGCCGCCACGGAGAGCTTCTGCTCGCTCACCTACAGCCTGCAGTCAGGCCCGGTGCATCGCATCGTCGGGGGCGCGCAAATCCGGCTGATCGACGATCGTGGCGCTCCCGTTCCACGCGGCCATGTCGGCGAGCTGATCCTGCGCGGACCCAATGTCACCATCGGCTATTGGATCGCGCCGGGCCGAATTGACGGCCTCGGCACGGATGGCTGGTATCACACCGGCGATCTCATGCGTCAGGACGAGAAGGGTGATCTCTGGTTCGTCTCACGCAAGAAGGAACTGATCATCCGCGGCGGCTCCAACATCGCGCCGGCCGAAGTCGAGCGCGTCCTGGTCGCTCATCCCGCGGTCCACGACGCCGGCGTTGTCGGCGTGCCGGATGCGGTGCTGGGCCAGCGCGTCGCGGGCTTCGTCCAGCTCGCCAATGGGGCCGAAAGCGTGACCACCGGGGAGATCCTCGCCGATATCTCGGGGCAGCTCGCGGATTACAAGCTCCCGGAGAGCCTCATCATCATCGATGAGATTCCCCGCAATGCCCTGGGCAAGATCGACCGTCGCCGGCTGCTGGCGATGTTGCCGGCCAATACGGCGCAGGGACCCGTGCCTCTAAGGGTTGCCGCACGGGGCGGGCGATGATCGCGCGGCAAGCGGCCAGGGTAGCTTTGCTCAGTCCGCCGCTGCGTTCGGTGCGGAAGCGATGCTGGCCGCCGCGCCCAGCGCGGCGAGCTTGGCCGCGTCCTCGGGCGTGGCCGGCTCGGCACGAGTCTGCACCATCACGCTGTTGTTGGCGAAGTTGATGCCTTTCTCGCCGAAGGCCTTGTAGATGCGCTTCAGCGCCTCGCGATAGACGAAGGTCGGTTGCGCCGGCTTGGTGGTGAATTTGAGGCGCACCACCAGGCCGTTGGAATCGATCTCGGTCACGCCCTGCATCTTCAGGGGCTGGTACATCTCCGCCGCCAGGACCGGATCCTTCATCATATCGGCGCCGATCGCCTTCACGATCTTGCGCACCTTCTCCACGTCGGTGTCGAGGGCGAGACGCAGGTTGAACTTCATTGTCGTCCAGTCACGGCTGAAATTCGTCACCTGCTGGATCTGGCCGAAGGGGATGACATGGATCTGGCCGTTCTGGTGGCGCATCCTGAGCGAGCGCACCGTCATCCCCTCCACCGTGCCCTTGGCCTTGCCGGTATCGATATATTCGCCGATGCGGAACGCGTCATCGGCCATGAAGAAGATGCCCGAGACGATGTCATGCACCAGGGATTGGGAACCGAAGCTGATGGCCAGGCCGAAGATCGAGGCGCCGGCGATGAGCGAGGTGGTGTTGACGCCGAGATTGGAGAGCGCGATCAGCACCGCCACCAGAGCGATGGTGACGAGCATGAAGATGCGCAAGACCGGCATCATGGTCTGGAGCCGCGTGGCGATGGGGGTCGGCCCGATGCTGCCGTCGGACGTCGGCTGCTGCGGAACCGGCACGCGATGGGCGGTGTGCAGGAAGACGATCTGCCACAGCACATAGGCGATATAGAGGGTGACGGCGGCGCTGATGACCGAGCCCCGCGCGGCCTGCCATTGCGCGGCGGGCAGGATATGGGCGAGACGCGCCATCCAGATCTCGATGGCGAGGACCGCCGCGGCGATCCAGAGGGCGACGCCGATGCAGCGCCGGATGAGCAGATGGCGGCGCGCCCGTTTGACCTCTTCGGCCAGGGCGGCATCCGTCCCGCCGGCGCTCGCGGCGGAGCGGGTGAGCCAGGCGGCGGCGACGGATTGCACGATCAAGACTCCCAGCAGGATGGCGCCGGTGTCGATCAGGCTCCAGAAGATGGCGAGATCCGAAAAGATCACGCCGATGAGCCAGGCGACGGCCGCGGCGACGATGAAGGCAAGGGTGAGGGGGTGCCAGATCTGCGCCAGGAAGCTGGGCTCGGGGGCCACCAGGGCCGCGTCCCCGGTCGCGATCACCGGCAGCGCTTCACCCGGCGCCGCGACGACCGGTGCCACGACGAGAGGTGCCGCGCCCGCGGGTCGTGCCGCGAGCGCGTCATGCAGGCGGTGGATGAAGTAGAACGCGACGGCGGCATTGAGCAGGCCCATGACGAGCGCCAGGAACTGCACCGCCGGGGTCGGAATGCCGGAATAGAGCATGGCCCGGAGACCCGCCAGGGAAAAGGCGACGAAGCCCAGGAGCCAGGTGGCGAGCTGGCGCATATGGCCGGCATGATGATCGGGGGCCTGGATCAGCCGCGCCTCCGGCTCGCGGGGCCGCAACAGCACGTCGATGGGCAGCATCATCAGCCGCCAATGCACCAGCCCGCCGAACAGCGAGACGGCCAGCTCGCTGCGCGGGGAGCGGTCGAAGAACCAGGAGGTATGGGCGGCGTAGAAGATGATCAACAGGGCGACGAGGCCCGCGAGATCGCCGAGAAAGGCGGTGATCATGCGGCTGCCGATATTGGGGCGCCGGGGCAGGCGGCGGCGCAGCGCGATCAGCAGATGCGGCAGCAGCAAGGCCAGAGCCACGGCGAGCAGGAAGGAAATGGCGAGCCGCGCCAGCCAGAGCCCGAGCGGGCCCTGGGCCGGATCGGCGAGCCGATCGGCATATTGGGAGAACGCGTTCGGCAGCTCCGCGGCCGCCGCCAGGATGGGCTCCAGCTTTTCCGTCAGCGTGGCGGCCGCACTCTCCAGTCCCTCGACGGTGCTCGAGGTCAATTCCGCGCCGGCCGGCTTGGGCGCCGCGGCGTCGGATCCGGTCGCCGCCATCGCCGGCAGACCCGGCCAGAGCAGAAGCGGCAGAAGCAGCACGAGGATCAGCGCGGCAAGCCTGGGAATGCGCCCGAGATTGCAGCTCCCCGACCCGCTCATTGTCACGGCGATCTTCATCGCCGCGCAGGACCGAGGACGCTGCGGGCGACCTTCGGCCGGTCGGCTTCATTGATCATGCCGAAGAGGACGCTGCGGAATCCCTCCACAGCCTCGGCCCCGGCGGCGCGATAGGCGCGCGCCACCAGCGCTCGCTGATCCTCCGTCAGCCGGCGCTCGAGCTCGGCGCCCTGGGGTGTCAGATCGAGCAGGCGCTGCCGGCGATCAGCGCCGGGTCGCTGCTGGACGAAGCCCTGGCGCAGGAGCTGGCCCAGGACCCGCGAGAGGCTCTGCTTGGTGATCTTCAGTATGTCGAGAAGGGCCGAGACCGGCATGCCGGGGTTGCGGCCCACGAAATAGATCACCCGGTGATGGGCGCGGCCGAAGCCATAGGCCTGGAGCATGGCATCGGCCTCCGCGGTGAAGTCGCGATAGGCATAGAACAGCAGCTCGATGCCTTGGCGAAGCTCATCCTCGCGCAGGAAGAGGGGATTGGCCTGGGGTTTTATGTCTGCCATAATATGTCAGCTATGTTGACTTATTTGTGAAGAACTGCTCTCCTGACTCCCGACGGAACCTAGTCTATATAGCCGAACCCCGCACAAACACCTTGATCTGGGAGCTTCCCTGCCATGAGCACCCCTTCTTTCGACGATCGTGACGGCGTCATCTGGCTCGACGGAAAATTCGTCGATTGGCGCGACGCCAAGGTCCATGTCCTCACCCATGCCATGCACTACGCCTCCGCCGTCTTCGAAGGCGAGCGGGCCTATGAGGGCAAGGTCTTCAAGCTGACCGAGCACAGCCAACGTCTGGTGAAGTCGGCCGAACTGCTTGGCTTCAAGATTCCCTATAGCGTGGCCGAGATCGACGCGGCCACGGCGGCGACTCTGAAGCGCTCCGGCTTTGCCGATGCCTATGTCCGCCCCATCGCCTGGCGCGGCAGCGAGCAGATGGGCGTCTCGGCGCAGCAGAGCCAGATCCATCTCGCCATCGCGGTCTGGCAATGGCCGGCCTATTTCAATCCGGAATCCCTGAACAAGGGCATCCGCATGACCTTCGCCAAATGGCGGCGGCCCTCGCCGGAGACCGCGCCCACCGCGAGCAAGGCCGCCGGGCTCTATATGATCTGCACCCTCTCCAAGCATGCGGCGGAGGCCGAAGGCTGCGCCGATGCGCTGATGCTCGACTGGCGCGGCCAGATCGCCGAAGCGACGGGGGCCAATGTCTTCCTCGGCATCGGCGGCGAGCTGCATACGCCGAAGCCCGACTGCTTCCTCGACGGCATCACCCGCCGCACGGTCATCGACCTCGCCCGCAAGCGCGGCATCAAGGTGACGGAGCGAGCGATCATGCCGGAGGAACTGGGCAAGGCCGATGAAGTCTTCATCACCGGCACCGCCGCGGAGGTCACGCCCGTGGGCGAGATCGGCCCGCACAACTACCAGGTCGGCCCGCTGGCCCGCCAGATGATGGCCGACTACGCCGCGACGGTGCGCGGGCAGCCTTTGGCGGCCTGAGCGGCCCAGGCGCCACTTTTTTCTCTCGTCATTCCCGCGAAAGCGGGAATCCAGGGCCCAGGGCGCGTCACTCGCCCTGGATGCCCGCTTTCGCGGGCATGACGGAAGGGAAAGAAGTGCCGCTTGCTTTCCTACAGCTTCGGCCGCCTCGCCGCGGTATCCAGCCAGGGCTGGGCGCGTTCGAAGGCGGCGGCGGCGCGGAAGACGCTGACGTCATCATAGGTGCGCCCGACGATCGAGAGGCCCGTGGGCACGCCAGTGGCGGCAAGGCCGGAGGGCACGCTCATCACCGGGCAGCGGCTCATCATGTTGAAGCAGATGGTCATCAGCCAATCCTCGATGCTCGCCTGGGGCTTGCCGTTGATCATCAGCGGTGTGTCGATGTAGTCCTCGCCGGCCCTGATCGAAGGCACGGGAAGCGTCGGGCAGAGCAGCAGCCGGTAGCGCTGGAGGAGCTTGCCCAGCTTGGCATACATCCGCCCCTCGATCTCCAGGCTTTCCAGGTATTGCTCGATCTTCACTTGCTGCATCCGCTCGGCAAAGGCATTGGCATAGGGCGTGAGCAAATCGCGATGCTCCGCCGCCACCTTGGCGATCCAGGGGCCGAAGACGGTGCCGAAATGGGCCGAGCAACCCTTGACGACATCCTCATGCGCCCAGCCGATATCGACCTCCTCCACTGTGGCGCCGAGGCTCCGGAAGACCTCGGCCGCCGCGGCGGTGTTGCGCGCGACATCGGGATCGATGTCATAGCCGGCCAAATCGGGGGAGTAGGCGATACGCCAGCCCTTGAGGTCGCCCTCGAGCTTGGCGGGGATGCGCAGCTTGGGCCGGATCGAAGCGATGTCCTCGGGATGGGGGCCGGAGAGCACGTTCTGGAGCAGGGCGCAATCCGCAACGGTCCGCGCCATGGGGCCGGCGTGGTTGTAGTGGTCGAGATTGAAGGGGCTGCTGTCGGGATTGCGGCCATAGGGCGGCTTGAAGCCGGCGACGCCGCACATGGAAGAGGGGATGCGGATCGAGCCGCCGATATCCGAGCCGTTGGCGAGCGTCGTCGAGCCGGCGGCGAGCGAGGCCCCGGCGCCGCCGGAAGAGCCGCCGCAGCTGTAGTCGAGATTCCAGGGCGTGCGGGTCACGCCCCAGAGCCGCGAATGGGTGAAGGGGGCGCAGGAGAATTCCGGTGCCGCCGAGCGCGCATGGATGATGGCGCCGGCCTTGATGATGCGCTCGGCCGGGGGTGCGGTGTAGCTGTCGACATTGTCCTTGAAGACGAGGGAGCCGAAGGTCGAGCGCCAGCCCTTGATGGTGGTCTCGTCCTTGATGGCGCAGGCGATGCCCTCCAAAGGCCGGAGCCGCCCGTCGGTCTTCATGTAGCGGTCCTCGGCCTTCTTGGCTTCCGACAAAGCGCGGTCGAAATGCTTCATCGGAAAGGCGTTGATCTTGGGCTCGACGGCCTCGGCCCGGGCGATCAACGCGCCCATCAGCTCGACGGGCGAGAGCTTGCGCGATTTGAAGGCAGCGAGCGCCTCGGTAGCGCTGAGATAGCAGAGCTCGGTATTCGACATGATCTCCCCCTATGATGGTCGTTTTTTGACTCAGGATCGACGCCAGCGCTCCGCGGCTTGGTCGTCGCTGTCGCGGGCGGCAACCCACTCAGCACCGCTCGGCGTCTCCTCCAATTTCCAGAATGGCGCCTTGGTCTTCAGCCAGTCGATCAGGAACTGGCAGCTCTCCAGCGCCGCCTGGCGATGGGAGGAGGCGGTGGCGACCAGAACGATGCGGTCGCCCGGCAGCAGCCGGCCGACGCGGTGGATGATCAGCGTGGCCTCCAGCGGCCAGCGCGACAGGGCCTCGGCCTCGATCTCCGCCAGACGCTTCTCGGTCATCCCAGGATAATGCTCCAGCGTCATGGCGGTGACGGAATCGCCGACCCTGTCGCGCACCAGACCGATGAAGCAGGCAAGCCCACCGATATCGCGCCGCCCCTCGCTGAGACGCGCGAGCTCGGCCCCGACGTCGAAATCCGCTTCCTGGACGCGGATCATGGGAGAGGCCCACTTGCAGCTAGGCGGTCTCTCTCTTCCGTCATCCCCGCGAAAGCGGGGATCCAGGGCAAGCGATGGATCTTACGGCCCTGGATTCCCGCTTTCGCGGGAATGACGGTGGGGAGCAAGGGGGCTTGAATTTCGGCCATCGCGCTAGCCGCCCGTCACCGGCGGAAAGAGCGCCACCTCGTCGCCCGGCGCGACGGGATGCTCGGGCCCGACATATTCGAGATTGACCGCCACCCGCACGACGCGCCGGTCGGCGAGCACGGATTTATAGGCGGGGCTCAAAGTCTCCATCCAATCGAGCAGAGTGGCGACAGTGGTCACGTTGGGCGGGGGGACAAGCTCCTCGCTGCCTTTGCCGAGCTTGGCGCGGAGCCAAGCGAAATAGAGAAGCTTCATCAGCCGGTCTCGCCGAAAGGAAGGAAATCCACCATGCTGCCGCGCTCGACCTTGGTCAACGCCTCCGGCAGCTCGACCAGCCCGTCGGCGGCCAGCAGCGAGCTCAAAATGCCGCTGCCCTGGGCGGGATAGGCCAACACTGTGACGTCGCCATCCCCTCCCGGCGTCAGGCGGGCGCGCAGGAACTCGCGCCGGCCGGGCTTCTTGCGATGCGCGAAGCCGGCGCTGAGACGATACCGGCGTGCGGTCAGATCGCCAGCGCCCATGAGGCGTAGCAGTATCGGGCGCGCCAGGCAGAAGAAGGCGGTGATCGCCGCCACGGGATTGCCGGGCAGGCCGATGAAGGAGACCGGCCGGGTCCGGCCCGCGCCCGCGAGCTCGCCGATGGCCACGGCGCGGCCCGGCTTGACCGCGAGCTGCCAAAGCCGGAGCGAGCCCAGCGCTTGGACCGCCGCGGTGAGATGATCCTCTTCGCCATGGAAGACCTCGCCCGAGGTCAGAACGACATCATTCTCCACGGCCGCGGCCTTCAGGGCGGCGTCGATCCGCCCCCGATCGTTGGACAGGATTCCGCCGTCCGCGACGACGATCCCGAGCTGGTGGAGAAGGGCGCCTAGGCCTTGGCGGTTGGAATCGTGGATGGAGCTCTCGCCTGTCGAGAAAACGGCGGCGCGCAGCGGCCGGGCAACGGTCAGATGGCTGCAGCCGACGGCGGCAGCGAGCCCGATCTCCTGCGGGCGCAGACGCATGCCCGCAGCCAGTACCGTGGTGCCGGCTCGCACATCCTCCCCGGCGCGCCGGCGATTGCTGCCGCGCTTGAGGCCCGAGGGCACCACCACCACCTCACCCTCGAGCCGGCAATCCTCCTGCATCACCACCGTGTCGGGGCCCACAGGCATCAGCGCCCCAGTGAAAATGCGCAGCGCCGCACCTCGGGGAACTGCTGCTGCGAAGGGGTGACCCGCGGCGGCCCGGCCGATGACGGGCAGGCGCGTCTCCCCTGCCGACCCCAGATCCTCGGCATGGATCGCATAGCCGTCGACGGCGGAATTATCGGCGCCAGGGACGTCGAAGGGCGAGACCACATCCTCGCGCAAGACGCGCGCGAGGGCAGCAGCAAGAGCGACCGGCTCGGTCTCGGCGAGCGGCGCCAGATCGCCGAGAATCCGGGTCAGGGCGGCCTCGACGGGCACCGCTGCCTCGGCAAGAATCGAAGCCCGCAAGGTCAATGGCCGGCGGCCGCCCGGACCGCTGCAAGCCCGCAATGGGCGATGATGAAATCGGCGATCGCGCCGACATCGTCGATGCCGATGACCGGCAGCGGGCAGCCGGGCAGGGGCTCGTCGCTCAGTACCGCCACGATATGCCGATCCTCCGGATAGAGCAGTGGATTGCCGGTCTCGCGGCGATGGATCTCGAGCTTGTCATGACCCTCGCGCTTGAAGCCTTCGACGATGAGCAGATCGACCGGCGTCATGCGGCGCATCAGCTCCGCCGCCGTGGCTTCCGTCTCATTGCGGTTCTCATGCAGCAAGGCCCACCGGCGTTCGGAGGCGACCAGCACCTCGGTCGCGCCCGCCTCGCGATGGCGATAGGAATCCTTGCCGGGCTGGTCGACGTCGAAGCCGTGATGGGCGTGCTTCATGGTGGAGACGGTGAGGCCGCGGCGGACCAGCTCGGGCACCAGCCGGACCATCAGGGTGGTCTTGCCTGCGCCGCTCCAGCCGGCAAGGCCGATCACGCGCATGGCGGGGTAGGCCGTGGGAGTCACGATCCGGCTCACATATGCTTCAGGCCGGCCTTCAGATAGTCATAGCCGGTCACCAGCGTGAGGGCAGCCGCGGCCCAGAGCCCGATCTCTCCGATCAGGCTGATGGGCCAGGCGGGCGCGCCGCCATCGCCCAGGATGAGGAACCCCAGCGCCAGCATCTGCAGCAGGGTCTTCCATTTGGCGAGCTGGCTGACGGGAACGCTGACATGGAGCCCCGCCAGATATTCGCGCAGCCCCGAGACCAGGATCTCGCGGCAAAGGATGATGAGCGCCGGCAGGATGGTCCAGCCGGTCAGCCGGTGCTCGGCCACCAGGATCAGGATCACCGCCGCCACCAGCAGCTTGTCGGCGATCGGATCGAGGAAGCGGCCGAGGTCGGAGACCTGCTTGCGGCTGCGGGCGAGATAGCCGTCGAAGAAATCGGTGATGCAGGCGGCGGCGAAGATGCCGAGCGCCAGCCAGCGCCACTGGGGCGCATCGAAATAGAGCAGGATGACGATGAGCGGAATGGCGGCGATCCGCGACATCGTCAAGAGGTTGGGCAGTGCCGTCATCCAGGCGTCCGGGCTTTGTCCGGTGAAAGGCGCGGCATTCTAGCCTTGGCCATGGAAGTGATCATAGACCTTCTTCGCGACGGCCTTGCTGATGCCGGCGACGGATTCGAGGTCGGTCAGCCCCGCCGCCGCGACTCCCTTGGCCGAGCCGAAATGGAGCAAAAGGGCGCGCTTGCGCTTGCCCCCGATGCCCGGGATCTCGTCCAGGGGCGAGCGGTTGATATCAGCGGAGCGCCGGGCCCGGTGGGTCCCGATGGCGAAGCGATGGGCCTCGTCGCGCAGGCGCTGGAGGTAATAGAGCACGGGATCGCGGAGCTCGAGGCTGAAGGGCTCACGCCCGGGCAGGAAGAAGCGCTCGCGCCCGGCGTCGCGGTCCGGGCCCTTGGCGATGGCGCAAAGCGCCACATCGTCGATGCCGAGATCGTCGAGGACCCCCTGGGCGGTGCTCAGCTGCCCGGCGCCGCCGTCGATCAGCACCAGATCGGGCCATTGCCCGCGCTCTCGGTCGGGATCCTCCTTCTGGACCCGGGCAAAGCGGCGCGTCAGCATCTCGCGCATCATGGCGTAATCGTCGCCCGGCGCGACATCGCCGGCGATGGAGAATTTGCGATAGGCGCCCTTCATGAAGCCTTCGGGCCCGGCCACGATCATGGCGCCATAGGGGCTGCGGCCCTGGAGATGGCTATTGTCATAAACTTCGATGCGCTGGGGGACCTGCTCCAGGCTGAGCGCCTGCTGCACGCCCTCCAGAAGATGGCGCTGGGAGGCATTCTCCGCCATGCGCCGGGCCAGCGCCTCGCGGGCGTTGGCCAGGGCGTTGTCGATCAGGTTGCGCCGGGCGCCGCGGACGGGCTGCAGGATCTCCACCTTGCGCTCCGCCTTGATGCCGAGCGCTTCGGTCAGGAGATCGGCCTCGGCCGGCAGCTCGTTCACCAGGATCAGCGGCGGCGGCGGCTTGTTGGCATAGAACTGGGCGAGGAAGGCAGCGAGCACCTGGGGCAGCGGCAGGTTGCGGTCATGGCTCGGGAAATAGCCGCGATTGCCGAAATTGCTGCCGCCGCGGAAGAAGAAGACCTGGACGCAGGTATGGCCGCCGGCCTGATGGGCGGCCACCACATCGGCGTCGCGGATGCCCTCGACATTGATGTCCTGGTGGGCCTGCACCACGGAGAGCGCTCGCAGCCGGTCGCGCAGCGCGGCGGCGAGCTCGAAGTCCAGGCTGTCGCTGGCCGCCTGCATCTGGATTCCCAGCCGCGCCTGCACCTCGCGGCTGCGCCCCGCCAGGAAATCGCGCGCCTGGCTCACGAGGCCGGCGTAATCCTCCAGGGAGATCCGCCCGACGCAGGGCGCCGAGCAGCGCTTGATCTGGTAGAGCAGGCAGGGCCGGGTGCGGCTGGCGAAGACGCTGTCGGCGCAGGAGCGCAGCAGGAAGGCGCGCTGCAGCGCCGTGATGGTGCGGTGCACGGCGCCGGCGGAAGCGAAGGGACCGTAGTAGTCGCCCTTGCGCGCCCGGGCGCCGCGATGCTTGGCGATCTGCGGCGCGGGATGATCGCCGGTGATCATGATATAGGGGAAGGACTTGTCGTCGCGGAGCAGCACGTTGTAGCGCGGCATCAGCCGCTTGATCAGATTGATCTCGAGCAGCAGCGCCTCGACCTCGGTATGGGTGGTGACGACCTCGAGCTGGGCCGTCTCCGTCACCATGCGCACCAGTCGCTCCGGCAACTTGCCGAGCTGGGTATAGGCGGCAACCCGTTTCTTAAGATTGCGTGCCTTGCCGACGTAGAGCGCATCGCCCGAGCGGTTCAGCATGCGATAGACGCCGGGACTTCCGGGGAGGTTCTTCAGCGCCTCGGCGATGACCTCCACCCCGCGCCGCATGCTTGGCGGGCCCTCGGGAATCTGGCGGTTATCTGCGGAATCTTCGGCCATCGTTTCGCGACTCGATTCGGTGCTCGTTCAGATATCCACGGAATCTGTGGATAAGTGTGTCGACAACTGTGCCCACCCCCGCAAAGAGCCCAGTGAATCCCTTACATTCATCAATTTGCCTAAGAAATAGGCAGAAAGAGTAACCTATTGAAATCGACTGTCTATTTTAGACAGTAGCATTACAGATATGTCACCACGGGATTTTTGGGCTTGACTCGGCCGGGGAGGCGCTACCCGGCGGACTGCTGTGCAAAACTTCTTCGGCTCCGTTAATCTTCCGGCCCCGGAGAGTGACGCTTTTTCAACCACTTCGACGCGGAGTCCGGAAAATATCTCAACTGTGGTTACGGCCGGCCGTGGCGGGCCGGTGGCGCTCGATCTCGACACCCACGGAGCTGGCCTCGGGAAAGACATCCAGCTTCTCGACCCGAACCCGGGCACTCAGCACTCTCCGGTCCGCCAGGCACATGGCGGCGATCCGCTCGGCCAGCGTCTCCACCAGATTGACATGCCCCGCGCCCACCACATGGCGAACGCCGGTGACAAGCTCGCCGTAGCAAACCACCTTGTCATAATCGTCGTCGATGACGCCCAGATCGGCGATGGCGAGGTCGAGATTGACGCGGATGCGCTGCTGGGCGATGCGCTCATGCTGATGCAGCCCGATCTTGGCGCTCAGCATCAGATCGCGAACCATGATCCGCATCCCGTCGGCGGCGGGCTTCTTGGCGGCCGCCTTCTTAGCTACCACTCGCTTGGCGGGCGGTCGCTTGAGGGGCAGCGGTCTGTCGCGGGCAGATGCTCTTGATTTCGGCATGGCCGATTATCCTCCGCGGGCTATTCGCGCGCAACGAAGCCGCGGGCGGGCTGCGCCCAGCCCAGATGCTCGCCGCCGTCGAGTGCAATCATCTGGCCCGTCAAGGACGGCGTTGCAAGGATGTAGCGCACCGTCGCCGCGATCTCTTCCAAAGCCGGTCCCCGCTTCAGCGGCACCGCCGCCTGCTGGAGGCTGAACTGCTCGGCGCTTTGGCGTTCGCTGGGGAGCGTGGGCCCCGGCCCGATGCCGTTGACGCGGATACGGGGCGCCAAAGCAAGGGCGAGCGTCTGAGTGAGCGTCCAGAGCCCGGTCTTGGCCACGGTGTAGGAAAGAAAATAGGGCGTCAGCTTCCAGACCCGCTGGTCCAGCATATTGATGATATTGCCGTCGATTTCCTCCGGGAGTTGCTGCGCAAAGGCCTGGCTCAGCACCAGAGGCGCGCGCAAGCCGGTCTCGATATGACGGTCCCAGGACTCGCGGGTCGCCGTATCGATCTTGTCCATCTCGAAGGCCGAGGCGTTGTTGACGAGGCAGGTCAAGGGCCCCAGGGCTTCGACGGCGCGCGGGATCAGGGTTTCGACCTCCGCCTCGCGCGCGAGATCGCAGGACAGAGCGGCGGCCCGCCCGCCCGCCGCCTCGATTTCGCGCACCAAGGCCTCGGCCTCGCGGCGCGAGCCCCGATAATGGACGGCGACGGCCCAGCCGTGGCGCGCCAGATCGCGGGCGATAGCGGCGCCGATGCGCCGCCCCGCCCCGGTGACCAGGGCCACCGGCCCGCCGCTGCCCTGGACCGTCATGCCGGCTGGACGGCGAGGCTGCGGCCGAGAGCGCGTACCTCTCGGAGCTGTGCCTGGCGGCGCGCCGCCCCCGCGGCGTCGGTGACGTCATAGAGCAGGCGCAGCTCCGCCTCGGGGATGCCGCAATAATTCATGACGCCGGTGACGAGCTGGGTCAGCATTGCCTTGTCATAGCCCCGGCGCTGGTAGTCCTCGTCACTGCCGGCCGCGGTGCCGATCAACAGCGCCCGGCGATGCGGCAGCTTGCGGGCGCCATAGGCCCAGCCGTTGTTCCAGACCCTGTCGATCCAGCCCTTCAGCATGGCGGGTAGCGACCACCACCAGACCGGAAAGACGAAGGCCAGCACGTCATTGCGGGCGATGCGCGCCTGCTCCTCGAGCACCGCGGCGCTGTAGCGCTTGTCGGGATCGTTCCAGTCCGGCTCGTCGGCCTCGGGCATGCGCGGGTCGAAGCCCTCGGCATGAAGATCGGCCACCTCGACCTCATGGCCGGCCTCGGCCAGGCCGGCGATGAGCTCATCCAGCACCGCGCCGCAGAAGGAATGTCGCCGCGGATGGTCGAAGACCACCAATACCTTCACGGCTTTCTCGGCTTGAAGCCTAAGGGCGGCGGAATTGATGCAGTAGCGCTCGCCGGTGGGCTTCGGCCCGTCGGGAAAGACATGGCCGAGATGGGCGGCGCAGCGCGCGCAGTGGACCTCCGTGCGGGTCATGAACAGGCTGCGGTCCGCCTGGGTCGCGACGGTCTGGGGATCGACCGGCTGCCAGAAGCTCGGCCAGCCCGTGCCGGAATCGTATTTGTTGGCGGAATCGAACACCGGCTCACCGCAGCAGACGCAGGTGTAGACGCCATTGTCATGATGGTCCCAATAGGCGCCGGTGAAAGCGCGCTCGGTGCCGTGCTGGCGCGCCACCCGAAACTGCTCGGGGGTCAGCTGGGCGCGCCATTCGGCGTCGGTCTTCTCGACCTTGTTGCCGGTCCTTGGCTGGCCCGTCTTTGACTGGTCGGTCTTCTGATCGTTGTCCTGGATCATGGCTGCAGAGCGTCCCTCGGGCTATAGCCTGGGTCAAGTGACAGAGGCCGGATGGGGCCTACCACGGCGTTCCGTCCTTATGGGCGTAGAAATATCGGCCGTTGCGGGAGAGCATGCGAAGATCGATGCCCGGATAGTCCACCTCGTCGCCCGCCTGGCGGTCGCCAACCTCGAGATAGAGCACGTCATGGGCCGAGCGGTTGACGAGCTGATGCCCGTCGGGACGGCCGGCAGGAAAGCCCGCCGCCATGCCCGCGGTCAGGCGCTGGGATCCGGCATCGGTCACCAGCTCCACCTCGCCCTCGAGGATATAGACGAACTCGTCCTCGGCGCTGTGCCAGTGCCGCTGGGCGGAGGCGGTGCCGGGCGGCAGGCGCACCAGATTGACGCCGAAATGGCTGAGCCCCAAAGCATCGCCGAGCGCCCGCTTCTCGCGCTTGGCCACGGCGTCGCGATAGGGCCCGGGATAGCCGCTGCCGCTACGCGGCGCGACGCTGGCGGGGTCGAGAGCGGGCATGGCTGGCGCCACCGGCTTGTTCATCGTCTTTCCTCCCTCGAAGCGCTTTAGCGCCGTCCGCCGCCGGGACGTCCGCCCCCGGCCGTCCACCCCCGGGCCGCCCCCCACTGCGGCGCCGTCCGCCGCCGCTGGGCCGGCCGACATTCTTGCCGCCGAAGCCGCCGCCGGTGACCCGGCCGGCGGTGCCGGCGGTGGAGCGGGGCCGCGGGCTGGCCGAATCCGAGACGCCGAGATCCAGGGCCTCGAGGCGGCGGATCTCGTCGCGCAGCCGGGCCGCCTCCTCGAATTCGAGATCGGCCGCCGCCTGGCGCATCTTCTTCTCCATATCGGCGATGGTCGCCTGCAGATTATGGCCCAGCAGATGGGTCTCGCCGGAGACGCCGGTATCGACGGTGACCCGGTCACGCTCGTAGACGCTCTGCAGGATGTCGCCGATGGATTTGCGCACCGATTCCGGCGTGATGTCGTGGGCGGCGTTGTAGGCCTCCTGCTTCTCGCGCCGGCGGTCGGTCTCGGCCAGCGCCGCCTTCAGCGACTGGGTCATGACATCGGCATAGAGGATGACCCGCCCGTCGATATTGCGCGCCGCCCGGCCGATGGTCTGGATGAGGGAGGTCTGGGAGCGCAGATAGCCCTCCTTGTCCGCATCCAGGATCGCCACCAGGGCGCATTCGGGAATGTCGAGGCCCTCGCGCAGCAGATTGATGCCGATCAGCACATCGAAGGCGCCCAGCCGGAGATCGCGGATGATCTCGATGCGCTCCAGGGTCTCGACGTCGGAATGGATGTAGCGCACGCGCACGCCGTTCTCGTGCATGTATTCGGTCAGATCCTCGGCCATGCGCTTGGTCAGGGTCGTGATCAGCACCCGCTGGCCTTTCGCCGCGCAGGCGCGGCATTCCGCCACGACATCGTCGACCTGGGTCTCCGTCGGGCGGATGATGCAGACCGGGTCGATCAGGCCGGTCGGGCGGATGACCTGCTCGACGAAAACGCCGCCGGTGCGCTCCATCTCCCATTTGCCGGGCGTGGCCGAGACATAGGTGGTCTGCGGCCGCATGATCTCCCACTCCTCGAATTTGAGGGGGCGGTTGTCGATGCAGGAGGGCAGGCGGAAGCCGAACTCGGCCAGGGTCGATTTGCGCGCATAGTCGCCGCGATACATGCCGCCGATCTGGGGCACGGTGACATGGCTCTCGTCGACGATGAGGAGCGCGTCCTCGGGAATATATTCGAAGAGGGTCGGCGGCGGCTCCCCGGGCCGGCGGCCCGTCAGGAAGCGCGAGTAGTTCTCGATGCCCGCGCAGCTGCCCGTGGCCTCGATCATCTCGACATCGAAATTGGTGCGCTGCTCCAGGCGCTGCGCCTCCAGCAGCTTGCCCGCCTTGTTGAGCTCCTCCAGCCGGACCTTCAGCTCCTGCTGGATCAGCTTCACCGCCTGGGAAAGGGTGGGCTTCGGCGTGACGTAATGGCTGTTGGCGTAGAGCTTGATCTCGGGAAGATCGACCATGCGCTCGCCGGTGAGGGGATCGAACTCCCAGATCGATTCGATCTCGTCGCCGAAGAGCGAGAGCTTCCAGGCCCGGTCTTCCATATGGGCCGGGAAGATCTCCAGGGAATCGCCGCGGATGCGGAAGGAGCCGCGCTGGAAATTGGCGTCGTTGCGCTTGTAATGCAGCTCGATCAGCCGGCGCAGCAGCTTCTGGCGGTCGACCTCCTTTCCGACGGCGAGGGTCTCGGTCATGGTCGAATAGGTCTCGGGCGAGCCGATGCCATAGATGCAGGAGACGGAGGCGACGATGATCACATCGCGCCGCTCGAACAGCGCCCGGGTGGCCGAATGGCGCATGCGGTCGATCTGCTCGTTGATCGAGCTTTCCTTCTCGATATAGGTGTCGGTCCGCGGCACATAGGCCTCGGGCTGGTAGTAGTCGTAATAGGAGACGAAATACTCCACCGCGTTCTCGGGAAAGAAGCTCTTCATCTCGCCATAGAGCTGGGCGGCCAGCGTCTTGTTCGGCGCCAGGATCAGGGTCGGGCGCTGCAGATGCTGGATGACATGGGCCATGGTGAAGGTCTTGCCCGAGCCGGTAACGCCCAGCAGGACCTGGTCGCGCTCCTGGCGCTCGAGCCCCGCGATCAGCTCGACGATGGCCTGGGGCTGATCGCCGGCGGGCTTGTAGTCGGAGACGATCTTGAAGGGCACGCCCCCGGTCGCCCGGGGCGGCCGGCGGATGAAGGACAAGGGGCCTGCGAAGGCCGGAGTCTGGGAGTCGCTGAGCATCGGCCAAGATATAGCCTGCGACCCCGCTCTATTCCAGTGAAGGGGCCGCCTATCCCAGCGAAGGAATCAGGGAGGGATGCAGATGCGGCCGCGAATATCCGTGCGGCGGCGCCTCGGGGATCGGCGGATGCGACAAAGGCAGGAACATCACCGCCAGCGACAGCAGCACCGCCGCGGCGGTCAGCAGGAGCAGCAGAGCCGCAACCCCCCGGGCGCGGGTGCTGAGGCGCCGGCGGTGATGGCCGGGCAAGGCGCCCCGGCGCGCCAGGCTGGGCGCGGCCGCGAGGCGGGCAGAATGGAACGGGCTATGGGCCGTCATGGCATCGGTGTCTCGGCGACAAGTTGTGGCTTGAACCGCTGATACAACCGCAGCCATAAGGCGCGAGCGGCACAGGATTGCGGCGATTTCGAGGATTCTTGCGGCAATTCTGGGCCGGCGCCCGCAGAAAACGCGGAGCTGATCCGACGCCGGCGAATAAAGGTTCCGCTAGCGCCTGGAATAGCGATGCTTGACGCCCACGGGGAACCAGCCGGGATCGCCGGCCGGCATGAGCTCCACCACCGGGCGGCGATAGTCGGGCGGGGTGTAATTGGCGAACTCGCTGTTGAGGCGCAAGAGCTGGGCCAGGATGGAATCGGCGATCCGCCGCTCCTTCTCGGGATCGGCGGTGATGCCGGGCGCCAGCTCCACCGCGACATAGAGCGCGGGTGCATCGCCCAGCCCCTCCCGAGCCATGAGCACGAACTTGCCCGTGGTCCAGGGTGCGACCTCGGCCTGTTCCAGTCCGATGGCGATGTTCTCGGGATAGACATTGGCCCCGAAAAAAGAGACGGCGAAATTGGCCCGGCCGAAGACATAGACGAAGGGCAGGCGGCGCACGCCCCGCCAGCCCTGCCTGGCGAGGCCGGCCCGCGGATCGAAGCCATGGCGCGCCAGGAAGCGCAGCATCTCGTCATAGGCGATGAGGCCGCCGCTGTCGGCGATGTGGTAGCGCAGAAGCGGCAGCGCGGTATCGCCGGAGAAGACCAGCGTGCCATCGACGGACTCGAAAAAGCGGTGATAGGGATCGTATTGCGCCAAAGTCGGCAGCCGCGCCTCGCCGAAGAGCTCGCGCCCGATCTCGGGATGGTCGGCGAGGAAGCGGCGGATGTGGATGGAGAGCGGCGTCTCGTTGGCCAGCACGCCGGCGTCGGCGGTGCCGTAGAGCGAGGCGATGTCATAGCGGGGATTGGTCGAGCCGAGGCGCCCGCCGACGAGGCTGCGCCATTCCTCGCTGAAGACCTCGCCCGCGGTCACCAGGCGGGTCTTGAGCTTTGCCCAATCGACGCCGGCCGCCGGCCCGCCGTCGACGACATCCTTGAGATAGGGCGGATAGCCCAGGAGCACGACCTGGTCGAAGACCGGGCCGAGCTCCGTCAGGATGCGGTAGATCTCGGGCTTGTTCATGCCGGGCGCCAGGGTCACGAGCGGATAGCCCTTGGCGGCGAGATGGCGGCAGCAGGCCAGCGTGAACAGCCCGCCGACCCAGCTTCCGAGCGCGAAGCAGACGATGGCCAGGGTGCGCCGCTCATGGGCCGCGAAGCTGTCCTGGAACACCTGCTCGAAGCGCACCGCGACGGCGAGCTCGTCGGTGACGAAACGCGGCCAGAAGGTGGGGGCGCCGGTGGAGCCGGAACTCAGCGCCATGGTGTCGCAGGTCTCCAGCCGGCCGCCGGCGACGAGCTCGGCCAGCGGGTAGCGCTGGACATAATTGGCCTTGGTGAGAAGGGGCAGGCGCGCCAGATCGGCGGGCTGGTGGATCGTCGCCGGATCGATGCCGTTCTCGGCCAGGAAGAGCCCATAGGCGGGCACTTGGGCCAGCATGCGGCGATAGAGACCCAGCATTTCCTGGGCCGGATCGCCGCCGGCCTCGGCGCGGGCCAGGAGCCGATCGAGGGGGGTCTCGACAAAATGGCGCCAGCTCTCGGCGGCGCGCTGCGGTTGGCGATGATCGAGCAGGGGGCGTCTCCGGGGATTGAACGGGGCAGCGCCAAGCTTAAGCCGCCGCCGCGGCTCGCGCCAGCCGCCGGGGGTTGCGAGAGCGGCTCGCGCACCTTAAGGTCGCGGCGCCATTTTTCCACCCCGGAGCCGGCCATGTCATTTCTTGCCGAACGCCTCTCGCGCATCAAGCCCTCGCCGACCATCGCGGTGACCCAGAAGGCACGCGAGCTGAAGGCGGCGGGCCGCGACATCATCGGCTTGGGCGCGGGCGAGCCCGATTTCGACACCCCGGAGAACATCAAGGAGGCGGCGATCGCCGCCATCCGGCGCGGCGATACGAAATACACCAATGTCGACGGCACCGATGCGCTCAAGGCCGCCATCGCCTGCAAATTCAAGCGCGAGAACGGCCTGCAGTATCGCCCGGAGCAGATCACCGTCTCCTCCGGCGGCAAGCAGGTGATCTTCAATGCCCTGCTGGCGACCGTCGAGCCGGGGGACGAGGTCATCGTGCCGGCCCCCTATTGGGTCAGCTATCCCGATATCGCGCTGCTCTGCGGCGGCACGCCGGTCTTCGTCACCTGCCCGCAGAACAACCGCTTCAAGCTCCGCCCGGAGGATCTGGAGGCGGCGATCACGCCCAAGACCAAATGGCTCATCATCAACAGCCCGAACAATCCGACGGGTGCGGCCTACACGGCGGCGGATCTGAAGGCTCTGGCGGAGGTGCTGCTGCGCCATCCGCAGATCTGGATCCTGACCGACGACATGTATGAGCATCTGCTCTATGACGGCCTCAGCTTCGCCACCATCGCCCAGGTCGAGCCGCGGCTCTATGAGCGGACCTTGACCATGAACGGCGTCAGCAAGGCCTATTGCATGACCGGCTGGCGCATCGGCTACGCCGGAGGCCCGGCGCCGCTGATCAAGGCCATGGCCAAGATCCAGTCCCAGAGCACGACCAATGCCTGCTCCATCAGCCAGGCCGCCTCGGTCGAGGCGCTGACCGGCCCGCAGGGGTTCATCGCGGAGCACAACAAGGTCTTCGCCGAGCGCCGCGACATGGTGGTGGCGATGCTGAACCAGGTGGCGGGCCTCAGCTGCAGCACGCCGGAGGGCGCCTTCTACGTCTATCCTTCCTGCGCCGGCGCCATCGGCCGCAAGACGCCCCAGGGCAAGACCATCGCCAGCGACGATGATTTCGTCTCCTATCTTCTGGAGGCGGAAGGCGTGGCGGCGGTGCAGGGTTCGGCCTTCGGCCAGTCGCCCTTCTTCCGCATCTCCTACGCCACCTCCACCGAGGCCCTGAAGGACGCCTGCACCCGCATCAAGCGTGCCTGCGAGGCGCTGAAATAGCGGCCCGCTAGATCAGCGCCGCCAGCCAGGCGAGCGCGGCGAGGATCAGGGCGCTGCTCAGCGCCAATACGGCGATGGCCACGATCGCGCCCACGGCCAGGCCGATGGCGAGCATGAGCCCGTCGCGCTCGGCGAGGCCGAGGCCGATCAGGACCAGCGGGACCGCCAGCGGGATATTGGTCAGCGGGATGGGCAGCGACAGCAGCAGGCCCAGAAGGATCGCCAGCAGCCCCGCCAGTCGCTCCGCCATCGGCCCCAGGAGCTCGGGCCAGCGCGGCCGCAGCGCCCGCTCGAGGCGGGCGAGCCAGGGGGCGATCGCCCCGGCCATGCGGGCGAAGGTGGCCCGGGCGATGGAACGGCGCGCCAGCACGGGCGGCAGCCAGAGATTTCGGCGACCCAAGACGAGCTGGAACGCTATGAAGACCAAAGGCAGGCCGAAGACGGCGGAAAGCCCCGGCAGATAGATCGGCAGCACATTCGGCAAGGCCAAGGCGGCGATCAGCAGGCCATGGCCGCGATCGCCCATGCTCTGGATCAGCTCGCCCAGCGTGAGATCGGGCTCCGGCCGGGCGGCAAGCTCGGCCAGGATTTCCCCCAGCCGGCGGCCATCGCCGGCATGCCTCGTCGTCATCCTTGCCGCCGGCAAATGTCCATCGCGCCGCCCATATAGGGTCCCCCAGACCTGCCGTGAAGAGGGGAGGGCCAATCGTTTTCGCTTGCCATCCCCCCATCGGGGTTGAAATCATGGCTGCGACCGTCCGGAGGGCGGCGCACCGCCCCCAAGACCTAAGTCATGGGAGGTTTGCTATGGCGGAAAGATCACCGGCGGCGCCTCGTTGCGCCGCCATCGTCGGCCCCTATCTCACCGGCAAGACGACGCTGCTCGAAAGCCTGCTCTTCGCCACCAGCGCCGTCGGCCGCAAGGGCTCGGCGCGCGAGGGCAATACCGTGGGCGACAGCGCGGCCGAAGCCCGCGCCCGCAAGATGAGCGTCGAGGTGAGCGCCGCCTCGACGGAATTCCTGGGCGAGCGCTGGACCTTCCTCGACTGTCCGGGCTCGGTCGAGCTCTCCCAGGAGGCGCAGAGCGCGCTGATGATTGCCGATGCGGCGATCGTGGTCTGCGAGGCGGAGACGGCCAAGGCGCTGATGCTGGCGCCGCTGTTCAAGTTCCTCGACGATCGCAAGATCCCCCATATGCTCTTCGTCAACAAGATCGACACCGCGAACTATCGCGTGCGCGAGGTCCTGGCGGCGCTGCAGACCGTCTCCTCCCGCCCGCTCGTGCTGCGCGAAGTGCCCTTGCGCAGCACCGACAGCGCGGGGGAGGAGATCGTCACCGGCTATGTCGATCTCGTCAGCGAGCGCGCCTATGGCTACAAGCCGGGCCAGCCCTCCGAGCTGATCAAGATGCCCGAGGAGGTCGCGTCGCGCGAGCAGGAGGCCCGGCGCGAGCTGCTGGAGTCCCTCGCCGACTACGACGACAAGCTGCTGGAGCAGCTGCTCGAGGATGCGGTGCCCTCGAAGGACGAGATCTATCAGCAGCTGAGCAAGGATCTGGCCGAAGACCTTATCGTTCCCGTCTTCTTCGGTTCCGCCGAGCGCGACAATGGCGTGCGCCGGCTGCTGAAGGCGCTGCGCCATGAGGTGCCGGGGCCCGAAGCCACGGCGGCGCGCCTGGGCCTCGTGGCCGAGACAGGCGATGCGGTGGCCCAGGTGTTCAAGACCTATCACATGCCCCATACCGGCAAGCTGTCGCTGGCCCGCGTGCTGGCCGGCAAGCTGACCGACGGTATGGCGCTCGGCGGCAGCCGCGTGGGTGGCATCGCCCGCCTCAAGGGACATGAGATGACCAAGCTCGCCAGTGCGGGCATCGGCGAGGTGGTGGCCCTGGCCCGGATGGACGATGTCGCCACCGGCCGGCTGCTCTCGACATCGGGCAAAGCGAGGCTCGCGGAGAGCTGGCCGCCGGCGGCGGCCCCGCTCTTCTCCCTGGCGCTCGCCGTGGAGAATCGCAATGACGAGGTGAAGCTGACGGCGGCGCTGGCCAAGCTCAGCGAGGAAGACCCGTCGCTGTCGGTGGTGCATGAGCCGGACACCCATGAGCTCGTGCTCTGGGGTCAGGGCGAGATCCATCTGCAGATCGCCGCCGACCGGCTGCGCCTGAAATACAACCTGCCGGTCAAGACCAGCCGGCCTCAGGTCAAATACAAGGAAACGATCCGCGGCAGCACGGTCCAGCATGCCCGCTTCAAGCGCCAGAGCGGCGGCCATGGGCAGTTCGGCGATGTGCATGTCACGATCGCGCCGCAACCGCGCGGCAGCGGTTTCGCCTTCATCGACGAGATCGTCGGCGGCGCCATCCCGCGCCAGTTCATCCCCTCGGTCGAGGAGGGCATCCGCGACTATCTCGCCCGCGGCCCGCTGGGATTCCCGGTGGTCGATGTCGCGGTGGCCTTGACCGACGGCCAGTACCATACGGTCGACAGTTCCGACCAGGCCTTCAAGACCGCCGGGCGCATGGCCATGAGCGAAGGCATGCCGAAATGCGATCCGGTGCTGCTGGAGCCCATCCATCAGGTGACCATCGCCGTGCCCAATGAATTCACCGCCCGGGTTCATGGGCTGATCAGCGGGCGGCGCGGGCAGTTCCAGGGCTTCAGCGCCAAGGAAGGCTGGGCCGGCTGGGACGAGGTCCAGGCCCTGCTGCCCCAGTCCGAACTCCACGACCTGATCGTCGAGCTGCGCTCTCTCACTTTGGGGGTGGGCACCTTCGCCTGGAAGTTCGACCATCTCCAGGAGCTGACGGGCCGGCTCGCCGACAAGATCGTGGGTGCGCGGGTCGCGGCGGCGCAATAGCCGGAGAGGTCAGCGGCTGTTCACCCCTTGTTGACTTGCCGCGAGGCGGGTGCGGGCCTAGCTCATCGCCAGGCAATGAGAAAGAAGGGGCGAATCATGCATATCCGTCGCAAGCGCGGCTGGGAGCTGCCGGAATCGGCGGCGACGCCCGAGGCGGTCTATCTCAATCGGCGGGATTTCGCCAAGGGGCTGGCGGCGGGGCCAGCTGCTGTTGGCGCTGGGTGCCGGCGCCTTCGGCGATACGCCCGACGCCGCGGCGGCGGATGCCGATCCCTCGGCCAAGCTCTACCCCTTCAAGCGCAACGACAGCTACAAGCTCGACCGCCCGCTGACGCCAGCGGATCTCGTCACCAGCTACAACAACTACTACGAGTTCGGCTCGAGCAAGGACATCTCGGATGCGGCCCAGGCGCTGCCGATCCGGCCCTGGACGGTGACCATCGACGGCATGGTGGAGAAGCCGATCACCATCGGCATCGACGACCTCCTGGCCAAGATGCCCCTGGAGGAACGCCTCTACCGCCATCGCTGCGTCGAGGCCTGGTCGATGACCGTGCCCTGGAGCGGTTTCGCCATGAAGGCCCTGGTGGATTTCGCCAAGCCGACCGCGAGCGCCAAATATGTCGAGATGACCAGCTTCCAGAATCCCGATGTCGCCGAGGGCCAGCAGGCGAACTGGTATCCCTGGCCCTATATCGAGGGGCTGACCATGAGCGAGGCGACGACCGACCTCGCCTTCCTGGTGACCGGCGCCTATGGCAAGCCGGCGCCGAAGCAGAACGGCGCGCCGCTGCGCCTGGCGACGCCGTGGAAATACGGATTCAAATCGGCCAAGGGCCTCGTCCGCTTCACCTTCACGGACAAGCAGCCGGTCAATTTCTGGCAGACGATCCAGGCCTCCGAATACGGCTTCTGGGCCAATGTGAATCCGCAGGTGCCCCATCCGCGCTGGAGCCAGGCCACCGAGCGCGTGCTGGGCGGCGACGAGCGGGTGCCGACCCTGCTGTTCAACGGCTACGGCGAATATGTCGCCGGTCTCTACAAGGACCTGCAGAAGGAGCGGCTCTACGCCTGAGGCGCTTTGCTCCTGGATCCTTTGTTTTGGGCTGCCTTCAAGGCGGCCGCGCCCCGGATCTCCCAGCGTGCGATCCAGAGACCCGGCAGCATCGGCGCCCAGAAGGTAAGGCCGCGGAGCAGGATGGTGGCGGCGAAGGCCACCTCCAGCCCGCTGCCGGTGATCGAGAGCAGGCTGACGAGGGCGGCCTCGAAGGAGCCCAGTCCGAGCGGGATCGGCGCGACGTCGGCGATGATCGAGGCCAGGGTGAAGGCCGCAAAGCACATGCCGAAGGGTGCGCGCGTGCCCAGGGCGGCGAGCACGATCCAGAGGGTGGCGGCATCCAGCGCGATGATCAGGATCTGCAGCAAGGTCGTGGAGACCAGCAGCGTGACGTCGCGCAGCAGGACCGAGGGGGCGTCGTGGATCGCGCTCCAGAACTGGTGGCCCAGCGGCAAATAGCGCAGCCAGGCCTCGAACCGCGAGCCCTTGCGCCGGCGCAGCCAGAAGATGGCGAAGATCAGCGCCATGGCGATGAAGAGGAAGACGATGACCACCAGCACGATGGCGCTGTTGAGCGCATGCTCCAGGGCCATGATGATCAGGCTCGCCCCGGCGGCGGTGAGGAAGGCGAGATAGAAGGAGAGCATGCCGATCAGCAGCGCGGCGGTCGCGATATGGGCCGAGACTCCGCGCCGGCGGAGCGCGGCCACCACCAGCACCGAGCCGCTGACGCCCCCGCTGGGGAGCGCCTGGTCCATGAACAGCTTGGCCACGCCCAGGAGGAACAGCCCCGCCAGATGCCGGCGATGGGCCGCGCGACGCAGCACGACATACCAGACCGCCGCGGCGGCCGCGTAGGTGCAGAGCTGGGCGACCACGCCCAGGGCGAGCCAGGGCAGCCGCACATTGTCGATCAGCCGGTAGAGCTGCTTCAGCTCGCCGAACTGGAGCAGCACGAAAGCAAGGGCAATCAGCGCCAGCAGCCCCGGCAGCCAGACGACGAGGCGATGCAGCCGGCCATGGGGCTTGGCAGGCGGCGGCGCGTCGGCGGCCGCGACGGGCGCCGGATCCTGTTCCGGGAGGATTCGGTTCATCGGCTCTCGAGGAGCCGATGGCGGGTGGGGAGGTGCGGGGCGGTCGAAGATGTCACGAGAGGAATGTTAGCGATGCTGCCGGGGCACCGCCACCGCGGTGCCGGGCCGGGCGGTGGTCTTGTGAGCTGCGGGCTTGGGGCATGGGGCGAGCCCGGTGACGGCGACCTTCACGATGATGGCGAACCCCCAAAAGAAAAGGCCGGGCTCCGAAGAGCCCGGCAAGTCAAACAGGGAGGCTTCACGTCTGGGAGACGTAGGATCCGAAGACCCTTGTTTGAGCATCGCGCCCAAACCTCGGTTGGCAACCGTAGTTGCCGAAATGTCACATGTGTTGCGACGCAACACAGTAGCTAACTTAGATAAGTTTTAAAGCACCACCAGAGTCAAATTCACAAGTGAGCCATGCAGCCTGCGCATGTCCCGGAAACACAGAATTATCCAAAAGGTTCCAACAGCTTAGCGTTCGGTCTCCGCGACCTTGCGGAGGAGGAAATCGCGGAAGACCTGGATGCGCTTCGAATTTCTCAGCTCCTCCGGATAGACAAAATAGGCATCGATTCGCGGACCTTCAACCTCCGGCAAGACTCGGACCAGATTCGAGGTGCCCTGGACCATGAATTCCGGCAAGGCGGCGAGGCCGAGTCCCGCCTCCGCCGCGCGCTGAATGGCATAGACATTGTTGACGGTGAGGGAGGGGCGCCGGCGCTCGTCGCCCTTGACCCCCAGGCGCATCAGGATGTTGGTGTCGGGCACCGGCGGGCGGGTCGCCTCGCCGTAGACAATCACCTTGTGGTTGTCGAGCTCCTCCACCGTCTTGGGCAGGCCGTAGCGCTTGATATAGGCGGGGGCGGCATAGATGTTCAGATGCACCGTCATCAGATGGCGCTGGATCAGCTCCGGCTGGCGGGGCGGGGCCATGCGGATCGCCACATCCGCCTCGCGCATGCTGAGGTCGAGCTCGCGGTCGTCGAGCAGGAGATCGACGGTCACATCGGGATAGACATCGAGAAACTCGCCCATGCGGGGCGTGAGCCAGGTCGAGCCGAGCGCCACGGTGGTGGTGACCTTGAGCTGGCCCTTGGGGCGGTCCTTGCTCTCGGAGAGCTGGGCCTCGGCCATGGCGAGCTTGGCGAAGACCTCATGGGCCGTGCGATAGAGCAGCTCGCCCTGCTCGGTCAGGATCAGGCCGCGGGCGTGGCGGTGGAAGAGGGAGACGTTGAGGCTCTCCTCCAGGGCGCTGATCTGGCGGCTGACCGCGGATTGGCTGAGGTTCAGCGATTCACCCGCATGGGTGAAGCTGCCGGCCTCCGCCACGGCATGGAAGATGCGAAGCTTGTCCCAATCCATCACCTTCTGCCCATCACTCGGCCGCGCTCGCCCTGGCCTGCGTCTCGCTCGCGGCCCCCTCGCCCACGCCCGAGAGATAGCGCTCGGCCTCGAGTGCGGCCATGCAGCCCATGCCGGCGGCGGTCACCGCCTGGCGGAAGATCTTGTCCTTGACGTCGCCGGCGGCAAAGACGCCGGGGATCGCCGTCGCCGTGCTGTCCGGTAAGGGTGCGGATATAGCCCTCGGCATCGAGCTCGATCTGACCGCGAAAGAGCTCCGTCGCCGGCGTATGGCCGATGGCGACGAAGAGCCCGTCGACCGGGATCTCGGAGAACTGTCCTGTCTTCACATTGCGCAGGCGAAGCCCCGACACCCCCGGCGGATTGCCCTCGCCCAGCACCTCATCGACGGCGCTGTCCCAGATCACCGAGATCTTCGGATTGCGGAACAGCCGCTCCTGCATGATCTTCTCGGCCCGGAAGCTGTCGCGCCGGTGAATCAAGGTCACCTTGCTGGCGTGATGGGTCAGATAGATGGCCTCCTCCACCGCGGTATTGCCGCCGCCCACCACGGCCACGTCCTTGCCGCGGAAGAAGAAGCCGTCGCAGGTGGCGCAGGCCGAGACGCCGGCGCCGCGCAGCTGCTGCTCGCTCGGCAGGCCGAGCCAGCGCGCCTGCGCGCCGGTGGCGATGATCACGGCATCGCCCTGATAGATGTCGCCGCTGTCGCCCAGGGCCTCGAAGGGCCGGCGATGGAGATCGACCGAGACGATGGTGTCGGTGAGGATCTTCGTGCCGACATGCTTGGCCTGAGCCTCCATCTGCTCCATCAGCCAGGGGCCCTGGATCACATCGGCGAAGCCCGGGTAGTTCTCGACATCGGTGGTGGTGGTCATCTGGCCGCCGGGCTGGATGCCTTGCACGAGTATCGGTTGCAGGCTCGCCCGGGCGGCGTAAATCGCCGCCGTATACCCCGCGGGTCCGGACCCGATGATCAGAACCCGGCTACGGTGCATCTCGCTCATCTGGTGATTCCCCGTCTGCTCATACACAAGATAGAGACGCGCTCCCGCCCGCACAAGGCAGGGCCGGCCGCGCCATCGTGCGAGGCCGATATCCATTCGGCGGACAGGCTTTGCAGCCGGACGTTTCGCGTAATATAATTACCGCGATCCCCGGGAACGGAGGCGTTACATGCGTCGGGTGAAGCTCGATCGCATCGACCGGCGTATCTTGCACGATCTGCAGGCCGACGGTCGGATGACCAATGTGGAGCTGGCGCGGCGCGCGGGCATATCGGCGCCGCCTTGCCTGCGCCGTGTCCGCGCCTTGGAGAAGGCCGGGCTGATCAAGGGCTATCACGCCGAGGTCAATGCCGAGGCCCTGGGCTTCACCGTGACCATCTTCGCCCAGGTCGGCCTCTCCAGCCAGGCCGAGACGGATCTGAAGGCCTTCGAGGCGCTGATGGCCTCCTATCCCGAAGTCCGCGAATGCCACATGCTCGCCGGTGAGGCGGATTTCCTGCTCCGCATCGTCGCCACCGATTGGGATGCCTATCAGCGCTTCCTCACCACCAAGCTGACGCCGGCGCCCAATGTCAGCCATGTCAAATCGGCGCTCGCCATCCGCAGCAGCAAATCGGAGCCCGGCGTGCCCATCGACGCCGAACCGCTCTCGGGCGCGGGCACTGCGAAATAGGGCGAAGGAGGGCTTTCCCGGCGGTTCGATCTGCTTCTGCAGGGAATTTGCAGGTACGGCGCGCCGTCGATTTCAAAACTACAGTGTATACGCAAAAAGCGTTCATGTCAAGCGCCCCATGCGACTGAGCGGCCCAAGGCGTGGATGCTCGGGACAAGCCCGAGCATGACGGTTGAGAGAGCGAGGCTTGCCAGATGCGGAAGGGAGGCTGCCGTCGGAGTAGGACAAATGCTCCAAAGCCGGGGCGCGGGACGCCCCGGCTCGGCTATTTGAACTGGACCTTGACGATCTCGTAGGACTTCGAGCCGCCGGGCGTCGAGACCTCGACCGTCTCGCCGACCTGCTTGCCGATGAGGGCGCGGGCCAAAGGCGAGGTGATGGAGAGACGCTTGGTCTTGATGTCGGATTCGTCCTGGCCGACGATCTGATAGGCCGCCTTCTCATCCGTGTCCTCGTCCACGAGGGTCACGGTGGCGCCGAACTTCACCTGGCGGCCGGAGAGCTTGCTGACGTCGATGACCTCGGCGCGGCTGATCTTGTCCTCGAGCTCGGCGAGGCGCCCCTCGATGAAGCTCTGGCGCTCGCGCGCGGCATGGTACTCGGCGTTCTCCGACAGATCGCCATGCTCGCGCGCCTCGGCGATCGCGCGGATCACGGCCGGGCGCTCCACGGACTTCAGATGCCGTAGTTCTTCTTCCAGGCGGGCATAGCCCTCCGGGGTCATGGGAATCCTCTGCATATTCACGTCGATCTCCGTCCCTCGCGCCTAAGTCCCTGTTATAGCGCAAAAATCTACGCCCGGGCCGCGTTCCGCAGCCCGGCCGGCCGTCTCGGACGTTAAAAGTAAGCTTGGAGAGGGGCGACTTCAAGCTCGCCGCTGGCAAGATCGGCGATCGCGGCGACGGAGGCCCGCGCCCCGGGAACCGTCGTGTAATAGGCGATATTGCCCAGAAGGGCCGCCTGGCGGAGGCTGAAACTGTCGGCCATCGCCTGGGATCCCTCGACGGTATTGAAGATGAGGTGGACCAGACCGTCCTTCATGGCATCGACGATATGGGGCCGGCCTTCATGGACCTTGTTGATGCGCTCCACCGTGATGCCCCGGGCGGCGAGATATTCGGCCGTGCCCGCCGTCGCCAGCAGGCGGAAGCCCAGCGCCGCCAGTTTCTGGCAGGGCTCGATCATCGCCTCCTTGTCCTTGTCCTTGACCGAGACGAAGACCGTGCCGGCGACCGGCAGGCGCAGGCCCGCGCCGAGCTGGGATTTGGCGAAGGCGCGGGCGAAGCTGAAATCCAGCCCCATGACCTCGCCGGTCGATTTCATCTCCGGCCCCAGGATGACGTCGACGCCGGGGAAGCGGGCGAAGGGGAAGACCGCTTCCTTGACGGCGGTGTGGCGATGGTGGCGCTTGACCAGGCCGAAATCCGCCAGCCGCTCGCCGGCCATGACGCGGGCCGCGATCTTGGCGATGGGGACGCCGGTCGCCTTGGCGACGAAGGGCACGGTCCGGCTGGCGCGGGGATTGACCTCCAGCACGTAGATGTCCTGGCCCTTCACGGCAAACTGCGTGTTCATCAGCCCGACGACATCCAGGCCGCGGGCGAGCGCGCCGGTCTGGCGCTCGATCTCGGCGATGATCTCGGCCGAGAGGGTATGGGGCGGCAGCGAGCAGGCGGAATCGCCGGAATGGATGCCGGCCTCCTCGATATGCTCCATCACCCCGGCGACGAAGACCGTCTCGCGATCGGCGACGGCATCGACATCCACCTCGATGGCGTCCTGCAGGTATGAGTCGATCAGCACCGGATTGCGGCCGGAGACCTGGACCGCCCGTGCCATATAGCGCAGCAGGGCATCCTCGCTATGGACGATCTCCATGGCGCGCCCGCCCAGCACATAGGACGGACGGATCACCACGGGATAGCCGATGGATGCTGCGCCAAGGCGGGCTTCCTCGACGCTGCGCGCCGTGCGGTTGGCAGGCTGCTTCAGGCCGAGCCGGCCCAGCAGCTGCTGGAAGCGCTCGCGGTCCTCGGCCAGGTCGATGGCGTCGGGGGAGGTGCCCAGGATCGGGATCCGGGCCTCCTCCAGAGCGGCGGCGAGCTTCAGGGGCGTCTGGCCGCCGAGCTGGACGATGACGCCCAGGAGCTGGCCGCGGCGCTGCTCGATGCGCGCGATCTCGATCACATCCTCGGCGGTGAGCGGCTCGAAATAGAGCCGGTCCGAGGTGTCGTAATCCGTCGAGACGGTCTCGGGATTGCAATTGACCATGATGGTCTCGATGCCGGCCTCGCGCAGCGCATAGGCGGCATGGACGCAGCAATAGTCGAACTCGATGCCCTGGCCGATGCGGTTGGGGCCGCCGCCGAGGATCATTACCTTGCGCCGGTCGCTGGGCTCGGCCTCGCAGGCGCCGGGCAGCTCGGCATCGGGCACGTAGCAGGAATACATGTAGGAGGTGGCCGAGGCGAACTCGCCGGCGCAGGTATCGATGCGCTTGTAGACGGGGCGTATCGCAAGAGCGCGGCGCTTGTCGCCGACCTCGGCCTCCGTGAGGCCCGCCAAGGTGGCGAGCCGCGCATCGCTGAAGCCCATCTGCTTCAGGCGCAGGAAAGCATCCTCGTTGCTGGGCAGGCCCTTGGCCTTCACCTCCGCCTCCACGGCGACGATCTTCTGCACCTCGCGCAGGAACCAGGGATCGTAGCGGCAGGAGGCCGCGACCTCCTCCACCGTGAGGCCCAGGCGGAAGGCTTGGGCGATGGTGAGCAGGCGGTCGGGGGTCGGACGCGCGAGCTCGACCCGCGCCGCGGCGGCATCGGCGATATCGACATCGTCGAAGCCGGTGAGGCCGGTCTCCATGGAGCGCAGCGCCTTCTGCACCGCCTCGGCGAAGCTGCGGCCCACGGACATGGCCTCGCCCACGGATTTCATCGAGGTGGTGAGCAGAGCCTCGGCGCCGGGGAATTTCTCGAAGGTGAAGCGCGGCATCTTGACCACGACATAATCGATGGTCGGCTCGAAGGAGGCCGGCGTCACACGGGTGATGTCATTGGCGAGCTCGTCGAGGGTGTAGCCCACGGCGAGCTTGGCGGCGATCTTGGCGATGGGAAAGCCCGTCGCCTTGGAGGCGAGCGCCGAGGAGCGCGAGACCCGCGGGTTCATCTCGATGATGACCAGCCGCCCGTCCAGCGGATTGACGGCGAATTGCACGTTCGAGCCGCCGGTATCGACCCCGATCTCGCGCAGCACCGCGATCGAGGCGTTGCGCATGATCTGGTATTCCTTGTCGGTCAGGGTCAGCGCCGGCGCGACGGTGACGCTGTCGCCGGTATGGACCCCCATGGGATCGACGTTCTCGATGGAGCAGACGATGATGCAGTTGTCGGCGCGATCGCGCACGACCTCCATCTCGAACTCCTTCCAGCCGAGCACCGATTCCTCGATCAGGACCGAGCCGACGGGCGAGGCGCGCAGGCCCCCCTGGACGATATTCTCGAACTCGGCGCGGTTATAGGCGATGCCGCCGCCGGTGCCGCCGAGGGTGAAGGAGGGCCGGATCACGGCGGGCAGGCCCGTCAGCTCCAGCGTGGCGATCGCCTCGTCATAGCTCGAGACCAGGCGGCCCTTCGGGCTCTCGAGCCCGATGCGGGCCATGGCCTGGCGGAAGAGCTCGCGATCCTCGGCCATCTCGATGGCATGGGCATTGGCCCCGATCATCTCGACGCCCAGCGCCTGGAGCCGGCCGGAGCGGTGCAGCGCCATGGCGGTGTTGAGGGCGGTCTGGCCACCCATGGTGGGCAGCAGGGCGTCGGGGCGCTCGCGCTCGATGATGCGGGCGACCACCTCCGGGGTGATCGGCTCGACATAGGTGGCGTCGGCCAGCTCCGGGTCGGTCATGATCGTCGCCGGATTGGAATTGACCAGGACGACCCGATAGCCCTCCTGGCGCAGCGCCTTGCAGGCCTGCGCCCCGGAATAATCGAACTCGCAGGCCTGGCCGATGACGATCGGCCCGGCGCCGATGATGAGGATGGATTTGATGTCGGTGCGCTTAGGCATCGGTGCGCACCTTTGAACAAGTTGAACCACAGAGGCACAGAGGCACAGAGAAGGAAGAGGAGAGGCTCGGCCGGCAAGCCTCGCTCTCTCTGCCGTCATGGTCGGCGAAGGCCGACCATCCACGAGTTTGCAAGCCGAGGGCGGCGTGTTTCACGCCATCGGTATTGCTGCTGGGATGCGATTGGCCGGGACACGGTTCGCCAAGGTCACTCCCACACTCGTCATGCTCGGGCTTGTCCCGAGCATCCACGCCTGAACCTCGAGGCTCGGCGGGCGGTGGAGAAAAGGGCTCAAAATGCGCCGCTTGTGGCAGGCAAACTCGTGGATGGTCGGCCTTCGCCGACCATGACGTTGAGAAAGCGAGGCTCGCCCGATTCGAATCGGAGAGCCGTGTGACAAGCCCGAGCATGACGAGACAGGGGCAATAGGGGACGGCTCGCCGTTAGACCGGGAGAGTGCGTTCACGCTAGCGGCCATGCTTCTCGATCAGATCGGCGAAGCGCTTGAACAGATAGTGGCTGTCCTGCGGGCCGGGGGAGGCTTCGGGGTGGTATTGGACGGAGAAGACCGGCTTGCCCTTGAGGGCGATGCCTTCGTTGGAGCCGTCGAAGAGGGAGACATGGGTCACCTCGACCTCGGCGGGCAGGCTTTCCGGCAGGACGGCGAAGCCGTGGTTCTGGCTGGTGATCTCGACCTTGCCGGTGGTGAGGTCCTTGACCGGATGATTGGCGCCGCGGTGGCCGAGATGCATCTTCTTGGTCTTGGCGCCCAGCGCCAGAGCCAGAAGCTGATGGCCGAGGCAGATGCCGAAGAGGGGGATCTCGGCCGCCAGCAGCTTTTGGATCGTGGGCACGGCATAGACCCCGGTCGCCGCCGGATCGCCCGGGCCATTGGCGAGGAAGATGCCGTCGGGCTTATGGCCCAGGATCTCCTCGGCGGTCGCCGTCGCCGGCACCACCGTGACGCGGGCGCCGGCCGAGGCGAGGCAGCGCAGGATGTTGCGCTTGGCGCCGTAGTCGACGGCGACGACATGGAAGCGCGGGGCTTCCTGCCGGCCGAAGCCCTGGCCCAGATGCCAGGTGGTCTCTTCCCAGCGGTAGCTCTGGCGGCAGGAGACCTCGATCGCGAGATCCATCCCGTCCAGCCCGGGCCAGGCCGCGGCCTGGGCCTTGAGGGCGGCGAGATCGAAGCGCCCGTCGGGGGCATGGGCGACGACGCCGGTGGGCGCGCCGCCGTCGCGGATCAGACGCGTGAGGCGCCGCGTGTCGAGTCCCGCCACGCCGACGAGGCCGTTCGACCTGAGCCAGTTGTTGAGCGGCTGGGTCGAGCGCCAGCTCGAGGGCTCGGTGATATCGGCGGCGAGGATCAGGCCGCGGGCCGGCGGGGTGATCGTCTCCAGATCGTCGCTATTGGCGCCGACATTGCCGATATGGGGAAAGGTGAAAGTGATGATCTGGCCGGCATAACTGGGATCGGTGAGGATCTCCTGATAGCCGGTCATGGAGGTGTTGAAACAGACCTCGCCCACGGCCGAACCCGTGGCGCCGATGCCGCGGCCCTCCAGCACGGTGCCGTCGGCCAGCACCAGAATGCCGGTCGCAACGGTACCGCCCCGGCTGACCATCTGAGCAGCGGGCGCGGGGCGGGTTTCGCTCATCGGCGGGGGGGCCTCAAAGGCTGGTAAGGGATCGGGGCGCGGGCGGTCCATTACGCTATCGGACGCTTGTCGTCAAGCCGCGCGGGGCCAAGGATTTAGCATGAAGTTTCAAACCCTTGTACCTCAGCCGGACGGTTGCTCCGAGGGTCGCCTTGCGCTACCTTCCGTCTTTCCCCGCGAATCCCTCGAGAATTCGGTGGTGTGCCATGCTGCGCCAGAGACTGAGCGACTCCCTGAAGGAGGCGATGAAGGCCCGCGATCAGCGCACGGTTTCGACCTTGCGCATGGTGCTGGCCCAGTTGAAGGACCGCGACATCGCCGCGCGTCCCTCGGGGAACAGCACGGGCATCGGCGAGAGCGAGATCGAAGAACTGCTGATGAAGATGGTGAAGCAGCGCCAGGAGAGCATCACCCTCTACAAGCAGGGCAACCGTGCCGATCTCGTGCAGCAGGAGGAAGAGGAGATCGCGATCATCGAGCGCTTCATGCCGAAGCAGATGGATGAGAGCGAGGCGGCGGCAGCCATCGACGCGGTCGTCGCCGAGACCGGCGCCCAATCGGTCAAGGATATGGGCAAGGTGATGGCGAAGCTGAAGGAACGCTTCGCCGGGCGGCTGGATCTTTCCAAGGCGGGCGCCCTGGTCCGGCAGCGGCTGTCGCAATAGCCCCCAGTCGCGATATCCTCCAGTTGCGATATGCCAAGAGCGGCGATGCTGGCGAAGGCGCCGCTCTGCGACTAGATTAGGTGTTTCGCCTCCGGCGAGGCTTCGCCTATGAGCTTCACGCCCCAGTTTCTCGACGAGCTGCGCCAGCGCATTTCCTTGGTGAGCGTCATCTCGCGCAAGGTGAGGCTGGTGCGCCGCGGGCGGGAGAGCACGGGGCTCTGCCCCTTCCACAATGAGAAGTCGCCCTCCTTCACCGTCAGCGACGAGAAGGGATTCTTCCATTGCTTCGGCTGCGGCGCCCATGGCGATGTCATCGGGTTCCTCATGCGCAGCGAAGGTCTCAGCTTCCCCGAATCCGTGGAGCGCCTGGCGCGGGAGGCAGGCTTGGCACTCCCCGTCTCCTCGCCGGAGGAGCGCCAACGGGCCGAGCGCCAGTCGACCCTGGTCACGGCCATGGAGACTGCAGCCGCCTGGTATCAGGAGCAGCTCGGCGCAGCCGCCGGACGCACCGCCCTCGATTATCTCAGGCGCCGCGGCCTCGCCGAGGGAACCATCGCGCGGTTCCGGCTCGGCTATGCGCCGGAGGGCCGCACGGCACTGCGCGATGCGCTGACCCGGGCCGGGGTCTCCATCGAGCTGGCACAGGAGGCCGGGCTGGTCGGCAAGGGCGAGGATGGCGCCCTCTTCGACCGCATGCGGGGCCGGGTCATCTTTCCCATCGCCGACCGGCGCGGCCGGGTCATCGCCTTCGGCGGGCGGATCCTGGGCGAGGGGCAACCCAAATATCTGAACTCGCCGGAGACCCCGCTTTTCCACAAGGGCCGGACCCTCTATGGCCTGGGCCAGGCGCTCCGCCCCGCCAAGGATGCCGGCGAGGTCGTGGTGGCCGAGGGCTATATGGATGTGATCGCCCTCTCCCAGGCGGGCTTTCCCCAGGCCGTCGCACCCTTGGGAACCGCCCTGACGGAGGAGCAGATCGCCGAGCTCTGGCGGCTGGTGCCCGAGCCCACCCTCTGCTTCGACGGCGATACGGCCGGAGAGAGGGCGGCGGCCCGGGCAGCCGATCGCGCGCTCCCGCTGCTGAAGCCGGGGCAATCCCTGCGCTTTGCCATGCTGCCGGAAGGGGAGGATCCCGACACGCTGATCCTCGCGGAAGGCTCGGGGGCGATGCGGCGGCTGCTGGACCAGACCCTCCCCCTGGACGAGATCGTCTGGCGGGGCCTGCTGGCCGGCAAGACCCTGGACACGCCCGAGCGCAAGGCGGGCCTGCGCCAGGAAATCTATCAGCTCCTGCCCCGGATCCAGGACAAGGGCGTGCAGGAGGCCTATCGGGCCGAGTTCAATGCCCGGCTGGAGAAGCTGTTCAACCCCGGCACCCCCGCGGCCGCCGCCAAGGCCCGATGGGTTCCCCGGGACGAGCGCCAGGGGGGCCGGCCGGGTGGCCGGCGGGACGGCCGGCGCTGGGGTCCGGCGCCGATCCTGGGCGGGGAGGCCCTGCGGCAGACGGCGGAGGATCCTATCCGGTTGCGCTGCAGCACGATTCTGGCCGCCCTGATCCATCATCCGGAGCTTATCGAGCGCCGACTCGAGGCGCTGGCGCATCTGACTTTGCCGGTGCGTCAACTTGACAAGCTTCGTCAATGCATTATAGACCTCGCCGCGCATCATCCCGACCTTGACTCCGCGACCCTGAAAGACCACCTCTCCAGCCGGGGATTTGACGATGTGTTGCCCGATCTCTTGCGACGGGCGGCCATCAACCGCTTTACGCGGGCTTCGGCACCATCAGACGCCGCGGGCGTTGGGTTGGATGATGCCCTAGAGTCGTTTCGCGAACGGGCCGTGCGGGAGGACGCCGAGCTTGCCGCGCGACAGCTCGGCGAGCAGCCGACAGGGGAGGCGCAGGCGCGCTTCGATGCGGCGCGCGACTTGGCGCTGGATGGCGAGAGCCGCCGGCGCGACATCGATGGACCTGATCACGGGTCGGAATGAAGGGGGCGAGCAGCCCCGGCAATTTGGAAATACGGGATCTCACACATGGCGGCGAAGGCCTCTGTCAAAAGCGAAACCAGCGAAACCCGTGAAGAGGCGGCCGACGGTCCCCTGATGGACGGCTTCAGCGCGGCGGTCAAGAAGATGATCGCTCGCGGCAAGGAGCGCGGCTACATCACCTATGACGAGCTGAATGCGGCCCTGCCGCAGACGGAGATGTCCTCGGAGCAGATCGAGGACACCATGGCGATGCTGAACGAGATCGGCATCAATCTCGTGGAAAGCGACGATCAGGAAGAAGGCACGGCGGTGGAGAAGCCCGCCGCGGCCGCGGCCGCAAGCGGCGAAGAGGAAGAGGGCAGCGAGCGCGCCGCCGGCAATCTCGACGACGCCGATATCGGCCGCACCGACGATCCCGTGCGCATGTATCTGCGCGAGATGGGCAGCGTCGAGCTGCTCTCCCGCGAGGGCGAGATCGCGATCGCCAAGCGCATCGAGGCCGGGCGCGACATGATGATCGGCGGCATCGCCGAGAGCCCGCTCACCTATCGCGCTTTGCTGGACTGGCGCGAGCGCCTGGGCAAGGGCGAGATGCTGCTGCGCGACATCATCGATCTCGATGCCACCTATGGCGGCACCCCCGATCCGGCCGCGGCCGCCGTCGCCGCCGAGGGCGAGGCTGTCGAAGGCGAGCCGGCCGAGGTCGCGGTGGTCGTCGAGCCGCCCGAGGTCGAGGGCGAAGCGGAAGGCGAAGCCGGCGAGGAGGCGAATGTCTCGCTCGCCGCCATGGAGCAGGAACTTCTGCCCAGCGTGATCGAGACCCTCGACAAGATCGCCGTCACCTTCAAGAAGGTCGACAAGCTGCTCTACAAGCGGCTGGAGACCTCGAACGAAGGCGTGAAGCCCACGCCCCAGTCGGAGCGCAAGATCGTCCAGCTCACCGCCGAGCTCAGCGGCCATATGCGCACGATCAAGCTCAACAACGGCCGCATCGAGCAGCTCGTCGAGCAGGTCTACAACTTCAACCGCAAGCTGATCGGCCTCGAAGGCCAGCTCCTGCGCCTCGGCCAAAAGGCCGGGGTCAAGCGCGAGGAATTCATCGCCCGCTACAGCGGCTCCGAGCACAATCCGCGCTGGCTCGGCAATCTCGCCAAGTTGACGGGCAAGGGCTGGCGCGATTTCAGCGGCAAATATCGCGACGACGCCAAGAACCTCCGCACCCAGATCGTGGAGATCGGTGCGGCGACCCTGCTGCCGATCCCCGATTTCCGCCGCGTGGTGGGCATCATCCAGCGCGGCGAGCGCGAGGCGAGCCGCGCCAAGAAGGAGATGGTGGAGGCGAACCTGCGCCTCGTGATCTCCATCGCCAAGAAATACACCAACCGCGGCCTGCAGTTCCTCGACCTGATCCAGGAAGGCAACATCGGCCTGATGAAGGCGGTGGACAAGTTCGAGTACCGCCGCGGCTACAAATTCTCCACCTATGCCACCTGGTGGATCCGGCAGGCGATCACCCGCTCGATCGCCGACCAGGCCCGCACCATCCGCATCCCCGTGCATATGATCGAGACGATCAACAAGCTGGTGCGCACCTCGCGCCAGATGCTGCACGAGATCGGCCGCGAGCCGACGCCGGAGGAATTGGCCGAGAAGCTGGCCATGCCGCTGGAGAAGGTGCGCAAGGTGCTGAAGATCGCCAAGGAGCCGATCAGCCTCGAGACGCCGATCGGCGACGAGGAGGACAGCCATCTCGGCGATTTCATCGAGGACAAGAACGCGGTCCTGCCGCTCGATGCCGCCATCCAGGCCAATCTGCGCGAGACCACGACCCGGGTGCTGGCGAGCCTCACCCCCCGCGAGGAGCGCGTGCTGCGCATGCGCTTCGGCATCGGCATGAACACCGACCATACGCTGGAAGAAGTCGGCCAGCAGTTCTCCGTGACCCGCGAGCGCATCCGGCAGATCGAGGCCAAGGCGCTGCGCAAGCTGAAGCACCCCAGCCGCAGCCGCAAGCTGCGCAGCTTCCTGGATACCTAGCAGAGGAATCAGGCATCAGTTATCAGAAGGGTGGCGTCCCGCCGCTCGGTCTGATACCTGATGCCTGCCATCTGACATCTGAGCGGGGGCCCGTAGTTCAGTTGGTCAGAACGCGCCGCTCATAACGGTGTTGTCGCAGGTTCGAGTCCTGCCGGGCCCACCAATCTTTTCAATGGCTTGAGATTCCGCCCCCTCCTCATCAAGGGCGTCGCGGTATGCAAACGCAAGCACTCTATCTACCGCGTCCTTGTGTCGCTCTCGGTGGTGTGGTCGATGACCGCGATCGCATCAACCTCTATCAGGTAGCCTGGGGACATCGTCGCTATTCCGACCACTACGTTTGCTGGTTTGTGATCTCCGAACAGCGCTATCTGGGCCTCTTCGATGATCGGGACGTGTTCGTCGCGTTTGTAATCGACGACGTAGATTGTGATCTTGCAGACTTGCTCAGGCCGGGCGCCGGCAGCAGCAAGCGCACGGCCCAGATTGCCAAACGCCAGGCGCGTCTGAGCCACAAAATCACCATGGCCAACGAGCTTGCCGTGTGTGTCTTCGGGCTGCTGGCCCGAGACGAATACCAACTTGCTCCCCGTCGCGACAACGACCTGGCTGTACATTTCCGGAATCGGCAGATCATCCGGGTTGATGCATTCGAGCGTCATTGATGAGGTCTCCTACTATTGATAGCGAGAACTGGTGAATTACGTAAAAGCGCGCTCGGCGCCGTAGTGTGCAACATGTTTTCGGTACTGGGACATCTTATCTCGGCGGTGACAGGTGACCTCTTCCCAGAGATTCCATGACCGATCTTCCGAGCGGGGGCCGGTAGTTCAGTTGGTCAGAACGCGCTGCTCATAACGGTGTTGTCGCAGGTTCGAGTCCTGCCGGGCCCACCAAGCCTCTCGAGCCGCCATGTCCAGGGCGATGCAGTGAGACATCGCGGGCTATTCAACATGCACGGAAGTCACCCACGTGGCTTCCCCTTGGCGGGTCACGGGCGGTCCCAGCGTTGCGCCCGCTGGAACCAAATCACCTGCGCAAGTGAATTTGGCTACACCCCCCGTCTCGGTGAGCGTGCGGATGACCGCCGAGTTCTGTGGAACGCCGCATTTGGTCGCGGCGCCGACAGATGACGGCTGATAAGCGCGCAACGATCCCTGGCGGTTGTCAGAAAAAAAATCATGCCAACGGCATTGAAAGACATCAGTGGCACAACATTTGACTAAAATCCGCCACATCTTCACCGGAGGCAACGATGTTAGGTAAAAATGAAGTAGACGCGGACGTCTATCAACTCGTTATGACTTGCCAGACTTGCGAGAATCAGAGTTTGAATAGTGTCATGCGTGAGATATGTGGCCTGCCATCTACATGTGACTCACTTGCTGTAGAAAACTCCAGTGAGTCCTTTGACAGAAATGACTCCGCGGTAACCAGCGAGTCAGCGCGCGATGATGACTCGAAAGCGCACCGAAAAGACTTTCCTCCGAAACCTGAGTTCCCTTGTAACTCTGTTCTCGAGTCTGCCTCTCCTCAACAACCTGAGGAGTCGGGCACCGCTCGAGCCTTGGGTAACGTTCAGAGCGACTCTGTTTCAAGTCCGCAGCGAGCATCTGGCGTGGAGTCGTCGGTCGATTCGCCAATCCTGCGCGAAAGAAGAGATTGGTGGTACTGCGGCGTTAACTTCCCAGCCGGTCTCGAATTGTCGTTTCCCTATAAGGGGGTGAGCTATTTCGCGAAGATTGACGGCGGTCGCTGGATGCAAGACGGCAGAGTGATGAGTAGTCCTTCCGCCGCAGCTCGCGCTGTCACTCGTAATAGCGTAAATGGCTGGCGCTGCTGGCGCTGCAAGCTGCCAGGCGAGAGCAAGTGGCGGTCTCTGAACGTGCTGCGCTCGAGGCGCGCGCGATAGTGGCCCAGGTTGCGCCGATGCCTTCCGGCGTTATACCTCAAGGCTAATTTTGGGAGTTGTAAGGGTGGTGCCTCCGGCAGACTCATCGAAGACCCTGGGATTTCCGCCGGAGTCCGGTCTCCCGCGGAGCGCTCATAGCGGTGTTGTCGCAGGTTCGAGCCCTGCCGGGCCCACTAGCCTTTTTCAATGGCTTGAGATTCCGCCGTACCCTCCTTCGAGGGCACCTCGTCGCGCTTCCGATTTCCGGGCCTCGGCGGACTCTTCCTCTCTGGGAGCGATCCTAAAGCCAGACAAGTGACGTGCTACCTTAATCGGACAACCCACAAGCTACCGGCACTGGCGAGCCTGGCCTTTGTCGGCAAGGGTGCTGCCAGATACAATCTATCATTGTGCCGCAACCACTGAATTGTTGCAGAGCGGAGATGTCGCGTGGGACGGGGAAGTTCGGATTCCATCAGCGAGGGGAGCGGCAGATCCTGGTGGATCACGGGGGTCGTGGGCTTTGCCCTGTTCCTGGACTATCTCGTGTATGGGGCTTTTCAACCCCTGACCCTCTATTCGCCCGTGAAGCTGGCGGGCGAGTCGCAGTTCGGGCTGCTTTATGCGGCCTATTCCATCGGCCTGCTCGTGGCGACGCCAGTGTTCGGATATCTGGGCGTGCGTATCGGCCTCAAGCGCTCGATGATCTGTGGCGTCGCTCTGCTGGCGGCCGGCGTCCTGCTATTCTGGTTCGCTGCCGACTTTGCCATGCTGTTCCTGGCCCGGTTGCTCGAGGGTGGCGCCGCTGCGGCCACCTGGACGGCGGGACTGTCGCTGATCGCCACCTATCATGTGAAGCGCCGGGTCGAGATGATGGGCTACGCCCTGGTGGCCAGCACGGCCGGCTCGATCCTGGGTCCCGCCGCCGGCGGCTTGCTCGACCAGCTCGGCGGCTACAGTCTGCCGCTCGCCCTGATGACGGCGCTGATTGCAGTCGATGCCATATTGCGGCTCGCCGTATTGCCGGCGGACAAGCCGGAGGGCCAATCGACACTGCCATGGGGCGATCTGCTCACGGACAGGGCGGTCCTGGTACCGGCGGCGGCGGTGGCTCTGGCGGCCATCGGATGGAGCATCACGGAGCCGCTCCTGCCGGCAGAGCTCGGCCGAGACGGCCTCTCCGCGACCGAGATCGGGCTGGTGGTCACCCTGTCCACAATTGCCTATGGGCTGAGCGCGCCGTTCGTCAGCTGGGTGTCGATGCGCGCGCCGATCAGAAAAGTCATTGCCGCCGGCACCCTGGCAATGGCGCTGGCTCTGCCTTGCCTCAGCCTGCTGCACGGCATGGTGGGCGCCACGATCGGCCTGTGCCTCGTCAGCGTCGCCTACGCTTTCATGCTCAATCCCACCACGGCAGAGCTTGGCAATGCCGTGGATCGGCGTGGCCTGACCTGCTATTCCGCCGTCTACGCCATCTATAATATCGCCTATTCCCTGGGCATGATGTCGACGGATGCCTTCGCCTCGGCCGCAGCGTCCTCCCTCGGCTTCCTGCCCACCCTTCTCTGCGTCTGCGCCGTGCTCATCCTCGCCGTGCCCTTTCTTCTGAGAACCGCGCCGCTGCCCGTGGCTTCGTCGCAGCCCTCCCAAGGCTAGCTGGAGGCGGTCAGGCCCTATCGCACCCTGGTGGGGCTGCTTGACGTCAGATGCCGATATGGAACGTCTCGCTGTGGCCGTCGACGGCGATTGCCTGGCCGGTGACCATCCCCGCCGCAGACGAGGCGAGGAAGAGGCACATATCGGCGATCTCCCCCGGCTTCGCGAAGCGCTTGATCGACTGACCTTGGATATACTCCCTTTGAACAAGGTCGAATGATATGCCGCGGCTCTCCGCCTCGGCCTCGATCACGCGGTCCATACGCGCTCCCTCGACAATGCCCGGGCAAATCGCGTTGGCGCGCACGCCGAAGGGGCCGAGCTCGACCGCGAGAGACTTGGTAAAGCCGATCACGGCCCATTTGGCCGCGGCATAGGGCGTGCGCAGGCCATAGCCGTAGAGGCCGGCGGTGGATGAGATATTGATTATGCTGCCCGACCGCTGGCCCTTCATGACGGGCGCGGCGCGCCGGGCGCAGAGAAACTGCGCGTCGAGACAAACGCTGAGACAATTGCGCCAGTCATCGAGCTTGAGCTCCTCGATATAGCCCGTTGGCCCCTTGGTGCCGGCATTGTTGACCAGGACATCGATGCCCTTGAGATCGCCCAAGGCATCGTCGAACCAACGGTCGATTGCCGCCTCATCGGTGAGGTCGAGGGCCATCGCGGCTATCGTTGGATACTCTTTCGCTGCCTTGCCGAGCGCCGCCTCGTCGACATCGCAGATATGCACCTTCGCCCCGCTATCGGCGAAGGCCGTCGCAATGGCCCAGCCTATGCCCGAGCCACCCGCTGTGATCATGACGCGTTGAGGCATGTTATCCCCTCTGATCTGGGAACCTAAGAGCGGCGCGGCCTTCATACAAGCGCCGGCGCCCCGATACTCATCGCGAAAGCTCCCCGCCATCGACGACGATATTGGCGCCGTTCACATAGGAGCAAAAGGGGGAGCAGAGCATGACGGCGACATGGGCCATCTCTTCCGGTCGCGCGTAGCGGCCCATCGGGATCGCCGCTTCATAGCGAGCGCGAATGCTGGCGGCATCGCTTCCCGACTGCCGCGCGACTTCGGCGGTGGTCGCCGACACCATCTCCGTGTCGACCGTGCCGGGCGAGATCGTATTCACGCGTATGCCCTGGGGTGCGAGCTCGCCCACGAGACTGTCGGCCAGCCGCAAGACACCGGCCTTGGAGGCACAATAGGCCCCCCACAGCGGCCAGCCCTTGAGGCCGTATTGCGAAGCGAAAAGGACGAGATTTCCGCCGCGACGCAGTTTGCGCGCAGCCTCCCGCGAGACCAGGAAAGCGCCAGTCAGGTTCACGTCTATGACGCGGCGAAACTCGGCCGCCGACATGTCCGACAAAGCGGCAATGGCGGCGACGGCGGCAACGTGGATGACGTCGTCGATAGCGCCCGAGGCTGCGGCGTCCTCGAAGGCACGCGCTACGGATGCCTCATCGGCCACATCGCAGCCGTGGACATCGCGGGATGCCTGTATATCAAGCCGTATCACCGTTGCTCCCGCTTCAGCGAAGGCGTCGGCGACGGCCTTGCCGATGCCGCGGGCCGCACCCGTCACGATGGCCCGACGGCCGGCAAGAAGTGGCGGCAGCTGGAATTTGGCGGAGGGCTTCGCCGCGGCCCCATCCTGAGGCGATTGCTTGGTCGTCATGAAAGCCTCCGGAAGCGATTGCTGATCGCGGGGAGCCTATTCAGCGCCTGGCGCGGCAACAACGGTGCCGACGGTCACTATCTCGATGCGCGGCGGCAACAGGGGCCTGATCGACCATGTGGGATGGTGACCATCGGCACATTGCTGGCGCCGGGGGGTCTGAATAGGCTGCCGGCGGTCGATAATCATTTCACCGGAGCCTCTCATGAAGCGCGCCGCTCTTCCCCGATGCTGTATCATTGGCGCCGGCTGCAGCGGCATCGTTACCGCCAAGGCCCTTGCCGATCGGGGGATACCATTCGATTGGTTCGAGATGAGCGATCGGATCGGCGGCCAGTGGGCTTTCGAGAATCCGAACGGCCGGTCGGCAGCCTATCGATCGCTGCATATCGACACCTCCAAGGAGCAGCTTCAGCTGTCGGATTATCCGATGCCCGGCAATACGCCCCACTATCTCCACCATACGCAGGTGCTCTCCTATCTGCAGGGCTACATCGAGCATTTCGGACTGTCCGGCAAGGTCAGGCTGAAGACGGAGGTTACCGAGGCTAAGCTCGACGGGCAGGGTATATGGCAGATCCGTCTTGGCGATGGCCAGGCGCGCGCCTATGACGCCCTGTTCGTCTGCAACGGACATCACTGGGATTGCCGCTGGCCGGAGCCGGCTTATCCCGGGCAGTTCGACGGGCAGCAGATCCATTCGCATGCCTATCGCGACCCCTTCACCCCGTTCGACTTCAGGGGCAAGCGCGCTCTCGTTGTCGGGATGGGCAATTCGGCAATGGATATCGCCAATGAGCTCTGCCCGCGCCACATCGCCGAGAAGCTCTTCGTGAGCACGCGGCGAGGCGCTCATATTTTCCCACGCTACTTGCTGGGCAAGCCGGCGGACAAGGGCAAGCTCTATCCCTGGCTGCCGCTGTCGCTGCAGCGCTGGGTTGGCCGCAGGATCTATCACACCACCGTCGGGTATATGGAGGACTACGGTCTGCCGAAGCCGGACCATCGCCTCTTCGAGGCACATATCTCCGTGTCGGACACCTTGCCGTCCTATGTCGCCGCCGGCGACATCGAGATGCGGCCTGGCATCCGGGAGTTGGCCGGAGATTCCGTCCTGTTCGAGGACGGGCGCCGGGAGAAGATCGATATCATCGTCTGGGCGACCGGCTACAAGGTCAGCTTTCCCTTCTTCGATCCGTCCTTCATCTCGGCACCTGCCAATCGGCTGCCCCTCTTCAAGCGCGTCATGAAGCCCGGCATCCCCAATCTGTTCTTCATCGCCCTGGCACAACCCAGCATCACGCTTTTCGCGCTCGCCGATCGTCAATCGAAATGGGTCGCCGCCTATCTCGCCGGCGACTATGCCTTGCCCGAGGTGGAGGAACAGGAGCGAACGATCCTCACCGATGAGAAGAAGCATATGGGGCGCTACTACGCTTCGGTGCGCCACACCATGCAGCTCGATCAGGATATCTATTTCGCGGAGCTCGATAGCGAGATGCGCCGAGGTGCCAAGCGGGCCCGCGCCCGGGGCGCCGGCCGGGATTGGCTGCCGGTGCCGCGGGTCACCGAGATCGAGGTTGCCTCGGCGGCGGCGTGACGGGCAATGTCATCGCCCGGCCCCTGGCAGATGCTGCATATGGGTCAGGAAGAGTTCTCGTTCGGTCGTGATGTCGAGCTTCTGATAGACGCGCAGGCGATGGTTCTTGATGGTGCCGGGCGCGACGCCGAGACGTTTGGCAATGCCGGCGATGGGATGGCCCTCGAGAGTCAGCGTGACGATTTGCCTTTCGCGCGGCGTCAGTGGCGCAAGCCAGCTATCGCAAGGTGCACGGGGGCTGGAGAGGGCCGGCACTTCCACCTGGTAGCACAGGCCACCCGGGGCAGCGCCGAAATCGAGCGCTAGCGAGGACCTGATCAGAAGACGGCCATCGGCTAGGGCGACTTCGCTTGCGCCAGAGGTGGCGAGCTCGGCCATAGCCTCGATGAGCTTGCTTTTGGGATCCTCGGCAAGCCTCTTCCACGCGAGATTGGCGGCGAGCTCCTTGCCGCTGCGATCGACCAGGCGCAGGGGTTTCTCCGCGGCATGGGCGATCATGCCCCGGCTGACGATCGATTTGAGATGCGCGTTGTGGAGACCCGCCAGAAGCGGGAATACGCGCTCGACGCGGGCGAGTTCCGAGCTAGTGAACCCGCCCTTCGACCGATCGAGGATCAGGGTCGGGCTTGCGCCGCCGAGCGGCGGCAGGAACACCGCGATTTCGTCACTGATGCGGGCGGCGCGCATGAATTCGAGAGCGTAGCGGCTCTTCCACATCTCGGCAGGCGCAAGCCGGCGCAGCGATGTGACCGTCGGTCGGGCGACGGTCCGCCAGTAGTGATGGAAGGGGTCGAAAGCGTAGAGGCCGGAATTGTAGGGTGCAGCGACCTCGGCACGAATTTCTCTGGGGATTACGAGATCCGGCGCGCCGAAGCTCGAATAGCGTACCAAGGAGAGAAGGTCGGATTCGACCAGAGCGGCCGGCACCTCGAGCAGCCGATCGTAGAATGTCTCCTCACCGATCGCCTCGCTGGCGGTCCCGATAGCCTCCCAGACATCGGCGTCGGCCGATCTGCGCAGTACATCGAGGGCGCTCGGCGGCCAAAGAGGCGCCTTGGCATTCGTAGTCCGCGCCGAAAGAAGGCCCATATTCCTTCCTCCTGTCTGGTAACCCGCTGATTGACCGATTGGTCAATTATTGATCCAGTTGGTCAGTAATGTCAAGATGAGACATGAAACTCACAAAATCAGCGAGATCCGCCGCCGGGAGCTGCGCCAGGCTGCCTATGAAGTCCTCCAGACCGAGGGCATGGCGGGTGCCACGATCGAAAAGGTTGCCCTGAAGGCAGGGGCGTCGAAGGGCATCGTCCTCCACTATTTCAAGACCAAGCAGCAGCTTTTCGAGCATGCGATGCGCCACTCCAACGCCCTGCTGCGCGATGGGGTCATCAGACGGATGCGGCTGGCGCTGAGCCCCGATGAGCGGCTGTGGGCGATCATCGCGGGCAATTTCAGCACCGAGTTCTTCACGCCGGCGATCTGTCATGCCTGGCTTGTCCTCTGCGCCGAGGTTCCCCGCGAGCCACAGCTTGCCCGCATCCAGCGCGTCGTCCATGCCCGCATGCGCTCGAACCTGATGACGGCCCTCTCCGCCCTCCTCCCGTCAGACCAGCGTGAAGCCGTCGCCCTCGGGATCACCTCCCTCATCGATGGCCTGTGGCTGAGGCTGGGCTTGCGTCCAGGCGAAGTGAGCGCGCCGGAAGCGCTGGCGCAAATGGCCGACTATCTCGATCATCGCATTCCGCAAATAGCATGGAGCGATCATCTGCGTCGGGCAGCCGCCGCAAGGGACTGAGCCGATCTGACGGCCTTTCTGGTCGGCTCCGCTTCATCCATCGGCGCGCCATCCAAGGCGCCTGCGCAACGGGACTTCTCCCCGCCCTTAGCGCGCCGTGAGCCCGATAGTGACCGTCGGCACATTGTCCGCACTCCGGCACCTCAATAGCCTTCAGACATCGATCGCTAGGGAAGGCTCTCATGGCGCCGGAGATTGGACGTCTCAGCGGCAAGGTCGCCCTCATCTCCGGGGCTGCCTCGGGGATCGGCCGGGAGACCGCACGCCTGTTTGCCCGCGAAGGTGCCGAAGTCGTTCTCGCGGATATCGATGCGCATAGGGGCAGGGAGGCAGTCGCAGAGATCGGCCCGTCGGCCTGCTTCGTCCCGCTGGACGTCACGCAAGAGCGCTCCTGGTCGGCAGCCGTCGAGGCGATTCTTCAGCGCGCGGGCAGACTCGATATCCTCGTGAACTCGGCCGGCATCTGGCTCGACGGGGACTTCATCAGCTTCGCTTTGGCCGATTGGCAGCGCATGATGGATGTCAATGCCACGGGCAGCTTCCTGGGCTGCCGCTTCGCCGTCGAGGCGATGCGGGCAAGGCGCAATTCCGGCGCCATCGTCAATATTTCCTCGGTCTACGGCAATATCGGTGCGGATGATGCGGTTGCCTACGCCGCCAGCAAGGGGGCGGTGCGGTTGCTCACCAAGGCCGTCGCGATGTACTGCGCCGCCAAAGCCTTGCCCGTCCGCTGCAATTCCGTCCACCCGACTTATGTCGATTCGGAAATGCTCGACGTCTTCGCGGCCGCCGTCGGCGGACGCGAGAGGGCGCTCGCCGGGCTGACCAGCGTCGTGCCGATGCGCAAGCTGCCGAAGCCGCGGGATATCGCCGAGGCCATTCTCTTTCTCGCATCGGACTCCGCTCAAATGATCACGGGTGCGGAGCTGCCCGTCGACGGCGGCATGCTGGCGGGCATCATCGCGCCAATCAGCGTTCCAGCGCGGCCGTCGCCATGAAGGCCGGGGCTTGCGGCAGCCTTTCACGGAAGACGATCAAACAAGGGAGGACAGAGCTCATGCTTGCGAAGATGAAAACGGCCCTATGGGCCATTCCGATCACCTTTGCGTTGTCGACGGCGACGGGTGCCATGGCGCAACCGCTGGGCGACACGAACACGCCGATCAACATCGCTCTCAACGAGTGGACCGGCCAGAACCTGACCGCGCATATCGCGGGCAAGTTGCTGGAGAAGCTTGGCTACAAAGTCGAATATGTCACCGCGGGCACCCTGCCGCAGTTCACCGGCATCGCCAACGGCGTCATCTCGCTCTCCCCGGAGGTCTGGCCGAGCAATCTCGGCGACGTCTATCCCAAGGCGAAGGCCGAAGGGAAACTGCAGGAGATCGGAGAGCTCGGTCTCGACAGCCGGGACGGCTGGATCTACACGGCCGATACCAAAGCCGTTTGCCCCGGGCTGCCGGATTGGACGGCCTTGAAGAATCCCGCCTGTGCCCAGGCGCTCGCCACCCCGGAAACCCTCCCGGATGGCCGTTTGGTGGACTACCCGGCCGACTGGGGATCGGCAAGCGGCCTGGAGTTGAAGAACGCCGGTATTCCCTTCACCCCCGTTCCCGCCGGGTCTGAAGGCGCCCTGGTCGCCGAGCTGCAGTCTGCCGTCGCGGAGCACAAGCCCTTGCTGATGCGCTTCTGGTCGCCGCACTGGGTCCTGGCGCAAGTGCCGGTCGAGTGGCTGAAGATGCCGCCTTGCGATCCGAACGATCTGAAGGCGTGCATCGTCGCACCGCCGGTGATCAAGGTGGTGTGGTCGGGCTTCGAGCAAAAATGGCCAGCCGGCTTCGCCCTGATGAAAGCGTTCCAGCTGCATGCGGAGGATCAGCAGAAAATGATCTACGCGGTGGACAAGGAGGGAAAGAGCCTCGACCAGGCCGTCGATCAGTGGCTGGACCAGCATCAGAGCGACTGGCAAGGCTGGATCAAAGCGGCCCGGAGCTGATCGCGTGGGATACAGTTGCAGGCCGCTCCTCCGCGGCCTGTAACTGGTCTTCCGTCAACCTAATCCCACGCCGTGGCGTTCCCCGGAAACCCCGCGCGTTGCACGCGTACGACGCAGAACCGCTGCCCGGTAGGCGCGCGCATGACGACCCATCGCTCCATGCGCGTGTCGATCTTTGCGCCGAGCTTCTCGAGCCGAGCGACTTCGGCAGGAATGTCGTCGGTCTCTATATCCAGGTGGATGCGGCTTTCATGGTCCACGCGCTGGATTTGAACGCTGAGCTCGCCCGGCGGGGTCTCGAGCATACGGTAATTGCCGCGACTGCCGGGATGACTGGGATCCACGGGACGGCCCAGCGCCTCGGCCCAGAAGCGCGCGGCCGCGTCGATATCGTCGATCTTACAATCGATCAACAAGCCGTTCATGCGAGATCGATGCATCGAACCATCTCCGGGATTGGGGAAGGCATTGTCGCATGACACTAGCAAGCCGCGTCTCCAGAATGAATGCACGGTCGAACATCCAGAGCGGATGTCACCTTCGTATCGAAGCCCGAGGCAGGCACAAGCCTACAGATCGAGATTGCGGTCGTCATTGACCGGATCCTCTGCCGGGGCGTCGTCAGGCAATTTCAGCAACTCGAACCCATTGGGATAAGCTCCCGGCTCCGGAGGGAGCTGGTGTCTTGGAGACTTCGCTTTATCTGCCCGTCAAACGGTTCCTCGAGACCCTCGGATTCGATGTGAAGGGGGAGATCTGCGGCTGCGACCTCGTTGCCCTGCGCGGGGACAGCCCGCCGGTCGTCGTGGTCGGGGAGCTGAAACTCAGCTTCAATTTGGACCTCGTGCTACAGGGCGTGGATCGCACGGTAGCCTCCGACGAGATTTGGCTGGCGGTGCGATTTTCGAAGCGCGGCCGCGGGCGAGAGCAAGATCCCCGCGCGCGGCGGCTCTGCCGGCTTCTTGGATTCGGGCTGCTGGGCGTCTCGGCATCCGGTCATGTGGAGGTACTGGTCGAGCCGGGCCCTTGGCGCCCGCGCCGCGATTCCCGGCGGCGATCGAGGCTTGTCGAGGAGCACCGGCGCCGGCAAGGCGATCCCGCCCTCGGCGGCGGCAGCAGGTCACCCATCATGACGGCGTATCGTCAGCAGGCGCTCGCCTGTGCCGCCGCGCTGTCGGCCGGGCCGCGGCGTCCGCGCGACATCAAGCCTGAAACGCCCGATGCGCCGAAGATCCTCTTGCGGAATGTCTACGGATGGTTCGTGCGCGTGGAGCGCGGCCTCTATGACCTCACCGATCTGGGCAAGGCAGCCCTGATACGCTGGCCGAGCGGCAGCGCGAGGGCGCTTGAGCAGTTGAATCCGGAAGCCGGCCCTGGGCGGGTCTAGAAAGTGAGCTTGTGAAGACGGCGCATATGTCCGGAGACACGGCTGTCCGGTTGTAGCCCGCGAGCCTTACTCTCTATTCCGTCATGGTCGGCGCAGGCCGACCATCCACGAGTTTGCCAGCCCTTGATCCGATGCCGGCCTGGGTTGCCGACGAGAGAATCTGGTCGGTACGACTGCAGGTATTTTGACACGGAGGACACGGAGTTCTTGGAGGAGTTGCACGGAGAAGTAGGAGTGAGGGGCGCCGGTCTTTCTCCTCCGTGACCTCTGGAATCCCTCCGCGTCCTCCGTGACCCATTTTATTTCTTGGCGACCACAAGCTTTTGGCCAATCGGCAAACAGAAGAAAGACCCAGTCTACGGCCGGCAAACTCGTGGATGGTCGGCCTGCGCCGACCATGACGGCATAGAGAGCGAGGGTTGCAGGCCAGGGATCAGCCCGAATTCCCGTGCTTCACATCCGAGGGCCGGACGCCGAACTTGCGGTGGAACTTGGTGCTGAAGTGGGAGGAGCTGTTGAAGCCGACGCGATAGGCGATCTCCGTCAGCGAGTGCGCGTCATGATCGCTGTTGAGCAGCATGTGGTAGCTCCGCTCCAGCCGCCGGTTCCAAATCCAATTCGAGACCGATGTTCCCTCGAGCTTGAAGAGCGCGTGAAGGTAGCGCAGCGAGATCGCATTGCCTTTGGCGATCGCCTCGAGACTGAGGTCGGGTTCGCAGAGGTGATCCTCGAGCCACGCCTTGACGGATCGAAGCCGCGCTTTCTGCACGGTCTGGTCCGACAGCGGCTCCTCGCCTTGCGCCGAATCGAAGGCCAGCGCCAGGACGTCCATCAGCTCGTCACCCAGCCGCGCGCGGACGGAAGCATCGAGCGAGGCGCCTTGGGAGGCCAGCATCGCGCAGAATTCGACGGCGATGCGGCCGAGACCGCGGCCCGTGCTCATGGTCGCCGAGAGCGGAATCCGGTCCTTCGCGAAGCGGGAGGCGAAGGCCTCTCGCGGCAATTCCATGTAGTACGACCAAATCTTGCCGAGGCACTGAAGGTCGTAGGGCTCCGACGCGCAGAAGAGCGCGCCGGTCCCGGCATTGGTCGAGAGCGTCGCGCCGGACTGAAGGACGTTGAGATTCCCGGTCTGAATGAATTGAACGTAGTAGCAGTCTTTGTCGAGCCGCGATAAATGCGAGCGCCGTCGCGATATCTGTTGATGCGACAGCAGGATGTCCGTTACCGCGACCGCGCCGAACTGCGACTCGCGGATGAAGCCATCGTAGTTGGATTGATCCTCGGCGTGGACGTCGACGTTGACGTAGACGTCGCAAATCGCGTCGCGCCACGCGGCGTAGCGCTTTGCCCGAGCCAAGGCTTCTGTCGAGAAGACCAGATCCACATTTCCCTCCCTGGGCTCTCATCACCGGGGCCTTGATGGCTCCCTGGGGGTGACGCCGATGGTCATGCATGATCAAGTCGAAAGGCTCTGCATTTCCTTATTCTTGAGCCCTCACAATCCTATCATCGGCCTTCCCAAATAAGGCGGCAACAAAAAAAGCCTCAAGTGCACAGTCAAGCAAGAATCTTGCGCGCCTAAGCAAGAACCCCTTTGCGACAGGTGATACTCCGCAGACCACGGCAAATGGCCTTCAGAGGCCAAGGACCGTGACCCGATGGATCGTCGGGGTGGAGGAGTGTCCATGTTTCGCGTCTTTCATCTGACGCAAGAGCGCATCGTCCTTCTGTTCTCGCTGATACTGCTGGTGGCCTTCGCCCTCTTCCTTCCGGGCTTTCTGACCGCGGACAACCTCCTGTCCCTCGTCCGCAGCGTCTCGGTGGTGGGCATCCTGGGCGTTGCCATGGGTCTGGTCGTGATCGGCCGAGGCATCGACCTGTCGCTCGTCGCCCTCATGGCCGTCTCATTGGCCTGGACACTCCAGCTGGTGACCCATGGCATGCCGCTGGCCGGCGGCCTCGCTCTGGGACTGGTGTTCTCTCTGACCGTCGGGGCGATCACCGGCTTCCTGATCGCCTATATCGAAATCCCCGCCATATTCGCGACGCTGGCGATGGGGACGCTGATCTACGGTTTCGGCCGGTTCTTCCTCATCGATCTCGATGTCATCTATCTGCCCGAGGCGGCGCGTTCCATCGCCTGGATCGGCACGGGACATCTGGGCATCGTCCCGATCCCCGTGATCCTGTTCGCCGCGGTCTGCACGGTCGCCGCCTTGTTTCTCCGCTACATCAAATCCGGCCGCTTCATCCGCGCGATCGGCGACAACACCCTGACATCCCGGATCACCGGCCTGCCGGTCCGCCCGATCATCGTGATGCAATACGTGCTCTCGGCGCTGGTGGGATTCCTGGCGGGCCTGGTCACGGCGACGTCGGTTGCGAGCATGAACACTCGCATCGCCAATTCCACCTTCGTCTACGACATCATCCTCGTCGTGGTGCTGGGCGGAATCGGCCTCTCGGGCGGCCGCGGCGGAATCCGCAACGTCATCGTCGGCACGCTCCTCATCGGCATCCTGATCAACGGGATGACGATCATGAACATCCAATACACCGTCCAGAACGTGATCAAGAGCGTCATCCTGCTCGCCGCGATCGTCGCCGACACCATCATCAATCCGCGCGACGAGCAAACGTCCCAACAAGGCGACATCTGATCAATGAGCAACTCACAAGGGAGGAAATCATGAAAAGCATCAAAGCATTGCTGCTGGCGGCGGCCGTCGGGCTCGCCGGCACGGCCGCTCTGGCCGATGGCATCGACGATCCCGCGCGCGCATCCTACTACGCGGCCTTCCAAGGCAAGAAGGTCGCCTTCGTACCCGTCGCGATGGGCTTCGATCTGACCGAAGGCTGGGCCGCGGGAATCCGCAAGAACCTGGAGCCGCTGGGCGTCACCTTCGAGATCCGCGATCCCAATTGGAGCACGGATGCAGGCGCGCAGGCCATCGCCTCCCTGATCGAGGAAAAGCCGGATGTGATGGTCATCCACAACCCGGACGTCCAGTCCTATGCGAAGCTCCTGAAGAAGGCCGAGGCGGCGGGCATCTATGTCATCCAGGTCAATATGCGGTCGAGCTACTCGACCGACGGATTCGCCGGCGCCGACTATGTCGGCATGGGCGAGTATCTGGGCAATCGTCTGGTGGAGAAGTGCTCGCCGGCCAATGGCGGCAGCGGAAAGGTCTCGATCACCCAGGGTGTGCTGACCGCCGCGGCGAGCGCCTATCAGATGAAGGGGATCGACAACGTGCTTTCGAAGCACCCCGAGATAAAGGTCGTGTCCAACCAGGCCGCCGATTGGGATGCGACGAAGGCCCGGACCATCATGGCGACCGCCCTGCAGCAGAATCCCGATCTCTGCGGTGCCGTCGGGTTCTGGGATGTGATGGATGTCGGGACGGCCGCCGCCATCAAGGAAGCCAAGAAGAACGTCTATCTGATCACGCAAGGCGGCGGCAACCAGGCGGCTTGCGACAATTTGGCCAACGGTTCCTTCAGCGAGGTCGTCGTCTACAACGTGCCGAGCCAGGCGCGCGACATCTCCGACATGATCAAGAATCTTCTCCAGAACAAGCCCAAGCCAGGCGCGACGCATACGACGCTCTTCACGCCGCTGACCATCCTCACCAAGGACACGATGCAGCCCGGCTCCTGCTGGACCCTCGAGCCGAAGAAGTAACCCCAGCCACGATTGCCGGCGGCGACCTCGGAGATAGCGGGGCCGCCGCCGGTTTCATGGTCAACACCGCCTGACCTCGAGCCCATCATGTCCCTCGCAGAGACCGCCACCTATTGGCGCTACAGGCTGATCCCGGATCACGTCCTTGGCGAGATCCTCGCCAAGCGGTGGATCGACAACGCCATTCCCGTCTTCGTGCTGATCGTCGTGGTTGCCGGATTCGGCCATTTCATACCGGACTTCTTCAGCCTGGGCAGCCTGACGACGCTGACCCGCCAGCTCGGCGAGTTCGGCCTCATCGTCGTCGCCATGATGATCGTCATGCTGGCCGGCGGCATCGATCTGAGCGTCGGATCGACTTTCGCACTCTCGAACATCACTACGCTGGCGCTTCTGAACGTCTATGGGCTGCCGCTCTGGCTGACTTTCATCCTGGCCTTGGCCGTCGGCGCCCTGGTCGGGCTGGTGAACGGCATCCTGGTCGGTTATCTGCGCCTGCGCGCCTTCCTGACGACGCTCGTCACGCTGATCATCGTGCGAGCGATCGTGGACATGATGCTGCTGAGCCTGGCCGTGCGCATCTCCGCCGGGTTCGTCGATTCCGATCTGTGGACATATCTGGGTGAGGGAACGGTCGTCGGCGTGCCGTTCAGCTTCGCGCTTTTTCTGGTGGTTGCCGTGCTCGCCCATATCCTGCTCAGCCGGACGCGTCCCGGCTGGCAGCTGATGGCCGTCGGCGGCATGCGCCGTTCGGCCCATAATGTCGGCATCCCGGTTCGACGCGTCGTATGCCTCACCTATGTCACATCGGGCATTCTGGTGGCGCTCGCGGGCTTCATCTTCGCCGCCAGGCTTGGCGGCGCCGGCTCGGATACCGGTCTCGGACTGGAAATCACGGCTCTGACCGCCGCGGTCCTCGGCGGAAACAGCCTGGGCGGTGGGCGCGGCTCGGCGGCGAAGGCCGTCTTCGGGGCCATCATCGTCATGCTCATCATCAACGGGCTGGTGCGGCTGGGTATCGCGAGCGGCGCCAACTCGTTGATTCTCGGCTTCATCCTCCTGCTCGCGGTCGGCATCGATGTGCGCTGGCTCAAGAACCGCCACAAGGTGCTGGCCAAGGTCTATGTCTCGCCGACTTTCCAGAGCCTACCCGAGACCTTCGGCACGGATCGGGAGTCATCCTCGCCCTATGCGCTGAACGACAGACTGCGGGACGTCTCGCTGATCGGTCTCGGCGAGGTCGACGGGCCGGAGGACGTTATCCTCGACGACGATGACCATATCTATGCGGGGACCCGCACCGGGGACATCGTTCGATTCCTGGCACCCGACTATCGCCGGCAGGAGGTCTTCGCCCATGTCGGCGGACGCCCCTTGGGGCTCGCCTTCGCGAAGGACGGCGCTTTGCTGTGCTGTATCGGCGGCATGGGGCTGTATCGGATCGGCATGGACCGGCAGGTGACCAAGCTGACCGACGAGACCAATCGGTCACCCTTCTCGATCATTGACGATTCGCGCCTCAAGCTGGCCGACGATCTGGATATCGCAAGGGATGGCCGCGTCTTCTTCAGCGAAGCGACCATCCGTTACGAGATGCATGAATGGGCCGTGGATTGCCTGGAATCACGGGGCAACGGCCGGATCATCTGCTACGACCCGAACAAGAAAACCACGCGCACCGTGCTGCGGAACCTGATCTTCCCGAACGGGATCTGCATGGCCCATGACGGCGTCTCCTTCATGTTCGCCGAGACCTGGGGATGCCGGGTGAGCCGGTATTATTTCGACGGCCCGAAAGCCGGCACTGTCGTGCCGCTCATCCCCAATCTCCCGGGATACCCCGACAACATCAATCGGGCATCCGACGGCAGCTATTGGCTGGCCCTGGTGGGGATGCGCACGCCGTCCCTGGATCTCGCTTTGAAGATGCCGGGATTCCGCCGGCGGATGGCGCGGCGGGTGGCGCCCGACGAGTGGCTGTTTCCGAACATCAATACGGGATGCGTCCTGCGCTTCGACGACGAGGGGCGCATTCTGGAGGTGATGTGGGATCTCGGCGGCGAGAACCACCCGATGATTACCTCGATGCGCGAGCACAAGGGGCATCTCTACATCGGCGGGCTGCTCAACAACCGCATCGGCAAGCTGCCGCTCCGGGGCGCTGATCCCAGCTGGACCGGCCCGCGGTCCTATTGGGGCGGCGCATGACATTCGCCTTCACCAGGATCTTGGACGCGGCGCTCGGGCGCGGCGAGAGCGCGATCACCATCCCCGCGCTGGATGGCGCCCTTCGGCCCAATCGCCGGCTTGACGAGGCGTCCCACCGCATCCCGATCAGCCGCCCCAGCGGGATCATCGCCGGGCCCGAGGGCGTGCTGGTCAGCGCCGGCGATGAGATCCGGCGCCTGGACGCCCCTGGCGCCTGGACGCTCGTCCACAAGGCAAAGTCCGCCATCTCCTGCTTGGGCCGGGCGGCGGGGGGAATCGCCGTCGGGCTCGAGAACGGAACCATCGAGGTCATCGGCGGGCGTTTCGACGGCGCGACATTCGACCCCACGGCCGAAGCGCGCTGTCCAACCGCAATCGAGGGAACCGAGGACGGCCTCTATGTCTGCCATGGCTCGTCGTCGAGCAGCCCATCGAACTGGCAACGCGATCTCATGGAACGCAATGCCTCGGGATCCGTCTGGCTGCTGGATCCGGCTTCCGGAAGCCGCCATCGGATCATCGACCGCCTGGCTTTCCCCGCCGGCATCGTCGCCAATCGAGAGACGCTGATCGTCTCCGAAGCCTGGCGGCACCGCCTCATCCGCCTGGATCGGGCGACAGGGAAATTCCTCGACCTGGCGCTGGACGATCTTCCGGGATACCCCGGTCAAATCTCCCGGGACGGCAAGCAGGGCTACCTCCTGTCCGTCTTCGCGCCACGAAGCCAGCTCGTCGAGTTCATCCTGCGCGAGCCGGGCTACCGGCGGCGCATGCTGGCCGAAGTCGAGACTCGATATTGGGTGGCGCCGAGCTTGCGGGCAGGGCGGTCATTCTATGAGCCCCTGCAGGGTGGGGGCGTCAAGCATCTGGGAATCCTGAAGCCCTGGGCGCCGACCCCGTCCTTCGGGATGGTCGTCAAGTTGGATGAGAACTGGCTTCCTCTGGATAGCTTCCAGAGCCGCGCTGATGGCTCGACCCATGGCATCGTCGGCGCGGTCTTTCATGACGACCACCTCTACGTCGCATCGCGAGGGGACGATGTCATCGCCCGGCTGGAGATCCGATCCGGCGACACGTCGGGCGCGCCATGACGGTCATTCTTGAGCTCAGGGATGGAACGAAGGAGTATCGCGGTGTGCCGGCGCTGAGGGATGTGACCTTCACGCTGGAGCGCGGGGAGGTGCATGCGCTTCTCGGAGAGAACGGCGCCGGCAAGTCGACGCTGACCAAAATGCTGGCCGGTGTCGTCTCGCCGACCTCGGGACGGGTCCTGCTGGATGGGGCGCCCGTCGAGCTGACGAGCCCCGCAGATGCCCTCAGAAAGGGCATCGCCATGGTCTACCAGGAGACGAGCCTGGTGCCTTCCCTCACCGTCGCTCAGAACCTGTATCTCGCCGATGCGCGGTGGTTCAACCGCCTGCGCGGGATCTACATCGCCGCGCAACAGTTTCTGCAATCCCTGAATTTCCCCGTCGATCCGGCGGCGCTGGTCTCGAGCCTGGGCGCGGGCCAGAAGCAGATGGTGGAGATCGCCCGCGCGGTTCACCACAAGGCGAGAGTCGATCATCTTCGACGAACCCACCGGGACCTTGACGCCCGAGGAGAAGCATCACTTCTTCGCCTTGGTCAAGCGCCTCAAAACGAACGGCGTCTCGATCATCTTCATTTCTCATGCGGTCGAGGAGGCGCTTCAGATCTCGGATCGGATCACGATCCTGCGGGACGGCGAGCATGTCGTCACGGATGCGACATCGAGCTTCGACCGGGGCCGGATCGTCCGCTCGATGGTCGGCCGGACGCTGTCGGAAGAGCTCTACGGCAAGGCCGGCCGGCGGCAGATCCGGCCCGCCGGCCGCAAGGTCCTGAGTGTCCAGAACCTCTCCATGGGCACCTTGGTCCGGAACACCACGTTTTCCGTCTTTGCCGGACAGATCACCGGGGTCTTCGGACTGATCGGCTCGGGCCGCACGGAAACCGCGAAAGTGGTGTCCGGGGTGATGAAGCGCGATTTCTTTCACGGCGGCCAGGTGCGGCTCGAAGGATCTCCCGTCCGATACCGGGTGCCGCGGCCGGCCGTGCGCGACGGCATCATTTATGTGACGGAGGATCGCAAGCTCGAGGGTTTCTTCGAGACGATGTCGGTGGCGGAGAACATCTATCTGGGCGCCGTCGCGGGCGGGCAAAACCAATCGCGAGTCGTCAGGGTTGCGGAGATGACGGCGCTCGCCGAGGAATGGACCAAGGCGCTCAATATCAGGGTCATGAACGCCGATGCCCGGGTGATCGAGCTCTCCGGCGGCAACCAGCAGAAAGTGGTCGTCGCCAAGGCTCTGGCCCAGAAGCCGAAGCTGATCATCTTCGACGAGCCGACGCGGGGCGTCGATGTCGGCGCCATCGCCGAGATTCACCAGCTGATCAACAAGCTGGCCGACCAGGATCTCGCGGTGATGGTCATCTCATCCTATTTGCCGGAGATCCTCCATCTCTCCGACCGCATCCTGGTGTCGCGGCAGGGGCGCATCGTCGAGGAATTCACGGGCGTGGAAGCCGACGAGGAAACGATCATGTATGCGGCGGTCCACTGATGCCGCCCGGCCCCGCTCCCCTGAAGACCACGAAGGCGACACGCGATATCGTGGCGATCGCGGATATCGAGGCGCTGGAGGCCGAGCCCTATGACGCGCTGATTCCCGCCCGGACCCTGCTCGATCTGCTGCGGGCGACGGCGCATCTGCATCCCGAGCGGCCTGCCCTGACGACAATTCCGGCGGGGGGATATGCTGGCTCGGCGACAACCCTCTCCCATCGGGATCTTCTTGCAAAGACCATCAGGGCGGCGAACCTCTTTCACAGCCTGCTGGACCAGAGAGAAGGCGGTACCGTCGCGTTCCTCAGCCCCATTGTCGACGGAATGCTGGAGGCACTTCTCGGCGCGCAAACCGCCGGCGTCGCCAGCTCGATCAACTATCTGCTGAACGCCGAGGTCATCGCCGATCTGCTGGCCGCCGAGAAGGCCGCCGTGCTCGTCATATCGCCTGGGGAGGTCGATGCGGCGATCTGGCAAAAGGCGCAATCCGTCATTGACCGGATGCCCTCCCTCAAGCAGGTCGTGGTGCTGGGGAAGGCGCCGGCCGGCGGTCGGGCGATCGGCTTCGCCGAGGCGGCCGGGAGGCACCGGGACGACGCGCTGGAATTCGACACCCGATCAACCCGCGATACCGTCTGCGCGCTCTTCCATACGGGCGGCACCACGGGCCGCCCCAAGCTGGTGCGCCTGACCCATGGCAATCAGATCCATGCCGCCTGGAGCTTTGCCCAGGTGCACGGGCTGGACGAGAATGACGTCGTGATCAATGGCTTCCCTCTGTTTCATGTCGGGGGGACCCTTACGGCCGGCCTCTCGGTCATGGCGGCCGGCGGCCATGTGATCTATCCCTCGCCCTACAGCCTCAGGGACAAGGAGGCGCTGCGGACCTATTGGAAGACGGTCGAGGCCTTTGGCGTCACGATCGTGACCGGCGTTCCGACATCGATCGCGGCCTTGGCCGACATACCGACGGCGGGCTTCGACATCTCCTCCGTCCGGATGGGGCTGACAGGCGGGGCGGTCTGCCCCCGGGCCGTGAGCGAGCGATTCCTGGAGCGGACTGGGATCAGGCTCTACGAAACCTACGGGATGACCGAGACGGCGGCGGCGATCGCCTTCAACCCGGGCCGTGGGACGCCGCTGCAGGGAAGCGTGGGGTTCAGGGCACCCTTCGCCCAGACGCGGATCGTCAGCCTCGACCCCGGCAATCGCGCGGCGATCTGCCCGCCCCGGACGAGCGGCCTGGTCCTGGTCAAGGGGCCGCAGGTTTTTCCGGGCTACCTCGATCCCAAGCACGACGAGGGCGTGCGAGACGAGGAGGGTTGGCTCATCACGGGAGATGTCGGCTATCTCACCCGGGATCAACGGCTGGTTCTGACGGGCCGCGAGAAGGATCTCATCGTTCGAAGCGGCCACAACATCAATCCCGCCGATATCGAGGACGTCGCCAACGCCTTTCCCGGCGTTCAGATCAGCGCCGCGGTCGGGATGCCGGACGCCTATGCCGGCGAGGTGCCTATCCTCTTCGCGGTTCCGGCGCCAGGCGCTCCGCTCGATGCGGACCTCCTGCAGCAATATCTGGGCGAGCATGTCGGTGAGCCGCCCGCGCGGCCCAGGCGCATCATCCTGGTCGATGCCCTGCCCATGACGGCCGTCGGAAAGATCCTCAAAGGCGAGCTCCGGGACCGCGCCGTGGCCGAGAAAGTGCGGATCGAGGTCGAGCGCATCTTCGGCGCCTCCGTCACACCGCGCATTGTGGTCGCCAAGGACGACAAGCTGAACACCGTGGTGCGGATCGAGATCCCCATCGATGACGCCCTGGGGCTGCAAAAGCTGAGGGATGCCCTTGAGCCCTTGCCGCAGCGCTATACCGTCCTTGCCGCACCCGGCCAGGGGAGCTCGAGCCCGGTCACGCTGGACCGCTTCGGCGCCGTCGCGGTCGTCACGCTCAATCGTCCGGCATCGCTGAACGCGCTGTCGGAGGAAGTCATGGGCAGCCTCGACCGGGTGCTGGACGAACTGGCTGCCGACACGGCCGTGCGGGCCGCCATCGTTACCGGCGCCGGCAAGGCCTTCTCGGCGGGGGGCGACCTTCGCGAGTTCGGCCAGAAGCTGGACCGGGATCCGACATCGCTGCTCGCCACCCTGGCGTCCAATCAACAAATTCTGGGCAAGCTGGAGCGGCTGCCGTTTCCGGTCCTCGCGGCGGTCAATGGGGTGGCGGTCGCCGGTGGGCTGGAGCTCGTCCTGTGCTGCGATGTCGTGGTGGCATCGGACCGAGCGATGATGGGCGATGGTCATGCAAAATATGCGATCGTCCCGGCCGGGGGATCCTCGGTTCGCCTGTTCACCAAGATGGCGGCCAATCGCGCGCTGCATCTGCTCTACAGCGGCGAGTTGTTTCCGGCCGCCAAGCTCATGGAATGGGGGCTGGTCAACGAGGTCGTCGCGGCCGACCGCTTGCTCGAGAGGGCTCGCGAAATCGCGGATCACTACAGCCGGCAAAGTCCGCAGGTCTTGCGGCATATGAAGTCGCTGGCGCGTGCCCCCTTCGAGACCCGCATCCAGAACGGCCTTCGAGCGGAGCTGCAGGCCTTCGAGACCCATCTTCAAAGCCGCGACCTCGCCGAAGGCCTCAGGGCCTTCAGAGAGAAGCGGAAACCCAATTATTAGACGACAGGACCAATCCGAACGGGGGCGCGATCGCGCTCGGGCACTCCGTGGGCGCGACGGGTGCCATCATCATGGTCAAGCTGCTCTACGAGTTGCGGCGGATCGGCGGCCGATACGGCCTGGCGACGATGTGCATCGGCGGGGGACAGGGGATGGCGGTCATCGTCGAGCGCGAGGGGTAGCCGCTTCGTGATTCTTTTGCGGCGCGAATGACGCTATGGCACTCTCGGATTCCACCCGCCTAGCATGATGCCGCCGCCCAGCCCGCCGAGCCGACGTCAGGGCGTGGAGAACAAGTCCAGATGATCGCCGACCCATCGCCTCTCCGCCTGGAAAGCGACTTCGCGCCGACGCCGGCCAGCCCCGAAGCCCTGACGCTGAGACTGCACAATGGGACCGCACGGCCGCTGACCGGCTTCAAGCTTGCCATGAGCGGCATGTTTCGTATCGAGCCCGATGCCGGGCTGATCGGCGGCACCCTGGAGTCGCAACTCTCCTATCACCATGTCGTCGCCCCGCCGGAGGGATTCGTTCTGCCACCTGGGGCGATCTGGGAGGTCACCGCGCGCCGGATCAGCACGGATCCGACCACCAAGGTGCCCAGCCATTACACCTATGGCCCGAGATCCGCCTATCTGATTCTCGGGGATGGCACGGCGCAACCTGTTGCTGTTTCACCGATGACCCGTGCAGGCGGTGACGGTACGCCGGCCAGAACACGGCCACCGCCGGCGGCACTTCCCCGGGGCGAGGCACCCGTCGCGGTCATCCCGCATCCCCGCTCGGTGCAAGCAATGGGCGCGCGCGATGCCCTGCCGCCTTTGGCATTGCTGGAAGGGTCCGCCGAGGCAGGGCTCGCCTTCACTGCCGCCAAGGATCTTGCCACGCGGTTGTTCGGCGACGCGCATCCTCTGTTTTCCGATGCCGGGACGGGCTGTGTCGCCCATGTCGAGCCGATGCCCGACGAAGCCTACCGCATCGTCTTCACTCGGGACGAGATCACGGTTTTCGCCGCCGGACGAACGGGCTTCTTCTATGCCTTTGTTACCCTTGGGCAGATCCTTCACGGTGCCCGCCAGCGCCCCTCCCAGTTCGTGCTGCCGCTGACCGGCGAGATCGGGGATGCGCCGCGTTTCAGCTGGCGCGGCACCCTGCTCGACCTTTCCCGACGCGTGTTTCAGATCGACGCCCTGCACCGCTTCCTCGACCTTCTGGCCTGGCACAAGCTGAACCACTTTCACCTGCATCTGACCGATGACGAGGGCTGGCGGCTCGATATCCCGTCTTATCCGGAGCTGGCCGAGATTGCGGCATGGCAGGGGCATGGCCTCGCCATTCCGCCGCAATTGGGAAGTCCGCCGGAGAGACATGGTGCCGTCTATTCGCGGGCCGACATCGCGGGGTTGGTCGAGCATGCCGCGTCTCTGTCCATCGTCCTGGTGCCGGAGATCGATGTTCCCGGCCACAGCTACGCGACGCTATGCGCCTTGCCCACACTTCGAGACCCGGGCGAGACCGGCTGCCTATCACAGCGTTCATTTCTATCCGAACAACGCGCTCAACCCGGCGATGGAGGTGACCTACAGCTTCCTCGAGACAGTCTTCGGCACCGTCGCCGATCTGTTTCCCTCTCCCCTGATTCATATCGGCGGGGATGAAGTTGCGAAGGGCGCCTGGCTCGGATCTCCGCACGCCCGCAGCTTGATGAAGACGCGCGGCTGGAGCGATATCGCTCGGCTGCAATCCCATTTTCTCCAGCGCATTCAGGCCGTCGTCACGGGCCTCGGCCGCAAGACCGGTGCCTGGGAGGAAGCCGCCCAGGGCGGCGGCATCGATGCGGCGCAGTCCTGCCTCTTTGCCTGGACCAAACCGGAGAGCGGGCTCGCCCTCGCCCAGGCCGGCTACGACGTGATCCTGATGCCGGGCACGCGCTATTATCTCGACATCGCCCAGTCCCGTGATTGGTGGGAGCCAGGCGCCGCCTGGGCTGGAACGGCACCCCTCGACCTCACCTATAACTATGATCCCGGTGGGGATTGGCCCGCCGATGTCCGGCCCCGCCTGAGGGGCATCGAGGCCGCGCTCTGGGGCGAACCGCTCGGCCGGGAAGCCGGGCTCATCGAGTATCTGCTGTTCCCGCGCCTCTCGGCCGTCGCCGAGGCAGGCTGGACGCCGGCAGAGCGCAAGAATTTCACCCGCTTCCTGGCTATGCAGGATCTGATCCCACGATCTGCTTTCTGAAGGGTTACAGCGGCTTGCCGAGCGTCAACGCCGCCTGGCGGTCCGACAGCAAACGAAATCCCTGATGATAATAGAAGCCGATGGCGCGTGGATTGCCGGCACTGACGACAAGATGCACGCCGGTCGAGCCCGCTTCCCGTAGAGCATCGAGAAGCGATTGCATCAATCGGCCGCCAAGGCCCTGGCCCTGCTGCCGCGGCAGCACATCGATATGGAGATGCGAGGGGTAGGCAGCGAGGATGTGGCTTGGCGCGCGCGGTGGATGATGGATCAGGCTGGCCGCCCGTTCGTCGGCGTTACGCTTTGCGGCCGGGACGTCGCGGGGATCGCGGTAGCGTTGCCGCAATGCCGGCCACCATTCCTGTTCAAGCCGCTTTTCGAAGGCGGCGGTGTCGAGAACGCCGAGGGTGAATCCACAGACGCCTTCCGGGTCCTCGGCCACAAAGGCGAACTGCCGCGAAAGGAGCCCATAAGCGCCGGCATAGAGGTCGCCCAGAATGCTTCGCTCGCGATAGAGAGGGGTTGCATCCTCGCCGTTATCGCCGACCAACAGGCAGATCTCGTAGATCGCAGCCAAATCAGCCGGGCGATAGCCGCGAATGATTGTCGTCATGGTGGCCTTCGCCGCGGGCCATTCCCGCTATGGCGCGGTCAATGGTAATGCGGCAGCAGATTGCCGTGAGCCGTGATCAAGGCATCGACCAGTTCCCTGATCTCATCGAGGGAGAGTTCGGCTGCCGTATGCGGGTCCAGCATCGCGGCGTGGTAGATATGCTCGCGCTTGCCGGTGAGCGCCGCGGTGACGGCCATCTCCTGGACATTGATGCTGAGCCGCATGATCCCGGCGAGCTGCCCCGGGATGCGGCCGACGCGGATCGGCTGGACGCCATTGCGATCGACATGGCACGGCACCTCGACGGCGCATTCCGGCGGCAGGTTCTCGATCAGCTCATTGTTGCGGGTGTTGCCGTAGATGAGATTGTGCTGGCCGGTCACCATGGCATGGATGATGGCGGCCGCGTATTCATTGCTCTTGCAGACGGCGAGCGGCTTCTCCTTGTCCTCGAGCTCGCTGCGCAGCCGGTTCCAGCCGGCGATCTGCCTTTCGCAGCGTCTGATATATTCGTCGAGCGGAACGGAAAACTTCTGCACCAGATCGTCGCGGCCACGCTTGATGAACCAGGAATTGTATTCGGCGAAATGCTCGCTGGATTCGGTCACGAAATGCCCGAACTGCTTCATCGTTTCGAAGCGGACCGCGTCCTTGGCCGGATAAGCGCCGTCTTGCGCCATCTGGCGCAGGCGCGGATAGAGATCCTCCCGGGACCCGTTGCCATGGCGCTTCTCGAATTTGAGGAAGAAGGCGACATGGTTGAGGCCGGCACAGAGGAAATCGATATCGGCGATCGGCTCGTTGAGACAGCGCGCGAGATGTGCCGAAGTCTCCTGGACGCTGTGGCACAGGCCGACATAGCGGATGTCCGGCGCCGCCTGGGCGACCGCCCAGGTATTCATCGCCATCGGGTTGACGTAGTTCATCATCAAGGCGTCGGGACAGAGCTCGCGCATGTCGCGGCAGATGTCGAGCAGCACGGGAATCGTGCGAAGCGCGCGAAAAATCCCGCCGATGCCCAAGGTGTCGGCGATGGTCTGGCGGAGGCCGAATCGCTTGGGAATCTCGAAGTCGGCCACCGTCGCCGGCCGATAGCCGCCGACCTGCATCATCAGGATCACGAAGTCGGCGCCGCTTAGGGCCTTGCGGCGGTCGGTCGTCGCCGTAACCCGCAGCTTCTCATGGCCAAGGCTATCCGCAATCCTCTGGGCCACGACGTCGGACGTAGCCAGACGTTCGGGATCGATGTCGTGCAGACTGATTTCGCTGTCCGCAAGTTCAGGATTGCTGAGCACATCGCTCAAGATGTTCTGCGCGAAGACCGTGCTACCGGCGCCGATCAAGCAAATCTTGGCCATGGGCGGATCCCCGTGAAAAAGGGAGCGATAAGAGCGGGCGGCAGATGCCGTGAATCTAAGCCTGCCTGTCCCAACACGTCAATATCGATCATAGATATGATTGACTGTGATCGAATTTTCGTGAAAGCTTGACCAATATGCGATCACTCGATCCTGGAAGGGAATGGGATGGGTCAGACCGCGGGAATGCAGGGCGAGCGTCTGGACGCTATTCGCAGCCACCTCTATGCGAATGGATTCTCGACAATTCAGTCCCTGGCCGATTCGGTCGGCGCTTCCCTTGCGACGATCCGGCGCGATCTGCAGGTGCTCGAACGCGAGGGCTCGATCGATCGCGTCCATGGCGGGGCGCGGATTGCCGAGGGATCCTCTGTCGAGGTGGCGTTCCAGGAGCGGGCAAAGCGCAATCTCGTGGCCAAGCGCGCGATCGCAGCCGCGGCCTACGAGCTGCTGGCGCCCCACGCGACGGTGTTTCTCGATGCCGGAACGACCGTCCTGCAGCTCTCGCGACTGATCCGCATCCATCCCCTGCCGCTTCGCATCTTCACCAACGGCCTGGCCGTCGCCCAAGAGTTCCTCAACGTCCCCGATCTCGAGGTTGCGGTCCTGGGCGGGCAGTTGCGCAGCGAAAACGCCTCGCTGGTCGGACCGCAGGCGGAGGCGATGCTGGAGTTGCTCTGGTTCGATCAGCTTTTCCTGGGCGCCAGCGCGGTCGGTCCGGACGGCGTGATCTACAGCGTCGACAGCGCCGAGGCGAACCTCAACAAACGCATGCTGTCGCGCGCGGCGCAAAGCTTCCTGCTCGCCGATTCCGCGAAATTCGGAACCATGGCGACTTACCGCGTCGCCCCGCTGGCCGCGACGCGGATCGTGACGGATTCAGGGCTCCCGTCGGAGTGGCGCGACCGGCTCGCGGATATGGCTGTCAATGCCACGATCGTCAGCGCGGGGACACAAGCTTGAGCGACGACCTGATCCTCGGCATCGACGGCGGCGGCAGCAAAGCTCTCATCGCGCTTGCCGACAAGTCGGGCCGGGTCATCGAGGTCAGTCGCGGCGAAGGAATCAACCCGATCGACAATCGCGCCTGGCGACGGGGCCTTGAAGCACAACTCCAGCCCTTCGCCGGCGGGAAGCGGCCTCGCCGGTGTCGCCGCGGCGCTCCCGGCCTATGGCGAGGTCGAAGAGATCTCGGCAGATCAGCGCGAGGTGATCGCCGCCGCCTTCGGCAAAGTCCCGCAACGCGTGCTCAACGATGTCGATGCGGCCCAGATCGGAGCCTTCGGGGGAGGTGCGGGCATTCTCATCCTATCGGGGACCGGCTCGATGGCCTGGGCCCGGGACGCTGCCGGACGGTCCTATCGCGTGGGCGGATGGGGCGAAACGATCGGCGATGAAGGCAGCAGTCACTGGATCGGCCGGCGGGTGCTCGGGCTCGTGAGCCAGAGCATCGATGGACGGGCAGCCCCGACCCCGCTTGTCGACGCGGTGTTCGAGCACCTGCAACTCGATCGGACGGACCCGGTCAACGCGTTGGAGGGCTGGGTGTCCCGCCTGAAAAGCCTGAGGTCCGGAATCGCCGCCCTCGCGCCCGTCGCCGATCGCCTTGCCGCAGCCGGGGATGCCGGCGCCGTGGCGATCTTCGAGCTGGCGGCCGAGGAATTGGCGCGACACGTCAGGACCATCGCGAGGCTGGCCGGCGTTCCTATGGCCGGCCTTCCCATGGCGTGGAGCTATGCCGGCGGAACTTTCGGCAGCCGCGTGCTGCGCGAGGCCGTCGCATCGCGGATCGGCAATCCGCCGCGTCCGCCGCTTCTTCCCCCCATCGGTGGTGCGCTGCTCGCGGCCGCGCAACATCTCGAATGGCAGACGCATCCGGCCTGGATCGAGCGTCTTGCCGCCTCAATTCAGGCCGCACCTACCAGGGACTGCAAACTCTAAACAACAAACCAGGAGAACAGGGACATGCGCAGATTCATCCTATCGGCTGTTGTTCTGACGGCGCTCACCGCGGCCGTGCCGGCCCTCGCCGGACAATCCATCACGGTTCTGTTGCCGTCACCCCAGGGACCGAACATTGCAGCCGACTTCGAAAAAGAGACCGGCATCCATGTCGATCTCCAAACCCTATCGTGGGACGACATTCGCCCCAAGCTGGTCACGGCCCTGCTCGCGGGAACGGCGCCGGCCGACGTGACCGAGTTCGACTGGTCATGGACGGGACAGTTCAATGCCGCCGATTGGTATCTGCCGCTCAACAACGTGATCGACGCCGATACGGTCGCCGATATCGCCGTTGCCAAGATCTTCACGGTCGATGGCAAGCTTCTCGGCATTCCCTATACCAACGACTTCCGCGTCATGCTGGTGAACAAGAAGCATTTCGCCGATGCGGGCATCACCAAGATGCCGACGACGCTCGACGAACTGTTCGAGGACGCCAAGCAGATCAAGGCCAAGGGGATCGTCCAGTACCCCGTCGGTCTGCCGCTCTCCCCGACCGAAGGCGCCTCGACCAGCTGGTATCTGCTGACCAAGGCCTTCGGCGGCGACCTGTTCGACAAGGACTTCAAGCCGCTGTTCACCGCCCCCGATTCTGCCGGCGCGAAGGCTCTGGCCTTCGAGCTCAAGCTGCTGAAGGAAGGATTGGTGGATCCCGCCTCCACGGGCCTCAAGGATAGCCAGATCAACGACAACATGTTTGCCAAGGGCCTGACGAGCATCATGATTTCGGGCGAGCCCGGCCGGCTCGGCTCGATGAACGATCCGGCGCAATCGCAGGTCGCCGGCCAAGTCGAAGCCATTCTGGTCCCCACCGCCAGCGGCACGACCCGCAGCTACGGTCTGCCGGAGGCGCTCGGCATTCCCAAGGTTTCGCAGAACCGGGATGCCGCCATCGCCTTCGTCAAATGGTTCACCAGCAAGCAGTTCCAGATGGCGAACTACGCCAACGGTGCCCTGCCCACGCGTACCTCGGCGCTGGCCGCGCTGAACGAGGCGGGCAAGCTGAGAAGCGGCGACGTCCTGGTGGCGGAGTCGAAGGTCGTCGAACCCCTCTTCGCGCAAGGCACGCCGACCTGGTATCCGCAGTTCTCAAGCGCGGTGAATACCGCCATCAACGGCGCTGCCAAGGGTCAGATCACCGTCGATGAGGCGATGAAGAACATCGCCGATGCGACGCAAAAGGCGATGGCGCAATGACGGCAGTCGCCGTTGCCGGAGGCGAGGGCAAGCGTCGCGCCGCCGGCAACGGCGACGCGGCTCTTGGCCTCATCATGGTGGCCCCCATTCTGGTCACCATGGTCGCGCTGGTTTTCTTCCCGCTGGGGCAGACGGTATGGGACAGCCTGCATCGGATCAATCCGATGCAGGCGGGGAGCCCGTTCATCGGCCTCGCCAACTACACCAGGATGCTTTCCGACGCCGACCTCGGCACGTCATGGCTCAATACCTTCATCTATGTGGCCATCGCCGTGGCGGTGGAGACCGTGTTCGGCGTCCTCGTGGCAGCCCTGATCAATCACGTTCGGATCGGGCGACAGTGGCTGCTGGCCGCGGTCGTCCTGCCATGGGCGCTGCCTGGCGTCGTCAACGCCGTGATCTGGATGTGGATCTACCAGCCGGGCGCCGGCCTCTTGAACGGAATCCTCACGTTTTTCGGCCTGCCCTACGAGAACCACGTCTGGTTCAACGATCGCACGAGCGCCATCGTGGCCGTGGCGATCGTCCATATCTGGCGCATGATGCCGCTGACCGTCGTCATCGCGCTCGCGGCCATGCAGAGCATCCCCGGTCATCTCTACGAAGCCGCCAGAATCGACGGCGCGACGCGACCGCAGATGTTCCTGCTGATAACGCTGCCGCTGATTCGCGGTGCGCTCGCCGTCGCCATGACCAATTCGACGGTCGCGGCTTTCAATCTCTTCGACGAGGCATGGGTATTGGCGGGGTCGAGCCTCGACACGCGGCCGGTGCTCGTCCAGATCTACCTCGAGACGTTCCAGAATCTCCACTTCTCCTACGGCATGGCGCTCTCGCTGGTGGTGACGGTGGTTTCGCTGCTGGTGTCGCTGGTCTATGTCGCGCGCATCTACCACAACACGCGGTTCGAATGATGCCGGCCAGCCCTGCCTTCCGCATCCTGATCTGGCTCGGCATTGCCGGGGTGCTCCTCTGGTCGCTGGGGCCGATATACTGGACCCTTGCCAGCTCGATCACGCCCTCGGCCGACTTTTCCGCGCGGCCGATCCACTTCTTCCCCCAGAATTTCACCTTGAGCCACTACGAGCGGCTTCTGGGAATCAATGTCGATCGCATTGGTGGCGTCCAGGTCTGGGCCCAGTTCCGTGCGGCCCTCTTCAACAGCATCGTCACCGCGCTTGCCTCCACGATCGTCTGCGTCGCGATCTCGGCCTTCGGCGGCTATGCGTTCACGCGACTCAAATTCCCGGGCAGGCAGATGATGTTCATCGCCGTCGTCGCCACGCTGGCGATTCCCGGCTATGCCGTGCTGATCCCGCTTTACCGGCTGATGATCGGGCTTCACATGGTGGATACCGTCATCGGCATAACGCTCATCTATGTCTCCGCCTTCCTGCCGCTGTCGCTCTGGTTGCTGCGCAGCGTCTTTGAATCGCTTCCCCTCTCGTTGGAGGAAGCAGCCCAGCTCGATGGCGCCGGCCGGCTCTACATCTTCTTCCGGATCATCCTGCCGCTGGCCGGCCCCGGCCTGACCGCCGCGGCGATCCTGACCTTCCTGGGCGCCTGGGGGCAGTATGTCGTCCCGCTGATCTTCTCGCCGACCGCAACGAAGCCGCTGACGGTCCTGATTCCCGAATTCACCACCAAATACTTCATCGACTATGGGCTGATCACCGCGAGCGGTTCGATCGCCATCGTCGTCCCGGCGCTGGTGGTCATTTTCCTCAACCGCTATCTGGTGAGCGGGCTGCTGGCCGGAGCAATCAAGTGACGCGACCGACGAACACGGAGAATTTCATGGGTCTGACCGAGCAAACCATTTTTGAGCAGTTTCCCTATTGGCGCACGGCCATCGCGCCGGTACCGCCGCCCAAGGCGGCCCCTGTTACGGTCTTCGTCGGCTGCGGCACGTCCTACAACCTCGCCCTTTCCCTCGCGGCGCTCGCCAACGCCTCCGGTCGGGCCGCTATCGGGGTGCCCGGCGGCGAATGGGTCGCCAGCCCGCAGAACTACTGGTCGGCCTGGCAAACGGCACATGTGGTCGCCTTGTCGCGCAGCGGCGAGACCACCGAGACCGTCGCCGCCGCGAAGGCCAGCCGCGCCGCCGGCGCCTATGTCACGGCGATCACCGTCGAACGTGGCAGCGCCCTGGCCGCCAATTGCGACCGGCTGCTCGCCGCCGAAACCCACCCGGCCGAGGGCATCGTCATGACATCCTCGGCGAGCCTCATGCTGCTGCTGGGCATTGAGCTCCTCGGTCACTCGGTCCCGCCCTCCCTGGTCGACGTCGCGCGCGGGCTTCTCGACAGTGTCGACGCCAAGCTGCCCTCGCTGATCGCCGACCGGTCGCACTTCGTCTTCCTCGGCGGCGGCCATCTTTATGGCGTCGCGCTCGAGGGCGCTCTCAAGCTGATGGAGATGAGCCAGGTGTTCACGCAAGCCTTCCACCCGCTCGAATATCGCCATGGGCCGATCAGCCTCGTCGACCATCGCACCGCGGCGGTCATGCTCTACAGCGCCGATCGGCGGGAGGCCGAGGCGAAGCTCGTGGGTGAATTGCAGGGCAAGGGTGCGCGCGTCATCGGCTTCGGCGGACCAGGCGATGCGAGCTTCGACGTGCCCTGCAACGCGGCGCTCGTCGGGCTTGCCTGCCTGCCCGCGCTGCAGCTGTTGGGAGAGCGCGCGGCCCAGGCGCATGACATCGATACCGTTGCGCCGCGGCATCTGACGAAGGTGGTCACGCTCGCATGAGTTCCCAAGCTTTGCCGGGGCGTGAGCGCGCCTTGGCGCAGCTCCTCGGCAATCGTGCCTTGCCTGGCATGCGCGGCATCACCTCCGTCTGCTCCGCCCATCCGCTGGTGATCGAGGCCGCGCTGCGGCGCGGCAAGTCGGAGAACGCCGCTGTCCTCATCGAGGCGACCTGCAATCAGGTGAACCAGGAGGGCGGTTATACCGGAATGACCCCCGCCGACTTCCGTCGCTTCGTCGAGGAGATCGCGGCGCGCGTCGCCTTCCCGGCCGAGCAGCTTATCCTCGGCGGGGACCACCTCGGCCCCAATCCCTGGAAGGCGCTGCCGGCGGAAGAGGCGCTGGGCCGTGCCGAGGCGATGATCGGGGCGTACATCGACGCTGGTTTCCGGAAGATCCACCTCGATACCTCGATGGGCTGTGCCGGCGAGCCCGATGCGCTCGCGGATGAGCTGACGGCTGCGCGTGCCGCCCGTTTGGCCCGTGTTGCCGAAGATCGGGGGGCGGGGAGGGACCTTCCGCCGCCCCTCTACATCATCGGCACCGAAGTTCCCCCGCCCGGCGGCGCCGCCCATGTCCTGGAGGAACTGGCGATCACCGAGCCCGCTGCCGCGGAGCGCACGCTTGCCATCCATGCGACGGCCTTCGCCGCCGCGGGTGTCGCAGACGCATTCCGGCGCGTGATCGGAATCGTCGTCCAGCCGGGTGTCGAGTTCGGCAACGCCAATGTCGCGCTCTACCGGCCCGAGCGTGCGCGCCTCCTCAGCAGGGCTCTGGAACGCCTGCCGGGTCTCGTTTTTGAAGCGCATTCGACCGACTACCAGCCTGCTGCGGCGCTGGCGGCCCTCGTCGAGGATGGATTTGCCATCCTCAAGGTGGGACCCGGGCTGACCTTCGCCCTGCGCGAGGCGTTGTACGGTCTCGACGCGATCGCCACCGAGCTGGGGGCGCTTGCGCCGGAGGAATCGGTCCAGCGGACCATGGAGCGGGTGATGCTGGAAAACCCGGCCTATTGGAGATCGCACTATCCGGGAACGCCGGAAGAGCAGCGGCTGCAACGCCATTTCAGCTACAGCGACCGCATCCGCTACTACTGGCCCGACCCGCGGGCGGTTGCCGCGGTGGATCGCCTCATGGACCGGCTCGGCGAGCGCGATATTCCCCAGACCCTGATCAGCCAGTATCTTTCGCGGCTCTATCCTTCGGTCCTCGCCGGCAGCGTCTTGCCCCGGCCGCGCGACCTCTGCCTCGCTGCTGTCGACCTGGTGCTGGACCCCTACTGGGTCGCCGTGAGGGCGAGCGCCGCCTAACGCTCAATCTGGCCCGCAGAATGCCTACCGATGGCGATCGGCCACTTCGGCCACCGGTTCCGTGGCTGAGCGAAAGCCTTCATCTGCCGGATCGTATATGGTATCGTATACGATACGACCGCGGGGACCCTATTTCCGTGTCATTGCCCGCTGTGCGGATACGGGACTTGCGTGGTTCGGCGGCGGGTACAACTATCGGTCAGTCGGCTCTGGGCAGGAGCAGCATGGCAATTCAGAGACACAAGGGCTTGGCCGATGATGTCTATGAAGCGATCTTCAACAAACTCATGTCTCTGGAAATTTCCCCGGGTGCGCGCATCACGGTCGACGGTCTGGTCCGAGAACTGGGAGTCTCCCATACACCTATTCGGGAGGCGCTGGGCCGCTTGGAGGGCGAGGGGCTCGTGGTCAAGACCCATCTCGTCGGCTACAGCGCGGCGCCGCAAATCACGCGCCGGCGTTTTGACGAGCTGTACGAGCTCCGCCTGCTGCTGGAGCCGGACGGTGCCCGCCGTGCGGCTCTCAGAGTAAGTGACGAGCGCCTGAGCAAGTTGAGGGAGACCGCTGGACTGATGTCGAAGCTCAGCAATAGTCGGGAGAGACTGAGCTATTCGGGATTCGCGCGTCTCGATGCCGAATATCACGACCAAATCATGGAGATCGCGGGAAATGAATTGATCCGCGATACGCTGGCGCATCTTCATACTCATTTCCACATCTTTCGCCTGATGTATCATGCCCGGGTGACGGAAGAGGCGCTGAGCGAACATGACACGCTTCTGACGGCGCTTTCAGGGAGGGATGAGCTTGGGGCGGAACGCGCCATGCGCAACCACATCGAGCGCTCTCGCCACCGTCTTCTGGAGGCTTTTGCATGATGTATCGTGCGGATAGGCATCGCTTTCTGTCGCAGTGATTAAGGGTTTGGCAATGGGGCAGGTCGAGAATTCTGCGCTGCGCTTGACGAATGTAAGCAAGTCTTACGGCCGCGTGCACGCGCTTGAAAACCTGTCCTTCACGGTGGCGGAAGGCCGTTTCTTCGTGTTGTTCGGGCCGAGCTCCGTTGGAAAGACGACGGCGCTGCGCACGATTGCAGGCCTCGTCACGCCGGAACGGGGGCGCCTCGAGATCTTCGGCAAGGATTGGACCCAGGAACCTATTGCAGGCCGGGGCGTGTCGATGGTGTTTCAGTCCTTCGCGCTCTATCCGCACCTCACCGTCTACAAGAACTTCGCCTATCCGCTGGTCGAGGCCGGGCTTGCCCGCGCGGAGATCGATGGCCGCGTGAAGGAGACGGCGGCGATGCTCAGGCTCGACGGCAAGCTCGACCGCAAGCCCAGCACGCTGTCGGGGGGCGAACAACAGCGCGTCGCCTTGGGCCGTTCCTTGATCCGCCGGCCCAAGATTCTGTTGCTCGACGAACCCCTGACAAATCTCGACGCGAAGCTCCGCCATGACATGCGTGCGGAATTGAAGCGCCTTCACCGGCAGTTTGGGCTTACCATTGTCTACGCAACGCCCGATGAGCTTGAAGCTCTCTCCATGGGTGAGGAAATCGCCGTGATGCGCAATGGTGCCGTGGTGCAAATCGGAACGCCGGATGAGCTCTACGAAACGCCGCGCGATCTCTATGTGGCAGGCAAAATCGGCTCGCCCCAGATGAACATGATCAAGGGCAAACTGACCAATGACGGTTCTGCCCTCGAATCCGCAATCGGGTCACTGCCTTTCGCGAAGAAACTGGAATCGGCGGAAGGCGGCGAATCGGCAGTGGTCGGGATCCGGCCGAGCGATATCCGCTTTGCGGCCGGCGGCGAAGCCGGCTTCAAGGCCAACATCGCCATGCTCGAGCCGCTGGGCGACGTCACGGTCGTGTCGGTGGAGACGGGCGGCGAAACGCTTCGCATGGTGCTGCCGGAATCCGCCGCCGCGGGTCTGCGGCCCGACCAGCAGGCCTCGGTCATTCTCGATCAAAGCAAGTTCCACATCTTTCGTTCTTCGAGCGGGCAGGCAATGACCTGACGCGAGAGGGCCGGGAGCAGAAGACGGCAAACAAAACGAGGGAGGAAACCTAAATATGAATGCCAGATCGACGATCAAAGGCGCACTCATGGCGGCGGGCTTTGCCGCCTCGCTGGTGGTGGCCGACGTAAGGCTTGCCGCCGCCGAAGACGTGACGCTGACGATGGCCGTGCCGGATTGGCCGCCCACGCGCATCATGAAGAAGTTCTTCGACGAGCAGTACAAGCCGAAGTCCGGCAATACGGTGAAGCTCGACGTGGACTTCATTCCCTGGCCCGATTTCTATACCCGCGTGAATGCGTCGCTCACGTCGGGCGAGCAGAAATACAACTTCATCGTGTCGGACTCGCAGTGGCTGGGTGCCTTCGTGGAGGGCGGCTATTTCCGCAAGATCAACGATCTCCTCGATGCCGATCCTGAGTTCATGAAGACCTTCATGGATATTCACCCGGCCCCGCTGAACGCCTACGCCACCTATCCCTACAAGTCGCAGAACTACTACGGCTTCCCGCAGTTCCCCGACGTGCTTGTGAACTACGCGCGCAAGGACATCATCTGCGACGAGACCGAGCAGAAGAACTTCATGGCAAAGTACAACAAGAAGCTTCCCTGCACGGGCGAGGAGCTCGATGCCATGACCTGGGATGACTTCAAGAATGTCGGCGAGTTCTTCCGCCGCAAGAAGGGCGAAATGCTGGCCGGCAAGCCTGCGGAAGACGATTTCTACGGCATCGCCTTCCAGGCCGGCAAGGGTTACGACTTCTCGTCCATGCAGATCAACGGCCTCATCTGGCAGATGGGCGGCAATATCTGGGACGAAACCAAGGTACCCAACGGCCAGGCGGAGGGCGTCGTGAACTCGCCGATAGCCGTGAAGGCACTGGAGAAGTATCTGAGCATGATCGAATACATGCCGCCGGTGGCCAAGACCGGCACCATGGACATCTTCAAATCGGACGAGCTGTTCCGTGAAGGCAAGGTGGCCATGAACATCGACTGGATCGGCCTCGCGGAATCTTCGCTCGATCCCAAGGCCTCGAAGGTCGCGGACAAGCTGGTATTCGGCCAGATGCCGGGAACCATGGGCCCCGACGGCAAGATGATCCGCTGGTCCAACATCGGCGGCCAGCCCTTCGTGCTGACCACCTGGACGACGCCCGTCCAGATCAAGGAAGCCGTGGAGTTCGTGAAGTGGTGGCTGTCGCCGGACATCCAGAACCAGTTCGCGGCAGCCGGCGGCCAATCCGCCATCAAGGCCGTGTACATGGATCCCAAATACCTGACCTACCGCCCATGGAACAGGGCCTGGGGCCCTCAGCTCGATTGGCAGAAGGACGTGTGGCATGTGCCGCAATTCTTCGAGCTGCTGACCGAGCAGCAGGACCAGTTCGACCTGGCCATCACCGGCAAGCAGGATGCCAAGACGACCTTGGACAACATCGCCAAGTTCCAGCAGAACTTGCTCACGGAGGCGGGACTGATCAAGTGACGTGACCTACGGCCACTGCCGTTCCACGCCGGGACGGCAGTGGCCCGAAGCGCAGGCCGGGGGAGAGCTTGGGGCCTTCCCACTCTTCCCCGGTCGAATGATGACGCCGCCAGATGTCCGCCGTGGCGGCGTCCGGCCGCCCCGTAACTGAAGATATCAAAGCATCCTGCGCGCCATGTCAGCCACTCAAACTGCCCGCATTGCACCAACGCTCCTCGATTTCTCTGCCGACAATTGGCGGCTTGCAATTCTCGTGGGGCTTGTCGTTTCCGTGCTTGCGGCGGCGGCCCTGCCGGCATCCGCCTCGTTCTGGATCGTCGGCGCCATGGCGGCCTTGGTTGCCGCGGCCTTCGTGGTGAATGCCTATCGCCGCCGCTACTACGGCGGGCTTCTCGTCGCCCCGGCCATCGCGGTCCTCTTCGTGATGAACATTTTCCCGCTGCTGTGGTCGCTGGGGCTTTCATTTTTTGCCTACCAGTCGAACCAGCAGTCCATCCGCTTCGTTGGCCTGAACAACTACATCAAGGTCTTGACCAACGACATTGCCGCGCCGGACAACTGGCACGCTCTTGCGAACACGGCCATGTTCGTGGTGCTCACGGTCTCGGCTCAGATGATCGTCGGATTTCTGCTCGCAATGCTTTTTGCCAAGCAGTTTCCACTGCGGCGGTATCTGCTGATCCTGGTCCTGACGCCGATGATGCTGTCGGTCGTGGCTTCCGGCGTGTTCTTCACCTACTACTACGATCCCACCTTCGGCATCCTGAGCTATGTGATGAACAGCATCACGGGTGGCCAGTTCATTCTCATGGACAGCAAGGCGGGCGCCGTGGCGGGCATCGTTTTTGCCGACGCCTGGATGTGGTCGCCCTTCGTCATGCTGCTCGCCCTGGCGGGCCTGGTGTCCGTGCCGAAGTATCTCTACGAAGCCGCCGCCATCGACCGGGTCTCCGCCTGGCGGCGCTTTTGGACCATCACCTTCCCCTATATCCGCGGGCTCCTGATGCTGGCCCTTCTATTCCGCACCATCGAGGCGTTCAAGCTGGCGGACCTCGTGATCCTCCTCACGAAGGGCGGCAACGACACCATGACGATCTCCTACCACCTGATCCGCATCGCCAACGAGCAGAACAAGACGAGCGAGGGGGCCGCCATCTCCTACGTCATGCTCTTCATGGTGGTCGTGCTTACCAACCTCTATCTCTACCTCGCCAATCGCAGGAACCAGGACGCCTGAGCCATGGCAGACAGCATCTCCTTCCGGGAACGGATCGGCTTGCGCAGGGCCAGCGGGGTCGGCGAGGCCGGCTGGGGCCGCACGCTTGTCGTGGCGCTCATCAGTCTCATCTATTTCCTGCCGGTCCTCTTCATCATCTTCACGGCGATCAAGCCGCAGGAGCTGGCGCTTTCCGTGCCGCCAACCTTTTCTCCCACCTCATTCTTCGGCCTCATCCCCGACCAGTTCGTCTTCACGCCGACACTCGAGAATTTCGGCTCGGTCTTTTCTCGTGTCATGACGACGGGCAGCCAACCGGAGTCCACCGGCTTCGACCGCTTCTTCTTCAACTCGATCGTGATCGCATCCGTCTCCGTCCTGCTGGCGCTCGCGATCGGCACGCTTGGCGGCCTATGGCTTCTCGCGCTATCCGCTGAAGGGCAACGACACCTATCTCTTCATCATCCTGACGACCCGCATGCTTCCCGCGATCGTCGTCATCATTCCGGTGATCCTGATGTTCCGTGCCGTGGGCCTTTCCGGCTCCTATCCCGGCATCATCCTGCTCTATACCGCCTTCAATCTCGCATTCACCATCTGGATGATGAAGAGCTTCTTCGACGAGCTTTCGACGGACGTCGAGGATGCGGCCCGTATCGACGGGTCGTCCGAGACGAAAGTGTTCTTCAAGATCTGCCTGCCGCAGGTCGTCGCGGGTCTTGCCGCGACCTTCGTCTTCGGTCTCATCCTCACCTGGAACGAGTTTCTCTTTGCGCTTCTTCTGACGGGGCCTGACACGCGCACTGTGCCCGTTGCCATGAACCAGGCCGTGTCCTCCGGGGGGCGCGGCACGGATTGGACGCTGCTGGCCGCCATCGAAACCCTGTTCCTCATTCCCGTTTTCGTCGTCACGTTCTTCCTGCAGAATCACCTGCTGCGGGGCGTCACCTTCGGCACGGTCAAGAAGTAGCCATGTCGACCATTGACATACGCAAGGCCACCAAGAAATTCGGGACGTTCGTCGCCGTCCGGGATGTCGATCTTTCCGTGGCGGCAGGCGAAGTCGTCTGCCTGCTCGGCCCTTCGGGCTGCGGCAAGACGACGACGCTGCGCATGATTGCCGGTCTCGAGCGTCGCGACGGCGGGGGATATCGTGATTGCGGGGCGCCGCATGAACGAGCTGCCGCCGGAGAAGCGGGACATCGCCATGGTCTTCCAGTTCTATGCGCTTTATCCGGCGCTGACCGTTGGCCAGAACATTGCCATGCCTCTCCACTATGAACGGCTGGGAAGCGCCGAGATCGCTGCCCGCGTCAACAAGGTGGCTGGCATTCTGCATCTTGGCGAGGTTCTGGACCGGCTGCCGGGACAGGTTTCGGAGGGTGAGAAACAGCGAGTCGCCGTCGCCCGCGCCATTGTTCGGGACCCCAATTGCTTCCTGTTCGACGAACCGCTCTCGCGGCTCGACGTGGAGCTGCGTCACTCCATGCGTGGCCAGATCAAGGCCGTGCTGTCGAATCTCTCCAAGGCCACGGTCATCGTCACCCACGACCAGCTCGAGGCCCTGACCATGGCAGACCGCATCGCCATCATGTGCGACGGGCTGATCGAGCAAGTGGGAAGCCCGCATGAGGTCTTTGCTAGGCCTGCCAACGTCTTTGTCGCGAGCTTCATCGGCACGCCGCAGATGAACCTCATCAACGCGCAGTACAAGGGCTACAGCAATGGCAAGGCGAAAGTGGCCTTCGACCAGCAGGATGTCGATCTGAGCGTCAATCCGGCGGTTGCGAAGCTGAAACCCGGAAAAGTCACGGTAGGAATACGCCCGCGCGCCTTCACCGTTGTCGCCGAGGACACCGGGGACACGATCGACGCCATGGCGGAGCTCATCGAGCCGATGGGCGCGGAAACGCTGATTCACGCGCGCACGAAGACGGGCAACGATATCCGGGTCGTCATCGCGCGCGACAAGAGGGTGAAGACCGGCGAGGCGCTCCATCTCGTGCCTGATCCCGCGCAAACCCATGTGTTCGCTGAGGACGGAAAGGCAGTGCGCGCATGAGCAATGGCGATCAAGGCGGCGGTGGAATGTCGCCCACGGCGGCCCGGAAACTGGAGTACATGATCATCGGGCTTGGCGTATTGGCGCTTTTGATGATCTTCCAGCCGTTCAACATCTCGCTTTTCGCGATCGGCTGCATCCTTGTCGTCCTGGCCGCGCTCATCAACAATCTCTTGCCCCTGGCGCAACCCGGCGTGCCCGCCCGCTCGGTGGTGACGGCGGCCATGATCGTCGCCATGATCTTCTGCATCGTCCTGCTGGTTTCCATCTTCGCGGCCCATCTCTATGGCGTCTTCTTCCTCAAGCCGCCAAACCCGAATACCGTGATGGGCAAGGCCCAGCTCAATGCGACGCCCTGGTACATGCACCGATTTACATGGACCATTGCCGCTGTCGCGGCTGTTCTGGCCGGCCTCGTCACGCTACAGAGCCGTCGCAGGAATGATGCATCCGGATGAGACAGGTCCTTCCATTCAAGCAACCTCTTTCAGGAGCGTAAAAGATGAACAAGCCTTTGCAGGCCACGGCCTTCAACCGAATGCAGCAGCTGATGTCCACCTCGCCTGTTCCGTCGATTTCCACGGAGCTTCTGGCCACGGCCGACGGCGAATTGAACCGGGAGCTCAACAGCTTCCTGTTCGACCCGCCGTCGGATCCCACTCTGCTGAGGGGCAAGCGGATCGCCATCTGCTGCACCAATGGCGTGGAGGAAGTGGAGATTCTGGGTGCCCATCGCTGGCTCACGCGAGCATGGGGCCACGGTTCATATCGTGTCGCCGCGCATCGGTGAGTTCGATCCCACCCTGGGCCTGCGCTTCCCCCCGCAATGCGCCACCCATGTGCTGGCCATTCGCCTGATGGAAAATGCTGGCTGGCTGAAGATCGACCGCTACACGGATGAGGCAAAGGCGGCGGATTACGACGCCATTCTCCTGCCGGGCGGCTGCTGGAATCCGGATGCCCTGCGCATGGACAAGCATGCTCTGGCCTTCGTGCGTGCCATGCATGAGGCCGGCAAAATCACATCCGCCATTTGCCATGGCCAATGGGTCATGGTGAGCGCCAAGATCCTGAGGGGCAAGCGCGCTACCGCCGTGTGGAACATCCAGATCGATCTCGAGAATGCCGGTGCCACCGTTTCGGACGAACCCTGCGTCGTCGACGGCAATCTGATCACCGCCCGCTTCCCCTATGACCTGCCGCGCCTGATCAAAGCGATGGTGAAGCAACTGTTGCCCGCAAAGGCGTAATCCGCGCGGAGCTTTAGGCGGAGACGGTCATGGCCCGCGCCTATGCTTCAATCGTCCTGAAAGCGCCGGTGGAAGCCGTATGGGGCCTCGTGCGCGATTTCAATGCCCTGCCCAAATGGGGGCGGGGGGTTACGAGCTCCAAGATCGAGGGGGGCCTCGATTCCGATGTCGTGGGTTGCGTGCGCTCCCTCGCCACGAAGGACGGCGGCCATGTCCGCGAGCGGCTGCTGTCGCTCGACGATGCCAATTACAGCTTCGCCTATAATTTCGAGAAGCCGGCATTTCCCGTCAGAAATTACATCGCCAGCGTGAGGCTCTATCCGATAACCCATACGGACGAGACCTTTGCCGAATGGGAATCCACCTTCGACGAGGCGGCGGGCGATGAAGGCAAATATGAAGCCGTCATCTCACGCGATGTCTTCGCCGCAAACTGGGCGAATCTGGCGAAGATCATCGCTGCCAAGAAACCGAAGAAGCCGGAAGGTGCGGTGCGCTGGAAGGGCTTTCAGCCGAACAAGGTGTGGACGTCCCGGGTCATCCGGGCGCCGATGGACAAGGTATGGGGCGTCATGCGCGACTTTGCCGGCATGGGTGCCTGGCATGAGGACATCACCAGGATGCATATGCTGGGCGGCGTCACGCTCGGACAAGGTATCCGGCATCCGCGACTTCTACTTCGGCGAAGGCCATTTGAACGAAGAGCTGCTGCACCTCTGCGACCGCAGCCGGTCTTTCTCCTATCGCATCACCAAATGCGAGATTCCCTGGATCAACTATGTCTCAGGCGCCCGGCTCTGGCCCGTGACCGCCAACAACACCACCTTCGGCGTGTGGACTGGCGACTGGGATGCCAGCCCGCAGGATGACCTGCTGCTGATCCCGGGAACCGAGGAGAATGTCTATCAGAAGGCCTTTGCCACGGTGGAGCGCAAGCTCCGCGGGAAATAGGAACTAAATGACGATTGCCCGATCGCGGCTCGCGCGCGAGCCGCGGCAGGCGCGACTGCCGCGCGCTCTCCCGGCTCGCTATCTTGACATCACTCATCCCATTGGATTACCATCGGAAAAATTTGGAACGTTCCACAAGGATCGTCAACAGGGAGGGACTAGTGATGGCGGGCAAGGCGAAAGGCTCATCCGGACCTCGAGGCCGACGTCTGTCGAAGGCGGCGAATGCGTCATCGGCTGAATCTGCACAACCGGCCATTGCCGATGGGTCGGCGACAAGGATCTCGCGCCGGGCCTTCGTGGGACGCTCGGCGGGTGCGGCTCTCGCCATCGGCGGACTCTCCACCTTCCTCGCTCCCCGTTTAGCTCAGAGCCAAAGTGACACCGTGGTGGTGATGGCGTGGGAGAACTACGTCGATCCGGAAATCCAGAAGCGCTTCCACGATGCCACCGGCATCACGGTGCGCGGCATCGCCGCGGACTCCGATCAGGACATGTTCACCAAGCTGACGGCCGGCGGCGGCGATCAGTACGACATCGTGTTCGCGAATGCCGGCTTCTGCCCCCTCTACCACAAGGCCGGGCTGACGGAGCCGCTTGATCTCGCCGAGATTCCGGCCTCCAAGGATCTCTGGCCCATCTTCAAGACCAATACCGACTTCCCCTATATCCTCGCGCCCAACAAGACGCTGCTTTACCCCAGCATGTGGGCGTCTTTCGGCATCTGCTGGAACCTCGAGAAATTCCAAGTGCCGGAGCCCTATTCCTGGAAGTCGCTGTGGGATGCGCCCAAGGGCAAGGTGATCCTGCAGGGCGCGGGCGACGACTTCATCTCGCTCGCCGGCCTCGCTTTGGGCGTGCCACGTTCCGAGATCTACGCGATGACCGGGCCAACCCTCAAGAAGGCGGCCGACTATCTGAGGGAGCTGAAGCCGTTCCAGATCAGCGCCAGCTCCGATATCGTGACCGCCGATGCCATCCGGACCGGGAAGGCCGTGGTGGGCCAGGCGACGAGTCTCGGCCTTGCCTATCGGATCAACGAGAAGGCGGGCAAGCATGTGGCGGAGATCAAGCTGCCGAAGGAGGGTGCGCTCGGTTGGGTCGATGGTCCTCAGCTCGTCAAGAACGCCAAGAACCGCGACAACGCCATCAAGTTCATCGACTTCCTCATGGGCAACCCGTCGATGCAGGATTGGCTTTGGAAGAGCAATGTCTTCGGCATGGCCAGCCAGACGACCTCCGAGCGCATCATGAAGGCCGGCGCAGCGCTGAACGCCCCGGTCTACGAATCACTTGGCGGCGGCAAGCCGGAGCTCGCGACCACCATGGTCTTCCAGGGGCCGTCGGACCATCCGCAGGAATGGGCGGCCGCCTATGACGCGGTGCTGGCAGATTAGTCGCCAGCAAGCTCCTAACCGGAGAGACGCTCTTTGGCTGCTCCGGTTGTCCGGTTGCTGAAGGCGAGGGTGGCCGCTTGCAGGCGATAGGTTTGCGAGCGACCCCCTTGCTCGGGCGTCTACGCCGTCGCGGCCTGGAGAATCCGCTCCTTCCCCTGCCGGCGGTTCTCGCCGTGGCGGTCGGCTTCTTCCTGCCGCTCGCCGTGCTCGTCGTCTATTCCTTCTGGCCGACCCGGGACGGGCGGATCGTCCATGAGTGGACGATGGGGAACTACACCAGGTTCTTCACCGAGCCGGCTTATTGGCGGATGCTGCTTCGCTCCTTCTGGCTCGTCGCCGTGTCATCCGCCTTCACGGTCCTGCTGAGCTTCCCCTTCGCCTATTTCGTGGCAGCCAAGGTTAAGCCCTCGCGCCGGCTGGCCTGGATCCTGATCGCGATCATTCCCTTCTGGACCAGCTATCTGATCCGGGTGCTCGCCTGGCTCACCATGTTCGGGGACGAGGGGTTCATAAACCAGGCGCTGACCGGCCTGGGCCTGGTCGATTCGCCGGTCGAGTTCTTCGGCTTCGGCCGGCCGGCGATCGTGATCACCTTCGTCTATCTGCTGTTCCCGCTCTCCTTCCTGGCGACCTATATCGCCATCGAGCGGATCAACCCGGCGATGCTGGATGCCGCCGCCGATCTCGGCGCCAAGCCATGGCGGAGGCTGGTCACGATAACCCTGCCAACGGCGCGCTCCGGCATCGTGGCGGGTTTCGTCTTCGCCTTCATCGCGATGATGGGCGACTATGCGACGCCGCAGCTGATCGGCGGCACCAACGGCACGCTTTATGCGAATCTGATCACGAACCAGTTCGGTTACTCGCTTCAATGGGGATTCGGCGCCACCCTTGCGGTGCTGTTCCTGGTCACCATCCTGCTGCTGGTGATCGTGCTCCGGCTCATGGTCGGCGGGGTCGAGGCGGCCGGCGAGTATACCGGCGGCTTCACGCGGCGGCGCGCGCCGTTCCTCTTCGGCTATTCCGTGCTGTACCTCATCTTCCTCTACACGCCGCCGGCCCTGCTCGTCCTGCTGGCGTTCAACGATTCCGACGAGACCGGTCTGCCCTTCGTCGGCTTCACCACCCGCTGGTTCACCGCCGTGTTCAACAATGCCGTGCTCCTCGACTCGCTCTGGACCAGCCTTCAGGTTGCCTTCGGGACGGTCGTCGTCAGTGCCGTCTTCGGCACGCTCGCGGCGGTGCAGATTGCGCGCGTCAAGGGCCGGTTGCGCTCGTTGAATCTCGGGATCATCTCCGTGCCCCTCTTCCTGCCGCCCCTGGTGCTCGGCCTTGCGATCATCGTCGGCTTGAATGCACTCGGAATTCCGCGCGGTCTGTGGACGATCATCGCCGGGCACACCATCCTGACGCTCCCCGTGGTGACGCTTCTCGTCCTCGTGCGGCTGGAGGGGCTCGACCGCAACCAGGAGACCGCTGCGATGGACCTGGGCGCGCGACCCTGGCGCGCCTTCCTCACCGTATCCGTGCCGCAAGCCTTGCCGGGCATCCTTGCCGGCGTGATGATCGCCTTTGCGATCTCGATGGATGAGTTCATCCTGACCTTCCTCGTGACCGGCTCGCAGCAGACGCTGCCGCTCTATATCTTCGGGTCGCTGCGGATCCGGGTGACGCCCGCGCTGAACGCGATCTCGGCGCTCATGCTCGCCGCCTCGTTCCTGCTTCTTGAGCCTTGGGGCGGTGATCGCTATCGGGCGGGAGAGGCTGCGCGGGCATGCCGGCGTCGCTCGTATCGTGCCGCTCACCGCGGAGACATGACCTTGAACACGCATGCCGATCGACCGCAGGCGGGGGCCTCGACCCCCGCCTTGAAATGCACCGACCTCCGGATCCGTTATCCCGGCCAGGACCTCTACGCCGTGGGCTCCGCGCTCGGTCGGCGTCTCGTTCTCGGTCAATCATGGCGAGCTCTTCGCTTTGCTCGGGCCCAGCGGCTGCGGCAAGACGACGACGCTGCGCATCATCGGGGGCTTCATCGAGCCGACGACCGGAAAGGTCGAAATCGAGGGTGCCGATGTCACGCACCACCAACCCTACGAGCGGCCCACCAATACCGTCTTCCAGAGCTACGCGCTGTTCCCGCATCTGCGCGTCGAGGGAAATGTCGCCTATGGGCTGAAGATGGAGGGCGTCCCGCGGGCGGAGCAGGAGCGGCGGGTGACGGAAGCGCTGGAGCTCGTGGGTCTTTCGGGGATGGGCAGGCGCCGGATCTCCGAGCTCTCGGGCGGACAGCAGCAGCGCGTGGCGCTGGCGCGCGCGCTCGTGAAGCGGCCCGCGGTCCTGCTGCTCGACGAGCCCCTCGGCGCGCTCGATCTCAAGGTGCGGCGCCAGATGCAGGAGGAGCTTGTCCGCATCAAGCAATCCACCGGCACCACCTTGATCCATGTCACGCATGATCAGGAGGAAGCCTGTGCGATCGCCGACCGCATCGCGGTGATGAAGGACGGGATGATCGCCCAGGTCGACACGCCCGAGGCATTGTACCGGGCACCTCGAAGCAGCTATGTGGCGAGTTTCATCGACGCCGGGACGATCGTTCGTGGCCGCAGCACCCGTGACGGGGGCAGTGTCGAGGTATCCCATCCCGACATGGCGTTGCGAGGGAGCCTGCCATCCCACCTCAACGGGACGCCGTCGATCGCCGCGGTGCTTCCTCGCAACCGGATCAAGGCCAGCCTCGTGAAAGGCTCGAGCGATCCGCTGAATGCGGTCCGGGGCACGGTCGAGCGATTCGTCTTCACCGGATCCGTCTTCAACATGCACCTGCGCGTCAGCGAGCGGCTCGAGGTTCGGGCGGCGCTGACGATCGAGGAGGTTGCGGCCCTCGGCGAGGCGAACCTCCGCCCGGGGTCGGTCGTGGGGCTGCATTGGAGCCCCGAGGACATCGTCTTCGTGGAGGACTCGGAGAGCGCTACTTCGGCGGCCGTGCGGTCGAGCCGCGGATGATGAGGCGGCAGCTTACCGTCTGACGGATGGGATCACCGGTGAGCTGGCCTTCACTCCGGCTCGCCAGGGTATCCACGGCGAGGCGGGCCAGCATCTCCTTCGGCTGGGCGATGGTCGTCAGATTGATACGCGCCAGCCCGGCCATCATCACATCGTCGAATCCGACGACCGAGAGTTTCCGCGGCACCGGTATGGCGAGGCGGTCGGCGCAGTCGAGCAGGTCGATGGCGCCGAGATCGTTCGAGGAGACGAAGGCGGTCGGCCGCCCTGGCCCCGTCAGGATCTGCTCGACCGGCGCCTCGCGCAGCAGCCGCTCCTCCGCCCGCTCCCAGTGGAAGACCATGGGCGTGAGACCGGCGCCTTCCATCGTCTGGCGATAGCCGGCCTGGCGTGCTCGATCCGTAGCGTCCTCGACGATCGGATCGGCGCAATAAGCAATTCTTTCATGACCAAGCCCGATCAGATGCTCGGTGGCAAGCCGCGCGCCGCGCGCGTCGTCGGCCGAGACGACATCGCCCCACTCGGCCGAGCAGGTGACGAAGACGGCGGGTACGCGGCCCTCGAGCAGGGCCCGCGGTCGGTTCGAGCCACCGGCATAGGCAAGGAAGATGATTCCGGCGACCCGCTGCTCGAGCAGGCCTTCGAGGCCCGCGATCTCGGTGGCTTCCTCGCCCTGGGTGTTGCAGAACATGACGCGATATCCGCGCGCTGCGGCGGAGCGCTCGATCTGCTTCGCCATTTCGGCATAGAAGGGGTTGGCGAGATCGCCGACGACGACACCGAAGATGGTCGTGCGTTGATGGACCATCTGGCGCGCCAGGATGTTCGGGCGATATCCCAGCTCCTCGATGGCCCTGGTGACCTTGAGGTGGGTTTGGGGCGTGATGCTGCGAACGCCGCGGACCACGTTCGAGACCGTGGACTTCGACACGCCGGCGCGCCGGGCGACGTCGAGAATCGTCGGCGGCTTGGCCGGTTCAGGCGGAAGAGCCATTCTGCCTTCGAGACGATGTCGACGTGCTTGGCATGATCGGAGCCGATGCTACCCCGAAATCCCCAGCCATGCGACCCGCTGCTCTATCCGCGGCCGGTCAATCGGCCGGCACCGGGATCGGCTTGCGCCGCGCAACCGATCCGGCGAGCAGCCGTGCCGCTTCCGCGATGCCGAGATGGGGCTCGACGAAGGGGTCCTCATGCTCGATCGCGATGGTGGTGACGCGGCCCGCCGCCGCGAGATCGGCCAGAAACGCCGTCCACCAGCCAGCGTCCTTGCCATGGCCCACGGTCGCGAAATTCCAGGGCATCTCTTCGGGCGGCTTGGGCCAGCGGTTATCGAGCAGCCCGTTGAGCGCCAGCCGGTCCGCCTGGAAGGCGACGTCCTTGCCATGGGCATGGCCGCAGCGCGCGCCGAGACGGCGGACCACCTGATTGGCATCCATCCCCATCCAGAAGAAATGGCTGGGATCGATATTGGCCGAGATCGCCTTGCCGTAGCTGGCCAGCTGTTCGAAGGTCTTGACGTTGTAGCTGATGGAGCCGGGATGCAGCTCCAGGCAGATCATGAGGTCGGGATGGGTCCGCTCGGCGAAATCGGCGACCGATGTCCAATAGGCGCCGACCACGTCGGTCCACTGGCGCTCATGGATGTTCTCGAGATAGGGGAGATAGCCGCCCGCCGCCCAATGCGGCGTCGCCTCTCCCGGAACTCCCGCCGGACAGCCGGCCAAGGCGACGATCCGATCGACGCCGAGCTCGGCGGCAAGCCGGATGGTGTCGCGCAGATCGGAATCATGCTTCGCCGCGATCGCCGCATCGGGATGCAGCGGATTGCCCCAGCAATTCAACGCCGCCAGCCGCAGATTCCGCGTCTTGATCTCCGCGAACCAGCGGGCGCGCGCACCGGCATCCCGGAGCATCAGCGCCATGTCGCAATGGCCCGTGGGCGCATAGGCACCGGTGCCGATCTCGAGGTCGGTCACCTCCGGCACATCCCTAACCAGCCAATTCATGACATCGATCAAGGGCTCGCCGACCAGGGGTTCGGTGACGACGCCGATGCGAGGACGGTCGGGCATCATTGTTCTTTCTTGCCTGTGGATCGTTCCATAAAAATATTAGCGCGTGATTACAGTCAGTTGTAAAGGGAATTTCCCCCGCAGATGCCGGCTTCCCTCCATCGGACGAAGCCGCCGACCCCAGCGTTGACAAAGGAAAGCGGGCGATCTACTCCTTCATAGAACGTTCCAAACAGGGTTCTCGGGATGGAAAAGCTTCGCGTCGGCGTGGTCGGTTGCGGCTTGATCGCGCAAGTGATGCATCTCAACTACCTCCGCGAATTATCCGATCGCTATGAAATTGTCGCGCTCTGCGATCTCGATGCGAAGCGTGCGCGAGGCCTGCGCCCGGGATTACGGGGTCAAGAAGACCTTCGGGAAGCTGGCAGGAGCTGCTGAGCGAGAAGCTCGATGCCGTGCTGGTCCTGACCCCCGGCAGCCATGCACCCATCGCCATCGCGGCGGCCGAGCGTGGTATCCATGTGCTCGTCGAAAAGCCGATGTGCTTTTCCGTGGCGGAGGGGGAGGAGATGATCGCGGCGGCCGAACGCGCCGGGGTCATCCTGATGGTCGCCTACAACAAGCGCTACGACCCCGGCTTCCTGCGCCTGCGGGACGAGGCCAAGAAGCTGCAGGATCTGCGGCTCATCCGGGTGACGACGCTGGAATCGCCCTTGAAGCCCTATGTCGGGCATTACGTCCTTCACCGGGGCGGCCCGCTCGATGCCGGGGTCGCGGCCGGGCTGCAGGCCGACAATGATCGACGCATCACGCGCGCCATCGGAACCGCCGATCCGCTGTCGCGCCATGCCTATCATCTCGTGCTGCTCGACAGCATGGTGCATGAGTTCAACGTGATCCGCGGCGTGCTGGGCGAGCCCGATGAGCTGACCTACGCTAATATCCGCGAGAATGGTCTCACGCTCGCCCTGCGCTACAGTCCGGCGGAATGCCTGATCGCCTGGGTCGATCTTCCCGGAATCGCCCGCTACCACATGGAATTCGCCTTCTACGCGCCGGACCGGCGGTTGACGCTTTCCTTTCCCTCCCCCTTCCTGCGCAACGCGCCGACCCTCTTCATCGACGAGACCGGCGATCCCGCCACGGCGAAAGCCTCCCGTAGCGAGGAAGTCGTCTCCTATCTCGAGGGCTTCAAGGAAGAGCTCATCCACTTCCACCATTGCGTGACCACGGGCGAGCGCCCGACCACATCGGGCCGTGACAGCCTCGGGGATATCGCGCTCTGCCAGTCGGTGATCGCCGCCCATGCCACCCGCCGGCCGGTCCTGAACCCGACGGGTACCGCAGCCAAGGCAGCCTGAAAGGAATCACCATGGCCGCATTTCGCCTGGGTCTGGTGGGCGCCGGCCGGATGGGCCAGGTCCATCTCCGCGCGATCTCCGAGAGCGAACGGATTCGCGTGGTTGCCGTTGCCGAGCCGTCGCCCGCGAACCGGGCCATGGTGGCGGGTGCGGATGTCGCGGTTCACGCCGACGCCGATGCCATGCTGAAGGCAGGTGGACTGGATGGCGTGCTGATCGCGACACCCAGCACCTTGCATCTCGGGATGGTGGAGCAGATCGCCGCCGCGGGCCTTCCGATCCTCTGCGAGAAGCCCTGCGGCATCACGGCCGAGGAGGCGCGCAAGGCGGCGGCCCTGGCGGCCAAGGCCGGCGTGCCGCTGCAAATCGGCTATTGGCGGCGCTTCGTGCCGGCGCTGAAGCGCCTCAAGGACCGGATCGAAGCGGGTGAGCTCGGCGCGCTCTATTTCGTCACCTGCTTTCAATGGGATGAGCGGCCGCCCGCCGCCGCCTTCCGCGCCACCAGCGGCGGCATCTTCATCGATATGGGCGTCCATGAATTCGACCAATTGCGCTGGCTGACGGGGCAGGAGGTGTCGCGCTTACGCGTCTCCGTGGCGGGGGTGAGCTCGGAGCCGGCGGTGGCCGGGGATGCCGAGGCCGCCCAGGTGCTCTGCGATCTCTCCGGCGGCACCAGCGCCTTGGTCTCGCTCGGCCGCCGCTATCCCGCCGGCGATGTCTGCTGGGCGGAGGTCTTCGGGACCAAGGGTGTGGAAGACTGCCGCTTCCTCTGGCCGCCCGATGGCGATGCCGCCTTCCGGGCCGGCATGCGCCTGCAGGCCGAGGGCTTCGTCGACGCCGTCCAGGGCCGGAAATCGGAAGGGGCCACTGCCGCCGATGCGGTCGCCGCCCTCGTCGCGGCGGAACAAGCCGCTGCGGCATTTCGCCAGACGCAAAGCGGAGGAACGCGATGAAGAGCCTTCCGAAGGTCCGCATCGGCATGATTGGCTATGGCGGCATGGGCAAGGCCCATTCCTATGCCTATCGCGCCGTCAACTCGCTGCGCAAGCTCGCCGTCGAGCCGCAGCTCCAGATCATCAGCGGGCGGCAGGCCGCCGGCGTCGAGAAGGCGGCCGAGGCCTATGGCTTCGCCGAGTTTACGACCGACTGGCGCAAGGTCATCGAGCGCGGGGATGTCGACGTTATCGACATCTGCACGCCGCCGGGAACGCATGCGGAAATCGCGGCCGCGGCGGCCGCGGCCGGCAAGGCGGTGATCTCGGAAAAGCCGCTGGCGACCTCCTATGCCGACGGCAAGAAGGCGGTCGGCGCGGCGCGCAAGGCGGGCGTGCTGAACGCCGTGGTCTTCAACTACCGCAAGCTGCCGGCGGTCTCGCTGATGAAGCGCATGATCGCCGAGGGCAAGGTCGGAAAAGTCCAGCTGTGGCGCGCGATCTGGCTCTCGGATGAATTCGTCGATCCCGCGATCCCCTTCGACTGGCGCTTCGAACGAAAGATGGGCGGCACGTCGATCGCCGACCTCGGCGCGCATCTCATCGACATGGCGCATTGGATGGTGGGGGATATCGCCGAGGTCAGCGCGCAATCGGAGACCTTCGTGCGGGAGCGCGCCAATCCGGCGAAGCCCGGCACGACCCGGTCCGTCGAAATCGACGATGCCTCCTCGGCCCTGGTCCGCTTCGAATCCGGCGCCCGGGGCATCATGGAAATGACCCGATCCTGCGTGCGGCGGCCTTGCGACTTCACCATCGAGGTCAATGGCACCCAAGGAACGCTGCACTTCGACTATGCGCGGCTCAACGAGCTGCTCTATGGCGACAACAGCGATGCGGTCGATCTCTACGGGATGCGCCGGATCCGGGCGGAGCATATCTCGCACCCCTATGCCGCCAATTGGTGGGCCATCGGCCAGGGCGTCGGTTACGGCGCCAGCTTCGTGAACCATTTCGGCGATCTGCTGGAGAAATGGCCGGATGGCCCCTGGGATCCGGACTTCGCTCAAGGAACTCAAGGTTCAAGCCGTGTGCGATGCGATGGAGCAATCCGCCAAGGAGCGCCGCTGGGTCTCGGTGGCGGAGATTGCGACGCCATAGCGTCCGGATGCTTGCCTATGTCTCCGAGCAGGTCGGCAAGGCGAATTGAAAGATGGCACCCTGGGGCAGGTTTGGCGTCGTCCAAATTCGTCCGCCATGCGCCTCGATGATCGAGCGGCAGATCGACAGCCCCATGCCCATGCCGCTGAGCTTCGTCGTATAGAAGGGATCGAAGAGATGATCCAGGGTCTGGGCGTCCAGCCCAGGGCCCGTATCCCGCACCGCAACGAGTACGCCGCCCGATGCATCCGTCCCCGTTTCGATCCACAACTCGCGCGCACCCTCGCTGGCGCTTCTCATGGCTTCGACGGCGTTGACGATCAGATTGATGAGCACCTGCTGCAATTGAATGCGGTCTCCCTCGACGGGCGGCAGGTCGTTCGCAAGCTGGACCTTGAGCGAGACGCCACTCCTGTCCAATTCGCTGCGGGTCAGGGCGATGACCTCGAGAATGGCCTCGTTGACATCCAATCGATCCTTCTGGGGCGCCACTTTCTTGATGAGTGCGCGTATCCTGCCGATGATCTCGCCGGCCCGCTGTCCGTTCTTGACGATCCGGCCGAGTGCCTGGCGCGTCTGGTCCAGGTCCGGTGTCGGCCCGGAGAGCCAGTGCAGAGCGACATCCGCGTTGATGAGAACGGCGGCAACCGGCTGGTTGACCTCATGGGCGATCGAGGCGGACAGCTGCCCCATGGTCGCGACGCGATTGACGTGCGCGAGCTCCATCTGGGCGTCGCGCAAGCCTTCCTCCGCTCGCTTGCGCTCCGTGATATCCTGGACCGTGCCGAACATGCGGCGGGGCTGCCCTGCCTCATCCCGCATGACATCGCCCTGACTATGGACGATGCGCAACTCGCCGTCGGGTCGGATCACGCGGTACTCCACGTCATACCGCGGCAGGCCGGATAGCGCCTGCGCCATTGCCGCGCTCCAGAACCCCCGATCCTCCGGGTGGATCAACTCCTGCAATCGGGCAAGGGTGATGGCGGACTCCTGCGGCCTCAGCCCAAAGATGCGGTAGGTCTCGTCCGACCAGGTGATGAGATTTGTGTCGAGGTCGCGCTCCGAGTGGCCGACATGCGCCATCTGCTGAGCTTCTTCGAGCCTGGCCTCGCTCTGGCGCAGGCCATCCAAGGTCTCGCGGAGCCGGGCGGTCATGAGATTGAACGCCTGCGCCAGGAGGCCGATTTCATCCTTGCGCCGAATTTCGGGCACCTCTCGCCATTGCCCCTTGGCGATCGCTTGGGCGGCCGTCGTCAGTGTCGTCATCGGCCGCAATGCGCGGCCGGCTGCCCAAAGCCCCAAGACCAGGAATACCGCGATGATAAAGGTGGCGATGGCAATCGACAGATACGCCGTATGATACACAGGCCCCAGGAAATCCGAGGCTGGGAGTGCCGAGACGATGGTCCAGGCAATTCCGCCAGGCGCCTCGAAGCGATCGAGAGCGGCGTAGATCTTGCCCTGCACGGGGTCATCGAAGGAAAACACTCGCAACCCGGCCGGCGAGGGCGCGATGAATTCGGGGTGCCGGTCGAGGTAGCGGGCGGTTTCCCGAACAAGGGGATCACCGGCCTCCGATGCGCGCAAGCGCTGCTCATCGCCATTGGCGCCGGTCGCGACCGGCGATACCCCGCCCGACGCGGCAATCAGCTGCCCGGTATTATCGGCAATGAAGGCCCGCCCATTTTCGCCGAGGTGGAGAGATTGCATGAAGTCGGAGAGCGCGGTGAGGATCAGTACGGCATTGCATACGCCTGCGAAGCTGCCGTCTTTGTCGAAGACCGGCGCCGACAGCGCCATGCCGAGGATTGGCTCGGCAGAGCCGAGAAACGGCTCGCTCCAATACCTTTTGCGCGTATCCCTTGCCTGCGTGAACCAAGGTTTCTGGCGCGTATCGAGGTAGACACCCGACTTGCGCAAATTCCCCATCCGGCCATCGGGGAGGGCGGCGTATTCACGAAACATGCCGGCGCGAAAACCATCCGTCATCAAGAAGACAAGCGTCCCGTCCGCCAGCCTGCCGGCGTCGATCGCACCACCTGCCTCGTTGCTGCAAGCGAGCCACTGAATATAGGGCTCGTCCTTCAGCAAGCCGTAGAGCTCACGGCCGAGGACGACGGGATCGCCAAGCGGAATATCGTGTCGAGCGATGTCATTGACCATTCGAGTCGACGTCCTGTCCCCCGACTGGATCATGTCGGCGACATCGCGACGAACTGTCTCGGTCATTTGCCGGATCAACTCACCGGACGTGATCGATATGATATGGCGGCCCGCCCAAATCCCGAGGCCGGTCAGGACCAGACTTAAAAGGAGAGCGATTGCGGCAGCGGGGAGAATTAACCGGCGGCGCAGCATGATCGCTGAGCCACGATGCCGTCATGGATGAAGAAGAGGCAATCGTTGCTGACCATACGTCCTCCCCTCAGTCCTCAAGGGAAGCCGAAAGAAGTGCCGGCCAAGCCGGGCCTCGGCAATCGAACTGCCGAATCCGAGGGCTAGCCGATCATCAGGCTACGACCTGACCGCAATGCGGGCGCCCCGCGCAACGTAGCTGAGCAGTCGAACCAAATCAACCGCAGGTCTTTGTAGGGCGGGTGGATTGTGGGAGAGCGAGAACAGCGTGAATCCGGCGGATCTAATCCACGATAGTCGGCGATCCGGCATTCATGCCCCGTCGCCTTCTGCTATTCCACTCAAGTAACGCAGCGCCCGGATACCGGGGAGAAAGAAATAAGCGCCGCCGCGGACCGTGACGAGTTGCGGAAGCCCGGTGAGGCGCCTGGCGACGCTTCCCGGCTGCGGGAGGGAGAATGTGTTGGTCGCCGGGCAGCCCGGTATGGGCTCCCGATTGCCCAGGAGCGGATCGCTTTCCCCGGTCAGTCCGTCGAATTTCGTGCGCGCGAGCCAGGCGTTCTGCACGAATTCGAACTGGCGCGTGATATTGGCGTTCAGGCAGATGAAGCGAAGGCCGCGATCCTCTTCCGTCGTGGCTGGCTGCAGAGCGTCGTCCGGGCTCAGAAATGGTCCATATTCCCGGCCGCAGCGAAGAATGCGGTGAAACCGGACGGCGGCTACCAGATCGCCGCGCCGCCCGGGAATGCCGAAGCCGAGGACGCGCAGCACGCGCATCACGAAACCCGTGGCGCCGCCGGGAAGATCGGCATTGCGGGGGTTGGCGCGGCGGATGTGAGCGCCGAGCGGGCACCGGGCGCCGTCGGCATCGCCGTCGAAGGTGAACTGGTTGGCCGGCTCGTTCGGCTTTGAATTGACTCCGGCGATCGGGTGCACCACCGGGGCGACCAGCGGGGCGCCGGAGATTTCCCGGCCGACCATGGCTTGGGCGAGCCGCCGGCGGTGCTCGGCGGATCCGTCGGCTTGCTTGTCGAGATATTGCCAGAAACCCCGGACGTCCTGGCGCAGGTCGCGCAGAACGAGATAAGTGCCGTTGCGGCCCAGATCGCGCATCCCGGGCAGATCGGGCGCGGGCGGCAGGCTGGCTTGCGGATCGGCGGCAGGGTCGAGCAAGGGGCGATCGGTATATTGCCCATACTCGTTGGGGTAGCCGAGCACGAACTCCCCTAGGGCCACAAGATTGCCATAGTCGGTTTGGGCATCGGGCGTCCCCTGACGCTCGCGGGCCCAATCGACCTTGGGCTGGCTGATGCCGTCCCGGAAGCCGAAGGGCTCTACCCCACCCATGTCCGAGGTCGACAGGGTGGTGAGGACAGAGAAGGCGCGGGTCCAGGTCTCGTCCTGCAGCGAGGCTTTCCAGCGCGCCAATCCGCCGGGCAGCGCATAGAGCAGGACAAGGAGGTGCGGCTCCCGGTCGGTGCCGCCCCATTCCCAGTTGGACGGCGCATTGATGCCGACATCACCGAGCCGGCGGGAGCGAGCTTCGTCGCCGGCCATTCCGGCAAGGAACTCGGGCGAGAAGCCGGCCATGACACCGTCCGGCAGGCCGAGAGCTCTTGAGGCCGGCGCTGGTGACAGGCGATCTGCAGGGCGACTCGGGCAAAGGGATCACCGCCTCCGCCGATTGGTCACCGGGGCGGCGGCAAGCCAGGCACCGGCGGCAGCACGATCGACGATACGCAGCAGCAGGAAGCAGGCCTCGCTGAGCCGGGCATGGGCAAAGCGCACCAACCCCTGGATGTCGGTGAAGTCGGGCGGGGTCCGGGGGCCGAGCGGCTTCAAAGCAGCGCCAGCCATTCGGCGATCTCCGCGTCTGTCATGTGCCCCCGCTCGAGGCCCTCGCGAAGCAGGCGTATTCCGGGCAAGGTCGAAAATGGTGAGGCCGGGATAGGCCTTGTACCAGACGGCAGTCGGCATCTGGTGCCGCCGAACATAGTATTTGAAGTTCTGCTCGCGCTTGGCACCGCCTTGCAGGATCCATTCCGTCCGGGGATAGCCAACCCCGTTGCTGAACATGACGTTCAGCCCCCACCCGACTTTGTTCACGAAATCATCCATATAGGCCTCGAGAGTTCCATCGTAATTGCTGATGAACAGCATGCGCCGGCGGCCGTCGAGGAAGACGAAACGCGCGAAATGGATGGTGCGAACGCGTCCCAGATTGCCGCCCGTGTAGATATGCCGGGCCAAGTAATCGAGAAGCCACAGGAGGAAGATCGTGTTCAGACGGCGAAATAGCGCCGGGTTTCAAGCTGCCCATGACGAGGTAAGGATTGGTGACGTCGTGGTCCTCGGTCGCAGCCAGCATTGCGATGCGCGCCGGATCGGGACGCGGCGTGATTTCCGGATCCGCCAACTCCCGCGACCGGAGCAGATAGAGATAGAAAGGCAAGGCGACAAGCAGCAGCGGCGACGCCAGCAAGGAGGGCGACCGGAATGCTGACAAGGTTCAGGAGATTGCGGATCCGCCATGCAAGCGGCGTGGCGTCCGGCGGCGATAGGCTGAGCTTGCCGGCCTGCCGCTGGGCGTCGACAAAGCCGATGAGCATGGAACGTCGTCGTTGCTGATCCTGACCGGCGAGTTCGGCGGCCCTGGCGTCGAGAAACCCGGCCACGGCCTTGTACAGCCCATCCTCCTCTCGGATCTGGCGCACCGTGCGGCCGATGCAATTGACATAGGCGGCCGCTGGCTGCTGGTTGTGGCGGCGCATCCAATCCAGGAGATCTACCTCTGCATCGAATCCTTTGCAGCAGGCGAAGATCTGCCGAAGCCCTGCGCCGGCATGGTGACAGAGGTCCCCCAGGAACGTTTCAGGGGTACCGTCGATATCGCCGAAAAATACCAGGCTGATGGGGAAGGGGCGAGGCGGCAAGCCGACGACGGCCAGATCCTCCGACGTCTGATCGTCGAGAATCACAAAGCGCGCGAGATGCAGGCGATCGAATGCGCCAAAGGGGATCAGCGGATTGCCAGGGTCGGCAAGGCCGTCCGGCTGGTTCATCGAGGCGAGCAGGCCGCGCAGCCGGGTTAGGCGCTCGATGGCGATTGGCGCCAACAGCATGAAGTTCGATTGCGGCGTCATGCCCTGGGGGAGACCACGATCCGAATCCCGCCTCGCACGGTTGAGCCGATCGACGGATCGGTTTCTCAACAACCTATGCGGGAGAGCGGTTAAGGCGCCGTTAAACCGGCGCCGAAACAGAACCGAATAAGGTCGGTTCTCGCCGTTGTCGGGCCCAGTGGCGCTGTCAGGCTATGCGATCAGGAACTCGGCGGCTGATTGCCGGCTTGGACAAGGCCGGCGTCGATGGCGAGCCACACCAGATGGGCGTCGGTGCGTGCCCCGACCTTGGCCTTGATCTGATAATGGTAGTTGCGGACCGTCTTGAGGCTCAGATGGAGCGAGGCCGAGATCTCCTCGGCCGACCAGCTCGAGGCGATGAGGCGGAGGATCTCGGTCTCGCGCGGGCTTAGCTCGTCCAGAGGAGACGCCGGATGAGCGAGGCGTTCGACGGCGATCGCTCGGGCCACATCGTTGCTGAGTGCCCGGCCGCCCCTGGCGACCACGGCGACCGAATTGATGAGCTCGGCGGCATCGCTTCCCTTGGTGACATAGCCGGCGGCACCCGCCTCGAAAGCCTTCAAGGCAAAGCCGGCGCCACTGTGCATGGTGAAGATGAGGATGCGGGCGCCGTGGTCCCATTGCCGGATATGCCGCAGCGCCTCGATCCCGCCCACGCCAGGGAGCGAGAGGTCCATGACCACGACGTCGGGTTTCGACTTCTGATAGGCTTGATAGGCGGAAGCGGCATCATGGGCCTCCGCCACGACCCGGTAGCCCGGCGTGCGTTCAAGCAGCCGCCGATAGCCCTCCCGCACGACCGGGTGATCATCGACCAGCAGGATGGTGAGCTCGGTCATGCGGGCATCGGTATTGCGACCGAAGATTCGCGTGGGGGTATCAAGGGAATGAGGGCGGCGATGCGCACGCCCCGCCGGGCCTGGCCGATCGACAGGCTTCCGCCGAGTGCTGCGACCCGCTCGCGGATGCCGAGGATGCCATATCCCGATGCCGAGCTCAGCTTGGCCGGGCTGCCGCCGCCATCATCCTCCACGCTGAGGGCCACGGCGCCGCTGCCCTCCGCCTCGACGCGCGCCACATGCAGGCGGACGTCTTGCGGCTTCCCATGCCGCGCGGCATTGGTCAGGCATTCCTGAGCGATGCGGTAGATGTTCAGGGCGGTCGCCTCCGGCACTTCCGCCAGATCGCCCACGATGTCGAGATGGAAGACGGCCTGCGGCTCATTCTGGAGATTCCACCCCGCGACGAGCTGGGCCAGGCTGGCTTCCAGGCCGAGTTCCTCGACCTCCTGCGAACGCAGCCGGGCAAGCGCACCGCGAAGGGTCGCCGTCATCCGCTTGGTGACGTCGATGATGGAGCGCGCGTCTCTGGCGATCTCCGGCTGGCCTCTTGCCGCTTCCATCTCGATAAGGGTGGCCAGGGCGCCGACTCCGGCAAGGCATTGACCGAACTCATCGTGGAGGTCGCGCGCCAGGGCTCGGCGCTCCTCCTCCTGAACCTGGAACAGGCGATTGGTGAGCGCGACGCGCTGTGCCGTCGTCTCCGCCAGGCGGGTGGTCAGATCGTTCACCGCGCGGGAGATCTGGTTGAATTCCGCCGTGCGATAGCCGGGCAGGCGGTAGCTGTAGTCGCCGCGGCCCAGCCGCCGCAGCCCGGCGACGATGGCCCGGGCGGGCAGCAGCGATTGCCCGATGAACAAGGCGGCAAGCACGCCGATCCCGGCCGCGAGCAGGGCCGCCACGCTGAGCACGATGTCGATTCGATGCCAGGCCTGGCGCACCGCCGCGGCACCGTCAGGTTCGGCGGCGATCAGGCCTGCCAGGGGCTGGCGCGCCGTCAAGGGGCGTTCGACCCGGGCATAGCCGCCGAAGACATGATCATAGAAGGACTTGAACCAGGCCGGCGCCGGATCGCTGATCGTCTCGAGCTGGCTGCACAGGCGGCGAGGCGGTTCCTTGCCGGGGGTAAAGGTGATGCAGACTCCCGGCGAGATCACCTTCATGGTCGCCATGGTCTCCCATTCCGGGATGGGTATCAGATGATCCCGGTTGAGGCTGCCGCGCCATAGCAGTTCGCGCCAATAGAGCGTCTCGAGGGCGCCGGCGACCCGGTCGGCGGATGCCGTCGCCTCTTTCTCTATGGCGCGATGCGCGTCGATCAACACCCAGCCGACGGCGCAGACCAGGCAGAGGAGAACAACGCCGCCAAGGCGCAAGATGAGATGAACAAAGAGGTTCATATTCTGCCCCCGGAATTGTCCTTCCTCATACTGGTCGCCGCTACCCGGCTTGGCAAGCGCGGGAGCCCGAACCGGCCGCGCCGGATCCAGATTGGGCATATTGCCCAAGGCGATCGAGGACCGATGCCCAGGCTTCTTGCCTTGCCGGTCGATAGGCTCCGAGACGCCCATGAGCCGTCAGAGCCATATCCGCATGAACGAAAGCAGACCTGAGCTGCCCGGGAGCGATCCGCTGCTGCCCTGGCTCATCTTCACGGGCGTCAGCCTCTTCGCGCTCGTCCTGCTCTGGTACTTCGGCCTGATCGAACGGATGGTTGCCAGCGACCATACCTATATCTCGTCGATCATCGTGCTGCTCTATGTCGCGAGCAGCCTGCATTGCCTCTGGCGCATCCTCATCGTCTCGCGGGAAAGCGACGCGGCCCTGAAGACCGCCCAGTCGTCGTCCGGGACGGCTGGCGGGTCCCTCACCGATGCGCCCGCCGAAGGCAAGGTCATCCTGCCCTCCGGACTTGTGGCGGCTCATATTCGCGACCTCGTCACCAAGGCCGCGCTGCAGGGTGCCGAGCGCCTCGATCAGACGCTGCTCTTGCGTGTCCTGGCCGCGCGGCTGCGGGGGTCGAACCAGTTCGGCGCCTTCGCCAGCGACACGCTGATGAAGCTCGGCCTGCTGGGCACCATCATCGGGTTCATCATGATGCTGGCGCCCATCGCCGGGCTGGATCCCGAAAATCGGGAGGCGGTACGGTCATCGATGTCGCTGATGAGCGCCGGCATGGCGGTCGCCATGTATACGACACTCGTCGGCCTGGCCGGCTCAATCCTCCTCCGGGTCCAATACGCCATGTTGGACAGTGCCACGGCAAAGATCTTCGCCTTCGCGGTCGATCTGACCGAAGTCCATGTCGTCTCGGCGCTCGACAGCCGGGCGGCCGCGGAATGATCGATGATTTCGATCTCCTGCCGCGCGACGAAGCCTTCGACCCCTTCAGTGTCGTGCTGTTCAAGGCCCTGCAGGTCCTCGCCTTTCTGTTCTTCATCGCGCTGCTCATCGTGGCGCCGAAAGCGAAGGAAGGCAAAGTCGACAGCAAGGCCGAATTCCTGATCACCGTGGATTGGCCGGACAATCACCCCGACGACATCGACACCTTCGTCCAGGACCCGCTCGGCAATGTCGCCTGGTTTCGCCGGCGCGAGGCCGGGTTCATGGTGCTGGACCGCGACGATCGCGGCGGCATCAACGATTTTGTCATGGTCAATGGCACGAAGGTGCGGACTGCAACCCGGCAGGAGCTGGTCAGCATCCGCGGCATCGTCGCGGGCGAATATACGGTGAATGTCTATCATTTCACCGCCCTGACCGGAGAGGCCGTCCCGGTGACGGTGACGGTCCAGAAGCTCAATCCGATCGCCAAGATCATCGCCAAGGAAACGGTCGAGCTCGAGAAGGGCAGCACCGAGGAGAGGACAGCGGTGCGCTTCACCCTGGATGCGAAGGGCGAGGTCACGGCGACCAGCCATATCCAGAGATCGATCCTGCAGACCTTCCACAGCGCTTGGCGAAATGGCGCGCCATGATCGGATTGCAGACCAGCGTCCTCCTCCTCTCCCTGGCCTATGTGCTGCTGAGTGTCTTGCTGCTGGTGGTCGTCACGCATCTGGCGATCCCGCGGCTGGCCAAGATCGCCGCGATTGTTGCTTCCAGCATCTTCTACGTCGTCGTCTTCTTCGCGACCCAGGGGTTGCTCGGCTGGTCGGCGCCGGTGGCCGTGCCTGCCCGCTTTCAGGTGCTGTGGACACGCGTGATCGAGCCGAACCCGGCTCGCCAGGAGCCTGGCGCCATCCATCTCTGGCTGGAGGAACTCGACGAGGCAAATCTGCCGAGCGGCGTGCCGAGAGCCTATCTTCTGCCCTATTCCGTGGAGGTGGCGCGGCGGGTGTCCGCTGCGCAGGAGGAGATCCAGAAGGGCCGTCCCCAAGGCGGCCGGGCGCAGTATCTCGGGAACCCCTCGAATCAGGCAAAGGTCGGCGGCCGCGTGAATACCAGCGCCCCCCCAGGGGGCGATCCGTCAGGCGGCGGATTGCTCGACCCCGCCTTTCTCGGCGGCCAGTCCAGGTCGGTGGAGCTCGTCCCTTTGCCGAAGCCGATCCTGCCGCCCAAGGATGTCCCCTGACTCGCGAGACGTCGCTTTTCGCAAGAATAGGCCAATGCTGCGCGGAGTGTTCTAAGCCCGCATTCGACATGCCGCTAGCCTCGCGAGCTGTAACCAGGCTCGAAGGAGGCCGCAGGATGTTCGGATCCAAGAAGGCGATCGACCGCATTTTCGGCGGTCTCCAGCGCCGCACGCAGAGACTCGGCGCGGGCGAGACCGAGATCGGCGCGAACGAGACCGAAAAAGGCGCGATGCTCGTCTCACGGCGGGCTGTGGCCGCCGTGGCGGCGGGGGGAATCGTCGCCGCGAGCGCGGCCGCGCGGGCCGGCTCCTTCGGCAACCCCGACGATCCGCCGCAAGGCGCGATCAATGCGCGCAACCCCGCCAGCATCACGGATCCCGGGCCGCAGAATCCGGCGCTCGCAAGCCAATTCCCGGGCGCCGGGTCGCCGCCCGCCACCGATGTCGGCGATATGCCGCTCTTCTGGGCCACCTTCAACAACGCGCCGAAGCGGATTCAAAGCGGCGGCTGGGCGCGGCAGGTGACGCAAGCCGACTTCCAGATCGCGACGACGATCTCGGGCGTCGATATGCGCCTCACCGCCGGCGCCATTCGCGAGCTTCATTGGCATCTCGCCGCGGAGTGGGGCTTCATGAGTTACGGCAATTGCCGCGTCACCGTCCTCGACCCTGCCGGCCATGCCTATGTCGCCGATGTGAAGGAGGGCGACCTCTGGTATTTCCCGGCAGGATTCCCCCATTCTCTCCAGGGGCTCGGGCCGGACGGATGCGAATTCCTGCTCGCCTTCGACGACGGCGAGCAGACCGAGTACAACACCCTTCTGCTCACCGACTGGATGGCGCATACGCCGCCGGACGTGCTCGCTCTGAATTTCGGCGTTCCCGCGAGCAGCTTCGAGAAGATCCCGACTCACCAGCTCTATATCTTTCAAAGCGAATTGCCAGGGCCGCTGGCCGCCGATCAGGCGGCGGTAAAGAGCCCGCTCGGGCCGCCGCCCAACCCCTTCACCTTTTCCCTCGGGAGCGAGCCCTACCGGCGGGAGACGAAGGGCGGCAAAGGTGCAGATCGCGGACAGCAACAACTTCACCGTTTCCAAGACGATCGCCGCCGCCCTCGTCACCGTCGGTCCCGGCGGCTTGCGCGAGCTGCATTGGCATCCGAATGCCGACGAATGGCAGTACTGGATCAAAGGGCGAGGGGAGATGACCGTATTCAGCGCGGGGCCGAATGCCGTGACACAGGATTTCGCGCCCGGCGATATCGGCTATGTGCTCCGCGGAAACGGGCATTACATCAAGAATATCGGCGACACGGATCTGCAGTTCCTCGAGATCTTCCGCAGCTCCTATTTCGCCGATGTCTCGCTCAGCGACTGGCTCACGCATACGCCGCCCGCCATGGTTGCCGCGCATCTCAATGTCGATGTCGAGACCATCAAGGGTTGGCCGAACGACAAGCCGCTGGTGATGCCGGAGTGAGAGAGCGATGCGCTCCCTTTGATCCAGCCGGGGCCGTGCAGATTTGAAAGCAAACCGCGCCCCGTAAACCCAAGTATGAGGCGGTTGAAACCAAGTGGGATGCCGGAAGTCCCGCGTATAATGGAGCGGATCTCCCAGCCCGCGTAGCCTTCGATGGAGGGCGAGCCGGGGCTAGCCCTCCGGTCGTCCGGGCCACGGCACTTGGTGTCATGTCCGGCGGGAAAGAGGGCATATGAGCCGAGAGCGATTTTGGGCGCCAAGCGGGCTCCAGCTGGGCCTCGCTGCGAGCGGGTTGGGGCGTGCCCTGCGCCTGGCCTCCCCACCGCTGCTCTTCGGCTTGCGCCTCTGGGCCGCCGTCTGCCTCGCCTTCTACATCGCCTTTTGGCTCGAGCTCGACAACGCCTATTGGGCCGCCACCTCCGCCGCCATCGTCTGTCAGCCAAGCCTCGGCGCCTCCCTGCGCAAGGGCTGGTTCCGCTTGGTCGGCACCGTGGTCGGGGCGGTCGTGATCGTCGCGCTGACCGCCGCGTTTCCACAACAGCGGATCGGCTTCCTCCTCGGCTTGGCGCTCTGGTGCGCTGCTTGCGGGCTTGTCGCCACGCTGCTGCGCAATTTCGCCGCCTATTCGGCGGCACTCGCCGGCTACACCGCGGCCATCATCGCCAGCGACGAGCTCGGCGCGGTGGGGGGTGCGAATGGCGGGCAGGTCTTCATGCTGGCCGTGACCCGCGCCAGCGAGATCTCGATCGGCATCGTCTGCGCCGGGGTGGTCCTGGCCGGGACGGATTTCGGCGGCGCGCGGCGCCGTCTCGCTGCCCGGCTTGCTGCGATCACAGCCGACATCACCGGAAAGTTCGCTGACACCTTGCAATTGGTCGGTCCGGCGCAATCGCAGACCCGCGCGCTTCGCCGAGACTTTCTGCGGCGCGTCATCGCCCTCGATCCCGCCATCGATGAAGCGCAGGGCGAGGCGGCCGACCTGCGCTATCACTCACCGGTCCTGCAGGGGGCCATGAGGGGCCTCTTCGCCGCCCTGTCCAGCTGGCAGATGGCCGCCCTCCACTTGGAGCTCATGCCCCGCGACCAGGGAAGGTTCGAAACCGAGGCGGTCCGCCGAAATCTCCCACAGTCGCTGGGGCCGACGCTCCGGCGCGGCGAGGCTCCCCACCTGCGGCAGGTCTACGAGGCGGCGGGGCGCGCGCTCACCGCTCTGCCGGCTCGCGGACCGTCGCTACGAATGCTGGCCGACCAGGCGGCGGAGATGCTCGCCGGAATCTCGCCGGCCCTGGACGGGCTCGTCCTGCTCATCGACGGGCCCGCGGGATCTGCTCGCCGCGAGGGGGGCGTCCGGATTCGCGTACCCGACTGGGCACCACCCCTCATGAATGCGCTGCGCGTCTTCGTGACAGTTGGGCTGGTCGCGCTTTTCTGGATCGTGACGGCGTGGCCGAGCGGCGCGCAGGCCATCGTCTTCGCTGCCATTACCGTCATCCTGTTCTCCCCGCGGGCCGACGAGGCCTACGGCACGGCCCTGAGCTTCATGGCCGGGACGATGCTGACCACGGCTCTTGCTGCCATCGTAAAATTTGCCATCCTTCCCGGCTTCGCGAGCTTCGCCGGCTTCGGTCTCGCCGTTGGTCTCGTCCTGGTGCCGGCGGGTGTGCTCATGGCCCGGCCCATGGCCCAGCCCTGGCAGACGGCCATGTTCACGGCGGTCACCGTGAACTTTGTGCCACTGCTCGCCCCCGCCAACCAAATGACCTACGACCCACAGCAATTCTTCAACGCCGCATTGGCGATCGTCGTCGGCGTCGGTGTCGGCGTGCTCTCCTTTCGCCTACTGCCACCGCTGTCGCCGGCGCTACGCACCTGCCGGCTTCTGCGCTTGAGCCTTAGGGATCTGCGACGCCTCGCCGCCGGCGGCCGGTGGACGCCGGACGGCTGGAAAATCCTGATCCATAGCCGTCTATCGGCATTGCCGGCAGAGGCCCAACCGTTGCAGCGGGCCCAGCTTCTGGCGGCACTTTCGCTCGGCAGCGAGATTCTGCGCCTGCGCCGCATCGGGCAGCGGTTCGGCCTCGTGGCCGATTTCGACCAAGTTTGCGGCGCCGTGGCGCGGGGAAACACCGCCGCCGCGACGGAACTGCTTGCCGCCCTCGGCGACAGGCTAACGTCGCCGTCCGAAAGCGGTCTCGGCGCATCCCTCAGGCTCCGGGCCCGAGCCGGGATCATGGCGATATCGGAGTTGCTGACGCTGCATGCGCGCTATTTCAATTCGGAGCCGGCGTGATGAACTTCAGCGAGGTCGACCTGTTCGGAGTCTATGTCGCGCCCATCTCCGTGATGATGGTGGCGGCCTGGGTCGTCCTCATCGCGCTCCGCAGGGTCGCCAGTTACTTCGGGCTATTGCGCTATGTCTGGCATCCCGCCCTGTTCGTCTTCTCGGTGTATCTGATCCTGCTTTCCTCTCTCGTGCTTCTCCTCGCCCACTGAGGCCCCCATGCCTGATCTCAAGATCGAAGCCAAGCGCGATACCACGGAGCTGGAAGGCGGCGCGGTTCACCTCGCCGAACAACCGGCACCGGACACGGCCAAGCGGCGCCTCCGGGTCATTCCCTTTCTGATCACCCTGGTGGTCTTTGCGATCGCCGCCTCGCTCGGCTGGGCGATGTGGAAGGCTTACATGGGCACGCCCTGGACGCGCGATGGCACGGTGCGGGTCTATGTCGTCACCATGGCGGCGGAGATCAGCGGGCGGATCGTCGAGCTGCCCGTCAAAGACAACCAGTTCGTGCACAAGGGCGATCTTCTGATGGTGATCGAGCCCACCAACTACAAGATCGCCGTCGACCTCGCCCAGGCGGCCGTGCAGCAGGCGGATGCCAATGCGCAGAACGCGGCCAGGGAAGCCAAGCGTCGCGCGCGATTGAGCACGCTGGAAGTCACGGTTGAGGAGCAGCAGAGCTATGCGGCCAGCGCGACGGCGGCCGCGGCCCAGTATCAGCAGGCCTTGGCCAATCTGGAGCAGGCGAAGGTGAACCTGGAGCGCACTCAGATTCATTCCCCCGTCAACGGCTGGGTCACCAATCTGCGGGCGCAGCTCGGCGACTATGTGAATGTCGGACAGAACGAAATCGCCATGGTCGATGCCGATTCGTTTTGGGTCGATGGGTATTTCGAGGAAAGCAATCTTGCATCGATCCAGGAGGGTGACCCCGCGAAGATCAAGCTGATGGGCTACAGCCAGATCGTTACCGGCCATGTCGGCAGCGTCGCTCGGGCCATCAATGTCCCGAATGCGCAGCCGGATCAGGCGGGGCTCGCTTCGGTGAATCCGATCTTTACCTGGGTGCGCCTCGCCCAGCGCGTACCGGTGCGCATCGACATCGACCGCGTGCCGGACGGGGTGCGGCTGGTGGCCGGCATGACGGCCACCGTGGAGATCGACCCTCGGCCCCCGCCGGCGGCGCAGTAAAGCTTGCCGCATGACGGGGCCTCGAGCGGAGACGGGCTCGGGGCCGACTGCCTTCTCCCGGTCAAGCGCTCCTTGCGACGACCACGCCCTGGGGCGGCGGCACGGGGATACCCGGATCGCGGCCGTCGATGAGATCGGCAAGGACCCGACCCGAGCCGCATGAAAGCGTCCAGCCGAGATGTCCATGGCCCGCATTGATCCAGAGACCCCGGATGCGGGTTTCGCCGATGAGGGGCGTGCCGGAAGGGCTGACCGGGCGCAGGCCCGCCCAGACCTTCGATTTCGAGATATCGAAATGGCGCTTCATCTCGGGGAAGGTGGAGCTTGCGTTGGCGATGATCGCCTCGGCCCGCGCCATGGCCGGGGTCGTGTCGTAGCCGGTGATCTCGGCCGAGCCGGAAATGCGCATGCGGTCGCCGATGGGCACCAAGCCGAATAATTTGCTGTCGTCGATCACCGGCAGTTGCGGTGCGGTATTCCAGCCGCCGCGGCTGAAGGTGATCGAGATGCCTTTCACGGGATAGATCGGCACGCGGATGCCGTTCTTGGCCAGCAGCGGCGCCGTGAAGCTGCCCAGGGCGGCCACGACGGTATCGGCCGCGATCCGTCCCTTGTCGGTGATGACGGCCCGCACGCGGCCGCCGCTTGTCTCGATTTTCTGCACCGTCTCGCCGAACCGGCATTGCACGCCGCGCGCCGCGGAGGCCGCCGCGAGCGCCTGGGTGAACTTGTTCGAATCGCCGACCTCGTCGCGGGCGAAATAGAGGGCGCCGGCGAGCGTGGATTTCGTGCTCGGTCAAGGCGGGCTCCAGCTCCACGCAACGGTCGGGGTCGACGCGCTCGTAGAGCAACCCGTGCCGGGCGAGAAAGGCGGTGGAGCGCTCGGCGCCGTCCAGCGATTGTGCGGACCGGTAGATCTTGAGCACGCCGCGGGTGGCGCGGTCATAGGCGATCGCGGTTTCGGCGCCGATCTCCTGCAGGGACTTCAGGGAATGAAGCGCCAGATGGAGGTTGGCCTTGGAGTTCTCTCGAAATCTCTCCGGGGTGCTGTTGCGGGCGAATTCGACGCCCCAGCGCAGGATATGCGGTATCGCGCTGTAGCGCAGGAGGAGCGGGGCATTCTCCTGGCCCAGCCATTTGATGATCTTCATCGGCATGCCGGGCTGGGACCAGGGCTCGACCTCGCTGGCATGGATGACGCCGCCGTTTCCCCAGCTGGTTTCCATGGCCGCGCCGGGCTGGCGGTCGAGCAGCACCACCTCGTGACCGGATTTCCTGAGATACCAGGCCGTGGCCGTGCCCACCGCACCCGCGCCGAGAACAACTGTGGTCATGGCTCGCCTTTCCCCTCAGCTTCGACTGTCCTTCGTCTTCTGGCCCGCTTTGCTCTTGGCCGTCGCAGTTTCCACCGGTTTGCCCAGCTCATCCCCTCCTCGGGGTTCGGCGATCCACATGGATTCCCGTTCGCGCTCGATCCGGCCGGCCACATCGCGGGCGACCTGACGCAGGATCTCGTCCGATAGCCGCTTCGATTCGCGGTAAAGCTCGCTGATAAGCCGCAAATGGCCGGTCATTTCATGGAAGGCGCGCATCGGGTCGCGGGCCGCCACCGCCTCATAGATCGCGGTGTGATCGCGAATGGAGAGCCTGTCGGCATCGGGCATGTGGATCGTCGTCGTGCGCTGGTCGATCAGCCAGCCGACGAGGGCGTCGTAGACGCCGGTGAACACAGGATTGCGCGTGATGACCGTGAGCTCGGAGTGGAACGCCACATCCGTCCGTATGAAGAGGCCCGTATTGCCGATGGCAGCGGCATTGGCATCGAGTGCGGCCTTCAGGCGCTGAATATCCTCATCGGTGGCAACGCGGGCCGCCTGCCAGGCCACCCCCGCTTCGAAGAGCAGGCGGGTCTGCTCCATATGTTCCTGGCCCTGGCCCGTCGACATCATTCGGTGGATCAGAGTCGCCAGCTGACCGGTCAGGAATTTTCCCGAGGGGGCCGTCACGCGGGCACGCGTGCCGCTGGTGATTTCGACCAGACCCTGCTGCTGGAGGGTGAACAGCGCCTGCCTGACCGAAGGGCGGCCGACCCCGAAGCGCTCCGCCAGCTCCTTCTCGGAAGGCATCGGCGCACCTTCCTTGAACTCGCCGGTCGATATGGCGCGCTCGATATGCTCGGCGATCTCGTCGGCCCGCTTACGTCGGCCAAGAGGCATCGTGGACATGGGTGTCTCCATAACAGTCACTTAAATGATGAAATGAGCGGCATCATTTATCGCGACAAACTCCTTTCCGCGATGCTGGCGTGGCCCCATAGCAATTCGCGACAAAAGGAATAAACTGTCAATAGGTAATCAACCTATTTATCCTTGACCCAAAATCGCCGATCCAGTTAACTGGAGGCCTGCGATGGCCCCGGCAACGCGGCGGACATCGGTGCCGGATGCGGCCGAAAAGGCCGCCCGTGCAAGGGGTTATCCCGTCACTCGGGAGGCTGGTCATTGATGCGTCGTCCGATGTTCCCGCCCCCCGCGCTTCTCGTCGACATCTCCGGTGCGACCATCGGCGAAGCCGAGGCAAGGCTGCGCCCGCACTCGGCGCGACCATGGAACTACTCACACCGCATTGCGATCCGACCGTGAATCTCTGCGGCGCCGTCCCTGTCATGCGCGGGGAGGCGGTCATCGATGTCTGGCCCGCGAGGGTCCGCTATTAGGGGAATGAAGCGATGAAAAAGGCCTTTCCGATTGACCACGCCGTGCCGATTTCGAAGGCCATCCGGGCCGGCGATTTCGTCTTCACCTCCGCCTTCGGTCCCTGGGTCTTCAACCCCGCCAACCTCAAATACGATGACGCGGGCAATATCATCGACGACGGCACGGACAACCAGTCGATGGGCTTCGAGCAGCAGGTTCACCGCACCTTCGATTTCATCAAGGCGGCGCTGGCTGTTGCCGACTGCACCCTCGATGACGTCGTCAGCAGCGAATGCTGGCTGACCGATCCGCGCGATTTCATGGCCTTCAACGCGATCTACAAGACCTATTTCAAGTCGGATCCCCCGGTCCGGTCGATTTTCCCGATGCGCTTCATGTTCAGCTGCAAGGTCGAAATGAAAGTTGTGGCCTATAAACCCCTGACGGCGTGATGTCGGCGCGCGCCAATCTCTTCCAGGTCGTCACCTTCGCGACGGATCCGCTGCACGGCAATCCGGCCTTCGTTCTGAGCGGTGCGCGCGAGGCCTCCGATCATGTCCTGGCGACCGCCTGCGCCATGTTGCGCACCGACATCGTGGCCGTCGTGGGCGAGGCCTCCGGCGGCGAGGCGCCTTTGAAATTCTTCACGACGGAGGGGCCTCATGCCGGCGCTGGCCACGCGACCATGGCGGCCGCCCATATCGTTCTTCGTGACGGCTTGGACGTCGGCAAGGGCGCGCCATCCCGCTCGGTCACATTTCATCTGGCGAACGGCGACAGCCGCGCGGCGCATCTCGAGGGCGAACGCATTTCCGTCGATTTCCCCGCCATGCCGGGAACCCGCGTCGACCGCGTCGCGGAGATGGAAGCGGCTCTCGGCGCGCGCCCCCGGGAGACCTGGGTCGCGCCCTTCGGCTATGTCGCGATCTTCGACGATCCCGGCGTCATTGCCGAGATGCGGCCGGACATGGCCCTGGTGTCTGGCCTTCGATCGCAATGCGGTGATCGCCACCGCGCCGGGCGGTGCTGAATCCGACATCGTGATCCGCGTCTTCGCCCCCAACGCCGGCCTTCCCGAAGACCCCGTTTGCGGCACGGCGCATCGCATCATCATTCCCTATTGGGCCGAGAGGACGGGCAAGACCATGATCCATAGCCGCCATCTGTCCCCGCGCGGCGGTGACCTCTGGTGCGAGGACAAAGGCGAGAAGGTCGTCATATGCCGGCGAAACCCGCCTCGTCATCGACGGCACCATCAGGCTGCCGGACCTATGAGGCAGCATTTCGTCCAGCCGTCGCAGACGGGGCCGCTCGTCACGCTCGAGCACGGTCCCTACGCCTTGACGGTGGCACCCGGCTACGGGGCGCGGATCGTATCCTTCCGCCATGCCGGGCGCGACATCCTGCGGCCGACGCCGGAAGCCGTCCTGGCCAAACCCATCGTCTACGGCTTCGCCGGCTTTCCGCTGATGGCCTATTCCGGGCCGCTGTTCGGACCGGGCTTCAGCTTCGCCGGCGTCAGCTATTCGCTTGCCAGGACCGTTCGCGAGGAGCCGTCGGCGACCCATGGCGATGCCTGGCTCGCGCCGTTCCAGATTCTCGACAGGACCAAGGCCGCGCTCGAGTTGGAGATGACACATGAGCCGGGGCCGGGAAGCTTCCCCTTCCGGTTTCGCGGGCATGTCCGCTATTCGCTGTCCGACGATGGCCTCTCCATCCTCCTGCGTGTGACCTCGCGCGATCACAGGCCCATGCCAGCCGGGCTCGGGATCCACCCTTATTTCCCGAAGCCGCCCGGCACGCGGCTGCGCTTCGCCTCGATCGGCGTCTGGCCGGCCGATGCGCCCGAGGCAGTCTCCCTCGGCTGCCAGCCGCTGATCGAGGGCCTCGATTTCGCCGACGGCCCTGACGTCTCGGAGATGGTTGTCGACCGGCTCTATGAGGGCTGGGATGGACGGGCCGAGCTCATCGCCCCCGATGGCTTCCGAACCATGATCGAGGCCGACGGCGCGCTCGACAAGCTGCAGATCTACAGCGCCTGGGACTACCCCTATGTCTGCGTCGAGCCGGTGAGCAATGCCAATGACGGCTTCAACCGGATGGCGGCCGGGGTTCCCAGTCACGGGGTGCGGGTACTGGACCCGGGCCGTGCCATCGAGGGCACCGTCCGCATCTTCGCCGCCGGCGCCCGCTAAAGGGCCGAGCGGTGACGGGCGTCAGAGCTCGGCGTTGACGATGAAGCCGGCATCCACCAGCAGCGCCGCGGAGGTGACATAGCTGGCGTCGTCCGACAGCAGGAAGGAGACGACGGAGGCGATCTCCGAGGGCTTGCCGACGCGGCCGAGCGCGATGCGCTCGAGATAGTATTTCAGGACATCCGGCTGTTCGAACAGCCCCGCCGCCATGGGGGTATCGATGGCGCCCGGCTCGATCGCGTTGACGCGGATGCCGTGTTTGCCGAGCACCGCGCCCAACGCCTTGGCCAGCATGCTGATGGCGCCCTTGGTGCCGCAATAGGCCACCTGGGTCGGCGCCCCGACATGGGCGGAGATGGAGCTGGTCATGACGATGGCGCCGCCATGGCCCTCCGCGACCATCTGGCGCGCGCCTTCGGTGCAGACGACCCAGGCTGCCGCGGACGTTGGTTTCGAAGAGCTTGTCGAACTCCTCGATCGGCGTGTTGTCCCAGGTCATGAAAGGATTGATGCCGGCGTTCGAGACGACATAGTCGAGCCGCCCGCCGCGCTTGGCCACCGCCGCGATCATCGCCTTCACCTGATCGGGATCGCGCATGTCGGCGGCGACGTCGAAGGCCTCGCCGCCGCCGCCTTGACCATGGCCAGTGTCTCCTCGGCGCTGACATCGGGCTTGCGGTTCACGGCAACCAGCGCCCCTTCCGAAGCGAGCCGGACGGAAATGGCTTGTCCCATGCCCTGGGTCGCACCGGTCACAATGGCGACCTTGCCGGCAAAACGGCGTTCCATGGGCGTCCTCCTTGGCTGGCGATGATCAGAAGATGGCGATCGGATTCCAGGGCGAGCCCGTGGCGCCCGGCAGGCGGAGCGGCAGGCCGACGACCATGAACTCGAAGCGCTGCTCCTCCGTGCAAGCCTTGTGGAGCTCCTCGAGCTGAAGGCTGTCGGAGACCAGCATGCCCATGGAGGTGAGCTGCAGCGGGTGAATGGGGTAGGGCATCCGCTCGACATTGCTCGGGACCGTCTCGCCGTCCCCGTCGGGCAGGAAGGCGGCGATCCGGCGCTCATGCATCCAGGGCACGGTGTCGATATGCAGCCCGGCCTTGCCTTGCCCCGTCGGCGGATAATCGTTGCTCCAGGGGCCGAGGGCGAGGCGGCGGGCGTGATGGCCCGTGCGGAAGACGAGGATGTCGCCTTCGCCCAGCCGTACCCCCTGGGCCTTCTCGATCGCCTCCAGCTCGGCGCGGGTCACCGCTTCGCCGGGCTCCAGCCAGTCGACCTTGCGGTAGCGCGCCGCGTCGAGCAGCACGCCGCGGCCGACGATGCCGGCATGATAGGCGGCGATGCTGCCCCATTCCGAGCCGCGCGAGGTGAGCAGCGAGGCCGGCTTGCCGTTGTAGAGCTTGCCCTTATAGGCGACGTGATTCAGCGCGTCGACATGGGTATGGCAATCGCCATGGCTCGCCATGCCGAGGAAGCACATGCCGAAGGAAAGTCCGCTCTCGCTCACGGGCAGGTCGTGCATCAGGGACATCAGATGCACCGCCGGGTTCGGATTGTCCGGGCCGGCCTGCTTGTTGATCGGGATCGCCATGGAGACGCAGCGGCCCTTGCGGACGAGGGCGGCGGCCGCGGCCACCTTGTCCGGGGTGATGTAGTTGAGCGTGCCGAGCTCGTCGTCGTCGCCCCATTTGCCCCAGTTCTTGACCTCCTCGAACATCTTGTCGAAGGCGGCGAGGGTCACGGGGGCGGGCGGGGTCAAGGTTCGGGTCATGGCAATGCCTCCGCTGGATCGGGCGCGGCGCGGGGCTCCTGTCCCCGCGCCGCGTGGTCGATGGATCGGGTAGATCGGTCAGTCGTAAGTATGCACCTCGAAAGACCGCAGGCCATGGTCGACATTCGTGTTGCCGACGCCGAAATTGAACCCGATCCCGGGAGCCCCGGACTTGATCTTGTCATCGACGACGGAAATCATCTTCACCCCGTTCAGATAGCCGGTGATGACATCGCCGACGATGGAGGCCTCGATGAGGTCGCCGTCCTGGACGCCGTATTGCAGCCCCGTCAGCCTTGCCAAGGACATCCAGCCGCCGATGGGGCCGTTCCACCGCACGATCTCGGCGTATCCGCCCTCCGTTTTCAGGCAGCGGAAGAACACCTCGTACCCGTTGCAGAAGCGGGCCGACATGTTGTGCCTCAGGCGGATCTGCACCTCCTGGAAGTACTTCTCCGTCTGGTTGCGGCTGAACACGCGGGCCTTGCCGTACTGATTGGGCCCCCAGCTCCCGGTCAGCACGGCCGTCGGATCGTCGTAGTCGCCCACGGGCGCATCTTGAGCCGCGCCCGCGCCCAGCTTCTCCTGCTCGGCCCGCCGCTCGGCTGCCCGGTTGCGCGACACCTCCCCAAAAGCCACGCCGTCCCGCACCAGGACGTCGCACCAGTCGATGCCGTCTTTGCGTCCGTTCAGCCACATCCCGCCTTCCGAGATCGGCGTCTCGTTCCCGGTGAAATCCGTCTTGTAGGATCTCACCGGGTTCTTCTTCGGCAATTCCATCATCGCGCTTCTTCCCTCGTCAGAGCATCGGTTTCTCGGACGCCGTCGCCTCGCGCTCGGCGATGACCTCGGCGGCCTTCGTGAGCCAATCCGCCCTGCCGCTCGCCTTCATGAAGAGAACGATCGCGATGCCGATGCCAAGCCAAGCGGCCGCGACCAGCGGCGTATAGTTGTTCGGCGCCGCCGGAAGCGGCCAGAAGGCAGCGTAGATGGAGTAGAGAAGAACGAGGCTCGTGCCCACCGGGAAGATGAAGTGCAGGATGAAGTTGAACTCGCTCCGCGCCTTCGTCATGAAGTGCTTCACGAGACCGATGTTGGCGGCGATGTAGACGAAGATCACGGCCAGGACCAGCGTGTAGCCTACCAGGAAGATGAAGAAGGCCCAGGTACCCATGAAATAGGGGCCCACGATGCCCACGGCGACCGACACGACCAGCTGCGCCACGATGGCCGCTGTCGGCGTCTTGCGCGTGGGGTGAACGCGGCCGAACACCGCCGGCAGGACGCCGGCGCGGCCCATGCTGTACCACATGCGTGTCGCGACGTTCTGGCAGGCGAGCGTCACGCCGAGCACCGAGGTGATCATGGCCAGCAGCGTCAGCCACCACAGCGAGCCCCAGATCCGGTGCGCAATCACCAGCGCCGGCAGCTCGGCAGAGGGCTGGAGCTTCGTCAGATCATCGGTACCCCAGCCGATCACCTGGCCCCACTGCGCGATCACCAGCATGATGCCGATGATCAGGATGGAAGCCATGATCGAGCGCGGCACGTTGCGCCGCGGATTCGAGGTTTCTTCCGCGAGCGGCACCGCCGCCTCCCATCCCGTCAGTCCCTGCACGGTGAGGACGACCGCCAGGAAAACGCCGGAGAAGGTTGCAATCCCGCCGGGGTTGAAGCCGGGGACGAACGGCGCGAAGGAGAAGCCGCCAGGGCCCGGGCTCGCCAGACCGGAAAGCCCGAGGAGCAGCACGATCAGAAACTCGGCGGCGCCGACGGCAACGATCCATTTGATCGAGAACGACACGCCGGTAAACCCTGCCCAGGCAGCCAGCGGAATTCCGATCAGCGGGGCAATCCACCAGTGGAAGGTGACGCCGTAGTTCGTCGCGAGCTCGTCCTGAAGGATTTGGCCGAGGACCGCGAGCGAGGGTCCGGCGGCGATCGGCGAATACAAGACGAACACCCAGGCGGTCAGGAATCCCATGACCGGCCCCAGGGTCCGGCTCACATAGGTGAAATAGCCGCCCGCGGACGGGAATGTCCTGGCGAGTTCCATGAGACAGACGCCGAGCGGAATGACGATCAGCAGGCCGATGAAATAGGCCAGCGGCGCCATGCCGCCGGCGACGCCTACCAATGTCTGGGTGAAGAAGAAAGCCGCGATCGCCGGGGCGATATGCGTCACGTTCTGCATGACCGCACCGGCGAGGCCCACCGCTCCCGGCTTCAGTTCGGTAACGGCGACGTAAGTCTTGCCTTCGGCCTCGACGAACCCGCCCGAGCCGAGGTTTGCATTCTTGGTTTCCATGGTTCCCCCTTACATTTGTCGTTTGCGCCGCCTCTTGCGACGACCGCTTTGTGCCGTGGACCCGACTAATGCGGGCCGAGTCCGGCGGTGGTCCTTCCATAACGCGCTTCGATCGGCCAGACGTCGATGACGAGGTCGTCCTCGACGACATGGTAGATGTCGTAGAGATTGACGGTGGTGGGCGAGTAGCCGGGCACGAGTTCGACCCGATCGCCGACTTTCAGGCCCGCGCTTTCCCGCAAGGTTAGCACCACATGCTCTTCGTGGATGGCGTATTCGCCATGGTCGAACTTGATCTTGGCGGCCTCTCCGATGAGCTCGGGCACCGCGCGATCGATGCCGATCGATTTCCGCCCGCAGTCCACCACGGCGCTGTCGCCCGTCGAGGATGTGACGGTCGCCGCGACCGTCAAGGCGGTCTCGAATCCGGGCATGAGATTGCGATGGAAGGCATCGTTGAAGATGTAGGAGCCCGCGTGAATCTCCGTGATTCGCGCATTGGCGCCCGTGATGTCCCATGTTCCGAAGCCGCCGGCTGCCACGATCGTGGTGTCGAGACCCTTGCGGTCGAAAGCGTCCGCCAGGGCGATCAGTGCCGCATTCGCTGCCAAGGTCTTTTGGATCCGGACGGCCCGGTCCGGCTCCAGCATGCAATGGCCTTCATATCCCAGCACGCCTTGCAGCCTGAGGCCCGGCAATTTCGAGACATGCTCGCCGAGAGCCAGCGCCTCATCCACGCTGCGCACGCCGGCACGGTGCAATCCGACGTCGATCTCCACCAGGACATCGATACGCGACCCGGCTTTGACGGCGGCCTCGGAGAGCTCCTTCGCGTTATAGGCGCTCTCCACCGCGACGATGACCTGAGCCAGGCGGGCGATGCGGGCGAGCTCGGCAACCTTGGTGGGCCCGACCACCTGGTTGGCGATCAGGATGCTGGTGTGGCCCGCATCGACCATCGCCGCGGCCTCCCACACGGTCGCGGTCGTCAATCCGACCGCCCCGGCGGCGATCTGCATTTTGCCGAGCCCAGGGTTCTTGTGGATCTTCACATGGGGCCGCAGCGCCGCCGGCACGGTTGCCATTCGATTGGCCATTTCGGCTATGTTCTGCCGGGCCTTGGGAAGGTCAAGAAGGAGTGCCGGGGTGGGAATCTCGTCGCGCCGCTTCCCGATCTGTCGCTTTGCCGCTTCCAGCCCATGGTTGGTCAAGGGGACCCGCCTCCGGTTGGCAGCCGGCGCGGGGCGTCCTCGAAGGAGCGCAGACGGGATATCAATCCCTGCTCCAGTTTCATCACATTGACTCCCTCGATGAGCCAGTGATTGTCGGCGGTATCGCAGAGCACCGCCCGGTATTCGAAGCAGTGGGCATCCCGACCGGCGAAGCTCGCCGTCACGTCGACGGTGAGGCCCGGAAAATCTTCGAAGCTCTTCCTGTAGACGGCGGCGACCGCGTCATGGCCGCGGTAAACCCCGTCGGGCGTCACGACCTCGGCATCCCCGGTGAAATGCGTCATGAGCTTGTCGAGATTCCGCGCGCATTCGTCGGCCCAATAGGCGGTGATTCGTGCCGAGGCCTCCGAGAAGCCGTTCTTGATCACCGGGGCCGACCTCCGATGAAAGGTCGCTGCGGGGAATCCTTGAGGGAGCGCAGGCGACCGATCGATCCGCGCGCCCGTTTCATCAGCTTGATGTCCGGGACCAGCCAATGATCGCCGGCTGCAGCTTGGGAACATCGGACCGACGCATCAATCCAGCCTCCTCAAGTGCCAGATGACCCCTTGGTGGGGCGGCTTTTCCAACCGCATTCCGCACCGATGCCTCCGACCGCGAAGCCCGGGGCACGGTCTCAGTAGACTTGATTGGCTGTTCAGGGTCAAGGATAAATAGGTAGGAGACCTATGGACAGTTTGTGTCTGGTCGCGAATTGCGGCCGCGGCCGAGCAGAGGAGCTCAGGCGGCCTGGGTCACGCCGTCGGCCCCGATTTCTTCACCACTGTCGATTACTGCTATGAAGAAATCGGTCTAGCTTCATGCGAAGCCGCCTCGGGGGTCTCGTTCGCCGTGCTGGAAATCATCCTGGACTCATTGGTCCCGATCTTCTTCGGCATGGCATTGGGCTATGTCGCAGGCTGGACACGCGATCTCGACAACAAGCATGTCGGCGAGCTCAACGCCCTGGTGATGGATTTCGCCCTTCCGGCGGCGATCTTCGGGGCCGTGGCGCAGCAATCGAGGGGGGCACTCCTCGACCAGATTCCCCTCGCCGTAAATCTGAGCATCTCGATGCTCCTGCTCTATGTCGTGACCTATTTCATGGCTCGGAGGATGTTCCATGCGAGCCCTCCGGAGGCCTCGGCCCAGGCGCTCACGACCTCCTCGCCGAACTTCGGGGCTGCCGGGCTGCCCCTCGTGGGTGCCTTGTTCGGCGCCCACTACCTGGTCGCCGTGGCGGTGGCGCTCGCCGTCACCGGCCTCGTGCTCTCGCCCCTCACCCTCATCATTCTGGAGCGCCACGCGGCGGCGGGGCACAAGCAAGGCGTCGCCAGCTCATTGCTGAGCGCCTATAAGAAGCCCATCGTGCTGACGCCCCTGGTGGCCGTGCTCTTCGTTCTGTCGGGCCTCGGCATGCCGGAGCCGCTGACGAAGTCCTTCGCGCTCATGGGACAGGTCGCCGGCGGCACCGCTTTGTTCCTGACCGGGCTGATCCTGTCGGCGCAGAAGATCCGCCTGGGCAAGAGCGTGGCGATCCAGACGCTTCTCGCGAACATCATTCACCCTCTGCTGGCGGCGGGCCTGGCCGTGCTCTTCGCTTTGTCGCCGGTCACCGCCCGCGAGGCGATCGTGCTCTCGGCCCTTCCCGCCGGTTTCTTTGGAATCCTGTTCGGGCTGCGTTTCGGCGTGGCGTCGGAGGTGACGGGTACGACCCTTGTCGTGAGCACGATATTGAGCGCCGTGACCCTGTCAGCGGCGATCTATTTCACGGATGGCATGGGGCCCTAGCTCACTCGTCGAGCGAGATCTGCGTGCAGATCCAGAGGATCTCGGCGGTCTCGTCCCCGACGCTCACGCAGGCATGGCCCATCCGGCTATCGAAATAGATCGAATCGCCGGGCTCGAGAATTTCTTCGGTATAGAATTCGGTGAAGATCTTGACCGTCCCCGACAAGACGAAGATGAATTCCTCACCGTCATGCCGGACCCAGCCGCCAAACTCTTCGAAGGTCCGCGCCATGATCTTGGTTCGCAGCGGAAAAATCTGCTTGTGCTTGAGGTCGGTCGCGAGCGCCTCATAGAGGTATTCGTTGGTGGCGAGCTTCTTGCCCATCCGGCTCTTGGTGATACTGCGGCGCGCCGGCGGGGTGTCCGCCTTGTTGGCGCCGAACAACTCGACAATGTCGATCTCCATGCCGCGCGCGATCTTCTGCAGAATGTCGTAGGTCGGCGAGAGCTGCCCATTCTCGATCTTGGACAGAGTCGAGCGGGCCACCTGGGTTCGCGCGCTCACCTGCTGAAGCGTGAGCCCGCTGTCCGTCCGGATGCGCTTCAGGCGCATGCCGAGGCTGGTCTTGCTCGCCTCGCCACCATTCTCGGCGGAGGCGGCGGGGGGCGCCCCCGTCTGGCTTTCCTTTTTCGGCTTCGCGCTGCTGAGGAGCCGCGCACTGGGCAAAGAGGCCATGGTTCTCGCTTGCTTCGGATAGCTGCGCCGGACCCAGACCATAGCGTATCAGGCGTTACTATGGGAAGCGGGAGTTTCCAATAATAAACATAAACTCGTTGGACAGGGCTCGAATTTCCTCACTAATCACGCGAAGACTGTGGGAAAAAGGTTCAGCTTGACGCTCCGAAGGCTCGTCTCGTATCGTAAACGAGTGAGCTAATAGGGAAACCATCTGCCGTCCGGCTGATGGAAGGCTCCGGGCAGCAGGCTTGCCCGATAACAGAGAGTGCCGCCGGGACGGGGTGACCGTCCGGCAGGCCTTGGACAGACAGGGGGAGAAAATGAATACAAGGATGCGTCCCGCACTGCTCATCTCGGCGCTGGCTCTGCTGGCGGCCGTTTCCGCGACGCCGCGGATCGCCTCGGCGGACGACCCGAAGACATTCCGCATGATCGTCGGCGAGCCGCGCTACATGGATCCGAACCTCGCGACCGACTTCTCGATCTTCGTCAATGCGCAGCTGTTCCAGCCATTGGCGCGGCTGAACAAGGACGGCAGCCTCACGATGCAGCAGGCCAAGAGCATCGAGCTCGCGCCCGACGGCCGCACGTGGACCATCACCCTCAATCCCGACTACAAATGGTCGAACGGCCAGCCCATCACCGCCGCCGATTGGGAATATTCCTGGAAGCGCATCCTTGACCCGAAGACGGGAAGCGAGGTCGCCGTCTTCCTCAGCGATATCGAGAATGCCGATGACTACAACAAGGGCAAGATCACGGATTTCAGCAAAGTCGGCATCAAGGCGACCGGCGACTATACGTTCCAGGTCGTGACGACGGGCTTGGCGCCGCAGTTCCGCGCCAAGCTGGCGCTGCCCTATCTGACGCCGGTCCCGCAAGGCGGTCGTCGAGAAGTTCGGCGACAAATGGATCGCGCCGGAGAACGTCGTCACCAACGGGCCTTACAAGCTGGTCGGCCGGGTCAACGATCAGTCCATCACCATGGAAGCCAACCCCTATTACGGCGGCAAGAAGCCGGCGATCCCGCGCATCCAGATGACGGTCGCTTCCGGCGATGTCTGCGCCGCCCAGCTCCGGGCCTTCGAGGCGGATGAGGTCGACTTCGTGACCTGCCTGCCCTCGCAGGACATCGCCCGGGTTCAGGGGGATGCGACGCTCAAGAGCCAGCTCAATCCGTTTCCCCTCGCGGCGACCGAATGGCTGCAATACGACATGTCGCGCGCGCCCTGGACCGATAAGCGCGTGAGGCATGCGCTTGCGCTGGCGATCGACAAGAAGCAGATCGTCGCCGCCGTCAGCAACGATACCGCGAATGTCGCTCTGACCCTGGTGCCCGAGTCCATCCCCGGTGGGAACGCTGCGGACGCGCTCAAGGGATCGGTCGCGGATGCCCAGAAGCTTCTCGCCGATGCCGGCTTCCCCGGCGGCAAGGGCTTCCCGCCCTTCACCATCACCACCGCCGGGATTCTCGGCCGGCCCCTGGTCGCCCAGATGGTGCAGCAGATGTGGGCGGACAATCTCGGCATCCAGGGGACGATCAACGTCCTGGAGGCAAACGCCTTCCGCGCCTGGGTCCAGCAGCGCAAGACGGAGCCCTACGACATCATGGTCCAGGGCTGGTGGTCGGACTATGCCGATCCCGCGAATTGGTACGGCGATCTGATCATCAACGACTTCCGCAAGAGCCATTTCTCGAACGCGGAATTCGCAGCCCTGGTCGAGAAGGGCAACGCCGAGCCGGATCCCGCGAAGCGGCTGGAGATCTTCCGGGCGGCCAACAAGATCCTGGAGGAAGAGCAGCCGATGACGGCCTATGACAACCCGACGGATCTCTGGCTGGTCAAGCCGAACGTGAAGAACCTCAACCATGAAGGCGTGCTCGATCAGTATCATATCGAGGAAGCCAGCTTCGAATAGGCGAGAGCGATAGCCGAAGACGGCGAAGAGCAGCGGGGCGGGATGCTGGATGTTGACCTATCTATCCCGGCGCATACTGGCCAGCATTCCCACCCTGCTGCTCGTCTATACGATGGTTTTCTTCATCGCCCATGTGACCCCCGGGTCGCCTTGGGATAGCAGCTCGAACCGGCCGATCGAACCCGAGGTCAAGGCGGTCCTCGACGCCAAATACCATCTCGACGACCCGCTCTATAAGCAATATGCCGACTATCTCTGGGGCGCGCTGCATGGCGACCTCGGCCCCTCCTTCCGGGACCGGACGCAAACGGTCACCGACATCGTCCGGCATTTCCTGCCGGTGTCGCTGAAGCTTGGCGGGGCGGCGATGCTGTTCGCCATTCTCCTCGGTCTGCCGCTGGGCGCGTTGGCGGCCCTGACCCGGCACCCGGCGGTCGACGGTCTGATCCGCATGCTCAGCACGCTGGGCATCTCCATGCCGACCTATGTCGTGACCTCGGTCCTGATCGTGGTGCTCGGGGTTGGCCTGGGCTGGGTTCCCACCTTCGGATGGAAGGGCGTGTTCTCGGCCTCCTCCATCGTGCCCGTGGTTTCCCTGGCTTTGGCGCCGATGGCCGCGGTCATCCGCAGCTTCCGCACCAGCATGCTGGAAGTCATGCATCTCGATTTCGTCCGGACCGCCCGGGCCAAAGGCGTGCGGCCTATCGCCGTCATCGTCCATCATATGGGGCGAAACGCGCTGATCCCGGCGGTGACGGTGGCCGGGGCCTATGCCTCCTACATTCTCGTCGGCTCGTTCTTCGTTGAAACTATCGCCGGCATCCCGGGCTTCGGCCGCTATTTCGTGATGTCGATCGCCGCGCGGGACTATCCCGTCATCATCGGCACGACGCTGATCTATGCGGTCTTCGTGGTGGCGATAAACCTGCTCGTCGATCTCAGCTATTTCCTGCTCGATCCGCGGGTGCGGGTGGGATGAGCGCTCTCGACGACACGGGCGCTCTCAGACCCGGCGGCTCGTTCGGCGCCGGCCTGGCCCGGATCGTTCGCGGTGCCCGCGCACGCCCGGCACTCACCCTCAGCCTGCTCCTGCTTCTGCTGGTGGTCGCGCTGGCCGTCTTCGCGCCGCTGCTGCCCTATGATGCCTATCGCCAGAACATCCTGCACCGAAACGAAGTGCCGTCGCTGAAGCATTGGCTGGGCACCGATGAACTCGGCCGCGACATGGTGGCGCGGATCGCCGTGGGGGCCCGGGTCTCGCTGATCGTCGCCGTCACCGCCACTTTGATCGCGGTGGCCATCGGGGTCATGGTCGGCACGCTCTCGGCCTATATCGGCGGCGTGACGGATGGCGTCCTCATGCGCTTCGTGGACAGCATGTACGCCTTTCCGGATACGCTCTTTGCCATCCTCATGGCGGCCCTCATCAAGGGCCAGTTGAGCTCGCATATATCCGGGTTTCTCGCACCGCTCGCGGAGGTCTACAAATTGTCCGGGGGACTCCTGGGTGTTCTGCTGACCCTGGGCCTGACGGGATGGCTCACCACCTCGCGCCTGGTGCGCTCGCAGGTGCTCTCCCTCAAGAACACCGAATATGTCCTGGCCTGCCGCCTGGCGGGGGCCTCGGACTGGTTCATCATCCGCACGCATCTGCTGCCGAATGTGGCGCCGGTCATCCTGCTGTCGGTGACCTTCATCGTGCCCAACGCCATCCTGCTCGAGGCGGGGCTGAGCTTCATGGGCATCGGCGTCGACCCGCCGACGCCGAGCTGGGGGACGATGATCGCCTCCGGGACCCAGTCCATCCAATCCTATCCCCATCTGCTCATCGTGCCGGCCCTTGCCATCGGCTCGACGCTGCTGGCGCTCAATGTGATCGGGGATGCGCTGCGCGATCTTCTGGATCCCGCGGTCAGGGGATCGCGAAGGGCTTGAGCATGATGCTGAAGACGACCGATGCAATGCCCGGAGAAGCGGCGGCCCGGGCGACGACCGGGAAGCCCCTTCTGGAGGCGCGCGACCTGCGGGTCTGGTTTCCCCGCAGCCGAGGATTCCTGCGCGGACAGGATTGGATTCGCGCCGTGGACGGCATCAGCCTCGGCGTCGTCGCCGGTGAAACCTTGGCGGTCGTGGGAGAAAGCGGTTGCGGCAAGACCACGCTGGGCCGCGCCTTGTCCCTGCTGCAGCGCCCGACCGGCGGCAGCGTCGAATTCGCCGATGCCGATCTGACGCGGCTCAGGGGGCGGAAGCTGCGGGCGGCACGCCGGCGTCTGCAGATGATCTTCCAGGATCCCTATGCCAGCCTCGATCCCCGTCAGCGCGTCGGTGCGATCGTCGGAGAGCCGCTGCAGGATCGCCGGGGTGAGCGCCGCGGGGCGGGAGCGCCGGGTCGCGGAATTGCTGGACCTCGTCGGACTCGGCGCGGAGATGGCCGCGCGCCTGCCCCGCGAGTTCAGCGGCGGCCAGCGCCAACGCATCGGCATCGCGCGCGCGCTGGCGGCGGAGCCGCGCCTGATCATTTGCGACGAACCCCTCAGCGCCCTGGATGTGTCGATCCAGGCCCAGATCGTCAATCTTCTGCTGAAGCTGCAGCAGCAGCTCGGTCTCACTTATCTCTTCATCTCCCACGACCTTGCCGTGGTCCGGCAGATCGCCACGCGCGTTGCGGTGATGTATCTCGGAACCGTGGTCGAGCTGGCCGAGACGGGCAGGCTGTTTGCCGCGCCGCGTCACCCCTATAGCCTGGCCTTGCTCTCCTCGGCGCCGACCCTGGCCCGGCGCGGGGCGGCGGCCGATCGTCCGATCCTGCTTGCCGGCGACCCGCCCTCGCCCGTGCGATTGCCCACCGGCTGCCGCTTTCATACCCGCTGCTGGCTGCGGGAGCGCCTGGGCAATCCGGCGATCTGCACCGCCGAGGCGCCCGCGCCTGGTCGAGGAGGGTGGGCATCAGGTGGCCTGCCATTTCGCGGCGGAGACGGCGAGTGAGGCGCAATCCTTGATGGGCGCCGCGCCGGCTGCGGCGCTGGGCTAGGGATCGCGCCATGCCCGTCCACGACAACGCGTCCGATCCGAACGATGTGCTGCTGGAGGTGGCGGATCTCAGAGTCCATATCCCGAGCGCGCGGGGTGTCGTCGAGGCGGTGGATGGGGTGTCCTTCAAGATCGGCCGCGGCGAGGTGGTCGGGCATCGTCGGCGAGTCCGGCTGCGGCAAGTCGATGCTGGCCCTCTCGATCATGCGGCTGGTGCCAGAGCCCGGTCGGATCGTCAGCGGACGGGTCGCTCTCCTCGGCCGCGATCTCCTCGGCCTGTCGGAGCGCGAGATGCGCAAGGTCCGGGGCAATGAGATCGGCATGATCTTCCAGGACCCCTCGGCCTCGCTCAACCCGGTGATGCGGATCGGCCGGCAGGTTCGGGAGACCATCGACGCGCATTACGCCTTGCCCGGCAATCAAGCCCAGGCGAGGTCCATCGAGATGCTGCGCGCCGTCCGCATTCCGGAGCCGGAGATCCGGGCGCAGGACTATCCGCACCAATATTCCGGCGGCATGCGCCAGCGGGTGATGATCGGAATTGGCATGGCCAACCGGCCCAAGCTTCTGATCGCCGACGAGCCCACGACGGCGCTCGACGTCACGGTCCAGGCGCAGATCATGGAGCTGCTCCGCGTGATGAACGAGGAGACCGGAACGGCCATCATTCTGATCACCCACAACATTGCCCTTGTCTCGCGCTCCTGCACGCGCGTGCTTGTCATGTATGCGGGCCGCATCGTGGAATCGGGCCCCACGAAGGAGGTCTTCGACAATCCGCAGCACCCCTATACCGCCGCGCTGCTGAACGCCGTTCCGCGTGTCGAGAGCCGGCTGGCCGGCGGTCTTGCCACCATCGAGGGGCGGCCACCGGATCTGGCGCGGAAGCCCGCGGGCTGCGCCTTCTATCCCCGCTGCTCGGTGCGGCAGGAGATCTGCGCCACCCAGCAGCCCTCGGCTATTTCCGTCGGCCCCGATCACAGCGCCCGCTGCTGGCTGCTTGCCGATGGCGCCGAGATGAATTCTCCCTATCCAGTGAAAGAGACGAAGCATGGCGACTGATTCGATTTTTCTCGACGCCACCGCACCGATGCTGCAGCCGCGCGACCTGGCCAAGCGGCTGCCGGATGTCGTCACGGGCGGGGTCGATGCCGTTCTGGCGACGGCGGGCGCCATCGAGGATTTCCGCACCACCATGGAGGTCGTCGGCAAATGGCTGGAGATCGAGCGGTCGGGGAAGCAGAAGATCCGGATCGCCCGTTCGGTCGCCGAGATCCGCGCCGCCAAGGCGGCCGGCGAGACTGCCATCGTGCTGCATTTCCAGGGCTCCGACCCCATCGAGGACGAGCTCGATTTCCTCAATCTGTTCCAGGCGAGCGGCCTTCGGGTGATGCAGCTCACCTATAATCTGCGCAACCGAGTCGGGGATGGCTGCTTCGAGCCGACCGATGCGGGGCTCAGCAAATTCGGACGGAAGGTCATCCGGCGGATGGAGGATCTTTCCCTCGCCGTCGACCTTTCCCATGCCGGCACCCGCACCGCGCTGGAAGCCACGGAAGCGGCGACGCCGGCCGGTGGTCGTCACCCATGCGAATGTCCGCGCGCTGATGGATACCCCGCGCAATCTGACCGACGATCTGATTCGCGCCGTAGCTGCCACGGGGGGCGTCATCGGCGTCTGTGCCGTGCCCTTCTTCCTGACGAGGGAGGGCGTTCCCACCCTCGACATGATGATCGACCACGCCGTCCATATCGCCGATCTCGTCGGCCCCTCGCATGTCGGTCTGGGTTTCGATTTCGCCGATGAGAACGAGGATGACTATGTCTATTTCGGCTATGACGAGCGCTACATCCCCATGCCGCCCTGGATCTTCCCCTCGGGCATTGCCAGCCATGCGGAGGCGGGGAATGTCGGGCAGGCGCTTCGGACCCGAGGCTTCGGCGAGGCGGATGTCCGTGGCATCCTCGGCGAGAATTTCATGCGGGTCTTTGGTCAGATCTGGGGCGGGTGAGGGAAGCGATGGTCAACAATCCTTCCGGGCGCCTCGCGGAGGCGGCGCCGGCCTTCGCCGCCGCCCTTTCCAATGCGACGAAGACCGCGCCTCGCCATGACGAATCCGCCATCAGGCGGGAGACCGTCCAGGTCGCCATGCGCGACGGCATTCGCCTCGCGACGGATCTGTATATTCCGCCGGTGACTCCCGCGCCCGTCATCGCCATGCGCACGCCCTATGGGCGTGGCAGGCACCACGAATCCCTGATGGCCCTGGCGCGGCGCGGCTATCTCGTCGTCACCCAGGATGTCCGCGGGACCGGCGACAGCGAGCCGGACAGCTGGGATTTCTACATCTACGAGCGCGAGGACAGCTTCGATTTCATCGAATGGGTCGTGCAGCAGCCCTGGTATGCCGGCTTCATCGGCTCCCTCGGCGGCTCCTATGTCGGCGGCACCCAATGGTGCATGGCGATGCATCCCCGCATGACGGCGATCGCCCCCGAAGTCGCCGGTCTGGGCATTGCGCCCAGCAATGGCGTGCGCTTCCACCTCTACATCAACTCCTATTCCAAATCGGTCGGAAAGGGCGCCGGCAAGGTCGCCATCGACCACAACGACATGGAACGCCGGATGCAGGCGGAGACCATGGCCAGCGGCTATTTCAACGAGCCGCTGCATCAGCCCTTCTCCCCGGCCTTGCGGGCCCGCTATCCCGAGCTGTCTTCGATGCCGCCGGCCAAGGCAAGGCGCTGGCTGTGGCAGACCTTCACCGGCCTGCCCCCGGCGGAGCGGGTGAAGCTGCTCAATCTGGCCCTGGACGAGGAGATCGTCACCTTCACCAGCACGACCAAGCTGAACGGCGTCTTCGGCCCCGATATCGATCCCGATGCGCTGATGTATCCGAGCGCCAGCGTGCCCAAGCTCTGCCAGGAGATCCGGGCGCCGGCCCTGGTGATCACCGGCTGGTACGATTGGTGCCTGGGGGATGCGCTCTATACCTGGGAGCAGCTGATGCGCCATGGTGATGAGCGGGTGCGTGCAGGCAGCCGCCTCCTGGTCGCGCCCGGCGCCCATAATGCGCCCGGCTATCATGAAGGCAGCGATTCCCATCCCGAGCTCAAGCGCACCTATCGCACCGGCGACAATCTCGAGCTGCTCCTGCATTGGTACGAGACAGTGCGGCAAGGCGCGGTCGGCGCCTTGCCGGCCGTGACCTATTACCTCATGGGGGCGAATGAATGGCGCACGGCTTCGGCCTGGCCGCCGGCTGGAGGCAGAGACGAAGACGCTGTTTCTGGGCGCCGGCGGCACGCTTACGCTCGATGCGCCACAAGCGGCCTCGGCGCCCGATTCCTATAGCTACGACCCCGAGAATCCCACGCCGACCCTGGGGGGCAGCATCTTGTCCAATCTATACCCGCCCGGCAGCGTCGATGTCAGCGCGGCCCAGCGGCGCCCGGATGTGCTGACCTACACCACCCCGCCGCTGCAAGACGACCTCGATGTGGTGGGGCCGATCCGGCTGGTGCTTCATGCCAGCTCGAGCGCCCGCGACACCGATTTCTATGGCCGGCTCAGCGACGTGTTTCCCGACGGGCGCGCCATCCAGCTGCAGAGCGGCATGGTCCGGGCGCGCTACCGCAATCCCGAGGGCGAGCCCGAGCTGCTGGAGCCGGGCAAGATCTATCGCTTCGAGATCGATATGTGGGCCACCGCCAACCGTTTCGCCGCCGGCCATCGCTTGCGCCTCGACATCTCCTCCGCCGATTTCCCCAAGTTCGAGCGCAACAACAACCGGGGCGGCGAGCCGGGACCTTCCGTGGTTGCGCGGCAGACCATCTACCACGACGCCGAGCATCCCTCTCAGCTGCTGCTGCCGGTCATTGCCGGGCGGTTGGAAAGGTGAATCCGGAGGTCGTTGGGGCCGGACGCAATGTGGCGTCAGTCGGGCTCGACATCGGGCGCATGGTCGCCCAGCTCGTCCACGAACACACGGGTGTTCTCGCTGTAGTCGATCGGCACGGCCACGAGATGAACGCCCCCTGCGGTGAAGCTCGCCTCCAGGGTCGGAACGAGCGTCGCGGCGCTGGCAATCCGGTGACCCTGGGCACCATAGGAACGAGCGTAGGCCACGAAATCGGGATTGCCGAAGGTCATGCCGAAATCGGGGAAGCGATCGACCGCCTGCTTCCATCGGATCATGCCATAGGCCGAATCCTCGACGATCAGCACGACGATATCGAGCCCCAGCCGCACCGCGGTCTCGAGCTCCTGGCTGTTCATCATGAAGCCGCCGTCGCCGCATACCGCCATCACGCGGCGCTGTGGGTTGAGAAGCTTGGCAGCGATCGCGGAAGGCAGCCCCGCCCCCATGGTGGCCAGCGCGTTGTCGAGCAGGAGGGTGTTGGCGACATGGGTGCGGTAGTTCCGCGCGAACCAGATCTTGTACATGCCATTGTCGAGACACACGATGCCATCCTCCGGCATGGCGGCGCGGACGTCATGGACGAGGCGCTGCGGGATCACCGGAAACCGGTCGGACTCGGCCCGCTCCTTGATATGACCGCGGATGCGCTTTTGAAGCGCGAACATGGCGGGATCGGGATGCAGTCTGCCCTCGAGCCGGTCGGCCAGCGCCGTCACCGCCGCGCCGATGTCACCGATCAGCTCGGCATCGGGATGGAAGACCTGCTCTACAGTGGCGGAGACATACCCGATATAGATCACCTTAGGGCCGCCGGCGACTTGACCCATCAGGAAGGGCGGCTTCTCGACGGTGTCGTGGCCGATGGCGATGATCAGATCCGCCCTGTCGATCGCTTCGTGGATATAGTCGCGCTCCGACAGGGCCGCCGTCCCCAGATATAGATCGGATACGCCCGTCACGGCGCCCTTGCCCATCTGCGTATTGAAGAAGGGGATGCCGGTTCGCCGCACGAAGGCGGAGAGCGGCTCGACAAGGCGCGGTCGGTTGCCCGCCGCCCCGATCATGATGAGGGGGCGTTTCGCCGCCAGGATCATGGCGGAAGTCCGATCCAATGCCGAAGGCGAGGGGATCGGCCGATCGATCGGATGCGGCGGCACCAGGGCGACTTCGGCCTCCTCGGCGGCGATATCCTCGGGAAGCTCGAGATGCACCGGGCCGGGGCGCTCTTCGACGGCGACCCGGAATGCATCGCGCAGCATGGTCGGGATGGAGGCGGGCGAGACGATCTGGCGTGTCATCTTGGTCAGGGGTCGCATGGCCCCCACGATATCGACGATCTGGAATCGCGCCTGCCGCGCGGTCTTGATCGGCTTCTGGCCGGTGATCATCAGCATGGGCATGGCGCCGAGGAGCGCATAGGCCGAACCAGTGGCGAAATTCAGCGCCCCCGGGCCCAAGGTGGACAGGCAGACGCCCGGTCGGCCTGTAAGCCGCCCTTGGGTCGCCGCCATGAAGGCAGCGGCCTGCTCGTGGCGCGTCAGCACCAGCTCGATCTTCGACTTGCGCAAGGATTCCACGACATCCAGGTTCTCCTCGCCGGGAATGCCGAAGATGCGATCGACGCCTTCGTTTTCGAGCGCGGCGACGAGAAGATCAGAGCCTTTGGTCATCGTTCCCTCGACCTATGCCTGGGCAGCCGAGATTTCGGCGGCAGCTATTCTGCCGGAACAATGCGTCGCTCGACGCTCCCGCGTCTACAGATAGACCTGCGGTATCGGCGCGCCGCGGCGCCCGACCAGGCAATCCAGATCGCAGCCTTTGTCGGCCTGCATCACGTGATCGCTGTAGAGCCGCAGATATCCCGAGGCCGGTGCCGGTGCGGGCTGCCAGCTGCCGCGGCGGGCCGCGAGCTCCGCCTCGGCGACCATCAGCTCGAGCCGGCGGCCCGCAACGTCCAGCTCGATGAGGTCGCCATCCCGCACCAGGGCCAGGGGGCCGCCCACCGCGGCTTCCGGGGCGACATGCAGCACGACGGTGCCATAGGCGGTGCCGCTCATCCGCGCGTCGGAGATGCGCACCATATCGGTGATGCCGCGCTTCAGCAGCTTGGGCGGCAGGCCCATATTGCCGACCTCGGCCATCCCCGGATATCCCTTCGGGCCGCAGTTCTTCAGCACCATGACCGAGGATTCGTCGATCTCCAGCGCCGGGTCGGCGATTCGTTCGTGGTAGTGATTGATATTCTCGAAGACCACGGCCCGGCCGCGATGCTGCATGAGGGCAGGGGTCGCCGCCGAGGGCTTGAGCACGGCGCCGCCCGGCGCCAGATTGCCGCGCAACACGGCGATGCCGCCGCTCTCGGTCAAGGCCTTCGTCGCGGGACGGATCACCTCGGGATTGTAGTTCACGGCATCGGCGACGTTCGCCCAGATCGTCTGCCCATTGGCGGTGATCGCATCCCGGTGCAGCAACCCCGCCTCGCCCAGGCTCTTCAGCACCACGGGAAGGCCGCCGGCGTAGTAGAAATCCTCCATCAGGAATCGGCCCGAGGGCATGAGATCGACGATGGTCGGCACATCGCGCCCGAGACGGTCCCAATCCTCCAGCTGCAGCTCGACGCCGATCCGGCCCGCGAGCGCGATCAGATGCAGCACGGCATTGGTCGAGCCGCCGATGGCGGCATTGGTGCGGATGGCATTGGCGAAGGCATTCGGGGTGAGGATCTCGCGACATCGTCAGATCCTCGCGGACCATCTCGACGATCCGCCGCCCCGCCATATGGGCCAGGACATAGCGCCGGGAATCCGCGGCCGGGATCGCCGCATTGGTCGGCAGGCCGATGCCCAGCGCCTCGACCATGCTGGCCATGCTGGACGCCGTCCCCATGGTGTTGCAGCTTCCCGGCGACCGGCTCATCGCCGATTCCGCGCTCTTGAAATCCGCCAGCGACATGCGCCCCGCCCGGACTTCCTCGCTGAAGCGGTAGAGGTCGGTGCCGGAGCCGATCCGCTTGCCGCGGAAGCTGCCGCTCAGCATCGGTCCGCCGGAGACGGCGATCGAAGGCAGGTCGCAGCTGGCTGCGCCCATGAGCAGGGCCGGGGTCGTCTTGTCGCAGCCCACCAGAAGCACGACGCCGTCGATGGGATTGCCCCGGATCGTCTCCTCCACATCCATGCTGGCGAGATTGCGGAACATCATCGCGGAGGGGCGGAGGTTGGATTCGCCCAATGACATGACCGGGAATTCGAGGGGAAAGCCGCCGGCCTCGTAGACGCCGCGCTTCACATGCGCCGCGATATCCCGGAAATGCGCGTTGCAGGGCGTCAGCTCCGACCAGCTGTTGCAGATGCCGATGACGGGCCGGCCGTCGAATTCGTGGTCGGGAAAGCCCTGGTTCTTCATCCAGCTGCGGTGGACGAAGGCGCCCTTGTCATGGCCCCCGAACCAGGCCGTGGACCGCAGGATCTTCTTGTCGTCGCTCATGGGCGAAATCCGATGTGACCGCACAAAGAGAAAGTACGGCCTTTCGGGCCGTACTTTCCTTCATGCGAGAGAAATGATCGCCAGGCTTAGTTGACCGGGTAGTACCAGAGATTCCGGTTGGTCAGCCCGTATTCCGCGATGATCTTGCTCAGCGTGCCGTCGCCGCGGATCTCGTCGAGGGCGCGCGAGACGGCGTGGTTCAGATCGACGTCCTCCTTGCGGAGCGCATAGCGCGCATAGCCGTATTCTTCGGGCGCCACCTTGTATCCCGTGGCGAATTCCATCGCCGCGGTGGGGTGGTTCTTCATGAACTGCCCGATCTTGATGTCGTCTTCCATGATCACGTCGACGCGGCCCGCGATCAGGTCGGCGAACTCGGCCTCGTTGGAGGTGTAGAGCTTCAGCTCCTTCAGATCCTTGCGCTTCTCCAGCAGGCCCTGGTTGAAGCTGCCGCGCACGGTGCCGACCGTATGCCCGGCGAGATCGTCCCAGGTGTGGATGTTCTGGGGATTGCCCTTCTGGACGGCCAGCGCCGAGCCATACCAATAGGCCGGGCTGGTGAAGGCGACGACGGCGAGGCGCTTGGGATTCTCATGCAGATTGTCGACCACGACATCCCAGCGCTTCGCCACGAGACCGGGGATCAGCGCGTCGAATTGCACGATTTCCCAGTTGACCTTGGCGATGCCGAGACGCTTGGCGACTTCCTGGAAGATGCGGACGTCGATGCCGTCGTATTTCTGGGTCGATTCGTCCCGATAGGTGTAGGGCGGATCGTTGGAGATGCCGAGGGTAAAGCCGTCGGCGACCGCCCGCTTGTAGGAGCCGTCGCCGCCGTTGAAGCTGACGCCGGGGAGGACAGGGTCGTCCGCCCGAACGGCGGCGGATCCTATTCCCAGCGCGAATGCGAATGCCAGCAAGCCGACAACACTTCGTTTGATCGATAGCATCTTAACCTCCTGTTGCAGTCAGTTGTGCCTAGCCCCTTTTTATTCCCGCACTGCGGCGCGGGGCCCCTTTTATTGCCGCGCCTGCGGCGCGGGGATTGTGCTCCGTCATGCCGACGGAGCCGTCTCTTCGCCCAGGTCCTGTCTGCGCTGCAGGACCGATCGAAGAAATTGGATGGTTCGCTCGTTCTTGGGATTGGAGAAGATCTCCGCCGGCGGGCCTTCCTCCACGATCGCCCCATCGGCCATGAAGACGACACGATCGGCGACCTCGCGGGCGAAGCCCATCTCATGGGTCACGACGACCATCGTCATCCCCTCGAAGGCCAGCTGGCGCATGACCCGCAGCACATCGCCGACGAGCTCGGGATCGAGCGCCGAGGTCACCTCGTCGAAGAGCATGGCCTTGGGCCGCATGGCGAGCGCGCGCGCGATGGCGACACGCTGCTGCTGCCCGCCCGAGAGCTCATGGGGATAGGCGTCGACCTTGTCCGAAAGCCCCACCTTGGCCATCAGCGCCAGGGCGCGGGGCCGCAATTCCGCCAAAGGCTCACGCAGGACATGGAGCGGCGAGACCATGATGTTCTCGAGCGCCGTGAAATGCGGGAACAGGTTGAAGGACTGGAACACCATGCCGACCTGGGCGCGGATCTCGTCGACTCGCTTCTCCCGGTCGATGACCAGTTTGCCATCCCGCATGTATCGGTAGACCGGCTGGCCGTCGATATAGATCGTGCCGCTGTTCAACGTCTCGAGGTGATTGATGCAGCGGAGCATGGTCGATTTTCCGGCGCCCGACGGGCCGATGACGCAGACGACCTCGCCCTTGTCGACCTCGAGCGTGACATCCCGCAGGACGACGAGATGGCCGAAGGATTTGCAGATCTTCTCCAGGCGGATCATCGGCTACCCCGCCTTTGTGATGAGGCGGCTGGGCTTGCGGCGATAACCCACCTTCATGCGGCGTTCGAGAAAGCTGACGAAGAGGGAGCCGGGGTAGGAGAGGCTGAGATAGATGATGCCGATGATGGTGAAGATCGTGAAATATTGGAAGTTGGTGGCGGCGATGATCTGACCGGTGAACATCAGCTCCTTCACCGTGACGATGGAGACGAGGGAGGTGTCCTTGAACAGCGAGATGAAATAGTTGCCCAGCGGCGGGACGACGACCCGGATGGCCTGGGGCAGGATGATGAGGCGCATCATCTTGGCGCGCGACATGCCCAGCGCATGCGCGGCCTCCAGCTGGCCGCGGGGGACGGCGATGATGCCGGCCCGATAGACCTCCGACAGATAGGCCGAATAGTTCACGGAAAGGCCAATGACGCCCGCCATGAAGGGATCGAAGCGGATGCCGAAGGCCGGCAGGACGAAATAGATGTAGAAGAGCTGCAGCAGGCAGGGCGTGCCGCGCACGACCTCGACATAGATCGTCGAGATGGTGCGGGGCAGAGCCGGCCGCGCGAGGCGCATCAGCGCGATGATCAGGCCGAAGACCAGGCTGATCAGCATGACGCAGAAGGTGAGCTCGACGCTGACCAAGGCGCCGCGCAGAAGCTCCGGCAGATACTCGAGCGATCCCTCGAAATCGAAAAGCGCAGCTATGTTCTGAAACATCGGATCTTTCTTACGTCGCGCCAAACCGGCAGCCAGGCACCCCGGCGGCGCCGGCATGCGAGAAAGACGGCCTCCCTCTGATCCACCAAAGCCCGGCACGCGGCAGCTCGCGGCCGATCGCCGGGGCGAAGATGGGCATTACTTTATCGTTACACCTGTTCCAGCTTACAAGCTCGCCGAGGCCTGTCAATCGGTTGCGCAGCTGGCCGCCTAGAACACTATCCGATCGAGCCAACCATTCCTTCCGTGATCCCGAGCCGCCTCCCAAAAACATATCCCCTCCCCCGTTGCGGGGGAGGGTTAGGGTGGGGGGTCGATCCGCGTCTGCGGATCAATAGAAGGCTGACAGCTTTGGGCTGCAGCCCGCAAAGAATGCGGCCACCCCCAGCCCCGAGCCCTCCCCCGTCAGTGCGCGGGCCTTTCGGCCCGCAGGGGAAGGGGGAAGAAAGCAGCGAGCAGCTCGATGCCGTCACTGAGGAGCAGGGCGCTCTAATTGACCCGATGCGCCGCGATGAAGTCGGTATCGACCGAGACGCCGATGCCGGGCGTGTCGGGGATGGCGACGGTGCCGTCCTCGGCCAATTCGAAGGACGCCCGGGCGATGCCGCCGGTGAGCCGGCTCTGGCTGACGTTGAACTCCACATAGCGGGCGCGCGGCAAAGTGGCGATCAGCTGCAGGCTGTAGCCGGTGAGGAGGTGGGTCAGCCAGGAATGGGGCACGAGATCGATCCCCGCCCTGTCGGCCAGCCGGGCGACCTGCTTGGCGACGCTGACGCCGCCGCAGCGGGAGAGGTCGGGCTGGATGACATCGACGCAGCCCTCGCCGATGAAGCGCTGGAACTCCCAGATCGTCGCCACCTGCTCGCCCGCCGCCACGGGCACGGGGCTGCGCTCGCGCACATAGGCATATTCGTCGAAATGCTCGGGGTGGATGAAGTCCTCCACCCAGCCGACATCGTAGTCCGCGAGCCATTCGCAGAGCTCCACCGCCTCGCGCCGGCTGCGCATCGGCCCCGGCGCCGTCCAGCCCGCGGGATACCAGCCGGGATCGACGAGCAAGGCGCGGTCGGGCCCGAGGGCCTCGCGGGCCGCGGCGACCAGCTCGCGGTCGCGGCCGGGATCCTGTCCGAAGACGCCCCAGCCGAATTTGACCGCGCGGTAGCCCTTCTCGGCATAGGCGCGCGAGGCCTCGGCCATTCCCTCGGGCGTGGAGCGGAAGAGGGTGGAGGCATAGGCCATGATCTTGTCCCGGCGGCGCCCGCCGAGCAGCCGCGCCAGCGACATGCCCGCCGCCTCGGCGCGGATCGACCACAGGCAATTGTCGATGGCCGAGATGCAATGCATGGCCACGCCGCGCCGGCCGTAATAGGCGCTGCCGACATAGAGCTTGTCCCAGAGCCGCTCCACATCGAGAGGATTCTCGCCGATCAGCAGTTCCGAGAGCGTCTTGAACCCCAGGATCGCCATGCCCTGGCCGGAAATGATGGCCGCCGCCGCCGGGGCCAGGGTCTCGACATCGGCCCAGCCGACCAGCCCCTCATCGGTGGCGACGCGCACCACCAGCTGCCAGTCGCCATTGTCGATCGCCTCCTGCCCGCCGGCGGCCGAGCCATAGGCCTGATCGCCGCGCAGCAGAATCGCTTCGACTTCCGTAATCCGCATGATTGTCGCCCCCAGTCCGAAACAAGGCTGCCTATGCCGGCAAGCCCCCATGCCACCAATGCTCGAAAGGATTGGAATGGAGGATCCGGTCGATCGTCTCGTTGCTGACCCGGGGCAGGGCGGTGCCCTCGACCAGCCGGTTGACGCCGCGGAGACCGGCGATCAATTCCTCCACTTTGGAGAAGGGGAAATCCGTGCCCCAGAAGATCTTGTCGCGGTCGGTGATGCGGTATTCCTGGGCGGCGATCAGGATGTTCCAGAACTGCCAGGGCCGGTAGAACAGCGCCGAGACCTCGCAATAGACATTGGCCTGCTTGCGCGCGACGACGATGCATTCCTCGAACCAGGGATGGGCCATATGGGCCATGATCATCTTCAGCTCGGGATGGCGGCTCGCGACCTCGTCGACCGTCATCGGCCGGCCCAGCTCGATGGGCGCGTTCTCGGCGAAGGTCGTGCCCATATGCATGGTGAGCGGCAGGTTCTTGTCGATGCAGTAGCGATAGATCGGCTCCATCCGCGGATCGAGCAGCGACACGCCATTGTAGATGGGGCCGTATTTCACGCCCTTGAGGCCGTATTCCTCCACCGCGCGGCGCAGCAGGTCCATATAGTCCGGCCGGCGCGGATCGACGGCGGCGAAGCCCACGAATTTATCGGGATATTTCGCCACGGCCCGGGCCGTCACTTCGTCATCCCCGTCGATGCCCGCCGAATCGCCATAGCGGAGCGAGAAGACGATGGCCTTGTCGACCCCCGCCATGGCGGCATGGACGGTATCCGGATCGGCAATGGGGCTGACCGAGCCGGGACGCGAATAAGCGGTCCCGGCGGTGAAGAGGGGCCGCAGATGCTGCGGCTCCCAGAGATTGACATGGCAGTCGACGATCATGGGCGGCGAGGCCTCATCACGACCGGTAGTCCGGCTCTTCCTTGTCGAGCACGCGCTTGATGGCCGTCAGGAAGACATCGCCGTAATTGGCGACGGAATGGACCGCCTCCATGACGGGGCGGGCCAGGCGGTCTTCCACGGGATTGAGCGGCTGGCCGCTTTGCATGGCGAGGAGCTGCAGGCGGCAGGCCTGCTCCAGATAATAGAGGCTGAAATAGGTCCGGGCGATATCGCCGCCGACCACCAGCGGCCCGTGGTTGCGCATGAAGATCACTTCCTTGTCGCCCAGCAGCTTGGCCACACGCTCCCCTTCGGCGGTATCCAGCGCCAGGCCGGCGTAATCCTCGTCATAGACGATCTGGTCGTGGAACATCATCGCCTCCTGCACCACGGGAAGCAGGCGGCCCTCCTTCAGAAGGCAGAGCGCGGTGGCATGGGGCATATGCGTATGGAAGCAGGCGCGTGCCGCCGGATTATGCCGGTGAATCGGCGCATGCAGGCTGAAGGCCGTCCGCTCGACGGTGCCGGCGCCCTCCAGCACCGCGCCGTCGAGGTCGCAGAGGATGAGGCTCGACGCCGTCACCTCCGACCAGAAATAGCCTTCCGGATTGACCAGGAAGAGATCGTCCCGGCCGGGCACCATGAAGCTGAAGTGATTGCAGGTTCCCGTCTGATAGCCGAGCCGGGCCGACCAGCGCAGAACCGCGGCCAGATCGATCCGGGCCTCGGTATATTCATTGGCGAGCATAGACGCGCATCCCCCCAAACCATATGTTCGGCGGCATGGTGGCCGAAAGGCCGATGGGCCGCAAGGAACACGGCGCATCCAAGGACGAGGGAACGGGATCGCGGATCGGGCAAGGTCCCGGCAGAATAACCGCGTAAGGGGGCAACAGTGACAGACCACAAGAAGCCGACGCTCATATGGTCGGAAATAGACTACGACAAGAAGGGCAAGCAGATCGGCGTCCTTCATCTGCCCTATTCCGTGACCCGGTCGGGCTACGGCATGATCAATATTCCCATCGCCGTCATCCAGAACGGCGAGGGCCCGTCGGTACTGCTGATGGCGGGCAATCACGGCGACGAATATGAGGGCCAGGTCACCCTCGCCCGTTTGATCCACGATCTCGAAACATCGGATATTCGGGGGCGGGTCATCATCCTGCCCGCCGCCAATCTGCCGGCGGCCATGGCGGGCGCCCGCGTCTCGCCGCTGGATTCCGGCAATCTCAATCGCGCCTTTCCCGGCGACCCCGAGGGCACGCCGACCTGGCAGATCACCCACTACATCGAGACCGTGCTCCTGCCGAAATCTTCGGCCTGGGTCGACCTGCATTCCGGCGGCAGCTCCATGGACTATCTTTCCTTCGCGGCCTTCTATGCGACCGGCGACGACAAGGATCTGGATGCCCGCGGCGATGCCATCATGCGTGCCTTCGGCGCCCCGCGAAGCGTGCAGGTGACGGCCAAGCCCGATCCGCGGCTGGCGGCCGCCGCGGCGCACCGGCACAAGATCGCCTATCTCGGCGGGGAATGGGGTGGCACGGGCTCCGTCAATCCCGATGGCGTCCTGCTCACGCGCCACGGCGTGCTGCGTGTCCTCGCGCATCTCGGCGTTCTTCGCAGCCTCGACCGCTTCGAGGTGCCGCCGGCCGAAAAGACGCAATTCCTGGAATGGGGCGGCTATGACTACTACGCCTTCGCGCCGGAGGCCGGGCTCTTCGAGCCGGTGGTCCGATTGGGCGACAGGATCAGCGACGGCCAGCTCTGCGGCCATGTCCATTTCATCGAGAATCCCGGGCGGCCCAGCGTACCCGTGCATTTCAAGAAGGGCGGATTTCTCATCTGCAAGCGCCATTTCGGCCGGGTCGAGCCGGGCGATTGCGTCGCCCATACGGTGACGGAACTGTCCTGAACGGGAGAGCGTCATGAAGGTCAAGGCAATCGAGACGATCCAGCTGGCCGAGTTCGCCAATCTCGTCTGGGTCCAGGTGGTGACCGACGAAGGCCTGATCGGCCTCGGCGAGACCTTCTTCGGCGCCGATGCCGTCGCGGCCTATATTCACGAAAGTGCGGCGCCCTATCTTCTGGGCAAGGATCCCTTGCGGATCGACGAGCATTCCCACGCCCTGCGCTCGACCTATGTCGGTTTCAGCGGCAGCGGTGCGGAGATGCGGGGCCTCTCCGCCATCGATATCGCGCTCTGGGATCTCTTCGGCCAGGCGACCGGCCAGCCAATCCATCAGTTGTTGGGCGGCCTCAGCCACGACCGGGTCCGCACCTACAACACCTGCGCCGGCTACAGCTATGTCCGAAGCCGGCTGGATCAGATCACCGGCCAATGGCACCCCAAGGGCGCGGTCGCCGAGGGACCCTATGAGGATTTCGAGGCCTTCCTGACCCATGCCGATGAGCTGGCTTCGAGCCTGCTCGAGCAGGGCATCACCGGCATGAAGATCTGGCCCTTCGACGATTATGCCGCGGCCAGCAAGGGCTGCTACATCTCCGGCCCCGATCTCGACCGGGCGCTGGAGCCCTTCCGCAAGATCCGCAAGGCCGTCGGCAATCGCATGGACATCATGGTCGAGCTCCATACCCTGTGGAATCTGCCCACGGCCAAGCGGATCATGGCGGCGCTGGAGGAGTTCGATCCCTTCTGGTTCGAAGATCCGATCCGCATGAACAATGCCGATGCGCTGGCCGAGCTCGCGAGCTCCACCCGCGTGCCCATCACCGCCAGCGAGACCTTGGCCACGCGCTTTGCCTATCGCGAATTCATCAGCCGCGGCGCGATCGGCATCGTGATGCCCGACCTCAGCTGGATCGGCGGCATCTCCGAGGCGCGCAAGGTCGCAAGCCTCGCGGAGGCCAACCATCTGCCCGATCGCGCCCCATGACTGCACCGGCCCGATCGTCTATGCCGCCTCCGTGCATCTGGCGCTGAATGCGACCAATACGCTGGTCCAGGAATCGGTCCGCGCCTTCTATACCGGCTGGTACAAGGAGATCGTGACCGAGCTGCCGCGGATCGCCGACGGCCATGTCTATCCCATGACCGGGCCGGGCCTGGGCACGCGGCTCCTGCCGGATATCGCCAAACGCGCCGATGCGCGGGTCCGGCGCTCCGCCGTCTAAGACCAATCGAAACTCAGCCCTGATTTGGAGTCCTGTATGACGCTCAAGATTCTCTATCCCGATGCGCAATTCGACGGCGAGCCCACCGCCGAGGCCCAGGTCTTCGGGCCGCGCGCCAGCTTGAGCGTCTATCGGCCGCGGGAAGCCATCTCCGAAGCGACCTGGCGGAGCTGCGATGCCATCGTCTGCTATCACGACGTGGAGATCCGTGAATTCGTCGTCAGCATGCTCGACCACTGCCGCCTCATCGTCCGGGCGGGCGTCGGCTACGACCAGATCGACATCGCCGCCTGTGCGGCGCGCGGCATCCCCGTCTGCAACACGCCGGATTACGGCACCACCGATGTCGCCGATCACGCCATCGCCCTGATATTGGCGCTGGCCCGGGGGATCGTCGCCTTCAATGCGGGGCTGAAGGAGGATATCGGCATCGGTTGGGATTTCAACGCGGCGCCGACGGTCCGCCGCCTCTCGGGCCAAATGCTGGGGATCGTCGGGCTGGGGCGGATCGGAACGGCGACGGCGCTCCGCGCCAAGGCCCTGGGCATGCAGGTCGTGTTCTTCGATCCCTATCGGCCGACCGGCACGGAACTGGCCTTGGGCCTTACCCGCGTGCACAGCCTGGAGGCGCTGCTGGCGATGGCCGATGTCGTCAGCCTCCATACGCCGCTGTCGGAGGAGACGCGCCGGATGATCGACAGCGAAGCCGTCGCGCGGATGAAGCCGGGGACGCTGCTGATCAATACCTCGCGGGGCCCGGTCGTCGATCCCGATGCCGTGCTCGAGGGGCTGCGCTCCGGCCAGCTCGCCGGTGCCGCGCTCGACGTGCTGCCGGTCGAGCCGCCGCTGGGCAGCGAGGCTTTGCTGGTGGCCTGGCGCAACGACGATCCCGCCCTCGCCAACCGCCTCATCCTCACCCCCCATGCCGCCTTCTACAGCCAATCCAGCCTCGCCGATCTCAGGCGCAAATCCGCCGAGACCGCGATCGCCTATCTCTATGAGGGCCGCCTGCGCGACTGTGTGAACGGCCTCGATCGCCCCGACGCCAAGCGCCGCTGACGGCTCCCTTCCCTCCCCATCGCCGGAATGACGGAAGTGAATGTGGGCGGGCTCCGGTGCACAGAAGGCGACGAGAGTGAGGAGGCAAGTACGCTGTCATCGGCAAGCCTCCCTCTCTATGCCGTCACCCCGGCGAAAGCCGGGGTCCAGGGGCGAGTGGCAAGCTGCTGAGCGTGTGGCCCCTGGATTCCCGGACTTGATCCGGGGATCACGCCGGAATGACGGTAGTGAATGTGGGCGAGGGCAGGGGCCGTGAAGGCGAAGAGAGTGGCCGCAATAACAGCGAAACGAAGGCGCAGGCAATAACGCCGTCGCCGGTGAGCCGCTCTCTCTATCCCGTCATCCCGGCGAAAGCCGGGATCCAGGGGCGAGTGGCAGAGTGCTGAGCGTGTGGCCCCTGGATTCCGGCTTTCGCCGGAATGACGCCTGAGGAGGAAGCCCGCTTTACGCGTCGAAGAAGACTAGGTGATCGCCGGCATGACCTCGTCCAGCACTTTCGAATCCGCCGCCAGATCCAGGAAGGTGTAGCGATTGCGGATCTCGCGGGCGCGCTTCACGGCCGTGGCATAGAAGCCAGCCGGCCAGCCCAGCTCCTCCGGCTTGCGCGGCGCGCCGGCATTGGCCAGGACCTGGCTGAGGAACGCGGCGGGAAGCGTGATCTTGCGGATCGCCTGGCCGATCTTCTCCCAATTGCCGGCGATCCTGGCATTCGCCGCATCGAGCCGCTCGCCGCTCAATCTCTTCTGGGCGAATTCCCGCCAGCAGGAGGGCCCCAGAGAAGCCCCGAAGCGCTGGATGAAATCGGCCTCGCTGTCGGAATTGGCCAGGAGGACCGGCGGCGGCCCGTCCAGGAGGCGTTCCTGCAGCCGGGCGGAGGTCAGGGTCGTGACCCCGATCTGCTCGCCATGGAAGGAGAAGGGCTGATCGGGGGCGGGGAGCATATCGATGTAATGGCTGATCAGATGCTCGCCCTGGCTCGCCGGCAGGCTGCTGCCGCAGATGGCGGTGCCGAAGCCCGAGAGCAGCAGCGTGCGCACCAGCCGCTCCATGGCGGCGAGATCGCCTTTCATCAGGGCGCCGGCGCCGGCCAGCAGCGCGCTCTCGTCCTCTTCCAGCAGGACGAAAGGCATCCTGCGATAGGGGTGATCGAAGAGCAGATGGGCCAGCAGCCAATCGGCCTGGGCCGTCGGCCGGCAGAGGCTGTCGCCCAGGCCCGAGCGGATCATGCGCGGCGGGGCGGCCGCGAGGATGGAGAGATCGAGGAAGACGCCGAGCGGGGCCTGGGCGGCCAGCGACTTCTTGAGCCCGCCCACGGTGATGGCGGCATTCACCGAGACATAGCCGTTCATCGAGGGCGCGGTGCCGTAGACGACATAGGGTTTGCCGTCCTGGGCGCTGACATATTTGCAGAGGTCGTTGATCGTGCCCGATCCGACGGCGACCAGAACATCGGCGGCGGCGGTCGCGGCGTGAAGCCCCTCCACCGTCGCATCATCGGCATGGGGATGTTCCGGCAGGATGACGCTGGTCACCTGGCCCAGGCCCGAGAGCGCCCGTTCGACCCGCGCCCCCAGCAGGCCATGGGTGGTCCTGTCGCTGACGACCGCGAAGCGTCCCGTCAGGCCCAGAGGCTTCAGCACATCGGCTTCGCTGCCGGCGATCGAACGGGTGATCACGACCGACCGGGTGTCGACCCGCAGCGGGGGGCCGCCATCCGGATCCGGATAGCTCCCCGCGATCAGGCGCTCGATGATGTCTTGATTCATTCGGGTCAAACTCCGGAATCTCGCGTGAACAAAGGTGTCAGGCTGGCGAAGAGGCGGCGGTAATCGCCATAGGCGGCCTCATAGGCCGCGCGCGTGCCGCGGTCGGGCTCGATGCGGCGCGCATCGGCGCCGAGCAAGCCAGCCGCCGTGGCGAGGTCCGCGACCAGCCCGCCGGCAACGGCGGCCAGCATCGCCGCACCCACCGGCGCGCTGTCGATGCAGCTGGGAATCTCGACCGGGCGGCCGGCAATATCGGCCCGCATCTGTGCCCAGAGCCGGCTCCGGGCACCGCCGCCCAGCAGCAGCAGCGATCGCGTCTCGACCCCCATCTCTGCGAGATGATCGATCACATCGCGCATGGCGAAGCTGCAGCCCTCCAGCACCGCGCGGATCAGATGGCTGCGGCCATGAGCGGGCGTCAGACCGTAGAAACAGCCGCGGGCCTCGGGCAGCCATTCCGGGGCCATGGCGCCGGTCAAGGCGGGAATGAAGCGCACCCCATCGGCGCCCGGCGCCACATCGCCGGCCAGCGCATCCATCGCCGCGAAGTCCGAGATCTGGAGCAGCGAGGCGAGCCAGCTGAGCGCGCCGCCGGAGAGCCAGCCGGGGTTCTCGATGAAATATGCGCCACCGGGGTAGGCGTGGGTTTCCACCAGACGGCCGGTGTCGCGCAAGGCCGTCCCATGGACGCCGCCGACGACCTCCCCCGTCCCGATGCAGACCGCGATCCTTCCCGGCGCCGTCAGCCCGGCGCCGAGCGGGGTGGCGAAGTCATCGCCCGTTCCCACCGCCACCGGCAGGCCGGGCGGCAGCCCGGTGAGGGCAGCGCCTGCGTCGCTCAAGCCGCCCGCCAGGCTCTCCGCCGGCGCGATCCGCGGCAGCTCGCGCGTTGTCAGCTCGAAGCGGTCCAGCAGCGAGGGGTCGTAGTTCTTGCGATCGAGGTCATAGCCCATGCTGGTGGAGGCCAGGGCATGGTCGATCACGGCAACCCCCGTCAGCCGCTCGACCATGAAGGAGACGGGCTGATGAAACCGCGCAATCGGCCGGTCGGCGGCGAGATGGCGTTTCAGCCAGCGGGCCTTGGCGGCGAGATGGCTGGGATCGAGAACCAGACCGCCGATCTGCCGTATGAACTCGGGCGGAATATCGGCGATCTCCGCCGTCGCCCGCCGATCCATCCAGGTGAGGCAAGGCGACAGGGGATCGCCCTTCGCATCGACGGCGATGCAGCCGTCGAGCTGGCCGCAGAATCCGATCGCGCCGTACGGCGGCTGGTTCGGTGCCCCCGGTTGTCAGCGCCTCGGCGATCGCGGCCCCCAAGGCGGCTTCCCAGAGCCTGGGATCCTGCTCGACCCAACCCGGCCGAGGATGGCTGATCGGATAGCTGCGCACCGACCGGCCCCTCATGCGCAGCGCCGAATCCAGCACTGCAACCTTGAGGGTCTGGCTGCCGATATCGACGCCGACGATCATCCGCCGCGAACGCCGAAGGTTTGGCCCCTCAGCAGCATGCCGGCGCCGGCTCCTTGGCCTGGCCGTAGGTCTTGAACTTGTCGATGACGCGATCGATCTCGGCTTTGGACAGGATCTTAGGCTTGCCGACCTGGAGCGCGCGCCAGTATTGCGCCGCCAGGGTCTCGACCTCCACCGCCAGCCACATGGCCTTCTTCAGGTTCGGCCCGACGACGATCATGCCGTGATTGGCCAGCAGGCAGGCGTTTCGCCCCTTCAGCGCCTTCACCGCATTGTCGGCGGTCTCCTGGGTGCCATAGGTGGCATAGGGCGCGCAGGGGATCCTGTCCGCCCCCGTGGCCGCGATCATGTAGTGCAGCGCCGGAATCTCCAGGCCGAGGCATGAGAGCGTCGTGGCGAACATCGAATGGGTATGCACCACCGCGCCGATTTCCGGCCGCGAGGTCATGAGCGCGTGATGGAATCGCCATTCGCTGGAGGGCTTGCGCTTGCCGAGATGGCTGCCGTCGGGGCGCATCAGGACGATATCGGCCGGCTTCATCTCGTCATAGGGGATGCCCGAGGGCGTCAGCAGGAAGCCTTCGGGCACGCGGGCGCTGATATTGCCCGAGGTGCCCTGATTGATGCCGCGGTTGTTCATGTCGAGGCAGGAGGTGGCGATCTCCTTGCGCAGTTTTTCGTGCTTCATCCTGAACTCCTGTTGACAGACTTGAGACAGCGGTCAGAGCGCCGTCGCCTTATGCGCCCTCGCTGCCGTCGGCCACGAGCACCTCGAGCGGCAAGGCGCCCAGCGCCGCGGCGATCTCCGCATCGGGCGCGCGATCGGTGATGAGATGGGTCACCCGCTCGAAATTGCCGACCCGGATCGGCGCGAAGCGTCCGAACTTGGCGTGATCGGCGACGACCACCGCCGTGCGCGCCGATTGCAGCATGAGGCTGTGCAACTCGCCCTCTTCGCGGGTGTAGTCCATCAGCCAGCCGGCGGGCGAGATCGCGCCGGCGCCGATGAAGACGAAATCGGCGAAATAATTCGCCAGCATCGCCGTGGCATCGCGGCCGAGGGTGGCGCCATTGATCGGCTGGACCTCGCCGCCCAGCATGTAGACGCGATTGCCGTTGTGGCCCATCAGCTTGGCGCAGCTGATGACGCTGTTGGTGAAGACCGTCAGGTTGTGGCGGGCCATCAGGGCATCGGCGACCGCTTGCGCCGTCGTGCCGCTGGCCAGGATGATCGAGGCGCCGTCCGGAACCAGGCTGGCGGCGACCCGGCCGATGGCACGCTTGCCGTCGGCATTCATGACCTGGCGCACGGTCATCTCGGGCTCGCTCTGCTCGAGGGAGACGGCGCCGCCATGGGTCTTGCGCAGGCGATGGCTGTTGGCCAGCGCCACGATGTCGCGACGGATGGTCTCCCGCGACACCCCCAGCTTGCGTCGGATCTCGGTGATCGAGATCGAGCCGCGGGCATTCACCATCGACTGGATCAGGCGTTGTCTTTCCTCGGCGAGCAAGATGCTTGTCCTTCCCTTGGCGGTCTCTTCGGCGACCCCTCGGCGAGGCCTTTCTAGCACTCTGTTGCGCTTTCTGGCAATTATGTTGTAATTTGTGGCATCCGGTTTGCTCGCCGGAATCAAATGCGATGAAGACCGACAAAATGTTCGGCCGAAACAGGGAGATCGAGGCATGACCAGAAAACCATTCAAGGGACCAAGCCAGACCGCGCTGCTTCGGCGCGGGCTATCGCGCCGGCATCTTCTGGCAGGCGCCGCCGCGACCGCAGGCCTCGTCGGCTTCAGCCCCGCAGCACCCTTCATCCGCAATGCGGCGGCGGCCGCGACGACCTTGCGGCTGCTGATGTGGCAGCCCTATGTGATCAAGGAGACCGTGGCGGAATTCGAGACCAAGACCGGCGCGCGCTTCTCGCCCACCTTCTTCGACGGCAATTCCGAAGCCTTCAACAAGATGAAGGTCGGCGGCACCAAGGATTTCGATATCGTCCAGGCCGACGGCTTCTGGCCGCGGCTCTATTTCCGCCAGGGCCTGACCCAGGGCGTCGACTACGGCAAGCTGCCCAATATCGCCAATGTCTTCCCCGAATTCCTGCCGCCGAACTTCCCGCTGCTGGCGGATGAGACCGGCGCCACCAAAGTGGCGGCGCCGAACTGCTGGGGCGGCTATGGCATCACCGTGAATTCCAGCCGCATCGCGCCGGAGGATATCGGCTCCATCAGCCTGCTGCTGAACGAGAAGTACAAAGGCCATTTCTCCTCGAATTCGCGCTTCGAGGAGAACATCGCGCTGATGGGCATCTTGGCCGCGACCAATCTCGGCACCATCGGCGCGGCGCGGCCGGACGGCAAGCCCTTCAACCCCTATCACCTCACCGATGCCGAGCTCGAAGAGACCAAGAAGCTGCTGATCGCCCAGAAGAAGCTGCTGCTGACGCGCTACCAGGATTACGACGCCCTCGACCGCCTGATGCGGGGCGGGGCCATCTGGGCGGCGCCGGAATTCGCCGAGACCTATCGCCACCTGACCGTCCTGCGCGGCGAAGGCAAGATCGATTTCGACGTCCAGCATGTGCTGCGCCCGAAGGAGGGCGGGCTGGGCTGGGTCGATACCTGGATGATCAGCGCCGGCGCCGATTCGGAACAGGCCGAGCTCGCCCATCAATGGATCAACCTCTATCTCAGCAAGGAGAATTTCGCCCGGGTGGTGCGCTCGACCGGCTATGGCGGCACCGTGGACGTCCGCAGCCTGCTGAAGCCGGAGGAGATCAACCTCTACTTCCAGAACAAGAGCAGCGATGCCGCGAAGCTGTTCATGTTCGACCAGCCCTCCTCGCCGGAGAAATGGGAAAGGATCTGGTCGGACGTCGAAGCCTCTTGAGCTGATCGGGCCGCCCGGCTTCAATTGCTCGCAGCAGATTGAAGACAATTCCTCTCCTTGATCTGTGTGCGGGGAACGCTGTGCCAAGCGCGACGCTTCAGCTTCAGGCCGTGACCCGGCGCTTCGGCCCGGTGACCGCGGTCGACAGGACCGATCTGGAGATCGAGCAGGGCGAGTTCTTCGCCCTGCTGGGTCCCAGCGGTTCGGGCAAGACGACCTTGCTGCGCATCATCGCCGGGCTGGAGCTGCCGGACGAAGGCCGCGTGCTGATCGGGGGGCAGGACGTCACCGATCTGCCGCCCTATCGCCGCAACGTCGGCATGGTGTTCCAGAACTTCCTGCTCTTCCCCCATAAGACCGTCGCGGAGAACATCGTCTTTCCCCTGCGCATGCAGAATGCGCCCAAGCCCCGGCGCGACGAGCAATTGCAATGGGTGATGGCGCTGCTGCGGCTGGAGGGGCTGGAGGGCCGCTATCCCAACGAGCTCTCCGGCGGCCAGCAGCAGCGCGTGGCCCTTGCCCGCGGCCTGATCGCGCGGCCCGCTTTGCTGCTGCTCGACGAGCCGCTCGCCAATCTCGATCGCGAGCTCCGGTCGGAGATGGAGGTGGAGATCCGCCGCTACCAGAAGGAGCTGCAGATCCCCTTCATCTATGTGACCCATAACCAGGAAGAAGCCTTGACCATGAGCGACCGCATCGCCGTGATGCGCAGCGGGCGCTTCGAGCAGATCGGCGCCAAGACGGAGATCTATACCAACCCGGCCAGCGCCTTCGTCGCGACCTTCGTGGGCCATGCCAACCGGCTGAACGCCACGATCCAGGGAATCGAAGGCGAGCTGGCGCGGATCGCGTGGGGCGGGGGGACGCTGCTGGTGCCGCGGCCGCAGGATGCCGGCGCCGGCACAAACGTCTGCTACTTCGTCAAGCATGAGGATCTCCAGATCGACCTCGCCGCATCGGCCGGAACCGGGCGCAGCGGGGTCAACCGGCTGACGGGGATGCTGCGCGATATCATCTTCAAGGGGCAGACGGCCAACTACATCGTGGCGCTGCCGACCGGCGAGGATCTGATCGTGAGCGGTACGCCGCGGGCGGCTTTGGCGCGAGCGAACGATCAGGTGGCAGTCTCCTGGCCGGTGGGCGTGGGCTCCTGCTTCCCGGGGTCGCCCCCGTGAAGGGCATGAGCCTGCGGGCCGCCGCGCGCCGCCGGCCGGGCTTGCGCTTTGCGGCGCTGGTCGGGCCGGGGACGCTCTTCATCGTGATCGGCCTGCTGCTGCCGCTGCTTTCGATCGTGGTCTTCAGCTTCTGGCGTACCGAGAGCTATGTGCTCTACGCCGATTGGTCGCTGGACAATTACCGCACCTTGCTGGGCCAGGCGGCCTATCGGGTCTTCTTCCTGCGCTCGCTGATCACCGCCGCTCTGGTCACTTTGGTCTGCCTGATCTGCGGCTGGCCCGTCGCCTATTTCATCGCGCGCTATGGCGGCCGCTACCGCCTGCTCCTGGTCCTGCTGCTGGCCGCCCCCTTCTTCACCGGGATCATCCTGCGCATCGCCGCCCTGCAAGGGCTGCTGGGGCCGATCGGGCTGATCAACATGGCGCTGTCCCTCGTCGGGATCCAGCCGATCCAGGCGCTGATGTACACGCCCTTCGCCTCGGGTCTCGGGCTGGTCTATCTCTTCGTGCCCTTCATGGTGACGGCGATCTATCTCTCGCTGGTGAACTTCAATTTCGAGCTGCTCGAGGTGGCCAAGATCAACGGGGCGCGGCCTTGGCGGGCCTTCATCGAGATCACCTGGCCGCTGAATTGGATCGGCACCGCCATCGGCATGGTGCTGGTCTTCATCCCTTGCCTCGCCAATTCGGTGACGCCGCGATTCCTGGGCGGGCCGAATGCGACCTCCTTCGGCATGAGCCTGTCGCAGCAGTTCGGCGAGACCGGCACCTGGGCGCTGGGCTCGGCCATGGGCGTGTTCCTGTTTCTGGCGTCCCTGCTGGCCATCCTCCTCATCGCGCCCACCATCCGCTTGAAGCGCTCCGGCTTCACCGGAACCTCGCTCTGATGAAGAAGCTCGGGCCCGCGACCCTCTCGATGTCGGTCGCCCTCGGCCTGATCTACATCTTCCTCTATGCGCCGATCTTCTATGTGATCTACACGAGCTTCGCCGCGGACATCGTCTGGCCCTTCCCGCCGAGCTTCACCCTCTCCGCCTATAGCGACCTCTTCTCGAGCTCGCTCTATGGCCAGGCCCTGGTGAACAGCCTGGAGCTCGCCACGGGCAGCGCGGCGCTCTCGACCTTGCTGGCAGGGGCGGGGGCCATCGGCCTTCTGCGCTTCCGGTCGCGCTTCCGCGGCGCGGTGCTGCTGGCCTTCATCGCGCCTTTGTTCGTGGCGGATCTGCTGATCGGGATCTCCATCCTGGCCTTCAACGCCCGGGTCCTGGGCCTGCCCGGCAATCTGCTCTCGGCCATGGCCGCCAACGCGGTGCAGGGCACCTCCTTCAGCTTCCTGATCATTCTCGCCCAGCTGGTCCGCTACAACTGGGACATGGACGACGCCGCCATGGTGTTCGGCGCCAAGCCTTGGCGCTGCTTCATCGAGATCACTTTGCCGACGATCTGGCCCTCGCTCCTCGGTGCCTATCTCATCAGCTTCATCCTGGCGTTCAACAATCTGGAGATCTCCTTCTACAACCTCGGCGCCATACCGACCTTGCCCGCGGTCGCCTGGGGGTCGCTCCGCTTCGGGCTGGGGCCGGAGCTCTTCGCGTTGGCCTCGCTGGTGAACGGCTTCGTCTTCGTGATCTTCGCGGTCATGTATCTCCTGATGCGCTCCGGCGTCGTGAAGTTCGGCTATCGCGGCCAATAGAGGCTGAGACGACGCCCGCCGAGGCGCTAGACGCTTGTTCACGTCGCCCTGCCTGCGCCTGCCCTCGCCCAGATTTCACTTCCGTCATTCCGGCGAAAGCCGGAATCCAGAGCCACAGGGAGGGTGCTTGCCGCTCGCCCCTGGACCCCGGCTTTCGCCGGGGTGACGGGATAGAGGGAGCGGCTTGCCGGAGACAGCGCTACTGCCACTCGGCGATCGGGCAAAGGGCCTCATTTGTTTATGTCTTGCGAATGATTCGCATTTGCGCTTATGTTTCGCCGCAATCCGGCGCCGGGGCGCTGGAGCTCAGTGAGATGACGGCGATCGGGGAGGCGGAATATGAAGATTTTGCAACGAGTTACGGGTATGGCTGGTGCGGCCGCCGCGGTGGGGATCGCGCTCTCGGGCGCCGCCCAGGCCCAGGTCTCTTTCCTCGATCACCGGGGCAAGGTCATCGAGTTCCAGGCGCCGCCGCAGAGGATCGTCTCGCTCTTCGCCTCCGGCCCGCTGGTCTATTACGCCGTCGACGGGGGCAGCGAGCATATCGTCGGCGTCAATCGCAAGGCGCAGGCGATGTACCGGGACAGCATCTATGCCGAGCTCATCCCCGAGTATCTCAAGCTCAACATGGATGTCGCCGGCGAAGGCTTCGCACCCAATGTGGAGGCGATCCTGGCGCTGAAGCCCGACGCCATCTTCCAATGGACCTTCGATCCCAAGGTCATCGAGCCCATGGAGCGGGTCGGCCTCAAGGTCGTGGGATGGGCCTGCTGCACCAACCAGGACCGCCGCGATTATCTCTCGCTGAGCGGCTATACCTCCGGCCGCATCGACCGGGCCCAGGCGATCCTGAAGACGCAGGACGAGTTCGATCAGGCCCTGCGCAAGATCTTCGCCGATGCCAACCCTTCGGATTCCACGAGTATGCTCGTGGTCGACCAGATCAAGGACGGCATCCGTGTCATCGCCAACAGCTCCCAGGATTACAGCCTGAGCGGCACGAAGAACCTGGCGTCCGACAATACCGGCGAATGGTGGCGCACCATCGACGGGGAGCAGCTGCTGGTGTGGAATCCCGCGATCATCGTGATCCCCGCCTATGCGACGGAGCTGAAGCCCGCTGATTTCTACGGCAATCCCATGTTCGCGAGCCTTGACGCCGTCAAGGCCAAGCGCGTCTATAAATTTCCCCAGTTCAACCGCTCGCCCGATGCGGCGGAGATCTATCTCTCCGATGATTGGCTGGCCCGCGTCGCCCATCCCCAGCGCTTCGAGAAGGCTGCGGATTTCCGCCAGACCATGAAGGCCGGTTATCAGCTGATCTACCGCAAGGATCTGACCGACGACCAGGTCCGCGCCATTCTCGAGCTCGACGAGAACCAGGACTCCGCCGGCTACCACGATATCTTCGGCTGAGCCGGATCTTCGGTGAGCCAAGGCGCATCCATGGAGATCGCAGCGAGCCCGCGCGGGTCTCTCCTGAGCGGGTTCAGGCTGCGGACGGGGCTGGTCATCGCCTCCCTGTCCCTGCTGCTGATCTTCTGCGTGCTCTATTCGATCACGCTGGGGCGCTACAGCGTCAGCCTGGGGAATGTCTGGCTGATCCTCTGGGACAATGTCGTGCCCGCCCGGGCGCCCAGCTGGACGCCCGTCGAGGCGGATGTCGTCGAATCCATCCGCCTGCCGCGGGTCCTGGCGGCTCTCCTGGTCGGATCGGGCCTCGCCCTCTCGGGCGCCGCGCTCCAGGGCCTGTTCCGCAATCCCCTGATCGATCCCGGCATCATCGGGGTGACGGCCGGGGCCGGCTTCGGCGGCACGCTCGCCATCCTCCTGGTCGGCGGCGGCACGGTGGTGCTGGGCACGGCCTTCGGCTTCGGGCTCGCCAGCCTGCTGCTGGTGCGCTTCCTCGCCAGCGTCAGGGGGCGCACCTCGACCCTCACCTTCGTCCTCGCCGGGGTCGTCGTCTCGGCCTTCTTCGAATCGGCGATCTCCATCATCAAGCTTCTGGCCGACCCTCATCAGAAGCTGCCGGCCATCACCTATTGGCTGATGGGCAGCATCGCCGCCACCGGCTATGGCGATCTCGGGCTGATGGCACTGGCGATCCTGCCGCCGGCAATCGTGATCTTCCTGCTGCGCTACCAGATCAACATCCTGTCCCTGGGCGAGGACAAGGCGCGCGCCCTGGGCTCTCCCATCGAAACCGTCCAATGGACGATCTTCGCCGCGGTCTCCTTCATCTCCGCCGGCATCGTCGCCACCTCGGGCATCATCGGCTGGGTCGGCCTCGTCATCCCGCATGTGGCGCGCGCTTTGGTCGGACCCGATCACGTCAGGCTGCTGCCGGTGTCGGCGCTGATCGGGGCGATCTATCTTCTGCTGGTCGACGACATCGCCCGCACCGCGACGGTCGCCGAGCTGCCCATCGGCATCATCACGGCCCTGATCGGGGTGCCCGTCTTCGCGGTAATCCTGCGCCGGATTCAATCCAGGAGCGGCTGGAACCATGATTGAGGTCGACAAGCTCAGCGTCACCTTGTCGGAGACGCCGATCCTGGAAGACTACAGCCTCTCGGTCCGATCGGGCGAGGTGCTGGCCATTCTCGGTGCCAATGGCGTGGGAAAGACGACGCTGCTCAATTGCATGGTGGGCTTACGCCAGCCGAGCGCCGGGACCGTCCTCTGCAGCGGGCGCATCGGCTATGTCCCGCAGCTCTTCCACGCCACCTTCGCCTTCTCCGTGCTCGATATCGTGCTGATGGGGCGGGCCCGGCATATCAGCCTGTTCGGCGCTCCACGCGCCCGGGACTACCAAATCGCCCGAAGATATCTCGAGCTGATGCGGGTCGGCTCTCTCGCCGAGCGACCGTTCAATGAATTGAGCGGCGGGCAGCGCCAGCTCGTCATGATCGCCCAGGCGCTCGCCTCGGAATGCGAGATCATGGTCCTGGACGAGCCCTGCTCGGCGCTGGACTACAAGAACCAATCCATCGTCATCGACTCCCTGCGCCGGCTCAACGCCGATATGGGCCTGACCATCGTCTTCACCACCCATGCGCCCCAGCATGGTCTGGAGGTCGCAAGCCATGTCCTGCTGATGCAGGACCGCAACCGCTATCGGTACGGGACGGTCGAGGATGTCCTCACGGCGGAGAATCTCTCTGACCTCTACGATGTCGCGATTGCGAAGGCCGCCTTCGCCGAGGGCGGCAGATTCACCTTCGCCCCCGCCTTCGCGCGCTGATCCCAAGCCATGACGGAGCCGACGAAAAAGATCGCCTATGTGACCTGGGGCGCGGCCAGCCAGATCACCAGCTTCCAGGATTTCGCCAAATATCTCGACGATATGATCTATCTCAGGGAGCTTGAGACCCATGATCTCAGCCGCTATGCCGCGGTGGTCGTGCCGGACGGCACGGACCCCGTCGCGCTCCGGCGCCATGCGGCCCAGCTCAACGCCTATCTGCGCGGCGGCGGCTTCCTCGTCATCTTCGGCTGCGGCAAGGTGAATGAATGGATCGATGTGGTCGAGCTCGCCTGGCGGCCGGTGAACACCAAGGATTGGCTCTGGTGGACCAAGCGCAACCCCTATCTCGAGATCCGCCAGCCGGAGCCGCGCCATCCCCTCTGCGAGGTCATTCCCCTGGCGGACATGAGCTGGCACTGGTTCGGGGCCTTCGAGCATCATCCCCAGGCGGTGAGCGCGCTCGACCTCGATGACGACAGCGCCAGCCTGTTCCTCGACTTCCCTAGCCTCGAGGGCGGGGGGAGGCTGATCGTCTCGACCCTCGATCCCCATGTCCATAACGGCGAGCGCTTCATGCCGGCGACGACGCGCTTCCTCCAGGGCTTCTATCCCTGGCTGAACCGCGAGCTGGGCATCCCGCGCGACCCGCCGGGCTTTACGGTCACCTATCTGCAGACCCTGCAGAATTCGGATGAATGGGCGCCCCGCGGCCTGGCCGAGACCATGCCCGATGTCGCGGGCAAGCTGGCGTTCCGTCCGCTCTACCAGCTGGGGCCGGCGGATCTGGCCGCGACCGACATCCTCTATCTCCCGCATATCCATGATCAGTTCTATCTGCGGCAGCCTGCAGCCGCTGCTGCTCGACTATCTCGCGCGCGGCGGGCATATGATCATCTGCTCGGAGCCAGCGATCCAATGGCTGCCCTTCCTGCACGCCTTCCAGGCGGTCCCGCCGCGGCCCTTCACCAATATCAAGGTCCGCGTCCGCCAGGATCCCTTCGGCTTCTTCCGCAACATGGATCCCGATTTCGACGGCTGGTGCGGCATCTTCGGTCAATACGCCCGCGGTTGGTCCAACATGCCGGAGGGGGCGATCTGGCTGACCGAGGTCGGCAGTCCGGGGGATCCGAAGCCCGCCGATTGGCTATGGCGCTACCCCACGGATAACGGCAAGGGCGGGCTGGTCTTCATGCATAACGGCGACAACATGACCCGCTATCCCGATCACGGCCCCCACAAGCAATGCCTGGTCCGCGATATCTGCCGGGGCCTGATGGACAATGCCGGGACGATGATCAACCGGTTCTAGCGGCGGTCACTAGGTCGTCGTAGAGCTTCGCTCTCTCAACCGCGATCCGAAGGCTTCGCCTCATTCGACGCCGCCGAGGAAATCCTCCTCATAGGGGAAGCGGGAGAGAAGCTCGCTGCCCGTCTCGGTGATCAGGATCTCATCCTCGAGCTTGACGCCCTCCCGGCCGCCCTTTTCGCCGATATAGCTTTCGACGCTGACCACCATGCCCGGGACGAGATGGCCGTCCCGGCCATAGGTCTCGTAATCCATGGCATGGGCGATGAAGGGAGTCTCGCCATGCATGCCCACGCCATGCATGACCGAGGTGTAGCGCTGCTCCACGAAGCGCGCGGGTATCTTCCAGGCTTTTTGCGCGATCTCGCGGAATTCCATCCCGGGCTTGGCGATGGCGATGTTGTGCTGGATCTGGTCATAGGCCATGCGATAGAGCATCTTCTGATAGGCGGTGGGCCGGCCCGGGCCGCAGCGGAAGCTGCGGGAGAAATCCGAGAAATAGCCGTAGCAGCCGATCATGTCGGTATCGAGGGCGACGAGCTCGCCCGGGCGGATCTTGCGGCCGCCCGCCTCGTTGAACCAGGGATTGGTGCGCTGGCCGGAGCTGAGCAGCCGCGTCTCGATGAACTCGCCGCCCTGGCGGATCACCTCCTGGTACATGATGGCGAAGAGCTCGGTTTCCGAGATTCCGGGCCGGGTCGCCTCGCGCACGGCGGCGACCGCCGCCTCCGCGCCGGCCATGGAGACCTGGAGGCATTTGATCTCCTCGGGCGTCTTCACGGCGCGGACCGCGAGGATCTCGCCCTGGCAATCCGTGACGATGCAGCCCCGCTTTTCCAAGGCCAGGGCCTGCAGATGGTTGCAGCGGTCGAGCCCGATCTTCATCGATCCGCCGCCGTGGGATTTCAGCAGATCGGCGATCTCGCCCGCGAAGGCGCCCGCGGTCTCATCGTCGCGATTGGAGACCGACGACCAGACGAGCTTGGAGGGCCGCGCCTCGTCGATCGTGTCGAGCACCATCGAGACATGATAGCTCTGCGGATATTCGAAGAGGACGATGGGGCCTGCGGTGGGAATGAAGAAATATCGCGTCGAATTCCGCAGGAAATAGCCGAACATGTTGCGCGATCCGGTCGCGTAGCGCTGGTTGTAGGGATCGAACAGCACGATGGCGCCATAGCCGGCTTCGGCCATCCAGTCCCGAAGCTTCTTGAGGCGCCCCTGGCGCAGCGCATTCGTGTCGATATAGGCGGGCTCCGTGTCCGACAGCCACATGCCCCCAGCCCCGTCCGCGGCCACCGGATGGCGCATGCGGTTGGCGAAATCGACGTCGGTGACGCTGTCGGGATCGAACGTGACGATGCTCATGAGGGAGTTCCTCGTGATGATTCAATAATCCTCCCCGCCGTCATCCCCGCGAAAGCGGGGATCCAGGGCCATGGTTCTCGCTCGTGGCCCTGGATTCCCGCTTCCGCGGGAATGACGAAAAGGAGGGGTAGCCGCGCTAGGGTTTCAGACCGACCATTCCTCGGCGAAGAGATAAAGCGTCGGGTGCATCTTGAATCCCTTCACCCGCTTGTTGACGCCGGTGAAGACCGCCCGCCAGACCGGCTGCACGATGGGGCCGTCTTCCTGCATCAGCTCCTCGATGTCCTTCATGATCAGCTTGCGCTTGGCGACATCGACGGTGGCGTCGGCCTTGTCGAGCAGAGCGTCGAGCTTGGGATTGGCGTAGTGGGATTCGTTCCACGGCACCCCCGTGCGATAGGCGAGGTCGAGGACCATGGTGCCCAGCGGCCGGTGGGTCCAGGGCGTGTAGGCAAAAGCCTCGCTGGTCCAATGGTCCCAATATTGCGCCGAGGGCAGGACGTTCATCGTGACCTTGACCCCGATCTGCTTCCACATATTGACCATGGCCTGGACCGAGATCGCTTCCCAATCGGGATCCTTCTTGCAGAAGATCGTGCATTCGAATCCGTCGGGCACGCCCGCCTCGGCGAGAAGCTTCTTCGCCTCGGCGATGTTCTGGGCCATGGCGGGCAGCTCGTAATATTCGGGATGAACGGGCGACACATGGTGGTGCTGACCGGGCGCGCCCAGGCCGAGATAGGAGACCTGCAGCACCTTGGATGAATCGACGGCCAGGCGCATGGCCTTGCGCACCCGGGGATCCCTGAAGGGATCCTTGTCCTGCTGCATGCGGGCGACGGCCGTCTGGGCCGTCGTCACCTGGTGGATGGCCACATTGGGGAGCTTCTGCAAGGTCGAGTACTGCAGGGTCGAGGCCTCATACATGCCGTCGACCTGCCCCGAGGCCAGCGCCGCCACGGCCGCCGCCGGATCGTCGCCATTGTCGATGATGACCACTTCGTCGAGCTTGGCCGGCTCGCCCCAATAGCCGTCGCGGCGCTTCAGGACGGCCTTCTTGCCCAGCTCGAAGCTCGTGAGGGTGAAGGCGCCGGTCCCGATCGAACCCACGCCGAAGACGCCGTTCTCGCTGGGATGCAGGATCGGGGCGGTGTAGTGGAACAGGCTCTCCGGCACGGCCAGCATCGGCTGCCGGCCGTTCAGCCGGATGGTGTAGCCGTCGAGCTTTTCGATGGCGCTGTCGGACCAGAGCTTGGTGCCCATCACCGCCTTGCCGGCGGAGTCCTTCTTGCCCGTGTCGTAGGAGACCATGAGGAAGGAGCTGAACAGGCCGATGATCGAGGAGCCGGTCTTCTCGTCGAACCAGCGCGAGAGGTTCCAGACGACATGGTCGGCCGTGAGCTCATCGCCGTTCGACCATTTGATTCCCTTCTTCAGGTAGAGCGTCCAGGTCTTGAGGTCGTCGCTCGGCGTCCATTTCTCGAGCAGCCAGGGGCGGGTGACATTATCGGCGCCGGTGCGGGTCAGCAGGTCGCAGACCTGGCGGACGATATTCGCGCTGTAATCCGTGTCCGTGGCCGCGGGATTGTCGATCTTGGCCACGCGCATGGAGAAGGCGACCGTGCCGCCCGTGGTGGCGGCCTCGGCCGGTGCCACGGGCTCGGGAATTCCCGCCAAGGCATAGGCCGCCGTCGCCGAGAGACCCAGCAGAGTCGAGAGCCGCAGGAAATCGCGGCGCGCCAGCCTGCCATCCCTGAGCTGGCGCGCCAGCGCCGGCAGTGCCACATGGATCTGTTCGAGATCTTGATTGCCCAACGACATTTTTGCCTCCCTCGCGTTATCCGCGTGAGGCTTGAGCATGCGACGCTGGCATTATTTTATTGTGCGGTTTTCCGCAGGCAATGTGCGGTTTTCCGCAAGCCGCCGGCGGTCGGCGTTCAGCTCCGGCGGGTCGCCCCGGGCGAATGGCCTTTGAACTCGCGGAAGGCCCTGGCGAAGCTCGACATGCTGGAAAAGCCGCAAGCAAGCGCTACCTCCCGCACGGGAAGGCTCGAATGGGCCAGCAGATCGGCCGCCCGCCGCAACCGCAGGCGGCGGTAGTAGGCGCTGGGCGCCACCCCCACTTCCGCATGGAAGGCACGTTCGAGCTTGTCGGCGGAGACGCCGAGCCTCACGCCCAGATCCACCATCCGCAGCCGCTCTTCCACGGCCTCTTCCATGACGGCGATCGCCGAGAGGACAAGCTCGTTCTGGATGCCGGTCCGCAGGCGCAAGGGCATCAGCTTGCGGTCGATGCTGGAGCGCAGCGGCGAATGCATGAACCATTCCGCCACCCCCGCCGCCAGCTCCGCCCCATGATCCGTTGCGATGATCTCCAGCATCATGTCGAGGCTGGCGACGCCGCCGGCCGAGGTGAAGCGCCGGCGATCGATCACATAGAGGTCGCGGCGCAGGTCGATCTCGGGAAACGCCTCCATGAAGGCCGGCTGGCTGGTCCAGTGCAGGGTGCAGGCGTGGCCGTCGAGGAGCCCGGCCCGGGCGAGGAAGAAGGCGGCGTCGGCGACGGCACCCACCCGGGCGCCGCCGCGCAGGCTCTTCCTGATCCAGGCGACGGCATGATCGGCCACGAGATGATCGGCATCACCGCCCGAGCAGACGACGATGCGGTTCACCACAGGGGCATCCTGCACGGAATGGACGGGCTCGATGGCCACGCCACTGGAGGCTTCGACCTTCGCCTTCGAAAGCCCGACGGTGATCCAGCGATAGCATTGTCGCCGCGCCAGGATGTTCGCGGCCCGCAGGGGCTCGATGACCGAGCTGAAGGCCATCATGGGAAAGCCGGGGAAGATCAGCACCGCGAAGGTGATGGGCGGCGCCGAATTGATGGTCTCCGGCTTTGTCCGCCCTTGGGTTGCCAGGGCCTGAACCATATTGCTTCCCCGCGCGCGATGGTGGCATGACTCGCCGATCGTCGATATTCCAGTCCCATGCCACGGCGGTCAACGCATGGTTCATTCTGCGGAGCGAACGAGATGAGCGTTTCCTGGGCCCATTCGAGCCCCGGAGAGCTCCGGGCGCATCACGCGCGCGAAGCCGCGGCGATGGCCGGCGACCCGCCTCGGGATGTCCTCGAAACCGCGCTCGCGCCCGAGGGTGCCTTTCAGGGCGGCCTGTATTTCACCCCCGTCGCCGGCGCCGAGAATGCCGTCATCGTCTATTTTCATGGCGGCGGCTTCCTGGCCGGGAGCCCTTCGACCCACCGCTGCATGACAGCCTGGCTGGCGCGGCTTTCCGGGATGCGCGTCCTCTCGGCCGCCTACCGCCTGGCGCCGGAACATCCCTTTCCCGCGCAGCGCGAAGACGCGGTGGCGGCTTGCGCGAAGGCCCTCGATTTGAGCGACGGGGCGTCCAACGACATGGGCCTCATCCTGGCGGGCGACAGCGCCGGCGCCTGCGTCGCCCTCTGGGGCTTGCGCGCCCTCGATCCGCGAACGCGCGCCCGGGTGAAAGGGGTGATGCTGCTCTACGGCGGATATGGGCTGAGCGAAAGCGACAGCATCGCCCGCTACGGCACCCCGGAGAACGGTTTGGATTCCGAGACGCTCTCCATCATGTATCGGCGATTGGGCGGCGCCTGGCTTTCGGGCGACAGTTTGGCATGGCCGCTGGACTTCGCCGCCGAGATCACCGAACCGGCCTATGTCCTCGCCGCCGAACGGGATGCCGTATTCGATGATTCGGCCCGGCTGTTTCAAGCTCTCCGGCCGTCAGGCGCGGCCAATCGATTCGTCGTGGCCGAGGGCCAGGAGCACGGCTTCTTCAAAAGCACGGGCAAGGACCCCATCGCCATGAAAGAGCTCGAAAACGCGGCGCGATGGGCCGCCGAGCGCGCTCGGGGTCGTCCGTAGCCTCAAAGCGCCCGCCGACGCGCGTCGATCCTTCGCGCCCGCAACTGCGCGAAGACGATGCCATGGGTGATCAGGTAGAACGGCACCAGCACCGTCGGAATGAGAGCCCATGGCAGCAGCTGCACCGCCGCCGAACCCGCGCCCGCATGGATGGCCTGCAAGGGCGAGCCATTCGCCGAGACGACCCCAAGTGCGACGGCGGCGATGAGGTCGAGAGTGCCGAAGGCGTTCCATAGCGCGATCTTCCGATTCGCGGCCGTCGAGGCCTGAGCCGCCAGTTGCATCACCGGAACAGCGAACAGCCCCGTGATCACATCGCCCCACCCGGCCGATTGCGGAAACGGCCCACCCAGGCGATCGGCCAGGGCAAGCAGGAGAAAGAATCCCCCGAGAACGCGCGCGATGTTCAAGCCGACCAGGGTTTGCGTCGGAATAGCGAGAAGCGTGGCGCGCGCCGCGGGCGAGAAGATCGCCGCGATGCCGGCCGCGACCAGCGGGAACGCTACGAAGACGCCGATAAGGGGAAATGGCGCCGCCGTGTTTGCGAAATAGCCGGCAGCGGCGCAGGCGGCCGCAAGGCCGGTCCACACACCCGCCACGGCCGCGACCGCAAGGCGAGCCCCGGCGCGCACCGGGATGGTGTTGCTGACAGCACTGATGTTCAGGGCAATGACTGCCACGAGGACGATCGTTCCAATGAAGTCGAGCATGACGCTCCTTTCCCATGTACCTACATTCGCGTGATGGGCGTGGTGCCCCGGTTCCATCTAGTTGTATATGCAACTAACTGGACAAAAAAACGATCGATCACCCCATCGCGGTGATCCGAGGATTTCTGCTCATGGACATGACAAGCTCCGCGGCCTCCCCGCCGAGCATCTTCTTGGCGCGGGCCTGGGCGACGTGCCAGGCAGGCCCGACGCTTTCCAGAAGTTTGCGCCCCTTCGGCGTGACCTCCAGCGGCGCACCGCGCTGATCCCCACCGTCGGGCACTTCCTTGATCCAGCCGTTTTTCAGCATGACCTGCAGATTCCGGCTCAGCGTCGAGGGATCCAGGGAAAGATACCTGCCCAGCTCGATGCGTCGGACGGGGCCGGCCTTCGTCACCGCCACCAGAAGACCGAGCTGGCTCGACTTCAGGTGAAACCGCCGCAGTTCCTCGTCGTAGATCGCCGTCAGCACGCGGTTCATCGCGCGCCAACGGGACATGAGGCATTCGCCGGCGATCTGATCCGCGATATTCTGGCCGTCGGGTCGATTCACAGGTCACCCTCCAAGGCCGATTAGTTGTATATGCAATAACATTTGTCAAGAGGCGCTTTGTGAGCAGCGCCTCGCGTTCACTTGCCATCAGGCGCCGGCTTTGGCCAGGATCACGATCGAGACGCCGCGCGCGGCCTTGCGTTTGTCCGGGTTCTGATAGGCATGCGGTACGTTTCCGGGAAAGGCGAGGACGTCGCCGGCCGCGAGGTCATGACGCTCGCCCGCGACGAAGATCGTGACGCGGCCGTCGAGACAGGTGAAATATTCGCGGGTGCCAGGGAGATGCGGCGTCCCCCGCAATGAGGCGTCGGGCGCAAAATCCATCAGCCCCAGCATCTCGTCGGGCACGGGCTCGGGCACCAGCGGCCGTACGGTGATCCCGCGGCCGCGGGACTGCTTCGGCATGTCGGCCTCGGCCCAGCGGCGCGTGCTTGCCCGCGGGCCCGCCAGCAATTCGTCGATCGGCACTGCCAGGGCGCGGGCCACCTTGACCAGAACGGCGAGGGAGGGGTTCCCCTCGCCGGATTCGAGATTGGCGATCGTCGAGCGGGGCAGTTCGGCCACCATGGCCAGAGCCTCCTGGGTCAGGGCCCGCATATGCCGGAGGGCCGCGAGATTGCGGGCGAGGTGACCCGCCACATTGTCCGTTTCGTCCATCCTCTCGACCTTTCGCCAATCTGCTGGACGGCGCGGTCGCAGGGTCGCGCCGATGTCGTCATCTCCTTGCCCAACAGAGGAGACATAGCATGAAACAGGATGTTCAGCTGCGGCAGCCCCTGCGGGATCTGAAGGTCGCCATCACAGGAGGAACCTCGGGGCTCGGCCTGGCGCTGCTCCGCCAATTCGCCGATGCCGGCGCCTCGGTCGCCTTCGTCGCGCGCGATGCGGCGCGTCTGGCCCGCATCGCGCACAGCCTTCCCGGCACCCATGGCTTTCCCGGCGATGTGGCTGACAAGACCGACATCTATCCCCTCGCCACGGCGATCGCCGGCGCGCTCGGCGGGCTCGATGTGCTGATCAACAATGCGTCGGATCTCGGCCCCGTGCCGCTGGCGCTTCTGGCCGATACGGATTGCGAGGATCTGGAGCGCGCATTGGCGACCAATCTCATCGGGCCCTTCCGTCTGACCAAGGCCTTGCTCGGCGCCCTGGCCGCTTCGGCGCGCGAGGGTCGTGGCGGGGTGGTGGTCAATATCTCCAGCGACGCCGCCGTGACGCCCTATCCCGGCTGGGGCGCCTATGGGGCGAGCAAGGCGGCCCTCCATCATCTCAGCCGGATCTGGAACCTGGAGCTGGTCGAAGCAGGCGTCCATGTCCTGTCCCACGATCCCGGCGACATGGATACGCCGCTTCATGCCTTGGCGGTTCCGGATGCCGATCCCGCGCAGCTGAGATCGCCGGACGATTCCGCCAGAGAGCTGATCGCGGCGATCGAGGCGGCCTTGCCTCGCCGGCCGGTCGCCCTGGTCTCCTAGGGAGGGCAGCGATGCATGCCACACGCGAAGCGATCCAGCGTCCGAAGGACGCCAAGCTTCTGGCCGTCGATGCGGAGGGAGGCATCACCCATCGACGGCGCGCGGCCCTTGTCGGGCTACTGCGGCCGGGCGATCTCGTGATCGCCAATGACGCGGCGACCATTCCCGCCAGCCTTGCCGGCATCCATCTGCCGACGGCGGCGCCGATCGAGCTCCGCCTCGCCGGGCGTCCGTCGCTCCGCCCCGATGACATCAGCCGGTTTTCCGCCATTGTCTTCGGCACCGGCGACTGGCGGATCCGCACGGAAGATCGGCCGCCGCCGCCTCTGCTCCGCCGCGGCGACCGGCTTGTGTTCGGGCCGCTCTCTGCGAGGGTCGAAGCCATCCTGGGCCATGCCCGATTCGTGCTTGTGGCCTTCGACGGTTCGACCGATGAGATCTGGGCCGGAATCGCGCGGCATGGCCGCCCGATCCAATATGCCCATCTCAGCCAGGCGCTGGAGCCCTGGGACAGCTGGACGAGGATTGCCGGCAGGCCGGTGGCCTTCGAGCCGCCCTCGGCCGGATTTGTGCTGGATTGGCAGCTGCTCGCCGATCTGCGGCGCCAAGGGAATCGGCTTCGCCACCCTCACCCATGCCGCCGGCATCTCATCCACGGGAGATGAGGCGCTCGATGCCCGGCTTCCCCTGGACGAGCCCTATGCCATCCCGCCCGCAACCGTGGCCGCGATCGGGCAAGCGAGAGCGCAGGGCAGACGCGTCATTGCGATCGGCACCACGGTTGTGCGCGCCCTCGAACATGCGGCGGGCCGCAACGGTGGCGTGCTTCCTGCGGGTGAGGGCACCGCCACCGGCCGCATCGGACCTGCGACGCCTCTGCGGATCGTCGATGCCATTCTTTCCGGTGTGCATGAGGCCGGCACGAGCCATTTCGAGCTGCTGCGCGCCTTTGCCGCCGCCGACATTCTGGACGCCGCGGACCGTGCCCTGAATGCCCTGGGTTACCGAACCCATGAATTCGGCGATTCGATATTCCTGGAGAAATCCGGCCGTCGCCAAGGCCGCCAGCCTCGCCGCACCGGCTCGGCCCCGGCGGCGGGTTTCCTCTCCCGCCGGAAATGATCTAGCCTGGGTTGCTAGGCTAAGGCTTTTGACCAGGGGGCCGCATGTCCGGGACCGAATCCCTTCTCGCCGAGCTGGCGCGGCTGGCGACCGGCCCCTTGACCGCGGCGACCGCCATGCCGCCCGGCCTCTATCACGATCCCGAAATTTTCGCGCGGGAGCGCGACCGGCTCTTCGCCCGGGGTTGGCTCTGCCCCGGCCTCGCCGCCGAGATCGCCAAGCCCGGCGACTACCTCAGCTTCTCCATCAACGACCAGCCCGTCTTCGTCATCCGCGGCGAAGATGGCGTCATCCGCGCCTTCGCCAATGTCTGCCTGCACCGGATGATGCGCCTCGTCGAGGGGCGGGGAAGCTGCAGCCGCATCGTCTGCCCCTATCACGCCTGGACCTATGGCATCGACGGCCAGCTCCTCGCGGCACCCCATATGAAGCGCACCCCCGGCTTCGATCCGCGCGAGCATCATCTGGCGGAGATCCGCTGCGAGATCTGGCAGGGTTGGATCTATGTCACCCTCGATCCCGCCGCCGAGAGCGTGGCGCGGCTGCTGGCGCCGCTGGAGGCGATGGTCGCGCCCTATGACACGGCGGGCTATCTGCCGATCGCCGATCAGGACCATGTCTGGAACACGAACTGGAAGCTGCTGACCGAGAATTTCATGGAGGGCTATCACCTGCCGGTCACCCATCGCAAGACGGTGGGAGCCTGGTTCCCGGCCGAGGACACGGTCTTCCCGTCGGAGAGTGCCCCGGCCTTCACCTTTCAGACCTTCACCAAGTCCGAAGGCGCCACCTATGGCCGCGCCCATCCCGCCAATACCCGCCTGGAGGGGCCGCAGCGCTTCACCTCCGTGATGCCCACGGTCTTCCCTAGCCATATGTATGTGCTCGCCCCGGACCATCTCTGGTATCTGTCCCTGCGGCCGAAATCGGTCGGCGAGGTGCATGTGCGCTTCGGCGCGGCGCTGGCGCCCGAGGTGATGGCGAGCCTCAACGATCCCGAAGGCTTCACCGCCGATCTCGTGGGTTTCTTCGACCGGGTGAATGCCGAGGACCGGGTGGTGGTGGAAGGGCTCTACGAAGGCACCGGCGCGCCGCTGGCCAAGCCCGGCCGGCTTTCCTGGCTCGAGCGCGAGATCCACGATTTCATGGGCTACCTCGCCCGCGGTCTCTCTTCCTGAGAGACGAAACGCCACTCATTCCCGCGAAGACGAATCCAGGAGACAGAACGGGTGATATTTCATAAGAGAGTTCTTGTTTATATCTTGCTGTTGATATTGATCGTTGCTTTTCTGCATTACCTGCAAAATTTTCCGAGTATCTTCGACATCAACCTCGCCGATGAGACGAGGTACATGGGCATGGGGCAATCCTCGGCGCCCCTCCCGCTGCATGATTATGAAATCTCTGCCCTCTACGGGTTATTCTACAGAATAATCTCCAAGTTTGTCATAGATTCCGTCGATCTATACATGATCGGCGGCATGTTGATTGTCATGTCGGCCTATTGTTCGCTCGTCATATCCATTTTCCTCATTTCGCGAAGCCCGGTGCTTACCACGCTGGTCGCTTCGGCTTTGATCTTCTCGGGGTTCTTTGCGGCGGAGCCCAGGGTCTCATATCTCGCGATCGTCATCTTGAGCTTGGGTAGCGCTCTTGCCTTTCACTTCAAACGAATTTCCCAGAAGAGCGCCATCCTTGCCGTCGCTTCATTCCTTTGCGCCTTCGCCAGGCCGGAGTTCGTAGTGGTCTTCTATGCGATGGGGGCCATCGCGGTTCTTTCCTTAATATGGGATCTATGGGTAGAGCTGAGAGCCGGGACGGATAAGACCTCGGTCTTTGTCCGGAACGCCGTTCCCTTTCTCTCCTTCCTGGTGGTGGCAGCGCTTTCCCTCGCTTGGTCATTTCCTATCTTGTCGGCCTCCGGTCGCGCCTTTGCTGCATTCGAGCAGCACTATGCGCTGAGATATGTCATGGAACGCCGGCTAACGTTGAATCCATGGCTGCTCTACGACCAGGTCGTCGCCAAGGAGTTCCCGGGGGCAACGACGATCTGGGAGGCCTACAAGATCTTCCCGAGGAAAGTCGTCATATTCATTTCCGGAAATCTTCGCGAATTGGCCGCGACCCTCTGGAACTCGGTCTCGATGACCGTGATCGAGCAGCCAGTTTTCCTTGGAATTCGCTCGCGGTACTGGTCGGCGCGGTCTTCTGGCGCCTTATCTCGGCACGGCCGACCCCTGCAGACCAAGCGCACCCGCCGATTTCTCGCCGGGAACAGCTTCTCGACCTCGGGCTGATTGCAGTTTTCGCGATCCCGCCGCTGCTTGGGTGCATCCTTATTTACCCCCATCCCCACTACATCGTCATTCTCGAGCTCTCTGCCTGCTTGTTTGTCGCGAGGGCGCTGCGAGGGCGTGGCCCCGGTCTCTCGCCCATCCTCGCAATCGCTATCGGCGTCGGGCTCATATTGGCCGTCAGACCGCTTCCGATCGTCCCCCAACCCATGCTCCAGATCATCGAGGCGCTCCGCCGCTTGCCGCCGTTGAGGGGCCCGATCGAGACCGATCAACGATGGTGCATCTACCTGCAACGGCCCTGCGCAACCCTGCTTCCTGATTCTATCCAAATGACGTCGCTCGAAGACGGAACGATCGGCGCTGTCCTGGTGTCGCCAACAATGGTCAACCAGCAGAAGGATCACCCCAATCCGGCGCTGCAATTTCTGTTCGATGGCTCGAGCCATCCGGGGTGGAGGTCCGACCGGCTTGGCGAGGGATATTCGATTTTCTACCGCCTGCCGGCCGGCAACGCTCCACAATAGCCCAATGAAGGTTTGACTATTACGTGTTTTACGTATAGTCTAAAATCTATGATCGGGGCTTCCCGCGCCTGCCTTGTCGGATATAGCTCAGTGAGCCTGCTCTCTCACTCGCGGGGCGGCATCTGAGAGAAGACGCCTGTAGATTCCCTGTAAGAACAGGCCGTAAGTCCCGGGACGAGGGGACCGGAATGACTGCAGATTCCCTGCAGAAGCAGTTCGGGCCGGGGTAGGAGCTAGGTCAAAGGCTCCCGATTGGCGCCGCGCCGCAGCCGGCGGAAGGTGCCGAGAAACTCGCGCCAGGTCAGGGCGAGGCCCGCACGCAGCAGCGTGGCCAGCAGGCGGTAGCGCCGGATCCGTGGCCGAGGCACGCCGCCGATGACGAGACCCAGCAGGCGGCCCGGGTTCTCGAGCTTGCGCTGGTAGTGATCGGCATGCATGAGGTCGAGCTCGGCCAGGGTGAAGGGCTCCAGATGAATGTCGCCGGCCGCCGCGGCCTCGGCGATGAGCCTCCGCCCTGCTGCCGTCCGCGGCAGCACCACATTGACGCCTGGCGCCTCGCGATGGATCGGCTTGCCATCCTCCATCACCCAGCCGTCGGGGCAGGAGACGTCCGCCGCCTCCCCGATGGCATCGGGGCAGATCTTGCAGCGGAACTGCATGTCATAGGTCCAGGGCACGGTCGGATCGAACCAGGCCGTGTCGTAGTCGATCTCGAAGACCCGGCCGTCCTTGGATTCGATATGGGTCATGCCCGGCCAGCCCTCGCCCCGCCAGCGGAAGAGCGCGATCTGCTCGGGCGTCAGTCCGCGGGAGGCGGCGAATTTATGGGCCATATGGGTGGTCGGGACGCCGCCGCAGAAGAGGGTCAGCAGATAGGGAATCTGCGCGCTCACCCGCGGATCCGTGGCGGCGAGATTACGGATGGCCGAGCAATCGCAGGGCTTGCCGATCACCGCGAAGCGCTTGCCCTCGGCCAGCAGGCGATGGACATGCACCAGCGGTGCCGCCGGTCCGTAGCGCGACTGGGCGCCCTCGATCACCTCGGCCACCGTGGTGCTGATCCAGGCGTCCGTCTGCACCGGATCGACCGTGGAAGCCTTCACATGGAGCACCGCATCGACCTTGCCACTGCGAAGGAGATGCACGCCCAGCGCCGTCAGCACGCCGCCCGCCGCCGCGCGGAAGCGGATCGGCTCATCGGCGGCCCAGCCGCGGTAGAGAGTTCCGATAGGCCCCCAAATCGGGTGCATTATGGTCTCGCCATCGGGGTCCCGTTGCGGCCCGGTCAGGCTTACCCCTGGGCAGATCGCCAGTATCCCTTCCATGACCGCGGGCGGGAGCGCCTGGCGCGCCTGGGGCCGGATCTGCCCGAAGGAGGTGATGGCCATCTCGATCCTCTCGCCACCGGCGAGGCTCGCGCAGAGGCCGCAGCCCAGGCAGAGCCCGTTGGCGACGATCGATTCCAGATCTCCGGCGCTGCTCAAGGTTGACGGCGATGCCTATCGCGGATGCAGCAGGCGCGGATTGGTGACGATGGAGAGGATGTCGGCAAGGAGATTCAGCAGGATGTAGGTCGCCGCGAAGATGAGGGCGCAGCCCTGGACCACGGGGATGTCGCGCGCCGAGACGGAATTCACCATGAGCTGGCCGATGCCGGGATAAACGAAGACGACCTCCACCACCACGACGCCCACGATCAGATAGGCGAGATTGAGGGCGACCACGGTGGCGATGGGCGCCCAGGCATTGGGCAAGGCATGGCGCAGCATGAGGCGGCGCGGTGAAAGCCCCTTCAGCCGGGCCATTTCCATATAGGGGCTGGAGAGCAGGCCGATCAGCGATGCCCGGGTCATGCGCATCATATGGGCGACGATGACCAGAACCAGGGTCAGCGCGGGCAAAGCGCAGCGCCAGAGATGCTCGAGGAAGGGGGTGTCCGGCGAAACCGTGGCCAGGGAGTGGAAGATCGGCCAGCGCACGGCCAGAAACAGCATCAGGATATAGGCGACGAAGAACTCGGGCATAGAGATAGAGGTCAAGGTGATGATATTGACCAGCCGGTCGAAGGCACTGCCGCGATAGAGGGCCGCCAATACGCCGAGCGCCAGGGCCAAGGGCACGGCGACGACCGCGGCGAAGCCCGCCAGGAACAGCGTATTGGCCAGGCGCGGCGCGATCAGCGACATGACGGATCGGGCATGGCCGCCGCCGAGGCTCCCCTGGCTGGCGAAGGAATTGCCGAAATCGCCCTGGAGCACGCCGCCCAGCCAGTTCAGATAGCGCTCGACCGGCGGCCGGTCGAGGCCGATCTCCCGATCGAAGGCAGCCACGGTTTCCGGCGTCGCCGCTTGGCCGAGGATGGCCTGGGCGAAATCGCCGGGCAGCATGGTGACCGTGAAGAAGATGATGATCGAGACGGCGAACAAGGTGAGGACCCCGAGCCCCAACCGCTGCAGCACCGTCTTGATGATGGGACTCATGCGCTACCGCTTCCTCGGTCGCGAATGCGAGGGACGACGGGAGGCCGCCGGCGGCCCCCCGTCACCAGACTAAGCCGCGGTCAGGCGAACCACCAGCGTTCCGCGATCTTCAGCCCATCGGCCTCCCAGTTCGGCGCGATGGCGTTATGGGCCAGCTTCTTCGAATTGGCCTCCACGTAATTGTTGAAGACCAGGACGATGACGCCGCCGTCGTCGTGGAGGAGCTGCTGCATCTCGGCATACATGCCGGCCCGCTTCTTGTCGTCGGTCTCGCTGCGCGCCGCCAGCAGCAGGCTCTGGAACTTGGGATTGGCATAGTGCGTCTCGTTCCAGGCCGCACCCGTGGCATAGACCGTGGTGAACATCCAATCGCAGGTCGGCCGGCCGCTCCAATAACCGCCGCACCAGGCCTTCTTCAGCCAGACATTGTCCCAATAGCCGTCATCCGGCTCCCGGATCACGTTGATGTCGATGCCGGCCGCCTTGGCATGCTGCTGGTAGAGGACGGCGGCGTCCACGGCGCCGTTGAAGGCCGCTTCGGCGATCGACAGATCGACCTTGAGGTTCGACATGCCGGCCTTCTTCAGATGGAACTTGGCCTTCTCCGGGTCATAAGCGAAGCGCGGCTTGGGATCGATGGAGAACTTGACGCCGGGGGCGATCGGGTTGTCGTTCCCCGCCTTGGCATGACCGAAGAAGATCTTCTTGGTGATCTCCTCGCGGTTGATCGCATATTTAAGGGCCGTGCGGACATCGACATTGTCGAAGGGCGGCTTGTCCACCATCATCGGGAAGACGTAATGCCCATATCCCGTATATTCGGCGATGGCGACATGCGGGTCGCGCTTCAGCATGCCCAGCGTCTTCAGATCGCAGCGCCCGATCCAATCCACCTCGCCGGTGGTGAGCGCATTTGTGCGCGCGCCGACATCGGCCAAGGTGAGGAAGGTCACGTCGTCGAAATGGGGCTTGCCCGATTTGTGATAGTTGGTGTTGCGCTTCAGCTTGGCCTGCACGCCGGGCTGCCAGGATTCGAAGACGAAGGCGCCGGTGCGGTTGCCCGACTGCCAATCCGCCGTCCCATCCGACTTCGCCGGCAGGATCGGAATGTGATAGTCGCTGCAGATATAGGGGAAGTCGGCATTGCCGCCGGTCAGGGAGAAGACGACCGTATCCGGCCCATCGGCCTTGATGTCCGTCACTGCCTGCAGCAGGGATTTGGCCGCGGATTTGGAATTCGGGCCCATGTGGTAGCGGTAGGAGGCGATGACATCCTCGGCGGTGAAGCTCTTGCCGTTGTGGAAGGTCACGCCCTTCAGGAGCTTGAAGCGCCAGGTCTTCGCCCCGTCGACGGGCTCCATGCTCTCGACGAGATCGGCCGTGATGTTGCCCTTGGCGTCCACCTCGGTGAGGCTGTTGGACATGGCGCCCCAGAAGGGCACTTGGGTCCCGGTATCGGGATAGCCGGCCGGGTCGAGGGTATCGGTGGTGGCGCCATGGGCCAGGCCGAAGCGGGCCGAGCCGCCTTGCTTCGGTGTCGCCGCCACCGCCTCGCCGAACATGGTCTCCGCGGCCGCCACGCCGATACCTGCGGCCAGAGCGAATTGGATGAACTCGCGCCGGCTCGCCTTTCCGGCGCCGGCAAGCTTTTTCATGTCATCGATGTCGATCATTGCAATCTCCCTGTGTTAACCCGTTGATCGGGCTTGAGGCTTTCGCTTGGGCGTGGAGCCCTGGCCAATCGCCACCCTGCAAGTGCATCAGGTTTGCATGCGAAACCAGGATCGATCAATACTCGGCCAAGACGCCGCCCCGCCGGAAGAGGCGCTTACTGGGGCGGCATTGACGGCTGAAGCCCTGCCAACAACGGGTTTTCCAAGGTTTAGTGCCCCGAGACTGCGGCCGCCGCCATCAAATATTACGATAATTTAATGAATCCGATACACGCCGTCGCCGGACAGAACTCGCCTTCGGGCGCCCGATGCCGGATATCCTGGGCATTGCCCGGCTGATCGTTCATACAGGGAGGGCCGAAGCCGGCATTTTGGCGCCGGCCGCCGTCCGAGACCTCCACCATGGAGAGTGGTCATGATCCCCGAATCCCGTTCCAGTCGCTACCGCCTGGCCGTGCTGATCGATGCGGACAACGCGTCCCATCGCATTGCCGATGGGCTCTTCGAGGAGGTGGCCAAGCTCGGCGAAGCCAGCGTCCGGCGCATCTATGGCGATTTTTCGGGGCCGCGGCTGAAGCTCTGGGCCGATATCCTCTCCAAGCACGCCATCATCCCGCAGCAGAATTTCGCCTATACCCAGGGGAAGAACGCCTCGGATATCGCGCTGGTGATCGATGCGATGGACCTCCTCCACAGCGGCCGCTTCGACGGGTTCTGCCTCGTGTCCTCGGACAGCGATTTCACCCGGCTGGCGGCACGGATTCGCGAGCAGGGTATCGACGTCTATGGCTTCGGCGAGCAGAAGACGCCGGAGAGCTTCCGCCAGGCCTGCCGCCGCTTCATCTTCACCGAGAATCTCCTGCCCGAGCCCTCGGCGCCGAATCAGCCGAGGTCCGCAGGCCGGAAGGCGCTGCAGCCCTCCAGCGCGGCGCTGCTTCTCCTGCGGCGGGTGATCGACCAGATGGACAGCGAAGACGGCTGGGTTCATCTGGGCGAGGTGGGCAAGCGGGTGACCAATCTCGCACCGGATTTCGATCCCCGCACCTATGGCCATGCCAAGCTGAGCGATCTCGTCGTGAAGACCGGCGCCTTCGACGTCGACCGGCCGGAGGGCCGGGGCGTGCGCATCCGCCTCAAGCAGGTTCCGAAGGAAAAGCCCGCCAGACCGTCAGAAGCGCCGGTAAAGCATCGGCCACTCTGAGGTTATCTCATTCTCAGAATACGATGACGTTGCGGAGCGCCGCCCCCTTGGTCACGCCCTCGATCGCCTCGTTGATCTTCTCCAGCGGGAAGCGGCCGGAGACCAGCTCGTCGAGCTTCAGCCGTCCCTGCCGGTAGAGATCGATCAAAGCGGGCACGTCGATGTCGAGGCGGGTGGAGCCCATCTTGCTGCCGAGCACGCGCTGGCCGAAATAGGCGAAATTGGTCGGCCCGAATTCGGTCTTCACCTCATTGGCGGGCATGCCGACCACAACCAGCGTCCCGGCGCGGCCCATATAGCGGAAGGCCTGCTCGATCGCCGACTTCGCGCCGACGGCGACGAAGACGTAATCGGCGCTCCGTTTGTCCGTGATCTTGCGGATCTCCTTGGCGGCATCGACCTTGCCGGGATTGACCCCATGGGTGGCACCGAAACCCTTGGCCGCGGCGAGCTTCTCGTCGGAGAGGTCGACGGCGATGACGCTGCGCGCCCCGCGCAGGCTGGCACCCTGGATGCAGTTCAGCCCCACGCCGCCGGTCCCGACCACCACGACATGGGAGCCGGTCGCGACCTGGGCCGTATTCACCACGGCGCCGAAGCCGGTGATGACCCCGCAGGCCAGGAGCGAGGCGCTGGCGAAGGGGATGTCTGTGGGGATCGCCACCGCCTGGGAGGCATCGACCACGGCATATTCGGCGAAGGCCCCGGTATTGAGGCCATGGGTGACGGGCTGGCCGTCCTTGGTCGAGAGCGGACTCTTTTCGTATTGCGTGAATTTGGTCTCGCACTGCACGAGATTGCCCTGGGTGCAATAATGGCAATGGCCGCAGGAGCGGATCAGGGACACGACCACATGGTCCCCCGGCTTGACCCGGGTGACCCCGTCGCCGACCGATTCGACAACGCCCGCCGCCTCATGGCCGTAGACGGCTGGAAGGTCGCCGCCCCAGGCGCCCTCCATGAAATGGATGTCGCTATGGCAGATGGCGCAGGCGGCGATCTTCACCTTGATCTCGCCTGGCCGGACGGCGGCGATCTCGATGTCCTCGATGACCAGGGGCTGGCCGAAGCTACGGCAGACGGCGGCTTTCATGCTCTAGGATACCTCGGCCACCCGGCGTTGGTTGCGAAGCGCTTCGCCCAGGGCGGCGGCATTGCCCCTGGGCTTGCGCAAATTCTCCAATCCCTGGAATTCGACGAAGCGCGTGGTCGTCGCCCAGAGATGGTCACCATAGAGGAAAGGCGCGAAGGGTTCGATGCCGGCCAAAGGCAGCGGCGCGATCACCGCATCGGCCCGCGGCTCGAAGAAGAAGGGGATGGAAAAGCGCGCGCGGCCGCTGCCGAGCACGCGATGGGACGTCGCCTTGATCCGGCCGCCGGTCCAGCGCTCGAAACTATTGCCGAAATTGACCGCGAGGCTGCCCTCGGTCGGCGGCACGTCGATCCAGTCGCCGCTTCGCCGGCGCGCTTGCAAACCATCGACGCCATCCTGCGCCAGCAGCGTGACGAAGCCGCTGTCGACATGGGCCCGGCCGGTGACATGGCGCCGCTCGCCCTCATGCGTGACCCAGACCTCCTCTTCCGGCGCGCCGGCAAAGGAGGAGTCCGGCCGCGGCGGATAGTGGATCAGCCGCAGGGTCGAGATTCCCCCGGCGAAGGCCGCATCGAAGATGGTTTCCGGGAGACCCAATCCGCGCGCCAGCGATCGCATCAGCAGCGTCGAGACCCGCTCCATTCCCCGGTAATAAGCGCGCACCGCCTCATGCCAGCCGGGCAAAGCGGCCTCCGGCGGCAAGGGCGTCTCCTCCCTTAGAATATCGCCGGCCTCGATTGCCGCCGCGCCATAGGCGACGTCCGGCCCCATATCGATGCCTTCCTTGTAGGTCGCATGCCCGTCCTGGAGCGGGAACCAGCCGCGATAAACATTGGGCCGCGCGGGATCGAATTTCTGGCGCCAGAGCTTGCGGATCTCGCTCGGCGGCAAAGCGAAAATGCGCAGCAGATCGCGCCTGACCTCGGCGCCATGGGGAATCTCCTGGGGAAGCCCGGCGACGGTCAGGAAGCCGATGTCCTCGGCAGCGGCCATGATCGCCCGGTCCACCGCCTCGCGCGCGGACGACGGCGGCCCGAAGAGGGCGGCGATGTCGACTCTGGGGATCATGGACGGATCTCCTGGGAAGGCGGCATGGCCGCCGCGGCGACGGCTTCGGCACAGGATTGCATGACTTCCCGCCTTTTGGAAACCGCCGGCTCGAGCAACGCTCTTCCGGACTTCATTTCCCGCTTCGCCTGAGCGATGATCGCGCCCTTCAAGATAGAGGAGGATCTCATGCCCGGCGACAGCTCACCGACCTGGATCTACAACCAGACCGTCAAGATGTTCGCCGCCGGCGCATCGCCGGCCTTCGAGGATGCGGGCGAGCTCGAGGCGCATTGGGGCCGGGCCTGGGGCGTCGACAATGATATCGGCCGGATGCGCGCCGTGCTGGTGCATCGGCCGGGGCCGGAGATGGATGTGATCGATCCGACCAAGCGGATCGAATCCATCGGCTCCTACGGGGATATAGAGGCCGGCTGGTATTTCCAGAGCGACAGCCTGCCCAAGATCTCGGAGATGCAGGCCCAGCACGATGCCCTAGTCGCAGCACTCCGGGCCGAGGGGGTGGAGGTCTACGAGGTCGAGGGCGTCACCGGCGGCCGGCTCAAATCCTGCTACACCCGCGATCCCCTCATCATGGTGAAGGGCGGGGCCATCGTCTGCCGCATGGGGGCGCGCATCCGCCGCGGCGAGGAGCTCGCCATCACCCGGACCCTGGCGCGCATCGGCATACCGATCCTGCGCACTCTGTCGGGTCTGGCTCTCATGGAGGGCGGCAGCTTCGCCTGGATCAACAGCCGCACCGCCGTCATCGGCTGCGGCGTGCGGGTGAATCGCGAAGGGGCGGCCCAGATCGGCGAGGTGCTGCAGCGCCAGGGGGTCGAGCTGATCGTCATCGACCTCGTCGGCTATGACATCCATATCGACGGCTCCTTCCTCATGGTCGATCGGGATCTCGCCCTCATCGACCCGACGGGGTTGCCTTATTCCTTCCTGGAGCGGCTGAAGGCGCTCGGCCTGCGCACCATCGAGATCGAGCCCGCCGACAACAAATGGATCGTCAACTCCCTGGCCGTCGCACCCAGCAAGCTCATCATGCCCGAGGGCGGCTCGAACCGGACCCTCGATGCCCTGGCCCAGCACGGGGTCACTTGGACGACGCTCCCCTATGGCAAGATGCAGCTGAACGGCGGCGGCATCCATTGCTCCACCATGCCGCTGATCCGCGATCCGGTCTGATCAATCTCCGTCGTCGTCCTGGGCCGGTCCCGGCCGGTCCAGATGGCCGAGGTTGCGCGCCGGGTCGAGACGGTCGCGAACGATCTGCTTCAGCCTCTTGACGTCGGGAAAGCCGCCGTCGCGCTTGCGCTCCCAGATGAGCTCGCCCTGATACTCGATCCGGAAAACCCCGCCGGTGCCGGGCCGCAGCGCGACCTCGCCCAGGTCTTCGGCAAAGGTCGATAGCAGCTCCTGCGCCATCCAGGCGGCCCGCAGCAGCCATTGGCATTGCCGGCAATAGGTGATGACGACGCGGGGTTTGTCGGCTTCGCTCATGCTACCGCTCCAATTCCTAGGCGACGATGCCGTCGGCGCGCAGCCGGGCGATGGCCGCCGGCTCAAGTCCATGGCGGGCGAGAACCGCGTCCGTATGCTCACCGGATTGCGGCGGTGGCGAAACAGGGCCGGCCGGCGTGCGGCTGAATCGCGGCGCCGGGCCTGGCTGGGTCACGCCATCGACCTCGATGAAATTGCCGCGGGCGATGTTATGCGGATGCTGCGGCGCCTCGGCCATGCTCAGTACCGGCGCGAAGCAGGCGTCGCTGCCTTCCATGAGCGCGCAGCATTCCGCCCGGCTCATGGCCGCGACCTTCCCGGCGATGGCGGCGCGCAAGCCGGGCCATTGCTCGCGATCGTTCTGGCTCTTCGCCAGCTCGGCCGGCAGACCGAGCCGCGCCAGGAGCTCGGCGAAGAATTGCGGCTCGATGGCGGCCAGCGCCACATGTTCGCCGTCCCTGGTCTCATAGACGTCATAGAAGGGCGCGCCGGAATCGAGATAGTTCTCCCCGCGCCGGTCGCCCCAGCGGCCCGTCGCCCGATAGCCGTAGATCGCGGTCATCAGCGCGGCCGCGCCATCGACCATGGCGGCATCGACGACCTGGCCCTGGCCGGAGCGCTCGGCCTCCCGCAGCGCGCAAATCAGACCGAAGGCGAGATAAAGCGCGCCGCCGCCGAAATCGCCCACGAGGTTGAGGGGCGGGGTGGGCGGCTGCCCCGCGCGGCCGATGGCATGGAGCGCGCCCGTCAAGGCGATGTAGTTGAGATCATGGCCCGCAGCCCCTGACAGCGGGCCGTCCTGGCCCCAGCCCGTCATGCGGCCATAGACCAGCCGGGGATTCACGGCATGGCAATCCGCCGGCCCCAGGCCCAGGCGCTCGGTCACGCCGGGGCGGAAGCCTTCGACGAGGATCTGTGCCCGTTCGATCAGGCTCAGCACCAGCTCGCGGCCGCGCGGCTGCTTCAGGTCGACGATGAGGGATTTCTTGTTCCGGTTGAGCAGGTCATGGGGCCGCGCCGCCGCGCCGGGCCGCCCGACGCAGATGACCTCCGCCCCCATATCCGCGAGCAGCATGGCACAGAAGGGCCCCGGCCCCAGCCCCGCCAGTTCGATGACCGTGACACCCGCAAGCGGTCCCATGACTATGTCCCAAGCCTTTCGACTCTGAGATGCAGCCTAGCGAATTTCGGCCGGCGCAGGGCACAACTCTCTCCTCCGTCATCCCCGCGAAAGCGGGGATCCAGGGCAAGCGGCAAAGTCCTGCGTATGTGGCCCTGGATTTCCGCTTTCGCGGGAATGACGAGGTGGATCAATACGACCGCGGCATTCCCAGCACATGCTCTGCCAGATACGACAGAATGAGATTGGTCGAGATCGGCGCCACCTGGTAGAGGCGCGTCTCGCGGAATTTCCGCTCGATGTCGTATTCCTCGGCGAAGCCGAAGCCGCCATGGGTCTGGATGCAGACATTGGCCGCCTCGTTGGAGGCATCGGCCGCCAGGAGCTTGGCCATATTCGCTTCCGCCCCGCAGTCGCGCCCCGCTTCGTAGAGGCTTGCTGCCTCGCGCATCATCAGCTCGGCCGCGCGCATGTTCACATAGGCCTTGGCGATGGGGAATTGGACGCCCTGGTTCCGGCCGATGGGCCGGTCGAAGACGATCCTCTCCTTGGCATAGGCGGTCGCCCGGTCGATGAACCATTTGGCATCGCCGATGCATTCGGCGGCGATCAGGATGCGCTCCGCATTCATGCCCGAAAGGATGTAGCGGAAGCCCTTGCCCTCCTCGCCGACGAGGTTCTCCGCTGGGACCTTTACATTGTCGAAGAAGACCTCGGTGGTGGAGTGATTCATCATCGTGCGGATGGGCCGGATCGTGAGGCCGGCGCCCCTGGCCTCGCGCATATCCAGGATGAAGACCGAGAGTCCGTCGGTGCGCTTGGCCGCCTGATCCTTCGGCGTGGTGCGCGCCAGGAGCAGCATCAGGTCCGATTGCGCGGCGCGGCTGGTCCAGATCTTCTGGCCATTGACGACATAGTGATCGCCCTCGCGCCGGGCGGTGGTGCGGATCGAGCTGGTGTCGGTGCCGCTGGTCGGCTCGGTGACGCCGAAGGCCTGGAGGCGCAGTTCGCCCGAGGCGATGCCCGGCAGATAGGCGGTCTTCTGCGCCGGGCTGCCGTGACGCAGCAGCGTGCCCATGATGTACATCTGGGCGTGACAGGCGCCGCCGTTGCAGCCGGCATGCTGGATCTCCTCGAGCACCGCCGCGGCGGCCGTCAGAGTGAGCCCGGCGCCGCCGTATTCCTCGGGGATGAGGCTGGCGAGAAAGCCCGCCTCGGTCAGCGCCGCGACGAATTCGGCGGGATAGGCCATCTCGCGATCGAGGCGGCGCCAATATTCCCCGGGAAAACGCTCGCAGAGCTTGCGGACCGCGGCGCGGATATCGGCATGTTCGAATTCGTCCATCATCCTACCAACTCGTCTCCGCCTCCATGCATCTATGGCCTGCGGCGTCGCGGGTCCAGCCTTCGATCTTGCCGCCGGCCGCGCGGCCGCAGACCTCGAAAGCGGGGCCGGCGATCAGGGCCGAGAGACCGCGGTAACGAAAGCGGAAGGAAGATGGCGCGCCCATGGCGGCGGCAAGGTTCAGCAGCAGCGTCGCCTGGAGCGGGCCATGGACGACGAGGCCGGGATAGCCCTCGACCTCCGTGACATAGGGGTGGTCGTAGTGAATCCGGTGGCCATTGAAGGTCAGTGCCGAGTAGCGGAAGAGCAAGACCGGCGAGGACTCCACGCGCCAGGAACGCTCGGCCGGCGGCTCGCTCGCCGGTGACGCGGGGGTGGCGGCGGGCGCCTGCCCGGGCATCTCGCGATAGACGATGTCGTGGCGCTCGCGGAAGGCGGGGCCGCGCGCGGTCGAATATTCATGCTCGACCATCACGAAGCAGAGGGGCCCCGAGCGCCCCGTCTTCGCCACCACATCCGAGATGACCGACCGCCGCAGAACCCGATCGCCGATCCGCAATACCGGCGTTCCCTCGATCTCGCCGCCGGCCCACATGCGGCGGGGCAGGGGCACGGGCGGCAGCAGGATGCCCTTGACCGGATGGCCGTCCGGGCCGAGCTCGCCCAGGGGCGTCATGGCGGGCGCCAGGCACCAATGGATGCCCAGCGGCGCCTCGCCCTCGCGGCTGGGTGGGAGATGCGACGCCAGGGTCGAGCGGAAACCCTCGACGAGACGCTCCGTGACGATATCCTCCGCCTCGCTTCGCCGGCCGATCCAGGCCCTGAGCTCCGCCATCTCGCCTTGCTGCATCAGGGCCTCGGCTCTTCCCGCGGCGCTGTACTGAACTCGGCGCGCAAGGCCAGGTCCTGCTCTCCCAAGCTCGGCACCGGGCGGAGTGCCGCCCGCTTTCCGTCGACGATCGCCGGCGGGGCCAGCAGTTCGACCTCGCCCGCGGGCGTTGCGACGGGCAGCGTCGTCGCGCTTCCATGGGCCATCAGATCGCCCATGGTCGAGACCAGCCCATAGGCGATGCGATGGCGGTCGAGGGTGGCGCTGACCTCGGCGAGGCTGCGCCGGCCCAGGATCTCTTGGATATGGGCGTCCAGTGCCTGGCGGTTCTGGACCCGGCGCAGATTGAGATCGAAGCGCGGATCCCTGGCAAAGGCCTGGTCCGCCAGCACCTCGACGCAGAGCACCTGCCATTCGCGCTCGCTCTGGATCGCCAAGACGATATCGCCGTCCCTCAGATGAAACACCCCATAGGGCGCGATGGAGGGATGGGCGAGCCCCAGCCGCGCGGGCTCGCGTCCGCCATAGCGGCGCGTGAGATAAGGCACGTTCATGTAATCGGCGATGGTGTCGAACAGGGAGAGCTGGATGTGGCAGCCCTGGCCGCTGCGGGCGCGGCCGAGCAGCGCCTCCAGGATCGCGGCATAGGCGGCCTGGCCCGTGGCGATATCGCAGATCGAGACTTCCCACCCGGCTCGGCCCCGAAGCTTCGCTGCCCGTCACATAGGCAAGCCCCACTTCCGCCTGGACCAGCAGGTCATAGGCTTTGCGATCGTAATGCGGCGTGCCGGCCGTATAGCCGCTGATGTCGCAGACGATCAGGCGCGGGTGCTGCTGGCGAAGTGCGGCGCTGCCGAGCCCGAGCCGCTCGGTGGCGCCGGGTGCCAGATTCTGAACGAAGACATCGGCCGTGGCGATCATCGCCTTCACCAGGGCCAGATCCTCCGGCTGCTTCAGATCGACGCGGCAGGATTCCTTGCCGCGGTTGATCCAGACGTAATAGCTCGATTGCCCCAGGACATAATCGTCAAAGCCCCGGGCGAAATCGCCTTCCGGTCGCTCGAGCTTGATGACCCGGGCGCCGGCATCGGCCAGCCGGCAGGTCGCCACCGGTCCTGCAACCGCTTGTTCGAGAGCGACGACGGTAATACCTTCCAGAGCGCCTGCCATGATCCGGGCCGGTTGTTGAAACCAGGGCATGAGACAGACCCGGGCCCGCGAAGTCCACCGGGTTTTCGAGCCCGCGAGGCTTGATGCCCGGGGTGGCGATGGGCTAAAGCCAAGTCCCTTCTTTGCGGAGAGCCCGGCCGATGGCGTCTTTCGTTTCCCTGCAGGAGGCCATCGCGGCCAATACCCGCGACGGCGATATCGTCGCTTTGGAGGGCTTCACCCATCTGATCCCCTATGCCGCCGGGCATGAGCTGATCCGCCAGCAGCGGCGCGGCCTGACCCTGGTGCGGATGACGCCGGATATCATCTACGACCAGCTCATCGGCATGGGCGCGGCGGAGAAGCTGATCTTCTCCTGGGGCGGCAATCCCGGGGTGGGCTCGCTCTACCGGATGCGCGACGCCATCGAGAATGGCTGGCCGCGGCCGCTCGCCATCGAGGAGCATTCCCACGCCGCCATGGCCAATGCCTATGAGGCGGGGGCGGCGAATTTGCCCTTCGCCGCCTTTCGCGGCTATCTCGGCGCCGATCTGGCCAAGGTCAATCCCAAGATCAAATCGGTGACCTGCCCCTATACCGGCGAGGTGCTGGCGACGGTGCCTGCCATCCGGCCCGACGTCGCCATCATCCATGCCCAGAAGGCCGATCGCGCCGGCAATGTGCTGATCGAGGGGATCGTCGGCGTGCAGAAGCAGGCGGTGCTGGCGGCCAAGCGCTCCATCGTCACGGTGGAGGAGCGGGTCGAGAGCTTTGCCGGCGTCCATAGCAATGCCTGCATCCTCCCGCATTGGACCGTGGGCGCCATCACAATCGTCCCGGGCGGCGCCCATCCTTCCTATGCCCAGGGCTATTACATGCGCGACAACGCCTATTACCTCGCCTGGGACGCGATCTCGAAGGAGCGCGACGGCTTCCTCGCCTGGATGAAGGAGAATGTGCTGGCCAAGGGCCCGGAAGCCTTCCTCGCCCATGCCGGAGGGCGCCAGCATGGCTGAGTCCTATAGCGCCACTGAAATGATGACCGTGGCCGCGGCCCGCGCCCTCAAGAACCAGGATGTCTGCTTTGTCGGCATCGGCGCGCCCTCGGCCGCCTGCAATCTGGCGCGGCTCAGCCATGCCCCCGACATCACCCTCATCTATGAATCCGGCACCATCGGCACCAAGCCCGATGTGCTGCCGCTTTCCATCGGCGATGGCGAGCTCTGCGTCACGGCGCTCACCACCGTCTCGGTGCCGGAGATGTTCCGCTATTGGCTCCAGGGCGGTCGCATCACCATCGGTTTTCTCGGCGCGGCCCAGCTCGACAAATTCGCCAATATCAACACGACCGTCATCGGTCCCTATGACAAGCCCAAGGTGCGCCTGCCCGGCGGCGGCGGGGCGCCGGAGATCGCCACCTCCTGCCAGGAGATCTTCATCGTCATGCCCCAGGGCAAGCGCAGCTTCGTCGAGCGGATCGATTTCCGAACCTCCCTCGGCCATGGCACGGGCGCGGGGGATCGGGCCCGCCATGGCGTGACGACCAAGGGGCCGAGCCGCGTCTTCACCGATCTCTGCATCATGCAGCCCGATCCCGCGACGCAGGAGCTGACGGTCACCTCGATCCACCCCGGCGTCACCCGCGAGAAGATCGCGGAGAACACCGGCTGGGCCGTCAAATTCGCGAGCCAGGTCGACGACACCCCGGCGCCGACGGCGGCCGAGCTGAAGGTGTTGCGCGATTTGCAGGCGCGCACCAAGCGCGCCCATGGAGAAGCTTCATGACCGAGGTCTTCATCTGCGACGGCATCCGCACCCCCATCGGCCGCTACGCCGGTGCCTTGTCGCGGGTTCGGACCGACGATCTCGCCGCTGTGGCGCTGAAGGCGCTGCTGGCCCGCCATCCCGGCCTCGATCCCGCGGCCATCGAGGAGGTCTATCTCGGCTGTGCCAACCAGGCCGGCGAGGACAACCGCAATGTCGCCCGCATGGCCCTGCTGCTGGCGGGGCTCCCGGCGAGCGTGCCCGGAGTCACGGTCAACCGCCTCTGCGCCTCGGGGCTGGAGGCGGTGGGCAGCGCCGCCCGCGCCATCGCCGCCGGGGAGATGGAGCTCGCCATTGCCGGCGGCGTCGAATCCATGTCCCGCGCGCCTTTCGTCATGGCCAAGGCGGAGCATGCCTTTCAGCGCGCGCCCAAGATCGAGGACACGACCATCGGCTGGCGCTTCGTCAATCCGCGGATCGAGGCGCAATACGGCATCGATTCCATGCCGGAGACCGCCGAGAATCTCGCCGAGGAATTCCAGATCCAGCGCGAGGCGCAGGATGCATTCGCGGCCCGCTCGCAGCAGCGCGCCGTGGCTGCGCAGCAATCGGGGTTTCTCGCCGAGGAGATCGTCCCGGTCGAGGTCGCACATGGGCAAGGGCGCGATCGCATCTCGTGGAGAAGGACGAGCATCCCCGCGCCGATACGACCCTGGCGGCGCTCGCCAAGCTGAAGCCGGTGGTGCGCAATCCCGGCACGGTCACCGCCGGCAATGCGTCGGGCGTCAATGACGGGGCGGCGGCCTTGCTGCTGGCCTCGGCCGCCGCGGCCGAGCGCCATGGGCTGACGCCGCGGGCCAAGGTGCTGGGCATGGCCGCGGCCGGCGTGCCGCCGCGGATCATGGGGATCGGCCCGGTGCCGGCGACCCAGAAGCTGCTGCAGCGCCTCGGGCTCTCCATCGGCGATTTCGACGCGATCGAGCTGAACGAGGCCTTCGCCGCCCAGGCCGTCGCGTGCCTGCGCCAGCTCGGGCTTCCCGAGGATGCCGATTTCGTCAATCCCAACGGCGGCGCCATCGCGCTCGGCCATCCCCTCGGCATGTCCGGCGCGCGCCTCGCCCTCACCGCGGCGCATCAGCTGGCCAGGACCGGCGGCAAGCGCGCCCTGGTGACGCTCTGCGTCGGGGTGGGGCAGGGCGTGGCGATGGCCTTGGAGCGGGTCGGGTAGGAGCGACGGCCAAGCCGCCCCGCTGTCGTCATTCCGGCGAATGATTTCGCGTCCCGTCTTTCTCCCGCTCGCGATCGGCGCGACTCTTCATGGCTCCTTGAGTGCCGCCGACATCCATTTGCCGTCGGCGCGGCTGGATTGCACCGCCGCCTCGACGAAGCGGATTCCCTTGGCGCCGTCGATAACGGTGGGGACCGACGCCGCCGCCAGCGGATCGAAAGGCTGGCCCGCGCGCCGCGCCTGGATCAGGCTCGCCGCATCGCGGTAGAGATTGGCGAAACCCTCGATATAGCCTTCGGGATGGCCGGCGGGCATGCGCGAGCCGCGCTTCGCTTCGGAAGAATTGCCCGGGCCGCCACGAACCAGAATCCGGGTCGATTCGCCGAAGGGCGTGAATCGGAGCTGCTCGGGAGTCTCGCCCGACCATTCCAGCCCCGCCTTGGTGCCATAGACCTTGAGGGAGAGGCTGTTGAGATTGCCCGGCGCCACCTGGCTCGCGAGCAGGCTGCCCCGGGCGCCATTGGCATAGCGCAGCATGACATGGGCATTGTCGTCCAGGCGGCGGCCGGCGACGAAAGTGGTGAGATCGGCGGAGACTTGGGCGACATCCAGGCCGGTGACGAATTGCGCCAGGTTATGGGCATGGACGCCGATATCGGCGAGGCAGGCCGACAGACCGGCGCGCGCCGGGTCCGTCCGCCATTCCGCCTGCTTCTGGCCATCGGCATCGATGGGCAGCGTCAGCCAATCCTGGATATAGGCGGCATGGACGATGCGCAGCTCCCCCAGCTCGCCGCCGGCGATCATCTCGCGGGCCTGGCGCACCATGGGATAGCCGGTGTTGTTGAGGGTGACCGCGAAGACCAGCTTCGACTGGCGCACCATCTTCATCAGCTCATAGGCCTCGGCCATGGTGACCGAGAGCGGCTTGTCGCAGATGACGTCGATGCCGGCGGCCAGGAAGGCCCGGGCGGCGGGATAGTGCAGATGATTGGGCGTGACGATGACCGCGGCCTCGATGCCGTCGGCGCGCGCCTTCTCGGCGCGGGCCATCTCCCCGAAATCGGCATAGACGCGCGCCGGATCGAGACCGAGATCGAGCCCGGAGAGCCGCGCCTTCTCCGGATCGGCCGAGAGCGCGCCGGCCACCAGCTCGCAGCGGTCGTCGAGCCGCGCTGCCATGCGGTGCACGGCGCCGATGAAGGCGTCGCGCCCGCCGCCGACCATGCCGTAACGCAGCCGCGGGGCGAGGCCCGCGCCTTCCGCGGTGGCGTAGACCATCTCTAGCGATCCAGCCCGAGGAGCTTCAGATTGGTCGCCTTGTTCGCGCCGGTGGCCGCGAAATTGTCGAAGGCCCGGTCCGTCACCTCGATGATATGGTCGTTGATGAACTTGGCGCCGTTGCGCGCCGCCGCCTCGGGATGCTGCAGGCAGCATTCCCATTCATAAACGGCCCAGCCCGCAAAGTCGTAGGCCGCGAAGCGCGAGAAGATTCCCTTGAAGTTCACCTGGCCGTCGCCCAGCGACCGGTCGCGGGCAGCGCGCTCCAGCCAGCCCTTGTAGCCCCCGAGATAGCCTTGCTTGGCGGTGGGATTGAATTCGGCGTCCTTCACATGGAACGCCTTGATGCGCTCGTGATAGACGTCGATGAAGCCCAGATAATCCAGCCCCTGCTTGATGAGATGGCTGGGGTCGTAGTTGATGTTGCAGCGCTTATGCCCGCCGACCTTGTCGAGGAAGAGCTCGAAGGTGTCGCCGTCGAACATGTCCTCGCTGGGATGGATCTCGAAGCAGACATCGACGCCGTGATGGTCGAACTCGTCGAGGATCGGCTTCCAGCGCCGCGCCTGCTCCTCGAAGCAGGCCTCGATCAGCCCGTCGGGCCGCTGCGGATAGGGATAGAAATAGGGCCAGGCGAGCGAGCCCGGGAAGGTCACATGGGTGTCGAGGCCGAGCTGGCGGGAGACCTTGGCCGCCTTCTTCACCTGCGCGGCGGCCCAATGCCGGCGCTTCTCCGGATTGCCGCGGTATTCCGCGGCGACCTGCCCGTCGAACATCGCATCATAGGCGGGATGCACCGAGACCATCTGGCCCTGGAAATGGGTCGAGAGCTCGGTGATCTGGATGCCGATATCCGCCGAGCTTGCCTTTGACCTCGTCGCAATAGGCGTTGCTGTCGGCGGCCTTGTCGAGATCGAAGAAGCGCTTGTCCCAGCTCGGGATCTGGATGCCCTTGTAGCCGTAGTTCTTGGCCCAGCGGGCGATGGCCTCGAGCGAATTATGCGGCGGGGTGTCTTGAGCGAACTGCGCCAGAAACAGCCCCGGACCTGTCAATGTCTTCATCGCCACGCCTCCCTGATGCTCGCCAAACTTGTGCTCGCCGGGAGATTTAACCACGACGGCGGACGAAGTTGCGATCAAAGTGTCGTGAAGGCGCTTACGCCGGCCATCTTCTCTATCGTCATTCCGGCGAAAGCCGGAATCCAGGGGCCACGCGCTCAGCACTTTGCCACTCGCCCCTGGATCCCGGCTTTCGCCGGGATGACGGAAGAGAGGGAGCAGCCCGCTCGGCAACTACGCCAACTCTCCCCCGGACGCATTGTAGGTGTTGTGGCAGAAGTCGCGAAAGGCCTGGGCGCAGGGGTTGAGCTGCGACTCCCGCTTCCAGGCGAGGCCCACATCCATCGAGGGCACCGCGTCATGGATGGTGCGGGCCGCGATGCGGTCGCCCTCCAGCGACCAGGGGCGGTAGACCATGTCGGAGAGGATGGAGACGCCGGCCCCCGTCGCGACCATGCTGCGCACCGCCTCCACCGATGAGGTGCGGAAGGCGACATTGGGGCGGTAGCGCGTGCCCTTCCAATAGCGCATGGCCGTCTTATCGGCCTCGTCCACGGTCAGCATGATATAGGGCTCCGGCGCGATCTGAGCCAAGGTGGCGCGGCGCGCCTGCAGCAGCGGATGATTGGGCGGGGCCCAGAGCCGCCGGCGGGAGCGGATCAGCTCCTCGCTCTCGATCTCCTCGGTGTTGCTGAGATTGGAGGTCAGGATCACCGCGAGATCGATCTTGCCGGCGACAAGCTGGCGTTCGATATCGGCGCGATCCATCTCGAAGAGGTTGACCTGCACATCGGGCAGGATGCGGCGGAAGCGGGCCAGCGGCGCCGGCAGGAAATAACCCGCGACGGTGAAGGTCATGGCCAGCGAGAAGCTGCCGGCGACCCCGCTGCGCGCCTGGCGCGGGGCTTGGGTCGCATCCGAGACGGCGGTGACGACCGCGCGCGCATGGCGCAGGAACTGATTTCCCTCGAAGGTGAGCTCGATGCCCTTGGCATGACGATGCAGCAAAGCGACGCCCGTCTCTTGCTCCAGGGCCTGGATCGCTTCGGTGACGGCGGATTGCGAGACGCCGAGCTGGGAAGCGGCCAAGGAGAGCTTCCCGGCCTCCGCCGAGGCGATGAAGTACTGGATTTGCCGGAGAGAAAGAGCCATCGGAATTTCCGATAATCCCCTACGCCATTTTCTGAATTTACAATGACCCGCCGTTAAGTGAAAGTTCCTTTCACCGATCGCTCGTCGGCGATGGATGCGCCGGCGGACGATGGCGGCTGACAAGACAAAGCAATGGCGCGCCGGCCGTCTCGGCCTGGCCGCCCTGATACAGGGAGATTGGCATGGCAAGCTCAGGCAGATCGCTTCGAGTCATGGCGGCGGGCGCGTTTGCGACGACGGCGCTCATGGTCGCACCCGGCTTCGCCGGCGAATGGTACCCGGCCAAGGTTCAGGTCTGGGATCCGCCCTTCAACATGGCAAGTCCGCGCAAGGATATCGAATACACGCCGCTGGAGAAGGCGTCGAAGCCATGGCAGATCTGCGTGTCCTTCCCGCATATGAAGGACGCCTATTGGATGGCCGTCGACTACGGCGTCGTCCAGCAATCCAAGGATGAAGGCGTGAAGATGCAGCTGGTGGAGGCCGGCGGCTACACCAATCTCGCCAAGCAGATCTCCCAGATCGAGGATTGCGTTGCCGCGGGCGCGCAAGGGGTGGTGATCGGTGCCATCTCCTATGACGGGATGAACAATCTCGTCTCCGAGGTGAAGGGCAAGGGCGTTCCGGTGATCGACGTGATCAACGGCATGTCCTCGCCCGATATCTCGGCCAAATCTCTCGTCTCCTTCGGCGAGATGGGCTCCAAGACCGGCGAGTATCTGGCCAAGCTGCATCCCAAGGGCAGCGGCACGGTCAAGGTCGCCTGGTTCCCGGGCCCGCCCGGCGCTGGCTGGGTCGAGGCCGGCAATACGGGCTTTCTCGACGCGGTGAAGGCGGGCGATATCGATGTCGTCGCCACCAAATACGGCGATACCGGCAAGGAAGTGCAGCTGAAGCTGATCGAGGATGTGCTCGAGGCGAACCCCGATATCCAATATATCGTGGGTACCTCGCCCACCGCCGAGGCGGCCGTCGGCCTGCTCAAGGACAAGGGCCTCCAGGACAAGATCAAGGTGCTGGCCTATTACTTCACCCCGCCGGTCTATCAGGGCATCAAGGACGGCACGATCCTCGCCGCCCCCACCAATTCCGCGGTGCTTCAGGGCCGCATCGCCATCGACCAGGTGGTGCGCATCCTCGAGAAGAAGCCCTATGAGAAGCATGTGGGGCCGGCGCTCTACATCATCGACAGCAAGAACGTGAACGATTTCGACAAGGCCTCCTCGCTGGCACCGGACGATTTCCAGCCGACGTTCAACGTGGAGTAGGGCAACGCGGCGTAGGGAACTCACGCATCGATCGTGACCGTGAGTGCAGCACATGCGGATGCGGCCGGAACGCCTGATACGTCAGGCGTTCCGGCCCTGCTCCGCCTCGATGGCGTCTCGAAGCATTTCCCCGGGGTCGTCGCCCTCGACGGCGTCGATTTCGATCTGCGCCCGGGCGAGGTGCATGTGCTGTTCGGCGAGAATGGCGCCGGCAAATCGACCCTGATCTCCTTGGCTGCCGGCGTGCATCGGCCGAGCCACGGTCGCATCCGGTTCCGGGGCGAGCCGATCGAGCTGGCCTCCGTGCATCAGGCCCGCCAGCTCGGCATCAGCGCCGTCTTCCAGGAATTCTCCCTCGTGCCCCAGCTTACCGTGGAGGAGAACCTGTTCCTCGGTGCCGAGCTGATGGAGCATCGCCTGCTCGACAAGCGGGCCATGCATGCCAAGGCGCGCGAGATCATCGAGCGCCTCGGCTTTCCCCTGAAGCCGCGGATGCGGGTGGCCTATCTCTCCCGCGCCGAGCAGCAGATGGTGGAGATAGCCAAGGCCTTCCGCGCCGAGCTGTCGGTGCTCATCCTCGACGAGCCGACGGCCTCTTTGACCGAACGCGAGACCGAGCGGCTTTTCGGCCTGATCCAGCAGGCCAAGCGCCAGGGGGTGGGCATCATCTACATCACCCACCGCATGGCCGAGATCAAGCGCATCGGCGATCGCGTCACGGTGCTGCGCGACGGGCGCCATGTCGCGACTCTCGGGGTGGAGGAGGTGTCGGAGACAAGGCTCGTCGAGCTGATGACCGGCCGGGTGATCGCCCAGATCTTCCCGGAGATCCGCAGCAACCCCGGCGAGATGCTGCTGGATGTCCAGGATATCTCGACGGCGAACGGCACCGTGTCGCAGGTATCGATCCAGGTCCGCGCCGGCGAAGTGGTCGGGCTGGCGGGCCTCGTGGGCTCCGGCAAATCGGAGGTGGCGCGGGCTTGTTTCGGGGTGGAGAAGCTGAGCGCCGGGAGGGTCGCCTTCCGGGGCGAGGATGTCACGGGCCGCAAGCCCCGCGCCATGCTCGACCGGGGCTTCTTCTATCTGCCGCCGGACCGGCGCGGCGAGGGGCTGGTGATGATGCGCGGCGGCCGCGAGAATATCTCCTTGCCGTCCCTCGGCCTGTCGCCCTTCTCCAACGGCCCCTTCCTCAATCGCCCCGCGGAGCGCGCGGAGACCCTCAAGCTCGCCCGGCGCCTCAATCTCCAGCCGCTCAATCTCGAGCGGCCGCTGGAGCATTTCTCCGGCGGCAATCAGCAGAAGGTGCTGCTGGCCAAGGCGCTCTCCCGGGAGGTGCGGCTGTTCGTCTTCGATGAGCCCACCGTCGGCGTCGATGTCGGCACGCGGGTGGCGATCTATCAATTCATCCGCGATCTCTGCGAGGCCGGGGCGGGGATTCTGCTGATTTCATCGGACCTGCCGGAGATCCTGCATCTGACCCATCGCGCCTATGTCATGTATCGCGGCCAGCTTCGCGCCGAACTCACCGGGGCGGAGATCACCGAGGACAAGGTGCTGCGCTGCTTCTTCGAGCGGGAGGCGGCGTGATGACCGCCACTTCCGACGGCCAGCCCCCGCGCCGCACGCCGCTGCTCTGGCTGGCCCATGTCTTCGTGCGGCTGGGCGTGCTGCCCTTCCTGCTGCTGATCGCGGTGATCGTCTTCGCCCTGATGTCCAGCCGGTTCCTCGCCTGGGGAAACCTGGTCAATGTCGTGCGCCAGTCGAGCTATCTGACCATGGTGGCCATGGGCCAGATGCTGGCGCTGCTGACCGGCGGCTTCGACCTCTCGGTCGGCACCATCATCGCCATCACCTCGGTGGTCGGCGCCATGGCCATGACGGCCCTCTATACGGCCTATCCCGATGCCGTCGTGATGTCGATCGCCCTCGGCATGCTGGCCGGCGTCGGGGCGGGGGTCGCCATCGGCATCCTCAACGGCATCGGCGTAGCCGCCTTGGGCGTGTCGCCCTTCATGATGACCCTGGGCATGGCCTCCATCGGCTTCGGCATCGCGCTATTCCTCACCGGCGGCGTGCCGGTCTATGGCATGCCGCAGGAATTCGGCAAGGTATTGGGCTTCGGCCAGTGGCTGGGCATTCCCGCGCCGATCTTCGTCACCGTCGCCCTGATCGTCTTTCTCTATGTCCTGCTGAGCTGGACGCGCCTGGGCCGCTATCTCTACGCCGTCGGCGGCAATCTGAAGGCCTCGGCGCTCTCGGGCATCGGCACCCGCTTCACGCTGTTCATGGCCTATGTCCTCTGCGGGGCGATGACGGCCATCTCCGGCATCATGCTGACGGCGCGGCTCGCCACCGGCGAGGCCAATATCGGCGCCTCCATGCCGCTGGAATCCATCGCGGCCTGCGTGATCGGCGGCGTCTCGTTGCGCGGCGGGACGGGGCGGCTGGGCAATGTGGTGCTGGGGGCGATCTTCATCGGCCTGATCCAGAACGGGATGAATCTCGCCCGGATCGAATCCTATCTGCAGATCGTCGTCGTCGGCGTGCTGCTGATCTTCGCCGTCGTCGCCGATCAGATCCGCCAGCGCATCATGGCAAGGCTGCAAGACTAGAGAGAATGTCGCGGCGAGAATCCGCGGAAACCAGGAGATCGGAAGATGGCATTGGCAATCAATTGCGACATGGGCGAAAGCTTCGGCCTCTACAAGATGGGCGATGATGCCGGGATCATGCCCTATATCACCATCGCCAATATCGCCTGCGGCTTCCACGGCTCCGACCCCACGGTCATGCATAAGACGGTCCGCCTCGCCAAGGCCAATGGCGTCAAGGTGGGCGCCCATCCCTCGCTGCCGGATCTCCAGGGCTTCGGACGCCGGGAGATGAAGATGGATCCGAAGGAGCTGACGGACTGCCTGATCTATCAGGTGGGGGCTCTCAAGGCCTTCCTCGATGCCGAGGGCATGCCCCTCAACCACATCAAGCCCCATGGCGCCCTCTATGGCATGGCGGCCCGGTCCGAGGAGATCGCCGGTGCCATCTGCGACGCCGCGGATGTCTTCGGGGTGGCGCTGCTCGGCATGGCCGGCACCAAGCATGAGGAGGTCTATGTGAAGCGCGGCTTCCGCTTCATCCCCGAGTTCTATGTCGATCTCGACTATGACAAGGACGGCCGGTTGATCATCACCCGCGAGCATACGGCCTGGGATCCGACCCTGGCGGCGGCGCGGACCTTGCGGGCCGTCAGCGAAAAGAAAGTCAAGACGGTGGCCGGCAACGACATCCCCATGCGGGCGGAATGCATCTGCGTGCATTCCGATACGCCCGGCGCCGTCGACGTCGCCAAGGCCGTCAAGGAAGCCATCAAGGACTATCTGAACTGATGCGGTTCTCCCAGAGCCGCCGCCGATGAAGAAGGTTCTGATCGCCAATCGCGGCGAGATCGCCTGCCGCATCATCCGCAGCTGCCGGGTGCTGGGGCTGAAGACGGTCGCCGTCTTCTCCGAGGCCGATGCCAAGGCGCTTCATGTCGAGATGGCGGACGAGGCTTTTCCCGTCGGCCCCGCGCCGGCACGCCAGAGCTATCTCATCGCCGAGAACATCCTGGCCGCGGCACGCAGCAGCGGTGCCGATGCCATCCATCCCGGCTATGGCTTCCTCGCGGAGAACAGCGGCTTCGCGCGCGCCGTGGCGGCGGCGGGCCTCATTTGGATCGGCCCCTCGCCCGAGACCATCGACGACATGGGCGACAAGGAGCGGGCGCGGCTTCTGGCCAAGGCCGCCGGCGTGCCGATCCTCCCCGGCAGCGGCCGCTTCACGGCACAGGATCTGGCCGGCCTCGATGGCGCCGCGTCCGAGGTGGGGTTTCCCCTGCTCGTCAAGGCGGCGGCCGGCGGCGGGGGCATCGGCATGCGCCGCGTGGACAAGCCCGAGGAGCTCGCCAAGATCGTCGAGGCAACCCAGTCCCTGGCGGAGAAGTCCTTCGGCGACGGCACGATCTATCTCGAGCGGCTGGTGGCCAAGGCCCGTCATATCGAGATCCAGGTCTTCGGCTTCGGCGACGGAACCGCCGTCCATCTCTTCGAGCGCGAATGCTCGATCCAGCGCCGCTTCCAGAAGATCGTCGAGGAGACCCCGGCTCCGGGCCTGGCGCCGGCGGTGCGCCGCGCCATGGCCGAGGCGGCCGTGGCCCTGGTACGCCAGGAGCGCTACCGGGGTGCCGGCACCGTCGAATTCGTCATGGATGCCACGACCGGCGCCTTCTACTTCCTGGAGATGAACACCCGCATCCAGGTCGAGCATCCCGTCACCGAGATGACCACCGGCCTCGATCTGGTGGGCCTGCAGATCCGTCTGGCGGGCGGCGAGGACCTTTCCTTCCTGACCCAGGAGTCCATCCGCCAGGTGGGCCACAGCATCGAATGCCGGCTCTATGCCGAGAACCCCGCCAAGAACTTCATGCCCTCGCCGGGTCCGCTGAAGCGCTTCATTTTGCCGCCGGCGGGCGAGGGGCTGCGCATCGATACGGGTGTCAGGGAAGGCGATCAGATCAGCTTCCATTATGATCCCATGATCGCCAAGATCATCAGCCAGGGGCGGGACCGCGACGCGGCCATCGCGCGGATGCTCTCGGCGCTGGGCGAGGTCGCCGTCGAAGGGGTCGCCACCAATGCGGCCTTTCTCGGGCGCCTGCTCGATCACCCGGCCTTCCGGGCCGGGGACATCTACACGGGCTTTGCGGCCGAGCATGCCGGCGAGCTGTTGAAGGCCTAGCGGTTCAGAGGGGGAGGGAGGCGATATGATCTACGAACGACCGAGATATATGCCGGGCGGCGATCGCTACATGCTGATCGAGTTCGGCAATGAGATGAATCTCGAGCTCAACTTCAAGGCTCAGGGACTGGCCGCCGCCATCCAGCAGAGCGGCAACAGCGGCGTCATCGAGACCGCGCCCTGCTTCGCCTCCATGCTGATCCATTACGATCCCGACAAGATCGGCTTCAAGGATCTGACAAAGGAGATGCAGTCGCTGATCGATGCGCTCGGCCCCTCCGACGATATCGAGCTCGACAGCCGGCTCTTCTATTTCCCGACCTGCTATCTCGATCCCTGGACCAAGGCGGCGGTCGACGATTACTGCGCCAAGATCACCAAGAAGAAATGGGATCCGGAATATGTGGCGGAGCTGAACGGCCTCGCCGATGTGCAGCAATTCGTGCGCGTCCATTCCGGCACGGAATATTGGGTGGCCGCCCTCGGCTTCTGGCCGGGTCTGCCCTTCATGATGGCGCTCGATCCGCGCTGCGTGCTGACGGCGCCGAAATACAATCCGCCGCGGACCTGGACGCCCCAGGGCACCGTCGGCATGGGCGGCGCCTCGACGGCGATCTATCCCGTCGCCACCCCCGGCGGCTATCAGATCTTCGGGCGCATCCCGGTGCCGATCTGGGACACGGAGAAGCGCTTCCCGGAATTCTCAAGGAGCATCTGCCTGTTCCGCCCCGGCGACCGGGTGAAATTCGTGCCCGTCAGCGTCGAGGAATTCGAGCATGTGGAGGCGCAGGTGAAGGACGGCAGCTATGTCTACAATGTCGTGGATTACCAGCGTTTCTCCGTGCGCAATTACCAGAAATGGGTCAAGTCGCTGAACAAGAGCGACCGGTTCTAGGAGGCGGGCCATGTTCGACGTGATTCAACCGGGTCTCGAGACCTCGATCCAGGATTACCCCGGCCGCATCGGCTTCTGGAACCAGGGCTTTCCGCCCTCCGGGCCGATGGACAGCTGGTCCTTCCGCCTGGCCAATCTACTGGTCGGCAATCCCGTCGGCGCGGCGGGGCTCGAGGCCCAGTACATGGGGCCGACGCTGAAGTTCAGCCGCGACGGCGTGATCGCCATCTGCGGCGCCGATATGCAGGCGAAGCTCGACGGCCAGCCGGTGCCGCTCTGGGAGAGCATCGCCGTCAAATCCGGCCAGACCCTCGCCATGTCCGCGGCCAAGCAAGGCGTGCGCGCCTATATCGCCTTCGCCGGCGGCATCGACACGCCGCCCTGGCTGGGCTCGCGCTCGACCTTCCACAAGGCCGGCGTCGGCGGCATGGAAGGCCATGCGCTGAAGCCCGGGCAGAGCGTGCCTGTGGCGGCGGGCCAGGGGGCGGCGGGCAACGGCACGCCGGGCCGCAAGGTGAAGCCGGAGGCCCGGCCGACATTCCCGACCGACAAGACCTGGACCATCGAGGTGGTGGCGGGCCCCAACGACGACTGGATCGACGAGGCGGGGCAGCAGCGCTTTCTCACCAGCGATTGGAAGCTCTCGGCCAAGAGCGACCGCACCGGCTTCCGTCTCGACGGGCCGCAATGGACCTTCACCGAGAAGGCTTACAAGAAGTCGCCCGAGAACGGCGCCGAGCCCTCCAACATCATCGACCACGGCTATCCCCTGGGTGCCATCAATCTGGCGGGCCAGACGCCCATCATCCTGGTCAATGACGGGCCCAGCATGGGGGGCTTCATCAACCCCTATACCGTGCCCTCGGCCGCTTTCTGGAAGCTGGGGCAGTCGAAGCCCGGCGACATCTATCGCTTCAAGGCGATCAGCGTCGACGAAGCCCAGGCCCAGCGCCTGGCGCTGAACGCCATCTGTCAAATCTCGAATATCGTCTGAGGGGTAGGATCATGGCCGAACGCATTGAAACGATGGTTCCCGGCAATGTCTGGAAGGTGCTGGTCAAGCCCGGCGACAAGGTGAGCCCCGGCGATGTGCTCTTCATCCTCGAGGTGATGAAGACCGAGGTGCCCCATACCAGCGAACAGGGCGGCACCGTGAAGGCGGTCCATATCGTCGAGGCTCAGGAAGGGGTGGATGCCGGCATGCTGGCGGTGGAGATCGATTAGAGCAAGATCGGGTCGGCTTGAGCCAAGCTGAGCTGGCCGGGCAACCGGCCTTCGCGATAGAGCTCATCTCATGTATGATATCTCCGGCGTATCTCTGATGCGCAGATCGTCATCTGAGGGGACGGTCCCGCCCGTCAGTCGACCGCCAGGAGAAGCGCGATGATGCGTGATCGCCAGGAAGCATTTCGGGCTGACTATCGGGCTCACATTGCGCCCTGGTATAACGGCGCGATTTACGTCGCCATCATTTGCGCGATCGGGATTGGCACACTCTGGTATTTGATTGGCCGCATCGAAAATCCCACAATTCTGGATTGGATGGTGGTGCCCGCGACGTTCGTCGCGACCAATATTTTCGAATGGTGGATTTACCGATTTGTGATGCACCGCCCCGTGAAGGGATTCATGGGTATCTATCGCCGTCACACGCTGGCACATCATCAGTTCTTCACACAGCTCGAGCCGACCATCGACGATACCCGGGATTTCCGCATCACTTTCTTTCCGCCCTATGCGTTAGTGACTTTCATCGCCATCTCGATCGTACCCGCCGTCATTCTCGGCATCCTCGTATCCCGGAATGCCGGCTTGCTTCTCATGTGCACGACCGTCGGCGTGTACCTCAACTACGAATTCTTTCACTGGTGCTGCCACGCAAAGAACGACTGGTTGATCCAGCGCATTCCGCTGATCAACACCATTCGGCGCCATCACATCGCGCATCACGATCCGGCGATCATGATGGAAATGAACATGAACCTGACTTACCCCATCGCCGACTGGTTGTTTGGGACGAGCGACGTCAATCGCGGGTTGATCGGTATCCTGCTCAACGGCTACAGCAAAAAGCATTTGCGCATCGTTCAGCGAAAGCTGAACCCTACCCCTGACGAGAGCGAAATCGCGGAGTTGAGGTCGTGAGCGCAGAGACCGTCCGAGCCAGAGACCCCAACGGAGATGGCGGGCCGGGGCCGAACGGTCTCGTGCTTCGGCCATAGGGGGCGTCGCGACGGGGATCGCCATTTTTGTACTTTCCCTGCTCCTTGCAGGCGGACCCAGCTGGACCAGCATCGCAATTGCGGTCGTGATCGGCGCTTCGGTCGGCGTTTGGGTGAGGCTTGCCGATCTATGAGCGAAAGGCATGATCACTCCTCCACGGGCGGGCCCCTCATGAGCCTGCCGAAGTGGTACTACACCGACCCGAAGGTATTGGAGCGGGAAAAGGACAAGATTTTTGCAAAATGCTGGCAGTATGCCGGCCACCTCGGTCAGCTGACCGAGGTCGGCAGTTACTTCACGCTCGAGTTCATGGACGAGAGTTTGATATTTGTGCGTGACGCCGATCGGAAGGTTCGCGGCTTTTATAATGTCTGCCAGCACCGCGCCCATAGATTGGTGGAGGGCCAGGGGTGCAAGAAGATCTTGACCTGTCCCTATCACGCATGGAGCTACGCACTCGACGGCCGCTTGCTGAGCGCTCGAGGGATGGATCGAACGCCTCACTTCCTGGCTGCAGACTACGGACTCGAGCCCGTAAGGGTCGAGATGCTGAACGATCTCATCATGTTCAATCTCGATGCCGATGCGGCCAGCTTCGAAAGCCTGGTCCCCGAGGTGACCTCGGAAATGCGGCTGCAGATTCCTCGACTGCACGAACTCGTCGCCGACGAAACGGCCGAGGGATTCGGTGGTGCCGTCTTGAACTCCAATTGGAAGGTTCTCTCGGACAATTGCATCGAATGCTATCACTGCGTGCCGAGTCATCCAGCGTTCGTCGACTTGATCGACATGGATAGCTATCGGATCGAGCTCCGGCAGAGGAACACCAAACACACCGCGAAAAGCCGAAGAGCAGATAGCAAGAAGGCGTATTCGTTCGATCCAAGCGACGGCGCCACGGATTTCGTCGTTTGGCATATCTGGCCGAATATAACCATCGCCAAATTTCCGGGGCCCGCGGGATACGGCATCTTTGTCATCGATCCCTTGACGACGACCCAATGTCGCTCGCGCGGACATAATTTTCGCCTACCCGGCCCTGAAACGCAGGAGTCGGCGGCACGGCGCCGATATATGGCCAAGGTGCTTTGGCCCGAGGACGAAGGGATTTGCGAAAGCGTCCAGTTGGGATTGCGGTCGCGTGGATATCGCCGGGGTCCGATCGTCGCGCCGTCCGCTTGCGACGGCGCAAGCGAGGCCACGGTTGCGCTGTTTCAGCGGCTGACGCTTGAGGCCTTGGGAAATTTCTCCGGTTCGTGAGATCGGGTGGGGTTGTTCGCCGTCACGCGGCCAGCATCTTCGCTCGACGGCAAGGTGGGATTAGTGGTCGGATAAACCGGCATGGCCCAGCTTCGCCGATCGATCGATGAGTTCCTGACACGGCTCCATCGCCGCTATGCGGCTGCCGCGGCGCCGGCGGTACCCCCGGCTGCCGAGTTCCGCAGCCTGCTCGCCGTCTGGCCGGAGGGGAGAGAGCCGACACTGCCGACGCCCAAGCGGCTGCCCGCCTGCGATCATCTGGCCACCGCGCTCTCGGCCGGCCTATCCGGGCCGGAGGCGGGGCTGGCCGAGGTGTTGTCGGAGCTGGCACCTGCGCTTGCCTGGACCTACAGCTATCCTGCCCGAGCGGGTCAGCCCGATCTATCCAGCGCCGTCGCCTTCAGCCAGATCATTGGACCCGGCGGAATTCGGCGGAGCGACCGCTTGCGGCTGGGCCTGACCTTGATCGCGCCCGGGACCCACTATCCGCCGCACGCCCATCCCGCCGTCGAGACCTATCTGGTCATCGCCGGCACGGCCTTCTGGCGTCTCGGCGAGGCGCCGGCGGCGGCGCAGCCGCCGGGTGCGCTGATCCTTCATCCCAGCGGGGCGGCCCATGCCATGCAGACCGGCGCGGAGCCGCTTCTGGCAATCTGGTCCTGGCGGGGCGATGTGACCTCGCCTTCGGTCTATCTCTGACCCGCCAGCAGATATTCTTTCCTCTACTGAAAGCTAAACTGTCTTTTGCCGCCCTGCGCCGGCCCGCAATATTGTGCACGGGAGGATTCCGGGTCTCCCGAGGGCGTTTTTCCTGTAAGCTTTCGGGGTGAGCGTCTGAATTCCTTACCTCAGGGGGGTCAATCCGATGCTGCACTCATTTCCCTTCTCCCGCCGCGGTTTCCTCGGCGGCTCCGCCAGCCTTCTCGCCTTGACGGCGCTGCCGGATTTCGCCCGCGCGCAGGGCACGCCGCGCTCGGGCGGCACGCTGGTGGTGGCCGCGGATACCGAGCCGCGCAACCTCAATCCGGCGATGGTCGCCTCCAACGACGTCTTCTTTGTCGCGAGCAAGGTGATCGAGCCTTTGGCCGAAGCGACCTTCGAAGGGCCGCCGCGTCCGCTGCTCGCCACCTCCTGGGAAGGCTCTGCCGACGGCAAGTCGATCACCTTCAAGCTCCGCCAAGGCGTCAAGTTCCACGACGGGCATCCCTTCACCTCGGCCGATGTCGCCTTCTCCGCCATGGAGATCTGGAAGCCCCTGCAGAATTTCGGCCGGATCGTCTTCAAGAATCTGACAGCGGTGGACACGCCCGACGACAGCACGGCGATCTTCCGCTTCTCCGAGCCCACGCCGCCCCAGCTCATTCAGAATGCGCTGCCGTCGCTGACCAGCGTGCTGCCGAAGCATCTCTATGCCGGCACCGACTTCGCCAAGAATCCGCATAATGCCGATCTCGTGGGAACCGGCCCCTTCCGCTTCGTCGAATACAAGCAGGGGCAATTTTACCGCCTGGCCAAGAACCCGGATTATTGGGACAGCGGCCATCCCTATCTCGACGGGATCGTCTTCAAGGTCCTGCCCGATCCGGCTTCCATCTCCAATGCCCTGGAGACGGGCGACATCGAGCTCGCGGCCTTCTCCGCCGTGCCCATGACCGATCTCGACCGCCTGGCGGCGACCGGCAAGCTGGACGTGATCAGCAAGGGCTATGAGGCCATCACCTATCAGATCGTCCTGGAGATCAACCATCGCCGCAAGGAGCTCCAGGATCTGCGGGTCCGCCAGGCCCTCGACTATGCCATCGACAAATCCTTCCTCGTGAAGACGGTCTTCCTCGGCTATGCCCAGGCCGCCAATGGACCGATTCCGGTGACCGCCAAGGAGTTCTACGACAGCAATCTGCCGGCCTATGATTTCGACCCGAAGAAGGCCGAGGCGCTGCTGGAAGAGGCCGGCTACAAGCGCGGGGCCGACGGCACCCGTTTCCAGCTCAAGCTGCTGCCGGCTCCCTGGTTCGACGAATCCCGCCAGAGCGGCGACTATGTGCGCCAGGCCCTGAAGGCCGTGGGCATCGATGCGCAGATCGTGAATAACGACGCCGGCGGTCATATCAAGGCTGTCTATGGCGACCATGCCTTCGACCTCGCCATCGGCACCCCCGTCTATCGCAACGATCCGGCGATCTCCACCACGATCCTGTTCCGGAGCGGGGTGCCGGCCGGCGTTCCCTTCTCGAACCAATATGGCTTCGAGGACCCGGCCCTGGATGCGATCATCGACAAGGCCGCCGTCACCATCGACAGCAGCGCGCGGGCCGATCTCTACCGGCAATTCCAGGAACTGGCCATGAAGGAGCTGCCGATCATCAATCTGGTCAATTTCAGCTTCATCTCGGTGGCCAACAAATCGGTGCAGAACGTCGCCAACAATCCGCGCTGGGCAACGACCTCCTGGTACGACACCTGGCTCGCGGAGTAGGAGCGGGTCCAAGGGGCGAGTGCTTGCCTTCGTCCCCGGGCCGCCGCCACATTCTCCTCCCGTCATCCCGGCGAAAGCCGGGAGGTGGATTCACATTTGAAGTGCAACAGTTGAGCCAGGAATGCCTCGGCTGGGGTTTGGAAGTCCAGGCATTTTCGTGGGGTATTGTTGTAGGCGGCGACGACGGCGTTGAGGATTTTGGGACGGACGGCGGCGAGATCGGTTTTGCGTGGCAGGGGCCGGCGCATGCGTCCGATTGCGTTCTCGATCCCGCCCTTTTGCCAGGGGCTGTGGGTATCGCAGAAGAAGGTTTGGATACCGAGGTCGGCTTTGAGGCGGTAGTGCTCGGCGAACTCGGTGCCGTTGTCGAAAGTGATGGTTTGGCGCAGCTCGGGAGGCAGGGGTTCGAGCCAGGCGATGAGTTGTCGCGCGGTGGGTTCGGCAGCTTTGTTTGGCTGTCTGGCGAGGATGAGGAGACGGGAGACGCGCTCGTGGGCGACCAGGATGGCCTGGCCATAGGTTTTGAAGAGCATGAGGTCGGCTTCCCAATGTCCTGGGAAGGCCCGGCCGTTGGCGGCCTCGGGCGCTGGGCGATGGAGACACGGCCCTTGATGGAGCTCGCGGACGACCCGCCTTTGCGGCCGCGCCAGCCGCGTTTGGCTTTGGCCCTGGGAAGATAGTGCCGCCAGGAGCCGTCGTTGGTGCGGCGGATCTGGGCATAGATGAAGCGATAGATGCTTTCATGGCTGATGCCGGTTGCAGCCTTGTCGCAGGCCAGCCGGCCGGCGATCTGTTCGGGCGACCAGCCGTGCCGGAGGCGATCGAGCACGAGGCGGCGCAGCTCGCCGTCGCGCTCCAGGCGCGATCCGGTCCAGCGCCGGGCTTTCGCCTGCTCATGAGCATGGCTCGGCCTGTAGCCGACCTGCTTGCCCCGGTTGCGCCTCAGCTCGCGAGAAACCGTCGATGGCGGGCGATCCAGAGCTGCCGCGATTTGGCGGATGGATTGCCCGTCTTCATGAAGACGGGCAATCCGGCACCGTTCATCCAATGACAGGTGCTCATATTGCTTTCCCATTGCAACACCTTAGACAGGTGTTGCACTTCGTTTGTGAACTAGGGGATCCAGGGGCCACGGGGTGGGCTGTTTGCCGCTTGCCCCTGGACCCCGGCTTTCGCCGGGGTGACGGCATAGAGAGGAGCGGCATTGCCGTTCGCTTTCTTGTTGATCGCATAGCGCTCTAGCCTCCCGCAGACCATAATCGCGTCATGCATCGCTCGTTGATTCTGGTCCGCCGGCGGCTGCTCCAGGCGATACCCGTCCTTGCCGTCGTTGCCATCGGGGTCTTCTTCCTGATCGAACTGGCGCCCGGCGATGCGGTGGATGCCTATATGGCGTCCACCGGGGGTGGCGATGCGGCCTTCGCCTTGCGGCTGCGCCAGGAATGGGGCATCGAGGGCGCCTGGCCCGCGCGGCTGGGCAGCTATCTGCTCAATCTCCTGACGCTCAATCTCGGCCAGTCCTTGGCCTTCTCCCAGCCCGTCTCCCATCTGATCGCAGACCGGATCCTCAATACGTTGATGCTCACCGTCTCCGGCCTCGGCGTCGCCGCCGGGCTGGGCACGATCTTCGGGGTCGCTGCCGCGGCCAAGCCCGGCTCGCTCCGCGATCTGCTGCTGACCGGGGTTGCCCTGGTGCTGAACGCCACGCCGGGATTCTTCGTCGGGCTGCTGGCGCTCCTGCTCTTCTCGGTCAAGCTCGCCTGGCTGCCGCTCAACGGGATCAGCTCGCTCAGCGCACCACAGGAGGGGATCGGCCATGTCTTCGATGTCGCCCGGCATCTCATCCTGCCGGTCTTCGCTCTCGGCCTCACCTATATGGCGATCTACCAGCGGCTGATGCGGGCCGGCATGCTGCGCGCCGCGGCTAGCGATTATGTGCGCACGGCCCGCGCCAAGGGCCTGGCGCCCCGGCGCATCCTCTGGCGGCATATGGCGCGCAACGCCATCCTGCCTGTCGTGACCATGATCGGGGTGCAGTCCAGCAGCCTGCTGGGCGGCAGCGTGGTCATCGAGACGGTCTTCGCCATTCCCGGTTTCGGGCGGCTGGCCTATGAGGCGGTGACCCAGCGCGATCTGACCTTGCTGGTGGGCGTCGTACTCTCCGGCACGATCCTGGTCATCGCGGTGAATCTGGTGATCGATCTGCTCTACGGCTATCTCGACCCCCGGATCGAGGTCTGAATCCATGGCATCGGCGGGACGCAGGGCGGCATGGGCGGGGGTGGTGGGCGGCGGCGTTCTGGCCCTGATCATCCTGGCCGCGGCGGCGGCACCGCTGATCCTGCCGGGCGATCCGCTGGACATGGTGGGCCCGCCGCTGCAGCCGCCGCTGCGGAATTGGGCCTTTCCCCTAGGGACCGATCAGCTCGGCCGCAGCGTCGCCGCCGGTCTTGCCTATGGCGCCCGGCTCTCGGTCACCATCGGAGCCGTGGCCGCCTTCTTTTCGCTGGTGGTGGGCATCGGCATCGGGACAACAGCGGGATTCCTGGGCGGGCTGGTGGATGATTTCCTCATGCGCATCGCCGAGGCGGTGCAGACGGTGCCGGTCTTCCTGCTGGCGCTCGCCATCGTCAGCGTGCTCGGCCCCACGCCGCAAAGCGTCGTGATCGCCATTGCGGTCGCCTCCTGGCCCGCCCCGGCCCGGCTGGTGCGGGCCGAGGTGCTGTCCCTGAAGACCCGCGATTTCGTGGCGGGATGCCGCGCCATCGGCATGTCGCCGCTCAGGATCGCCTTTCAGCAGATCCTGCCCAATGCCCTGGCGCCGGTGATCGCCCTTTCCGGCATCCTCGTCGCCAGCGCCATCCTCGTGGAATCCGCCCTCTCCTTTCTCGGGCTGGGCGATCCCAATCTCGCCTCCTGGGGCAGCATGGTCGCCAGCGGCCGCGCCGCCATGCGCACCGATCCCTATCTCGTGGCCTTGCCGGGCCTGGCCATTGCGGCGACCGTGCTGGCCGTGAGCCTGATCAGCGATTGGCTGACGGACCGGCTGCGCCTGACGGTTGGTGCGTGATGAACGCGGAAGCGCGCCCCATCCTCTCGATCCGGAATCTGCGGATCGCCTTTCCCGGCGGCGCCACGCCTGCGGTGGCCGTGGACAATCTCTCCCTCGATCTCTACCCCGGCCAGGTAACCGCGCTGATCGGGGAGAGCGGTTCCGGCAAGAGTGCGACGATCCTTGCCATCCTCGGCTTGCTCCCCGCCGGCACGCTTGTCTCCGGCAAGATCGATCTCGGCCAGGGCTCGATTTCCTTCGCCGATGAGAAATCCCTCGAGGCTTTGCGCGGCCGGGTCGTCGGCACGGTCTTTCAGGATCCGCTCGCGAGCCTCAATCCCGTGCTCAGCATCGGCGAGCAGATCGACGAGGTGTTCCAGGCCCATCGCGGTCTCTCCTGGCGCCAGGCGCGGGAGAAAAGTGTCGAGCTCATGGGTCATGTCGGCCTGCCCGATCCCCCAGCCCGCGCGAAGGACTATGCCCATCAACTCTCCGGCGGCCAACGCCAGCGCGCCGCCATCGCCATGGCGCTCGCCGGGCGGCCCATCGTGCTGCTGGCCGATGAGCCGACCTCGGCACTCGATCCTACCGTCCAGGCGCAGATCCTGGATCTGCTCCTGGCCCTGGTGGAGGAGGGGACCGCCCTGCTGCTGGTGACCCATGATCTCGCCTTCGCGACCGAGGCGGCCGACCGCATCGCTGTCATCTATACCGGTCGGATCGTCGAGCATGGGCCGGTGGCCGCCGTCGCCCGCAATCCAATTCACCCTTACACGCAAGCCCTGCTGGCGGCCTCGCTGCCCTTCGGGGAATCGGCCGCCGGCGAGCTGCCCGGCATTCCCGGCCGCATGCCGGCACCGGGCGAGGTCTCCGCAGGCTGCGTCTTCGCCCCGCGCTGTCCCTATGTGCGCGAGATCTGCCGCCAAGCCCCGCCGCCGGTCATTGCCTTGGGCGAGCATGAGGTCGCCTGCGTCCTGGCGGCCGACAAGGGAGTGCCGGCGCGATGAGCCTGCTGGAGCTCGACAGCGTCTCCAAAAGCTATCGCATCGGCCGGCGTGTCTTGCCCGCTGTCGAGGATGTCACCCTCGGCATCGATCCCGGCGAGATCGTCGGGTTGGTGGGCGAATCCGGCAGCGGCAAATCAACCTTGGCGCGGCTGGCGCTGCGGCTCCTCTCGCCGGAGTCGGGCGAGGTCCGTTTCGCGGGCCGCAATCTTGCCGGGATGGCGGGCGCGGAGCTCACCGCTTTCCGCCGCCGGGTCCAGATCGTCTTCCAGGATCCTCTGGCCGCCCTCAACCCGCGCGCCAATGTCCGCCGGCTGATCGAAGAGCCGCTGCGCCTACACCGCATCGTCCCGCCCGGCGAGATCGAGGTGGAGGTCCGGCGGCTGATGGAATTGGCCGGGCTGCCGCCTGCCTATGCGGAACGCCAGCCGCGGCAGATCTCCGGCGGCGAGCGTCAGCGGGTGGCGGTGCTGCGGGCACTTGCCTGCCGGCCGGAGGTCCTGGTCTGCGACGAGCCGGTCGCAGCCTTGGATGTCTCGGTCAGGGCCCAGGTCCTGAACCTGCTGCTCAAGCTGAAGCGCAGCACCGGGCTCGGCATTCTTTTCATCTCTCATGATCTCGCCGTGGTCCGGCGCATCGCCGACCGGCTGGCGGTGATGCATCGCGGGCGCATCGTCGAGCGCGGACCGAGCGAGACGGTCTGGCAGGCCCCGACGCATCCGTATACCCAGGCGCTATTGGCGGCCGTGCCGCTGGGCGAGCCGGGGGCCGGCCGCCGCCGGCGCGCCTCTCAGCCCACCGCCATCGCATAGCAGCCGCGGCCGATGGCGACGAGCCGGCCCTCGCTGTCGGTGACGTCGATATCGACGACACCGATGGTGCGGCCGGCGCGCCGGACCGAGGCGGTGGCCGTCAGGATCTTGCCGCCGGCCGGGCGCAGATAGTCGATGCGCAGATTGATCGTCGGCACCCCGCCGCCCACCAGGATGACCAAAGCGAAATCGCCGGCCACGTCGATCAGGCTGGCGATGACCCCGCCATGGAACTGCCCCGTCCCGGGATGGCGCTCGAACTCCGGCGCGATGGGCATGTCGATCACGACCCTCTGCCCCGCGCGGTCGAGGGTGACGGCCCGCATCTTCAGCAGATGGATGAAGGGCGAGCCGTCCAGCATCGCCTGGACGCGCTCGAGGGTCATCTCTTTGACGGGCGCGGTCATGGGATCAGCACCGCCTTGCCGAAGACCTCGCGGTCCATCAATTGCTGGAAGGGCTCGCGGATCTCCGCCAGAGGCCGCGTGCAATGGATGACGGGCTTGACCCTGCCGTCGGCAACCCGCCGCAGCAGCTCCCGCAGATCCTCATCGGTCCAGCCGTTGCAGCCGATGATGTTGAACTCGAAGGACCAGATGTAGCGGATATCGGTCTTGGGGTCGTAGCCCGCCGTGGCGCCGCAGGTCAGCAGCCGTCCGTTCAGCTTCAAGGTGCGGAAGCATTCGGCCCAGGTGTCGCCGCCGGTGTAGTTGATGACGACATCGACGCCGCCGCCCCCGCGGGTCCGCGGCTTGCCATAGAGGCGATGGATCTCGGCGACATAGCTCTGCGTCGAGGTGTCGATCACATGATCGGCGCCCAGCCGCTTCAGCCGCTCGATCTTCCAGGCCGAGCTGGCGCAGGCGATGACCTCGCAGCCCAGGGATTTGGCGAGCTGGACGCAGCAGGTTCCGACCCCGCCGCTGGCCCCCAGGATCAGCACCTTCTCGCCCGCCTGGAGCTTGCCCCGCGTCTCGATCATGCGCAGCGCCGTGCCATAGGCGACGGGCAAGGCCGCGGCATCGGTGAAGGAGACCTTCTCGGGCACCGCCAGCAGATATTTCGCATCGATGGCGAGGAAATCCGCCGCCCCGCCGCACTTGGTTTCGCCCATCATGCCGTCGGGGTGGTTGGGAATGACCATGACCCGGTCGCCGATCTTCCAGATGCTGCGATCGACCTCGGCGCCGAGCTCGATGATCTCCCCGGCGATATCGGCGCCGGGGATCATGGGAAGCGGCGTCTTCAGCCCGGGAATGCCCCGGAGGACCATGGGGTCGAAGCCGTTGAGGGCCACGGCGCGGACGCGCAGCAGCGCCTCCGTCGGCCCGGGCTTGGGATCGGGGATGTCCTCGTAGCGCAGATTGTCGAGGGGCCCATGTTCGTGAAATACTGCCGCCTTCATCGCTATGACCGTCCTTCAGAATTCGTATGATTAATCCGTCGCCAGCATGCAGAAATTCTCGCGCGCGAGCCAGCCGCAACTGACGGGAATCGGCGCTCGCCTACAGACCCAGGACATGACAGACCTCACCCCAGACGACATCCGTTACGACAATCTCGGCTATTTCTCCTGGAGCGCGGCACGCCGCCGGCCCCAGGCCACGGCGCTGATCGATCTCTCCCGCGCCGAGCCGCTGGAGATCACCTATGGCCGCCTCGAAGAGCGGCTGGACCGCTTTGCCGCCTTGACCCTGCGCCTCGGCCTCAAGCCCGGCGACCGGCTGGCCATGTCGGTGGGCAATCGCTTCGAATTCATCGAGATCATGTATGGCGCCATGCGCGCCGGGGTGGTCCCGGTGCCGCTCAGCACAAGGCTCGGCGCCGATGTGCTGGAATACATCGTCAAGGACGCCGGTTGTGTCGCCGCGGTGGTCGAGCCCGCCGCCAATCCGGCCTTTGCCGAGGTGGTGGACAAGCTGGGCCTGCGGCTGCGCATCGGTCTTGGATCGGTGCCGGCCGGCTGGCTCGATTATGAGTCGGCGCTCCAGGCGGCGCCGGCCGCCTTCGATCCGCCGAAGCTCTCGGGCAATCATCCTTCCTTCCAGCCCTATACCTCCGGCTCCACCGGCCGGCCGAAGGGGGTGATCCTGACCCATGCCGGGCAGATGTGGTGGATCCGCGTCTGCCATCGCTACTGGCCGATGCAGGAGAGCGACCGCGCGCTGACGGCGGTGCCGCTCTATCACAAGAACGCCATGGCCGGCGCCATCAAGACGGTGCTCTATGCCGGTGCGTCGACGGTGATCTTGCCGAATTTCGAGCCGCGGCGCTTCCTGGAGACGCTGTCCAAATACCGCTGCACCTATACCGGCGGCGTGCCCGCCGTGTTCACGCTGTTGCTGCAGCAGCGCGATCTGCTGGAGAGCCTGGATTTCTCGGCCCTCAAGGGCATGAAGATCGGCTCGGCGCCGACGGCGCGCGAGCTGCAGGAGGCCGTCGAGGCGGCCTTCAAGGTGCCGGTGCGGGAGAGCTATGGCCTGACCGAGGGCGGCCCGGTGATGATCGGCTCGCCCACCGACGGCCGCGACGTGCCCAAGGGCAGCGCCGGCCTTATCTGGCCCGAGGGAGAGGTGAAGCTGGTGGATGCCGAGGGCAAGGAGAACCCGAGCTATGGCGAGCTCTGGGTCAGGAATCCCGGCGTCACCCCCGGCTATCACAATCTGCCGGAGGTCAACCGCCAGCGCATCGTCGATGGGTGGCTCCGGACCGGCGATCTCTTCAGCAGGGATGCCGATGGTTTCTTCTTCTTCAAGGGCCGCACCGACGACATGTTCAACAGCGGCGGCGAGAATATCTATCCCCTGGAGGTCGAGGGGCTGCTCCTGACCCATCCCGACATCGCCGATGTCTCCGTCGTGCCCGTCGCCCATGCCATCAAGGGCGAGGTGCCGGTGGCCGTCGTCGTGAAGCGCAAGGGGGCCAGCATCGGCGAGCGGGAGGTGAGGGACTTCGCTCTCAAGAAGGGGCCGGCTTATGCCCATCCTCGCCGCGTGCTCTTCCTCGATGCCTTGCCGCTGAACGGTGCGGCCAAGACCGATCGGATCGCGGTCAAAGCCCTGGTCCTGGCGGCGATCGGCGACGCGCCTTTGGGCGGAGACGAAAAGCGATGAGCGGCCTCAGTCTCGATCATGTCGGCATCGCCGTCGCCGATCTCGACAAGGCGGCGGCGCAGTTCCAACGCCTGGGCTTCCAGCTCACGCCCCGCGGCTATCATACCTTGCCGCCACCCTCGCCGGGCGCGGCACGGCCGCTGGTGGGCACCGGCAACAATTGCGCCATGCTGCGGCGAGGCTATCTCGAGCTGATCGGTGTCACCGATCCGGTCTATCAGGGCCGGCTTAGAGCGGATATCGCCCGCTACGAGGGTTTGCATGTCATCGCCTTCGGCAGCGAAGATGCCGCGGCGACGGCCGGCGCGCTGCGCCAGGCCGGGCTCGAGGTGACGGGACCGCGGCCCCTGGAGCGGCCCATCGAGGAGCAGCTTGCGAAATTCGAGATCGTCGATTTTGTGGCCCCGGCCTTGCCCGAGGCGCATTTCTTCGCCATCCGCCACGGCACGCCGGATCTGCTCTGGAAGCCGGATCTGCTCACCCATCCCAATGGCGTCGTCAGCCTGGACGCGCTGACCATCGCCGTCGCCGATCCCGCGGAATTCGCCGGGCGGCTCGGGCGTTTCCTGTCCGCGACGCCGGTCGCCGAGGACGGCTTGCTGCTGAAACTCTCTCCCGGTCATGTCCGCATCGTCGACGGTGCCTGGCTCGCGGCCCATCTGCCGGACAAGACTCCGGCCCTTCCCTATGTCGCCGGCCTCGGCCTCGGCGTCGCCGATCTCGCCAAGACCGCCGACCTGCTGACGAAGAACGCCATTCCCTTCCGCCGCAAGGGTGGCGCCCTGCTCGTCGCCCCCACCGACGCCTGCGGCGCCTTCCTGGAGTTCCGACAAGCGCAGAGCTGAGTACCAACCCTTTCGTCATTCCCGCGAAAGCGGGAATCCAGGGCGACAAGCGAGCTCTGCGGCCCTGGATTCCCGCTTTCGCGGGAATGACGGTAGAGAAGAAGTGGGCTTGCGCCCTACGCCAGATACAGCTCGGCCAACCGCGGATCGTCGAGCAACTGCCGCCCCGGCCCTTCGAAGGCGTTGCGGCCGAGATCCAAGACATAGCCACGGTGCGACAAGGCGAGCGCGGCGCGGGCGTTCTGCTCGACCATGAGAATGGAGACGCCGGCGGCATTGATCTCCGCCACCTGCTCGAACATGGCCTGGACGAACATGGGGGCGAGGCCCGCGGAGGGCTCGTCCAGCAGCAGGATGCCGGGCTTGGGCATCAGGGCCCGGGCCATGGCCACCATCTGGCGTTCGCCGCCGGACATGGTGCCCACCAGCTGCTTGCGCCGCTCGCCCAGCCGCGGAAACAGGCGCAGCAACTCCTCGATCCGCGAGGCGACTTCGGCGCGCGAGCGGCCCATGGCGCCGAGCTCGAGATTCTCGAACACCGTCATGTTCTCGAAGACGTTCTCGCGCTGGGGCACATAGCCCAGCCCCAGCCGCACGATCTCATGGGGCCGGCGGCCGGTGATCTCCGCGCCGCGCAGCAGCACCCGGCCCTTGCGCGGGGCGACCAGGCCGATGATGGATTTCATCAAGGTCGATTTGCCCGCCCCGTTGGGCCCGACCACGGTGACGATCTCGCCGGCATCCACGGTGATGGAGACGCCGTTCAGGATATCGAGCTCGGCGCTATAGCCCGCCACCAGCCCCTGGGTCTCGAGCACGCGGGATGCGTCGCTCATCGCGCGGCCTGGCCCAGATAGGCATCGATCACGCGGGGATCGTTGCGGACGGCATCGGGCGGCCCGTCGGCGATGACCGCGCCCTCGGCCATGACGACGACATGATCGGCCCGTGTCATGACGACATCCATGTCATGCTCGACGAAGAGGAAGGTCACATCCGTGGTGCGCCGGAGCTCCTCGACATAATCCAGCAGGCGCTTGCCCAGCACGCGATTGACGCCGGCCATGGGCTCGTCCAGCAGCACCATCCGCGGGCTTGCCATCAGCGCCCGGGCGAGCTCCAGCAGCTTGCGCTGGCCGCCGGAGAGCGTGCCGGCATAGTCGGCCGATTTGTCCTGCAGATTGAAATGGCTGAGCAGGGCCAGGGCGCGCTCTCGGATGGCGGCCTCGCTGCGCCGGTTGCGGCCGCCGGGGGTGATCAGCCCCAGGAGAGATTCCCCGGGCTGGCCCAGGGGCGCCAGCATCATGTTCTCCATGATGGTCATGGCGGCGAAGACCCGGGTGAGCTGGAAGGTGCGCACCAGGCCGAGGCGCGCGACCCGATGGGGCGCCAGCCCGGCGATGGCCCGGCCCTCGAAGCGGATCGCGCCACGGTCGGGATGGACGAATCCGGTGACCAGATCGAACAGCGTCGTCTTCCCCGCGCCATTGGGCCCGATCAGCGCCGTGATCGAGCCGCGCTTGACGGTGAAGCTGGCCCCCGCCACGGCGCGAAGCCCGCCATAGCTCTTCTCCACCTGCTCGATGGTGAGAATTGCCTCGCTCATTGGCGGAGCTGCATCTCGGCCTTGCGTCCGAGCAGTCCCTGCGGCCGCAGCATGCTGGCCAGGATGAGGATCAGCCCGATCAGCACGAAGCGCAGCGCGCCGATCTGGCCGGTGCTCAGCGGCAGATGCAGGAAGCGCAACCCCTCCATCACGCTCCAGAGCAGCACGGCGCCCAGCGCCACGCCGCCATAGCTGGCGAAGCCGCCCAGGATGAGCACGGCATAGCCGAAGAAGGTGAAGGTCGGATCGAACTCGCTGGGGTAGAGATAGGTCACGTTGAAGGAGAGGAAGAAGCCGGCGATGGCCGCCAGCGCCGCGGCGATGCCGAGCGACTGCAGCTTATAGGCGAAGACGTTCTTGCCCAGCGCCGAAGCGGCATCCTCATCCTCCCGGATCGCCCGCAGCACCCGGCCCCAGGGACTCCCCTGGAGCAGGCGCAAGGCGATCAGGCAGATGAGGAAAGTGATCCAGATCGCGAGGAACAGCGGCAACTGGGTCAGGTCACCCAAGCCGATTTGGTCGAAGCGGTCCAACAGCCAGTCGGAGACGTCGCGCCACTGCTGGTCGAAGCCGATGATGCCCTGATTGCCGCCGGCGAAATCGGCGTTCTGGAAGGTGTAGCGGACGATCTCGGCGAAGGCGATGGTGGCGATGGCGAAATAGTCGGAGCGCAACCGGAGCGAAGGCAGCCCGACCAGGATGCCGGCCAGGACGGCGATGACGATGGCCGCGGGCATGGCCCACCAGAGCGACCAGCCGGCATCGGTCACCAGCATTCCCATGGCATAGGCGCCGATGCTCATGAAGCCCGCCTGGCCCAGATTGAGCAGGCCGGTGAAGCCGACATTGATCTGCAGGCCGAGCACGAAGATGCCGTAGATCCCGGCGATCACCCCCACGCCCAGCCAGAAATCGACGCTCATGAGCGCGCCTTCTTGCGCCCGAAGATTCCGCGCGGCATCAGCAGCAGGGTCAGGACCAGGATGACGAAGCCGATGGCGGGCTTCCAGCGCGGGTTGAAGAAGAGCGTCGACCATTCCTGGGCCAGGCCGATGACGATGCCCCCGGCCAGCGCGCCATAGGCATTGCCGATGCCGCCCAGCACGGCGGCGGCGAAGAGGCTGAGCAGGATGGTGAAGCCGAAATTGGGATTGATCGAGCCGATGGCGGTGGCATAGAGGATGCCGGCCAAAGCCGCGAGACCGCCCGCGACCGCCCAGGTGATGCGGATCGTGCGCCGCGTATCGATGCCGGCGACCTCGGCGAGAGCGATGTTGTCGGCGACCGCCCGCATCTCCTTGCCCAGCCGGGTGTAGCGCAGCCCCGCCCCGGTCAGAAGGATCGTCGCCAGCCCGACCAGCATGACGACGAATTGCAGGCTGCCGAGATGCCAAGGTCCGATATCGACGGAGCTGGTGGTGTCGAGGCCGACCGAGCGCACCTGGCCGCCGGCGAAGAACTGCACGGAATAGCGCAGCACCATCGCCAGGCCGATGGCGACGAGGAAAAGCTGGAGCGTGCTGGTGCGCGCCCGCCGCATCGGCTCCCAGATCACTTTGTCGAGCAGCACCGCCAGCAGAGCCGTGATGATCATGCCCAGCGCCGCCGCGGGCCAGAAGGGCACGCCCAAAGAGGTCACCCCCAAAGTGACATAGGTGCCGAAGGTCAGCATGTCGCCATGGGCGAAATTGACCAGGCGCAGCACGCCATAGACGAGGGTGAGGCCCACGGCGCCCAGCGCGAAATACCCGGCGCTGATCAGCCCGTTCATCGTCGCCTGGCCGGCGGCGATGGGACCGACGGCGACGGCCAGCAGCAGGACGATCACCAGCAGAGCGATCGCCAGGAAGACGACGGGGGGCAGCTCGCGCCATCCCCCTGAAAGGAACGGCGGGGCGTCTCCGCCCCGCCGCTTGTTCTCGGATAGGCTCATCTCATCTCGTCATTGGGCGTTGATCTGCTTCAACACGACCAGCTTGCCCTTCTGATATTCGAAGATGTCGAAGAGGCTGACGGTCGGGTCGCCGTTCTCGGCGAATTCGAACGCACCGGCGACGCCGATGTAGTCGATCTTCTGGCCGGCGGTGACGGCCTTCAGCGCGTCGGCCAAGATTCGTCAGATAGTACTTCGGCGCCCCAGGGCTCGTGATATCCCGGATATGGGAGGCGATGGAGGCCGGATCCGCCGACTTCCCGGCCGCGGCGGCGAGGAAGCAGAGCGTCGTGGAATCGAAGCTGTTGGCGTCGAGAGAGTAATGCTCGACCCCACCGGCCTTCTGCCAGAGGGAATCGAAGAGCTTGTAGCTGTCCGTGTCGGTCGGCGTGCCGCCGCGGGTGCCGCGGGCACCCTCGATCGCTTGCGGGGGGATGTTGCTGGGCACGGTCGAGAAGGCGAGGGCGTCGGCGACGAAGGCCTTGGTGGGATCGAACTTGCCGGTGCGGACCAGCGCCGCCCCGAGCTTGGCGTAGGTATCGGGGTAATCGATGATCACATAGGCGTCGGGATTATTGGCGACGACCTGGCCGGCCTCGGAATCGAAGGTCGCCTGGGCGGGGTCGAAGACCACCGGTCCCTGGACCTTGCCGCCCTTGGCTTCCCAAGCCTTGGCGAAACCCTTCGAGAGGAGCTCGCCATAGGGCTCGTTGCGATAGACGACAGAGACCAGCTTGCCGTCGGCGCTGCCGAGCTTGTCGGCGATCGCGGCGGCCAGGGCCAGCGCCTGCAGGCTGTCCGGGGGCACGGTGCGGAAGATGGTGCCTTCGTCCTTGATGGTGCGCAGCCGCATGCTGGTGCCGACGGGCCAGATGGTGACCCGCTTGCGGATGGTGAGGCCATTGGCGATGGCGATGGATTCCGGCGTGATGGCCGGCCCGATCAGGCAGGAGGCGCCCTGGTCGACCAGGCTGCGCGCCGCCGAGAGGGCGGCCTGAGGATCACCCTGAACGTCGGCGCCGACATCCTTGGCCGTGATGGGCACGCCCGCCTTGACGGCCTGCTCATTGGCATAGGCGATCGCGGTCTTGATCGCCTTGTCCTGGGAGGGGCCGGTCTCGGAGAGGGGACCCGTCACTTCCAGAAGCTTGCCGATGGTGAGGTTGATCGGATCGGCCTGTGCGGCCATGGGCATGGCCAGTATGGCGAGGCTTGCCGCGAGGGCGGCGCCTGCCAGTGTCTTGCGTATCATCTCTCGTCTCCCTTGTTTGCGTGGTTCAACTGTGAAACCCCCTCATACTTCCTTGGGGCGGGTGGGCTCCGTCAGCCGCCCTTTGGATACGATCAGGTCGCCGCCGGCACGGATATCGGCATCGAAGAACATCAGCCAGCGGTGCAGGCTCGAACGGTTCTGGCCCCCGGATTCGATATTCTCGCCGATGGTCAGCCGGAGGACAGCATCGCCGAAGCCATGATAGGGCGGAAAGGCCAGGCCATCGACCCGGCGCAGCAGCGGGTTGCAGCCGAGGACCATCTCCCCCAGCCGGTCCTTGTCGCCCGTCTCCGCCTGCCAGGCGCGATCGAGCGCTGCCTGATCGCCATCGGTTTCGACCCGGCGGATATGCCCGCCCTCGAAATGGAAGCGCAGGCCCTGGTCCAGCCAGCGGTCGACATCCAGCCCATTGCCCATGGTGGGATAGCCGAAGCCGGCCTTGAGCGCGATGACGCCCTCGACCGTTTCGCGCAAGGGGATGGTGCGCAGCACGCCGCAGGGGATCTCCTCCTCCCGGTCGCGCGGCGAGGCCGCGGCCGCCGCCTTGGCCCGCGAGGCATCGCCGTCGTTGACGTGGAAACGGGCGCCGGTGCGGAAGCTGATATCCGTGCCGGCCGGGGTGGTGATACGGAGCTCGGGACTCCGTCATCCGGGACTTGAGATCGCGCATGCGCCGGCCGAGCGCGGTGTAGTCGAGATTCAGGACGGCATTCTGATAGACGAGATCGAGGGCCTTGTTCGAGGCGTGGTCGGGATCGGGATTGCCCGGATCGTGGAACCAGTGGAAATGGACGCTGCGCCCTGGCCAGCTCTCCAGGATGCGTTCGCTCTGGCCGATGGTCATGGTCGAGCGGGGGGAGCGCCAGTCGTTCTGCAGCCAGAGGAAGATATCGGCCTGGGCGAAGAGGCCGGCCATGGCCGCATCCTCGGCCGCGGCTTCCGCGGCCTCGGGCTTGGAGCCGTCGGGATTGCGCAGCTTTGTCAGCGCCGGCGTCCAATGGAGGATGGTGGCGAGCTCGATCCCGCCGGCCCGCTGGATCTCCGCACGAACGGCCTCGAGCATGGCGCCGCCGCAATAGGGATCGGCGGAGATCAGCACCCGTTCGCGCCGTTCGAGGCGGATCACCTCGCGGATCAGCTTCCGCGCCATCGCCTCCCAATCCAGCCAATGGGTCGGAGTCAGGCCCTGATGGGGGATCGGAAAGGGATCGGTCTCTCGCATGGTCCTAATCGCGCCCTGGCGCGAAGGCGGGCGGCCACAAGCTCATGGAGTGCGGCAGGCTGCGCAAAGCAGAAAATCTATCAGCGGGACGAAGCCTGGCTTGGGTGAAACCACGCATGGGGGCGCCCTATGCCTGCACGAATTCGAGGATCGTGCCGGCGGCGGCGTCGGGATGAACAACCACCCGGCGACCGGCGGCAAGGCAGGGAACGCCGTTACGCGAGAGAATGCCCCGGCAAGCCGCGAGATCGGCGACGGCAATCTCGAGGCCGATGCCATAGGCGGCGAGCTTCGTGCAGGGCTGGAACTCGCCACCGAACTGGGCCTGAAGCTTGGCCGGGGTCAACAGCTCGACCGTCTCGCCGCGCTTGGTGCGATAGCTCACCGCCCCATCCTCCTGGCGCAGCGGTGGCAAGCCCAGCATGGCCGAGAGATAGCCGGTGAGGCTTGCGGGGTCCTGGGCGACATAGGTCAGCTTGGTGATACGCGTGGCCGTGTTGGGATGGGCCTGATAGGCCGCGCTCCAGATCACATGCGGCTTGTAGTGCTGCGACAGGAACAGGCTCATGGAAGGCTGCGCGTTCCAGGTATAGACGCAGCGGCTGTCGGTCTCGTCGAAATGCCCTTCCGGCATGCGGACCTTGCGCCGGGCATTGATGATCGGCTCGGGCTTCAGTCCGGCATCGGCCAGGATCTCCCGATCGCCCGGAAGATCGGCGGAGGTCAGGCTGACGAGGGTGAGGCCCTCGCCGCAATGGAAGCGATCGACGACTTTCTGCCGGAGATGTTCCGGCGCCCGGTCGATATCACCGAGAAGCTCGACATAGGTGTCGTGGAGCTGGAAGACCCGATTGCAGGTTCCGATCTCGACGTGTCGCATCACGGGCATGACCTGGAAGCCGAGCCGCTCATATTGAGCCCCGGCGACTTCCACGTCCCGGGTCGCGATGACGAAATGATCGAGCGAACGTCCTTCGGCCACCGCAGCGTCCCCTGGCTCGGAAATCCCCTGGCTCGCGCAATAACATACACTTCAGGTCCTCTCCCTTTGAGGCCCGTGGCGCTACTGAGCGATCAGTAATAGTCCTGCAAGGCGCCCTGGCTGTCAATTCGCCGGACTCATCCTATGATGGCGAGAGGTGAGGTTACTGAGCGCTCGATAATGCAGAGGCAGGGGATGGAAGCGACTTCCTTGCGGGGCACCGCGACCAAAGGCGGCTATGCCGAGCGCCAGGGCATCACCATCACGCTCCAGGGTCCCGAAAAGATCGCCGGCGAAATGCGGGTTCCGCCGGAATCCCTGGCGGATGGCAGCGTCAATCCCGGCGCGCTCATCGGTTTTGCCTGCGAGCTCGCTGCCATCGGGACTTCGCTGCAGCTGGCGCCCGGCCAGAGCGCCGCCCCGGCGCAGATCCAGACCACCATGCTGATGGATTGCCGCTCCACTTTGGTCACCGGCGAGACGATCCCGCTTCATGCCGGCGGCGGAACGATGATCTGGCAGACCTCCCTCCATGATGCCGCCGGCGTCCTGGTGGCAGTGGTGACGCAATCGCGCGCCGTCGTCGATCGCGCGGCGCGTCCGGATGAGCCGCTCTCCGAGGAAAGCCCTCCGGCCAGGACGCCGAGGAACGGAAAGCCGGAGGAGGAGGGCGCAACCCTTCCGGTGGCGGAGATCCGCCGGCAACAGATCGTCAACGCGGCTTGCGACATCATCGCCCGGAAGGGCTTCGCCAATGCAACCATCCGCGAGATCGCCGCCGCGGCCGGGCTGCATGTGCCGACGATGTACCAATACATCGACAGCAAGGAGGCGCTGCTGGAACTTGTCTACCACTTCGCCATCCGCCAGCTCCACGCCGGCCTCGAGCAGGCAAGTGCGGGATGCCTGACCGCCCGCGATCGCTTGCACGCGACCGTCGCGGCTTTGCTCGACAATTGCGACCGGTATCGCCGCCAGTCTGGGGTGCTCAACCGCGAGTTCAGATCGCTGCCGCGGGAGGCCCAGCAGCGCGTCTTGCAGGAGTACCGCGGCTTCCACAATCATTTGGCGGGCGTCGTCGCCGCCGGTGTCGAGGCGGGTGAGTTCAGGCCGGTCAATTCCGTGCTCATGGCCAATGTGCTGGAGGCGATCTGCGATATCTGGGCGCTGCGCCAGTTCGCCGTCCGCGACATCGGTCTTCCCGCTTTCAAGGATGAGATCATGCGGCTGATCGATGCCAGCCTGCGCGTCGAGGCGAACGGCACCGGCTGAGCGGTATTGATTTTTACGGCTTTTGCGTATAAGCTGAAATGATGATCTGGACTTGCTCCCTACCGGCGTCAGACAGCCGGGTCGGAGCGCGACGGCACCGGTCCCACAGCTTGACATCGAAGAAAGTGGCGGCAACCCGGCTTGCGGACGGAAGTCCTGCCGGCGCCTGATCCGCGCAACGGATCACGCGCCGAAGCCCGCACGCGCCCCTGGCTTCATCCGGAAGGAAGACGGCAATGACTGCAGATTCCCTGCAGAAGCAGACACGGGACCCGGCCGTCGCCCCCGCCGGTCAGTCGTGGAAGACGACCGAGCGGCCCCCGTCCACCACGATGCATTCCGCATTGATGAAGGGCGCCTCGTCCGAGGCGAGGAAGACGGCGGTCCAGGCGACATCCTCCGGCCGGCCGATGCGCTTGGGCGGCTGCAGGTCATAGGTCCGCTGCCGCTCGGCCGCCGGATCGGGAAAGCTGTTCCAGTAGTCGACGGCGATCTGGGTCTCGATATAGCCGGGCGCGATGGCGTTCACCCGGATGCCGCGGTCGGCATATTCGATGCCCAGCGCCCGCGTCATGCCGAGAAGCGCATGCTTGGCCACGGGATAAGGGAAGGTGTGGCGGATGATCTTGAAGCTATGGGTGCTGGCGATATTGATGATGCTGCCCGCGCCGGCCCGGAGCATCAGCGGCAGCACCGCCTTGCTGCAGGTCCAGGCGGAATCGAGGTCGAGGCGGAAGCAGCGCTGCCATTCGGCATCGCTCATCGCCAAAGGTTCATGGAAGACATTGGTGCCGGCGTTATTGACCAGCGTGGTCGGCGGGCCGAACTTGGCTACCGTCTCGGCGACGGCTCGCTCGACGTCCTCGGCGCGGGTGACGTCGGTCGCGACGAAATGCGCCCGGCCGCCGCTCTCGACGATCGATCGCGCCGTCGCAGCACCGGTCTCGGGGTCCTTCTCGGCGATGGTGACCGCCGCACCCTCGCCGGCAAAGCAGCGGGCAATGGCCTCGCCGATCCCCCGTCCGGCCCCGGTGACGATGGCGATCTTCCCGGTGAGACGTCCTGCCATGGCGCGCCTACCAGTCCACGACCGTGCCGTCGGGCATCACGGCATGCTGGGCGTGGAGCACCTCCTGCTGGAAGGGATGGCGGGCGGCGACCGCCTCGTCGACCTCGACGCCGAGCCCGGGCGCTTCGGGAATCTGCCAGGCGCCCTCCACCATGCGGATCGGGGTCTGGGCGACCTCGGCATACCAGGGCACCGAGCCCACCATCTCCTCCTGGATGACGAAATTGGGGGTGGCGATATCGAAATGCAAAGCGGCGACGCCGGCCAGCGGCCCCAGCGGATTGTGGGGCGCGATGCCGACGCCCGCGGTCTCCGCCGCCGCGGCGATCTTGCGCGCCTCGGCCAGGCCGCCGGTATGGGCGATATCGGGCTGGGCGATATGCACGGCATTGAGCCGGAACAGCGGCTCGAACTCGCCGCGGCCGATCAGGCGCTCGCCCGTGGCGATCGCCACCGGCGAGCGCTCGGTCACCGCTTTCATCAGCTCCGGATTGCCGGGCGGCACGGGCTCCTCGACGAAGAGCGGCCGCCCCGGCGCCAGCGCGCGGATATAGTCGAGGGCGGCGGCGGCCGAGGCTGGACGGCCGTGGAAATCGACCATGATCTCGATCTCCTCGCCCACGGCCTCGCGCAGCGCCTGCATCAGCTTGGCGACATGGTCGACGCCGCGCAGCGGGGCCGTGTAATGCGTGTAGGGGATGAACACGACCTTGAGGGCGCGGTAGCCCTTGTCGAGGACCTTGAGGGCCTGATCGACCAGCGCCTCGGGCTGCATGGTCTCATAGACCGCGCGCATGTCGCCGAGGCCGAGATGGGTATAGACCGGGACGCGATCGCGGGTCTTGCCGCCGAGGAGGCGCCAGACCGGGACGCCCAGATCCTTGCCCAGGATATCCCAGAGCGCCACCTCGATGCCGGAGATGGCGGTGGCGCCGATGACCCCCATGCGCCAGAAGCCATGCTTGTTCATCACGCGATAAGCCTGCTCGATATCGCGGGGATCGCGGCCGATGAGGAGCGGGGCCAGATCCTCCACGGCCCCGACGACGGCTCGGGTCTTCCATTCCAGGGTCGCCTCGCCCCAGCCGTAGAGCCCCGCCTGGTCGGTCTCGACCTTGACGAAGATCCAATTGCGCATCTCGGCATTGACGACGGTGGTCTTGATGGCGGTGATTTTCATATGCCTGCCTGGTCAGAGAAAGGGTTAGCCGGCGAACCGCGGCTCGGGAACGCCGCGGATGCCGAGATCCAGGGCGAAGAGGCCGCCGGCCGCCGGCTGGTCCTTGAGCTTGTCGGGGGTCAGATCCCAGATCGCCGAGGTGACATAGAGGGTCGCGAGATCGGGGCCGCCGAACATGCAGCTCGTCGGCTTCTGCACCGGCATCTCGACGATCCGGTCGATGCGTCCGTCCGGCGCATAGCGGACCACGCGCCAGCCGTCCCATTGCGCGTTCCAGATGAAGCCTTCCTCATCGATGGTGCCGCCGTCGGGAACGACGTTCTGGGCCGTGGTGTCGGTGAAGAGGCTTCGGTTGGCGATGCGGCCGGCCGCGTGATCATAGTCGAAGCGATAGATCCGGCGGTCCATGGAATCGGCGAAGTAGAAAGCATCATTCTCCAGCGACCAGACGAAGCAATTGGAGATGCCGATCTCCCCCAGCATGCGATGCACCGAGAGATCCGGATCGACGCGGAAGAGGGAGGCCGAATGCGCACTCAGACGATCGTCCATGGTGCCGGCCCAGAACCGGCCGCGACGGTCGCATTTGCCCTCGTTGAAGCGGTTGCGCGGGTTCTTGTCCGGCCGCGCGATCCATTCGATGCCGCCGGTGACGAGATCGTAGAGAGCGATGCCCGAGGCGAAGGCGACGATGAGCCCGCCTTCCTCGCGCAGCGCAAAGCTGCTGATGCGCTCCGGCATCTGCCAGCGCTCCACCGCCTGGGTCGCCGGGGTATAGCGCTGCAGCAGCTTGCCCTCGATATCGACCCAATAGAGGGCCTGCTCCGCCACATCCCAGACCGGCACTTCGCCCAGCCTGTTGCGGCAATCGACAACGCATTCGATCGAATCGCTCATCCTTCTCCCCCTTGCTCCAACCCCTGTCGCTTCCCGCAGTCCCAAACCGGGCCAGAGCTAACGCGGCTTGGGACGACGGGAGTCCCCGCGGGGGTTCTTGGGGGTCGCTTGTCTCGATGCCGGTCGCCTGCCGGGCGCCGCGGCCGCGTTCCGCGAGGGCACGCTGGCGTTGAGCGCGGCGCTCACGTCCCGCACGGCCTCGCGCAGATGCGAGCGCATGGCCTGGGCCGCGCCGCGAGAATCGCCGGCCTGGATGCGCTCGAAGATGCGCTCATGGGCGGCGATGGTATCTTCGGGCGTATGGCCTCGGAGCTCATGGCCGCGGAGGGAGAGATGGAAGGAGTCGCGCAGCGGCACGGCCATGGCTTCCAGGAGATGCCCCAGCATCCTGTTGCCGCTGGCCAGCGCCATGGCCTCATGGAAGCCGACATCCCACTGGTGATAGCGCTCCTCCGCCGCGGCGCGGTCGCCGCTGCGCATCTCCGCCGCCGCCGCCCGCATGCCGGCCAAGGCGCCGGCGATGGCCGCGGCCCCGGCGCGCGAGATCCGCTTGGCGCAGAGCGTGGCCGATTGGATCTCGAGCGCCTGGCGCACCTCGATGAGGTCGAGCAGGCCCTTGGCGTCATGGCGCATGGACGCGGCCAGAAAATCCCCGAAGGCCGAGCCGTCGGGCTCGCGCACGATGGCGCGGCGCCCGCGGGAGAGATCGAGAAGCCCGCGGCCGGAAAGCACCTTCACCGCCTCGCGCACCGTCAGCCGGCTCACCTCATAGGTCGTGGCGAGCTCGGCTTCACTGGGGAGCTGGGCACCGGGCGTCAGCTCGCCCAGGATGAGATCCATCAGCCCGGCGACGACACGGTCGACGGCGGGAAGCGCAGGGCCGGGGAGTGTCGTGCTCGGTAGCATGGGATCAAAAGTTATCTGATAGGTTTGTCACGGTCAATGTTACGGCGTAACGAAGGGTAGGGCCGGATTGCCGTCACTAATCAGCAATCTGGCGGAGAAACTCGCAACGGCGCCTGAGCTTCCTTTACAGACATATCTGATTTATCGTAGCGTTGGATGTTCGATCAGCAAGGCTCGAACCAACAGTTATGGGAGGATCCGATGGGGAAGGCATTCCTGCGGCGTGCACTGCCGGCAATTGCGGCCGGCGTTCTGACCATCTCGAGTTTTTCGACGGCTCACGCCTTCGATCCGCAAGCGAAGTGGTGCTCCGGCGTCAAGATCGCCGCCTTTCCGGGCGGACCGCAGGGCGGCGTCTTCGCCAACAACGTCTATAACGGCTTCCGCCAGGCGGAGATGGATCTGGGTCCCACGGTGACCTACTACTTCTCCAACTGGGATCCGAACACCATGCTGACCCAGATCAAGCAGGCGATCGCAACCAAGGTCGACGGCATCGCCACCTATGGCTTCGGCGGCGACGACGCCACCGATCCGCTGGTCGACCAGGCTTTCGCGCAGGGCATCGTCTTCACGACGCTCAACACCTCCCTGCCCAAGGCCCAGGAAACCTATTCCCCGAAGGGCCTCGGCTATATCGGCGCCAATAACTATGCGGCGGGCTTTGCGCTGGGCACCGAAGCGGCCAAGCGCGCCAGCCTGAAGACCGGCGACAAGGTCTTCGTCTGGGGGCTCAAGGGCCAGGGCGGCGATCGCGGCCAGCGCACCGTCGGCGTCATCGACGCCTTCCAGAAGGTCGGCGCCGATGTCATCTATCAGGAGATCGACGCGGCGACGAATGCCGATCCCAATGCCGGCACGGCGACCTTCGTCGGCGTGATGAAGAAGAATCCCGAAGTGAAGATCGTGGTCACCGACCATGGCGGCCTCACCTCCAATGTCGGGGTCTATGCCCGGGCCGCCTCGCTGGAGCCCGGCAAGGTGCTCTTCGCCGGCTTCGACATGTCGCCCAACACGGCCCAGGCGGTGAAGGACGGCTTCCAGAATCTGGTGATCGACCAGCAGCCCTTCCTGCAGGGCTATCTGCCGATCCTCAATATCTGCCTGACCAAGAAATATCGGCTTCTCCGGCTTCTCCGTGAATACGGCCGGCGCCTTCGTGGACAAGACGAATATCGATGCGGTCGCCCCTCTGGCGGCCCAGGAAATACGCTAACGAAGCGTCTGAATCGACTGGCGATCCGATCGCAAGATCGCTAGACAGTTTGCGATGTAGCGGGGCCTCCGGGCCCCGCTACCGTTTCTAAATCCTAGGGGCCAGTCATGTCCGACGCAGGGCAATCCGAGGGCGTCCCGGTCATCGAGCTTCGCGGCGTCTCCAAGACGTTCGGCGAGGTGCGCTCCCTGTCGGGCGTGAATTTCTTCGTCGATCGCGGCGAGATCGTCGGCCTGCTGGGCGACAATGGCGCCGGCAAATCGACGCTGGTGAAGACGATCATGGGCTATCACGTCCCCGATCGCGGCGGGGAGATCTATTTCCACGGCAAGCGCATCGACGACTGGTCGGTCGGGCGCGCCCGCAGCCTCGGCATCGAGACCGTCTATCAGGAACGGGCGCTCTGCGAGAAGCAGCCGATCTGGCGCAACATGTTCATGGGGCGCGAGCCGCGGACCAAATGGGGCCTGCTCGACGTCAAGCGCATGCGGCGGGAATCGGCGCGCCTGATGAGCGAGCATATGGGCTTCACCTCGGCGGCGGTCCATCCCGACAATGTCGTGATGACCATGTCGGGCGGCGAGAAGCAGGGCGTGGCCATCACCCGGGCGCTGCATTTCGATGCCGAGCTCGTCATTCTCGACGAGCCGACCATGGGGCTTTCCCTCACCGAGACGAAGAAGACGCTGGAGTTCGTTCATAACATCAAGAGGGCCGGCAAATCGGCGATCTTCATCGATCACAACATCTTCCACGTCTATCCCGTGGTCGACCGCCTCTATGTGCTGGATCGCGGGAAGGTGGCCGGGATGTATTCGAAGGACGAGATCTCCATGGACGAACTGATCGCGCGCCTCTACCGGGTGGCGCAAACCGGCTCGCTGGAGTAGGCCCGGCATGAGCGAAGCTGCCGTCAAGCCGAAAGGCAACCGGGTCGCCCCGCCGTCGGTCTTCCGGCGCTATGGCTCGCAGATGGGCATCATCGGCGTCGGCCTCGCCATGTGGGCGGGCTTCATCATCGCCGCCCCCACCGTCTTCCTCGATGTCGACATCTACAAGGCCTTCGCCCAGACGACGCCGCTGTTCGGCGTGCTGGCGCTGGCCCTGACCTTCGTCGTCATCACCGGCGAGATCGACCTTTCCTTCCCCTCGATCATGGCGCTGGGAACGGCGGTGTTCTGCCTGCTGGTCAAGGCCGAGCTGCCGCAATGGGTGGCCTTGCTCGGCGGCTTCGCCACCGGGGCGCTCTGCGGCTGGGTCAACGGCGCGCTGGTCGCCCGGCTCGGCATCCCCTCGCTGGTCATCACCATCGGCACCTCGTTCCTTTACCGCGGCATCGAGCTGGTGCTGATGAACGGCACCGGCGTCCCGCTGACGCCGGACAAATTCCCGACCATGCATCTCGCTGCTGAACTCGGCGCCCTTCGGCATTCCCGTCCAATCGCTCTGGACCGTGCTCTTGCGGTCATTCTCTGGGTGCTGTTGAACCGCACCCGCTTCGGCGCCCATGTCTTCCTCGTCGGCGACAATCCGACCAGCGCGCGGCTGATGGGCGTCAATGTGGCCAGCGTGAAGACCCGCGCCTTCATGCTGGTGGGCGTGATGGCCGTCTTCGCCGGGCTGATGACCTCCTTCGTCGGCTACTACTTCTGGCCGACGACCGGGCGACGGCTTCCTGCTGAACACCATCGCCTCGGTCTTCCTCGGCGGCACCTCGGTCTTCGGCGGGGCGGGCAGCATCGTGGGCTCCCTGGTCGCCTCCTACATCATCGGCGCCATCAATGCCGGCATCGTCTCGGCCGGCATCAACGCCTTCTTCACCCAGCTCTGCTTCGGCCTGGTGATCGTGGTGTCGGTGGTGCTGCAGACCATCATCGAGCGCCGGGTCCGCCGCCAGCCGATCATCGCGCGGTAATTCGTCTCCCGATCAACGCCGGCAATTCCCGCATGTCGTCGAACAGGGCGTCCGGCGACAAGGCGGCGAGGCCTTGGCGGTAGGCGGGGCCGGCGGCATGGCCGCCGCCGGTGAAGGCGAAGACCGTCATGCCCGCCCGCTGCGCCGCCTCGATCCCGGGCGCGCTGTCCTCGATCACCAGGCAGTGCTCAGGCGGGACACCCATCTGCCCGGCGGCATGGAGGAAGAGATCCGGCTCGGGTTTTCCCTTGGCGACCATGCTGGCGCTGAAGAGATGCGGGTCGAATCGCGGCAGCAGGCCCGTCACCTCCAGGGACAGTCGGATCCGGTCGGGCAGGCTCGATGAGGCCACGCAAGAGGGGATCGTCAGCCTGTCGAGGGTCTCGAAGACGCCGGGGATAGGCTTGAGCTCACGGCGGTAGACCTCGAACAGGCGCTCCCGCATTTGCTCGAGCTGCTCGGCGCTCAACTCGACGCCGAGCTCGCGGCGCAGGACGGTCTTCAGATTGGCGAGGCTGCGCCCGAGAAAGAGCTCATAGGCCTTCGCCACCTCCATGGGATGGCCGGCGGCCGCCAGCCCCTCGAGCAGGACACGGAAGGCCAGGGGCTCGCTGTCCACCAGCACGCCGTCGCAATCGAAGATGATCAGGCTGAGCTCGGACGCCACTCAGCTCATCCAATTGCCGCCATCGACATTGAGGGTCTGGGCGACGATGTAATCGGCGTCGGCGGAGGCGAGGAACACCGCCGCGCCGGCGACGTCGCCCGGAACGCCCATGCGGCCATAGGGAACGGCGAGGCCGACCTGGCGCTTCTTCTCGCCCAGCGGGAGGTTTTCGTATTTGGCGAAGAGGGAATCGACCGCATCCCACATCGGCGTATCGATGACTCCGGGCGCGATCCCGTTGACGTTGATCTTGTGCTTGATGAGCGCCAGCCCGGCCGATTGGGTGAGGCTGATGACCGCGGCCTTGCTGGCGCAATAGACGGCGACCAGCGCCTCGCCCCGGCGGCCGGCCTGGCTGGAGAAATTGACGATCTTGCCGCCCTGGCCCTGGCGCACCATCTGGGCGCGCCACCGCCTGCAGGGTGAAGAGCAGGCCCTTCACATTGATGGCGAATTGCCGGTCGTAGCTCTCCTCGGTGATCTCCAGCAGCGGGCCCATGTCGAAGATGGCGGCATTGTTGACGAGGATGTCGATGCGGCCCGCCGCGGCGACGACCTTCGCGACCATGGAGTCGATGGAGGGTCGCTTGGTGACGTCGAGCGCCAGGCCGATCGCCCCGCCGCCGATCGCCTTGGCGGTGGCCGCCGCCTCCTTCTCCAGGATATCGGCGACGACGACCCGCGCACCCTCGGCGGCGAAGCGCTCGCAGATCGCAGCGCCGATCCCGCGCGCCCCGCCGGTGACGATGGCGACCTTGTCCCTAAGCTTCATGCCGCTATGCGCCTACCAGCAGCTATAGCCGCCGTCCGCCAGCACGATGCTCCCGGTCAGCAGGCTCGCCGCATCGGAGGCCAGGAACAGCACGACCGAGCCGATCTCCTCGACCGTGCCCATGCGGCGCATCGGCGTGCCTTCGATCCAGTATTTGAACATCTCCGGATTCTCCATGCCGAAGCGGTTCAAGGGGGTATCGATATAGGTCGGCGCCACGGCATTGACCCGCACCCCCCGCGCGCCCCATTCCGCCGCCAGGGATTTGGTCAGATGATGCACCGCCGCCTTGGAGGCGTTGTAGTAGCTCTGGGGCTGGGGCCGGTTGACGATGAAGCCGGACATCGAGCCGACATTGACGATCGAGCCCTTGCCGCGCTCCAGCATCTCCCGTCCGAAGGCCCGGCAGCACCAGAAGACGCCGTTGAGATTGACGTCGAGGACGTTCAGCCAATGCTCGTCGGCGACGTCTTCCGCCGGGGTATCGCTGCGGGCGATGCCGGCATTGTTGACCAGGATATCCACCCCGCCGAAGCGCTTGGTGAGTTGTGCGGCGACGACGGTCACCCGTTCGGAATCCGTGACATCCATCTCCACGACCTCGACGGCATGGCCCTTCTTTTTCATCTCATCCTGGCCCTCGGCCGCCACGGCGGGATCGCGATCGGCGATGACGACCCGCGCCCCGGCCTCGGCCAGGGCCTCGACGCAGGCGAGCCCGATGGCACGTGCCCCGCCGGTGACGACCGCAACACGTCCGTCGAGCTGATACTTCTCCAGATACACCAGTGGTTTCCTTACTTGCTTGTTAACGGGGTTGGGCTTGTTGAGCGGGCTGGGTTTGCGGCGCGGTGGGACGCATCTCCGCCAGGGGATGGCGTGTCAGATGCGGCAAAGCGCGGCCCTCGGCGTCGAAGAGATGGCAGGTCTCGGGTTCGATGCGGAGCGTGACCTGCTCATGGACGCGGGTCGTATCATTGCCCGCGGCTTGCGCCACGACCAGAGGCTGTCCCGCCACGCGGATGTATAGATAAGTCTCGCCGCCGAGGCGCTCGGCGACGGCCACCTGGCCCACGATTTCGCCATCTGCCGCGGGCATCAGATGCTCCGGCCGGACGCCGAGCGTCGTCTTGTCGCCCGGCCGGAGGCTGCCGGCGGATACGGGAACCGTGATGTTCCTGCCGCCCGGCAAGAGTGACGCTGACGCCATCGCGCACCTGTCGCGCGAACTTCCGTGGCAAAGAAATTCATCTTCGGCGAGCCGATGAAGCCGGCCACGAAAAGATTGACGGGATGGTGATAGAGCTCCAGCGGCGAGCCCGCCTGCTCGATATTGCCGCTGTTCAGCACCACGATCTTGTCGGCCAGGGTCATCGCCTCGATCTGGTCATGGGTGACGTAGATCATGGTGGTGGTGAGGGATTCGTGGAGCTGGGCGATCTCCAGGCGCATCTGCACCCTGAGCGCCGCATCGAGGTTCGACAGCGGCTCGTCGAACAGGAAGGCCTTGGGCTCGCGCACGATGGCGCGACCGATGGCCACGCGCTGGCGCTGGCCGCCGGAGAGCTGGCGCGGCTTGCGATCCAGATAGTTCGTCAGGTTCAGCACCGAGGCGGCCTTCTCCACCTTCTGGCGGATGGCCTCCTTGGGCATGCCGGCCATCTTGAGGCCGAAGCCGATATTGCCGCGCACGCTCATATGGGGATAGAGCGCATAGGATTGGAAGACCATGGAGAGGCCGCGCTTGGCGGGCGGCAGATTGCTGACGTCGACCCCGTCGATCTCGATCCGGCCGGCGGTCGTGTCCTCCAGCCCGGCGATCAGCCGCAGCAAGGTGGATTTGCCGCAACCCGACGGCCCGACGAAGACCACGAACTGGCCGGCCTCGATCTCGAGATCGATCGAGGGAATGATGACATGCTCGCCGAAGGCCTTGTTCACGCCCTTGAGCACAATCCTGCCCGTCATGCTTTGTCCTCCCGGATATCCGGCCTCATTTCACGGCGCCGAAGGTCAGGCCCCGCACCAGCTGGCGCTGGGAGAACCAGCCCAGGATCAGGATGGGCGCGATCGCCATGGTCGAAGCCGCCGAGAGCTTGGCCCAGAACAGGCCCTCGGGGCTGGAATAGGAGGCGATGAAGGCGGTGAGGGGGGCGGCATTGGTCGTCGTCAGGTTCAAGGTCCAGAAGGCCTCGTTCCAGGCCAGGATCACGTTGAGAAGCAAGGTCGAGGCGATGCCGGGAATGGCCATGGGCGTCAGCACATAGACGATCTCCCGCCACAACGTGGCGCCGTCCATCCGCGCGGCCTCCAGGATCTCGCCCGGGATCTCCTTGAAATAGGTGAAGAGCATCCAGACGATGATCGGCAGGTTGATCAGGAACTCCACCGCGATCAGCCCGCCGCGGGTATCGAGCAGCCCGGTATTCTTGAACAGGAGATAGATCGGGATCAGGGCGCCGACCGGCGGCATCATCTTGGTGGAGAGCATCCAGAGCAGCACGTCCTTCGTGCGCTTGCCCGGCGCGAAGGCCATGGCCCAGGCGGCGGGCACGGCGAAGAGGAGGCCGAGCAAGGTCGAGCCGACGGAGAGGATGATCGAGTTGGCGGCGAACCGCAGATAATTGGAGCGCACCTGCACGATCCCGAAATTCTCCAGGGTCCAATGGAAGAACAGGAATTTCGGCGGCGTCGAGAAGGCCTCCAGCTCGGTCTTGAAGCTGGTCAGGACCATCCACAGGATCGGAAAGAATATGAGAGAGCCGACGATCCAGCCGGCGGCTGTCGTGGCGGTTCGGCGCTGGAGCGAAGCGGCACGGGCCATGGCTCAGGCCTCCAGATTCCGTCCGATCATTCGGACGAGGAAGAAGGCCACGATATTGGCCAGGACGACGGCGACGATGCCGCCGGCCGAGGCACCGCCGATGTCGAACTGCAGCAGGGCCTGGGCATAGACGAGGAAGGGGATGTTGGTCGTCTGCAGCCCCGGGCCGCCGCCGGTCGTCACCAGGATCTCGGCGAAGACGTTCAGCAGGAAGATCGTCTCGATCAGGATCACCACGGTGATCGCCCGGCTGAGATGGGGCAGGACGATATAGAAGAAGAAGGAGATCGCCGGCGTGCCGTCCATCTCGGCCGCCTCCTTCTGCTCCTGATCGAGGGATTGCAGCGAGGTCAGCAGGATGAGGGCGGCGAAGGGCAGCCATTGCCAGGCCACGATCAGGCTGATGGCGGTGAGCGGCGCCTCCGCGAACCAGTCGATGGGCTTGAGCCCGACGGATTTGGCGAGCCAGGCGAAGAGCCCGGAGACCGGATGCATCAGCAGGTTCTTCCAGATCAGGGCACTGACCGTGGGCATCACGAAGAAGGGGGCCAGGACCATGAGGCGAACGATGCCGACGCCGAAGAAGGGCTGGTCGAGGAGAAGGGCCACGAGCGTGCCGCCGACCACCGTGATGATCAGAACGCCACCGACCAGCTTCAGCGTATTGCCGAGGGCGGCAAAGAAGGCCGGGTCCGTCAGGAAATAGCGGAAGTTATCGAGGCCGGCGAAGGATTCATTGCCGGGATCGAGGAGGTTGTAGTTCAGCGCCGAGAAATAGAGGGTCATGCCCAGGGGCACGATCATCCAGAGAAACAGCACCAGCACCGATGGGGCGATGGCAGTCCTCGCCAATCCGCTTGCATGACGGGTCGCCATGACCGCTCCTCCTGGCGCCTGAATGCCTACCCGAATCCCTGGGGGGCCGCCCGGCTCGTGCCGGGCAGCCCCGCCGGGTCCTATTTGATATAGCCGGCCTTCGTCATGGCCCGCGTCGTCAGGGCTTGGGCGCGGGCAAGCGCGTCATCGACCGTGGTGTCGCCCGACAGCGCGGCAGCGAACAACTGACCGACGCTGGTCGCGATGCCCTGGAACTCCGGGATCGCGGCGAACTGCACCCCGACATAGGGCTTGGGCTTCAGCGTGCCGGTGATCGGATCGGCCGTATCGATCGCCTTCAGGGTCATCGCGGCGAAGGGGGCTGCCTTCAGGTAATCCGCATTGGCATAGAGCGATTTGCGGGTGCCCGGCGGGACATTCGCCCAGCCTTCCTTGGCGGCCACGAGCTGGAGATATTCCTTGCCCGTCGCCCAGGCGATGAACTTCTCGGCGGCCTCGACCTTCTGCGAGCCGGCGGGAACGGCCAGCGACCAGGCCCAGAGCCAATTGGCGCCCTTGCAGGTGACCTCGCAAGGGGCCGGCGCAAAGCCGACCTGATCGGCGACCTTCGACTGCTTGGGATCGCTGACGAAGGAGGCGGCGACCGTGGCATCGACCCACATGCCGCATTTGCCCGAGTCGAACAGCGCGAGGTTCTCGTTGAAGCCGTTGGAGGAGGCGCCCGGAGGCCCGTAATTCTTCATCAGATCGACATAGAAGGTCAGCGCCGCCTTCCACTCCGGTCCGTCGAACTCCGGCTTCCACTGCTCGTTGAACCAGCGGCCGCCGAAGGCATTGGCCAGCGTCGTCAGGAAGGCCATGTTCTCGCCCCAGCCGGCCTTGCCGCGGAGGCAAATGCCATAGGTCTCGGTGGCGGGATCGGTGATCTTCGCCGCGGCCGTCTTGACGAAGTCCCAGGTCGGCTGCTCCGGCATGGTGAGGCCGGCCTTGGCGAAGAGATCCTTGCGGTACATCAGCATGGAGCTCTCGCCGTAGAAGGGCGCGGCATAAAGCTTGCCGTCGACGGTCAGGCCGGTGCGGATCGCGGGGAGGAGATCGTCGACATCATAGGCGGTGCCGAGATTGTCGAGCGGCACCAGCCAGCCCTTCTTGGCCCAGATCGGCACCTCATAAGTGCCGATGGTGAGGACGTCGAACTGCCCGCCCTTGGTGGCGATGTCGGTCGTGACCCGCTGGCGGAGCATGTTCTCCTCCAGCGTCACCCATTCGAGATCGATACCGGGATTCTTGGCCTTGAAATCATCCGTCAGGCTCTGCATGCGGATCATGTCGCCATTATTGACGGTGGCGATGGTGAGCTTGACGTCGTCGGCCATGGCCGGCCATGCCAAGCCGGCAAGAATGCCTGCACTCGCCAGGATTCGGAGCGCCGTCCTCATCACTTCCTCCCATGGTTAGCTATGAGCTTTTGCCCAACTTGAGGGCATATACTCGATCCTTGCTGCCCAAAGTCAAGGCAGAATCGTCGCTGCGGCGCAGCATGGGCCGCCCCGAATTCAGAAATCGTGAAGGGAGGAGAAGCGGCCGCTACCGCTTCAGCAGCCGCTCGGCCGTGGTCTCATTGGTGATGAGCCCGGTGATCAGCCGGCCCGCCAGCGCCCCGGCCAGCGCTTCGGTCTTTGTCGGGCCCATGGCGGCGCCGATGACGAGGCGCTTGGCGGGCTGGTCGAGGGTGACGCTGGCGACCCGCTCATTGGTCAGCCCCTCGATCAGGGCGCCGCTCCGGTCGAAGGCCCAGCCGGTGACCTCGCCCACGGCGCCGGCCTTGAGCAGGGCCCGCATGTCGTCGCGGGTGACGAAGCCATCCTGAAGCAAGGGCGCGCTCTCGCCGAGATGGCCGACGCCCACGAAGGTGACATCGGCATGGCGGGCGAGATCGACCACATGCTTCACCGGCTTCTGGGCCAGCAGCAGCTTCTTCTCGGCCAGCGTGCTGGCGATGACCGGCAAGGGCATGGGGTAGTGGGGCGCCCGGACCGCATCGGCGACCCGGGTGATCACGTCATAGAAGGAGGCGGAGCCGTCGGGGGCGATATTGCCCACCAGGGAGACGATCTTGTGCTGCGGGCAATCCATGGGCGGCAGCTGGTCGGCGGCGGCGCGCAGCGTCCGCCCCGAGCCCAGGGCGATGACGATGGGATGCTGGGATTCCAGCCGGCGCTCCAGCTCGGCGGCCGTCGCCTCCGCCACGCCCAGGACCACCGATTGCGAGGCCGGATCGGCCGGGACGACCTCGCAAAGCTCGAGGCCGTATTTGTCCGTGAGCCTCTGGGAGAGCTGGAGGCAATGGGCGATGGGATGATCGAGGCGAACCTTGATCAGCCGGCGGCTCACCGCCAGCGATACCAGCCGCTGGGCCGTCTGGCGGGAGACGCCCAGCTTGCTGGCGATCTCATCCTGGGTATTGCCGGCGATGTAATAGAGCCAGCCGGCCCGGGCTGCGTCGTCGAGCCTGTTCAATTCCAGCTCCGGTGTTTTCGCCATGACTCGCCTTCTCGTTCCGGCGCCGACGATAATCCCAAGACTCCGCCGGGGGAAAGGCGGATGTGGATGGTGAGGATAAAGGGGGGATCAAGCCCAGCTATCGCGCCTGGCTAGAAATTCTGCCTTGTCGCAAGCCCCTTGCATCCTAGATTGAGGGCAAGCATCCACCCACGCGGCAGGAGGCCATGATGAAGACAGCCTGGAAAGAGCCGAAGCTCGAGGATCTGCTGGACGATCCCATCCTCGATGTCCTCCTCGCCCATGATCGTATCAGCCGTGACGATCTGCATGAGGTGGTGGAACAGGCGCGCCGCGCCCTGGCCCTCGCGCCCCGGGCCTGGAAGCTCGAGGAGGCGGTCTGCGACGCGCCGGCTGCCATGGTCAAGGCCCACCCCCGCGACTTCGCCACTTGCTGAGGCCCTAGCCGAAATCAAACTACATCCTCCGTCATTCCCGCGAAAGCGGGAATCCAGGGCGACAAGCGAGACCTGCGGCCCTGGATTCCCGCTTTCGCGGGAATGACGGCTGGGGGCTGGACGTCCTATTGAGCGTCCGGCCGGTCAATACTGAATGTATTTGGCGCGGGTTTGGAGAAAGCTCGCCAGGGCCGGCTGCCAGATCCTGACGATATCCTCCGGCTCCAGGTTGCTCTTCAGCGCATCGAGCACGGGGGGTGAGCCGATCATTCCCAGCATGGCGTCGAGCTTGAGACTTCCGGGATAGAGGCGTGCCAGGGCCACGATCAGCTCGATGCCGAGGCGGGGGGTATCGAGCGCATTGCGATCGGTCACCGTAATGCGAACCCCATGGCAAGCCACGCCGGCGAAATTGCTGCTGGTCGGGGTAAAATCCGCCGGGGCGAAACTTACGCCAGGTATCGCGCGCTTCGCCATATAGGCGGCCAGGGTCCCGCCGTCGATCCACGGCGCGCCGAGGAGCTCGAAGGGCGTCGGGGTGCCGCGGCCGACGCTGATCGCCGCCCCTTCCAGCAAGCCCACGCCCGGATAGAGGTCGACGCCTGCCAGGCGCTGCAGGTTCGGCGAGGGGCCGATCCAGTGCAGACCGGTCTGATCGAACCATTCCCGCCGGCCATAGTAGCGCATGGCGACGACATGGAGCTTGGCGCTCAGCTGCTCCTCCGCGTTGAACATCCGGGCCAGCTCACCCATGGTCATGCCGTGGCGCACCGGCATCGGCATATAGCCGGTGAAGGATGTCAGGGACGGATCGAGGACCGGGCCTTGAACGGCCTCGGCGTTTATCAGGGTCCGGCCGGTCGAGGACATAGATCTCCAGGCCGTTCTCCGATGCCGCTTCCATGGCATAGGCCATGGTCGTGGAATAGGTATAGAAGCGGGCCCCCACATCCTGCAGATCGACGACCAGGGTATCCAGACCGGCAAGCATCTCCGCGGTGGGCCGCAAGGTGGCGCCATAGAGGCTGTAGACCCGCAAGCCGGTCGGCGCATCGATCCCCGAGGTCACCTGGCTGTTCTGATCCGCGGTCAGGCCGTGCTCCGGGCTGAAGAGCACACGCAGGCCGGAGCCGAGCGCGGCGCGCATCACATCGATGGTCCGCCGTCCGGCACCGTCCTGGCCCGCGATATTGGTGATGAGCCCGACCTGCCGTCCGCGCAGGCTGCGAAACTCCTGCGCCTCCAGCACGTCGATGCCCGTGAGCACCTTGCGGCTGCCCGCCGCGGCGGCGCCGACGATGCCGGCGATGCGGCGAAACAGCGTCCGGGTCTCGCCGGTGGCATCGGGATGCAGGCGGTTGGTGAGCACGATCATGAAGCTCCGGCTCGCCGGATCGATCCAGATCGCCGTGCCGGTATAGCCGGTATGGCCGAAGGACCGCGGCGAGAAGGCCGGCGCGAAGACCGTGGCATAGGCCGAATCGATGTCCCAGCCATAGCCGCGAATGGCGGATTGGCCGAGGGGGCTTTGCGGCCGGGTCATGGCGGCGATGGAGGCCGGCGACAGGATGCGATGGCCCTGGGCGCTGCCGCCGGAGAGCAGCATCTCGGCGAATTTGGCGAGATCATCCGCCGTGCCGAACAGCCCGGCATGTCCCGCGACCTCGCCCATGTGAAAGGCCATGGGATCCTGCACGGCACCCCAGCGCAGGGTGCCATTCTCGATATCGGCGGGGGCGATCCGGTCGCGCAGGGCCAGGGGCGGCATGAACATCGTCTCGCGCATGCCCATGGGCTCGAAGATATAGCGGCGGGCATAGGCATCGAGAGACAGGCCCGAGACGCGCCGGACGATCTCGCCCAGGGCCGCGAAATCGATGTCGCTGTAGAGGAACTTGCCCGGCGTCTTGGCCGGGGGAATGGATTCGATCTTGGCGATCGCCTCGTCATAGCCGGACCAGCCCGCCGGCGGCAGATCCGGCGGCAAGGCCGAGTAATGCGTCAGGAGCTCCCGGATCGTGATCACCCCTTTGCCGCCGCCGGCGAAGGCGGGCCAATAGGCCGCCACGGGCTTATCGAGGTCGATCAGCCCGCGCTCCGTCAGCTGCATGATCGCCGTCGTGGTGACGATCACCTTGGTCAAGGAGGCGAGGTCGAAGATCGTATCGACGGTCATCGGCGCCTGGCGTGGCGTGATGGACCGAAGGCCGAAGGCCTGGCGATAGACGATGCGCCCGCCGATGCCGACCACGACGACGGCGCCGGGAATATGGCCGGCCTGGATCTCATCGCGAACGACGCCGGAGATGGCCTGCAGCCGCTGCTCGATCTCAGTCTGCGCGGCGCAGGCGGCGGGGATGGCGCCGAAGACGACGAAGCCCGTCAGCAGCAGGCCAACCCAATGGCGAAGGGAAAACCGCAAGCGGCGTGCCCTGCGGCTACCGGCGGCTGGATTCCTCGGGCATGAGGCCATCGGTCGAATAGACATTGCGGGGATTCCAGAGCATCCAGCCGATGGCGCCGGCGCGATCGGCGCCCTGGATCTGCGCCGAGATCTCGGCGGTGCCGAACTTGCGCCGGTCGAAGGCATAGTCGGGGAAACCCTGGAGCCAGGGCCGATAGCGGACGGGCGAAGCGGCCGTCCGCCGCATGGCCTCGGTGAGGGTGTCATAGACGATATTATAGGGGCTCAGCACCGGGTTGCGATGGCCGGGAATTCCGAATTGAAAGCCCGAGGGGTAGAGCATGGGGGAGAGATAGTCGACAACCCCCGCCAGCTCCTCGAGCTTCTGGCCGATGAAGGTGTCATTGGTGTTCCAGGAGACATAGCCGAAGATATCGGCCGAGGTGAACACATTGTAAGGCTGGAGGTGCTGCCGGGCGTTGCGCAGGAAGCCGGTAATGGCCGCCACCCGATCGGGCTGGGTCGAGGTTTTCGCCAGCACCACCCCGGTGGCATCGGGAAATCTCACGTAATCGAACTGGATCTCGTCGAAGCCGGCCGCCGCGGCCTCCTCGGCGACGCTGATCGCATAGTCCTGGGCCGCCGTCTGGAAGGGATCGATCCAGGCAAGCCCTTCGCGATCGTGCCACAGCGTCCCATTGGCGTTCTTGATGGCCCATTGCGGCCTCGCCTGGGCCAGCAGCGTGTCCTTGAAGACGACGACCCGGGCAATCGTATAGATCCCCTTGGCCTTCAACTGGGCCACGAGTCCGGCGAGATTGCCGATGGTTCGCACCTTGGTGGCGCCGATCTCCGCCGCCAGCGGCACCTTGCTGGCATAGGGAATGAGGCCCCGGTCGCCCTTGACATCGATGACAAGGGTATTGAGTCCCGCCGCTTTCATGACGTCGAGCGCCGGGTTGCGCAGAGCGGGCGCACCGATGCCGTAGACGGTGAGATAGAGCCCTTCCGTTCGCAGAGGCTCGAGGGTGAGGACCTGGCTATCCCCATCCTCCAGCTCGGCCTCGATCCGACCATAGCCGGGGGCCCGCGCCAGGAGGCTCGGCCCGGCGGCTTCGATGCGAAACTTTCCCTCGGCGTCGCTGACGGCCAACTGATCGCCCGAGGTGATCGTGGCGCCGGCGACGGGCGCACCCGTCTCCTTGTCGACGACCGTGCCCTCTTTCTCCGCCCCCCATGCCCAGGCCGATGCCGAGAGCAGCAGGAGGAGGGACGAGCAGCGAGCATGGACCCGCGCGCCGCGACAAGGAGGGAGAACATCCCATCATCTGGCCTTTGCAATCTCGTTCAATATTCGGAAACTTGCTTCATATCGATCGGGCCCTTCAGCAGCCGGGCGAAGGCGGGACCCCGGTCGTGATCGCTGACGATGTAGCGGGGCAGGGCCATGATCGGCTCGGCCGAGGTGACCGGCCGCCGGTCGATGGAAAAGGCGGCGACATAGCCCGCCTTCGTGGCCGCGCTCATCAGCTCCGGGTCGTAGATGCCATAGGGCCAGGCCAGGAGATCCACGGTGCCGCCCAGATGCCCCTCGAGCGCCTGCTTGGAGAAGACGAGCTGCTTGCGAAGGAATTTCTCGTAGGCATCGGCGCTCAGCCGCTTTTTCTCGACGCGGAAGTTCGGATGCCAGTAGGTGTGGGACTGCACATCGACGAGGCCGGATTTCTTCATCTCCGCAAGCTGCTGCCAGGTCAGGGCATAGGGCGCGTTCGAGATGGCGGAAGGGTAGATGAACAGGGTGACCGGCACGCCGTAGCGCTGGATCAGCGGAAACATGTCGGTATAGACCGACCGGTGGCCGTCATCGGCGGTGAGGACGACGGCACGCTCAGGCAGGACCACCGCTGGGTCTTTCAGCTTCCGGAGCAGGTCCTTGAGGGGGATCACCGTATAGTCGAGGGATTTGATGCTCTTCAGCTGTCCCTCGAAATCGGCGGTGGTTACCGTCATCGTATTGGGCACGGTGGGGCCGAAGCGGTGGTAGAGGAGGATGGAGACCTTGATCGGCGCGACCACCTCGGCCGCGTGCACCCCGGGGACGGCGGTGAGCATCGTCAGGGCGGCCATCGTTGCCAACAACCGGCGACGGCCCAGGAGCGCTGGCTCCCGGCCCGGTGCTGGCAACAATCTTTCCGCCATTCCTAGTCTACCCTTTGCCCACGGCCCCGGCGGCGAATCGCCAAATCATCGGCCGCTCATGCAATATAAAGCGCCCTGTGCCAATTCGCACGATGAAGTCCAATCCAGAGCGCCGAAAACTCCCCGCGATCGCGCGAACGCGTGCTAGAGAAATCGACGAAGATCAAAAGAGTTGCCTTTGGAAGATGGCCTGGGGTCGATTTGGCCGACGGCGGGCCGTCGCGCGATCTTGCTTTCTCGCGCATCGCGGGTAGCGCCCGCTGCGCGACGCCTAGGGAGAGCGACCATGTCCGATGACGGCCTGATCACCCTCGCCAGCAACCACCCCGTCAAGGCGACGATGGACAGGCTCGAGGCCGCCTTGCGGGACAAGGGCATCACCCTCTTCGCCCGGATCGATCATGCGGCCGGCGCCGCCTCGGTCGACATGCCGCTGCGGCCGACGGAGCTCATCATCTTCGGCAATCCCAAGGCCGGCACGCCGCTCATGCAGGCCAGGCAGAGCATCGGCATCGACCTGCCGTTGAAGATGCTGGGCTGGCAGGATGCGGCGGGCAAAGTCTGGCTCGCCTATAACGATCCGGCCTGGCTCGCGCGCCGGCATGGGCTGGGAAGGCGAGGCGGAGGCGGCCGTCGCCGGCCTCGCCAAGGCCCTGGCGATGCTGGCCGCCGGCGCTGTAGCATGATGCGATAGCGCCGCAGAGCCGAGGAAGCCATGGCCGCGTCAGCCCAACCCCCTTCCCCCGCCTTCCGGGTCGATGATCGCGTCCGGATCCGCAATCGCACCCCCGTCGGCCATTACCGCACGCCGATGTATGTCCGCGGCAAGACCGGGCATATCGAGCGCGTCCTCGACCTCTTCCTCGACCCGGAGGCGGAGGGCTATGGCAGGAACGAAGGCGGCAAGATTCGCCTCTATCGGGTGCGCTTCAAGCAGCGCGATCTCTGGCCGGACTATGCCGGCGGGCCCGAGGACGAGCTCCAGATCGAGATGTACGAGCCTTGGCTCGAGCGCGCCTGAGAGGAGAGGGCCCCATGTCCGACCAAGACCACGACCATGACCACGATCATCCCGGCACCGCCAAGGACGAAGGCCCGCCGAGCTACTATGCAATCCTCGAAATCTCGCTGCGCGAGCTTCTGACCGAGGCCGGGCTGATCACCGCCGATGAGCATCGCCGGCAGATCGAGATCCTGGATTCCCGCTCGCCCGCCTTGGGGGCCAAGGTCGTCGCCCGTGCCTGGGTCGATCCCGCCTACAAGAAGCGCCTGTTGGAGGACGGCTCCGCCGCCTGCGAGGAGCTGGGTGTCACCATGTATGACGGCACCAGGCTGATCGTGCATGAGAACACCGACAAGCTGCATAATGTCGTGGTCTGCACGCTCTGCTCCTGCTATCCGCGGCCGGTGCTGGGCCTGCCGCCGGACTGGTACAAGAACAAGCAATACCGGGCGCGGGTGGTGAAAGAGCCGCGCGCCGTGCTGAAGGAATTCGGCACCGTGATCCCCGACGGGGTGGAGATCCGCGTGCATGATTCCAACGCCAATATGCGCTACCTCATCCTGCCCGCGCGCCCGGCGGGCAGCGAGGCGATGACCGAGGCCGAGCTCGCCGAGCTGGTCACCCGGGACGCCATGATCGGCGTCACCACCGTCAAACCCCTTGCCGCCGCCAGCCAGGGAGCCCGCTCATGAGCACGACCGAGAATCTGGTCAAGCAGCGCGCCAATGACATCGGCGGCCTGGAGACCGGCCCCATCGCCATGGTCGATCACGAGATGCTGCCCTGGGAAAAGCGCTGCCATGCGCTGCTCGACATCCTCGACGTTCATAAAATCGTCAACACCGAGGAGAAGCGCCGGGGCGTGGAGGATCTGGGATCGGAGATGATCGGCAAGCTCACCTATTACGAGCGCTGGATCGTCTCGGCGATCAATGTCCTGCTGGAAAAGCGCGTGCTGACGCCCGATCAGCTGGCCAAAAAGACGGCCGAGGTCGAGGCGCGATTCAAGAAGGCGTAGAGCCGTCCCTCTCTACCGTCATTCCCGCGCAAGCGGGAATCCAGGGCCACATGCTCAGGACCTCGCCGGTTGCCCTGGATCCCCTGAGTTCACAAACGAAGTGCAACACCTGTCTAAGGTGTTGCAATGGGAAAGCAATATGAGCACCTGTCATTGGATGAACGGTGCCGGATTGCCCGTCTTCATGAAGACGGGCAATCCATCCGCCAAATCGCGGCAGCTCTGGATCGCCCGCCATCGACGATTTCTCGCGAGCTGAGGCGCAACCGGGGCAAGCAGGTCGGCTACAGGCCGAGCCATGCTCATGAGCAGGCGAAAGCCCGGCGCTGGACCGGATCGCGCCTGGAGCGCGACGGCGAGCTGCGCCGCCTCGTGCTCGACCGCCTGCGGCACGGCTGGTCGCCCGAACAGATCGCCGGCCGGCTGGCCTGCGACAAGGCTGCAACCGGCATCAGCCATGAAAGCATCTATCGCTTCATCTATGCCCAGATCCGCCGCACCAACGACGGCTCCTGGCGGCACTATCTTCCCAGGGCCAAAGCCAAACGCGGCTGGCGCGGCCGCAAAGGCGGATCGTCCGCGAGCTCCATCAAGGGCCGTGTCTCCATCGCCCAGCGCCCCGAGGCCGCCAACGGCCGGGCCTTCCCAGGACATTGGGAAGCCGACCTCATGCTCTTCAAAACCTATGGCCAGGCCATCCTGGTCGCCCACGAGCGCGTCTCCCGTATCCTCATCCTCGCCAGACAGCCAAACAAAGCTGCCGAACCCACCGCGCGACAACTCATCGCCTGGCTCGAGCCCCTGCCACCCGAACTGCGCCAAACCATCACTTTCGACAACGGCACCGAGTTCGCCGAGCACTACCGCCTCAAAGCCGACCTCGGTATCCAAACCTTCTTCTGCGATACCCACAGCCCCTGGCAAAAGGGCGGGATCGAGAACGCAATCGGACGCATGCGCCGGCCCCTGCCACGCAAAACCGATCTCGCCGCCGTCCGTCCCAAAATCCTCAACGCCGTCGTCGCCGCCTACAACAATACCCCACGAAAATGCCTGGACTTCCAAACCCCAGCCGAGGCATTCCTGGCTCAACTGTTGCACTTCAAATGTGAATCCACCTCCCCGCTTTCGCGGGGATGACGAAATAAGAGCCGCCGCCGAAACTCATGGGACGAGTTTCGGCGGGGCATAACGTTCTAGGGGCGGTTAGGCCGCCATATCGAACAGCAGGACCTCGGCCTTGGAGCGGGCGCTGAGGGAGAGCAGCGATTCCGCCGAGACGGCCGCGCCGTCGCCCGGCTCCAAAGCGGTGCCGTTGAGATCGACGCTGCCCTCGATGACCTGAAGCCAGGCCACCCTTCCGTCCTTCAGCGCATGGGTCACCTTGTCGCCGGCGGCAAGACGTCCGGCGCGAAGATCGACATCCTGATGCAGGGTCAGCGATCCCTCGCGGCCCCCCGGGCTCGCCACCAGATGCAGCTGGCCCGTCTTTTCCAGCGGAAAGGCCTTCTGCTCATAGCTGGGCTTCAGCCCCTTCTTCGCCGGCATGACCCAGATCTGCAGGAAATGCACCGGCTCCTTCTGCGAGGCGTTGAACTCGCTGTGCCGGATCCCGGTGCCGGCACTCATGCGCTGGACATCGCCCGGCCGGATGACCGAGCCGGTGCCGATGGAATCCTTATGCTCCAGCGCGCCTTCGAGCACATAGGAGATGATCTCCATATCCTGATGGCCATGGGTGTCGAAGCCCGCACCCGGCTTCACCCGATCCTCGTTGATGACCCGCAGCGGGCCGAAGCCCATATGGGACGGGTCGTAATAGCTGCCGAAGGAGAAGCTGTGGTGGCTGTCGAGCCAGCCGAAATTGGCCCGGCCTCTCTCCTTGGCAGCGCGTTTCGTGATCATTCCAACATCCTCCATGCGGGGCAGAGGGCCCCGGTACCTGTTCTGTCCTGGCTAAGATAGAGAGTTGCCCCTGAGATCATAATATGGCATCCGTGAACATGACTGTTGCATAAAACAGGACAATATCGATGACCGGTCGCCTGGAGGATATGGCGCTCTTCGCCCGCATCGTCGAGCGCGGCAGCCTCAGCGCCGCCGCCCGCGATCTCGGCCTCTCGAAATCCCTGGTCAGCCGCCGCCTGGGCCAGCTCGAGGATCGCCTGGGCGCCCGGCTGGTCAATCGCACGACCCGGCGCCTGGGGCTGACCGATATCGGCCGCGAATTCAACGAGCGGGCGCGCCGTGTGCTGCTGGAGGCCGACGAGGCCGAGGCTTGCGCCCATGAGGCGAGCACGGAGCTCCGCGGCCGGCTACGGATCGCCGCGCCCGTCTCCTTCGGCTATCTGCACCTGGCCGCGGCTTTGGCGGCGTTTCTGATCGAGCACCCCAAAGTGGAGGTGGAGCTCGAGCTCAACGACCGCTTCATCGATCTGGTGGGCGAGGGCTATGACCTCGGTATCCGGAGCGGTCAGCTCGAGGATTCGAGCCTGGTCGTCCGCCCCATCGCCGCCTCGCGAATTCTGCTGGCGGCCGCGCCCGCCTATATCGCCAAGCATGGCGCGCCCGAGACTCCGAGCGATCTCGCCCGTCATGTCTGCCTCGTCTATGGCAATCAGCCGGCCGCTCGAGTCTGGCGGTTTCGGGACAAGGACAAGTGGATCACGCCGGCGATCCATCCGCAGCTCGTCGCCAACAATGGCGATGTCCTCTGCCGCGCGGCGATCGAAGGGCTTGGCATCGTCGCCTTGCCCAGCTTCATCATCGGCCCGGCCATCGCCGCCGGCAGCCTCCGTCTCTTGCTGCCCGGTTTCCCCATGCCCGAGCAGCCGATCCAGGCGATCTATCCCGCCGGAAGGCCGCTGCCGCAGCGGTTGCGCGCCTTCATCGATTTCATCGCGGGCTATTTCACCCGGCATGCCGATTGGGACGCGAAGCCATCGCGGTGATGGGGGCGGCGCGATAGGCGGCGGGCTCCGCCCTCGCCGGATGTCCTGCCGACCGGCGACCACCTCGGCGACGAAATCGATGAAGGCCTTGACCTTGGCCGCCGGCAGATGACGCGAGGGATAGAGCGCGTAGAGCGGGAAGGTCTCACCCGGCCAAGCCGGGAAGAGCTCGATCAACTGTCCCTGGTCGATCAGTGCCTGAACGCCGATCGCCTTGATCCGCGCGATGCCGACACCGGCAAGGCAGGCCCCCAGCAAGCTGCCGGCTTCCGTGACCAGGAGCCGCCCCGATGTCTTGACCGGAAGGATCTTGCCGCCGCGGCGGAATTCCCATTCCAGGGGCTGCCCGGTCTGTGAATTTCGGACCTGGATGCAGGCATGGCCCGAGAGCTCGGCGGGTGTCGCCGGCCGGCCGTGTTTTTCGATATAGGCGGGGGCTGCGACCGTGACGGTGCGGGTCTCCAGCAGCTTGCGCGCGACGAGGGAGGAGGAGGGCGGCGCGCCGAAGCGGAGCGCGACATCGAAGCCCTCGGCCACGAGGTCGCCCAGCTGCTCGCGCGCGATCAGGTCGAGGGAGATCTCGGGATAGCGCTCGAGGAAGCGGCCGAGATGGGGCGCCAGCATGAAGCGGGAAAAGAAGGCGTCCACATTGACGCGCAGCCGCCCGCGAACGACCGCGGCCGCACCGGCCGTCACGGTGACCGCATCCTCGATCCCCGTGAGCAAGGGGCCGATCTCGGCATAGAGACGCCGGCCCTCATCCGTGAGGCCGACCGAGCGCGTGGTCCGGTCCAAGAGCCGCACGCCGATGCGCGCCTCGAGCCGGGCGATGGCGCGGCTGACACCCGAGGGCGACAGCCCCAAGGCATCGGCGGCCCGCGCAAAGCTGCCGCCTTCGATGATGGCGGCCAGCACCCCGATATTGCCCACCAGACGTCCGTCCAACGGATTCTCCTATCCGTGATCCTACGTCATGAATGATGTGACATAATCGCAATTAAATCAATGATGGCGGCTGGCTATGTATCACCCGCGCCTCAGGAGGCCCGCCCCATTCAAGGAGAATCGTCATGTATGCCATCACCGGAATTACCGGCCAGGTCGGGGGCGCCGTCGCGCGCAACCTGCTGCGCGTGAAATGCCCCGTCCGCGCCGTGCTGCGCGATGCCGGCAAGGCGGCGCCCTGGGCGGCGCGCGGCTGCGACATCGCGCTCGCAGCGATCGACGATGCCGCGGCGCTCACGGCCGCTTTCCGGGGTGCGGAGGGAGTCTTCCTCCTGCTGCCATCGAGCTTCGACCCGGCGCCGGGCTTTCCCGAGGTGCGGCGGATCGTAACCGCGGTCCGGTCCGCCCTCGAGGCGGCGCGTCCGGCCAAGGTCGTCTGCCTCTCGACCATCGGCGCCCAGGCCGCCCAGCCGAACCTGCTCAATCAGCTCGGCATCATGGAGCAGATGCTCGAAACCCTGCCCATGCCGGTCGCCTTCCTGCGGGCGGCCTGGTTCATGGAGAACGCGGCCTGGGACGTGACGCCGGCGCGCGAGACCGGCGTCATCCCGAGCTTCCTGCAACCCCTCGACAAGCCGGTCCCGATGGTGGCGACCGCGGATATCGGCCGTCTGGGGGCGGCGCTGCTGCAGGAGAGCTGGAGCGGCCGGCGGATCGTCGAGCTGGAAGGGCCGCGCCGCGTCACGCCGAACGACATCGCCCGCGGCTTCTCCGGAATCCTGGGCCGGCCCGTCCGCATGGAAGCGGTCCCGCGCGAGACCTGGGGCGCCCTGTTCACCGCCCAGGGCATGAAGGACCCGATACCGCGCATCCAGATGCTGGACGGCTTCAACGAAGGCTGGATCGAATTCGAAGGCGGCGAGGCCGGCTCCATCAAGGGCGAGACCAAGCTGGAGACGGTCCTGAGGGGCCTCGTGGACCCTGCGCCGTAAAGATCGGTCCTACCGGGAGTCGCGCGGCAGGAGCAGCATCGGACCATTAGAACAGCGTCCAGCCCTGGCTGCCGGCGACCGCGCCGAAGATGGTGACGAGGCTCAGCACCAGCAGGACCCAATGCGCCCGATAAAGCCGGGCAACCGCAACCTCCGGCGCCCGCCTCGCCAATCTGTCGAAATGCCGGTGCAGAATGAACGGCTCGGCGACGAACAGGATGAAGGCGAACAGCAGCCACAGGCCGACCATCGCGTGCATCCACCAGAACTGCGCCGACTGGAATCGCCCCCACAGGTCCATCCGTGCCGCCATATAGAAGCCGGTAAAGCCGGTGATGATGACGGCCGCCCGCGCCTGCCAGGCGAAGCGGCGCTCGATCGCCTGGAAAGCGCCAAGCCGATCGGCGCCGAGGTCGCCACGGCGGACGGCCGGCAGCACGATGGTGGTGGCCATCGCAACGCCGCCGATCCAGATGACCACAGCAAGCACATGCAAGGCCCGCGCGACGGCAAGATCATCCATGGCTTTCCCCTGTCGCGAGGAGCGGCCGCCCCGAGGCGGCGGCCGTCGTAGGATCATCGCCTACGACATCCGTCCGGCGGACCTCCGTGAGATTGGACAGGATGAGGGAAACCCAGACGATGCCCTAAAGCAGCATGAAGCAGCTCGAATAGACCCCGGTCAAGTCGAGAAGGATGCCGAACAGCAGGACCCCCCATCCCACCTACGAGGCCGACGATTCCGGATACCACGCCCATATTGTCGGGGAGGTCGTCGCTGATACACCCGAGGTGGATCGCAATCCCGGCCGTTCGGCTGGCCAGAAAACCTCCTTTGCCGCTAGTCTGCAGCGGGGGTCGGTCACAGCCATGGGAAACTGAGCGATGGCAACGCGCCGCGCATTTCTGAAGGCCGCCGCTTTCGGGACGGCCTATCTGTTCAGCAGCCGGGCGCGCGCCGCCGATCTGATGAGCACCATCCAGTCGCGGATCGACGACTACTGCGCCCGAACCCTGGCGGATTCCGGCGCGAACGTCGCCATCGCCATGGGCCTCGTGGCGCCGGAGGTCGGCGGCGGCGTGGGGCAGATGATCTTCGCCGGCGGCTCCACCCTCACCAATCCCTTCGGCGAGCCTCTGCCCCTGGACGAGCGCACGCCCTTCGAGATCGGCTCGATCTCCAAGGTCTTCAGCCAGGGAATCTATTACATGCTGCATGGTCCCTATTCCGGCACGCTGGGCAGCCATATGCCTGACATGGGCATGTCCCAGGCGGTGGCGGACCTGACCCTGGTAAATCTCGCCATCTATCAGCCCGGCCTCGCCCAGGACAATCAGGGCGGCGTCTATCCGCGCTGGGTGCTGGAGAATCTGGAAACGCTCTTTCGCTTCCTCAGCGACTACAACCCGCCCTACCAGCAAGGGACCTGCTATGCCTATTCCAACCTGGGCTGGTCGCTGCTGGCCATGGCCGCCCTCGGCCTCGACAGCCGCGAGCCGGGCAAGCTTCCCGGGCTCTATGCCCAGCAGCTCGCCGCTTTCTGCAGCCGGTTTTCCGCCACCGAGACCCGCCTCTTCTCGCCGGAGCTGAAGCCGCGCCTGCCGCGCGGCCATACGAAGCAATTGGCGGCGCTGCCGCCGCGCGCACCCTATCTGCCGACCCAATGGCCCCATGTCGGCGCCGGCGGGATCATCAGCTGCGGCGCCGATATGATGCAGTTCCTACTCTACAACATGGGCCGGCTGCCCGGCGGGGTGACTGATCACGCATTGGCCTATCAGCAGAAGCCGAGCTTCACCTCCCATTCCTGTTCCGCCACCGGCTCGCCGACGACGAGCTACGGCTGGTTCCGCGCCAAGCGTCAATCGAGCCGCGGCGAGACGGTGGTTCTGAACAAGAACGGGGGCGTCGCCGGCTATACCTCCTGGATGGGCTTCACCCAATGGCAGGGCACCGGCGCGCCCTCGCCCCACGGCGTCTTCGTGCTGAGCAACGGGCCCGACAGCACGAAGCTCGGCAACGCCATGATGAAGCTGTTGCTGGAAGGGTGAGGGAGCCTTCTTCCTTGTCGTCATTCCCGCGAAAGCGGGAATCCAGGGCCACAGGCTCCGTCGCTCGCCCTGGATTCCCTGAGTTCACAAACGAAGTGCAACACCTGTCTAAGGTGTTGCAATGGGAAAGCAATATGAGCACCTGTCATTGGATGAACGGTGCCGGATTGCCCGTCTTCATGAAGACGGGCAATCCATCCGCCAAATCGCGGCAGCTCTGGATCGCCCGCCATCGACGGTTTCTCGCGAGCTGAGGCGCAACCGGGGCAAGCAGGTCGGCTACAGGCCGAGCCATGCTCATGAGCAGGCGAAAGCCCGGCGCTGGACCGGATCGCGCCTGGAGCGCGACGGCGAGCTGCGCCGCCTCGTGCTCGATCGCCTCCGGCACGGCTGGTCGCCCGAACAGATCGCCGGCCGGCTGGCCTGCGACAAGGCTGCAACCGGCATCAGCCATGAAAGCATCTATCGCTTCATCTATGCCCAGATCCGCCGCACCAACGACGGCTCCTGGCGGCACTATCTTCCCAGGGCCAAAGCCAAACGCGGCTGGCGCGGCCGCAAAGGCGGGTCGTCCGCGAGCTCCATCAAGGGCCGTGTCTCCATCGCCCAGCGCCCCGAGGCCGCCAACGGCCGGGCCTTCCCAGGACATTGGGAAGCCGACCTCATGCTCTTCAAAACCTATGGCCAGGCCATCCTGGTCGCCCACGAGCGCGTCTCCCGTATCCTCATCCTCGCCAGACAGCCAAACAAAGCTGCCGAACCCACCGCGCGACAACTCATCGCCTGGCTCGAACCCCTGCCTCCCGAACTGCGCCAAACCATCACTTTCGACAACGGCACCGAGTTCGCCGAGCACTACCGCCTCAAAGCCGACCTCGGTATCCAAACCTTCTTCTGCGATACCCACAGCCCCTGGCAAAAGGGCGGGATCGAGAACGCAATCGGACGCATGCGCCGGCCCCTGCCACGCAAAACCGATCTCGCCGCCGTCCGTCCCAAAATCCTCAATGCCGTCGTCGCCGCCTACAACAATACCCCACGAAAATGCCTGGACTTCCAAACCCCAGCCGAGGCATTCCTGGCTCAACTGTTGCACTTCAAATGTGAATCCACCTCCCCGCTTTCGCGGGGATGACGGACGAGGGGATTTACGACGGCCTTGCCTCGACATCGAAGCGGCAATGCTCGTGCCTGCCTTCCGCCACGCATAGGGCTTCGTGGCAGGTGACCGTCGATGCCGGGGCGCTGTCCTCCAGCAGATAGCGAAAGCCGCCGGTGACGAAACCTTCGAACATGTAGCAGACGCGCTTGCCCTGTGCCGCGCCGGCTTCCAGCGCAAAGACGGAATTCCGCAGGCTGAGTTGCCCGCGCCGGCCCGCGACGTCGAGCAAATCGACGGAGAACTGACCCCAGCCGCGCTGGGACAGGCGCTTGAAATAATGCCGGACCGTCGCCTCGGGCGCCAAGCCATGGGTCTTGGCCTCGGACCGGCACCAGTGCAGCGCGGATTTCTCGGTCGCTACCTGCAGGATGCGCCGATACGCATCGAGGCCGAGAGCCTCCTCCACGGCAAGGTGATTGTTCACCAGGAAATGCCGCGGCAGATAGACCATGGGTAGGCCATCGGTCCGCCAGGCGCCGGTGGCCTCGTCGACCTCGATGGGAATCTGCGGCGCCGCCATGGCGACGGCTCGTCTAGGCCGCGCGTTCCTGTGCTGCCGCCTGGGTCTCGTTCTTGTAGAGGGCGCCGTCCTTCATGATGACGTGGAGGTTCTTCTCCGGAACCATCATGGCGAGATCCTTCAGCGGATCGCCGGGGACCAGGAGCAGATCGGCGATAAAGCCTTCCTTCACCTGACCCAGTTCGTCGCCCATCCCCATGACCTGGCCGCCGAAGCGGGTGGCGCATTGCAGCGCCTCGCTTGGCGAATAGCCCAGGAGGTCGACGAAATGCTTGAGGTCGCGGGCATTGTCGCCCTGGGGCGATTGCGCGAAGCCGTAATCGCCTCCGATGAGCGCGCGCACGCCGCGCTTGCGCAGCTCGCTATAGACCTTGCGGCTGTCGTCGATGACCCGCTGCATCCCGATCTCCAGCGCCATCTCATGGGTGAAGCCGAAGGGCTCGCCCTCATAGAGCGTGCCATAGATGATGCCGATGGCCGGGCCCACGAAGATGCGGTCCTTCACCAATTCCAGCATGTCGAGGGCTTCTTCATCGGCGGATTCGCAGTGATAGATCACATCGATGCCGCAGCGCACCGCGCGCTTGACGGAGTTGGAGGCGCGGGCATGGCAATTGATCTTCTTGCCGAAATCGCGGGCGACCTCGACGGCGGCGGCAACCTCATGCTCGCGCATGACGGTGACGCCGCCCCGGGCCATGGGCCCCAGATCGTCGCCGGAGATATTGACCTTCACATTGTCCACGCCCTCGCGGCAGCAGAGGCGCACGGCGCGGGCAATCTCGTCGGCGCCGTCGGCGATCATGCCGAAGCTCTCGTAATACATATGCTGCTTGCGTTCGTCGCCGAGGCCACCGGTGACGGTGATCTCCGGCCCGCAGGCCCGGATGCGCGGGCCGGGGAGGCGCCCCGCGTTGATCTCGTTGCGGATCACGACGTCGAGGCGGATCTTGGCGCTGGCCGCGCTATAGGCGCTGGTGAAGCCATGATCGAGCAGCGTCTTGGCGTTGCGCATGGTGAGGAGGACATGCTCCTCGGGCGGAATGTCGCCGAGGTCCTTGTCGTTCACCGCGCCGCCGAAGGAGATATGGGCATGGCCCTCCACCAGCCCGGGCAGCAGGGTCTTGCCGCGGCCGTCGATGACCGTGGCACCTTCCGCCGAGAGCTGGCCGACCGTCCTGGCTATGGTGCGGATTCGCTTGCCCTCGACCAGCACATCGGCCGGATAAGCCTCGGCACCGCTGCCGTCCCAGACCATCGCGCCCCGGAACATGACCCTGTTCATCTGCTGTCTCCTTCCTGTCTTGCCGCCGCGGAAGCCTGCTATGTCGGGTATATATAAGTCAAATAAAAATATATTTTATGATGCCGGGCGCCCGTGTCATAGATAATATATCAACTCACGACCTGGAGCCTCCCCGCAGACAGGCCATGGCGCGCGACACCTCCCTCAACCTCACCCAAGGCGCCTATGAGGATCTGCGCGCGGACCTGCTGTCCTGCCGCATCCTTCCGGGAAGCCGCCTCAAGATTCAGGATCTCTGCACCCGGCTCTCCGTCAGCCTAGGCGCGATCCGCGAGGCGCTCTCGCGCCTGACCTCCGAGGGGCTGGTGGTGGCGGAGCCCCAGCGCGGCTTTCGCGCGGCGCCGATCTCGCCCGAGGATCTCAGCGACCTCACCCGGGTGCGGATCGAGATCGAAGCCCTCTGCCTGCGGCGCGCCATCGAACTTGGCGATGTCGACTGGGAGGCTCGGCTGGTCGCCGCCTTCCATCGCCTCTCGCGCACGCCTGAGCGCGCGCCCAACGATCCGGTGCGCTCGAACGACGAATGGGCTGCCGCCCATGCAGCGTTCCATCTGGCCCTGGTGGAGGGCTGCGGCAGCCCCTGGCTGCTGCGGCTCCACAGCCAGCTCTACGACCAGAGCGAGCGCTATCGCCGCCTCTCCGTGTCGCTCGCGCGCCAGACCCGCAGGATCGGCGATGAGCATCAGGCCATCATGGATGCCGCGCTGGGCCGTGACGCTGAGAAGGCCGTCGCTCTGGTGACGGCACATATGACCGAGACGACGAACATCCTTCTGGCCGCCAAGATCGACCCCGCCGCTGCCGAGACGCCCGCGGCGAGCGCCTAGCGCGTCTCGATCCATCTTCCAAGAGTCGCGTAGTCCTTATCTTCCATCATCGTCGTCGTTCTCTTTCGTCATCCCCGCGAAAGCGGGGATCCAGGGCAACAGGCAAGGTCCGGCGCATGAGGCCCTGGATTCCCGCTTTCGCGGGAATGACGGTATAGAGAGGTCAGCTCCATCCCTACCGAGACCCGCCGAGCCCGATGACCCAGCGCCTCAGCATCAAGCATCTTCAGGTTCTCGCCGCCTTTCGCCGGACGGGACGCCTGAGCAAGATCGCCGAATTCCTCAAGCTCACGCCCTCGGCCGTTTCCCGCCGGATCGACGAGGCCGAGGCCAGGCTGGGCCTCGCCCTGTTCGCCAAGGCCAGCAATCGGGTGCGGCTCACCCCGGCGGGCGAATACATCCTTCAGGCCGCCGAGCGGATTCTGGCGGATCTCGATCGCGTCGAGAGCGTTGCCGCGCGGCTGGGCAGCGACGTGCATCACGTCATCCGCATCGGCATGTCGATCTATCGCAGCTTCGACTGGTTTCCCGATTTCGCGGCCTATCTGGCCAAGGCCAAGCCTGGGATCCGCCTGGAACTCGCCGACGACGACAAGGATGAGCTCGACGCCCTGAAGGGACATGGCGTCGATATCGTCATGACTCCCCTTGTCGATGATTTCCCGGGAACCTCCAGGGTCGAGCTCTTCGCCGACGATCTCGTCGCCCTCGTGGCACCGTCCCATCGGCTCGCCAAGCGCCGCTTCATGCGCGCGGAAGACGTGGCACCGGAGGATTTCTACACTTACAGCCTCTCGGTGCGCCCGGGCTTCGAATATCTGGAATATCTGTTGCCGGCCCATGCCGCGCCGCATCGCTATATCGTCGTCGCAGCACCCAAATCCGCCGCGGCCTTGGCCCGCGGCGGACAGGGAATGACGATTCTCAGCAAATGGGCGGTGCAGTCCGATCTGGACGATGGCCGCCTGATCGGACTTGCTTTGGGCAAGGGAGGCGTGAAAATCGCCTGGGCGGCGCTGCTGCGGTCCACGGACGGGAAGGGGACCGTGGCCTACGACGTCGCGCTGCTTTTGCGGGATTTCTTCGCGCAGCGGCGGCGGCAGGCGCGCAAGGGTCAGGCCGGCGCTGGCGCTAGATTGCGGAAAACTCAATTATAATTTGATAATTTTGAAATTGCTGCACGTTCCTCTTCACCCTAGCTTGCTCCGGAGACGGCCATCAGGGGTGGTTCATGGCAGGGCGGGCGCAGCCGACGCGACGGGAATCCAGTAAAGCCGAGGGCGAGCTCGCCGATATCATTCGGCTCGACCGCTACCCACTTCACCGACCGGAATCGCTGGAATGCCGGCGCCTGGTCGAAGCGGCGAAATCGAGCCTGTCCGCTTCCGGCGCCTTCGTGCTGGAGGGGTTCTTGCCCTCATCCGCCGTGGCCGGAATTCTCGATCAGGCCAATTCGATGGCCGAGGCGGCCTTCGTTTCGAGCCAACCGCACAATGTCTTCCTGCAGCCTGCCGATCGCTGCTTTTCCTCCCGATCACGCCCGCAATCGCCTTGTGCGCAGCGAAAAGTCGGTGCTGGCCGATGACCAGATCCCCGCGGGCTCGCTGTTGCGCCAGCTCTACGGCGCCGATTGCTTCCGCTCCTTCCTCTGCGAGGTTCTCGAGGTGGAGGGTCTGTTTCCCTTCGAGGACCCGCTGGCGCCCATCAATGTGAGCTTCTACGGCGAAGGGGAGGAGCTGGGTTGGCATTTCGACAATTCGCCTTTCGCCGTCACCTTGCTCTTGCGCGATGCCGCAAAAGGCGGGGCCTTCGAATTTGTGCCGGATAGCCGGCGCGATACGCCGGAGGGCTATGCGGCGATCTCACGCGTCCTGGATGGCGACGCGAGCGATGTGCGCGAGTTGAAGCAGGGTCGGGGTGCGCTGGTGCTGTTCAAGGGCGCGCGCTCGCTGCATCGCGTGACGCCGTCCGGGGGGCCTGTCCCGCGCACCATCGCCATATTGAGCTACGCGCCGGAGCCCGGCCGAAGCCTCAAGGAGCATACGCGGCTGTTGTTCTACGGCCGCACGCAGTGACCCGCCCAAGCACGGGAAACAGGGAGACCAAGTGAACGTCGCCTTCAAGGACCCCCGCAAGCGCGCCTACCTCAGCGCGGACGGCAAGGACCGGCCCCTCAAGAGTCCGGTCTCGCCGGCCGTCATCGATTCCGCACGGCGCTATCGCCTGGCACGTCTGCGCCAGCAGCTTCAGCGGCATGATTGCGCAGCGGCCCTGCTCTACGATCCCGTCAATATCCGCTATGCCCTCGACGCCGCGAATATGCAGCTCTGGACGCTGCACAATGCCTATCGCTATGCGCTCATCTTCGCCGAGGGGCCGGCGATCCTGTTCGAGTTCAACGGCTGCGAGCATCTCTGCCGCGGTCTGCCGGGGATCGACGAGATCAGGCCCTGCGTCTCCTGGATCTACATGGCGGCGGCCGAGAACGTCGAGCGCCAGGTCAAGGCCTGGAGCGGCGAGATCGTCGAGCTCCTTCGCCGGCATGGCGGCGGCAACAAGCGGATCGCGATCGACAAGATCGAGCCGCTGGGGCTGAGGGCGCTGGAACAGGCCGGCTATATCTATGTCGAGGGCCAGGAGCTTACCGAGAAGGCGCGCGCCATCAAGAGCCCGGACGAGATCGAGATGATGAGCTGGGCCATCCGCGTCTGCGAAGCGGGCCTGGCGCGGATGTACGAGAACTCCGAGCCGGGCAGGACCGAGCAGGAGATCTGGGCCGAGCTGCATTTCGAGAATGCGCGCTCCGGCGGCGAGTGGATCGAGACCCGGCTGCTGAAGGCCGGCCCCGGAACAAACCCCTGGTACACCGAATGCTCCGACTATGTCTGCCGCGACGGCGACATGATCGCCGTCGACACGGATATGATCGGGCCCTACGGCTATTGCGCCGACCTCTCGCGCTCCTGGATCTGCGGCCACCGCCGGATGAACGATACGCAGAAGCGCCTCTATGGCACCGCCCTGGAGCAGATCCATCACAACCTCGCGCTTGTAGCGCCCGGGGTCGCCTTCCGTGAGTTCAACGAGAAATCCTGGCAGATCCCGGAGCAGCACCAGCCCTACCGCTACACCCTCGCCGCGCATGGCGTCGGGCTCGCCGACGAATGGCCCATCGTCCCCCTGCATACCGATTTCGAGACGGCCTGCGGCGGCCAGTTCGAGCCGGGGATGGTCATCTGCGTCGAGAGCCTGGTGGGCGAGGCCGGCAGCGAAAGCGTCAAGCTGGAGACCCAGCTTCTCGTGACCGAGACCGGGAACAGGCGGCTGGATAGCTTCCCGTGGGAGGAGACTTGAACGAGCGACCCCCGACCTAGCGCGCCACATGAAGAGCGTGGCGATCGGCGGGGGCATGGCAACAACGCAAGCAGACAGGGAGCGGATGAGATGAGCAGCTTCGGACGATATCTGGACGAGCTTCGCCGCAAGTCGAGCGAGGTCGAGAACGATCTGATCGACGAGTTGCGCGCCGGGCATATCGGGCGGCGGGAGTTCCTGCGCCACGGCACGGTCCTCGGCATGTCGGCGCCGCTGCTGCTGGCGGCGGCCGGCGGCATCGGATCCTTGGCCGCACCGCAGATCGCACGCGCGGCGACGGCGGGGACCGTTCGCGTCGCCCAGACGACGCCCTCGGGCGCCATCGACCCCGTCACGGTGCCCGATTCCGGCGGCGTCATCATGCTCTGCCAGACCGGCGAATATCTGGCGCTCTCCGCCGGCGATCTGCGGCTCCGCCCTGTGCTGGCCGAGAGCTGGAAGCCCAATCAGGACGGATCGGTCTGGACCTTCAAGCTGCGCCAGGGCGTGAAATTCCACAACGGCAAGACGATGTCGGCGGATGACGTGGTCGCGACGATCGATCGCCTCGCCGATCCGAAGAATGCCTCAAACGCGCTCTCGGCCTTCAGCGGCGTGCTGTCCAAGGGCGGCACCAAGAAGGTGGACGACGACACCGTCGAGTTCCATCTCGACGCGCCGAACGGCAATTTTCCCTATTACGTCTCGTCGGACAACTACAACACCATCATCCTGCCCGCCGACTATGCCGGCGACTTCGAGAAGAATTTCATCGGCACCGGCCCCTTCAAGCTCGAGAAATACACGCCCAAGGTGGGCGCCTCCTTCCTGCGCAATCCCGACTATTGGGGCCCGAAGGCGCTGCCGGAACGGACCGAGTTCAGCTTCTACGCCGAGATCCAGGCCCAGATCGTGGCCTTGCAGGGCCGGGTGGTGGATGTCGTCGCTCAGGTCCCGGTGCTGCAGGGCATGGCGCTGCTGAACGATCCGAAGGTGAGCATCATCAGCCTGCGATCGAGCGCCCATACCCAGGTGCATATGCGCACCGACATGGCGCCCTTCACCGACAAGCGGGTACGCCGCGCGATCGCGCTCTGCCTGGATCGCCAGAAGCTGGTCAAAGGCCTGTTCCGCGGTCGGTCCGACATCGGCAACGACAGCCCCTTCGCGCCTGTCTATCCCTCGACCGATACCGCGGTGCCGCAGCGCGACCTGGATATCAGCCAGGCCAAGCAATTGATGGCGGCCGCGGGATTCGCGGACGGATTCAAGGTCAAGCTGACCACCGAGAAGTTCATCGAAATCCCCGAATATTGCCAGATCATCCAGCAGGCGGTGCGCCCCATCGGAATCACCATCGATCTCAATGTCGAGAGCCAGGACGCCTATTACGGCAAGGCGGTCTTCGGCCAGTCGGACTGGCTCGATTCGGTGATGGGCGCCACCGACTATGGCCATCGCGGCGTGCCGAACGTCCTGCTCGCGGCACCTCTGACCAGCGACGGCACCTGGAACTCGGCGCATTTCAAGAACAAGGAATATGACGGGCTGGTGTCGCAATATGTCGCCGCCCTCGATCTGGGCTCGCAACGGGCGGCGGCGGGAAAGATCCAAACCCTCCTGCTCGACGAGACGCCCGTCATCTTCTCCTATTTCTACAATTTCCTGACCGCAACGACGCAAGGCGTCACGGGAGTCGAGACGACGGCCATGGCCCATGTCTTCCTCGCCCAGGCGATGTTCCACTGAGGCGCCACGGCATCGCGCGGGCAGCGCAAGGCAGGACCAGACATGATCGATGACAGCCTCGCACCGCTTCAGGCGGCCCTGGAGACCACCCTCGGCCTGACCTATGACCAGGCCCGCTCGATGCCGGGCATGTTCTATACGGATCCCCGCGTTCTCGCTTTGGAACGCGAGCAATTGTTCATGCGCGAATGGATCTGCGTGGGGCGGCGGGAGGAGGTGGCCGCCCCCGGCGATTTCATGGCCGTCCGGATATGCGATGAACCCGTGGTGGTCGTCCATGGGCGGGATGGCGTGATCCGGGCTCTCTCCAACGTCTGCCGCCATCGCGGCACGGTGATGGCGAGCGGCCGCGGCAATAAGCAGCGCATCGTCTGCCCCTATCATCATTGGACCTATGATGACGCCGGCCGTCTTCTGGGTGCCCCGCGCATGGCGCAAGCGGCCCGATTTCGATCCCGGCAATTGCCGCCTGCCGGAATTCGCCTGCACCATCTGGCAGGGCTTCGTCTTCGTGTCCCTGGCCGCCGATCCGCCCGCGCTCGCCCCCCGGCTCGCGGCGCTGGAGGACATGATCCGGCCCTATCATCTCGAGCAGGCCGTCCTTCGCTATGTGGCCGACGAGGTCTGGCCGACCAATTGGAAATGCATGCTGGAGAATTTCATGGAGGGCTATCATCTCTCGGCCCTCCATCACCAGACCCTGCACAAGGTCAATCCGACCAAGCTCTGCCGCCACTTCCCGCCGGGAGAGGCCTATTTCGGCTATCACGCCGGCTTCTCTCCGGACCTGCCGCGCTCCCAGAAAGGCCATCCCGAGCTTTCCAACAGCCAGCTCGACGATTGCGTCATGCTTGCCGTGCCGCCGGGGCTGGCCGTGGGTTGTGCCAGCGACTACAGCTCCTTCATCTGCATCCAGCCCGAATCCGTCGACCGGGTGCGGGTGAAGCAGGGGCTCATCTTCTACGGCCCGGACTGGCCGCAGACGACGGTGGATTGGGCCGTCGACCTGTTTCAGAAGACCATGGCCGAGGACAAGGCCGTGCTGGTCAACCTGGCGCTAGGTCTGAAATCCCGTCACTACCAGACGGGTCCCCTGGGTCCCGCGGATTGCGAGGGGCCGATCTGGGATTTCTACAGCTACGTGAATCGGCGGATGGGATCCGCTTTGGCGGCAGTCTCGGCGGCGCGGCCGGTCTGACGACATGGTCGACGTTCAAACTCATGATCTCCGGCGCGAGCGCCGGCGTGCCGGACGGGCATCTGAGGCTCGGGAGGAAACCCGCAAGCCCGACTACCGCAATCTGCGCAACCCGTTCCGCTCCCAGGATGTCTTTTCCGAGACGCAGGTCGCCGAAATTCAGGACACGGCGCTGCGCGTGCTGGAAGAGCTGGGGATCATGGTCTTGCTGCCCGAGGCGCGCGCGATCTTCCGGCAGGCCGGCGCGCGGGTAGACGAAACCACGCAGATCGTCCGGCTGGGGCGCGAGATCGTGGCGGCGGCCCTCTCGACGGCACCCAAGACGATCCTCGCCCGCGGGGGCGACCGGCGTCGCGACCTGACTCTGGAGCTGGGCAGCCTGTGCTTCGTCGGCGGGGCCGGGGCGCCGAATGTCACCGATCTCGATCGCGGCCGGCGCGCCGGCAGGCTGGCGGATTTCGAGGATCTGGTGCGGCTCGCGCAATCCTTCGACGTCATCCATATGCAATGTCCGCATGTCGAAGCCCAGGATATCGAGCAGCCGTTTCGCCACTATGCCGTCAACCGCGCCCAGCTGACTCTCTCGGACAAGCTGCCGTTTCTCTATGCTCGCGGGACAGCCCAGGTAACGGACGGGTTCGAGATGGTCCGTCTGGCGCGCGGCCTGTCAGAGGAGGAGTTCCTCGGCGGCGTCCATTGCTACACCGTCATCAATACGAATTCGCCACGCCAGCTCGATATCGCCATGGCGCAAGGCATCATCGATTTCGCCCGCTGGGGCCAGGTTTCCATCATCACGCCCTTCTGCCTGGCCGGCGCGATGGCGCCCATCACCGTCGCCGGCGCTCTCACGCTGCAGCATGCCGAGGCGCTGGCCGGCATCACCTTGGCGCAATTGACGCGACCCGGCGCGCCGGTGGTCTATGGCAGCTTCTCCAGCAATGTGGACATGAAGTCGGGGGCCCCGGCTTTCGGAACGCCGGAGCATGTCAAGGCGACGCTGGGCGCGGGCCAGCTGGCGCGGCATATCGGCCTGCCCTGGCGGGCCGGCGGCGGCAGCGCGGCCAATATCTCGGATGCCCAGGCGGCCAATGAAACGCAATTCGGCCTCTGGGGTGCCGTGCTCGCCGGCACCACCGTGCTGATCCATTCCGCCGGCTGGCTGGAGGGTGGGCTGACGGATTCCTTCGAGAAATTCATCTGCGATGTCGAGGCGCTCCAGACCATCGCCGAGCTTTGCGTGCCTACGCCGGGCGATGCGGGGGCGATCGGATTCGACGCCATCGCGGAGGTCGAGCCGGGTGGACATTTCTTCTCCGCCCAGCACACGATGTCACGCTATCGCACGGCCTTCTATGATCCGCTGGTGGCGGATTGGTCGAATTTCGGCAGCTGGAGCGAAGCCGGCAGCAAGAACGCGACCCTCAGGGCAAACGCGATCTGGAAGAAAAGGCTCGCCGAATTCCAGGAACCCGATGCGGCCGCGGGTGTGGCGGAGCTGCTCGATCCCTTCATCGCCCGGCGCAAGGCCAGCGGCGGCGCCCCGCCGGTCTCGTGACGTCGCAGACAATCAAGGACGCGAACATGCAATTGACCTTGGAGCAGATCTATCAGCTGAGCCTCGCCGCGCTGCGGGGCAGCGGGGCAAGTGAGGGTCAGGCGGCGCCGGTGGCCGATTCGATCCGCGAGGCGGAGGCCGAGGGCATTCGCAACGTCGGCCTGGGATATCTGCCGATCTACTGCGAGCATCTGCGTTGCGGCAAGGTGAAGGGGGATGCGGTGCCGCGCATGGTCGAGGCGGCGCCCGCGGTGCTGCGGGTCGATGCCGGCCATGGTTTCTGCCACCCGGCTTTTCTGCTGGCGCTGCCCCGCTTCGCCGAGATGGCCGAAGCCTCAGGCGTCGCCGTGCTGGCGATTGCGCGCTCCTATTCCGCCGGCGTCGTCGGCTGGTTCGTCGAGCGCTTGGCCCAGCGCGGGCTGGTGGCGCTCGCCTTCGCCAACAGCTCGGCCTCCATCGCCCCCTGGGGCGGCAGCAAGGCCCTGTTCGGAACCAATCCCATCGGATTTGCCGCACCGCGTCCGAACGGTCCGCCGATCGTCGTCGATATGGCCTCCAGCGCCACGGCGCGAGTCAACATCGTCCAGGCGGCGAACCGGGGCGAAGAAGTGCCGCCGGGCTGGGTCTTCGATTCCCAGGGCAAGCCGACCACCGATCCCAAGGCCTTGCTGGCCGGCGGTAGCGTCGGTCCGCTCGGCGGGCCCAAGGGCTACGGCCTTGCCCTGATGGTGGATATCCTCGCCGCTGGCCTCACGGGCGCGAGCTGGTCCCATGAGGCGTCCTCCTTCGGCGGCAACGAAGGCGGGCCGCCGGATGTGGGACAGCTCTTCATCGCTTTGGCCCCGCGAGCGACCGGGGGCGAGAATCTGGGCGAACGCCTTGCGGGCTTGGCCGAGCTGATCGCCGAGCAGCCCGGCGCCCGCCTGCCGGGCGACAAGCGCCACGACCACCGCCGCGCCGCCCTGCGTGACGGGGTCGAGGTACCGGAGGAATTGGTGACGAAGCTCAAAGGCTACGCCGGCTAGGAGAGTCCCGAGCCTGTGGCCCTGGATTCCCGCTTTCGCGGGAATGACGGTGGAGGGAAATTCGCTGACCGATCCAACCCCGCGCGATCCCTCATTCCGTCATCCCGCGAAAGCGGTAGCATATACATATTTCGTGGAGCGGCGCATGCTCCTTTCTTCCCCCGCCCTTTGCGGGCCTTTGATAGGCACGCGCTTTGACGGGGGCGGACCGGGATGGGGCTGGCCATAGATTTTAATATTGCAGTCGATGCAGCGAAGCTTCTTGATGATCCGCCGGTTGCGGATCCGACCCGCCAGCCTAACCCTCCCCCGCCAGGGGGGAGGCGATAGAAAGGAAAACGGCCACGGCCGACCCCGGCCCGCCCCCGAAGGGCGCAGGCCGCAGCGCAATGAGTGCAGCCGCCCTGCCGGGGGCGCGGCCCCGAAGCGCGCGTGTCGGCGCGATCAGCGGGGCGGGCGATAGCGCGAAAGCGGGGATCCAGGGCAACAGGCGAGGTGCGGGAGAGGGAGTGTCCTTCCTGACGCGCTAGCTCAGCTCCCCATCCAATCCCGTGCGATCTCGGTATAGAGCTCGACGGCGCCCTCGATCTTCGTCACCAGGCAGTATTCATCGGTCTTATGCGCCATGGCGGTCTCGCCGGGGCCGAGGATCAAGGCGGGGATATGGCCCATGGCCGGCACCAGCACGGAGGCGTCGGTGAAGTAGGTGGCGCCGCGGGGATCGACGGGCTCGCCGGTCGCCCGCTCGCAGAGCGCGAAGACGCTTTCGATCCAGGGATTCTCCGGACTGGTGGCCACGGCGCCGACATCGACGATGCGCGAGAGCTCGGCGTCCTTGCCCAGGAGATCGCCGATCTCCTCGCAGAGCGCATCGTTGGATTGACCGGGGATGGTGCGGATATCGATCTCGACCTTGGCGAGGTCCGGCACGGAGTTGATGTTGAGCCCGCCATGCATGGAGCCGACATTGATCGTCGGCCCGCCGAGATGATGATGGCGCTGCAGGTTGAAGCCATGCTCCGCCAGCTTCAGCACGCCGCGCGCCGCCTTGTAGAGGGCATTGTCGCCCTGCTCGGGCATGGAGCCATGGGCCGTCACGCCGCGGAAGGCGGCCTGCAGCCAAAGGGCGCCCTTATGGCCGACGAGGGGCGCATTGCCGGTCGGCTCGCCCACCACCAGCGCCCCAGCCTTGGGCAGGACATCGCCCAGCCCGACGAGAAAGCGGGCGCCGTCGCAGCCCGTCTCCTCGCCCGCGGTGAAGATCAGGACCAGGCCCGATTTGCGGCGGGGCAGCCGGGCGAGCTCGATCGCCGCCAGGGTCATGGCGGCGACGCCGCTCTTCATATCGCTGGAGCCGCGGCCGTAGAGGCGGTCGCCGTCCATCTCCCCGCCCAGGGGATCGAAATCCCAGGCGGCGGTGCCGAGCGGCACGGTATCCAGATGTCCCGTGAAGCAGAGGGGCGGGGCGTTGTCCGGCCCTTCGAGCGTCGCGATGAGGCTGGTGCGTCCCTCGGCGAAGCTATGGAAGGTCACGTCCAGCCCGGCCGCCTCCAGGAGCCGGCCGAGAAGCTCGGCACAGGGCTTTTCGTCCCCCGGCGGATTGATGGAGCGAAGGCGGGTGAGCTCCTGCGTCAGGGTGATGGCGGACATGGTGGCGACCGTTCCAGTTGAGACGCGAGCGGGGCAGGGTTGCCGATGCGTCCGGCAATCCCTGCCCAACTCTACACGTTACTGGCGCAGGTTCGTCCAGATCCGGTCATAGGCGCGCGTCGCCTTTTCCGGGCAGGAAGGCGCGAAGGTGATCTTGAGATCGGCCGGCGGGTTGAATTCGGGGGAATTCCCGATCTCCGGCGGCAGGAATTTGTTCGATCCCGTGACGGCGCTCTGATAGCCCGTCGACTTCTGCTGCAAGGCGATGTTCTCCGGGTCCATCAGGAAGTTCAGGAACTTCTTGGCGTTCTCCAGATCCGGCGCCCCGGTCGGGACGGCGACATTGTCCATCCAGCCGATGATGCCCTCCTTGGGGTAGACATATCTAAAGGCGGGCTTCTGCTGGCGCGTCTCCAGCGCCTTGCCCGACCATTGCTGATGCATCACGGTCTCCCCCGACACCTGGCGCTCCACCGTGCCGTCGGAGTTGTAGACCTTCACGAAGGGCTTCTGCGCCTCGAGCAGGGCGTTCAACTGCTTGAGGTCGGTGGGATCGGTATTGCACTGGGGCTTGCCGAGATAGACCAGCGCCAGGGACATGACCTCGCTGGGCGAGCCGAACATGCCGATCTTGCCCTTGAGCTCCGCCGGCGGTTCGAACAGCGGCTTCAGGCTGTCGGTCGGCCCCTTGTAGACGTCGGTATTGACGGAATAGGAGGTCGTCCCCCAGACCCAGGGCACGGAATATCTCGCCTCGGGATCCCAGGCCCGCTTCTGATACTGCGCCTCCAGGTTCTTGAAGTTCGGCATCGAGGCGACGCCGACATCCTGGAGGAGGTGCTGGTTGACGAAGATGGGAATGAAATCATTGCTGATGATGATGACGTCATAGCCGGCAGCACCGGAGCTCAGCTTGGCCAGCGCCGTCTCGTTGGAATCATAGGTATCGATGGTGACCTTGATGCCGGTGTCCTGCTCGAACTTCTTCACCATTTCCGGCGAGGTGTAGTCGGTCCAGTTGTAGATATGCAGCACGCCGGAATCCGCTGCCGCGATGTGGGACCCGGTGCAGAGCGCACCAAGCGCCAAGGCAACGCCCGCCAGACTTTTTTTCAAGCGATTCATTATGTCCTCCTCTGGTGTTGGTCGCGTCGAATCAGGCCGTCCGCTGATATCGCCGGCCCAGCAGAAGCGCTGCGGTGACGAAGATCAGCGAGACGACGAGCAGAATGGTGGAGATGGCGTTCACCTCGGGCGTCACGCCCAGGCGCATCATGCCGTAGACATAGACCGGCAAGGTGGTGGAGCCGGCGCTCGACACCATCATGCTGATCAGGAAATCGTCGAGGGAGACGACGAAGGCCATGATGGCCCCGGCGCCGATGGCCGGCATCAGCAGCGGCAAGGTGATGCGGCGGAAGAGCTGCCATTCATCGGCATAGAGATCGCGCCCGGCCTCCTCCAGCGTGCCGCCCATGTCGAGGAGCCGCGCCCGGATGGGCAGCACGGCGAAGGGGATGCAGAAGACGGTATGGGCGATGATCAGGTTGAGCAGGCCGTAATGCATGCCCAGCGCCGAGAAGAAGACCAGGGTGGTGATGGCCACGATGATCTCCGGCACCACCAGCGGCATGGCGATCATGCCGGTCACCAGCCCGCGCCCGAAGGGCATCACGCCCCGCTCCAATGCCAGGGCCGCGGCCGTCGCGATGGCGGTCGAGGCAATGGTGGCGGCGACGGCGATGATCAGGCTGTTCAGCGCCGCGCCGCGGATATCGCCGTTATGGGCGACCTGGACGAACCATTGCAGGCTGAAGCCCGACCAGACCGTCGTCATCCGGCTGGCGTTGAAGGAATAGATCACCAGGACCAGCAAGGGCGCATAGAGGAAGGCGACGATCAGCGCCGTGAAGGAGGGCAGGCCGGGGGTGCGCCGCCAGTCGAAGATATGGGCTTGGCGCTCATGCCCTTTGCTCCCGCCCCCTCTGGTCCCGCCGGTGCGTCTGGCGCGTGCGCCAGACCAGCACCAGCAGCACGGCGACGGTCACGACGGTGGAGAGCGCCGCGCCGAAGGGCCAGTTGCGCGAAGAGGTGAACTGCATCTGGATCAGGCTGCCGATCAGGAGCTTCTTGCCGCCGCCGAGAAGATCGGGCGCCAGGAAGGAGCCGAGCGAGGGGGCGAAGACGAGGGTGGCCCCGGCCAGGGCCCCGGGCTTGGCCAGCGGCCAGACCACCCGGCGGAAGACCGCCATGCGCGTGGCATAGAGGTCATAGGCCGCCTCGATCAGCCGCGGGTCGATGCGCTCCAGGGTCGAATAGATCGGCAGGACCATGAAGGGCAGGAAAGTGTAGACGAGGCCCAGCAGGATCGAGCCGTCGTTGTAGAGCAGCGGCAAAGGCTGGCTGATCACGCCGAGATAGCGCAGCAGGTCATTGGCCACGCCTTCGTCCCTGAGGATCAGGATCCAGCAATAGGTGCGGATCAGGGTATTGATCCAGAAGGGAAGGGTGATGACGAAAAGCAGGAAGCGCCGGCGCTCCTCCGTCTGGCAGACGATGTACCAGGCGACCGGCAGGCCGAGCGCGAGGCAGATGCCGGTGGTCGCGACCGCGAGATAGACCGAGCGCAGGATGATGAAGATGTAGCTCGGCGAATAGACCAGGCTGTCGTCGAAATCGCGCTGGAACAGGAATTGCACATAGGCATCGAAGGTCGGCGGCGGCAGCACCCCGCCATAGGGATTGGCCGTCAGGAAGGAATAGGAGAGGGCGATGAACATCGGGATCAGCATGAAGAACCCGATGACGAGGACCGCCGGCGCGATCAGCAGGAGGGTGCGGTTCCTTCCCATTCCCGCGGCCCTCAGCTCGACAGCTCGCGCTCGGCCGTCGCCGGCCAGTCGAGGGCGACGCTCTCGCCTCGCGCGAAACCGTCCTCGCTTTCGCGGCGGCGAACACGAATGCGTGCATCGCCGTCGATCGTCACTTCGTAGAGCGTGTCCAGGCCAAGGAAGGTGACGTTCGAAATCTTCCCCCGAACGCGCCCGCGCCCCGTTTGCGTGATATGGATGCGCTCGGGCCGGATGGTGACAGTGAGCGCGGGATCGCGGCCGAGGCTGGGGCCGGGGATGAGGTTCGCCTCCCCGATGAAATCGGCGACGAAGCGGCAGCTCGGATTGTCGTAGATATCCTTCGGCCGGCCGATCTGCAGGATATGGCCGTCGCGCATGACCGCGATGCGGTCCGACATCGCGAGCGCCTCCTCCTGGTCATGCGTGACCAGCACGAAGGTGATCCCCGTCTCCTGCTGGAGGCGCTTCAACTCGCTCTGCATCTCCTTGCGCAGCTTCAGATCGAGGGCCGAAAGCGGCTCGTCGAGCAGCAGCACGCTGGGCTTGGGCGCCAGGGCACGGGCCAGCGCCACGCGCTGCTGCTGGCCGCCCGAGAGCTGGGCGGGCCTGCGGCCGGCAAACCCCTCGAGCCGCACCATGGCCAGGGTCTCGGCAACCCGGACGCCGATCTCCGACGCCGGCCATTGGCGCATCTGGAGCCCGAAGGCGACATTCTCCGCGACGTTCAGATGGGGAAACAGCGCATAGCTCTGGAAGACGGTATTGACCGGCCGCTTCTGCGGCGGGAGGGCGGCCACATCCTGCGCGCCGATGCGGATGCGGCCCGCCGTCGGCGCCTCGAAGCCGGCGATGAGGCGAAGCAGGGTCGTCTTGCCGCAGCCCGATGGGCCCAGCAGGGTGAAGAACTCGTTGTCGCGGATCGCCACGCTGACCGACTTCAGCGCATGAACGGGGGTGCTGCCCTTGGCGAGGAAGGATTTGGAGACCTCCTGCACATCGATCATCGTCGGAGTCGACGCGGGCTCGCGGCGCTCGCCCGCCGACGCCGCCGCTCTGTCGATGTCGCCAACCGGCCGTGGATGGGCTTGGTTCATGGCCTCAGCCAGACGAGCTTCCCTCGATCGATATGACGCGGCGCCATCAGCGCCCGTCGCCGATCGGATCAGCTTCGCAGTAAAATTATATTTGTCAAACTAAAATATATTTTCTGAAAGACATTTCTTTTAATCGTGATAATATATTCCCATCACGCTCCCCTGAACGGGAAACTCATGAGCCGGGACGCCGGGCCTAACCTGACGCAAGGCGCCTATGAAGCGGTGCGGGCCGATTTGCTTGCCTGCCGCATCCCGCCCGGAAGCCGGCTGAAGATCCAGGATCTCTGCGACCGCTTCTCGGTAAGCCTCGGCGCCATCCGGGAGGCTCTCTCCCGCCTGACCTCGGACGGGCTCGTCGTCTCGGAGCCGCAGCGCGGTTTCCGCGCGGCACCCATCTCGGTGGCGGAGCTGCAGGATCTGACGATGGTGCGGATCGAGATCGAGAGCCTCTGTCTGCGGCGCGCCATTGCCGTCGGCACGGTCGAATGGGAATTGCGGCTGGTCGCTGCCTTCCATCGCCTGTCGCGCACGCCGGAGCGCGTGCCGACCGATCCCGCACGCGCGGATGACGACTGGGCCGGCGCCCATGCCGCCTTCCATCTGGCGCTGGTGAATGGAGGCGATTCTCCCTGGCTGCTGCGCCTTCACAGCCAGCTCTACGCCCAGAGCGAGCGCTACCGCCGTCTCTCGATCCCGCTGACCACCGGCGCGCGCGACGTCGCCGCCGAGCATCAGGGCATCCTGGATGCCGTGCTGGCGCGCGATGCCGCGCGCGCCGTCCTGCTGCTGACCCGCCATCTCGGGGCGACGACCGAGATCCTCCTGGAGGCGGCGGACATCGAGGACTATGCCGCGAGGGGCACGATCGGGCAGGACCCCGATCTCAGGAGCCTCCGACGGAAGCCGCAACAGGAGTAGGGTACCGCTAACCAAGCTGCGGGCAATGACGACAAGGCGTCGACATGGTGTCGTATTCTCGGGCGCTCAGCTGGACCCGTCGGTTTCCGGAATTTGTCCCAAGTTCCAGTGATCAGGCCGTGCGAATTCTTAGTTTTCCCCGGCCCCTACACTGCAGTTTAGGACTGTTTCTCTATTGCGCAGCGAACCCGAAGGCTTCAACCTACCGGCGGAATTCGAGTCCTTCCGGAAGGGACCGGTAACTTTGGAGGAAGCATCATGGGCCTGCTCTCCTTTCTCGACCGCAAGCACACCATCGCCGGGCCGGGTTTCAGCCGGTGGATGGTTCCGCCGGCCGCTCTGTGCGTGCATCTGTGCATCGGCCAGGCCTATGCCTTCAGCGTGTTCAACCTGCCGATGTCGAAGCTGATCGGCATCACCCAATCGGCGCCGGACGACTGGAAGCTGACGGATCTGGGCTGGATCTTCAGCATCGCCATCTTCTTCCTGGGCGCCTCGGCCGCCGTCTTCGGCCGCTGGGTCGAGGACGGCGGGCCGCGCCGGGCCATGTTCACCTCGGCGCTCTGCTTCGGCTGCGGCTTCCTCGTCGCGGCGCTGGGCGTCAGCTTGCACCAGCTCTGGATCGTCTATCTGGGCTATGGCGTGCTGGGTGGGATCGGGCTTGGCCTTGGCTATATCTCGCCGGTCTCCACCCTCATCAGATGGTTTCCCGACCGGCCGGGCATGGCCACCGGCATGGCGATCATGGGCTTCGGCGGCGGCGCCTTCATCGCCTCGCCCTTGTCGGTCTGGCTGATGGCGAAATTCTCCACCCCCACCCATATCGGCGTGGCGGAGACCTTCGTGGTGATGGGCATCATCTATCTCTGCTTCATGATGGTGGGGGCGGCGACGGTGCGGGTGCCGGCCCCGGGCTGGATGCCCGCCGGCTATGTTCCGCCCGCCCAGCCGAAGAAGCTCATCACCGATCAGAACGTCTATGTCTACAACGCATTGCGAACGCCGCAGTTCTGGCTCATCTGGTGCGTGCTTCTGCTCAATGTCACGGCCGGCATCGGCGTGCTGGGCCAGGCCTCCGCCATGAGCCAGGAGATGTTCCCGGGCCGCATCACGCCGGTGGCCGCGGCCGGGCTCGTCGGCCTGATGAGCCTCTTCAATATGGGCGGGCGCTTCTTCTGGGCCTCGACCTCGGACCTCATCGGGCGCAAGAACACCTATTTCTGCTTCTTTGCCCTGGGAACCTTGCTATATGCCCTGGTGCCGACCGCGGGCGACATGGGCAGCGTCCCCCTCTTCGTGCTCTGCTTCGTGATCATCCTGAGCATGTATGGCGGCGGCTTCGCCACCATCCCCGCCTATCTCCGCGACATGTTCGGCACGCGCTATGTCGGTGCGATCCACGGGCTGCTGATTACCTCCTGGTCGGTGGCCGGCATCGCAGGCCCCGTCCTCGTCAACTACATCCGCGAATACAACATCAGCCACGGTGTCCCGAAGGCGGATGCCTATAACATCACGATGTATCTGATGGCGGGGCTGCTGGTGGTCGGCTTCTTCTGCAACCTCTTCATCCGTCCGGTCGATTCACGCCATCACATGACGGAGGAGGCCGGGGCCCTCGGCCTCGCCGATTGAGGGAGATCGCCATGAACACGCAAGGCCAAGGTACAACGACGCTGCATCTGGTCCTCGCCTGGGGCTTCGTGGGTATCCCCCTGGCCTGGGGCGTCTACAACACCCTGGCCAGCGCCATGAAGCTGTTCCAATAGGTCAATCGCGGAAGGCGTCGCAACCGGCTACGAGCGAGGGAACCGGCCTCTTTCGCGGGTATTTCCTCGTGGAGCGCTGGCGGTTCGGTGATTTTGGGGATAATATTGAGGTCCCGGGAAGGAGCCGTCGGCGAGTTCCCCAATAACTAACCGAAAAGCCGGATTTGATGGATGTTCGTACGGCCGGTTCCGCTAAACCGCTCAATCGGCTGCCGACGCCAGATTCAGTTAATTTCCGCAAGATCGCCTGGGTCTATGCGATCGGCGTGATCGGCTACCACCTCGTCGCCCTGCTGGCCTTCCTGCCCTGGTTCTTCAGCTGGACCGGGGTCGTGCTGGCGATTGCCGGCTGCTATGTCTTCGGAACCCTCGGCATCAATCTCTGCTATCACCGCCTGCTCGCCCATCGCGGCCTCAATTGCCCGAAATGGCTGGAGCATGGCCTTGCGATCCTGGGTGTCTGCTGCCTGCAGGATACCCCCGCCCGCTGGGTGGCGGTGCACCGCCGGCATCACCAATACGCCGACGAGCAGGAGGATTCCCACAGCCCGCTCGCCGGCTTCTTCTGGGGCCATATGGGCTGGCTCTTGGTCGAGAACGAGGATCTGACGCGGCTTCGCATCTACGACCGCTATGCCAAGGATGTGTTGAGCGATCGCTTCTACAGGAAGCTCGAGCGCAACGGCCGCTGGGTCCAGATCATTTTCCTCTCCTGGCTCGTGTTCTTCCTGGGCGGATTTGCCGGCGAGCTCTTGCTGGGCGGCACACCCCTGCAGGCGCTGCAATTCGCCGCGAGCCTGCTGATCTGGGGCGTGTTCCTCCGCACCGTCCTGGTCTGGCATATCACCTGGTCGGTGAATTCGGTGACGCATCTCTGGGGCTATCGCAGCTATGCCACCGACGAAGAGAGCCGGAACAATCTCTTCATCGGGATCATCAGCAATGGCGAGGGCTGGCATAACAACCACCATGCAGATTCCCGCTCGGCCCGGCATGGCCATCGCTGGTGGGAATTGGACGTCACCTATTTGACGGTGCGCCTCTTCGGCGCCCTCGGCCTCGCCCACGACATCATCACCCCGAGCCCGCACCTTGCCGCCGCGCGGCTGGGTGGCCGGTTGGTCACGCGCGAGCACCGGGTATATCCGGCCGAGTGAGCGGCAAGCCGGAGCATGGGGCCGCGGGCGAGCCGCCGCGGCACAAGGGCGCATCCCCCGAAGCGATCGGCGTCCACTACGACGTCAGCAGCGAGTTCTTCAAGCTCTGGCTCGATCCCGAGATGATCTATTCCTGTGCCCTCTTCGACGGCACGGATGATCTGGCCGAAGCCCAGATCCGCAAGCTCGACCATCACATCGAAGCAGCCGGTGCCGCGGGTGCGGCCCGCGTGCTCGATATCGGCTGCGGCTGGGGCGGGCTGTTGCGGCGGCTCACAGGTCCCGCCGGCGTCACGCAGGCCGTCGGGCTCACCCTCAGCGCCTCTCAGGCGAGCTGGATCCGGCGCGACCCGCGGCCCGGGATCGAGGTGCGCGAGGAGAGCTGGCGCGATCATCGGCCGGACCAGCCCTATGACGCCATCATCTCCATCGGGGCCTTCGAGCATTTCGTCCATCCCGGCATGAGTGGCGCGGAGAAGCTCGAGGCCTACCGGGAATTCTTCGCCTGGTGCGACGGGGTCCTGGTGCCGGGCGGACGCCTCTCGCTCCAGACCATCGCCTACCCCGCCCCGCCAAGCGAGACGGTTCGCCGGCAATCGGCCTTCATCGCGCAGCGGATTTTCCCGGAAAGCGATCTGCCGTTGATCTGGGAGCCCGCCGCCGCCGCCGAAGGCATTTTCGAGCTTTGCGCCTTGCGCAACGACCGGGAGCACTACTTCCGCACCCTGCGTCATTGGGAGCGCAATCTCGTGGCCCGGCATGACGCGGCCGTCGCCTTGGTCGGCGAAACCGAGGTCACGGATTTCCGCCGCTATCTCCGGGAGTTTGCCGCGGCTTTCAAGCTGGGCGTGGTTTGTCTGCTGCGGATGAGTTTCGTCAAGCGGGGCTAGGGCCTCAGCACGCCCTCACTGGCCCGGCAAATTCAGCGGCTTTCCCTTCATCTGGTCCAGGCCCTTGGCGCCGGTCAGCACCGCCTGGGTGAAATCGGCGTCGCTGACATCGGCGCCGGTGAGATCGGCGCCCGTCAGATCGGCGCCGCTCAGATCCGCCAAAGCGAGCCTGGCCCCGCTGAGATTGGCCCCCATGAGCTTGGTGAACCGCATCGAGGCGTGGAAGAGATCGGCCCCGGTGAAATCGGCGCCGGCGAGATTGGCGCTCGACATATCGACCCGCATCAGCCCCATGGATTGATTCTTCATATCGGCGCCCATCCGGGCATCGACGAATTTCGCCCCCTGCATATTGGCCCAATTCAGCCGCGCCACGATGCGTGCCCCGGAGAGATCCGCCCCCGGCAGGATCGGCGCCTGGGCGGCACTGGTCTCCATTCCCATGGCGACCACCGGACCCTGGATGCTGGCATGGGTCAGATTGGCCCGCGTGAAGTTGGTCCGCATGAGCCAGGCAAGATCGAGGATGGCGCCGGAGAGATCGGCGCCGGTGAGGTTGGCATCCATGAGGTTGGCGCCGAAGAGATTGGCCCCCGCGAGCTTTGCACCCGTGAAATTCAACTTGGTGAGATCGAGCTTCTCAAGCGACTTGCCGGAAAAATCCGCCGGCTGCGCCGCGGTGGCGCGGGCCAAGGCGTCGCTTACCTGCTCGCGCGTGAGGTCGGCGGCGAAGGCGGTGGCGGTGAAGAGCAGAAGGAAACAGCCGGAAAACCATATGCTGCGCATGTCTTCTCCTCCCAAGGCCTCCGAGCATAGGACCCGGGTTCGGCCGCGACAAGCAACTGCCTCAGCGGCCGGGCTGATCGGGTAGGTTGATGGCGCGCCAGAAGTCGACGACCTGGCGGCTCTCCCTGACGTCATGGACGCGCAGGATCTGCACCCCCTGGTCGAGGGCATGCATGGCTGCGGCCAATGAGCCCGGCAGGCGTTCCTTCGGCGTCAGCCGGCGCTGCTCGCCGCCGATCAACGCTTTGCGTGACAGCCCGAGCAGCAGTGGACAGCCGAAACCGTGAAAGAGGGGAAGGGCGCGCAGCAACGCAAGATTCTCCCGGCTGCGCTTGGCGAAGCCGATGCCGGGATCGATGATGAGCCGGTCGCGCCCGATGCCGGCCGCCATCGCCGCCTCAACCCGGGCCTCGATCTCATCGAAGACGTCGAGCGCCACATCGTCGTAGCGAGGCGCGACATTCATCTCCGCCGGCTCGCCCCGCTTATGCATCAGCACGATGCGTGCGCGGCTCGCCGCGGCCACCGCGAGGCTCTCGGGATCGTCGCTGAGGGCCGATACGTCATTGATGATATCGACGCCCCGGGCGAGGGCCGCGCGCATGACGGCGGCATGGCGGGTATCGATCGAAAGCCGCAGCCCGGGATGCTCGCCGCGCCGCCGCGCGAGGCGCTCCAGGACCGGCTCGACGCGGCCGATCTCGGTCGCCGCATCGACGGCGGTGGCGCCGGGTCGGGTCGATTCCCCGCCGATGTCCAGGATCGAAGCCCCGGCACGCACCTGATCCAGCGCGAAGGCGACGGCGGCTTCGGGGTCGAGATGCTCGCCGCCATCGGAGAAGCTGTCGGGCGTCACATTGACGATTCCCATGAGGGCGGGGGCCTCGTCGATGCCGGCACGGGGCTGGCTCAGCAGATCGAGGCGTGTCTCGACACGCTCGCCGAGATCGGCATCACCTACTTCCAACGCCCATTGCTCGGCTTCGGGCAAGGTCGCTATCAAGCGGCGCGTTTCACCGGCGGTTCTGGTCACGATCTCGCAAGCGGCAAAGGCCAGAGGGCCGCCGGCCAGGAGGCGAGCCTCGCCTCGCGCGACCATGGTCGTTGCGGCCTCACCCTGCAGCAGGCCCAGCGGTCTGACGTAAAGTGAGATCTCGGACGCCGGTTCAGTCTCCGGCTGCAAGGATCTCGCCCTTGCCGCCGGAGGCGGCATCGCCGACGAAGCGGCGGAGCGCTGCGAAATGCGGGGCGGCCGCGGCATATTTCGATGAATGAGGGGCGAGGAAAGTGCCGAGCAGCCGCAAGAATCCGAGCTCCTGCAAGCCCGCATCGGCAAAGGTGGGAAGCATTTGCCCCGTCGAATGGCGCAGCAGCAGCGTGCCGCGCTTCATGGCGAAGCCGGGATAGCGGCCGACGGCTTCGCCCAGCACGATGGTCGTTCCCGCCACCATGCGCGCGCCGAGGAAATCCCCGGCATTGCCCTCGATCAGGATGACGCCGCGGCGCTGACGGTCCGCCGCCCGCCGGCCGGCATCGCCCCGCAGCAGGATGAGCCCGCCGGTCATGCCGCGACGCTCGCCGGGCAGCCCGCCGCCGAGCCAGTCGCCGGCATTGCCGCCGATCTCGAGAATCCCGCCTTGCATCGCCGCCCCGGCGAAGGGCCCGGCCTGGCCGCGGATCGTGAGCCGTCCGCCGCTCATGGCGAGCCCCGCATAGGCGCCGGCATCGCCTTCGAGGACGAGCTCGCCCGTCGTCATGGCGCTGCCGAGAAGATCGAGCCGGGCACCCTGATTGCGGATGATCAGCGCCTCGCCCGCGGCGGGCGCCACCTCGAAGACTTCGTCGACGCGCAGCTGCCGGTTGCCGCAGGCGAGCGGAATAGCGGCGATCGCCTCGGGTGTCATGCCGGCCAGATGCTCCGGCAGCAGCGGCGAGAGATCGAGGCGCTGGCGCGGCGGCCTCGTGACGGTGAGGGTATATCCGCTCATGCCATCAGCTCGCGCAGATGGAATTTGAACTGGCCGAGCTTGCCGCCGTAATTTCCGGCGGTGATCTGCAGCACATCGCCGGCCGCTTCCGCATCGCACGCTGCGGCGATTCCGGCGCGCATGGCCGCGGAGATGTCGTCGGCGGTGAGGCCGTCGATGACGAATTCGAGCACCGAGCCCGCCTCGGCCGGCAGCTTGCTCGCCGTCTCCGCCTTCAAGGTCGGGCAGTACGCGTCATTGGTGGAGGCGGGCAGGCCCTTGTATTTCGAGCCGATCTTGGAGCCGGAGCGTGCGACCCCGCCGGGGAAGGGCATGATGATGTTGGGAATCCTGGTCATGGCGGCGATCGCCCGCTCGGCGGCGGCGCGCACCGTCCGGGTGTTGCGGCCGATGATCAGGAAATTGCCGCCGCCGACGCCGCGGGTCATGCCGACCTGATCCTCGCAGAGGAATTCGCCATCCATCACCGGAATGCGCCAATAGCGCCGCTCGCCGATCTTCTTGGCGATCTGGAAGCCGTCGCCGAAATAGCGCAGCTGCCCGCCGAGCTTCAGTTGCTCCGCCGCCTCGAGGCCGGAGAAGCAGGCCGAGCCCACGGTGGTCAGCACGCATTGCCCGACGCGGAGCTGCAGCTGCTTCTGCAGCTCCTTGGAATTGATGGCGAAGATCAGGACGGTGATTCCGGGCCGTCCGTCCGGCGTCTCGTTGGGTGCCAGCCGCTTCTCGATCGCGGCTTCGCAGCCGCAGGCGATGACCGAGGTGGCGAAACCCGTCAGGCTTCGCCCCGCGGTCTCCGCCCATTCGGCGGTGTCGGCGGTGATGATCAGGCGCGTCGCCCGCATGCCGAAGGCCTCGGCGAAGGTATCCTCGATGGCGACGCCCTTGATGATCATGCGAGGGCCGGTCCGCTCGCCGGATGGACCGCGAGCCGGCCGCGGCCCAGCGCCTCGATCTCGCTGTCGGAGACGCGGAAATTGCCCATCCGCACGGTCATGAATCGCTCGAAGTGATCGGCGAGCCGGGTCTCGATGGCGGGATCGTATTCCGGCGCGCCGACATGGGTGGCGCCCCAGACGATCTGCGTCAGCTTGCCGTCGCGCACCACCACCCGCCCGTCCTTGAAGACATAATCGGGCGTGGCGAACATGGCGGCCTTGTCGGCCTGCTCGGTATAGACGGTGATATCGGCGGCGGCGCCCGGGCCCAGATGGCCGCGGTCGGCAAGCCCCAGGATCCGCCCCGGCCCGGCCCGGGTGATGATGGCGATCTCTTCCAGGCTGTATTCGCGCGTCAGGCTCGCCAGTGTGCTTGCCGCCGCCGCGGCCGGATGGATCGTCTTCAGCATGTCGTCGCGGAAGCTCTTGTCCATCAGGAGACGGATCAGATGGGGATAGACGGCGAAGGGCGCGCCATTGGGATGATCGGTCGTCAGGAAGATGCGCCAGGGATCGCGGACCAAGAGGAAGAGCTCGAGGCCGATGGCCCATTGCAGGGCATTGACGAAATTCTGGTCGCGATAGCGGAAGGGCACCAGGCCGCAGCCGCCGTCGCATTCGATATCCATGCAGATCCACTTCTTCGGATGGGCCAGCACATGATTGCGGTACTGCGCCATGGTGTCGCCGGAAGCGGTGACGGTCTGGCCGAACATGATCTGGCCGACATCCAGGCTGACATGGGGATTGGCGTTGACCGCCTCGGCGATGCGGGCGGCCCCGGAGGAGAAATGCCGATCGCCCTCGGTGCCATAGCTGTGGAACTGCACATGAGTGAGATGGAGGGGCGAGCCCTCCGCCGCCCCGATGGTCGCCAGCGTGGTCTCGATATTGCCGGGAACGCCCAGCTGGTTGCAGTGGATATGCAAGGGATGGGCGACGCCCAGCTCCCGCACCGCGCGCGAGAGGGCGGCCACGATGCGCCGCGGCGTCACGCCGTAGTAGGGTGCCGGAATGTCGAGGCCGAGCTCGCGGCCGTTGAACTTGAAGGCGCTGATGCCGCCGGGGTTGACCACCTTCACCGCCACCGAATGTGTGGCGCGCATCATCCAGGCGACATAGTCGTTGATCACCGGCTGCTCGGCGCCTTCGGCCAGGAGGCGCAGCAGGAAATCGTCGTTGCCGAGCATGACATAGCAGCCCTTGTCGATCATGGGCGTGTCGGCGAGCTCGGCATGGGTGTGGCGCGCATTGCTCGGCACCATCGCCGGCTCGAAGGCGGCGGTGTAGCCGAGCTCGGCATAGCGATATCCCGTGAGGAAGGTGCTGGGTGCGGCATGGCCGCTGCCGCTGCGCCGCTCGCCGTCATGGGCGCATTCATGGCCGCGATGGTCCTCGGTCATCAAAGCGCGGGCGAGATTGACCTTGCCGCCGGCGACATGGCTGTGGATGTCGATGCCGCCGGGCATGACGATCTTGCCGGCGAGGTCGAAGCTCTGATCGATGCGGACATCGGCGCCAGGCGCCGTGCTGATGCGGCCGTCGCGGATATAGAGATCCGCCGCCTCGCCGCGCCGCTTGTTGGCGGGATCGAAGATGCGCCCGCCGCTGAGCTTGACGAGAGTCATGTGCTCTCCTTTGCTTCGGCGGCAATGGCCTGGGCGATGGCTTGCAAGGTGGCGCCGGCGCTGGGCAGGGTCGAGGGCCGGAGCGCGCTCAGGGGCAGGGCGACCACGCCATCGGCGCGGAAGATCTGGCCCGCATGATCGATGCCGGGCCGGCCCACCGGCAGGAAGACCGCCGGCACGCTGGACATGTCGCTGCCGGGAGGCGCCAGCAGGATAAGCGGCAGCTCGGGCGGCAAGACGGGCGGCGGGCCGCCGCCCAGGGTAGAGACCCAGACCAGCGCATCGGCTTCTCCGCTCTCGATCAGCCGCTCGGCGGAATAGAGGTAAGGATCATGGCGCGGCGCACCGGTGCCGAAGCCAGTGCGCAGCGGGTAGCCGGTCTGCCACAGGCAGGCCTGATTGGCGCCGGTCAGATTCTCCGCGCCGCCGAGGGGGAGGCAGGCGGCGCGCCGCGAGAGATTGAGATCGCGCACCATCTCCACCAGGCTCAGCACGATGAGGTCCGCCGCATCGGGGGGCAGCAGCCCTGCCATCCAGGAAACCACGGCATAGTTCGCCGCGCGAAAGGCACCCGCCAGCTCGGTCAGGGCCGAATCCTCGCCGGCGCCCGCAGGCCGCCCTTTCAAAATTGCACGGAGACGGCCGACGGTCGGCGCGAGTTCTTCCGCCGCGCAGGGGATATGGCTATAGCGAAGCCCCTTGGGCAGCGCCGGCGGGACATCCGACGGGGGGCCGAGCCGGATCAGCCGGCGTTCGATGCCGCCCTCGGCGAACAAGGTGGGCTGATCCGAAAAGCAGCGCTCGAGGAAGCGGGGCACGAGGGGGAAGGGGTCAGGCCCGACGATCAACAATAGGTCAGCCCGGTTGCGGACTTCGCTGAGGGTCGTGGTCATGGTGCCGATATCGCGCAGCGCGGTCAGATCGCTGAACAGCCCCCGCGAACCCCGGTGATCGACCACGCCGCCCAGACGGTCGGCCAGGGCGAGCGCGCCGCGCTGCCCTTCGACATCCGTGGCAAGCCCGCCGAAAACCGGCAGGCGGCTCTGGCGCAAGATCCGGGCGGCCTGAGCAATGGCCTCGTCTCTGTCGCAAGGCACACCGGCGGCCTGCGCGGCGGCCTCGGTGGGAAGCGGGCGCTCGAACTGCGCCCGGCTGATGGGGCAGGCGCCGCGGCGGACCGTCAGCCCCTGTCCCGCAACCTCGATCTCCAGGTCATCGCAAACCAGGCCGCAGAAGGGACAGGCGACATCGCGTCGCAGATCCGGCTTCAGCGCATCCTGGCCCGCCGCCATAGGCCGGCGTCAGGAATCGTATTTGATGTAGGCGAAGCGCTGATCGCCGTTGGGCGTGCCCTCCAGCGGCCCGCCCTCCTTGCCGGGCTGCCAGCCCACGACCTCTTCGATCTTCTTCGCCAGCGTGAAATCCTTGTCGGTGATGCCCTTGGCGGCGTGGTTCTGGAGACGAACCTCGACCCAGGCGTAGGAGGCGCTGATGTCGGGATGGTGCCAGGCGGCTTCCGCCAGATGACCCACGGTATTCACGACCATCAAGGTGCCCTTCCAGCCATGGGTCTTGTATTTGCGCCGGATCCAACCCTTTTCAAGAACCCAGTGCGGCAGGTCGCGCTTCAGGCGCTCTTCCACCTCCTGATCGGAGTAGACCCGTTCCTTGTCGGCCATGGGATTTCCTCGCCTAAGCGGTTCCGACGCATGTCAAGCGATGCCGCTTGACAGAATTCAGGGGATGTCGGTTTATCGACAAATGATAGGCGCTCGCTCTGGGTCAGGCAACCAAGCTGAGCATCTGGGGCCTGCGAAGGCGACGGCACGCGCCGAGCGGGTCAGTGTCAGCGTACCGGCCCGACTCCACTTCGGATTCATCGACCTCAACGGCGGCCTCGGCCGGCGTTTCGGCAGCCTCGGCGTCGGCCTCGAGGCGCCGCTGACGCGCGTCACCTTGACGCGGGCGCCGCAGCTTCAGATCAGCGGGCATGATGCCGATCGGGCGCGGCGCTATTTGGCTACGGTCACTGAGCATTACGGGCTCGACGACCGCCTCGCCCTTTCGGTCGAGAGCTCCATTCCTTCCCATGCCGGCCTCGGCTCGGGCACCCAGCTCGCGCTTTCCATCGGCATGGCGGCCGCCACCTTCTACGGCCTCGACATCGACGCCTGGGACATCGCCCGGCTGCTCGATCGCGGCGCACGCTCCAGCGTCGGCATCGCCACCTTCGCCGACGGCGGGGTCGTGCTCGACGGCGGCCGCGGCCCCGGCGAGGAAGCCCCGCCGATCCTCAGCCGCTTCGATTTCCCCGAGCCCTGGCGCATCCTGCTGATCTTCGATCAGGACGCGACGGGGCTGCATGGCGAGGCAGAGCGCGACGCCTTTCGCCGCCTGCCGGTCTTTCCGGAGGGCCAAGCGGCCCATCTCTGCCGCCTGGTGCTGATGACGGCTTTGCCGGCCCTGGCCGAAGGGGATATCGCCCGCTTCGGCGCCGCGATCACCGAGATGCAGCGCATCATGGGCGATTACTTCGCGCCGGCCCAAGGTGCGCGGTTCCTCAGCCCCCGCGTCACCGAGGCGCTGGCCTGGCTGGAAGCCAATAACGCCAGCGGCGTTGGGCAAAGCTCCTGGGGGCCGACAGGCTTCGCTTTGCTCGGTTCGACCGCCGAGGCCGAACGGCTGCTGGCGGGGCTGCAGGTGCGCTGGCCTGCCGGATCGGGCCTCACCTTCGCCGTCAGCCGCGGCCGCAATCGGGGCGGGGAGATCGAGCGCCTCCCCGTTGACCTCGCTTCCGCTGATTTATCCTAAAGACTGATCTCCGAGGAGAGCCTTCATGGACTACCGGCACATTCTGCATATGCTGAGCCCCCTCGGCCATGTCAGCCCCTTCGACGTCAATATGGCGGTCGATGCCGGTTTCGATGTGGTCGTCCCCTATACCCGCGTCGAGTTGAAGGAGGTCGGTCCGCTGATCCAGGATGCGATCTTCTCCCGCGGGCCCAAGGGCGTGAAAGCGACCGGCGCCTTCATCGGCGGCAAGAATGCCGAGCTCGCTCTCGACATGCTGGATTGCGCGCGCAAGGCGATGGTGCCGCCCTTCGAGATCTCGGTCTTCGCCGATCCCGCCGGCTCCTTCACCACCGCTGCCGCGATGGTGGCGAAGGTGGAGAAGGCGCTGGCACAAAAGCAGGGCGATCTGGCCGGCCGCAAGGTCGTGATCTTCGGCGGCACCGGCGTCGTCGGCTTCGCCTCGGCGGTGATCACCGCGCTGCAGAAGGCCAGTCCGGTGCTCGTCGGCTATGATGGGGTGGAACGGGTGAAGCAGCTGGCGGAATCCGCCAAGAAGCGCTTCGGCGTCGAGATCGGCTATGCCGATGGCAGCAGCGAAGCGGCCAACGGCCGTACCCTGGCCGATGCGGAGATCGTGCTCTCGGCACCCAAGGCGGGAATCCGGGTCGTGAGCAAAGCGCAGCTCGCCAAGGCCTCGAAGCTGCTGGTCGCCGCCGATGTCAATGCGGTGCCGCCCTCGAGCATCGAGGGGGTCGAGGTGCAGGACGACGGCAAGCCCATCCCCGGCACCCAGGCGCTCGGCATCGGCGCGCTCGCCATCGGCAATGTGAAATACAAGGTCCAGGCCGGCCTCCTGAAGCGCATGATCGAGGCTCCCAAGCCCATCTATCTCGACTTCCGCGACGCCTTCGATCTCGCGCGCCAGATTGTCGGCTGAACCACCTCCCGTCCTGATCGTCGCGCTCTCGGCGCGCTCGCTGGCGCTCGCGGCATCGCGGGCCGGCTATCGCGCTGGCGTCGTCGACCTCTTCGGCGATGTCGATACGCGCCGGCTGGCGGCGCGGAGCATCGTGGTCCCAGGTGATCTGGGGCTGGGGTTCGAGGCCGAGGCCCTGATCGCCGCCGCCGAGGCTTTGGCGCCGGCGAGTGGCTCGCCGAAATGGGGCCTCGTCTATGGCTCCGGCCTGGAGTCACGACCCGAGCTCCTGGAAATTATTGCCCGAGGACGCCGCCTGTGGGGCAATCGGCCGGAGGTGCTGCGGGCGATCAAGGATCCTGCCTATTTTTTCGGCATGCTCGATCGCCTTGCCCTGCCTCATCCGGATATCCGCAGCGAGCCGCCAGCGGAGACGCCGGGCTGGCTCGTGAAAGGCGTGGGCGGTGCCGGGGGCGGGCATATCAGGGCGCTGAGCCAGGCGAAGGCCGCGACCGCCGGCCAGTACTACCAGCGCCGGGTGGCCGGCCGCCCGGTCTCCTGCCTGTTTCTTGCCGATGGCCGCCAGGGCCAGCTGCTGGGCTGGAGCGAGCAATGGCCTTCGCCCGATCCGGCTCATCCCTTCCGCTTCGGCGGCGCCGTGCAGCCCGCGAGCCTGCCGGCGAAAGTCTCCGCGCCTATCGCCGCGGCCTTGACGCCGCTGGTGAAGGAGACCGGCTTGGTCGGCCTCAACAGCATCGACCTCATGGTCGATGACGATGGCGAATTCCATCTGCTGGAGGTGAATCCCCGCCCGGGCGCCAGCCTCGACATCTTCGACGGCGAGGGGAGCCAGGCCCTTTTCGGGCGGCATGTCGCTGCCTGCGAAGGCCGCCTTCTACCCGGCTGGCACAAGCCTTCCCGGGCGAGCGCCATGTCTGTCGTTTATGCCGAATCTTTGATCCAGGTGCCGGGCGACATATCGTACCCTTCTTGGCTGGCCGACCGGCCGGCACCGGGGGCGCATATCGAGCCGGGCGCACCGGTCTGCACCGTCATGGCCGAGGCCAGGGACGCGCCATCCGCGCGGCGGCTCGTCCTGGCGCGCAACCGCCGGGTCCTGGAGGCGCTGGCCGCCGGTGACGGCAGCCTGCTGACAACGGATCGATTGGCCGTGGAGGAAACGGGATGACAGCGATGACGCGGCCGAGCGTGAATCTCCTGACCGTCCCCTTGGTCGAAGGGCTGGTGCGCGATGCCCAGGCCCTGCGCATCACCGTCGAGCGCAGCGAGGCGGGCGCTGCCATCATCGATGCCGGCATCGATTGTCCCGGCGGCATCGAGGCCGGGCGCCGGATCACCGAGATCTGCATGGGCGGGCTCGGCCAGGTGAGGATCGCCACGGATAGCCGCTTCCAGCGCTGGCGCTGGATGGTGGAGGTCGGATCCATGGATCCGGTCGTGGCCTGTCTGGCGAGCCAGCTCGCGGGCTGGAGCCTCAGCCATGGCGAGGGCAAGCAGGCCTTCTTTGCGCTGGGCTCCGGCCCGGGACGCGCGCTTGCCCGCAAGGAGCCGCTGTTCGAGGAGCTGGGCTATACCGATAAGGCGGAGAGCGCCTGCCTGGTGCTGGAAGTGGATAAGCGCCCGCCGGCCGCTTTGATCGAGAAGGCAGCCGCGGCCTGCGGCGTCGCGCCGGAGCGCCTGACCCTGATCCTGACTCCGACCCGCAGCCTGGCGGGGACGGTGCAGATCGCGGGCCGGGTGCTGGAGGTGGCGCTCCACAAGATGCATCACCTGCATTTTCCCCTGGATCGCGTGATCGACGGGCTGGGCGCCGCCCCTTTGCCGCCGCCGGCCCCTTCCTTCATGGCCGCCATGGGCCGCACCAATGACGCCATCATCTATGGCGGGGCCGTGCATCTCTTCGTCACCGGCTCCGACGAAGAAGCGGGCAAGCTGGCCCAGGCCATGCCGAGCGGTGGCTCCCGCGACTACGGCCAGCCCTTCGCCGAGATCTTCAAGGCCTACAAGGGCAATTTCTACGACATCGATCCTTTGCTGTTCAGCCCGGCGGAGGTCAACGTCACCAATCTCGACAGCGGCCGGACCTTCCATGCCGGCAAGCTGGACGAGGCCCTGCTGGACCGCAGTTTCGGCGATGAAAAAAGCCCGTAGCATCGTCTTCATCGACCGGCCGGACTGGCATGCGCGCCAGCTCGCCGCTGCCTTCGCCAAGGCCGGCGTCGAGGCCGTGCTGCTGTCGCTGCGCCATTGCGGCTTCACCGGGACGGCGGGCGGGGCGCGGCTTCGGCTGCCCTCCTTCGAAGATGACGATCTGCCCCTGGGCGCCTTCGTGCGCAGTATCTCGGCGGGCAGCTTCGAACAGGTCACCCTGCGGCTGGGCGTGCTGCATGCGCTGCGGGAATCCGGCGTTCTCGTCTACAACGACGCCCGCGCCATCGAGCGCTGCGTCGACAAATCCATGACCAGCTTCATGCTGCAGCGGGCCGGCGTTCCGACGCCGCCGACCTGGGCGGTCGAATCCCTGGAGGCGGCGCGCGCCGTCGTCCGGGCCGAAGCCTCGCCCGACCGGCCCCTGGTGCTGAAGCCGTTGTTCGGATCCCAGGGACGCGGCCTGGCCCTGATCGAGAGCGACGCCGACCTGCCGCCCGCCGATGCCCTCGCCGGTGTGTATTACCTGCAGCATTTCGTCGGCGAAGGGACGGGACGCTGGCGCGACTGGCGGGTCTTCGTCACCGGCGGCCAGGCCGTCGCCGCCATGCTGCGCCATGGCGTCACCTGGAAGACCAATGCGGCCCAGGGGGCGGCTTGCGAAGCCGTCGAGCCCGATGGCCAGATGAGCGCCTTGGCGGTCGCCGCCGCCGCCGCGGTCGGGGCCGGCTTTGCCGGGGTCGATATCATCCGCGATGCGAGCGGGCAGCTTCTGGTGCTGGAGGTCAATAGCAACCCCGCCTGGTCCGCCCTGCAGCGGGTGACACGCCGGCCCATTGCCGAGGCGCTGGTGGCCGATTTCCTGTCGCGGGCTGCGGCCCCGGTGGAGGCCGCCCGGGACGCCCCCCTGGACGCTAATGCCGCGAGCAGCACGGGTCGTTAAAGGCCTGACCCGGGCCCAGATCCGCGCGGCCTATCTCGCCGCCTGCCAGGCCGAGCTTCAGGCGCTCAAGCCCGGCAATGTCCATGTCTTCGCCGAAGGCCATGGCATGAGCGTCGCTGATTTCGAAGCGTCCGCCGCGGCCAGCGCGGGGCCACTCACGCATTCCGCCCTGCCGGTCGGCGAGCGCATCCTGCGGGCGGTGCAGCGGAGCCGGCGCGCCGCCGGCTGCAATACCAATCTCGGCATCCTCCTGCTCTGCGCCCCGCTGGCGGTGGCGGCCGAGGGCGATGGGTGGCCGGATCTGCGTCTGCGGCTTCGCCGGGTGCTCGCCACGCTCGGGCGGAAGGACGCGGCGGCCGTGTTTTCCGCCATCGCGCTCGCCAATCCCGGCGGGCTCGGGGAAAGCCGGCGCCATGACGTGCGCCGCCCGCCGAGGGTGACGCTCCTGACCGCCATGGCCGAGGCGCGCCGGCGCGACCGCATCGCCGGCCAATACGCCAGCGCCTATCGGGATGTCTTCCGGATCGGACTGCCGCGGCTGGCCGCCGCCCGGTCACGCTGGGGGGAGGAAGGGCCTGCGGTCAGCGCGACCTTCCTTGCCTTCCTGTCCGGCTTTCCCGACAGCCATGTCCGGCGCAAATTCGGCCTCGACGCCGCCCGGACGCTCCGCGGGCGCGCTGGCGCCCTCGATCGCCTCGTCATGCGCGAGGGGTTGTCGCCGGCCGTGGAGGCGAATCTCCTGAAATTCGATGCGGAGCTGAAGGCGGCGGGGATCAATCCGGGAACGAGCGCCGATCTGACGGTAGCCACCCTCTTCGCGGCCGCTTTGCAGCATGGTCTGGCCGCCGCAAATCCTGTGACATAGAATGGACGCCGGGGGTGCTGCAAACAACTGCTTGCGAGAGGCCGCGCCTTAAGATTACCATTTTTGGCCCTCCAGCGCGGTGCCGTGTTGAAGGTAGCGGCTCGGCGTATTTGCTGGAGTCCGGTCCGCGACACCAAGCGGCGAAGGATCCGGTGTACGGCCGGGTAGTCGTTCGCCGTATCCTCTGTTCAACGGCGCGCTTTTGGGCGCGCTGCGTCATCATCCCTTAACGATAGCCTGGGAGGCGATATTCATGGCAAAGATCACCAAAGTTATGGTCGGCGAGTCACTGGTCGGCGAGGGCAATGAAGTTGCCCATATCGACCTGATCATCGGCCCGCGTGGCAGCGCGGCAGAGCACGCCTTCTGCAACGCTTTGACGAACAACAAGGACGGCTTCACCTCGCTGCTGGCCGTTCTCGCGCCGAACATGGCCTGCAAGCCGAACACCATCCTGTTCAACAAGGTGACCATCAAGGGCGCCAAGCAGGCGGTTCAGATGTTCGGGCCGGCGCAGCATGCGGTGGCGAAGGCCGTGGCCGACAGCGTCGCCGACGGCACCATCCCGCAGGACGAGGCCGACGATCTCTTCATCTGCGTCGGCGTCTTCATCCATTGGCTGGCGGAAGACGACAAGAAGATCCACGAGTACAACTACAAGGCCGTCAAGGAGTCGATCGAGCGCGCCGTGGCCGGCAAGCCGACCGCGGCCGAAGCGGTCGCTGCGAAGGACAAGGTCAAGCATCCTTTCGCACCCTGATCTCGATTGTTAGGCAGAGGCGCTGGCGAAGCTCGCCAGCGCCTCTCTACTAATCCTCCCGTCGTGAAGTGCCGAGGCGACAAGAACGCCGGCGGCCCCGGCATCGCTCAGCCCCTTCAGGTCATCCAGGTCTCGCACCCCGCCCGCGGCATAGAGCTGGCGGCCGGTATTTTTCGCCATGATCTGGCGCAAACGGGCGAGATCGGGACCCTCGCCGCTGCCGACCCGCGCCAGGGTCATGACGATGACCCGCGCCGGCCAGAGCGCGGGTTCGGGATCTGCCGCCGGACCCAGGAAGCGGTCGCCGGCAAAATCGAGGGAAAGGATGATCCGATGGGCCTGGGGCGAGCCAGCAAGCCGACGCAATCCCTCCCAATCCGCCTGGGTCTCGCTGCCCAGCACGAGATCGCCGATGTCCCGGCTCAGCCATTCCAGGCAATGACCGGGATCGCGGAAGCCGGCATCGACCCAGAGCCCCAGCCCTGGATAGCGCCGGCGCAGATGTCGAAGCACGGCCTCATTATCGCCGGTACCTTCGATGGCATCGAGATCGGCGACATAGAGGGTGGGAAAGGCAGCGAGCCCCAGCAGCCCACCCACCACCGCTTCGGGCGTGCTTCCGCGGCAGAGGGTCGAGCTTATTGGGCGGTAATCGGCGCGCTGGCCCCTACGGGCATGGACGACCTCGCCTTCCCTGAGGTCGATGACGGGGATGATCTCGAACATGGGATGTTCATACGGCATGGATGAGCGGATCGCCACCGGTTGGGATCTCGGCGGGGCCCATATCAAGGTCGCCCAGATGGATGGGGCCGGGCGTCTGCATCAGGCCATCCAGATTCCCTGCACCCTCTGGCGGGGGCTGGAGCATCTGGAGCGAGGGCTCGCGATGCTCGATCGCGAGCTGCTGCCCTCCGAGCTTCACGGGGTGACGATGACCGGCGAGCTGGTCGACCTCTTCGCCGACCGCAGCGAAGGGGTGGGCCGGTTGATCAATTCCATGCTCGCCCATTTTCCCGGCCGGCATATGCGCTTCTATGGGGGCGAGGCGGGCTTCCTCGCACCCGCCGAGGCCAAGGCGCAGCCGCAAAGGGTGGCCTCGGCCAATTGGCACGCCACCGGGCGCTATCTCGCCCAGCGGGGCGAGACGGGGTTGCTGGTCGATATCGGCAGTACAACCACCGACATTCTGCCAATTGCCGGCGGTGCCGTTCATTGCGAGGGCTTCAGCGACGAGACGCGGATGATCCTCGATGAGCTCGTCTATACCGGCGTCACCCGCACCCCGGTCATGGCGCTGGCGACCAGCGTCCCCTTCGCCGGGCAGCGCCAGCGGCTCATGGCCGAATATTTCGCCACCGCGGCGGATGTCCATCGCCTGACCGGCGAGCTGCCGAGGGATGCCGATCAGCACGATACGGCGGATGGAAGGGGCAAGAGCGCCGAGGAGAGTGCGGCCCGCCTCGCGCGCATGCTGGGTCGCGACCTCGCGAGCGCCGAATTGGCGGCATGGCGGCAGCTCGCCCGATATCTGGCGGAATGCCAGCGGCGGCTGGTGCAGGATTCCATGGATCGCGTGGTCTCGCGCGGGCTGCTGCCGGAGGCCGCGCCCGTGATCGGCGCCGGTGTCGGCCGCTTCCTTCTGGTCGAGATCGCGCGCCGGCTGAAGCGGCCCTATCGCGATTTCGCCGATCTCATGCAGGGCGATCCCGCCTTGCGCGAATGGGCCGCCCGGGCCGCCCCCGCCGCGGCTGTCGCCGGACTTCTCTCTTTCGTCATTCCCGCCTGAAGGTCGCGATGCGCTCCATCAGCCAGTCCCAGGCCTGGCGCTCGTTGGGGCCGGCGGTCTTGTCGATGGCGATGGTGAGATAGGCGATCTCGCGGTCGATCTTTTCCGGCGGCAGCATATGCAGCCGGCTGACCAGGATCGCGGCCTCGACGACGGCAGCCTGGGCCCGGTTGAAGCCGCGAAAGGGCGCATGGGTCGCCTCATGCACCACGCGGCAATGGAAACGCGGCCGCTCCGGATGCTCCTCCACCCGCTCGACGGCGAGCTCGGCATGGGCCAAGGCCGCAGCCAGATGGGCGCCGGGAATCTTGGCCGCCGGCCGGGTCGGCCAGTCGCGCCGGCCCGTCAGGCAGCCCGCGAAGATCAGCACGTCATCGGTGTAATTGGCGACGGCATGGGGATTGGCGCGCAGATTTTCCAGGGTCTGGGAAGGCCGGAAGGGCGCGATCACGAAGCCGCCGGGCTCGACGATCAGCCCGATGGGCGCGATATGGACGCTTCCGTCCGGTGCCTGGGTGGTGACGATGGTTTCGCGGATCATGGCTTCTGCTTCCGGCGCCGCGGCGGCAGGGTCGTGCCCGCCCGCTTCAGCTTGAGCAGGTCCTCATCGGGCTCCTCGACCGCCACGCCCCAGCGCAACGGCTGGTCCTGGACATAGCGCTTGCCCAGCTTCCAGGCGATCTCCGCCTTGGCGGTCTCCGCACCCAGATAGAAGGCGTGGCTGCCGTCGCTCTCCACGCCCAGATGCGGGAAAAACTGGAAGGGATCCGTCGCGATCCGGTGGCCCTGGCGGTTGTAGATATGGATGCCGTCCTCGGCGACGGCGATGCGGAAATTGTCGTCGCCGATCATCGCCGCCAGCTCTTCGATATCGGCGGGGCTGTCGGGAAAGGGCTTGCGGTCATGAACCGTCAGCAGCGCCGGGGCGATGCCGATCGGCAGGCTTCCCGCTTCATGGGCCGCGAACATGATGCGCCGGGCCCAATCGGTCTCGGCCACGGCGCGCCGGCAATGGGGGCTCACCTGCACCACCAGCACATTGGTGATGGCAAGCTCCGAGACGATGCCCATGAGCATCGCCGTCACCCCGGTGCTGTCGGCGCCGGTCAACTCCGTCAGATTGCCCGTGCCCATGAGGATCGGGGCCTTGGGCCGCTGCCGGCGCAGCTCGGCATAGCGGCCGAGGGAAGCGGTGAAGCCGAAATGGATGGGGTCCAGGATCGGATCGGCGAGATAGGGCTTCTTGGCCCGGTCCAGGGCATCCATGGCGCGCAGCAGGGAATTGAGATCGCCGTGGCGGGCGGGAATCAGGACCGGGACGGCATCCACCTCCTCGGTCAGAGGCAGCGTCTTCTCGGTCAGGCTCAGCATATAGCTGGCACCCGCCTTGGCACCGCGGCGAAGCTCATCGACATCGGCGGAATCGACGCTGACGGTGAAACCTGCCGCCACCAGAGCGGTGGTCGCGGCTTCGAGATGGGGAAAGGGCGTATCCGGCAGGCAGCCGAGATCGATGACATCGGCGCCGTCCCGCCGGTAAAGGGCCGCGCGCTCGAGGATCGCTTCCACGGACAGGCTCGGCGCCTCGACGATCTCGGCGAAAATCCGCACGTTCTGCCGCGAGAGGTCGGGTGGCGGGCCCTTGCGCCCGAAGAACTCGGCGAGATCCTGAAGATCCTCCGGCCCCCGCTGCACCGGCCGGCCGTAGTAGCCGGCCAGGGCGTCGAGATCGCCGCGAAAGCGCCCGGGCAGCAGCACCCGGTCGGCCTTGATGGGGGCGGGTAGGCGGCGGCGAATGATCTGGCCCGTCATCAAGGCGGCGACCTTCACCCCGATATCGACGATCTCATAGGTGAAATCCGCCGGCGCCATGTGGGCGAGCAGCTTGGTCAGCCGCGGCTTGGCCAAATGGCCGGTGACGAAAAGGATGTGCTCAGTCATTGCCGCCGAGCAGCGTACCGGCGAGGCGCCCCGCGGCCAAGGCCGCGGCAAAATCCGCGGCCCCGGCCGCCTCGATGCAGCGGCATTCGATGCCGCTGCCTGCGAGGAAGCGGGGCAGCAGCGGATCGACGATGCCGGCCTTGGCCAAGCCAACCACGCTTGCGGTCTCCGTCGGCAGCACCGCCGATTTCACCAGCAGGACCCGAGACACGCCGAGCTTGCGCGCCAGCCAGACCGCGAGGCTGTCGGAGGTGACCTCCCAGCTTTCCGGAATATCCGGCGCGCCGGTGGTCATGCGGCTCGGCAGCCAGACGGGCGTCACGCCCTCGCGGCGGGACGCTTCGATCGCCGCCCGGCTCGCGGCCGGGTGCAGCCCCGGCTCCAGGGCGGCGAGCATCAGGGCATATTGCTCCATGGCCAGGATCGCCATGAGATGGGCAGCCTTGTCGGCGAAAGGCCGCTGACGCTGGGCGATGCGCACGGCATCGGCGAAGGGCCCGCCGCCGGCCACAAGGATCGAGCGCCCCTGGCTTGCCGCGAGATGGGTGAGCCAAGCGGAAAGATAGGGCAATTCGATCAGGCTGCCGCCCAGCTTGACCACCACAGCCCCGCCGAGGCGAGGCTGGCGCCCTCTTGCTGCCGCCGGCATCCTATACGCCGCTGCGGCTCAGGACGCCTCGCCGCGCCGGCGCTCGATCTCGACCCCGACGCTGGCCCCGGGCTCGACATCGAGCTTCTCGATCATGACGCGGACCTCGATGACGCGGCGATGCGCCAGGCAGAGATCGGCGATGGCCTCGGCCAGGGTCTCGACCAGATTGATATGCTCGCCGGCCGCCAGCCGCTTGATGCCGCCCAGGACCTCGTCATAGGAGAGGACATTGGCGATGTCGTCATTGCGCGGCGCGGCCTCGGCCTCGACGCGCATGCTGACATTGATGCGCACCCGTTGCGGACGCAGCTTCTCATGGGCATAGACGCCGATGCGGCAGAGCAGCACCAGGTCGCGAATGAACATCCGATAGGGCGGGCTTCGCTCGCCCTGGCCCTCGGGCACCGTCATCTGATCCGCCAGCAGTCGCAGGATCGACATGGCACTTCCAGCTCTTTCACCGCCCTCAGGGGGCGGGGAGGATTTGGCGTGAAACCGCGACTGTCATAATGGCCAAAAGCCGCCAGGGTGGCAAATGAGGCGGTAAATCAGCTCCTGGCCTCGCCCTCGAGCAGGCGTGGGTAGCGCAGGTGCAGCGCCGTCACCGCCGCCTCGATCGCGGCGGCCCCGCGCTCGCCGGGCGGGGGCAGATCGGGCCGCCAGTCCAGCGCCGCCCGGCCGGGAGAGCGGGTGAGGAACAGGATCCGCGTGGCAAGCGCCATCGCCTCCCGCAGGTCATGGGTGACGAAGATGCTGGTGGTCCGCCGGCCGCGCCAGAGCCGCGTCACCAGCTGGCGCAGATGCTCGGCCGTCGGCATGTCCAGGGAGACGAAGGGCTCATCCAGCAGCATCAGCTCCGGGGCGACCAGGAGTGCCCGCGCAAGGGCCACCCGGCGCTGCATGCCGCCGGAAAGCTGGCCGGGATAAGCATCGGCGAAGCCGGCGACATCGACCTCCTCGAGCAGGGCGCGGGCCCGGCCCTCCGCCGTCTTGTCCCCGGCCTGGGCGACCAGCAGCAGATTGTCCAGCACCGTCAGCCAGGGCATCAGCCGGGGTTCCTGGAAGACGATGGCCGAGCGCAGGCCGGGCGGCAAAGTGAGCTTGCCGGTGAAGCCCCGGTCGAGCCCGGCAAGGATGCGCAGCAAGGTGGTCTTGCCGCTGCCCGAAGGCCCGACGAGGCAGAGGAACTCGCCCTCCTCGACCGTCAGATCGAGACGGTCGAGGGCGAGATGGTCCGGCGGTCCCGCGAAGCGCCGGCTGAGATCGGCAACCGCGATGCTCGAGCTTGGAGGTAAGGCGGGGCTCATCGCCGGCGCCAGGCGGTGACCCGCCGCTCCAAGGGGATGAGCACCACCCATTCGATCGCCAGCACGATGGCGATGAAGGCGATGGAATAGGCGAGGATTCCCGCGATATCGAAATAATTGAACAGCGTGCGGATCTCGAAGCCGACGCCGTTCGGCCGCCCCAGCAGCTCGACCACCAGCACCAGCTTCCAGATCAGCGCGAGGCCCGAGCGGGCCGAGGCGAAGAGCCCGGGATAGAGCTGCGGCAGATAGATGCGCAGGAAGATCCGCCCGCGCGAGAGGTGGAAGGCCTGGCCGACCTCGATGAGCGAGCGGTCGAGGCGGCGCGCCTCCTCGCGCATGATGGTGGCGACCAGCGGTATCTTGTTGACCGCCACCGCCAGGATCGCCGCCACATCGTTCAGGCCGAACCAGACATAGCAGAGCACCATCACGACCAGGGCCGGTAAATTGAGGCCGATGATCAGCCAGGCATCGAGAAGCCGATCGGCGAGCGCACTCCGCCCCATCAGGATCCCGAGGCCCGAACCGAGCGCCATGGCCAGGATGAAGGCGACGGCGACGCGATAGAGGGTCATGCCCAGATTGAAGAACAGCTCGCCGCTCTCAGCGGCGCGCAGCATGGCCGCCGCCGTCTCGGCGGGTCCCGGCAGCACGCGACTGCCCAGGATCACGGCAGCACCTTCCCAGACCAGCAGCAGCAGGATGAAGGAAGCCAGCCGCAGCCAGAGTTGGCGGCCGGCAGGCGCCGGCGTAGCGCGCGGCGGGCCGCCAGGGGCGATGGCCATGATCCGAGCGACTGCCTACCGGGAGAAGCCGGTCCAGAAGGTGCCAGGTGCCAGCGAGCTGTCGCCGCCGGCAATCGCGGGCCCCACCGCATCGACCATGACCTTGAAGGCCTGCTGGGCGGCATCGGCGTCGGCCGCACTCCAGCCCTTGGGAATCCCGCGGCGATAGCTCTGGCGCAGCTCCTGGAAAAGCGCGTCTTCGGGTGCGTCCATGAGAGGACGGAGCGCATCCCATTCGGCGTCGGAGGTCAGCAACCGCTGCTTCGCCTCGAAGGAGGCGTCGAGGAAATCGCGGATCAGCTCGGGATGGGCCGTGGCCCAGGAATTCGTGGAAGACCCAGCCCAGCAGCGGCGGCGGGCGTTCGATGCCGAGCGCCGGCAGGATGCCCGTGATGGGCAGGATCTCATGGAAGCCCGCGACCTTGAGGCGGGCATTGAACTGCCAGAAATTGGCGACGGCATCGAGCTTGCGGTCGAGGGCCAGCCGGTTCAGCAAAGGCGGCGCGCCGAAATTGGCGTCCACTGCCTTGGCAAGATCGATCTTGGCCGTCTTCATCGCATAGGCCCGCAGCAGCACCCAGCTCTTGTCCGTCGGTCCGCCGCCGATCCCGAGCTTCTTTCCCGGCAGGTCGCCGACATTCGCGATCTCGGAGCCCGGTGGCACCATGACGCCGCCGACCGCCAGGGAATGGGCGACGAAGGTGGGGTCGCCCCCCTTCCAGCGCTGATGGGAAACCCAGAACCAGTCGGTGACGATCAGGTCGACGCTGCCGGAGAGGAGCGCCAGACTGGCCGCATCCTTGTCGGCAAGGCGCAGCGTGGTCAGGCGGAAGCCGTGGCTTTCGTCGAGCTTGTTGCGCCGGATGACATCCAGCTCCCAATCGACGCTGCCGAAGGAGAGGACGCCGACGCGCACCTCCGGCAAATCGGCGAAGGCCGGACCGGCGCCAGTCAGGGTAAGCCAAACGCCGACCGCGAGGGCAAGGAAGATGCCCCGCCGCCTGCGGCCCGGCTCAGGGCAGGGGCTGGCCCTGCGCATCCAGTAAGGGAATGCCATAGTCCTTCAGGATCGCCACGATCTTGTCGCGATTGTCCTTGATCAGCTTGTCGATCTGCCGCTTCCACTCGATCTCGTTCGGCCGCACGCCCATGGTGATGTAGAAATCCATGCGTGCGTCCTTGGCCTCCTTGACCAAGGGGGTGACCATCAGCTGGTCGCCATAGTTCTTGGCGTAATAGCCGGCGATCGGCCCCCAGAGCAGCGCGACGTCGATCTCGCCCTTGGCGAGATCCTCGATCATCAGCTTGCCCGGCGAGTTCGAAACGCGTGTCCACCACCAGCTGATAGGGCCGGACATTGCCCATCAGCCCTTGGGCGGCGATCACGTCGGACGGCGGGGTACCGGCGGTGAGGCCGATCTTGAGCTTCTTCAGCCGGGGATCGTGCAGCTCCGTGATGTCGAGATTGTCCTTCCGCCGGGTGACGATGACATAGCTGGAGCGGTAGTAGGGATTGGTGTTCAGCACCAGCTCCGCCCCCGAGGCGATCCCCATGACCAGGTCGCAGCGCCGGGCATTCAGCGTGTTCCTGAGGAAGCCGGTCGCATCCGGATACCAGGTGTATTTGACCGGGACCTTGAGATCCTGGGCCAGCAGATCGGCGATCTTGTTCTCGAAGCCTTGCTGCTTGTGATTGGAGAAGGGCAGGCTGGCGGGATCGGAGCAGACCCTGAGCGTCGTCCGATCCACCGCCTCGATATGATCGGCGGCCATGACCCGGCCGGCGAGGCCCAGAAGGAGGACGCCGGCGAGAGCCGCCACTCTCCGTCGGGCAGAGAGAGCATGGGACAAGGAGGATCTCATCCGAGGATCCTCCGCTCAGCTCGGTCCCATGCAGGCGTTCTCCGCATCGATCGCCTCTTGCGTCTTGGCCTCATGCTTCGCGGGCCGGCCGCGGCCCAGCTTCCCGTCGGCGCGCGCGCGCAGATAGGTGTAGATGTCGTCGATGTAGCACATGACATTGGGATCCGTGCCCAGGGCCGGCATCACCAGGGTCTGGGCGGCATTCACGTCCTTCTTGCCGCTGGCGACGATCTCGACGAATTTCTCATAGGGAATGTGCTTCAGGGAATCGACCAGCCGCGGCCCGAAGGAGCTGCCCTCGCCATCGAAGCCATGGCAGGTTTCGCAGATCGAGTTGAACCGGCGATAGCCGTCATAGGTCGCCCAGTCGACGGTCCCGTCGGCGGCAATCTTGTAAGGCGTATCGGTATTCAGCGTCGGCGCATCTTCGGCGCGACCCTCGAGCGCGACGCCGGCGCCGAGGCAAAGAGAGAGTGCAAGCGAAACGGCGAACCACCGTCGATGAGACATCTGTGACCTCTTGAAAGCAAAACTTCGTCTGGCACGGGTATCCAGGGATAGAAAGGGGCTGGCGCCTGCGCGCCAGCCCCCTCCGTCACGTCACGAACGCATTATTGCTCGACGGTGAAGACCGTCAATGCGCCACCGAGCTGGGTGTAGGACGACAGAGCCTTATAGGCGCCGACGGCACCCAGGCCTTCCTGATCGCCGGTCAACCCAGCCGCCATCCCGATCCCGGCCCATCCGCCGACACCGGAGAGCACGGCGACGTACTGCTTCCCGCCGTGGGTATAGGTGTTGACGTTGCCGATGATGCCCGAGGGCGTCTTGAACTTCCACAGCAGCGCGCCGCTCTTCGCGTCGACTGCCTTCAGATAGCCGTCCAGCGTGCCGTAGAAGACAACGCCGCCGGCCGTCGACAGGGCACCGCTCCAGACCGAGAAGGTCTCAGGATCGGACCAGACGATCTTGCCCGTGGTGGGGTCCCAGGCGATGAAATTGCCCAGGGTGTCGCCACCCGGTGCCGGATACATGCTGAGCGTCGCACCGACATAGGGCTGTCCCGCCTGATAGGCGACCTTGAACGGCTCGTAGTCCATGCAGACGTGGTTGGTCGGCACATAGACCAACCCGGTTTGCGGGCTGTAGCTCGAGGGCTGCTCGTCCTTGCTTCCGAGAGCCGCCGGGCAGATGCCCTTCGTGTTGGTGTCCTGTCCGCCGGCTTCCGTCGAATATTCCTTCACCCGGTCAGGCAGGCCGGTGGCCAGGTCGACCTTCGTCGCCCAGTTCACCGCTGGATCGAACTTCTCCGCAACCAGCAGCTTGCCGTCGGTGCGGTCGAGGGTATAGCCGAAGCCGTTACGATCGAAATGCGCCAGGAGCTTCCCGCTGGAGCCGGGCATATCCTTGTCGATCAGGATCATCTCGTTGACGCCGTCATAGTCCCACTCGTCATGGGGCGTCATCTGATAGACCCACTTCGCCATGCCGGTATCGGCGTCGCGAGCGAAAATGGTCATCGACCATTTGTTGTCGCCCGGGCGCTGGACCGGGTTCCAGGTGCTCGGGTTGCCGGTGCCGTAGTAGATCAGGTTGAGCTCCGGATCATAGGACATCCAGCCCCAGGTCGTGCCGCCACCGATCTTCCACTGGTCACCCTGCCAGGTGGAAATACCGGAGTCCTTGCCGACCGGCTTGCCCAGCGCTGTGGTCTTGTCGCCATCCATCAGCGTGTCGGCATCCGGCCCCATGGAATAGGCACGCCAGACCTGCTTGCCGCTGCCGACGTCATAGGCCGTCACATGGCCACGAACGCCGAACTCGCCGCCGCTGGTCCCGACGAGGACCATGTTCTTGACCACGAGCGGTGCCGAAGTGCCGGTCTCGCCCTTGGTGGGATCGCCGTCCTTGATGCTCCAGACCACCTTGCCGCTCTTGGCGTCGAGAGCGACCAGGGTGGTATCGGCTTGGTGCAGGAAGATCTTGCCATCGGCATAGGCGACGCCACGGTTGACCGTGTCGCAGCACATGACCGGAATGACGTTCGGATCCTGCGTCGGCTGATACTTCCACAGAATTCGGCCATCATTGTTGAGATCGAGGGCAAAGACCGTGTTGGGGAACGGCGCGTGGATGTACATCACATCGCCGATCACCAGCGGCCCGCCTTCATGGCCGCGCAGGACGCCGGTCGAGAAGGTCCAGGCGACCTGGAGTTGCTTGACGTTCGTGGTGTTGATCTGGTCGAGCGAGCTGTAGCGCTGGCTCGCATAATTGCCCAGCGGCATCACCCACTGATTCGCATCGGTCTGCAGTTTGAGGAGTTCGTCGTTGGCTTTAGCGGTCCCGGACAGTCCGCCGAGGGCAACCGCTACAGCGAGAAAGGATGTCGCCGCGCGAAGCTTTGACAGCATCGGTCTTCCTCCCATTTCCCAGTTTCATTGGCTCAGATGTACTTGTCTGCTGCCGCAGGTTCGCCCCTTCGCATCTGATGGCGAAGGTGTTTGGCGCACAGACCGGGTGCGATGCACTGCTGCGGGCGCAAGTCACGCCACGAAGCAGCGTTGATCGCAGGCAAAATTATTGGCCCTTTTCTCGGTAGGAATCAACGCTCGTAATTCACGAAGGCGAGTTCCCTCGCTGTGAAGGCGGAACCGGCAGAAATCAAACGCCTATCAGTTCATGCTGCTTTGGCGGCGCACGACGGCTCAACTCATGCTGCTTTGGCATCGCGTGACGGCTCGACGTGGCAATCTGCCCAAAAAGCCGGCAATTCCAAAATTTCGCCCTTGTCGGGCTTTCTCGGCTGGCATCACGGCAGCCGGCAAATCTAAAAATTGACACAACTTGACTGCGTGGCCGGCAGGACCGACGTCGGCAGTAACCACAGCGGCTACGACAAGCTGACGCTCGTCGCACTACAGGAAGCACGGCAGTTAACGATTGATTAGTTTTTAAAGCCAGGCTCGCTCATCGCCGGCACGGTTGCGGCCGGGCTTGGCTTACCGGCCCGTCGCGTCGGGCGCCGATAGACAAAGGCCGTGGCTTCGGCCGCGGCGTCGTCGAGCGCGAGCTGGGTGATGAGCGAATGCTCGGGCGACAGCGCACAGGCCGGGTCGGTGTTGTCGGCGCGGCCGGTGAGGGCGAGAGCCTGGCAGCGGCAGCCACCCCAATCGATTTCACGCCGCTCGCAGCTCTGGCACGGCTCCGGCATCCAGGCCGTTCCGCGAAAGCGCTGAAAGGCCTCGGAAAATTCCCAGATATCGGCGAGGGAGCGCTCGGTGACGTTGTCGAACTGCAGGCTGGTGATGGTTTCCGCGGCATGGCAGGGCAGGACTTTGCCCGTGGGGCTGATATTCATGAACATGCGGCCCCAGCCGCCCATGCAGGCCTTGGGCCGCTGGGCATAGTAGTCGGGCGGCACGTAATCGATCACCAATCGCCCGGCGAGCCGCTGGCGCGCCTCCGCCACGATCCGGTTCGCCGTCTCGAGCTGGGCCCGGGTTGGCATCAGTTCGCGCCGGTTCAGCAGGGCCCAGCCGTAATATTGGACATGGGCGATCTCGATGCGGCCGGCGCCCAGGGTCAAAGCGAGCTCCAGCAGATCCTCGAGATGGTCGAGATTCTGGCGGTGGACCACGGCATTGACGGTAAGCGGCAGGCCGCTCTCGCGGACCCAGCCGGCGAACTCCAGCTTGCGCGCCTGGGCACCGCGGTAATTGCCGATGCGCTCCGCCGTTTCAGCCTCGGAGTCCTGGAAGCTGAGCTGGATATGGTCCAGACCCGCCTCGACCAGGCCGGCAAGGCGCTGGCGGTTCAGCGACACGCCCGAGGTGATCAGATTGCTATAGAGCCCGGCGGCGGCGGCGTGGCGCACCAGCTGCTCGAGATCGCGCCGGGCGGCGGGCTCGCCGCCGGAGAAGTGAATTTGCAGGGCGCCGAGGGCCGCGGCCTCGTCGATGACGCGCTGCCAGACCGCGGTGCTCAGCTCGTCGCGGGCGGCGGCAAGCTCCAGCGGATTGGAGCAATAGGCGCATTGCAGGGGGCAGCGGTGGGTCAGCTCGGCCAGGATCGCCAGGGGCGGGGGCAAGGCTTCGTTCATTTGCCGTTCCCTGATGGGGTGTTCGCTCATATCCGGACGATCCCGTTCTGGGTCAGCTCGCCCACCAGGGCCTGGACATCGGCGGCGATGGTATCGCGGGGCGCATCATAGCCGGCGGCGAGCGCGTCGATGACGGCTCCCAGGCTGGTCTTGCCGTCGCAGAGGCGCAGGATCTCCAGCGCCGTCTCATCGGGCATGATGACGCGCTCGGGCGCCAGCACCACCCAGCAATCCCGTGCCGCGTCGAATTTCAGACGCACCCCGGGGGCCAGGCGCGGCAGGGAATCCTCCGCGGCATCGGTCACGACGAGACCTTGGATGCTTTGGCCGCGGCCGCATCCGGCACGAAGGCGCCGGGGGGCACATGGCCGGGCTCGACATAGGCATAGTGGAGCGCATCGAGCTGGCTCCACAGCACGTCGCATTTGAAGATCAGGGCCTGGATCACCGCCTGCTGCTGATCCGGGCGGCGCGCCTCGCGCTTGACATAGTCGAGGGCGAAATCCGCATCGCGCGGCGCCTGGGTCAGGCGCTTGTCGAAATAGGCGAGCGCGTCGCGGGAGATGAAGTCGTAATTGGCCAGCATCCCCGCCACCCGGTCGCTGATGATCGCCGGGGCGAAGAGCTCGGTAAGCGAGGAGGCGATCGCCTCCAGCAGGGAGCGTTCGGCCACGAAGCGGACATAGGCATCCACGGCGAAGCGGGTGCCGGGGAGGAGGCCCTGGCCCGAGGCGACATAGTCGCGGTCCAGGCCGAGGGCATCGGTCAAGGCGAGCCAGCGCTCGATGCCGCCTTCCCTGGGCTCGTTGCCGTCATGATCGATGATGCGCTGGCGCCAGATGCGCCGGAGCTCCGGATCGTCCACCCGGGCCATGAGAGCGGCGTCCTTCATCGGTATGCGGCTCTGGTAATAGAAGCGGTTCAGCGCCCAGGCTTGAACTTGGGAGCGCTGCAGCTTGCCGCCATGGAGAAGACCATGGAAGGGATGGCGGTTGTGATAGCGGGCCGCACCTACCGCGCGCAGGCGCGCCTCCAATTCTCCAGGGGACAGCAGCTGGCTCACAATTCGATCTCCATGCCGTCGTGGGCGACTTCCCAGCCGGCGCTCATCAGCGCCTGGCGTTCCGGCGAGTCCGCCAGCAGCGCCATATTGCTGTTGTTGATATGGATGAAGATGCGCCGGCCCAGGGGGGTTGCGGCCAGCAACGCCATGCTGCCGTCGGGTCCGGACATGCTGAGATGGCCCATGCGTTGTCCCGTTTTGCTGCCGAGGCCGGCTGTGATCATCTCGTCATCGCGCCACAGCGTCCCGTCGAAGAAGAGCAGCGCGGAACCTTCGATGCGCCGGCGGATATCCGCATTCATCGCCCCGCAGCCCGGAATGAAATGAAAGCTGCGGCGGCCATCGGAGATGGCGAGGCCGATGGTTTCCTCAGGCGGCCCGGTGAGGCTCTTCTCCTGCTTCTCCATATAAAGCGGCACCTTGCCGGGCACGGCGAAGGCCTCGATGGTGAGGCCGAGATCTCCCTCGGGGCCGGTCACGGCCGTTCGCCCGCCCAGGGGCAGCGGCCGGCGCTCCACAATGGCGCGATCGAGGCCTTCGAATATGGGATTGGCGTCCAGGTTCCCAAGCACGCGTCCGGTGGCCCAAAGGGTGAACGCCTGACGCTCACGTAGCGAAAGGAGGCCCGCCACATTGTCGATCTCGCCTCCCGTCAGCACCACGGCCTTGATGGGCGAATCACGAAGCCGGCCCGGGGCCGGCCAAAGCCGGTCGTTTGCCAGGATCTGCTGCCGCAGATCCGGCGATGCATTGACAATGACCCAATTGCTGCCGTCAGCGGAGACGGCAATGGATGCCTGGGTCCGTATGGGCACGGATTGCAGCCCCGCCCGAGCGGCGCGGCTAACGGCCCCGTTGCAATTCCATTGCGGCACGCCCCCGCCGGCAGCCGATCCGAGGACGAGGATCTGCAAAGCTATGGGCCTTGCAGGTTACCTCGCCCGCGCGGCAACCAGCGGGGAAGCGACGTTATTCAGCGCAGGCGTAGGCGTTGATCTCAAGACCGACGGAGATCATACGAATACGGGGAGTGGTCCACTTTTTCATGAGATCCTCCTTATCGCCCGGTCACATTCTCGCCGGGCATCTACTTCGGCCGTTGGTGACGACCGCGCCCAGATAGTAATCTTTCTAATGTGGCTCGGCAAGGTGACCGTTCGTGCCACAAAAATATCATAGCTGGACCGGTCCTACTTTTAGTGTTGTTAACAAATCTCAGCGGCAGGTCTAGTGCGGCGCGGCGTCCAGGGGGCTATCGCCCATGATCGCGGCTTGCCCGGTACCCGTCGACGGGCAGCGGGCGACGAGGGCCGTATGGTTCAGCTTTGCCATCTGAATGGAGAAGCTCCGCACATTCGGGCTGCTGTCGCGAAGCCAGCGATACTGCACGTCATAAGCCTGATATTCGCGATCCAGCCATTCCTGGCAGTTCTGGGCCACGGGATGGCTTGAGTTGGCCTGTTGCAGCCAATGGGTCAGCTCATGGACCAGAATGCTTTCGCTGGCCGGGTCATGGAAAACATCCATGCCCTGCTCCAGATAGATGGTGGAACCAGGAGGAAAGAAGGCATGGACGGGACAGGGCCCACCGCAGAAGCGATGCTGCAGCTCGGCGGGCGCGAGGAACGCGATCTCCGGATGGGCCTTGGGCACGGTGAACCCCGTGTAGCTCGCGATGGCAAGCAGGAGCGCCGAGATCAGCTTGGCCACCACCACAGACTCGCTCATCGGGTGCAAATCCTCGACATGGCTTTACCAGATTTAATATCGGCCGGTGGTTGACCCCCGGCAATAGCTCTGGTCTGCTTTCAATAACGACGATCTGCGGGAGGAATACATGCTGAAGGGAACTCTGGCCGCGGCCGGGATGATTTTGGGGGCGCTGGCCGCCAGCGGCGGCACGGCGGTCGCCAATGAATATCCGACCGATGTCGTTGCCGATTATGTGATCGGCTGCATGGTCAGCAATGGCGAGACGCAGGATATGCTGCGCCGCTGCTCCTGCAGCATCGATACCGTCGCCTCGATCCTCCCCTATGACAAATACGAAAAGGCCGAGACGGTCCTGATGATGCAGCAGGTGACCGGCGACCAGGCCTCGGTCTTCAAGCAGATGCAGACGCTGAAGAAGATGGTTGACGAACTGCGCCTGGCGCAGATCGAGGCCGATTTTCGATGCTTCTGAGGTTGGGTTCCGCGGCGCAGGCCCGCGCTCATCGCCCTGAATTCGTTCCCGAAAAAGGAAAACACATGACAAATCGCTCCCGCCATCTTCCTGCGGCCGTCCTTGGGCGCCGCTCTGCTGCTCCTCCAGGCCGGGACGGCGATGGCGGAGGACGGCGACCCGGCCAAGGGCAAGCAGGTCTTCGCCAAATGCCAAGTCTGCCATTCCATCGAGGCGGGGGTGAACAAGATCGGCCCCTCGCTGCATGGCGTCTACGGGCGCAAGGCGGGCACGCTGGCGGGCTATAACTACACCGACGCCATGAAGAACAGCGGCTTCACCTGGGACGAGAAGACCCTGGACACCTATCTGACCAACCCGCGCAAGGTCGTGCCCGGAACCCGCATGGTCTTCGTCGGCCTGCCGAAGGAGCAGGATCGCCTCAACGTGATCGCCTATCTCAAACAGGCTGGCGGCACGGCACCCTGACGGAAAGCGAGGGGATGAGGCAGCGAGCGATGGCGATACGCCTGCGATTTCTCTTGGCCGCTATTGCCGCGGCGCTTCTTGGTTTGGCGCCGCTGAGCTCATCCGACCTCAGGGCGGACACGCCCGGCGCGCTCAAGGTCTCCATCGCCTTTATTCACGAGCAACTGCCCGATCCGATCCCTTTGTCCCTGGTCGAGCCGGTGGCGACCGATCTGGGGCTCGCCGGTGCGCGCCTCGCCATCGCGGAGAACAACACCACCGGACGTTTCCTCAATCAGCAATATGAATTGAAGGAGGTGATGGTGCCGGCCGGCGGCGATGTGGCCGGCGCGGTCAAATCCCTGATCGCCGGCGGCACGACGCTGATCGTCGCCGATCTCAGCGCCAAGCGCCTGCTGGAGATCGCCGACCTGCCGGAGGCGAAGGACGCGGTCATCCTCAACACCGCGGCCCAGGATGACAGCCTGCGGATCCAGGATTGCCGGGCCAATCTGTTCCACATCATCCCCAGCCGGGCGATGAAGGCCGATGCGCTGGCGCAATATCTGACCTTCAAGCGCTGGCAGCGCTGGGTGCTGGTGAGCGGAACGGGCGCGGGTGACAAGGCCTTTGCCGAGGCCATCCGCCGCGCCGCCAAGCGCTTCGGCGACAAGATCCTCGAGGAGCGCAGCTTCACCTATACCGCGGGCTCGCGCCGCACGGATACCGGCGAGCAGCAGATCCAGAAGCAGATGATCGAGCTGACCCAGCGCCTGCCGGACTACGACATCATGATCGTCGCCGACGAGAGCCAGGTCTTCGGCGACTATCTGCCCTATCGCACCTGGGACCCGCGGCTGGTCGCCGGTACCCAAGGTCTGGTGCCCACCGCCTGGCACCGCAGCATGGAGCAATGGGGTGCGACGCAGGTGCAGCACCGCTTCACCGCCGCCACCAAACGCTGGATGTACGAGCGCGACTACACGGCCTGGACGGGTGTGCGGACCTTCGGCGAGGCGGTCACCCGCGTCGCCAAGACCGATCCCCAGGCGATCAGGTCATTCCTGCTCTCCGATCAGTTTCAGCTCGGCGCCTTCAAGGGCGTGGCCCTCTCCTTTCGGCATTGGGATCAGCAGCTCCGCCAGCCGATCCTGCTCTCCTCGCCCTTGATGCTGGTCTCGGTCTCGCCCCAGGACGGCTTTCTCCATCCGGGGACCAATCTCGACACCCTGGGCTATGACGCGCCTGAGACCAAATGCAACCTGAACCCCTGAGGAGACGGCTAATGTCGCCGCGATCGGTCCTGCTCGCCCCGCTGCTCCTGCCCTTGCTCACTTTCGCCGCGGGCGATGCTACGGCCTATACCGCCTATGTGACCAATGAGAAGGACAACACGGTCAGCGTCGTCGATCTCGACAAGATGGAGACGATCAAGAGCATCCCCGTCGGCGAACGGCCGCGCGGCATCCTGCTCAGCAAGGACAAGAAATACATCTATATCTGCAACGGCGATGCCGATCATATCGAGATGATCAATCTCGACACGCTCCAGATCGAGCGCACCCTGGACAGCGGGCCCGATCCCGAGCTCTTCGCCCTCGATCAGGCCGGCAACAAGCTCTATATCGCCAATGAAGACAACGCCATGGTCACGGTCCTCGACCTGAAGCCCGGGTCCACGCCGGAGCAGATTCAGGTCGGCGTGGAGCCCGAAGGCATGGCGGTGAGCCCCGACGACAAATATCTCGTCGCCACCTCCGAGACCACCAGCATGGCGCATTTCATCGACCTCGCCACGCTGCAGGTCGTCGCCAGTGTGCTGGTCGACGCCCGCCCGCGCTTCGCCGCCTTCACCCCCGACGGCAAATATGTGCTGGTCTCATCGGAGATCGGCGGCACGGTCAGCGTCATCGATGTGGCGACCAAGAAGATCGTGAAGACCATCGGCTTCGCGATCCCCGGCGTCGACAAGCCGACCATCCAGGCCGTCGGCGTCAATATCACCGCCGACGGCAAGACGGCCTTCGTCGCCCTCGGGCCGGCCAATCGCGTTGCCGTCATCGATCTCTCGAACTTCGAGGTGACGAAATATCTGCTGGTGGGCCAGCGGGTCTGGCATATGGAATTCACCCCCGACGGGAAGTATCTCGTCACGGCGAACGGGAATTCGAACGACATCTCGATCATCGATGTCGCGGCGCTGAAGGTGATCAAATCGGTGGCGGTGGGGCAGTTGCCCTGGGGCCTCGTGATCCGTTGACGCCGCTATTGCCCGCCGCCCTGACCGATCGTTCGGAGGAAGCGATATGCGCAAGTATCTGCTGATTGCCCTGCTGGTATTTGCGAGCGCGTCCGCCTCGGCGGCCGATCACAGCCGATTCTGGAATCTGACCTCGGTCACGATCACCAAGCTCTACTTAGCGCCGGCGGGCACGACCAATTGGAGTGCCGATCAATGCGAGAACGATGACAATGGCACCGTCGAGGTCGATGAGCGCCTCGACCTCAAGAACATCGCCGCGGGGAGCTATGACGTGAAGCTCACCGACGAGCACGGCCGGAGCTGCCTTGTCAAAAACGTGGCGGTGAAGTCGACCGGCGCCTACTCCTTCTCCCTGAATGACAAAGATCTGACGGATTGCAGCAATTGAGTGCCCAGGGCCCAGCTGCAACTGAATCGGCCGGGCCTCGGGCGGAAGGGCAGGGAGCGGTGGCTCTCGAGGTCAGCGGCCTTTCCTATAGCTACGGCAAACGCAAGGCGCTGTCGGATATCGATATAACCCTTCCCGCCGGGCGCTTCGTCGTCCTGCTCGGGCCCAACGGCGCTGGCAAGACGACCTTGTTCTCCCTCGTCACGCGGCTGTTCTCGACCCAATCCGGCTCGATCCGGGTCTTCGGCCATGACACGGCACGCACCCCCGGCGCCGCACTCTCCCTGCTGGGCGTCGTCTTCCAGCAGCGGACCCTCGATCTCGATCTGACCGCGGGGCAAAACCTCGTCTATCACGCCGCCCTCCATGGCATGGGATTCCGCGACGGCGGGCGCCGGGCCAAGGAGGAGCTGTCGCGCACGGGCCTGGCAGGGGAGATCGGGCGCAAGGTGCGCCAATTGTCGGGCGGGCAGCTGCGGCGGGTCGAGATCGCCCGCGCCTTGCTGCATGAGCCGAGGCTCCTGCTCTGCGACGAGGCGACGGTCGGCCTCGACATCGGGAGCCGCGCCGAGCTTCTGCGCTATGTCCGCAGCCTGGTGGCGGAGCGGGGGCTCGCCATCCTCTGGGCAACGCATCTGGTCGATGAGGTCGATCCCGGAGACTGGGTGATCGTGCTCCACAAGGGCCGGATCTTGCGCCAAGGGGTCTGCCGGGAGATTCTGGCCGACAGCGGCGCCGCCGATCTGTCCGCCGCCCTGCAGGGTCTGTGGGACGCCGCGTGAAGAGCCTGGGCGCCTATGTCAATTGCTTTGCCGGCATCGCCTGGCGCGAGGGCCTGCGTTTCGTCCAGCAGCGCGGCCGATTCATCGCCGCCTTGGTCCGGCCCCTGGTCTGGCTGTTCATCTTTGCCGCCGGTTTCCGCTCCGTCCTCGGCGTCTCGATCATTCCACCCTATGACACCTATGTCCTCTACGAGGAATACATCACCCCGGGGCTGGCGGCGATGATCCTGCTCTTCAGCGGCATGCAGAGCTCGCTCTCCATGGTCTACGACCGCGAGATGGGCAGCATGCGCGTGCTGCTTACCAGCCCGATGCCGCGCTGGTATCTGCTCTCCAGCAAGCTCCTCGCCGGCGTGCTGGTCTCCGTGCTGCAGGTCTATGTCTTCCTGCTGATCGCCTGGCTCTATGGGATCGAGCCGCCGCCGGTGGGATATCTCGCGGTATTGCCGGCGCTGATCCTGGCGGGGCTGATGCTGGGGGCTTTCGGGCTGCTGCTCTCCTCCGTCATCCGGCAATTGGAGAATTTCGCCGGGGTGATGAATTTCGTGATCTTTCCCATGTTCTTTGCCTCTTCGGCGCTCTATCCGCTCTGGAAGGTGGGGGAGACCAGCCCGCTCCTCCACGACATCTGCGCCGCCAATCCTTTCACCTACGCCGTCGAGCTGATCCGCTTCATGCTTTATGCCAAGATGGATTTTCTTTCGCTCGGCGTCGTCGCCGGCTGCACGGCGGTGTTCCTCGGTGCAGCCATCTATGCCTATGACCCGGGCCGCGGCCTGATCGCGCGGGTGCGCGGCGCGGCTGCGGGCTGACACGGGATTCGACACGGGGAAATTCGACACTGGCGAGGGAATGAAACCATGACGGCAAAACTTTCTCTGACGGGCATTGCAGCAATCGCGCTCTGCCTGGCGGCCGGTGCAGCGGCGGCCCAGGATAAGGACTGGCCCTGCGAGCAGGTGCTCCAGCCGCAGCTTTCGATCGGCTCCATGTGGTCGGGACCCGATCCCACGGCGGCGCGGGCGAGCTGGGAGAATGACGAGGCGGTGAAGACGCTGGTCGTCCGCGTGGCGCCGCGGCGCGTCCCCCTCGACGAGGCCAAGGAGGAGATCCGCCGCTTCGCCCTCGGCATCACGGGCGATCGGCAGAAGCTGCTGACCGAGGTCTTCGCGGGCCTCTTCGACACGATCAACATGGAGCGCAGCTCGATCATCCGGGGCATCAAGCGCTATCGCGTCCGCCAGGCGGCGCTGGCCAAGGTGATCGAGGACAAGACCAGCGCGCTCGACGACATCGATCCGGCCTCGGAGGATCAGGCGGTGGCCCAGAAGCGCCTGGACATGCAGAACGAGCTCAATTGGGACACGCGGATCTTCGACGACCGGCAGCGGCTGCTGCCCGCCGTCTGCGGCCAGCCCGTGCTGCTGGAGCAGCGGCTCTACCAGCTCTCCCACGCCGTCATGGACGACATGGACGCCAAATAGCCGGTAGCTCAGATGAAGGTTCTGATCAGCCCGACATCCCTGGCGGAGGCCGAAGCCGTCCTGGCGGGCGGGGCCGATATCATTGATATCAAGAATCCGGCGGAGGGCTCCCTGGGCGCCAGCTTCCCCTGGGTGATCCGCGACGTCGCCGATCTCGTTCGGGGACGGCCGGTCATTCTCAGCGCCACCTTGGGCGATCTTCCCTATAAGCCGGGAACCGCGGCCCTGGCGGCTCTGGGCGCGATCCAGGCCGGGGCCCGCTATATCAAGGCCGGCCTTTACGGCACCCGCGACTATGGAGAAGCCCTCGATGTCATGGGCGCCGTGGCCCGCACCTGCCGCGAGGCCGATCCAACGCTCCTGCCCGTCGCCGCGGGCTATGCCGATTATCGCCGCTTTGGCGGGCTGGATCCCCTGACCATCGTCGGCGTCGCCCGGGACAGTGGTGCTGCCCTCGTCATGCTCGATACGGCCGTCAAGGACGGCGCCTCGCTGTTCGATGCGCTGAGCGAGGCCGAGATCGCGGGGTTTCTTGCGGCTGCCCGGGGTGCCGGCCTCGCGACCGCTTTGGCCGGCTCGCTGCGGGCCAGCCATTTGACCCTTCTCGGCCGGCTCGGCGTCGATGTCGTCGGCATCCGGGGGGCGGTCTGCCGCCAGGGCGACCGTCTGACCCAAATCGACGCGGGGCTGGTGAAGGATTTCGTCGCCCGGGCCCGGATGCCCGTGGCGGCCTAACCGGGCGGCCTAGCGGCAGCGGGGGACGGTCCAAAAGCCCGAATTGGCCGCCGGCGCAATGAATTTGACCTGGCGGGCCACTGACGGGCCGGCACGGGCCCCCATATTGCCGCCTGTCCGGAAACGCTACTTTCCCAAGGCCTACATCCGATATGACGGGCGCGAGGAAGACAATTAATACGTTGGTTCATCCGCGTTTTGCGGAATCGAACGATGGCGAGAGGCAATCCTCGTGACGTCCGTGGCTTTGTCATGAAGTTGGTATAGTGTCACTGCGTCTGGGGCTCATATCCGCCCCCATTCATGCACGGCTCCCGGAACGACCAGAGGCTCAGGCCGTATCCTCATGATTTCAGCTGAGACCGCCCATAAGAAAGAACCGGCCGAGCGCCAGCCCGCGGGGTTCGTCGCATGACGGTCCGGGCCCCCGTCGTCTTCCTGGTGGATGTCGACAACACCCTCCTCGACAACGACTTTCTGCAGGAGGATCTGAAGGCCTATATCGAGCGCGAGTTCGGCGCCGAATGCCGCGACCGATACTGGACGATCGTCGTGGATCTCTTCACCGAGCTCGGCTATCGCGACTATATCGGCGCCCTGCAGCGTCTGAGGGTCGAAACGCCGCTCCATATGGGCCTGCTCTCGATTTCCTCCTTTCTGCTGGATTATCCCTTCCCGGACCGCCTCTATCCCGGAGCCCTGGAGGTGCTGAAGCGGCTGCGCCGCTGGGGTCCGACAGTGATCCTGACCGACGGCGACATCGTCTTTCAGCCGCGCAAGGTGGAACGCTCGGGTATCTTCGGGGTGGTAGAAGGACAAGTACTGATCTATATCCATAAGGAAGAGGCCCTGGATGACGTCGAGCGGCGGTATCCGGCCGATCATTATGTCTTGGTCGATGACAAGCCCCGGATCCTCGCGGCCGTGAAGGCCGCCTGGGGCGAGCGCGTGACAACGGTCCTGCCGCGCCAAGGCCAGTTCGCCCTCGACCAGAACGTGCTCGCCGGCCTGCCGCCGCCGGATATCGCCATCGATCATATCGGCGAGTTGCTTCGCTATGAGCTGTCCGGCCTGCTGCCGGGCCTACCCGCGTTCACATCACGTTCGGAGGCTGCAAGATGAAAGCGACCCAGAAACTCCATGATCTCGGTCAGAGCCTTTGGCTCGACAATATCACCCGCGATCTGCTGAACAACGGCACGCTGAAGCGCTACATCGACGAGCTCTCCGTGACCGGGCTCACCTCCAACCCCACCATCTTCGATCACGCCATCAAGAACAGCGCCACCTATGACGACCCGATCCGCCAGAAGGTGAAGGCGGGCCGTACGGGCGAGGATCTGTTCTTCGACATCGCGCTGGAGGATCTGACCCGGGCGACGGAGCTGTTCAAGCCGATCTTCGACCGCACCAACGGCGTCGACGGCTGGGTCTCGCTCGAGGTCTCGCCGCTGCTGGCCCATGACACCGCCAGCACGCTGGCCGCGGCCAAGGCGCTCCATCAGCGCGCGGGCCGGCCCAATCTCTTCATCAAGATTCCCGGCACCCCCGAAGGCCTGCCCGCCATCGAGGAGGCGATCTTCGCCGGCGTTCCCGTCAACGTCACTTTGCTCTTCTCGCGCGAGCAATATGTGGCGGCGGCCGAGGCCTATCTCCGCGGCATCGAGCGGCGCATCGCCGCGGGGCTCGATCCCGAGGTCGGATCGGTCGCCTCGGTCTTCGTCAGCCGCTGGGACGTCGCCGTCGCCAAGAAAGTTCCGGAGGCCCTGGTCAACAAGCTGGGCGTGGCTATCGGCCAGCGCACCTACAAGGCCTATCACGATCTCCTGGGATCGGACCGCTGGCTTCGCGCCGCCAATGCCGGCGCTCGTGCCCAGCGCCTGCTCTGGGCCAGCACCGGCACCAAGGATCCCAAGGCCTCGGACATTCTCTATGTGAAGGCGCTGGCCGCGCCCTTCACCGTGAACACCATGCCCGAGGGCACGCTCAAGGCCTTCGGCGATCACGGCGATTTGGGTGCGGCGATGGCGGCCGATGGCGGCGACGGCGAGAAGGTCCTGGCGGATTTCGCCAAGGCCGGGGTCGATGTCGCAGCCTTGGCGAACCAGCTCCAGGACGAAGGAGCGACCTCCTTCGTCGCCTCCTGGAACGAGCTGATGGCTGTTATCGAGACAAAGAGCGCCGCGCTGAAGAAGGCGGGCTGAGCATCAAGCTATAGGCGCCCCGCTGTCGCGGGGCGCCGCTTCATTTTATCGAGGACCATTGCCGATGACCGTCGCCGCTTTGCGCCAGCGTCCTGCTTGGACCGCTCTCGAGGCCCACTACCAGAAGATCAAGGGGCTGCAGCTCCGCCAGCTCTTCGCCGATGACCCCAAGCGCGGCGAGCGCCTCGCGGTCGAAGATGTCGGGGTCTATCTCGACTATTCCAAGAATCGCATCACCGACGAGACGCTGAAGCTCCTGCTTCAGCTCGCCGGAGAGTCGGGCCTGCGCCAGCGCATCGACGCCATGTTCAGCGGCGAGAAGATCAATGTCTCGGAGAAGCGCGCGGTGCTCCACGTGGCGCTGCGCGCCCCGCGCGATGCCTCGATCCTCGTCGACGGCAAGAACGTCGTGCCCGATGTCCATGCCGTGCTGGACAAGATGGCGGCCTTCGCCGATCGCGTGCGCAGCGGGGCCTGGAAGGGCCATACCGGCAAGAAGATCCGCAATGTGATCAATGTCGGCATCGGCGGCTCCGACCTCGGCCCCGTCATGGCCTATGAGGCCCTGAAGCATTACAGCGAGCGGAGCATGAACTTCCGCTTCGTCTCCAATGTCGACGGCACCGATTTCGCCGAGGCGGTGCAGGATCTGAACGCCGAGGAGACGCTGTTCATCATCTCCTCCAAGACCTTCACCACCCTGGAAACCATGACCAATGCCCATACGGCGCGCGACTGGGCGCTGGCCGGGCTGAAAGGCGATGAGAAGGCCATCGCCAAGCATTTCGTCGCCGTCTCCACCAACGCCGCGGAAGTCTCGAAATTCGGCATCGACACGGCCAATATGTTCGGCTTCTGGGATTGGGTCGGCGGGCGCTATTCCATGGATTCCGCCATCGGCCTCTCGACCATGCTCGCCATCGGCCCGGACAATTTCCGCGCCATGCTGGCCGGCTTCCACGAGATGGACGAGCATTTCCGCACCGCGCCCTTCGAGCGCAACCTGCCGGTGCTCATGGGCCTGCTCGCCCTCTGGTACAACGATTTCTTCGGCGCCCAGACCGTCGCGGTCCTGCCCTATGAGCAGTATCTGAAGCGCTTCCCCGCCTATCTCCAGCAGCTCACCATGGAGAGCAACGGCAAGCATGTGACCCTCGAGGGCGTGCGGGTCGATTACGACACCGGCCCGATCTATTGGGGCGAGCCGGGGACCAACGGCCAGCATTCCTTCTATCAGCTGATCCATCAGGGAACGCGGCTGATCCCCTGCGACTTCATCGGCTTCGCCAAGACCCTGAACTCCTGGGCCGGCATCACGATATTCTGCTGGCCAATGTCTTCGCCCAGGCCGAGGCGCTGGCCTTCGGCAAGACCGCCGAGGAGGTGAAGGCGGAAGGCACGCCGGACTGGCTGGTGCCCCACCGCCTCTTCGAGGGCAATCGGCCTTCCAACATCCTGATGCTGGACAAGCTGACGCCGGGCGCGCTGGGCAAGCTGGTCGCGCTCTACGAGCACAGCGTCTTCACCCAGGGCACGGTCTGGCAGATCGATTCCTTCGATCAATGGGGCGTGGAGCTGGGCAAGGTCCTGGCCCAGCGCATCATCCCGCAGCTCGAAAGCCCGGCCGAGCCGAAGCTCGAGCATGACAGCTCGACCAACAATCTGATCCGCCGCTACCGCAAGCTCAAAGGATCCGTCTGATGCCGAGAGGATACGACCGACCCTTCTATATCCAGCCCTTCGACCATCGCGGTTCCTTCCAGAAGAAGATGTTCGGCTGGAAGGGCACGCTGACCGACGCCCAGACCGCCGAGATCGCCGCCGCCAAGCGGGTGATCTACGACGGCTTCAAGGCCGCGGTCGCCGGCGGCGTTCCCAAGGAGAAAGCGGGAATCCTGGTGGACGAGCAGTTCGGCGCCGCCATCCTCAGGGATGCCAAGGCCGACGGTTTCACCACCTGCGCGCCTGCGGAAAAGAGCGGGCAGGAGGAGTTCGATTTCGAGTATGGCGAGGATTTCGCCAGGCATATCGAGGCCTTCAACCCGACCTTCTGCAAGGTGCTGGTGCGCTACAACGTCGAAGGCGACCAGGCGCTGAACAAAGCGCAGGCCGCCCGCCTGAAGCGCCTGTCCGACTATCTCGCACGGCAAGGGCCAGAGCCGCTTCATGTTCGAGCTGCTGGTGCCGCCGGAAAAGGCCCAGCTCGACAAGCTGAAGGGCGACAAGCAGGCCTATGAACGGGACCTCCGGCCCCAGCTCATGGTGCGGGCGATCCAGGAGCTTCAGGATGCCGGCGTCGAGCCCGATCTCTGGAAGATCGAGGGCCTCGACCGGCGCGAGGATTGCGAGAAGATGGTGGCTGCGGCGCGTCGCGGCGGGCGCGACAAGGTCGGCTGCATCATCCTCGGCGGCGGCGAGAACGACGCCAAGGTGCATGAGTGGCTGGCCACCGCCGCCTCGGTGCCGGGCTTCATCGGCTTCGCCGTGGGCCGCACGGTCTTCTGGCAGCCGCTGGTCGATTGGCGCGCCAAGAAGATCACGCGGGAACAGGCGGTCGATCAGATGGCCAGGCGCTATCGAGAATTCGTGGATATTTTCGAATCCCGGCATTGAGCCGGCAAAATTTCAAGGAGGATAAGTCTGTGCAATTGGGAATGATCGGCCTCGGCCGGATGGGTGCGAATATGGTCCGCCGTCTCATCAAGGGCGGCCATGAATGCGTCGTCTTCGACATGTCGGCGAAGGCCGTGCAAGAGCTGGCCAAGGAGAAGGCCGTGGGCGCGGACAGCCTCGCCGACTTCACCAAGAAGCTCGCCAAGCCCCGGGCCGTCTGGCTGATGGTCCCCGCCGCCGTGGTCGATGAGACCGTCGCCAATCTGCTGCCCCATCTCGAGAAGGGCGACATCCTGATCGACGGCGGCAATTCCTATTACATCGACGACATCCGCCGCGCCAAGGAGCTGGCGCCCAAGGGCATCCACTATGTCGATGTCGGCACCAGCGGCGGCGTCTGGGGGCTGGAGCGCGGCTATTGCATGATGATCGGCGGCGAGAACGATGTGGTGAAGCGTCTCGATCCGATCTTCGCCACGCTGGCCCCGGGCAAGGGCAATATCGACCGCACCCCCGGCCGCGACAAGGCGCCGGCAGGCACGTCGGAGGAGGGCTATCTCCACACCGGGCCGAACGGCGCCGGGCATTTCGTGAAGATGGTCCATAACGGCATCGAATACGGCATCATGGCCGCCTATGCCGAAGGGATGGCCGTGCTCCAGGCCGCCAATATCGGCAAGCAGAAGGGCGTGGCCGATGCGGAGACCACCCCGCTGCGCGATCCCGAGCATTATCAGTACGATCTCAATCTGCCCGACATCGCCGAGGTCTGGCGCCGGGGCAGCGTGATCGCCTCCTGGCTGCTCGATCTCTCGGCCTCGGCCCTGTTGGGGGATCCGACCCTGAAGAACTTCGCCGGCCGGGTCTCGGATTCCGGCGAGGGGCGCTGGACGATCAAGGCCGCCATCGACGAGGGCGTGCCGGCCCATGTCCTGTCCGCCTCCCTCTATGAGCGCTTCAGCTCCCGCGGCCAGGCGGATTTCGCCGACAAGCTGCTCTCGGCCATGCGCTACGAGTTCGGCGGCCATCTCGAGAAGCCCAAGAGCTGATCGCGAGCGGGAGCCGGCGCGAATTTCCTGACAACGCCTGAGATAGAGAATCCACATGACCAACGAGCAGCTCGATCAACTCGCGATCAATACGATCCGCACGCTCTCCATCGACGCCGTCCAGAAGGCCAAGTCCGGCCATCCCGGCACGCCCATGGCGCTGGCCCCCTTGGTCTATACGCTCTGGAACCGCGTCATGGCCTTCGATCCCAAGGATCCGATCTGGGCCGATCGCGACCGCTTCGTGCTGTCCAACGGCCATGCCTCGATGCTGCTCTGGTCGACGCTTTTCCTGACCCAGACCCAGGCGGTGAATGCCGAGTATGAGCAGCTCGGCAAGCCCTCCGTCACCCTCGACGACATCAAGCATTTCCGCCAGCTCGGCAGCAAGGCGCCGGGCCATCCGGAATATCATCTGGTGTCCGGCGTGGAGACGACCACGGGCCCGCTGGGGCAGGGCATCGCCACCAGCGTCGGCATGGCGATCGCGCGGAAGTTTCTGGGCGCCCGCTACAACAAGCCGGATTTCCCGATCTTCGACTACAGCATCTATGCCGTCTGCGGCGACGGCTGCCTGATGGAAGGCGTCGGCTCGGAGGCGGCTTCGCTGGCCGGGCATCTGCAGCTCGACGACCTCTGCTGGATCTACGACAACAACCACATCACCATCGAAGGCAATACGCGCCTCGCCTTCACCGAGGATGTGGCCGCCCGCTTCATGGGCTATGACTGGAATGTGCTCCGGGTGGGCGATGCCAATGACCTCGAGCGCATCCAGCATGCGCTGGCGATCTTCCGCGAGACCAAGAACCGCCCGACCCTGATCATCCTGGACAGCCATATCGGCTATGGCTCGCCCCATAAGCAGGATACCGCGGCCGCCCATGGCGAGCCGTTGGGCGACGAGGAGGTCAAGCTCACCAAGCGCGCCTATGGCTGGCCCGAGGATGCGCAGTTCCTGGTGCCTGATGGGGTGATGGAGCATTTCGCCGCCGGCATCGGCGCCCGGGGTGCGGCCGCCCATGCCGCCTGGAACAAGCTCTTCGCCGACTACAAGACGAAATTCCCCGAGCTCGCCACCGAGATCGAGCAGATGCAGCGCCGCGATCTGCCCGCCGGCTGGGACCGCAATCTGCCCAGCTTCAAGGCCGATCCCAAGGGCATCGCCGGACGCGACGCCTCGGGCGAGGTGCTGAACGTGCTGGCCCAGAACATCCCCTGGTTCCTCGGCGGCTCGGCCGATCTCGGCCCCTCGAACAAGACGCCCTTGAAATTCCCCGGGGCCGGCGATTTCGAGCCCGGCCATCCCGAGGGGCGCAACCTGCATTTCGGCATCCGCGAGCATGCCATGGCGGCGGCCGTGAACGGCATGTCGCTCTCGAAGCTCCGGCCCTTCGGCGCGACCTTCTTCATCTTCAGCGATTACGCGCGTCCCTCCATCCGCCTCTCGGCCTTGATGGAGCTGCCTACCATCATGGTCTTCACCCATGACGCCATGGGCGACGGCGAGGATGGGCCGACCCATCAGCCGATCGAGCAGCTCATCTCGCTGCGCGCCATCCCGGGCATGACGGTGCTGCGGCCGGGCGACGCCAATGAAGTGGTCGAGGCCTATCGCCATATCCTGCAGCTGCGCCACAAGCCGGCCCTGCTGGCGCTCTCGCGCCAGCCTCTGCCGACCCTGGACCGCAGCAAATACGCCTCGGCCGCCGGTGTGGCCAAGGGCGCCTATGTCCTGGCCGATGCGCCGGGCGGCGCGCCGGAGGTCATCCTCATCGGCACCGGCAGCGAGGTCTCTCTGGTCGTCGACGCCCATGAAGCGCTGGTCGCCCAGGGCATCAAATCCCGCGTCGTCTCCATGCCCTCCTGGGACATCTTCGAAGACCAGTCCCAGGAATATCGCGACAGCGTGCTGCTGCCCAATGTCTCGGCCCGCATCGCCGTGGAGCAGGGCTCGACCCTGGGCTGGGAGCGCTATGTCGGCCCCGCCGGCCGGGTCATCGGCATGAAGACCTTCGGCGCCTCGGCGCCGCTGAAGGAGCTGCAGAAGCATTTCGGCTTCGAGCCCGAGGCGGTGGTCGCCATCGCCAAGGAATTGCTGGGACGGAAATAGCGCGGCACGTTTGGTTTCAGAATCAATGCACCTCGAAAGGGGAAAATGATGGCGGTCGAGAAGAAGCCGGTGACGGCGACGGCAACGCGGGCCCCGCGCCCGGCGGACAGCGATGTTTCCGAAGCGGCGCCGGTGGCGCCGCCCTGTGCCATGGTGATCTTCGGCGCTGCCGGGGATCTGACCAAGCGCCTGGTCGTCCCCGCGCTCTACAACCTCGTCAATGCCAAGCGCCTGTCGGAGAATTTCCAGATCATCGGCGTCGATCTGGCCTCCAAGACCGCCGCCGAATGGCGGCAGGGTCTCACGGACATGATGAACGAGTTCGTGACCAAGGGCGGCGGCGAGTTCGAGGCCGATCACATCGAGAAGGACGCCTGGGAGTGGCTCACCAGCCGCATGACCTATCTCCAGGGCGATCTGACCGACCCCGATTGCTACAAGCGGGTGGGCGAGCATCTGGCCGAGCTCGACAAGACGAAGAACACCGGCGGCAATCATCTCTTCTATCTGGCGGTGGCCGATCGCTTCTTCGGCATCGTCGTCGATCAGCTCGGCGCCGCCAAGCTGGTGACGGAAGAAGAGGGCCGGGGCTGGCGCCGGGTGGTGATCGAGAAGCCCTTCGGCCATGATTTGACCTCGGCCAAGGCGCTGAACGCCCAGGTGCTGAAGGTGCTGACGGAGCGTCAGATCTATCGCATGGATCATTTCCTGGGCAAGGAGACGGTCCAGAACATCATGGTCCTGCGCTTCGCCAACGGCCTGTTCGAGCCGCTGTGGAATCGCGACCATATCGACCATGTCCAGATCACGGCCTCGGAGACCGTCGGCGTCGAGCGCCGCGGGAAGTTCTACGAGAAGACCGGCGCGCTGCGCGACATGGTCCCCAACCACGTCTTCCAGCTGCTCTCGATGACGGCGATGGAATGCCCGATCTCCTTCGACGCCGATGCGGTGCGCGCCAAGAAGGCCGAAGTCCTTCAGGCCGTGCGGCCGCTGGATCCCGCCAGCGTGGTTCGCGATGCCGTGCGCGGCCAATATGCGGCCGGCACCGTTCTCGGCAAATCGGTCAACGGCTACCGGCAGGAGCCCGATGTGGCGCCGGATTCGAATATCGAGACCTATGTCGCCGCCAAGCTCGTGATCGACAATTGGCGCTGGGCCGGCGTGCCCTTCTATCTCCGGACCGGGAAATACATGGGCGAGCGCACGACCCAGATCGCGATCCGGTTTCGCCAGGCGCCCTTTGCCCTTTTCCGCGGCACCACCGTCGCGGACCTGACCCCCAACTGGATGATCCTGCGCATCCAGCCGGAGGAGGGGATTTCGCTCCGCTTCGCCGCCAAGCATCCGGGGCCCTCGGTCAAGATCGCCACCGGCAGCATGGATTTTGCCTATAAGGACTTCTTCCAGACCGTGCCCAGCACCGGCTATGAGACCCTGCTCTATGACTGCATGATCGGCGATGCGACGCTGTTCCAGCGGGCCGACAATGTGGAGGCGGGTTGGCAGGTCGTGCAGCCCATCCTCGATGCCTGGGCCGCGAAACCGCCCAAGGACTTCCCCAATTACAAGGCCGGGAGCGAGGGTCCGGCCGCTGCCGACGAGCTGCTGGCGCGTGACGGCCGCGCCTGGCGCCCGCTGACGAGCTGAGCCTGACGCCCGCGTAGAGACGCCCATAGGGGAATATCATGGCAAAACCGCCCAAGATCTCTTTGGTCCTGGCCGACGTCGACGGGACTCTCGTCACCGAAGACAAGATCCTGACCGAGCGCGCCCAGGCCGCCGTCCACCGCCTGCATGACGCCGGCATCCGTTTCGCCATCACCAGCGGCCGGCCGCCCAAGGGCATGAGCATGCTGTTCGACCCGCTGAAGCTCGAGACCCCGATAGCGGGTTTCAACGGCGGGCTCTTCGTCAAGCGCGACCTGTCGATCACCGAGCAGAAGACCCTGCCGCCCGATGTCGCGACCCAGGCGGTCGATCTGATCCGCCGGCATGGCATGGATGCCTGGGTCTACAGCGGCAACGACTGGCTGATCACGACGCTCAAGGCCCCGCATGTCGAGCGCGAGGCCTGGACCGTCAAGTTCCAGCCCAAGGTGGTGACGGACTACACCGATGCCCTGAAGCAGGCGGTCAAGATCGTCGGCGTCAGCGACGATCATGCCAAGGTCCAGGGCTGCGAGGCCGATGCCCAGGCCGCCTTCGGCGATCGGGCGACCGCTGCTCGCTCGCAGCCTTATTACCTCGACATCACCCATCACGACGCCAACAAGGGCGCCGTCGCCGATTATCTGTCGCGCGTCCTGAAGATCCCCGCCGCGGAGATCGCCACCATCGGCGATCAGCCGAATGACGTGTTGATGTTCAAGCGCTCGGGCTTCAGCATCGCCATGGGCAATGCCTCGGACCAGGTGAAGGCGCAGGCCAGCGCCACCACCGATTCCTACAATGACGAAGGCTTCGCCAAGGCGATGGAGCGGTTCATTCTCGGCGTGGAGGCCTGAGAACCATGGCCGACAAGATGATCGGACGCGTCGAGGTTCTTCCCGATCCCCTGGCACTCGCCCGCCATGTAGCGGAATGGATGACGGCCGCGGCGAATGCCGCCAAAGGTCCCTTCCGGGTCTCGCTCTCCGGTGGCTCGACCCCCAAGACGCTCTATGGGCTGCTGGCTTCCGATGAATTCCGCGGCCGCTTCCCCTGGCAGCGCGTCTCCTGGTATTGGGGCGATGAGCGCTTCGTCCCCTATGATCATCCCGAGAGCAATTACCGCATGACCCGCGAGGCCATGCTGTCGAAGGTGCCGGTGCCGCCGCAGAACATCCATCCCGTGCCGGCCCCGGATGTCGGCACCGCCGAGCAGGCCGCCGCGCTCTATGAGCAGACCTTGCAGAAGGACTATGGCGCGGCGACGCTCGATCCGGCCCGGCCGCTCTTCGACATCACCTTGCTGGGCCTCGGGCCCGATGGCCATACCGCCTCCCTGATCCCGGACGAGCCGGTTCTGGAGGAGCGCAAGCGCTGGGTCGCCGCCGTCTCCCATGGCAGGCCCGAGATCCGCATCACCATGACCTATCCGCCCATCGAGAGCAGCCGCTTCGTCGCCTTTCTCGTCGCCGGCAAGGAGAAGGCGCCGATCCTGGCCCAGATCCGCGCCGGAGGCAGCCGGGTGCCGGCCGCGCGCCTGCGGCCGGTGGGCGAGCTCATCTGGTTCGTCGATAAGGCGGCGGCGGGAGAAACCTACGAGGCGGAAATGAGTTTCTATCTGATCGTCGGCATCGCGGCGCTGGGCGGGCTGCTTTTCGGCTACGACACCGGCGTGATCTCCGGAGCACTCCTCTTCATCCGGACGGACTTCGCTCTCTCTGCCGGCATGCAGGGGCTGGTCGCGGGCATCGCGCTTGGCGGTGCGGCCGCGGGTGCGGCCTTCGCGGGCGGTCTTTCCGACCGGTTCGGCCGGCGCATGGTCATCTTCTTCACCGGGCTCATCTTCATCGCCGGCTCTCTCGTCGCCGCTTTGGCGCCGGAGGTGACGACATTGCTTGTCGGGCGCCTGCTGGTGGGCGTGGGCATCGGTATCGCCTCCATGCTGACGCCGCTCTATCTGGCCGAGACGGCGCCGGCCCGCAGCCGCGGCGCCCTGGTCTCCCTCAACCAGCTCGCCATCACCGTCGGCATCCTGGTCTCCTATCTCATCGGCTATCTCTTCGCCCGGCATGGCGAATGGCGCTGGATGCTGGCGCTGGGCGCGGTGCCGGGGGTGATCCTCTCCGTGGGGATGCTGACATTGCCGGAAACGCCGCGCTGGCTGGCCGGCCATGGACGCATGGCGGAGGCCGGCGCCGTGCTGCGGCGGCTGCGCGGGTCGGGCGACATCGAGGCCGAGCTCGGCGAGCTGCGCACCGATATCTTGCGCGAGGGAGCCTTGCCGAGCTGGCGGGAGCTGCTGAGCCCCGCCGTCCGCCTGCCCCTGATCATCGGCGTGGGCCTGGCGATCTTTCAGCAGATCACCGGCATCAACACGGTGATCTATTTCGCGCCGACCATCTTTCAGGCCGCCGGCCTCTCTTCGGCTTCGGCCGCCATATTGGCGACCGCCGGCGTCGGGGTCGTCAATGTCGTCATGACCCTGGTCGCGATCCGGCTGATCGACAGCGTCGGCCGGCGCACCCTGCTCTTGATCGGGCTGCTCGGCATGGCGGCCTGTCTGCTTCTTCTCGGCCTGGGCTTTGCCATCGGCGGCGCCTCGGGCGCGCTGGGCTGGATCACCGCCCTCAGCCTTGCCGCTTATGTCGGCTTCTTCGCCATCGGCCTGGGACCGGTGTTCTGGCTGTTGATCTCCGAGATCTTCCCGCTTTATCTGCGTGGCCGGGCCATGGGGATCGCCACCATCGCCAATTGGGGCTTCAATCTGCTGGTGACCGTCACCTTCCTGGAGCTGATAAACATCTTCGGCCGTCCCGGCACCTTCCTGCTCTACGCGATCCTGACCGTCGCCGGCTTCATCTTCACCCGCGCCTTGGTCCCGGAAACCAAGGGCCGCAGCCTGGAGCAGATCGAGGTGGATCTGCGTTCGCGCGGATAGCCGCCCCTCATGGCAGGGCGCCGGCACCGCAGCGGAGCGGTTTCCATCGCAAGCCTCGTCTCCTCCGTCGCGGTCGCCATCACGAGCCTGCTCCTGGGAGGCGCTGTTCAAGCCCAATCCCTGGATGATTGGCTGCAGCAGCCCTACATGACCGGCGATTGGGGCGGGCTTCGAACGAAGCTGGAGGCCGAGGGCTTCCATCTGCGCGCCCATTACCTCTCGGAGACGGCGGGAAATCCGAGCGGCGGTCTGCGGCAGGGGACGCAATATGCCCAGCAGGTCGATTTCGGCGCCGACCTCGATCTGGGCAAGCTGGCGGATCTCAAGGGCGGGCAGGTGCACATCACCTTCACCGATCGCGCGGGAAAGAGCCTGGCCGCCGTGGATGTCGGCAATCTGATCTCGGAGCAGGAGATCTTCGGCGGCGGTCAGAATTTTCGCCTCGCCGAGCTGTCCTATCAGCAATCTCTCTTCGACGACAGCGTCGAGGCAAAAGTCGGCTGGATCCATACGACGGACGACTTCGCCACATCGCCGATCTATTGCTATTTCCAGAATAACGGCTTTTGCGGCCAGCCGGCGGGCATCGCCATCGATAGCGGCGTCACCACCTTCCCGGTCGCAAGCTGGGGCGGCGTCGTGAAGCTGCGTCCACAGCCGGAGATCTATCTCCAGGCCGGCGCCTATGAGGTCAATCCCTCGTTGAACAACACCAGCAACGGCTTCAAGATGAACACCGCCGGTGCGACGGGGGTGGTGGTGCCTGTCGAGGCGGGCTGGAGGCCGCTCGTTGGCTCGGAGAAATTGCCGGGCAATTACAAGATCGGCGCCTATTACGACAATTCCACCGTCCCCGACCTCGGCTCGCCTTTGAGCGGTCCGGCGAGCACGATGAGCGGGCGCTGGGGAATCTATCTCCTGGTCGACCAGATGCTCTTCCGCGAGAGCCCGGGCTCGGAGCGCGGGCTGACGGCCTTCGGAGTCTTCCTCTATGCCGATCCCAGTACGGCCTTGCTGCAATATTACTGGGAGGCGGGCCTCCTCTATCACGGTACCTTCCCCGGCCGCGATCTGGATACGATCGGCCTGGCCGTCAACCAGAGCCGGATCAGCAATCAGCTGGTCGCCGCGCAAAATACGCAGAATGGAATCATGCCGGGCTCGGTCGCCGTCCAATCCGCCGAGACGGACATCGAGCTCAATTACCGGGCCCAGGTAACGCCGTGGTTCTCCCTCATGCCCAATATCCAATATGTGATCCAGCCCAATGCCACGCCGACGATTCCCAACGCCTTCGTGCTCGGCCTGCAGGCCGGGCTGACCTTCTGACCCATAGGCGAGGCGGGTTGCGCTGGGCCGCCGTCGCCGCCGCCCTGGCCGGCGCGTTCTTGGCAAATGTTGCCCAGGCTCAATCCCTGGATGACTGGCTGCAGCAGGATTATATGACCGGGGATTGGGGCGGGGCGCGGACGAAGCTGGAGGCCGAGGGCGTCACGCTGCGTGCCCATTATCTTTCGGAGACCGCCGGCAATCCCACGGGCGGGTTGAAGCAGGCAACCCAATATGCCCAGCAGATCGATTTCGGCGCAGATCTGGATATGGCCAAGCTGGCAAGCATTCCGGGCGGCCAAATCCACGTCACCTTCTCCGACCGTGCCGGCAACAGCCTTTCCGATCTGGACCTCGGTGCCTTGGCGGAAGTGCAGGAGATCTTCGGCGGCGGACAGAATTTCCGCCTCGCGATCCTCACCTATGAGCAATCGCTCTTCAACGACAAACTCGACCTCAAGGGCGGTTGGTTGAATGTCGGCGATGATTTCGCCACCTCGCCGCTCTATTGCTATTTCCAGAACAGTGCCTTCTGCGGCAATCCCTTATCCGTGACGCTCGATGCGGGATTCTCCACCTTCCCGGTCTCGAGCTGGGGCGGGATCGTCAAGCTTCAGCCGCTGAGCGACGTCTATCTCCAGGCCGGCGCCTATGAGGTCAATCCTTCGCTGAACAATTCCAGCAACGGCTTCAAGATGAACACCGCCGGTGCGACGGGGGTGATCGTGCCGCTCGAGGCGGGCTGGGCGCCGGAGAAGGGCCTCGGCGGCCTGCCGGCGCATCTGACCATCGGCGGCTATTACGACAACTCCTCTACCCCTGATCTGGGCGCCGCTCTCGACGGTCCCGAGACCCTCATGTCCGGCCGCTGGGGGCTCTATGTCCTGGCGGATCAGATGATCTATCGTGACAGCCCGGGCGGCGATCGCGGGCTGACGGTCTTCGCAGGCTTCACCTATGCCGATCCGAGCACGGCGCTGCTGCAATATTTCTGGGAGGTCGGACTCGTGAAGCTCGGCACCTTTGCGGGCCGCGATGCGGACAGCATCGGATTCGCCTTGTCGCAGGGGCTGGTGAGCAATTCCTTGATCGGGGCGCAGAACCAGGCGAATGCCGGCGACCCCGGCTCGGTCGATGTGCAATCCTACGAAATGGACATCGAGCTCAACTACCGTGCCCAGATCGCGCCCTGGTTCAGCCTCCTGCCCAATATCCAATATGTGGTCCGGCCGGGCGGCGTCACCACGACCCCGAACGCCCTGGTGCTCGGTCTCCAGGCCGGGTTGACCTTCTGAGGAGACCTGCATGAAGAAGGCCCATTACGGCACCACCGAAGCCGGCCAGGACGTCGACGTCTATACCCTCGCCAATGATGCCGGCATGCGCGTCGACATCCTCACCTTCGGCTGCGTCATCGCCAGGCTCGAGGTACCGGACCGGCGGGGCCGGATCGACAATGTGGTGCTGGGCCTCGACAGCCTGGCGGGCTATGCCCTTCGCAGCCCGCATTTCGGCGCCATCGCCGGGCGCTATGCCAATCGCATCGCCCTTGGGCGCTTCGCCATCGACGGCAAGACTTATCAGCTCGATATCAACGCCGCCCCCAATGCCATGCATGGCGGGCGCAAGGGCTTCCACAAGGTCGTCTGGCAGGGAGCGCCCGGCAGCGGCGAGCAGGTGATCCTCAAATATGCGAGCCGCGATGGCGAGGAATCCTTTCCCGGCAATCTCGATGTGGAGGTCCGCTACAGCCTGGGCGCCGACAACGAGCTGCGCATCGACTATGAGGCGGTGACCGACAAGCCGACCATCGTCAACCTGACCAACCACAGCTATTTCAACCTGGCGGGAGAGGGGTCGGGCGATGTGCTGGGCCATCTCGTCACGATCGAAGCCGATCACTTCACGCCGGTGGACGCCACCCAGATTCCGACGGGCGAGATCCGCCCCGTCGCCGGCACGCCCTTCGATTTCACCACGCCCCGGCCGGTCGGGGAGCGCATACGCTCGGCGGACGAGCAGATGATCATCGCCCGCGGCTACGACCATAACTGGGTGCTGCGGGGGCCGGAGGGCAGGGGTCCCAGGCCGGCGGCGCGCGCCCATGAGCCGGTGACGGGGCGCATCCTCGAGGTGCTGACCGATGCGCCAGGGCTGCAGCTCTATGCCGCCAATGGCCTGAACGGCGCCCTGGTCGGCCCCTCGGGCCGGGCCTATCGCCAGAGCGACGGGCTCTGCTTCGAGGCCCAGCGCTTCCCCGATGCCCCGAACCACCCGGATTTTCCTTCCGCCATCCTCAGGCCCGGGGAGCGCTTCCGCTCCACCACCCTGTTCCGCTTCTCCACCGATGCCGCCAGCAATGCCGGTTGAGCCCGCCGCGCCCGGCAGGCTATCGTGCGCCCCCAGGTCGCCCGCCCGGGTTCACCATCAAGGTCAGCCATGTCGATAATCATCGCGCCATCCGTCCTCTCGGCGGATTTCACCAAGCTGGGGGAAGAGGTGCGTGCCGTCGACGAAGCCGGCGCCGACTGGATCCATGTCGATGTCATGGACGGGCGCTTCGTGCCCAACATCACGCTGGGGCCCGTCGTGCTGCGGGCCATCCGCCGCGCCACCGCCAAGCCCCTCAACGTCCATCTGATGATCGTCGAGCCCGAACGCTATCTGGCGGATTTCGCCAAGGCCGGGGCCGATCACCTGCTGGTCCAGGCCGAGCCCGGCTCGACCATCCATCTGCATCGCGTGCTGAGCCGAATTCACGATCTGGGCAAGAAGGCGGGGGTCGTGCTGGATCCCGCCAGCCCGCCGGAGCTCATCGAATATGTGCTGCATCTCTGCGACATCATCCTGGTGATGACGGTCAATCCCGGTTTCGGCGGCCAGTCCTTCCTGCCGGAGATGCTGCCCAAGATCCGGCGCATCCGCGCGCTTTGCGCCGAGCGCGGCCTCAACCCGGTGATCGAGGTCGACGGCGGCGAGAACGAGGTCACGGCGGGCCAGGCCGCCGCCGCGGGCGCCACGGCGATCGTCGCGGGATCGGCGATCTTCGGCACCAAGGATTATGCGGCGGCCATCGCCGCCATCCGTAGATCCGCCACGGTGGGAGAGGCAAAGTCATGAGCAGCGATGCAACGGATCGCGACGCGCTGAAGCGCCAGGCGGCCGAGGCCGCGGTCAAGCTGGTGACCGACGGCATGATCGTGGGTCTCGGTACCGGCTCTACCGCCGCCTTCGCCGTCGAGGCGCTGGCGGTGCGCCATCGCCAGGGCCTCCGCTTCATGGGCATTCCCACCTCCGAGCATACGGGGGCCCAGGCCAAGGCCGCGGGCATTCCCTTGACGACTTTCGCCGAGCATCCCCAGATCGATCTCACCATCGACGGCGCCGATGAGGTCGAGCGCGGCACGCTGAACCTGATCAAGGGGCTGGGCGGCGCCTTGCTGCGCGAGAAGATCGTCGCGGCCGCCAGCCGGCGGCTTGCCATCATCGTCGACGGCGCCAAGCTGGTCGATCGCCTCGGGAGCAAGGCCCCGGTGCCGGTCGAGGTCATAACCTTCGGCCTGGAGGTGACCAAGGCGCGGCTGGAGGCGCTGGGGTCGGTCGCCAAGCTGCGGCTGACGGCGACAGGCGAGCCCTTCGTCACCGACAGCGGCAATCGCATCCTCGACTGCGGCTTCGGCCAGATCTCCGACCCGGCGCGGCTGGAGAAGCGGATCGGCCGCATCGTCGGGGTGGTGGAGAGCGGCCTCTTCATCGGCAGGGCGGATCCGGTCTTCATCGCCGATGCCAGCGGCGTCCATCGCCTCGACAGCTCTCATGGCCATCACGGCGGCCCGCCGATCCTCGTCATCATGGGCGTCTCCGGCTCGGGCAAGACCACCGTCGCCCAGGAGCTCGCGGCGAAGCTGGGCTGGCCTTTCGAGGAGGGCGATGCCCTGCATCCCCAGGCGAATGTCGCCAAGATGCATGCCGGCATTCCCTTGACCGATGCGGATCGCGCGCCCTGGCTTGCCGCCGTGGCCGCCTGGATCGACGGGCAGCGCAAAGCCGGAAAGCCGGGGATCATCACCTGCTCCGCCCTGAAGCGAGCCTATCGCGACATGATCATCGGCGACCGGCAGGAGGTGCGGCTGGTCTATCTGCGCGGCAGCCGCGAGATCATCGGCCAGCGCCTGGCCGGCCGCCATGGCCATTTCATGCCGCCGAGCCTGCTTCAGAGCCAATTCGAGGCCCTGGAGGATCCGGCGCCGGAGGAGGAGCCTCTGGTGGTCGATATCGGCCCGCCGGCCGGTCAGATCGTCGAGGAGATCATCCGGCTGCTCGGCGCCTCGGCCGATATCGCCCCGGGCAAGGCCGCAACATAGGCCGCTTCCCGGCGAATCACGGGGGGTCGGGGGATTTGGGTATCCATTCCTCTGATGGACGGCGTTGCCCGCTTCATTGAAGATGACACCGACCGGTCCGCGCGGAAGAGGTCCGGCATCTGAGGGGTATGTTGATGGCCGCTGAGACCAATCCCGAACGCATGCGCCTGGAGGAGGCGAAGGCCCGCACCCAGGCCTGGCGCAAATGGGGGCCCTATGTGAGCGAGCGCCAATGGGGCACGGTGCGCGAGGATTACAGCGCCGACGGCGACGCCTGGGGCTATTTCCCCCATGAGCATGCGGCCAGCCGTGCCTATCGCTGGGGCGAGGATGGCATCGCCGGGCTTTGCGACAACAAGCAGCGTCTCTGCATCAGCCTGGCGCTCTGGAACGGCAAGGACCCGATCCTGAAGGAGCGGATGTTCGGCCTCAGCAATCGCCAGGGCAATCACGGCGAGGACGTCAAGGAGCTCTACTACTACCTCGATGCGACGCCGACCTACAGCTACGCACGCATGCTCTACAAATATCCCCAGGCGGAATTCCCTTATGCGCATCTGGTGGAGGAGAACGCGCGGCGCACGCGCCAGCAGCCCGAGTTCGAGATCATCGATACCGGCATCTTCGACGCCGACCGTTATTTCGACGTCGATATCGAATATGCCAAATCGGCGACCGACGACATCCTGATGCAGGTGACGGTGAGCAATCGCGGCCCCGATCCGGCCGAGATCCACGTGCTGCCGCAGATCTGGTTTCGCAACACCTGGAGCTGGTTCGACGAGGGGAAAAAGCCCTCCCTGGAGCAGGTCGGCCAGAACATCCTGGTCCATCACCCCAAGCTCGGCGAGCATATCGTCCACTTCGAGCGCGCCGACCAGATCGTCTTCTGCGACAATGAGACCAATCTGCCCAAGCTCTACGGCGTCAAGAGTCCGCATGGATACTACAAGGACGGCTTCCACGAATATGTGGTGAACGGCAACAAGGCCGCCGTCAACACCATGACCCGGGGCACCAAGGCGGCGGGCATCCATAAGCGAACCGTGGCACCGGGGGGCAGCGAGGTCATCCGGCTCCGCTTCAATGCCGGTCAACCCAAGGAGGACCCGTTCGCCGATTTCGACAGCATCTTCGCGCTGCGCAAATCGGAAGCGGACGCCTTCTATGGCGAGATTCAGAAGAAGGTGATCGACGAGGATCTGCGCCGGATTCAGCGTCAGGCCTTTGCCGGCATGCTCTGGTCGAAGCAGTATTTCTACTACGACGTGACCCAATGGCTGACGGGCGATGCGGGCGAGCCCAAGCCGCCCATGAGCCGGCAGACCGGCCGCAACAGCGAATGGGTCCATGCCAACATGGAAGACGTCATCTCCATGCCGGACAAATGGGAATATCCCTGGTTCGCGGCCTGGGACTGGGCCTTCCATCTGACGACCCTGGCCTATCTCGATCTGGAGTACGCCAAGAACCAGCTCATCCTGCTGTGCCAGTGCTGGTACATGCATCCCAACGGCCAGCTGCCGGCCTATGAGTGGAATTTCAGCGACGTCAATCCGCCCGTCCAGGCCTGGGCGGCGTTGCGTCTCTACGAGGCCGAGCAGCGCCAGGAGGGCAAGGGCGACCGCAAGTTCCTCGAGATCGTCTTCACCAAGCTGCTGCTGAACTTCACCTGGTGGGTGAACCGCAAGGATCCCCGCGGCCTCAATGTCTTCCAGGGCGGCTTCCTGGGCATGGACAACATCGGCAGCTTCGACCGCTCCGCACCACTGCCCGTCGAGGGCACGCTGGTTCAGTCCGACGGCACCTCCTGGATGGCGATGTACAGCCTCAACATGCTGCGCATCGCCATCGAGCTGGCCCAGGACGACGATGCCTATGAGGATATCGCCACCAAATTCTTCGAGCATTTCCTGATGATCGGCGGCGCCATGACCAATCTCGGCGGTGAGGGGATGGGGCTGTGGGACGACCAGGACAATTTCTTCTACGACTGGCTGATGCTGAAGAACGGCGAGAAATTTCCCATGCGCATCCGCTCCCTGGTCGGGCTCATCCCGATCTTCGCCGTCGAGGTCATCGACGCGAGCCTGCTGCAGAAGATGCCGAAATTCACCAAGCGGCTGGAATGGTACCTGCGCTACCGGCCGACCCTGGCCGGCCTGGTGTCGCGCTGGAACACGCCCGGCGCGGACGGCACGCGTCTTCTCTCCATGACCCGTGCCTTCCGCGCCTCCAAGGTGCTGGAGCGCGTTCTCGACACGAACGAGTTCCTGTCGCCCTATGGGGTGCGCTCGCTCTCGCGCTTCCACCTCGACCATCCCTATGTCTTCGAGGCCAAGGACTTCCGCTCCGAGGTCAAATATCTGCCCGGCGAATCCGACAGCGACCTCTTCGGCGGCAATTCCAACTGGCGCGGGCCGATCTGGATGCCGATCAACTATCTGATCGTGGAAAGCCTGCGCAAATTCGACAAGTTCTTCGGCCCCGGCTTCAAGGTGGAATCGCCCGTGGGTTCGGGCCAGATGTTGTCGCTGAAGGAGATCGCCGACGGCTTGCGCAAGCGGCTGACCAAGCTCTTCCGGCGTGACGAGCACGGGCGGCGCCCGGTCTTCGGCGATTCCGACAAGGTCCAGACCGATCCGCACTTCAAGGACTACATCCTGTTCCACGAATATTTCGACGGCGACAATGGACGCGGGCTCGGCGCTTCGCATCAGACCGGCTGGAGCGGGCTGGTCGCCAATATGATCGCCGAGCTTCACGACCCGGAATGGTGAGCGGAGATTGACCATGCCACGCTACCCCTCTTTGCTCGAGATCAACACCCGCCCCTGGCTGGATCGGCTGTCGGCCGATGCCGGGAAGAAGATCACCCTCGCCGATGTCGGGGAGGACGTTCTCGATGGCTTCGCGCGCGACGGCTTCGACTGGATCTGGCTGCTGAGCGTCTGGCAAATCGGCCCTCAGAGCCGGGCGGTGTCGCGCCAGAACCCGGCCCCGTGGCGCGCCGAATGCGAGGCGGCTTTGCCCGATTTTACCGAGGCCGATATCGCGGGATCGGGCTTCTCCATCGCCGATTACAAGGTCAATGAGGACCTGGGCGGGGCGACGGCGCTCGCGGGCTTCCGCACCCGCCTCGCCAAACGCGGCATCAAGCTGATGCTCGATTTCGTGCCCAACCACACGGGCCTCGATTCTCCCTGGATCCGGACCCAGCCGGATTTCTATATCCAGGGCAACGAGGCCGATCTGGCGGCCGCCCCCGGCAATTACTGGCGGGCCGAGACGGATCAGGGACCGCGGATCCTGGCTCATGGCCGGGATCCGAATTTCCCCGGCTGGACGGATACGCTGCAGCTCAACTATGCCAATCCGGCGCTGCAAGCGGCCCAGATGGCGAAGCTGGCGGCGATTGCCAAGCATTGCGATGGGCTGCGCTGCGACATGGCGATGCTGCTGCTGCCCGAGGTCTTCCACCGCACCTGGGGCCTGACGCCGGAGCCTTTCTGGCCCAAGGCGATCGCCGCGGTCCACCAGGCCCACCCCGGCTTCACCTTCATGGCGGAGGTCTATTGGGACCTCGAATGGACGCTGCAGCACCAGGGCTTCGACTATTGCTACGACAAGCGGCTCTATGACCGGCTGTGCCATGCCGATGCGACGCAGGTCCGGGGTCATTTCTTCGCCGGCCTCGACTATCAGGACAAGCTGGCCCGCTTTTTGGAGAACCATGACGAGCCGCGGGCTGCGGCCACCTTCCCCTGGCCCCAGCACCAGGCCGCCGCCATCGTCACCTTCCTGGCTCCGGGTCTGCGCTTCTTCCAGCAAGGCGAGGCCGAGGGCGCCCGGGTGCGCCTGCCCACGCATCTGCGCCGCGGGCCGGTCGAGCCCCCGGATCCGACGATCGCGGCCTTCTATGCGAGGCTCCTGTCGGTGCTGAAGGCAAATGATGCGTTTCGCGACGGTGCCTGGTCGCTCTTGGAGCCGCGGCAGGCCTGGCCGGGCAATCCCACCGCCGAGGGCTTCATCGCTTATGCCTGGCAAGGGGCCGACGGCGCTCGCTATGTCGTGGTCGTCAATTACACCGATCATCAGGGGCAATGCGATCTGCGGCTGCCTTTCGCCGGTCTCGCCGGCAAGACCTGGCGTCTCACCGATGAAATGGGCAGCGAGTTCTACGACCGGGAGGGCGCCGCCTTGATCGACCCTGGCCTCTTCATCGACCTCGGCCCCCGGCGCTTCAATGTATTCAAGTTGGAGTCGTGGGAGGGCTGACGACTCTTCGCGGAGCGGGCGATCTATCCAACCCAGCGCCCTCTCCCCCGTCATCCCGGCGAAAGCCGGATCCAGGGGCGTGCGGCAAACTGCTGAGCTGTGGCCCCTGATCCGGCTCGCCGGAATAGCGAAATCCCTAACCCGCCAGCTCCCGAAACAGCCGCGCATAGCGCCGGGCCGGCTCGCGCCAGGAGACGTCGCTCGCCATGCCATTGGCCTGGAGCTGATGCCAGAGCTTCGGCTCGCGGTAGAGGCCGGCCGCGCGGCGGATGGCGCCTTCCAGCATCGCCTGGCTCACCGGGGCGAATTGCACGCCGGTGCCCAGGCCCTGGGCGATGGCCATGGGATTGGCGTCGATCACCGTGTCGGCCAGCCCGCCGACCCGCGCGACCACGGGCAGCGCCCCGTAGCGCAGCGCGCAGAGCTGGGTGAGGCCGCAGGGCTCGTGGCGCGAGGGCACCAGCAGCGCATCGACACCGCCCTGGACCAGATGGGCGATGCTTTCGTCATAGCCGATGTAGCTGCCGATGCGGCCGGGATTCTGATCGGAGGCGTAGCGGAAGCCGCCCTCCAGCCAGCCCTCGCCGGAGCCCAGCAGGGCGAGCTGGGCCCCTTCCTCCAGCAGGACCGGCAGCGCGCCGAGCAGAAGATCGAATCCCTTCTGCCAGGTGAGCCGGCTGACGACCCCGAAGAGCGGTCCCTTGCTCTCCGGCGCCAGACCGAAGCGCGCGCGCAGCTCTGCCTTGTTCTTCGCGCGGGGGCCGAGGTCCTGACGGCTGAAGGGTCCGGGAAGAAAAGAATCCTTGGCCGGATTCCAGACCTCGTCATCGAGGCCGTTGAGGATTCCGCTCAGCACCGAGGCGCGGCTGCGCAACAGCCCGCCGAGCCCCATGCCGCCTTCATCGGTCTGGATCTCCAAGGCGTAGGTCGGCGAGACGGTGGTGATGCGGTCCGCGAGCTTGAGCCCGGCCTTGAGGAAGCCGATGCCGCCGTAATACTCGACGCCATGGATGGTGAAGGAGCTGGCGGGCAGGCCGAGGGCGGCCAACAGCTCGGGTGAGAACTGGCCCTGAAACGCGAGATTGTGCACGGTCATGACCGTCGGCGGTCCGCCCCCACCGTCGTAATGCGCATAGGCGGGCAGCAGGCCGGCCTGCCAGTCATGGGCTTGGATGACGGCGGGGCGGTAGCCGGGCAGGAGATGGCCGGCGCCGAGGCTGGCGCCGATGCGGGCCAAGGCGGCAAAGCGGAAGGCGTTGTCGCCCCATCCTTCGCCGCCCGGCCCGTTATAGGGATTGCCCGGCCGGGCATAAAAATGCGGCGCGTCGAGGACGAAGAGATCGAGACCGGCGGCGCGGCCGGCGAGCAGCCGCCCGGAGCTGCCGAAGAGCAGCGGGAAATTATAGATCTCCTCGGCCGTCTCGAGCGCGCTCATGACCGCGGGATAGCCCGGGACCAGCATGCGCATGCGGATATCCTCGGCCGCCAAGGCGGCCGGCAGCGCGCCCGCGACATCGGCCAAGCCCCCGGTCTTGACCAGGGGATAGATCTCCGAGGCGACGCCGAGGATCTCGAGAAGGCTCATCCGGCGAGGCGGTCGATCATGGTCTGGGTGATGAGGCAGATGCCCCGGTCGGTGCGGCGGAAGCGTTGCGCGTCCAGCACGGGATCCTCGCCGACGATGAGTCCCTGCGGGAATCTTCACGCCGCGGTCGATGATGACATTCGACAAGCGCACGCCGCGCCCGACCTCCACATAGGGCAGGACCACGGCGTGATCCAGCCGCGAATAGGAATTGAGCCTGACGCCGGTGAACAGCAGCGTACGGTGGATGCTGGCGCCGGAGATGATGCAACCGCCGGAGACGAGAGAGGAGACGGCCATGCCGCGCCGCCCGATCTCGTCATGCACGAACTTCGCCGGCGCGGTCACCTCGCCATAGGTCCAGATCGGCCATTCCTGGTCATAGAGGTCGAGGTCGGGCACCACATCGGTGAGATCGATATTGGCCTCGAAATAGGAATCGATGGTGCCGACATCGCGCCAATAGGAGGGGGCTTCCGCCGAGGAGCGAACGCAGGAGCGAGCGAAGTGATGCGCCACCGCCTTCGCTTCCACCACGAGCCGGGGAATGATGTCCTTGCCGAAATCATGGCTGGAATTCGGGATCGGCGTTGTCGCGGCGAAGCTGCTCGAACAGGAAGCCCGTGTTGAAGACATAGATGCCCATGCTGGCCAGCGTCCGGTCGGGCTTGCCCGGCATGCCCGGGGGATCGGCCGGCTTTTCCAGGAAGGAGAGGATCCGGTTGTTGTCGTCGACCTGCATCACGCCGAAGCCGGTCGCGTCCTCGCGCGCGATCTCGATGCAGCCCACCGTCACATCGGCATCGTCGTCGACATGCTGCTGCAGCAGCCGCTCGTAGTCCATCTTGTAGACATGGTCGCCCGCCAACAGCACGATGAACTTCGGCGCATAGGTCTCGATGATGTCGATGTTCTGATAGACGGCATCGGCGGTGCCGAGATACCAGCGCTCCTCCGAGACGCGCTGGCTCGCCGGCAAGATATCGAAGCTCTCGTTGCGCTCCGGCCGGAAGAAGTTCCAGCCGCGCTGCAGATGGCGGATCAGGCTATGGGCCTTGTATTGCGTCGCGACCGCGATGCGCCGGATGCCGGAATTGAGCGCATTCGAGAGCGCGAAATCGATGATGCGCGATTTGCCGGCGAAATAGACCGCGGGCTTGGCCCGCTTGTCGGTCAGCTCCATGAGCCGGCTGCCGCGGCCGCCGGCGAGCACATAGGCCATCGCGTGACGAACATGGGGCCCGGTGGTGGGAGTGGTCGCTGCCATGGCTCTATTCGCCCTCGAGTTGGAACATGACGGTCGCCAGCGGCGGAATCGTGACCTCGGCCGAGGCGGGCAATCCGTGCGAGGGCGAATCGCGGGCCGTCACTTGGCCGAGATTGCCCTGCCCCGAGCCGCCATAGGCCGGGGAGTCGGAATTGAAGATCTCGCGCCAGACCCCCGCGGCAGGCAGGCCGATGCGATAGCCATGGCGCGGCACCGGGGTGAAATTGCTGAGCACGGCCACAGGGCGGTCCTCAGGCGCGCCGAAGCGCAGCCAGGCGAAGACCGACTGGTCCCGATCGTTCGGCACGATCCAACGGAAGCCCTCCGGCTCGCAGTCGCGCGCATAAAGCGCGGGGACCCGCCGGTGCAGGCGGTTCAGATCGCGCAGGCAATCGCGCAAGCCCCGGTGCAGCGGCTGGTCCAGCTCATGCCAGCTCAACGACCCGTTGAAATCCCATTCGCGGGTCTGGCCGAATTCCTGGCCCATGAACAGGAGCTTCTTGCCGGGATGGCCCCACATGAATCCGTAATAGGCCCGGGCCGTGGCAAATCTCTGCCAGTCGTCGCCCGGTATCCGGCCGAGCAGCGAGCCTTTGCCATGGACCACCTCGTCATGGGAGACCGGCAGGACGAAATTCTCGGAGAAGGCATAGATCATCCCGAAGGTCATCTGGTGGTGATGCCAGCGGCGATGCACGGGCTCGCGGGAGATGTACTCCAGCGTGTCGTGCATCCAGCCCATGTTCCATTTGAAGCCGAAGCCCAGCCCCCCGGCATAGGCCGGCCGCGACACGCCGGACCAGGCCGTCGATTCCTCCGCGGTCATCAGAACGCCGGGATGCTTGGCATAGACGAGCTCATTGACCTTCTGGAGGAAGGCGACAGCGTCGTTGTTGGTATTGCCGCCCTCGGCATTGGGCAGCCATTCTCCCGGCTTCCGGGAATAATCGAGATAGAGCATCGAGCTGACGGCATCGACGCGCAGCCCGTCGATGTGAAAACGGTCGAGCCAATATAGCGCATTGGCCATCAGCACATTGGCCACCTCGCGGCGGCCGAAATCGTAGATGGCGGTGTTCCAGTCCGGCTGGAAGCCCCGGCGCGGATCGGCATATTCGTAGAGCGGCTGGCCGTCGAAGCGGGCGAGGCCGTGCTGATCGGTGGGGAAATGCGCCGGGACCCAATCGACGATCACGCTGAGCCCCGCCTGATGGGCGCGATCGACGAAGCGGGCGAAGCCCGCGGGATCGCCGAAGCGCCGGGTGGGTGCGAAGAGGCCGATGGGCTGATAGCCCCAGGAGGCATCGAGGGGATGCTCGCAGACCGGCAGCAGCTCGAGATGGGTGAACTCCATATCGAGGGCGTAGGGGATGAGCCGGTCGGCGAGTTCGTCATAGGAGAGGAACCAGCCCGACCCGTCGCGCTGCCAGGATCCCAGATGCACCTCATAGATGGCCATGGGCCGGCGCCGGGCATCGAGACCGGCATGGACCGCGCGATGGGCGGCGTCGTTCCAGGGAAAATCGTCGGTGCGCGTGACGATGGAGGCGGTCGAGGGCCGGAGCTCGCTGCCGAAGCCGAAGGGATCGGCCTTCAGCGGCTGGAGCCGTCCCTCGCGGTCGGTGATCTCGTATTTGTAGACCGTGCCCTCGCCCACATCCGGGGCGAAGATCTCCCAGAGCCCGCTGTCGACGCGCTTGCGCATCTGGTGCCGGCGCCCGTCCCAGCGGTTGAAATCCCCGACGACGGAAACCCGGGAGGCGTTGGGCGCCCAGACGGCGAAATGCACGCCCGCCACCCCCTCATGGGTCATGGGATGGGCCCCCAGCCGCTCATAGAGCAGGCGGTGGGTGCCCTCGATCAGCAGATGATCGTCCATCTGGCCGAGCACCGGGCCGAAGGCGTAGGGATCGCGGAGCTCCCAGACGCCGCCGGCATTGCCGGCCCGCAGGCGATAGCCCTCGTAACGGCCGCGACCCGGGATCAGCCCCTCGAAGAACCCGTCGGGATGGCGCGGGGCGAGCGGGCCCAGTGCGGCGCCGTCCTCGGCCAGCACCTCGATGCGTCTCGGCGCCGGGCACGAAGGAGCGAATAACGAGGCCGCCGGGGGCCTCATGGGGGCCGAGAATGGCAAAGGGGTCCGCGGTGGCGCGCCTCGACGATGGCGATGATATCGGCGTCCGCCGCCTGCCAGCCCGTCGCCGCCGCCTTCGCCCGCGGCGCCATCAGGACGCCCGCCCCTCGAGAGCGACCACCCGCGTTCCATCCTGGCTTGGCATGGACCCCATTGGGCCCATCCTACAACGGGGTCTTGGCCGGTGCTGTCGGAAAAACAGCGCTCTCGTGACCCTCTGCCGGCCCCGGGACGAAAGTGCCCGGAGGCGGGAGAAGGGAAGAGTTACCGCAGATAGGCCTCGGCGGCGTAGCGGCGCATCATGCGCTGGGTGTTGAAATAGCAGGCGATCTTGCTGATGCTCTGCTTCATCATCCAGATCCAGCGGCCGCGGTCGTTGTAGTAGAGCGGCAGCACCACGGATTCCAGTTTCTGGTACAGGTCCTGGGCATTGGCCCGGGCCTGTCCCGGGGCGCCATTATGGCCGCCGTCCTGCCCGATGGACCAGCCGTTCACCCCCTCGATGGCGGCTTCGACCCACCAGCCATCGAGCACGCTCAGATTCAGCACGCCGTTCAGCGCCGCCTTCATGCCGCTGGTGCCCGAAGCCTCCAGCGGGGGCTCCGGCGTGTTCAGCCAGACATCCGTGCCGGAAACCAGGGTCTTGGCCAGCTCCATGTCGTAATTGGGCAGGTAGGCGATCCGGATGTGATGCCGGAGCTCGCCGATATGGTCGTGGATGCGCCGGATCAGATATTTGCCGCTGCCATCATTGGGATGGGATTTGCCGGCCATGACCAGCTGAAAGGGATGACGCGAATTGATCTGCAGCAGCTGGTCGAGATCGGTGAACAGCAGATCGGGACGCTTATAGGCCGTCATCCGCCGGGCGAAGCCCAGGGTGAGAACATTCGCATCGAGCTCGACGCCGGCGCGCTCCCGGACCAGCCGGACGAGATCGGATTTGGCCACCTCATGGGCGTGCCAGACACCGTCGTCGGGCAGCTGGTCGAGGCGCACCATCGCTTCCGGCTCATGGGCCCAGGCGGGGAAGTGGTCGGTGAACAGGAGGCGGAAGGATTCATGCGCCCAGGTCGGCAGATGCACGCCATTGGAAATCGCCCGTATCTTGTAGCCCGGGAACATCCGCGTCGTGGTCTCCGCATGCCGGCTGGCCACGCCATTGACGAAGTCGCTCAGATTGAGCGCGAGGCGCGTCATGTTCAGATCGTTTTCGCCGGAGATGATCTTCACCTGCTCCGTGTCGATATAGCCCTGCAGCAGATGCTCCATCATCGAAAAGGGGAAGCGGTCGTGACCGGCGTCGACGGGGGTATGGGTCGTGAAGACGCAGCGCTCCCGCACGGGCTCGACGTTGTAGCGCAGCTGGCCCGGCACCACCTCGTCCGCCGGCCTCGGATGGCGGCGCAGCAGGTCGAGGGCGAGCAGTGCGGCATGGCCCTCGTTCATGTGATAGCGGCGGATATGGAAGCCGAGCGCCTGGAGGATGCGCAAGCCGCCGATGCCGAGCACGATCTCCTGCTTCAGGCGATAAGCCTGGTCGCCGCCGTAGAGGGTGTCGGTGATGCGCCGATCGTCGGGCGAATTCTCATGCAGATCCGTATCGAGCAGCAGCACCGGCACGTCGAGGCCAGGCCCGCTGGCCAGCACATGGAGCCAGGGCCGCACCCAGACCTCGCGGCCCTCGATCAGGCAGGCGACCTTGGCGCGCAGCGGGGTGGCGAAATCCTCCGGCGTCCAGGGGTCGGGATGCTCGATCTGGTCGCCGTTGCCGTTGATCTCCTGGCGCAGATAGCCCTGGCGGTGGATCAGGGTCACGAAGACGATGGGCAGCTCGAGATCGGCGCAGGAGCGGGCCGTGTCGCCCGCCAGCACCCCCAGCCCGCCGCTGTAGGTATGCATCTCCGGCCGGAGCGCGATCTCCATGGTGAAATAGGCGATATCGGTCGAACCCACGTAGGGTCCGATAGTGGTCGCAGTCTGATTGGCCATGACTTCCCCGGACGGCATCGGTTTGGGCGCCCTTGTTAGACCGGATCGGGCCGCCAGCCAATGCCTGATTTCCAGCCCCGATTCGGGTTTTCCGGGGGTGCTGCGGGAACCGGCCCTACCAGCGATTGACCGGCAGAATCACGATTTGTGCCAGTTGGACATGGGCGGGCTGGTCCAGGGCGAAAAGCACGCTCCGGGCCCTCAAAGCGCAGGCCTTGCGGCCCACAGGGGGAGGGGGAAGATAAGGAGTAGTAGCGGTCAACGAGAAATAGACGTCGCGCGTCGCGAGCTTCCCGCAGTCTATCGATAGCCGGTCGTATCCGCCGGCTTTCCCGCATCCTGCACCTCCGGGACATAGCGCCAGGCGTCCGGGCGAGAGCCGTCCAGGTCGGTGAAGCCATAGACCTGCGCCAGCCCGCCGCTGGAGAGCGACTGCCCATTCCAGCGCGCGCGATCGGGATCGGCCGCGAGCGCCGCCACGGCGCGGCCGACGAAATGCGGCGTCTCGGAGATGGCGAAATGCGGCGACTTCACGATGGCGTCGCGCCAGTTGTCTTCCCTGACGCCATAGGCCTCCAGCATGGCTTCCGAGCGCAGCCAGCCCGGCGTCAGCGACACCGCCGTCGCGCCATGGGGCCGCAGCTCATGGGCCAGAGCGAAGGCCATGCGATTCACCGATGCCTTGGCCAGATCGTAGAAGAAGGAGACGCGATAGTTGGTCGCGTTATAGGCATCGGTTCCGTCGGTCACCTCGACGACCAGGCCACCGGGCGTCTTGATGAGGAGCGGCAGGGCGAAATGGCTGGTGATGGCATGGCTATCCACGGCCCGGTGCAAGGTGGCGAGCCCGATCTCCAGCGAGGATTCCCAGACCGTCTTGTTCCACTCCATCACGGTGGCGCCCCAGATATCGTTCACGAGGATATGCAGGCTGCCCTGTTCCTTCTCGATCCGCGCCACCAGCGCCCGCACCTCCTCGGGTCGGAGATGATCCACCGGCACCGCGATCCCCCGGCCGCCGGCTTCATCCACGAGTGCCGCCGTCTCCTCGATCGTCTCAGGCCGGTTCATTTCCGATGGCTTGGAACGGGTGGACCGTCCCGTGACATAGACCGTGGCACCGGCGGCCCCCAGCTCGACGGCGATCCCTCGGCCCGCGCCACGGGTGGCCCCGGCGACCAAAGCGGTTTTTCCTTTCAGCGGCATCAGCTCTCCCAAAAAGCACTGGACCCATGTCCCGGTCCGCAAACGGACATCAAATCCGCACGCTGCGTTGGCGCGGGTCGCTCAGATCTGCGTCAGCCCTTGATAGGTCTCCGGCCGGCGGTCCCTGAAGAACTGCCAGGTGTTTCGGACGTCGCGCACGACAGCCATATCCATGTCGGCGATGAGAAGCTCATCCTTGTCTTCGCTCGCCTTGGCGATGATCTTGCCGCGGGGGTCGACGAAATAGGCCGAGCCATAGAAGCGCCCGATGTTCCAGGGTGCTTCCGTGCCAACGCGGTTGACGGCGCCGATGTAGCAGCCGTTGGCCACCGCTGCCGCCGGCTGTTCGAGCTCCCATAGATATTGGCTGAGACCGGCGACCGTGGCGGAGGGGTTGACGATATACTCCGCGCCGTTCAGGGCCAGCGCCCGCCAGCCCTCGGGGAAGTGCCGGTCGTAGCAGATATAGACGCCCAGCCGGCAATAGGCCGTCGAGAATACGGGATAGCCGGAGTTGCCGGGCTTGAAGAAGAATTTTTCCCAGAACCCCGCGACCTGCGGAATATGGGTCTTGCGGTACTTGCCGAGGTAGCGGCCGTCGGCATCGATGACGGCGGCCGTGTTGTAGTAGACGCCGGTGATGTCCTCCTCGTAGATCGGCACGACGATCACCATGGCGTGCTTGGCCGCGAGCTCCTGCATCAGCTTGGTCGTCGGCCCGTCGGGAATGCGCTCGACGGCCGCATACCATTTCGCGTCCTGGCTCGGGCAGAAATAGGGTTGCGTGAAGACCTCCTGAAAGCAGAGGACTTGCACGCCCTTGCGCCCGGCCTCCTCGATCAGGGGCAGATGCGCCGCCAGCATGCGCTCGCCGATTTCCTTGGGCGACATCGAGGTGTCGCCCTTGAGGCTCATCTGGATCAGCCCGCCCCGCAAACCAGTCATGAATCGGCCTCCTGAGCAATGTCGCGCGCAGGCGATGTTCCGTCCGCCATGGCCCGGCGTCAACTATTCGAGACGCCCGGGGCCCGGGCGGAAGTTGACAACCCCTGGCCGACGGGCATTTCATTCCCAAATCGACAATGCTTGGAGGGTCGGCATGTCCGGGCGAACGAGTTTCGCCGCCTTCTGGCCGCAATATCTGGACGCCCATCGCGATCCGCGGACCCGCGCCATCCACTATCTCGGCACGATCCTGGGCGTCTGTTCCTTCGTCGTTTTTCTGGTCACGCTGGACTGGCGCTTCCTACTGGCGGCGCCGATCCTGGGCTACGGCCTGGCCATGCCCACCCACCCGATATTCGAAGGCAATCTTCCCAAGACCTTCGAACATCCGGCGCTTTCTTTCGTCAGCGACTTCTACATGCTGTTTCTCTGGGCCAGCGGCCGGCTGCCCTCGGAGCTGGCGCGCCTGCCACCCGCCGGATCCCGCTCGCACGCTGACTTTTCTAGCGAGGCGGCACGTCCAGCCGCACGACGATGCCCTCGAGATCGGGCCGCGGCGCGGGATAGCGCTGCATGACCAAGGGATCATGGCCGGGGATGACATGCGCCGGGCTCGGCGCATGGGCGCGGAGCTTTTCGAAACTCTCGAGCATGTCGCCGACATGGAAGGCGCTGGTGAAGGGCCGGCCTGCCTCCATGTTTTCATAGAAGTGACTTACATCCGAGGCGAGCACGACCCAGCCGCGCTTCGTGTTGATCCGGACATATTGGACACCGGCCGTATGCCCCGGGGCGCGATGCAGCGAGAGTCCAGGCGCCAGCTCGACATCGCCGTCATGCAGCACCACCCGGCGGCCGTAATTGAGGCGCACGATGCCGATGACCTCCTCCACCTCATAGGCATGGGCCAGATAGGCATGGCGCATGTAGCTTCCCCGTTGCATAGGTCAGCTCGCGCTCCTGCAGATGGAATTGCGCCACGGGGAAGCGGTGGAAATTTCCGACATGGTCGTAATGCAGATGGGTCAGGATCAGATCCTGCACGCTCTCCGCATTCAGGCCCAGCAGCGCCAGAGCGTCGATGGGGCAGCGCAGGAAGCGCCGGCCCCGCTTCACCGCCATCTCTTCGGTGAAGCCGGAATCGATGACGAAGCTGCGCTCCGGCGAGATGGCGACCCAGGTGAAGTAATCCATCGGCATCGGCCCGTCATGGGGATCGCCGCCGATGAAATGGTCGCTGCGCCGGGCATCGCGGGTGGCGTAGCGAATGGCATAGAGCTCATAGGTCGGCAGAGTGTCATCCATGCTGCGCCCCCGCTGCTGTCGGTTCTTGCCCGGCCTAGCTCTTGGCCTTTGCGCCGTCGATCTCGGCGAAGACCTCGCGCGCGTTGCGGAAGGCATCCACCCCCGCGGGCACGCCGCAATAGATGGCGACCTGGAGCAGCACTTCGCGGATCTCCTCGCGGGTCACGCCGTTGCGGAGCGCCCCGGCCAGATGCATGCGCAGCTCATGGGGCCGGTTGAGGGCGCAGAGCATGGCGAGATTGAGCATGCTGCGGGTCTTCTTCGACAGCCCCTCGCGGCCCCAGACCGCACCCCAGCAATATTCCGTGACCAGCTCCTGCATCGGCCGGTTGAAGTCGTCGGCGCTGCTGATGGATTTCTCGACGAATTCCTTGCCGAGGACGGATTTGCGGATCTCGAGCCCACGCTCGAACATGTCATTCGTCACGATATCCTCCTGATGTTGTCGGTCGGTGATAAGGCGGTCAGCGCGGGCAGGCGGCCGACGTCATCGGCCTCCTCCAGCCGGTCGGTGAAGCGCTCGATGGCGGCGGCCCTGTCCTCGCCCAGCGCCGCACCGGCGGCGGCGCGAAACCGGCTTCGCACCTGCTCGGGCGTGGCGGGGATGACATCGGCGATGCGTTGGCGGAGCACCCGCCCATCGGCGAGCTCGATCTCGACCGAGGCTCCCTGGGCGGCGGGAAAAGCCGCCGTGAATCCCGGATCGGCTTCCAGGGTCATCAGCCCGGCCAGGCGCAGGATCGCCGGATCGTCGAGCAGCCGGTAGTTCGCCTCCTCGACGCTGCCGTGGAGCAAAGCGGCGGCGACGCCGAACTGGATGCTCATCTTGGCCTGGAGGGCGCGCTCGAAGGGCCCGGCATGGTCGCAGCCGGGATATCTGACCGCCGCCTCCGAGGCACGGACGCGGATCTTGCGGATCTGATCGATCCTGAGCCTGCCCTCGCGCACCAGGGCTAAAGCGGCCTGGCAGGGGGTCTGGGCAAAATTGCAGGCGGGGACGGGCTTGTTATAGACCTCGAGCAGCTCGGGCCCCGCGCCGGTGAAGAGCTGGATATCGGGTGCCGGGGAGCCCGGCCGGAAGGCCGCGAAGAGCCCCGCCTCGCCGTCCAGCGCATCGACGGCGGCATCGGCCCCGGCGGCCGCCAGCTCGACCGCCGTCAGCGCATTGCGCGCGGCGAAGCCGGGGTGGAAGAACATCTCCGCCCCGCCGCTATGGGGCCATTGGTTCAAGCCCGAGACGGTATTGGCCGCCAGCGCCAGGGCGCTGGCGCAGGCCTCTTCCGAGAGGCCGAGCAGACGGCTGCCGGCCGCGGCCCCTGCCAGCGGGCCGGTGAAGCCGGTGGGCCGGAACAGCCGCGCAAAGCCCGGGGTCACCAGGGCCCGGCCAAGCTTGGCGCCCATCTCATAGCCCACCACCGCCGCGGCGATGAAGGCGGGGCCGGCAATCCTGCGGCTCTCGGAGAGCGCCAGCAGGCTCGGCAGGACCACCACGCCCAGATGGCTGACGCTGCCGGCATGCATATCCTCGCGGACCAGCCCATGACCCGCGACCGCATTGGCGAAGGCCGCCTGAAGAACGGAGCTCTGCTGCGCCGTCCCGACGATATGGGCCGGGCCGGTGTCCCCGGCACCCAGGCCGGCGGCCTGGCGGCTCCAGGGCAGGTCGCGGGCCTCCAGCGCGCAGGCGAAGAAATCCAGCAGGCAGATCTTGAGCTTCTCGACCGCCGCGGCCGGCGGCTTGAAGCCGGGATCGAGAATCTGGCGCGCCAGGCGCCGGGCGAGGGGCGCCTTAGGGGGCATGCCCAGGGGCCCTAGGAGAGGCCATGCCTCAGCCGCGGACCTCGACCTTCGCCCATTGCTCGACGCTCTTGCAGATCGAGGTGAAGTCCGAATCCGGTCCATAGAGGGCATTGGTGACGGCAAGAAGCTGGCGCACGGCGCTGCCGACGATCATCGGCACCCCCAGCGCCTCGGCCTCGTCGAGGCAGAGGCAGACATCCTTGTAGGAGAGGCCGGTAGCGAATCCGAAATCGAAGGTCCGGGGCAGGATGGCGCGAGGGAATTTGTCCTGGGTGGCGCTGTTGCGCCCGCTGCTGACATTGATGACGTCGATCATGGTCTTGGCGTCGAGGCCGGCTTTGGCCCCCATCACCATCGCCTCCGAGGAGATGGCGAGCGCGCAGGCCGCCAGCAGGTTGTTGGCGAGCTTCATCGTCTGCGCCATGCCCGGCTTCTCGCCGATGAAGAAGAGCTTGCCGAGAATTCTTCAGGATCGGCTCGAGCGTGTCATAGACCGGGCGCGGGCAGGAGACCATGACGGCCAGCGTGCCGTTGCGCGCCCCCGCCAAGCCGCCGCTGACCGGGCAATCGACCGCGGTGATCTTCTTCTCCGCCAGGCCCTGGGCCACGGCCGTTGCGACCCGGGGGCCGGTCGTCGAGACGTCGATGAAGGTCTTGACCTTGCTGCCATGGATCAGCCCGCCCTCGCCGAGGGTCGCCTTCTGGACGATGGGCGGGGTCGGCAGGCTGGCGAAGACGATCTCCGCCGCATCGCCCACCGCGGCCGGCGATGCGGCGGCTTTGGCGCCTCGCGCGGTCAGGGCCTCGACGGCGGCCGCGCTGGTGTCGAAGACGGTCAGGCTATGGCCCGCGTCCAGCAGCCGGCCGGCCATCAAGCCGCCCATGCGGCCGACACCGATGAATCCGAGATGAGAGCCTGCCACGCCTGCCTCCTGCCATCCTATGTGCCAGATCGAGGCCAACTATCCGACAGGTTGGCGGCGCCACGCCATGCCCGTTATCGGCATAACAGCCTTCCGCAATTCGGCATTCCCCGGAAGGTAAATCCGCTGCTCAGGCGGCCGTCATTCGGGGGCGGTCCTGGGCGAAGAGATCGGCGACCTGCTGGCGGATGAGCTTGGCGATCACCCGCGTCGCCACGCTCATCGGACGCTGGGTCGAGGTGGCCAGCATCAGCTGGCGCGTCATGGTCGGCGCCTCGATGGGCCAGGATCGGATGCGCCCGGCGGCCACCAGATGCCGCACGGCGGCATCGCAGAGGATCGTATAGCCCGCACCTTCCTCGACCAGGCCGAGGGTCGAGGCCATGGCATCGAGCTCCATCTGCACATTGGCGGTCACGCCGACCTTCTCCAACGTGCGGTCGATCAGCACCCGTAGCCCATGGGGCCGCGCCGGCAGGATGAGCGGGATATCCGCCAGCCGCGCGACCGGCACCGCGGCCGCGCCCACGCGGGCGGGATCGCTCGCCGGGCCCAGCAGCACCAGCCGCTCTTCCAGCAGCGGCTCGGTCAGCAGGGCCGGCAGCCGCGGGGCGTTATAGACCACGCCGATATCGATCCGGCCGGTGGAGAGCCATTCGGTCACATGGCCGCTGAAGCCCTCGACCACATGGAGCGCGATCATCGGAAATTCGCGCCGGCAGCGCTGCACCAGGGGCACCGTCAGCACCCAGCCGATGGACGGCGGCATGGCGATGGTGATGCGCCCGCTGGGGGCGGATTTCATCGCCGTGATCTCGAAGCTGGCGCGATCGACGATGCCGATGATCTCCTTGGCATAGCCTTCGAGCAGCTTGCCGGCCTCGGAGAGCACGATTCCCCGGCCGTTGCGGTAGAAGAGCTCGGCCGAGAGGTCCTGCTCCAGGGCCTTGATCTGGCGGCTGAGGATGGGCTGGGCCACGCTCAGCATCACGGCCGCGCGGGAGAAGCTGCCGACCTCGGCCACGCAGAGAAAATACTTGAGCTGCTTCAGCTCCATGGCGTTCCTTCCCTCTCCCGGCGGGCGCCCTCTCCGAGCCGCGGGGGCACGTTCCAGGGGCAGTCTACAACCAAGTTTCGCCCCCAGCCATGGAAAGCCCCGATGGCCGCCAGCCGGATTCGCTATATCTGGTATTAGAACTGGAGACTGCCTGCCCCGGCCGCGCGGCGGCTAGATTACCCCCCGAGAGCGAAGCCCGTCGGATGACGGGCGAAGCGATGGCGCAAGCCGGTCGCGGCAGTTCCCTGTCGCGGCAGTTGCTGACGCCGCCGCGCATCGGCGGTGATGGGTGTCCGGCCATGTCTCTTGCGATCCTCCCGCGCTCCCGCTCTGCCGCGCTGGGTTCCGACCAGGCCCTCGACAAGGCGCGGCTTCTCGCCCGCGCGCCGGCGCCCGACAATCTCGTTTGGCAGGACGATCACCTGCTGTTCAGCAGCGGCAAGGAGATCCTCGTCATCACCGATGTAAGGGACGGGGAGGCACGGCCGGAGCGCATCCTGCGCTTCGACGATGGCGTCTCGGCCTTGGCCAGCGCCAGCGACGGGGGGCTCGCGGTCGGCCTCGGGCGCAGCGGCATCGCCATCGTCGGTGGCGCCCATGACGGAAAATCCCTGACGATGCTGGGCGGCCAGCCGCTCATCTGCCCGACGGCGCTCTGCTTCGCCGGGCCCGACATCCTCTACGCCTGCCAGGGCTCGGCCCGGCACGCGCCCGAGGAATGGCAGCGCGATCTGCTGGAGCGCCGCAGAAGCGGGACGGTCTGGCGCATCGAGCTTCCGAGCGGTGCCGCGGAATGCCTGGGGGAGGGCCTCGGCTTTCCCAATGGAATTCTGCTCATCGACGGCGGCCGCCGGATCGCCATTGCCGAGAGCTGGCGCCATCGCCTCCTGGCAATCGAGACGGCACGGCATGCCACGCCGGAGATCCTGCTCGACGACCTGCCGGGCTATCCGGGCCGCCTCTGTCCCGCCGGCGGGTCGGGCGCCTGGCTCGCGGTCTTCGCGCCCCGCAGCCGGCAGGTCGAGGTTGTTCTGCGCGAGCACGCCTTTCGCCGCGGGATGATGCGGGCGATCGCGCCCGGCTACTGGATCGCCCCCGGCCTGCAGCCCGTCCGCGCGCTCCCGGAAGCCCGGCGGCATGGCCGGTTGGGCGCGGCGGCGCTCCCATGGTCTGGTGCTGCGTCTCGACGCGGATTTCGCCCCTGTCGCCGCGCTGCATGGCCGCGCCACCGGCCGGCGCCATGGCGTCACCAGCTGCCTGGAGATCGAGGGGGAACTGCTGGTCGCCTGCCGGGGCGACGATCTGCTGATCGCCGCCGAGCTGCCGGCGGGAAGGGTCGTTCATGCCCCTGGTGCATGGACCTATGGTGCATTGAGCGATCGTAACAAGGAGGCTTGTCTGGATATGGAAGAGAAGATCATGCGCGTCGCCGTCACCGGTGCGGCCCGCGGCATCGGCGCGGCGACCGCCCGCTTGCTGATGCAACGGGGCTGGCGCGTCGCCTGTCTCGATCGCGATCTCGATGCCGCGCGGCAGATCGCGGGCGACCATCCGGCGATCGCGGTGGATGTGGCCGAGGAAGAATTGGTCATCGGCGCCTTTGCCAAGGTCCGCGAGGCACTGGGCGGGCTCGACGCGCTCGCCACCTGCGCCGGCATCTTCGAGACCACGCCCTTCTTCGAGACCACGGCCAAGACCTTCCGGCGGGTGCACGACGTCAATGTGATCGGCACCTTCCTCTCCCTGCGCGAGGCGGTCGGGATGATGCAGCCCGGTGCCCGGATCTGCACCGTCGCCAGCGTCGCGGGCCTGCGGGGCGGGGGCCTCTCCGGCACCATCTCCTACGCCAGCAGCAAGGGCGCGATCCTGGCGCTGACGAAGAATGCCGCCCGCATGCTGGGGCCGCGCGGCATTGCGGTGAACACCATCGCGCCGGGCGTCGATCGATACGCCCTTCGTCGCCGGCGCCTTGGCCGAGCCAGGCACGCGCCAGCGCCTGGAGGGGCTCACCTCCTTCAACCGGCTCGGCACCGCCGAGGAGATCGCCGAGGCCATCGCCTGGCTGCTCTCGCCGGCGGCCTCTTATGTGCATGGGGCGACGCTCGTCGCCGACGGCGGGATGGTGATGTATTGAGAGGGCCGGCGCGTCCCGGCCGGGGCCGGGACGCGCCGTGTTGTCAGGCCCTTTGGCCGGCTCTTCCGCCGACCGGCTCCGGGATCGAAAAATCGGCCGCCGTCCGGGGCGCCGCCGGCGGTTCCGCGGTCTCGACTTCGGGGGCCGGTGCGGCGTCCGGGATCGCCGTCTCGGGCAGCACGTCGATCTGGCCCGAGATGATGCCGCCGCGGGCGATCTCGATCCGGCCGTAGCTGATCTTGCCCAGAACGCGGCCGGTCGAATGGATGACCAGGGTGTTCCGGACCACCAGCTCGCCCTCGATCAGCCCGCTGACCTCGGCGGATTCGATATCCGCGATGCCCTTGAAGACACCGCTGGCCGAGATCTCGACGGCGCGGCTCTCGGACAGGGTCGCCTCGACCTGGCCCTCGACGATGAGGAGGTCGCAGGCGCGGATCTCGCCGCTGAGCGTGATGCCGCGCCCGACCGTCAGCCGCTTGCTGGCGGCATCGCTGAAGGCGGATGGCGCGACATCGGTGCGCCGACCGGTCACGGCGGTCACGTCCGGTGCGCGGCGGAGAATATCCGCCGCTGGCTGAGACGAAGACGAGACCGCGCTATTGTCGGTGCGGTAGGCATCGGGTCTGTTGGAATGTCCAGGAGGCAGCGGCTGGCCCGTCTTGGGCGCGCCGTCCCTCTGCTTTTGCCGACCGAGCATGTCGAAGCTCCTTCTTGGTGTGACTGTCCCCTACGGCTTGCGGAGGCGACTGTCGCATCCGCGAGCAGAGGCTTGAGTGTTAATATTGTGATGGATAAAGGCATTCCCCGATGCCTGTTCCCGCGGAAAGCCAAGCCCTCCGCCACGGCTTGCACCGCGTTCCCTCTCTTCATGCGTCGTTCCTTCCCTGTGCTGCGCAGCGCCGCCTGCGGGCGATCGTTCTCTCGGCCGCGACACGCTCCGCGCCTCCCTCGACGAGCGGATGCATCTTATCCGCCAGTCCAGCGCCGGGATCAAGTTAACACGGGCGCGCGCTCCCGCGTGCCGGCACGGAGAGGGCCGAGCGATAATCCTGGCGGCGAGGCCGGGCGCGACTTAGCCTCGCTTCGGAACGGCGGGCGGGAGAGGGAACAATGCCGGCGCAGCGACCACTTATCGCGGCTACCCCACCTATTGCAATCACAATGGGCGATCCGGCCGGCATCGGTCCCGAGGTCATCGTCAAGCTCTGGGTCGAGGGCGGCTTGCCGCCTGCCTTCGTCATCGGCGATGAGGCGATCCTGCATCGCGCCATCACGCTCCTGGGCGCCGAGCTGGCGCTGCGCGTCATCGCGACTCCCGCCGAGGCCGAAGCCCGTCCCGGGCGCTTGGATCTGCTGCCGGCGAGCCGACTGCCTGGCGATCTCCCCTTCGGGCGCATCGATGCGCGGGCCGGTGCGGCTGCCTATGCCTATGTCGAGCGCGCGATCGCTCTCGCCCAGGCCGGCGAGATCGATGCCATCGTCACCGCGCCCCTGAACAAGGAGGCGATGAAGGCGGCGGGGATCAACTACCCCGGCCATACCGAGATTCTGGCCGCCCATTCCGGGACCACCGATTTCGCCATGATGCTGGCCAATGAGGAGCTGCGGGTCCTGCTCGTCTCCATCCATGTGCCGCTCAGCGAGGCGATCCGGCTGGTGACGCCCGAAGCGGAGCTGCGCGCCATTCGTCTCGCTTTTCGCGCCTGCCGCGATTTCGGAATTGCCGAGCCGCGCATCGCGGTGGCGGGCCTCAATCCTCATGCCGGGGAGAACGGGCTCTTCGGCCGCGAGGATATCGAGGCGATCCGGCCGGCCATCGAGGCGGCGCGGCGCGAGGGAATCGACGCCAGCGGGCCTTGGCCCGGCGACACGATCTTCATGCGGGCGCGTCAGGGCGAATTCGACATCGTCGTGGCCCAGTACCACGACCAGGGTTTGATTCCCGTCAAATATCTCGGCATCGAGCAGGGGGTGAATGTCACCGTCGGCCTGCCTTTTCTGCGCACCAGCGTCGATCACGGCACCGCTTTCGACATCGCCGGCACCGGCAAGGCGGAGCATGCGAGCCTGCGAAGCGCTGTTCGGATGGCAGAGCGGATGCTGGAATTGCGCAGGGAGCAGGCCTGAGGCTGTACCCAACAACTCGAGGCACAATCGCTCGCGCCGTCATTCCCGCGGAAGCGGGAATCCAGGGCCACATGCCCTGGATTTTGCCGCTCGCCCTGGATCCCTGCTTTCGCGGGGAGACGGAAGTAGGACCTACTGGATGGTCGCGGTCTGCGTCAGATAGGCCTTGGTCGCCTGCTTGAGAGCCGCACCCTCGGGATCGATCTGGCGGCCGTCGACGATGACCTCGTAGTAGAGATGCGGACCCGTGGCCACGCCGGTCATGCCGACATAGCCGATGACTTCGCCGCGGCGAACCATCGTGCCGGCGGAGACGCTGGGGGCGAAGCCGGCGAGATGGGCATAGGCGGTTTCCAGCCGGCCCGAGTGGCGGATCAGGATGTAATTGCCGTAATTGCCGCGCCGGCCCACATCCTCCACCAGCCCGTCGGCCGCCGCCATCACCGGCGTTCCCGCGCGGGACTCATAATCGCAGCCCTTGTGGAACAGGCGGGTGTGGAACACGGGGTGGATGCGCCAGCCGAAGGGCGAGCTGATCTTCGCGCCCGGCAGCGGGTCCCAGAGCGCGACCATGGCGGCCGGCATCACATCGACATGCTGCAGGGCGGGCGGCGAGGCATAGGCGGCGAAGCGCAGCACATGCTGCTTGCCGTCCTTGCCCTTATAGGCGGCGTAATTGAGGCGCGGGGTGGCGCCCGCCGTGCCGTCGCTCGGCACGAAATAGGTGATCGTCAGCAGCTCGCCATGAACCGGGGGCTTGCGCGACTGCGAGAGCGTCATCATCAGCTGCTCGCTCACTTCGGCGGGCAGGCCGAGGCCGGAGAGAACCCGCGGCAGCGCGGGGCTTCCCCTGACCGCCAGGGTCTTCTGCACCATGCCGCCGATCGCGCGCGCATTCTTCGGCTCAGCGGCGGGGGCGCTGGCACTTGCCACCACCGCGGCCGGCGCCGATTGCAAGGCGCGCGGCAGAAGGGCGACGCTGACGTTGCGGCCGCGCTTGCTGTTCCAGCGCAGCAGCGCCAGATGCCGGCCCTTGTTGTCGGAAACAAATCCCAGGGTCAGCTTGTCGCCGGGCTGCAGCTTGCGGGCATCGATCTGCGCGCTGATCTTGGACATGTTGCGATGGGCGTCCGCCGCGGAGACTCCGCCGCGCACCAGCGTCGCGAGGAGCGAATCGCCCGGCTTCACGGTCACCGTGTTGTAACGCAGATTGCTGCCCGCGCTCGTCACCGTTGCGCTCGTCACCGGCGCGCTCTTGGCCGTGCTCTTGCTGGACGTGCTGGTCGCCGTCGCCGTCACCGGCCGCAAGGCGGGCAGCATGAAGCTGCTGTCCGACGCGCCTGAGACGCTCGCCGTCGCGGCGACCGAGGTCAGCGTGGTTGCAGGTTTCAAGAGGGGGAGGAGGGCGCCCGGAGGGCGGGTATCAGCGAGGGAGGAAGGCACAGCCGCGAGGTAGATGGCGGCTCCGAGGATGGCGGGTGCGACGAATTGAATCTTCTGTCGGCCCGTCCGGTCGCGGCGGTGCATCCGATTCAATGTTTTGTTCCCCAAAGATGACTGACGTCGACGGTTCTGCCTGGAGCCCCGTTATCCCCTGGAGCGCCTGCATTCGTTTTGACCAGGATGGGAAAGGCCCGTCAACATGAAATATCCTGCCTGTTGCCCATCCGCCACGCTGTGTCCTCAGGGACCCCTGTAGTTCTGCAAAGCGTTGCAAAGATGCGACAAATTATTTTGGAAACGTTTCTCGTTAATCGGGGTTTGTAGAGGGCGATCCGAGCCTCTGGGAGTCGTCAGCGCGGCCCGGGATCCGCCTCGAGCAGGGCTAAGGCCAGCAATCGGCGCAGCAGACCCACGGGATCGCGCCCGCGACCCTTCGAAACGGTGCCGCGATGGCCCCCGCCCAGCACCCAATGACGCGCGCCCGGCAGAAGCGCGGAGCTGACGGGCACCATGCCGTCGTTCGGCCCGAAGCCCTGCCGCTCGATCCAGCGTGCCAGCGCGAGATAGCGACGGTCGGGTCCGATGGTGGATTTGCTCACTGCCGTCGCGCAGCAGACCGTAGGAATATTTTCCACAAGCCCGGCGATCTGGTCGCGATGGCGCTCCATCCAGCTCTGGCGCACAGCGGTTGTGAGGTCATGGAGACCCGCGCCCGATCCCGCGCGCAGCAGGCGCAGCGAGCCCTTGACGGTCGCGTGCAGCGGCGCCGCGGCCACCAGGAAATCCGCCACGGGCGAGCCGAGGAAGGGCGATTGGATGGCGATGAAAGCGGCGCAGCGCTGCGCCGCGCGGCGATTCATCAGCGCGGTCAGAGTCTCGAGCCCACCCTTGCTATGGGCGATGACCACCGCGGGCCGCTCATCCTGGCAAAGCACCTCGGCGATGCGATGGGCGTTGTCGGCCACCGCGGCGGCCGTCGCCAGCCGGACGACGGAGACTTCGGCCCCGATATCCCGCCGCAGCCAGGTTGCCTGGGATTTCATGTAGTCGACACCGAAGCGGTGCATCGCCGCCAGCAGCTCGCCGACCAGGCCATAGGCGATGAGCACGCGCTTGCCTTCGAGCATCTGGGCCAGTGCCCGGTCGGTCGCAGCGGCCTCGCTGCTCTTCGCCGCCGGCTTGCGGGAGATGGGATTCTTCATCGGCTGCCGAGGATGGGCAAGACGGCCTCCTTTGCCAATCGATTTCCCCGGTTACCCATCCCTCAGGCCGGCCGGAGCCGGGCGATGCTCGCCATCGTCCGGATGCAAGCCCGGGCCGCCTCGGCGCCCTTCTCGCGCAGATGCTCCCGGAAGAAGCGCGCGTGGACCTCATGCTCGTGAAAGCTCTGCGGCGTCAGCACGATGGAGATGACCGGCACCTCGATCTCGAGCTGGACCTGCATCAGCCCGGCGATCACTGCCTGGGCGACGAACTCATGGCGGTAGATGCCGCCGTCCACCACCAGAGCGGCCGCGACGATCGCCCCATAGCGGCCACCGCGGCCGAGCAGCTTGGCCTGCAGCGGAATCTCGAAGGCGCCCGGCACCTCGAAGACATCGACGCGCTCGCGCTCATGGCCGAGGCCGGCGCTCTCGGCAAGAAAGGCGTCGCGGGACTGGTCGACCAGATCCTTGTGCCAGCAGGATTGGATGAAGGCGATGCGCGGCGCCGGGGATGGCGCGACGGCGGCGGCGTGGCTGAGATTTGCGGGGCGCTGATTTATGGCTCTCTCCTCGACATAGGGACCAGAATCAGGGCGCACGGGACTTAAGCGCGGCCGGTCGTGGAGCGAGCGGCTGCCAGCGTCATCCCGTTCTCTTCCATCCGGACTATACCGTCGGCCTCGGAATCGCACCGAATTCTGCTGACCCCATCCGCCAGAGCGGATGGGCGCTCGCGGGCTTTGGCGATCGCTCGCCATCACCGCCGGTGAGGAGTTTCACCTCGCCCTGAGAACGTTCGCCGGGCGGGCTCTTCCCGCCAGCGGCGTCGCTTCTATAGCCCTGCTGGGGATGCCGGGCAATCTCATCGGTGGGTGCCAGGCGCCGCGGGCGGCGTCATAATGGCGTCATGCGGGAGGCAAGATGGGCCGCCATGGGCGGCGGAGCGGCGATCGCTTTGGCGCTTCTGGCCTGGGTGGCGGGACGGGCGTCGCATCCGGCCGGCGGGTTCGGCTGGCCGGACTATCTCCTGCTGGGCGGCGGAATCCTCGGCTTGCTTGCCATCGCCGCCTCCGTGCTGGCCATGGACCGCCAGCAGCGCCGCCTCGAGCGGCTGCGCGGCGCCATGCTCATCTCCGCCGGGCTGGGCACGGCCCTGCCGCGCCCCGCCGCGTCCCCGGGGGACGAGATCGATCGGCTGCAGCAGGCGGTGGCCAGCCTGATCGGCCGGGAGCGCGACCGGCGCGGCCTGCTCGACCGCCGGCTGGAAGCCGTGCTGGGGGCGATCGACGATCCCATCGTGGTGGCGACGTCCCAGGGCCAGGCGAGCCTGATCAATGCCGCCGGCAAGCTTCTGCTGGGCGGCGGCACGGTCCTCGGCGCCAGCCTGTTCGATGTCTTCGAGCGCGAGAGCCTCGCCTTCGCCATGACCCTGGCGGAGGCCGACGGCCCGCCGCGGCGCACCCTCCTGCGCCTGGTCGACGGGCGCGAGATCGAGGCGGGCGTCGCCGGGCTCGGGCCCGGGGGCGGGGCGGTGCTGCGCTTCGCCGCGGCCGAGGGGATCGTCCATCGGCTCCTGGAGCATGATCTGGGGCTGCATGATCTGCCGCCCGACGCCGGCAAGCCGAGTGCGGCCACGCCGCTCGACGCGCTGCCGGTCGTCTCCCTCGATACCGAGACCACGGGGCTGGACGTCCGCCGTGACCGGCTGCTCTCGGTGGGGGCGGTGCATCTGCATGGCCACCGCCTCTATCTCGGCGAGACCTTCGATCGGCTGGTCAATCCGGCGCAGCGCATCCCGCCGGGCTCGACGGCTATCCACAGCATCACCGATGCCATGATCGCCGAGGCGCCGGACTATGCCAGCACCGCCGCCGATCTCGCCCGCTTCTGCGGCGAGCGCGTCTGGGTCGGCCATAACATCGGTTTCGATGCCGCCATCCTGCGGCGCGAGGCGAAGCTGGCAGGCTTGAGCTGGGCCGAGCCGGTGATGCTCGACACCTTGCGCCTCTTTGCGGCGCTCTATCCGCGCGCACCCGATGTCGAGCTCGATGCGGTGGCGGGCGAGCTCGGCGTGGATGTGATCGGCCGGCATACGGCGCTGGGCGATGCGCTGGTCACCGCCGAGGTCTATCGCCGCCTGCTGCCGCTGCTGGCCGAGGCCGGGGTCACGACCTTGGAGCAGGCGCTGGCCTTCGCCGAGCGCCCGCATATGATCCGGCGCCTGCAGCAGGCGCTGGGCTGGTAGGGGAAGCCGTTCGAGAAGAGGGGGCGGACCGGATGGACCGCGCGACCATCGAGCGCATCGACGCCTTTGCCTATCGCCACCGGGTCTCGGAGGTGATGACGACACCTGTCGTCACCCTTTCTCCCGATGCCAATCTGGAGGCGGCGACCCGGCTGATGCGCGAGGCACGCATCAGCGCGCTCATCGTCCTCGACGGGCAGCACGCTCCGGGCGGCATCCCGAGCGGCATATTGACGGAGCGCGATGTGCTGACGGCGATCGCCCGCGAGGGGACCGCAGCGCTGGCGCGGCCCATCGGCGATCTGATGAGCCGGCCCGTGGTCGCGGTGCCGCCCGAAGCCTTTCTCCATGTCGCCCTGGCCCGCATGGAGCGCCACGGCCTTCGCCATCTCGCCGTGACCGAGTCCGGCAGCGGAAAGCTGCTCGGCATTCTGAGCGCCCGCGCCTTGCTGAAGCAGCGGGCGGCGGCGGCACTGGCGCTGGGCGACGACATCGCCGCGGCAGCGGATGTCGGGGCTCTTTCGGCCGCCTATGGACGATTGCCCCAGCTCGCGCGCGGCCTGCTGGCCGAAGGCCTGGGCGCCAGCGAGATCGCCCAGGTGATCAGCGATGCCCTGGCCGATATGACGGGCCGGGCCGCGGTGCTTGCCGCGGCGGCGATGGAGGCCGAGGGGCGCGGCCCGGCGCCCGCGCCCTGGGTATTTCTGGTGCTGGGCTCGGCCGGTCGGGGCGAGAGCCTGCTGGCGGCGGATCAGGACAACGCTTTGGTCCACGGCGGCGGGGAGGATCTCGATCCCTGGTTCGCCGAGCTCGGCGCCCGCAGCGCCGATCTTCTGAACGCCGCCGGCCTCGTCTATTGCAGCGGCGGGGTCATGGCCAAGAACCCCGGCTGCCGTCACGGCTTGGTGGAGTGGAAGCGCGAGATCGGCCACTGGATCGACGAGCGCCAGCCCGTCGACCTGCTCAATGCCGATATCTTCTACGATTTTCGTCCCGTCCAGGGCGACCGGAGTCTGGCCGAGGCGCTCCGGACCTATGCCATGGAGGCTGCGAGGGTACCGGGCTTCCTCATGCGCCTGGCCCATATGATGGACGCCAGCAGCCCGGCGCTGACTCCGATCCTCGGACGGTTCCGGGTCAAGGGGGGCCGTGTCGACCTGAAGCGCGGCGGCTTGCGCAGCCTGGTTGCCGCGGCGCGCATCCTCGCCTTGAAGATCGGCGCGCCGGCGCTTTCCACATCCGGTCGCTTCGCGGCGGCGACCGAGGCGGGGCTGCTGGCGCGCGATGACCTCGCCCTTTTCCGCGACGCGGCGGAGCGGCTGCTGCGCCTGATCCTCGAGCAGCAGCTCGTAGATATCGAAGCCGGCCGGCCCGCCGGCACCGCCATCGAGATCCGCCGCCTGCCGCGTCTCGAGCGCGAGCGGCTGCGCGCCGCCCTCCTCGCCGTCGGCCGCATCGATCTCGTCGTGCGCGATGCACTCGGCCGGTGAAGCGAATGGCCGAGCCGGATTGCCTATAATTTATGCAATTTCTGCGTGCAAACGGCCCCAAAGAGCTGAATTCCGGCTTTATTAACGAACAAAATGGAGGCTAGTCTTACCGATGAAGAGGCCGCTTGATTCGGCTGCTTCGGCAAACTGACCAAAGACGCTCATCAGTAGGGGAGGGAATCTATGGCCACGGCATATGCCACCGCACCGCGATCTAGCCGCGGTATGACAGCCGAAGAGAAGAAAGTCATTTTCGCGTCCTCTCTCGGCACCGTATTCGAGTGGTACGATTTCTACATCTACGGAACCCTTGCGGCCATTCTCGCCAAGCAATTCTTCTCCGGCGTCGCGCCGACGGCGGCCTTCATCTTCACGCTTCTCGCCTTTGCCGCGGGCTTCGCCGTGCGGCCCTTCGGTGCGCTCGTCTTCGGGCGGATCGGCGATCTCGTCGGCCGCAAATATACCTTCCTCGTCACCATCGCCTTCATGGGCCTGGGCACCTTCTGCATCGGCCTTCTGCCCTCCTACGCCAGTGCCGGCATCATCGCGCCGATCATCCTGATCGTCCTCAGGCTGGTGCAGGGTCTGGCGCTGGGCGGCGAATATGGCGGCGCGGCGATCTATGTCGCCGAGCATGCGCCGCAGGGCAAGCGCGGTCTCTACACCTCCTGGATTCAAACCACCGCGACGCTGGGCCTCTTCATGGCCCTGCTGCTCGTGCTGGGCATCCGCACCTATATGGGCGAGGACGCCTTCGCCGCCTGGGGCTGGCGCATCCCCTTCCTGCTCTCCATCATCCTGCTTTTCATCTCGCTGTGGATCCGCCTGCAGCTCAATGAATCGCCGATGTTCCTGAAGATGAAGGAGGAGGGCAGGGGCTCGAAGGCGCCGCTGACCGAGGCCTTCGCCACCTGGAGCAATGCCAAGATCGCCATCCTGGCGCTTCTGGGCGCCACCGCCGGCGAAGCCGTCGTCTGGTACGGCGGCCAGTTCTACGCTTTGTTTTTCCTGACCCAGACGCTCAAGGTCGCGCCGACGACGGCGTCGATCATGATCGCCATTGGCCTTGCCCTCGGCACGCCGTTCTTCATCGTCTTCGGCTGGCTGTCGGACAAGATCGGCCGCAAACCGATCATCATGGCCGGCTTCCTGCTGGCGGCCGTCACCTATTTCCCGATCTTCCAGGGCATCACCCACTACGCCAATCCGGCGCTGGAAGCGGCCCTCGCCCAAGCACCGGTGGTGGTCTCGGCCGATCCGGGGGAATGCTCCTTCCAGTTCAACCCGGTTGGCACCGCCAAATTCACCACCTCCTGCGATATCGCCAAGGCGGCCCTCGTCAAGCGCTCGGTCAACTACACCAATGAGGACGTGGCGCCGGGAACGCCGGCGTCGGTCAAGATCGGCGATCAGGTCATCGTCACCGGCACGCCGGACTTCGACGCGGTCATCGGCGAAGCGATCGTCAAGCACGGCTATCCCGCGAAGGCGGACCCGGCGCAGATCAATCACGTCATGACGGTCGTTCTGCTCTGGATCCTCGTGATCTATGTGACCCTGGTCTACGCCCCGATCGCCGCCTGGCTCGTCGAGCTGTTCCCGACGCGCATCCGCTACAGCGGCGTGTCGCTGCCCTACCACATCGGCAATGGCTGGTTCGGCGGCTTCCTGCCGGCGACGGTCTTTGCCATCGTGGCCGCGACCGGAAACATCTATTCCGGCCTCTGGTACCCGATCGTGGTCGCCGCGGCCTGTCTCGTGATCGGGCTTCTGTTCCTGCCCGAGACGAAGGATCGCGACATCTCGGCCTATTGAGGGCCGGCCGAGCCTCGCATCTCGGCCGACATCAAGGATCGCAGGAAGGCCCCGCCGCGAGGCGGGGCCTTCTTCTTGACCGGGAGGTCCGGGGGACCCTTGCGTCCGGCGCTGGCAGCCAAGGGCGTCCTGGGGTAAAAGACCCGCCCGATTCGCCCTCCGGAGAAGAACCCATGGCCGCCTATCAATACATCTATGTCATGAAGGGGCTCGCCAAGGTGTATCCCGGCGGGCGCAAGGTGCTGGACAATATCTGGCTCAGCTTCCTGCCGGGGGCCAAGATCGGCGTGCTCGGCCTGAACGGCTCGGGCAAATCCACGCTGCTCAAGATCATGGCCGGCCTCGACCACGACGTCGCCGGGGAGACCTGGGCGGCGGAGGGGGCGAGCATCGGCTACCTGCATCAGGAGCCGGAGCTGGATTCCACGAAGGACGTCCAGGGCAATGTGATGGAGGGGCTCGCGGAGAAGAAGGGGCTGCTCGACCGCTTCGAGGCAGTCAGCGCGCGGTTGGGCGAGGATATCGGCGCCGACGAGATGGATGCCCTGATCGCCGAGCAGGGCGAGCTGCAGGAGAAGATCGACGCCGCCGATGCCTGGGATCTCCAGCGCACGGTGGAGATCGCCATGGATGCGCTGCGCTGCCCGCCCGGGGATGCGGATGTCAGCACGCTCTCGGGCGGCGAGCGGCGCCGGGTGGCGCTCTGCCGGCTGCTGCTGCAGCGCCCGGATCTGCTGCTGCTGGACGAGCCCACCAACCATCTCGACGCCGAATCCGTCGCCTGGCTCGAGCGCTTCCTGCACGATTATCCCGGCACCGTCGTCGCCGTCACCCATGACCGCTATTTCCTCGACAATGTCGCGGGCTGGATCCTGGAGCTGGACCGCGGCCATGGCATTCCCTGGGAAGGCAATTACTCCTCCTGGCTCGAGCAGAAGGAGAAGCGCCTGGCCCTGGAGGAGAAGACCGAGAGCGCCCGCCAGCGCACCCTGCAGCATGAGCTGGAATGGATCCGCCAATCGGCGCGTGCCCGCCAGACCAAGAGCAAGGCGCGCATCGCCGCCTATGAGCAGATGGTCGCGGCCGGCGGAAAGCAGCAGGCCGAGGCCGGCCAGATCCAGATTCCGGCCGGCCCGCGTCTGGGCGATCTGGTCATCACGGCCGAGCATCTGCGCAAGGGCTTCGGTGACAAGCTGCTGATCGACGATCTCGAATTCCGCCTGCCGCCCGGCGGCATCGTGGGCGTCATCGGCCCCAACGGCGCCGGCAAGACGACCCTGTTCCGCATGATCGTCGGCCAGGAGACGCCGGACGGCGGCGAGCTGCGCGTGGGCGAGACGGTGAAGCTCGGCTATGTCGATCAGTCCCGCGATACCCTGCGCGCCGACAAGAACGTCTGGGAGGAGATCTCCGACGGTCTCGACATCATCGAGATCGGCAAGAGCCAGGTGCCGAGCCGGGCCTATGTCGGTGCCTTCAACTTCAAGGGTGCGGATCAGCAGAAGAAGGTCGGCCAGCTCTCCGGCGGCGAGCGCAACCGCGTCCATCTCGCCAAGATGCTGAAGTCAGGCGCCAATCTGCTGCTGCTCGACGAGCCCACCAACGACCTCGACGTCGACACCCTGCGCTCGCTGGAGGAGGCCCTGACCGATTTCGCGGGCTGCGCCGTGATCATCAGCCATGATCGCTGGTTCCTCGACCGCATCGCCACCCATATCCTGGCCTTCGAGGGTGACAGCCGGGTGGTCTGGTTCGAGGGCAATTACGCCGACTACGAGGCCGACCGCCACCGCCGCCTGGGGGCGGAGGCCGACCAGCCCCACCGGATCAAGTTCAAGCCGCTGACCCGGTAGCCCCTCACATCGTCATTCCCGTGAAAACGCGAGGGATAGGTATATCTCGTTGAACGCTGCTGCTCTCTCCCCCTCCCCCTGCGGGCCGCAAGGCCCGCGCTTTGACGGGGGAGGGCCGGGGCTATGGAGTGGACACATCTTTCGCCGCGCCTCGGGCCAAAAAGCGCGAGAAGTCCCCGCAGATACGGGACTTCCTTGCCCTTCATAGCTATCGGCCGCACTACTCGACCCCTGTTGGCCAAGCCATTGATCGGACTCTGCTTTTTGAGATGTGTCCGTGCCATAGGGGCCGGGGTGGGGGTGGCCGTATTCTCAACCAGGCGGCGATGCAGCGGGGAGTCATCATGATCCGCGGACGCGGATCCGACCCCCTCCCTAACCCTCCCCCACAAGGGTCCCGCAAGGGGGGAGGGGACATAAAGGGAAGACGGCCCAGCTTTCTCGCTAACCAAAGCGCGAATACGGGCAGGGACTGGGAAATAGACGGAAGTTGCGGCGGCTCTCGCCGCCGGCAGCGCCGAGAGGCTACTGCGTGCCGGTCTTCTGGCGCAGCGCGTCGAGGAGGCCCGCGACCTTGCCGCCGTTGTTCTGGATCACGGAGGCGACGTCGGAGCGATAGGTGGTGCGCAGGCTGACGCCCTCGACGATCAGATCGGAGATCTTGAGCCCGCCCGCTTCCTCCACCCGCCAGTCCAGGCGGATGCTGTCGCCATTGGGGCGGTCGATCAGCGAGTTGACGGTGATGCTGCCGTCGTCATTGGCATGCCCGCCGGAGACCTTGAAGCGCTCGCCGGCATATTCGGCAAATTTCTTGGCATAGGATTGCACCAGCAGGGTCTCGAACAGCCGCTGGAAGTCGGTGCGCTCGGCGTCGGTCGCCACCTTCCAGTAGCGGGCCAGCACGAATTTGCAGATGCCCGGCAGGTTGAAATGCGATTCGAGCAGGCTGCGGAAACGATCCTCGCGCTCGGCTTCGGTGAGGGTCGAGCCGGTGAGCGAGCTGATCGCGGCTTCGCCCAGACTGTCGATGAATTTCTGCGCATCGCCCACCGAGGTGGCGGCCTGGGCAAGACCCGGAAGCGGCAAGAGAGCGGCAAGAGCCGCCAGGAAGAAGCGACGGTTCATCTCTGTCAGTTGCTTTGGCTCAGCTGCGGCGTCTTCGCTGCCGGATCCGGCAGGGCGGCTGTGGAATCTTTATTGGGATTCTCGTCGTAGTTCTTGATCTCGTCATTGCGATGCTGCCGGTAGAGGCTGCGCATGGTGGCGTAGTAGTCCAGCGAGCCCTTGCGGATCTGATCGAGGGTCTCGAGATTACGCGCCCGGATGTCGATCCCATAGAGGCCGGTTCGCGTGTAGTTGATCCACATCAGATGGCTGGGCAGCACCCAGCCCCAGGGATCCATCACGCCATCGACGCCGATGCCCGTGAGATCGCGCGGATTCGAAGGGCCCAGGACCGGGGCGACGATATAGGGCCCTTCGCCGACGCCCCAGACCGCCAGGGTCTGGCCGAAATCCTCATCGTGATGCTTCATGCCCCACCAATCGGCGGCGACATCGAAGATTCCGGCGATGCCCAGGGTGCTGTTGATCAGGAAGCGCTTTGCCGTGATGCCGGCCCGCGGCCCGTTCCCCTGCATCGCGTCATTGGCGAAGATGACCGGCGCATTGAGATTGGTCAGGAAGTTATGCACCCCCCGCTCGACGGGGGCCGGCAGGATCAGGTTGTACCAGGCGGCGACCGGCTTGATGAGCAGCTGGTCGAGGCCGTAATTGACCTCGAAGAAATAGCGGTTCATCGGCTCCAGCGGATCGTTGGTCTCCTTGTAGGCGGCCAGCTCGTCGGGATCGGTGGGCGGCGTCGCGCATCCTGCAAGCACCGTCGCCGCCAGCAGAAGGACGGCGGCCGGTAGCCGCAGCAGATTTGAAAAGGAGGCGCGCATGATCGATCGAGTCCCCCGCCTATGAGTAGCCACCTAGACCGCGGCTTGCCGGCCGGTACGACGGCGGCCGGCCGCGCATGCCGATCCCTCCATCCCACCATCGTAAGGTATCATCGGCATGGCGATCCTGGGGCTTCACTTCGGCACGCGATCAACCTGCGCGCCACCCAGACTTTGGTAGCATAGCCCCCTACTCTTTGCCAGCATATCCCCGAAAACTGACGCCAGCCTGCAACGCCTGTTGCAGAAATGTCCCAGTCGCAGGGCTAGCCGATCGACTCCGCGTAATGGCAGGCGACCAGACGACCATCCACTTTGCGCAGCTCGGGCCGCTTGGTCGTGCAATCGGCGGCGGCATAGGGACAGCGGCTGTGGAAGGCGCAGCCGCTGGGCGGGTTGATGGGCGAGGGCAGCTCGCCGCGGACCGAGGCCCGCTGAGAGCGCGCCGTGGGATCGGTGGAGGGCGTGCTCGCCAGCAGCGCCTTGGTATAGGGATGGCGCGGCCGCTCGAAGATCACCGTCTTGTCGCCCTGCTCCGCCGGGCGGCCGAGATACATGACCATGACCTCGTCGGCGATATGGCGGACGACGGAGAGGTCGTGGGAGATGAAGAGATAGGCGAGCTTCAGCTCGTCCTGCAGATCCATCAGCAGGTTCAGAACCTGGGCGCGAATCGAGACGTCGAGGGCCGAGACCGGCTCGTCGGCCACCACGATCCGGGGATGGAGCATCAGCGCGCGGGCGATGGCGATGCGCTGGCGCTGGCCGCCGGAGAACATATGCGGATATCGCGCATATTGCTCGGGCCGGAGGCCGACCTTGGCCAGCATGGCGCGTCCCGTCGCCTGGCGCTTCTCGGCGTCGAAATCCGTGTTGATGATCAGCGGCTCCTCCAGGATCGAGCCCACCTTCTTGCGCGGATTGAGCGAGCCATAGGGATTCTGGAAGACCATCTGGACGACGGAGCGCAGAGCCTTCAGCTGCGCGGCGTCGGCCGTCGTCAACTCGATGCCGTCGATCTTCAGGCTGCCGGCGGTCGGCTGCTCGATCATCGTCACCATGCGGGCCAGCGTCGATTTCCCGCAGCCCGACTCGCCCACGACCGCCAGAGGTCTTGCCGGCGGCGAGCGTGAAGCTGACGCCGTCCACGGCCTTGAGGGTGCGGGCCTTGCCGAAAAGGCCGCCGCCCAGCCGGTAATGGCGCTTCAGATCCGTTGACGTCGAGAAGGAGGGTCTCGCTCATGAGGCGGCCTCGGGGACGCGGGCGGGCGCCCGGTTGAGGGGCTTCAGGCAGCGGACCTCTTCCAGGGGCGCCTCCCGCGTGATCTCGGGCCGGATGCGCCGGCAATTGTCGTCGGCATAGCTGCAGCGCGGGTTGAAGAGGCAGCCCGCGGGCCGATCCTCCACCCCGGGCACGACGCCGGGAATCGTGCTGAGGCGCCGGTGCCCGACGCTGCGTTCCGGCAGCGCCTCCAGCAAGGCGGCGGTATAGGGATGATGCGGCTGCTCGAACAGATGCCTCGCCGGCTGCACCTCCACGGCCTCGCCGGCATACATCACCACGATGCGCTCGGCGGTCTCGGCGACCACCCCCATGTCATGGGTGATGAGGGCCAGCGCCATGCCGCGGTCGCGCTGCAGCTGCAGCAGAAGGTCGAGGATCTGGGCCTGGATGGTGACGTCGAGCGCGGTGGTCGGCTCGTCGGCGATCAGCAGGCGGGGATTGCAGCTGATGGCCATGGCGATCATGACCCGCTGGCTCATGCCGCCGGAGAGCTGATGGGGGAAGGCATCGAGGCGCGAGGCGGGCTCGGGGATGCCGACTTGGTCCAGCAGCTCGATGGTGCGCCGGCGGCGCTCGGCCCGGCTCCCGCCCTCATGCACGCGCAGCGTCTCCATGATCTGGAAGCCGACGGTGAAGCAGGGGTTCAGGCTCGTCATCGGCTCCTGGAAGATCATGGCGATATCCTTGCCGATGATCCGCCGGCGCTGGGCGGCGCTGAGCTTGAGGATATCCTTGCCGTCGAAGGTCAGGCGGTCGGCGGTCACCTTGCCGGGCCAGGGGATGAGCCCCATGAGCGCCAGCATGGTGACGCTCTTGCCCGAGCCCGATTCGCCGACGATCCCCAGGAGCTCGCCTTCCTCCAGCGAGAGGTCGAGATTCTCCACCGCATGCAGCAGGCCGCGCGCGGTCTTGAAGGTGACGTTGAGATTGCGGATTTCGACCAGGGCCATCAGTGCTTCAGCTTCGGATCGAGGGCGTCGCGCAGCCCGTCGCCCATCAGGTTGAAGGCGAGCACGGTGATGAAGATTCCGGTGCAGGGAATGACGACGACCCAGGGTGCGGCTTCGAGGAATTTGAGCGCATCGGCCAGCATGGTGCCCCATTCCGGTGTCGGCGCGCGGGCGCCGAGACCGAGGAAGCCCAGCGCCGCGGCATCGATGATCGCCGCGCCGAAGCTGAGGGTCGCCTGGACCACCAGCGGCCCGACGCAATTCGGCAGCACCGTCGTCAGCATCAGGCGAAGCGTGCCGGCGCCGGCCACCCGCGAGGCCGTGACATAGTCCTTGGAGAGCTCGGTCAGCACCGAGGCGCGCGTCAGCCGCGCATAGTTCGGCACATAGGTGATGGCGATGGCGATCATGGCATTGGGCAGGCCGGGCCCCAGGATCGCGACCACCACGATGGCCAGGAGCAGGCTCGGGACCGACAGCAGGATGTCCATGAGGCGCATGATCCCGATATCGGGGATCCCGCGGAAGAAGCCCGACAGCAGGCCGAAGGCGATGCCCAGGGCCAGCGACAGGGTGACCACGATGCTGCCGATGATGAGGGAGAGCCGCGCGCCATAGATCAGCCGCGAGAGGAGATCGCGGCCGAGGTCGTCGGTGCCGAAGAGGAACTGCCAGCTGCCGCCATCCTGCCAGACCGGCGGCTGCAGGAAATGGTCCCGGAACTGCTCGATCGGGCTGTGGGGCGCGATCACATCGGCGAAGACGGCGCAGAAGGCGACGAAGAGGATGAAGACGAGCCCGGTCATGGCGCCGGGATTGGCGCGCATGGAGAACCAGACCTCGCCCAGCGGCGAGACCGGCTTTTTGCGCGTTGCTTCTATCCCGGGCAGCGCCTGCTCGGCCATGGCCTATCTCCGCCGTATCCGGGGGTTCAGCACCCCGTAGAGCAGATCGACCAGGAGGTTGACGCTCATCACCAGGCAGGCGATGAGCAGCACGCCGCCCTGGAGTGCGGGATAGTCGCGCCGGTTGATGGATTCCACCAGCCATTTGCCGACGCCGGGCCAGGAGAAGATCGTCTCCGTCAGGATGGCCCCGCCCATCAGCGTGCCCACCTGCAGGCCGATCACCGTGACCACCGGGATCATGGCGTTGCGCAGCGCATGGATGGCGACGATGCGGAAGGTGCTCAGGCCCTTGGCCCGGGCGGTGCGGATGTAATCCTCGCCCAGCACCTCCAGCATGGAGGAGCGGGTCATGCGCGCGATCACCGCCAGCGGGATCGTTCCGAGCGCGATGGTCGGCAGGATCAGATGGCTGAGGGCCGAGGCGAAGGCGCCCTCCTGGTCGGAGAGCAGCGCGTCGATGGTCATGAACCCCGTGACGCGGTCGAAATCATATTCCAGCGAGATGCGCCCGGAGACCGGCGTCCAGCCGAGATCGAGGGAGAAGGTGAGGATCAGCACCAGGCCCCAGACGAAGATCGGCAGGGAATAGCCCGCCACGGTCACGCCCATGACCATATGGTCGAAGGGCGAATTGCGCTTCACCCCCGCCAGCATGCCGGCCGGAAGGCCGAGGATGATCGCGAAGAGCACGGCGCAGACCGAGAGCTCGAGCGTCGCCGGGAAGAGGTCGAAGAACTCCGCCAGGACCGGGCGATGGGTGATCAGCGAGATCCCGAGATTGCCGTGCAGCACATTGCCGACATAGTCGGCGAATTGGACATAAAGCGGGCGGTCGAGGCCCATCTCATGCAGCAGCTCGGCATGGCGTGCCGGTGCGATTCCCCGCTCGCCCATCCTGACCTCCACCGGATCGCCCGGGACGAGATGGATCAGGATGAAAGCCAGGAAGACGATCCCGAGGAAGGTCGGGATGATCAGGCTGAAGCGGGTGAAGATGAATTGGAGCATCGTTCCAGCGGCTTCCAGAAAAGCGAAAGCGGGGGGCAAGCCCCCCGCTTTCTACCAGCTCGCCGTATCAGCCGGCCTTGTCGACGCCCTCGAAGATGTGAGTCCCGAGGGGATGGACCTTGTAGCCCGTGACCTTCTTGCTCATCGGCACATAGACCACCGAATGGGCGATCGGGAACCAGGGGGCTTCCTCGTGGAAGATCGCCTGGGCCTTCTCATAGAGGGCCGTGCGCTTCTTGACGTCGGAGATCTGCGAGGCCTGGTCGATCAGGTCCGAGAAATCCTTGTTGCACCATTTGGCGATGTTCTGGCCGCCGGGCCGGGCCGAGCCGCAGGTGAGCAGCACGCCCATGAAATTGTCCGGATCGCCATTGTCGCCGGTCCAGCCGAGGAGGCCCATCTGGTCCTCGCCCGCCTGGAGACGCTTGCGGTACTCGCCCCACTCGAAGGTCTTGAGCTCGGCGGTGACGCCGATCTTCGCCAGATCCGACTGGATCATCTCGGCGATCTTCTTGGCGTCCGGATTGTAGGGACGCTGCACCGGCATGTACCAGAGATCGGTCGAGAGATTGGTGACGCCTGCGTCCTTCAGCATCGCTTGCGCCTTGGCCGGGTCATAGGGCCAGGCGGTGACGTTCTTGTCGTAGGACCAGATCGTCGGCGGGATCGGGTTCTTCGCCGGCTGGCCGGCACCCTGGTAGACGGCCTTGATGATGGCGGCCTTGTCGATCGCCATGTTCAGGGCCTGGCGGACCTCCTTCTTGTCGAAGGGCGGCTTCTCCGTATTGAAGGCGAGATAGCCGACATTGAGGCCTTCCTGATGCTCGACCTTGAGCTTCTTGTCGGCCATCAGCTTCGGCAGATCGGCCGGGCTCGGATAGGGGGCGAGATCGCATTCGCCCGCCTCGAGCTTGGCCATGCGCACGGCCGCGTCGGGGGTGATGGCGAAGACGAGAGTGTCGATCTTCTGCTTGCCCCGGAAATAGGCGGGGAAGGCCTTGTAGCGGATGACCGCGTCCTTCTCGTAGCTGACGAACTCGAAGGGCCCGGTGCCGATCGGATTCTGGTCGACCATCTCGGGCGTGCCGGCCTTCAGCATGGCATCCATATATTCCGCGGAATGGATGGCGGCGAAGTCCATGGCCAGATTGGCGATGAAGGGCGCGTTCGGCTTCTTCAGTGTGACCTTGATCGTGTTGTCGTCGACCTTGTCGATCGACTGCAGCAGGTCGGGCATGCCCATGTCGTTGAAATAGTCATAGGCGCCGCCGGAGACCTTGGCATAGGGATCCGTGGGCTTCCACATGCGGTTGAAGGTGGCGATCACGTCATCCGCATCGAAATTGCGCGTCGGCTTGAACGACTTGTTGCTGTGGAATTTGACGTTCTTGCGCAGGTGGAAATTGTAGGTGAGCCCGTCGTCCGACACTTCCCATTTCTCGGCCAGCGCCGGGATGATCGTGGTCGTCCCCGGCTTGAACTCGACCAGCCGGTTGAAGACCGGATAGGCGGCGTCGAAGCTGGTGCCGGTGGTGTTGATTTGAGGATTGAAGTTCTCCGGGCTTCCCTCGGAGCAGTAGATAAAGGTCTTGGCGTCTGCCGAGTGAGCAGCGCCGAAGGCCATCGCGACAGTGAGCGCGACGGCCCCCAGAAGATGACGTTTCATCGAAAAACCTCCCGAATGACATATCGGCTGGCCCGCGCCCCGCGGGTTACGGACCACCATTGGCGGGACGGTAGGCCTCAGGTTCCCGAACTGTCAATGGGCGTCGATGTATAGATCGAGCCGGCCCGATTGACGGCGAAGCATCGGCCATGGGAAATACGGCCCTCTTCTTCCCTCCCAGCCCTGGCTTTGCTCCCCCGACATGTCAGATAGCGTCATTCCTGCCCCGTTTGTCAGCAATAAGATGTCGGTTCCGGCCGAATGGATCGACGTCAACGGCCATATGAACGTCGCCCGATATCTGCAGGCCTTCGACCAGGCCTTCGACGAGGTCTATGAGCAGGTCGGGCTCACGGCGGAGCATATGAGAGTGGCCCGGGGCACCACCTTCGCCGCCGAGATGCACATCACCTATCAGCGCGAACTCCTGCTGGGCGATCCCGTCAGCATCACCACCCGGCTGCTGGGCTTCGACGTCAAGCGCATGCATTGGATCCAATGCATGTATCACCGCGAGCAGGGCTATCTGGCGGCGACGAACGAATGGCTGATTCTCTATGTCGATATCGACAAGCGCCGCACCGGCCGCATGCCCGCGGCGCTCGAGCGGGGGTTCCAGGCTGTACTGGCCGCCCATGCTCCGCTTCCTCTGCCGCCCGAGGTCGGCCGGAAAATCGATTTCACGCGAGGGGGACCGCGCGGGAGCTAGACCGCCGCCGGCCCCGCCCGGACCAGCGGACCTCGCCAGCCCATCGGATTGACGTGCCTTCCCCACAACCGCCATTCCGGCTTTTGCTGGAACGATAAAAAGGGGGTGTCTGCTCCGCGGCTTCCGTGGCGAAGTCCTGTGGCAGCGAGGCAAAGGCCCCGCGTGCTGCCCCAGCGGCGCCCGGCGGGAAGGATTTCCGGGTCGGGGCCGCAGGGGTGTTAGGAACCGCGGCTGTCCGAAGCAGCGATCGAGACAGCGCTTTGTGGCAGAGCGCGGACTGTAGCGTGCATTTCGGAAAATATCCACTTGTAGTGCATACTACATCAGCCTATCTCTCCTTCATGTCCGAGACCTCGACCCCTGCGAGATCCGCCTTCGACGACCGCCTATCGGCCGCCCTTACGAATTTGTCGCCGGCGGAGCAGCGCGTCGCGCGCCTCTTCTTGGAACGGAAGGGAGCGGTCCTGCTGGAGTCGGCGGCGCAGATCGGCGCGCGGACCGGCACCAGCGACGCCACCGTCGTGCGTGCGGCCCAGTCCCTGGGCTTCGAGAGCCTGGGGGCCCTGCGCGAGGCGGCGCTTGCGGGTCTGACGGGCGGCCCCACGCCCGGCGGCCGACTGCGCCGTACCTTGGAGGAGGCCGGCGAGGGGGCCGGCGGAGACGCCGGCCAGGCCCTGAAGCATGTGCTCGCGATGCATGAGGCGAGCCTGGAGATGCTGAGGGCGCCGAGCTTTGCGGCGCCTTTTGCCCGGGCCGTCGAAGCTCTTCTCACTGCCCGGCAGCGGCGCATTTTCGGCATCGGTCCGTCGGCCAGCCTTGCCGAATACGCGGCGCTCCAGTTCAACCGCATCGGTCTGCCGTCCGCCAGCCTCGCGGCAACGGGGATCGGCCTGGCCGATCGCCTTCTCGATCTTCGCGCCGAGGATGTCGTGCTGATGATCGCCTATGCGCCGGTCTACCGCGAGGTCACGGTCACCCTCGATCATGCCGAGCGCCTCGGCTGCCCGGTGCTCCTTCTAAGCGACAGCCTGGGGCCCTATCTCGGGGGTCGCGTGGCGGGCGTGCTGCCGGTGCCGCGGGGCAAGGCCGGGCGCCTCTCCCTCCACGGCGCCACGACGGTTGTACTCGAGGCGTTGATCGTCGCGCTGGCGGCGCGAAACCGCGCCAAGGCCTTTGCCGGCCTCGAGACCCTGGTTGCCTTGCGCGGCGCCCTCGACAAATCCTGGTTGAAGCGGGGGGAGGCGTCACAGCAAGGAAAAGGTCCGAAGCGGAAAAGATCATGACCAGCCTCACCACCATCGCCTCCACCGTCACCGCCTCCTTCCTTGCCTCCTTCGTCGAGGTCGTCGAGGCCTTCACCATCGTCCTCGCCGTGGGGGTGTCGCGCAGCTGGCGGCCGGCTTTCACGGGGATGGCGCTAGGGCTGGCCGTGCTGGGCGCCCTGATCCTGATACTCGGGCCGCTGCTCAGCCTGATCCCTCTTCATCTCCTGCAATTCGCCATCGGGGTGCTGCTCATCCTCTTCGGGATGCGCTGGCTCAGGAAGGCGATCCTGCGCGCTGCCGGCTTCATCGCCATCCATGACGAGGAGAAGGCCTTCGCCGCAGGGGACCGATCTCCTGAAACAACAGGCGGCCGACCGGCGGGCCGATTTCCTGGCGGCATCGGCGGCCTTCAAGGCGGTGTTGCTGGAAGGGGTCGAGGTGGTCTTCATCGTCATCGCCGTCGGCGCCGGCCGCGGGCTGATCGGCTATGCGAGCCTGGGAGCGGCGGCGGCCTGCCTGCTGGTGCTGGCGATCGGCCTGGTCGTCCACCGTCCGTTGTCGCGGGTGCCGGAGAACACGCTGAAATTCGTGGTCGGCGTCATGTTGACCTCCTTCGGAATATTCTGGACGGGGGAGGGGCTGGGCGCGAATTGGCCCGGCGCCGATGGCGCGCTGATCGCCATCGCGCTGCTGATCCTCGCCGTGGCGCTGGGCAGCGTCCGGCTGCTGCGCGGTCCCGGCGCCGCCAAGATCGAGGCGGCATCGCGATGAATGTCATCCGCACCGCTCTGGCCGAGCTCGTCGGCATGTTCATCGACGACGGGCAGCTCGCGCTGACCCTGATCGCGCTGATCGCCGTCGTCACTTTGGCGGTGAAGAGCGCGTGGATCGGGCCGCTAGCCGGCAGCCTTCTGCTGCTTGCCGGCTGCATCGCCTTGCTGCTGGAGAGCGTCTATCGCCACGCGCGGCGCAAAGCGGCGAAGGGCGACTAGGGCGAGATCGGGCCGCTCACAGCAGGCCCCGGCGAAGCGCCGGGGCCGACCCGTGCTACCTCACTCAGTGCTTGTAGCGCCCGGGCCCTGCACGGTGATGACGATGCGGCGGTTCTTCGCCCGTCCCTCCGGCGTATCGTTCGAGTCCACGGGATGGGTCTCGCCGAACCCCTTGGCCGAGATGATGTTTGCGTTTACGCCCTGCGAGACCAGGTAGGTTACAACAGCACCGGCCCGTCGCGACGATAAGGTCAGATTGTCATTGATGCCCTGCTGCTTCAGCAGCGGGCCAACCGGCGTGCTGTCGGTATAGCCGTAGACAACGACCTTGGCATTCTGCAGTCCCGTGAGCTTGGGGACGATGTTGTTGCTGAGCTCTGTCTTGCCGGCGGGGCTCAGTTCATAGCCGCCCGATGGAAACAAAAGATCGCCAGCCTCCACGAAGCGGGTCTCACCCTGTAGACTGGCGATCTGCGCTTGAAGTTGCTGGTTCTGGGCTTGAAGCTGCTGGTTCTGCGTTTGAAGTTGCTGGTTTTCTGTTTGAAGTTGCTGATTGTGCGCCTGCAACTCATCCTGATTGCCGTGCGATGAGCAGGCCGACAACATCGCCGACAACATCAGTGCCGCAAAGGGAAGAACTCTCCCGAGGCCGCGTGAGTGCGTCATCATGGCTCTCCTGTGCATTTTTTGAGACCGGCGACACAGTCCGCTCGGCCGAGGGGCCATACAGGATCGTGCCGCTCCATTAACTGATGGATTTGGTTTCTCCTAGGCGAATGAAATAACAATATGCGCCGACGCTTAAGAAATTGATAAACACCGCGATCACGTTCCACGCAATCACTGGTCGGGAGTCGATCAACAAACCGTAATAGACCCAGGCAATCTGAAAGACGCCCAGGATTGCGGCCATTCTTGGGTTCATGCCGGCGCTTGACCGACGTTTGAGCATCGCCACCAAGTCCGGCACAGCGGCGAAGGTTGTTCCGAAACCTGCCAGAAGGCCGACGACCTCTGAGTGGTGAAATCCAGGAAAGAGTAGGCTCTTCGTATCGAGTGGTGGGATCAGGTCCTCCTGACAGCCATAGAGCATGATCAAGCTCAGGAAAAAAACCAAAGGCGTCACTGCAGTGCGTGCGCGCGGCATTCGCCCTGTCTCCTTCCTCGCTTATGAGCCATCGCCGCAACGGTCCTGGATATCAGCGAGCCTCTCAAGTGTCAGATTTCGTCCGCTCCGGCGCTCGCGGCCCGCGGTTTTTCCGCGATGGCAGCAGTGGAAGCCGAACGCGTGACAAGAGTTCTTCGACGCGCCCCCGGTAAGAGCGAATGTCTCGGGAGTACATGCGCATCGGGCTAGAACTAGTTATGTAGTTTGGTGTTCTACCGAACGCGTTTTTTTCTCGCTGGGCGTCGCTGGCACCAGCATCGAGATCGCCAAAGTCGATGAAGACCTGAGCGTGCCCGGTCCATGATTTGCATCGTCTGGCACGCCGTCGAGCTTGACTGATGCCGGCGTAATCAGCATTCCCACCCGGGATGCGGGCCGCGCTACGGCCATTATTTCTCACATCTTGTTTCACAAACTCCTAACAACTCTCCCGTAGGCTTGGGACATCAGCCATACAACGCGGCACAATTGCAGGAAGCAGGGAGTGCCATCAATGCGTCGGCTACGCCGCGCAAGCTCAGGCTCCGCGCAGGGGCAACAAGCTGAGCGACGTTGCTGACCAAGTGAGAACGAGACGGGCGGCAGCGAGCGTGCTGAAGCTCGTCATCGCCGGCTTCTACGGGAACGCCGTCGGCGGCAGCCCACGGAAACCGCGGGCGACAAATCGGCGGGCGTTCGCAACGGCGTGATTCGCCGCGACCTTAGACATCGAACTCCAAGGAGTTGCAAATGGCTAAGATCACCGAGACTGTAGAAAATCCCAAGGGACCAAGCGAAGAGAAGCCATCGTCTGCCGAGCGGATCGGGTCTGTTCGCGTTCACTCTGGATGCGAGCACCGGCCAGATTACGCGGCTCGAGAAGGTGGATAGTGCCGGCGCGCGCCGCCAGCTGTCCGAGCAGGACAAGGCGAGCCTGCAGCCCGGCCCGTCTTGGCCCACACTGGAAGCGATCATCGAACAGGCCTTCGAGGCCGGCGTCGACTGCGTCCTCGGGAACGAGGACGAGAAGGACGAGGCGCAAGAGTCGGAAGACGAAGTAGAGGTGCGGCGGATCCTGCTGCTGCCGTTGATGGAACGAAGCCGCATGATGGCTTTGCTTCAACGCAGCGTTCTGGGTCAGGCGATCCTGGCCACGGCCCTGCAGCAGGTGACCGCGCCGCTTACTTCGGAAGCCGAGGGCAGCCCCGCGCAGCCAAAATCCGGCGCTGCCGTGAAGGCGCACCAGTCCGGCACGGCCGGGCCGGCGTAGCACCAGGTCTCTCAACAAGAGGAGGATGTCATGGCGGGCGACACGTTGTTGCGTGATCGAGAAGAGGTCGGCTCGGAAGGGGGCGGCCGAAACGAGAAGGAGATCGTGAAGTTGCTGATCGGCAGCCGCATGCTGCGCCGCCGCCGCATTCGCAATCTGCTGCTGGCGCATCTCTTGCGGGAAGGCCGGGAGCGGGACGATGACGACGAGGACGAAGGCGGCGGCGAGGAGCATCGGCTCGCTCGCCTCTTGATCGCGGGCGGCATGTTGCGCCGCCGTCGGGTGCGCCGCCTTCTGCTCGCGCGCCTTCTCAAGGAGCGGAGCGAGCGGGAGGAGGATGATGACGACGATGATGATGATGATGTCGGGGAGGACGAGGGGGGCAGCGACGATCACCGGCTGGTCCGCCTGCTGATCGCCGGCGGCATCATCCGCCGCCGCCGCGTACGCCGTTTGCTGCTCGCCCATTTGCTCCGGGAGCGCGGGGCGGGAGCGGGCGAGGAGGACGACGACGACGTAGACGACGAGGATGATGATGAGGAAGATGATGAGGAGGGTGGTGGCGATCGGCGTCTCGTTCGCCTTTTGCTGGGCCGCCGCATGATGCGCCGCCGTCGTATGCGCCGTCTGCTGCTTGCTCGCCGGGTCCGCGAGCGGCACGCATAAGAAGAGGACGAAGAACGCCCGGATCGTTCGGCCGCCGACCGGCTGGCGCATGTCGCGTCATGGCCGGCGGCGGCGGGGCGCGTGGCGGGCGTCGGCGCGCCGCACGCTCCTTGCGCCGCATCCTGCACGCAAGGGTCAGCGGCTCGATAGCCGCCTGATCAGCGGGCACGACCCCGCGCACCAACCTGTCTCTGCGTTTGCGCGCACCCGGGATGCAGAGCGGGCTTCAGCCCGCCCCGTCGCCGCGACCGGAGCCACGTGAGCGCCGGGCTGGCGCTGACCTCAGATCTACTCCGCCTTCTCCCAAGTCGAATTCGGATCGAAGGTGGTCATCTTCTGGGCGATCGCCGTTGTCTTCAGACCGAGATCCTTCTGATAGACCACGCCGTTCTGATTGACGATGAAGGTCATCACCCCCGAGGAGCCGTACTGCGCGGGATAGGCGACCAGCGCGAAGCCGGCAACCATGTTGCCGTTGATGACGTAGCTGTAGGCACCGCCTGGCGCATTCTTACTCTGAGCCGTGAGCAACCGATAGAAATACCCGTGGTAGGGGCTGCCTTTCTTGCCGCCGTAACCTTCCTCTACCGCGTCGGCAACCAGGGGACCCATCGGGCTCAGGGGCTTTCCCTCCTCCGGCGGCCAGTACAGCCCGTCGTGCTTGCCGGGGCTGCTGATGAGCTTCCGGGCATATTTGACGAGGCCGCTGTTATCCTGGATCTGGCTCGCATAGGCACGCTGGGCGGCGACAAAGGATCGGCAGACATCGATGGTCTCGAGCTCGTTGGCGCCGACCCGCCGGTCGAGCATCTCCTGCTTGCCTGCCGAGGTGTCGAAGGCCCAGACATCGCCCTGCTTCACGATTGGGATCGGAAAGGGCCAGTCGTCGGTGCCGATATTCATGATCTCGGCGCCATCATCGGTCTGTTCCAGATGCATCTTCTGTTGCGCCGAGGCCAGGAATTTCGCGGCTGCTTCCTTGTCCTGGACCTCGTCGCCGGTGGAGATGATATCCTTGGCATCGGATCCGAGGACGTCGAGGACGGCCTGCTGATCGCCGCTCTTGGCCGCGGCGATCAGCGCCTGGGCAGCCGCCTCGGGCGTCGGAAAGGTCTTCGGATCGGTGGCACTCGCCGGGCCCGTCGCCAGCAGCACGCAGAGTGCCGCTATGATCCCAACCGATACGCTCCCGCCACGAGCATCGTTCAAGACACGGCTTCCCATGACCTACTCCCTTCCGATCTCTGCCACGGCGGCCCCTCAGCGACGCTTACCACCACCACCACCGCCACCACCACCACCACTCCGTTTGTAACCGCTGCGCTGCGCCGACTTCATGCTGCCCTGGCCTCTCTGGCTTGCCGACCGGGTGGCGCCGCCGCGACTGCCGTTGCTGCTGAAAGCATTGGCGCCGCCTGTGCCTTTGTTCGCCTGCGGTCTGTTCGCCTGCGGTTTGCCCGCCTGTGGTCTGTTCGCCTGTGGCTTGCCCGCCTGTGGTCTGTTCGCCTGCGGTTTACTCGCCTGCGGTCTGTTCGCCTGCGGCTTGCCCGCCTGCGGCCGGGTGGCTGACGGTCGGTTCGCACTCTGCGCGCCGCGCTGGGAATTCTGCCGCGCGGAATTGCCGGCGCCCGTGCCTGAGAAGGCGCTGTTCTGGCCCCTGTTTCCACGCGCCGTATTGCCCGCACCACGGTTGTTGTCGTACCCGAAATCGCGATTGCCGGCCGACCGGTTGGACCGGTTGGTGCCGGCCTGTCCTCGACCGTTGGCCGACCGCCGGTTGTTATTGGCCTGCCAGCGCCCGGACCCGTTGTTGACGTTTATATTGCCGGTATTGATGTTGTTGTTGCCGTAACGGCCCCCCTGGTTCCAGCCGTTGGAGTTCCAGTTGGCCGGCGGATTGCCCCAACCCGACCATCCACCGCCGCCGCCATAGTACGGCGGCGGATAGACGCCGCCGCCACCCCAGTCGCACCAGTTGTTGTTGTCGGCGATGAGGCCGCCCACGATCGCCCCGCCGGCGAAGCCCAGCAGGCCTGACGCTAGAACTTCGCCGCTGGAGTCCGACTCCGTGACGACTGTCGTCGAGGGGACGACTGTGGTTGTCGAGGGCTCGGTCACCACGGTCGTGGCCGGCGCCTGGGTATAGACCACCTCGGGATTGTACTGCGGGACGTAGACGGTCTGTCCGTCGGTCGGCGCAATGACGATCGCGTTGTCGGCGGTGGTGGTGACGGTTTGTTGTGGCCCGCTCTTGAGATTGCCCGCGGCGTTGGCTTCCTCCCGCAAGTGCTGGGCCGCGGCCATGACATCGGACTGCTGATTGACGAAGGCATCGCCCAGCGCCTGGGTCCAGTCCAGGTTCTCGTCCATGTATTTCAGGACCGAGGGGAAGTGTGTCAGCGTCTTGACGCTCATGTCCCAGGGCTTGTCCTGGAGCGCCTGCTCCATCTCATCCCCCGAGAGCTTGGGATTTTTCTGCAGGAAGCGGTCGGCCGCCACCACATCCATGGGATAGGCCGAGGCCATCAGCACTTGGGCCAGCAAGGCATCGGGATATAGGGCGATCGGCGCAACGAGCTCGTCGAGCTGCTCGGCAGAGAGCGGGGGGGGCGGGCTTTCCGGAGGCGCGGCTTCGGCCGGAGGCGCGGCTGCGGCCGGGGCATTCTGCGCCCGGGCCGGCAAGGCGGCGGCGAGCAGGATCAGAATCAGCGCCGCCAGGAAAGGCAGAAAGCCCCGCTGTCCCGAGCCATAGCGTGGATTAGCAGGCGCTCCCAGCATCGGGCTACCTCCCTCTGGTGCCACGGCGGCCGTGCAATTCTACTGACAATAGCACGGGACCCGCCTCGCTACGATCTAGATCATGGATTAATTAACCCTTACTGGGCGGCGGACGTACCCGCTTGAGCGGGTGGAGGCTGACGCTAGTGCGGCTCCTGTCTTGCTCCGGATTGTCGCGGGTTGGTCGAGCGACTACTCTGACGGATGGATCTGCGGGCCATCCGCGGTTCTGCGGGATCATGCCTCAAACCGGGCTTCACCGCGAAGGAGAGAGGGCAATGCCGAAGATCAAGGTCAATGACATCACCATGAATTACGAGCAGCAGGGTACGGGCGAGCCGCTGCTGCTGATTCCCTATCTGGCGGCCGACAACGCCTGCTATGCGTTCCAGGTGGCGGACTACGCCAAGCATTTCACCTGCATTTCCCTGGACCCGCGCGGCGCCGGCGAGAGCGACAAGCCCGCCGGGTCCTATTCGACGCGGCTCTTTGCCGAGGATGCCGCGGCTTTTCTAGCCGCACTAAAGATCGATCGCGCCCATGTCATGGGCCTGTCGCTGGGCGCAGCCACGGGCCTTTGGCTCGCGGCGCGTCACCCCGAAAAGGTGAAAACGCTCTCGCTCCACAGTGGCTGGACGAAGAGCGATCCCTTTATCGAGGCGGTCGTCCGCGGCTGGCAGGTCATGGCAAAGGGCCTCGGCAGCGTCACGGAGATGGTGATCCAGGGTATCTTCCCCTGGTGCTTCACGCCCGAGCTCTACGCCGCCAAGCCCGACTACGTCGAACAGCTTGCGGCCTTCGTGCGCGGCCGGCCGAAACAGCCGCTGGACGCCTTCTTGAGCCAGTCCAATGCGGTGATCGCCCATGACGCCGCGGCTGAGCTCGACCGGATCTGGGCGCCGACCCAGATCACCTTCGGGCGCCACGACATGGTGACCTCGACCCGCTTTGCCGAGGGGATGAAAAGCGGGATCAAGGGCAGCGAACTTGTGGTGTTCGAGGACTGCGCCCACGCTCCCATCTACGAGAACGTGGCCGCCTTCAACGCCAGGAGCCTGGACTTCCTGAAACGCCAAGCCGGATAGCGGGCAGATCTCTCTGGCGGTTGGACCATCCCGGCCTTTCGAGCGAGGGCCCGCTCTTGCAAAATGCCATCGTCCGGCAGCATTCTAGGGTCAACAAGCCGGTCATCCGGTAGATGCCGGATTAGACTGCATTTGCGGGAGGTGCGATGAGCGCCAATGTGAAGGATCGCCATTCGATCATGGCCAGTTATCCTTTTGAGCAATTCGAGAGCGACGGCAACCAGAATTCCATAGCGACCGCGACGATCAGGCATGGGTTGCTGGTTAAGTCCGCGCCGGATCGCGATGGATCATTCCGCTTGCGACGCGTGACAAAGTCTATTGGCGATGGGCACGAGGGGCCGGAAGCGCTCTTCATTTGTCCTTACCTGGGCAGGGCATACGAATTTTTTACCCTGCTCGACGGAAGCGTGGGTTTGAAAGGGGAAAGGATCGACATCATCGATCTGGAGCTCCATGAATACGATGTATTCATCGACGCGGTTATCGCTGCGGTCCAGGCCTTCAGGCCGCCGGGACCCTCTCACATGATTCCACTCGGCTGAGCACCGGCAAATCGGTATTCAAGACATGAACGGGTGTGGTGTCGAATTACGCCTGACGAGGGCTAGGTCCGGTTCTGGCACATCCCGGACTTGGCGCAAGGAGTGACGGTCTTTCGATCGGCCGCATATACATGCCCAAGTTCCTGCGCATCGGACTCCATCAGTCCAACGTTTCCGGATACACGTCAAAGGCATGGTGCGTTCGACGGGTTGGCTCGACGGTTTTCCTGAAGTGGGGCGCCGTCGAGGTCAATGGCGTCGGAGAGGGGCGAAAGATTTCCTGGACGCTTCCGCCGCGGGCGAAAGCAATTCGTTGCGGCACGGAGCAGCGTGCGAAAGACTATGCAAAAAGCGCCATCGCGCGGCGACGCAGCCATCGCTATGAACCGCTGGCTGGAAATATTGCGATCCGGAATCGACCCGCCGGTCGTGGCGCCGAGCCTGAACAAGCGCTCGCCACGATCCTGTTTGTCGATATCGTCCGGTCCACCGAAAAAGCCGCGCGGCTGGGCAATTCGCGTTGGACACAGGTGATGAATCACTATTACGCCGCCGTCCGTAGAGAGCTGAAGGCATTGCGCGGAAAAGAAGTCGTGACGACGGGGGACGGACTACTGGCGACGTTCGGCGCGCCGGCTGCCGGGGTCCGTTGCGCGATCGCAATCCGCGAGGCAGTGCGCACGCTGGGGCTGGAGATCAGGGTGGGGCTGCACGCGGGGGAATACAAAGTGAGCGGGGCCGAGGTGTTCGGTCTTGCGTTTCACATCGGCGCGCGCGTCGCCGCGAAAGCGGGTGCCGGCGAAGTCCTGGTCTCGAGCGCGGTCAAGGATCTGATGTCGCAATCTGGAATCCGCTTCAAGGATCACGGCGTTCACCAACTCAGGGGCGTGCCGAAGCGATGGCGCCTCTACCGGGTCGAACATTAAGCTGTCCTGCAAGAGTGGACACCGGTTTTGCCCGAGTCAGGTTATGAGCAATCCTGAGCCAATTGAGCCTTGAGAGCGTTGTACTGCGGGGCCCCGGGCAGCATGCCGGGCATCTTCTCGAACAATGGTGCAAACTTTTGGTCCGCCGCCAACTGATCAAGCGTGTACATCCATGCGCCGAAGATGCGGCAGTAGGCCAGCGGATGGGAGGCATCCGGGTCGGCTGCCTTGCCTTCAGCTGCCTCGAAAAACGCGAGGGCAGGCAGCGCGCCGAAGGCGGTAAACCCGGCCCTCATGGTCAGGGAAAATGCATATTGGTCAGCCCGACTCTCTCGCTCCCGACTTTCGGCTGCCGTCGCCGCCGGCGGCGCATCCACATGACCCAGAACGTGATGCCCGATCTCGTGCGCTAAAACATACGCAATCGTTGCCAATTCAAGTTTAACCTGAACATCCCGAACGTCACTCTGACTCATGATCTGTTCCTGCGTTTCCGCCGGTATACCTGCGAATTCGGGAAAGCGTCGCAGCTTCGGATGGCTCTCTCCGATGGACTGCTCATTTTGGTCGATGGCATCATTGAGATATTTGTAATAGGCTTCGTACTTGTTGAAAATATCTGGATCCTGCGTTGCGTAATACTCGGCCAATGTCCAGTTATTGCTTGCATCGATCATCGTGCCAAAAAATCCAAAACTTACCTCGATTACTCTGCCCTCTTGCCGATAGGCGATGACCCGTGTCAGGTCGTAGTCCATTGGAATGCGGAGTTCGATCTCCTGCAGAATGGCGCGCTCATCGGGACTCATGACATCCGAAAAAGTAGAGAGGATCGCATTGCAGATACGAATCTCGTTGTCTCGCAGGGCGAGGGAGGCAGCGCTATCGGGCGTATCAGTCTGCGCCCCGCAAATTTGCACCAGGTTGATCGAGAGGATCAGAGCAAGGGTCAGTGCTCGTGCAAGACGAAGAGAACTGTTCATTCTTATCGCTCATCGGTGATGGTTGCAGTCATCCACGGCTCGAGCGCCGATAATATCGGCCGAACGTCTCCCGGCACGGAGAGGGGGTTTTGCAGGTAGGCGTCCTGATATTTCTCCCACGCCGCGATATCGGTCTGTGAGAATTTCTCCAGGAGTAGAATATCGCGCATTCCCGCCACTGCCTTCTGCGCCCGCGCGAGATCTGTCTTCATCGCGTGCGCCGTCGCGGTGTCCTGCTGGAGCCGATCGACATCGAGCCGGGCGAACGTATTCAGCACGCGCACCCAGTGTCTCAGGTCTTCCGGCGTGCCCATATAGCTGAGCGTCCGGGTACCGGCCGCACTGGCGGCCGTAGGCGGACTGTCCGCTCTTGGTCCTTCGCTGACTTCGAGAGGTCGGAATAGCGCGAAGCCCATGACGGCGATGCCAAGTGCGGCAAAGACCGAGCCGGGGCCTACCTGGCGCAGGCTTACCTTCCAGTCCTTGAATTTGATTTCTGCGATTTGCGGATCGACGACACCGACGATGAACAAGCGCCAGCCGAGCACAAGTGAGAGGCCGCCAAAGAGGACAACGAGGATCCGCTCGACGAGCCGGCCGATAAGCAGTTCATTAATGTCCATGTCGACGTCCCCCACAGTCCAGAACCGCGCACCGATTGGCAAACCGGCCTTGCACCGGGCAACGCCTTGACGGCCCACAGGCAACAGTCGTGCAAGCAGACTCGCGTCCGTTTAGGGCGTTACCGGGAAGAAGGCGTAGGTCTGGGGGCGGCGGCGCAGGATCGGCGGGTCGGAGATGCCGTGCTGGGCAACGTAGCGCGCGCCCGCGCGGAGGGCGTCGAATCTCGGGTCCGGCGGTCCGGCGAGGAGCCGGCGGCAGAGCGCCCGCGTGCTGATCGGATCACACAGCGTGCACACGCCCAGGAGCATCCCTGTGACGTGGGCCGTGGGGCGCTGGCCCATGACGTAATCGAGGATGGCGGTGAATATTTTGCGCGCTCGGCGCGGATTGCGGACCAGTAGCACGGCGAACGCGGTCGCGAGCAGCCGGCCGTTCTTCTCATGCCCGATGACGCGCCGCGGGATTTCTTCCGCGGCATTCTCGTTGAAAAACAGCGATCCGTGCAGGGCCCCGAACTTGGCGTAGAGATCTGGGCCGGCGACCGCATCGCGGTATTCGGCGAGCGTGCGGGCGCGGAGCGAAGCATCGCCCCGGTTCGTGGTGCCCATAATCTCCAGGGCGAGCGCGCGATTAAGGCCGCGCGAGTCCGCGCGCCAGGCATACGCGAGCAGGTTCCACAAAGGCGCGTCGCGCGACATGTTGCAGGCGAGGAGCGCGATCTTCCGGTCGTCCGGATTTCCGGACTTCGACACCGCTTCCCAGAACGCCGGATGCACCGGTTGCCCGGAGACGTTGTTGAAGACCGCGAGGCGCCCGATCAGCCGCAGCAGGAGATTGCGGAAGGCGGCGGAGTTCGCGCCGTTGGCCCACTCCTTCTCGAGCTTCGGCGCGTTATCCGCGATGCCCTGGAGCGTGAGTGTCGCGACGAGACCCTCGAGATTGATGCATTCGAAATCCGAGGCGTCGGCGGACCGAAGCGCGTGCAGGATCGCGGGGATCTCTTTGCTCATGCCCAAGCCTCAATAAATCCACTGTCCAAGGCGCATGATCCAGCTTTCGTCGAGCTCCTTCTGAAGCGCCTCCGCTCGTTCAGACAGTTCCTGGCTGGCCTTGGTCCACGCCTTCTGCAACTCGTCGTTCCATTGGCCGGCCTTCACGGCCTTGTCGCGGATGTCGTTCAGGTGATCGGCCGCCTTGTTCAGTTCGTTCTTGCCGTGAATTGACCACATGGCGCGGCCGATGGAGACGACCTCGATGACGAGTACGGCTATGGCGGCGTAGAACGCGGCATCGATGACGATCGCGCCGGCGCCTCCCCCCGCAGGCGGCGGTTCCACCGGAGGCGGGTCCCAGTACGGACCTTCGGGTCCCCAGCCGGTCGGTGGCTCGGGCGGGGGATTGTAGACCGGGCCCTCGGGACCCCAGCCCCACGGCGGATCGAACCCGGTGGGGCCGAAGGGGTCTTCAGGCGGAACGCCGAAGGGACCGCCCGGTCCCCACGGACCGAACAGCTCTTCGATCGGATCGGGAGGCATCCCCTCCCCGAAGATATCCGGGTCGGGAAAGAAATCGCTCAAGCCGGCATCTCCTCGATAGTTGGGCATTCGGGCCGCTTACCCAACACGTCTCATACCTCCAGCCAACTACGGTGATTTGTTATGTCGCGGTCCTGACAATGGCGCCCTGCAGGGGCGCATGTACTTCGCCGGCACTAGCCGAGCATCGTGGAAGGCCAGCAGAAATCTCGACGCCATCAACTGTAACTTGGGCGGCGAACTGCAACCAAGCCGCAAGCGCACCGCACGAGGGTGACGCTACATGCCAATTGAACGGCTATAAGCTTAACGGCAGATTAAGCTGGAAAGTTTTGAACAATCTTCGTTGACGGCACGCATGCGACCTACGGGCGCTGACGGCAGCGAGCAACCCAAAGCCGACCTTGCTCTCGGGCCGCCACCGCAACAAGACCTGACCGTCGCACGGACTGTCAGTCGGCGCGGAGCCTACTCGAGCTTCGCGGCCATCCGGGCTCTGACAGCCTCTTGAGCTATCTGGACTTTGCCGGTCTGCGAAGCAGACAGCTTTCGTGCGGCAACTTTCTGCTGGCGCGCCAGCACCCGTGCGTTTTGAACGATCGGCGTGATGTCTTTGTAGTATTGCGCGAGATCTTCAACGGTCTTCAGTCCGAATCCGCGTGCCTTGATGTTTGCAGCATCCGCTGGCGCCGCCTCCATATGCGCTTTGATGGCGACCGCCAGCGCCGACGACAGCCACGGATCCTTGAGATCCAACACCGAGCGTTGACCCGGCTTGCGCCGCCGGCGGCGAAGGCGCAACGCCTGGTCGCGACGGCAGCCGCCGACAGCACTTTGCCGGCGGTCGACCCGACCGACGAAATCACCGTCGAACCGGTAGCGCCAGCGGGCGTTCCCGGCACCGGCCCGCTGGGCTGACTGACGGTAATGGCGTCCGGTATTGGCGTGGTCACGTTGCGCGGCGCACTGAGGGATGCAAGCGTTTGCACGCCGATGGCTTCGGTGTCCCGTATGGTGAGCGGCTTGAGACCGAACAGCTGCTCTATTGTTGCCGGGATAGACGAGTGTTCGAACTGTCGATGGTCGATCATGTTCTGAGGGCACCACGGCGAAATCACAACCGCTGGAACGCGCGGCCCATATTGATCGAACATGAAGCCGAAACTCCTGCCCTCGATGTCCTGTGGCGGTGAGCCGGTAGGAATGCGCTTGGCGGGCGGTGGCGTTACGTGGTCGAAGAAACCGCCATGCTCATCCCAGGTGAGGATCAGCATGCTCTGGTTCCAGTGCGGCGAATTTCGGATCGTTTCGTAGACTGTTTTGATCAGTGCTTCGCCGAGCTCTACACTATTGGCAGGATGCTGTGAGTTGTTCACGAACGGAAGTCCCAGGTTCTGGGAAATCGTATCGTATCTGGGTTCTATGAATGTATAGGCAGCGTCGTAGGTGGGGTCGTTGACATCGCCGGCGAAGTTCTCGAAGTCATCGACGTCGGAAAAGAGACTGATCCCAGAGAGCAGTCCGACCTGCGGGAATTGGTCCCCGGCGTAGATACGGAACGGCACCTTCGCTCGGCGCAGCGCATCGAAGATCGTGCCATTCGCAAACGAAATGCCGGCGCTGGCATCGCCTGCAACTTTGGCACCGAATATTTCCTCATAGTCGCTGTTCGAAGGCGAATCGTCCCATCCGCCGGAGGTTGCGGCGTGGGCGAACATCCGGTTTGGCTCGGTCGGCCCGGCCATTGAACTGAACCAGTGATCGCAAAGCACGAACTCTTTCGCCAGCGCCGTCAAGACGGGGAGCGTGCCCGGCGCAAAGCATCGCATCGGCTCCCCTGGGTTGTTTGGGTCCGAATTGATCGCGTAGTCAGCGGCAAAACCGCGGTCTATCGCTGCGGCGACGGGCGGATAGGCAGCACCTTTCAAGCCATTATTCTTGATGACGGCTTGTCCTTCCGCCTGGCCGCAAAGTTGCATCAAGACGTCGGGGAACTGATGCTTCACATCATGTGTGTTGAATGTCCGGTCGCCTGCGGTTGGCGAGACCGTGTATCTCAAATTGGCGAATTCATTGGAAGGCTGCTGGAGCGTCACAATTCTGGGCGCGGCAAGGTCTTCCGCCTTTGTTGCGGCGCCCGTCTGCGCGTCTTTTCCCGTGATCCCCTGGAATCCCAGAAGGTGATCGAACGAGCGGTTCTCCATCATCAATACGAAAAGATGTTTGATGACCGACGTTTCGAACTTCGTCCACGTCGAGTTGTTTGACCAACGGATCGTAGCTGGTTTCTGCAGCACGGCCGAGTAGGCCTTGTCATCGGGAAAATTTACCGAAATGTTCGAGCTGTTGTCGACAGTTCCGACCGCCGTCGGACGCTTCAGCGCCGACATGTCGATCGAGATGGAATTGCCGTGAACCGTGATGTTGGGGCCGAGGACGCCGCCGCTCATCCACTTGCCATTCAAGTCGATCACCGTCTCGATCGCCGGGACTTTCGTCCAGCTCGAGTTGTTCGACCACTTGATAATATTGGGCGCCTGTAGGACGGCCGTGTAGGTCTTGTCGTCGGGGAAGTTGACCGAGATTTGCGTACTGTTGAGAACCGAGCCGCTGGCCGTGGGGCGATGCGACGCGGACATGTCGATGGAGATCGAATTTCCTGTCACGGAAACAAATGGTCCCGCGACCCCGCCGCTGGCCCACGCGCCTCTCAGATCCAAGACAGTCTGGATCGAAGGCGCCGTCGTAATCGTACATGCAGTGGAATACTGCGAGTTGGAGCCGCAGCCGTCTGCAGAATCGGTGCCGGGATGGTTTGCGTTCTCGGCAATCTTTTGACCCGAGGCCGTTTTCCTGATGAGGTCGCTGCAGGTGAAAGGCAGTGCGCCTGCGGCGACGAGCCCATCGCAATCCGCAAACAGCAGGAGGGCCGCTTCGGTCGCCGCCATAATTCCGGCGATCGCCGCGAGGGCAGAGGCGAAGAACGGCACCAGGAAGGATCCGACGGTGACAGCGGCCGCCGTGATGGCACCGTGCTTGATGATCTCTTCGGCAATGGTGTTCAACGCCGCCTGAGCGGCTTTCGCCTTGGCATCGTTGCCACCGTGGCCGTTGTTCATGATCAGGTAGTTGAACACCACAACCGTATCGTCGTCGGGAATGTCGACTTCGAGACTCAGCCCAACGGAATGGGTCCCGTTGTTCACATCTCCCATAGATTTTTAGACGAACACGATGGGGTTCGCCCCGACGTTCGCGCTGAGGTAGACGAAATCGGTGTCGTTGTGCAGCGATCTCGTGTTCGAGATCCCGAAACTATCCATGGTGAAGGTCGCGAACCTGGCAGGCGGCGGCGGGTTCAACGGGTCTATCTGAAACACTCCGGTAACCGGCACATGCACGCCTGCAACCACGTTTTTGGGTTCGATAGCCATTCCCACCTCCCTGGGTTGCCGACCTTTTAAGGCGTCGGGGCTGCGTTCGGAGGCTGCCGCGTCAAGCTTTGCGCCGGCCAGCCGTCCGGGCGTACAACTGCGCAAAGAAGTGGACCGCCCTGGCCCGGAAGGACGGCACAATCCACACCACCGCGACGGCGACCACCACCGCGACGGTGAGCATGATCAGCAGCTCCACCGAACCGTCCCCGTTGTCGGGTGCGAATCCGAACCACTGCTCTATCCAGTCCATCTCGTTCCTTCCTCCCGGTTCGCTTTCCATTCCTGGGGCGTGCTCAAGCGACCTGCTGAAGGGCCAGCAGCAGGTCGCGATGGGCCTTCTGCTGCGCCCGCGCCGAGCCAGCGCCGGCGATGGCGCCGATCAGCGGCCCCAACCTTGGCGAGGCTCCCAGCGCCATGGCCGCTTGGTGCAGATCGGGGGTCAGCTGCGTCAGGAGCGTGCCGTAATCCTCCAGCCGGGCGGTGCGCCGCTCCACGCCGGCAATGAAATGTCGCAGGCGCTGCTGCACCGCCGGCGTGCTCGGCAGCGCCTCCAGGGCGGCCGAGCGATCCCAAAGGTCTCGGTGCCACAGCGCCATCTGCAAGATATCGGCGCGATCGCCCATGGCCTTCTGCAGCATCGTCATATAGGCGTCGAACCTTTCCAGCACGCTGCCATGGGCCGCCGTCAGCGTCACCAGGTCGCCCGCGGCGGCGGCCTCGATCGCGGCGATGGCGGCGGCAATTCCGAACGGATCGCTGCTGCCCAGCGCTGCCAGGCAATCGCCAAGCAGCGTCACCCCGGCGCGCAGGAGGCGCTCGTAGCGCTGCGGATCGGGGCGGGGCGGAAGATGGTGGTGCGGGCGATCGCGGCCGCGATCACGCCCGCCGGCACCGCGGCGCACGCGCACATCGACCTCGATCCGCAGATCGCCCTCCGCCAGCCGCACGCGCTCCTCGAAGTCGATGCCGCGGCCGTCGTCGCGGTCTGTCCCTTTGCCGTCCTCGCCGCCGGAAAGTCCACCACCCTCGGTGTCGATCCCGAATCCGAAAGTCAGGCGCTTCATCACCCGGTCGTTGAATCCGATGAGGTAGCCGATCACGGTCGCCATCGGCGAGACCTTGGCGCCGACAGTGAAGCCGTTTACCGCGCGCCCACCCTTCAGTTCAGTGATGGTCAATTGAGGGGTACCTAGCATCGGCAACGTCGGCACGCTGACGCCGATCCAGCGGTTCTCGCCCGGCTGCATCGCCGGCAGGGTCAGGTTACCCCAAGCACGCCAAGGCAGCCGTTCAACGACGCCCTTGTCCGTGAAGACCTCGACCAGCGTGCCCTCGGGCGGGCGGAGCCCCGCGGTCTGCGCCAGGCCGAGCTGCATGCTGCGCGCCAGCGTGCCGGCATTGTGCACGATCCCGAAGCGGATCATGCCACCGCCGCCGGCGGCGGGCGTGACGCGCAGGTTGCGCTGTGCCTTGTTGTTGTCGTCGATCACCGACAATGTGGTGCCCGGCTGCCCGGGTGCGCGCCCCGTTAGCCCCGGCGAGGCCATGGGATCGCCGGGTACCGAGATCTCGACCGCAATGCAGAGATGGTCCGAGCTGGTAGGCGCCAAGTTCCAGGTCGTCGGGGGCGTTACCTTGGGGCCCAGTTCGGTGTCCCCGAAGCTGAGCGTCGCATCGCCGCCGGCAAAGGTCACGTCGGGGTCCGTCGGATCGCTGAAGAAATCATCGACGAAGTTGCTGCCTGTGCCGAACTCGGAGATCAGGAAATGCGCGGTGACGGTGACGGAGCCCGATCCGCTGGCCGGAAGCTGGTTGCGCCGGATGCGCGCAAACCCGTAGTTGTCGGCGCCGGCGAGCGCGTTCTCCGTCTGGGGCACGTCATTGGCGTCGGGCGGCAGGGGCGTGCTGGTCGAGTTCTGGTTCCATACGTCGGACGAATCCCAGAAATCGAACTGCGTCGACGGCTCGGTGCCGTCGTCGCCGCTCGTCGGGCTGGTGGTCCAATCGCGAACGTAGAAGTCGGCGGACGCAGGGACCTCCACGACGCCGAGGAAGAAGGGGTCGATCGAGACCGGCACCACGCTGTGCCCGTCGCTCCCCAGGAGGTTCCAAGGTGCAGCGCTGGTGACATTGCGGCCGAAGAGGGCCCCGTTGGGATTGGTCGCTCCCGCGGGCGTGGCGGGGAAATTGGCGGGGTCCGGCGTGTTGTTCGCGCAGAATGTGCCGTAGAAATTCTTGCCCACGGCGACCAGTTCGAGATAGTCGCCGATATAGGGAAGGAAGGTCGATGCCGGCGTCTCGGCCGGTGCGCTGCTGACGGTCTTGTCTGTCCAGCTGGTGCCGTTGGTCGACTGCTGGAAATGCGTCTCCCAACGATCGCTCGGCGCGGTGCCCGTGAGTTGCTGGTACATCAGCCCAATCGTCCCGGTGACGGATATGGCCAGAGCCGCATTGGTGGCGTTGGCAATCGGCGTGATCAAGTCGCCGGACCAGGAGGCGCCACGATTGAGCGAGCGCTGCACGTGCAGAGTCTGAGTGCCGGAGCTCAACCCCGCCCAGGCGAGATAGACGATGTCGGAATCGCCGGGATGGGTGGCGATGGCAAACGAGCCGAACGCGCGCTCCTGTCCAAGCGCCCCCGCGCCTGGGCTCCAGAGCAAGGGAACGCCGGTCTGGACGCGGAAGCCGGGGAGAAGGTCGCCGGGATCGACAAGCGCGGTGAAGGGGGTGGCACCCGTCGCCCAGTTGTCGTCGCGGACCACGACCACATCGGAGGTGGTGTCCGCCGTGCCGTCGCCGTTGTCGGTGAGGGTGCGTATGCCGTTGAAGGTGGCATAGATGGTTCCATCGGCATGCACCGCCGTACGGACCTGCGGGCCGTCCTGGTTCCAGGTCGGCACGCCGAGATAGGCGGCCCAGCTCGCGGTCGCGCGGCTGTCGATATGCGAGGTCGAGATGACCGGCGTGGCAGCGGTCGCGTCCAGGCAGAAGTCGATGGCAGCCGTCTTCCCGGTCGTCGTAACGACGCGCTGGTCGTTGTAGCCGATGTAGAAGCGGTCCTTGCCGGTATCCGGCCCAAAGCGGACGGTCGTGGCCGCGATGAAGGGTTGGTCGGTCGGGGTCGGGCTCTCCAATACCGACATGGTCCCGGGGACGAAGGGGTTGCCGGTGCTGAGCGCATTCAGAATCACGGTGGTCGGCGGTGACGACGTGCCGCTGATGTCGCCGCCATAGAACTCACCCGAATTGCCGCCGAAGGCATAGGTCTGATCCAGCGGCCCGCCGCCAGGGACGATGTAGCTCATGTCCCAGCTGCTGCCGCCGTTCTCGGAATAGAACAGCGGGCCGTTCGTATGACTCCCGTCGGGCGGCGTGAAGGCGCTGATCAGGATCTGCTGCGCATTGGTGGGATTCACGCCGATGCTGGGTTCGCTGTCCTGATTGGTTTCGTCGCTGTGCGTCTGCGGGATGACATTGACCACCGTGATCTGGGCCATGGCGCGACTCCCTTTGACCGGTCTTGAAGCCTCAGCGCGGCGGCGGCGGCGCGCTTCCCCGACCGCCGATCAGCCGGCGGACGGTGGGCAATGCACTGGTCGGCTGGATATCCGCGGGATCCGGGGCGACATGCTCGCTCGCCGGGACCGGCGAGCCCTCCCGATGCAACAAAAACACGGCCTTCTGGCCTTTCGCGGGCCGCGGCACGTCCTTGAATGCTATGTCGCGGCTGCCGGGAAACAACAGCGTAACGCTTGCGCTCTTTCTGCGAGCGGGTGATTGGACGATCTCGCCCTTCAACACCGTCTGCACGTCGATCGAGGCCCGCAACCAGGCCGGGTCGTGCTCGGAACCGGTGCGCGGGATATCGGTGGCGCGCGCAATCTCCGTCACCGTGCCCTGCACGATCAGCGCGGCGGCGGCGATGCGCTGGCTCAGATGCAACTCCGGAAGCATGGCCACGGCGCGGGCGACCTCCTGCTCGGTTTTCTCGTCGGCGGGTAAGCGTGCGAGCTCGGCGACCGCGATTTCCTCGCCATGCACCCAGGCGGTGGCGAAGAACACCACCCGATCCCCGGCGCGGACCGCGCCCGCGCCCTCCTGCGCCAGCCGCACGGTAATCGGCCGCCCCTCCAGATTACCCAGGACCGGGTTGATCAGGAAGCCCCGATCCAGACGGGCCACAGCCAGTCCCGGGCGGGACGTCAGCACGCGCAAGGAAGATCTTCCCGGGGCGGTGATCGTACCCGTGAAGATGAAGCTCGATCGCAGGACGAGAGACTGGGGAGAGCTTGCTTCGGCCATGGCGCAGACACTTTCTCTCTGTAGCGAAATACGGTGCGCGCGATCTGTGCGGACTTAGCTCAGCACCCCCCGTGTTAAGGACGCGTAAAAGCGCAAGCGATGCGTCAATACATGACAGAAGTTTAATGAGGTCACCCTAGTTCGACAGATACTTCGGATGGACGATGATCGTTCCGGCTTTCGCGACCTGCCTCTTGCCGTGCTTGCGGGCGGCGGCCTGCTGGATGCGTTCCCGGTGGCGCTCGTAGATATGCTCGAGCACGCCACCGCGCCGCGGCGCTCAATCAGGCCAAGGGCGTGCTGGTTCACGGCGGCGGCGGGCTGTCGCGCCAGCTGACCACGGACTTGCCACGCAAGCCCTCGCCCCGGCGCCCTCGCCGGCGCGAGCATCCTTAGAAGTGTGGTCTGCCCCGACGGAAGTGATCCTGGTTCGGAGTTAGGATTGGGCCAAATGCCTGCTCCGAACGCGCCGCATATTGCATACTATGAGACCAACTTCCCCGTGGTGCGCCAATCTAGGCCTGCCGCCGCTATGACCGCGGCGGCGCCGATCACGGCGCCCGATGCTGCATTGAGCGCGCCGACGCCGGGAAGATTTGCCACTTCGAGAGCGGCGATTGCGATCCAGACGAGAAACGTCACGCCCCGTAGCGCCAGCGTTGCAGGGTTCGCGCGGCCGATTTTGCTGGCGACCCATCTCGCGAGCGTCTGCTTTTCGGCTCCGTCGCCAAATAGGGATAGCGAGCGCTCCAACTCGCGCGCGCGCGCTGTCATCCAGGCCCATGAGCCGCCGAGCGCCAAGCCCAGGATCAGCGGGAACCAGGCAGCGACGCGGCCGAGATCGATCGCCACGATTTTCAGCGGCCCGGCGATCGACGAGAGTTCGGCTTCCTGCTCCTTGAACTGCTCGCGTAACTCGGCGAGACGGGTCTGCAGCTCGGCGTATTTCGTCCGCTCGGCCGAGACGGCGGCGGCCGTCTCGGCTTTTAGCGAGGCAAGCGCCGGAAGGTCGGCGAGCCCGCGGGCCCGCTGCAGATCCGCCAGGGCGTCGCGAATGGTCGCGCCTTTCTCCATGCGCGTCGACCACCAGAATGGATCGGCCGGCGCCGATAGAGCGAGAGATTCGGCGCTGTGTAGGGCTTTGCCCAGGGCGGTCTCGGTGCCGGACCAGACCTCCGCCCGCTCTGGGATTTGGACTTTTGCCTGGCGCAGGCGCGCATCTGCAGTCTGCCAGGCGGCCCGTATCCGGGTCAGTGCCTGCCCGCGCCACTCGCTCTCGAACTGGATGAAGATTGGTTGGACGATCGTCGTCTCGACATAGGGCGCGATGGCCGTCAGCAGAGCGTCGCGGTTCCCGGCAGCGGTCGCTGCGACGAGCTGGCGGCGCAGCTCCGATGACATAGGTGAGATCGGAAGGTAGGCGGCGGGGCCGGGCATCTGCGCGGGTGAGACGGCCATGCCGGGCGGCAGTAACTGACCGGGCAGAGGCATCGGCGCGGGTGAGACGGTCTGGCCGGGCGGCGGCAACTGACCGGGCAGAGGCATCTGCGCGGGTGAGACGGTCTGGCCGGGCGGCGGCAATTGACTGGGCAGAGACATCTGCGCCATCGGCATTTGTATTGCTACACCACTTATCGCGCCGCCAAACAGCGCCTCGCCGGGCGGCCCGGCTGCCTCCTCGGGCGTCATCTGCTGCAGTCGCCCCAAGATGCCGTTAAGCACGTCAAATCGCGCGACGAGCTGGTCGAGGATGCTGCGAAGCTCGGCATCCGCCGCACCAACGCTCGCCTTCTCGAACGAGTCCAGATCGGTGATCACATCATCGATGGTCCGCTGAAGCGCCACGGACCTGTCGATGTCCGCCTTGGTCGCAGCCTCCTGCCTCGCGGCGCCGACATAGGGCACCAGCAGCATGGCCTGAAAGGCGAGCAGGATCAGAACGAGCAGCAAATGCCATCGGCGTGCCGACTCGTAAGTCTCGGCCGCCTTTTGGAACAGTGCGTCAATCAGGTCGCCGGACATCGCCTGTTGGGCCCCGCACGCATTTCAGCCTCGTTGGACCGCGTCACCATCGGCCAGAGACATTGGGTCCAGCCTTGCACACTCGATGGTTGAGATATTAGTCCGATTTCATCCTGCGCACCATGACGCTGCCAGCGCGTTGGAGCTGGTATGGCATTGAAAGCTCAGACGACTGCCAGGGTCACGAAGCGGCGGTTTGCTGCAGGGCGGCGATCGAGTTCATGAGGTCACTCGATTTCCAAATTCATCGGTGCGGAGCGGAGGGCGTCGCAAGATTCCGCGTGAAGGTCGTCAGCCGACCGACGGCGAAATTTCTATCTGCATGGATCCTGCCCTCCTCGTCGATGGCCGCGCTGCTTGTGAGGATGCGTACGACTTCCCGTCCGGCGGCTCGTTGTTCGATCGTGAATGTCACGGAGGCGGCGCAATCGACGCCGTCCTGGACGGTGAAATAGATGCCGGTCCGGCTTTGCGGCGTTTCGCGCCAGATGCCGTCACGGAGTAGGCCGGCGACGTCCTGGAGTTGAATCGTCGGGCCGGATGCCGTCGTGAATTCGGAAGCTGCCGCGCTTGTTGCTGCGGCGGGGCTTGCCTCAGGTGAGGCCCGTCCCCCGCCGGCACCCTGATCGCTGGCACGCTGGCCGCCGGCGCGCGCGCCGCCCGTGCCTTGACCACCCCGGCCTTGACCACCCCGGCCTTGCCGCGTGCTGAGCGCGCTTGCGCCGGCAGCACCCGTCGAATTCGGACTCTCTGCCGCCCCACCCGCGGGCTCCCCGGCGTCTCGGCCCGCAACGGCCCGGAGCGCATTCGCATCGACCCCCGGCGGGGGGCTGTCTGCTGCGGCCGCGAGGAATGCCCTGGCTTCGGCAGACACGCCCGCTCCGGCGGAGGCGCCGGATTGGGCGTCCCGGAGCCGCCGGTTGCACAGCTCGGCGATCGCGTTGCTGTTTCCGTCGCGCTGGCCCCGCTGCAGCGCGCTGCGCAGCTCGGGATCCTGACGCAATGCGGCCTCGAGCTCCGGGGCAACCGGCTGTCCGCGCGCGCGCATTGCGTCGAACGCCGCGGCGATCGGGTCTCGCGCTTCCGGCGTGCCGGCAAAAGCAACGCCTCCGCCTCTTATGAGGACGAATGCCGTCGCGAGCGCCACAACGGCGCCATAGGCCGGTCCCCGGACGCCCGAAGCCAACGACCTTCTCAGCGCCGCGAAGCCCAACGCGGCTAGAGTGAGCGCACGCCCCGCCGCTTGCGCCTGCGGCGAAGGCTCCTGTTCGGGCGGCAGGTCCTCATGGACGACAAAGCCGGGATCGGCCTGCCTGGCTCTTTTGAAGGTCGATGATCCCGGCACGTAGAATATGATAGGCGGGAAGCTATTGCCGAGAACCCAGCGAGCAAGCGTTTCACAGTAGAGCTGTCCGGCGAGGATATATCTTTGAAGCTGGTCCCGCGCCTCGGCGTCGACGCCGCCCTGCGGCTTCACCTCATAGACTTGTATCTGGGAAGGATGAACGGCGACGAGGTCGGCGCGACCGGTGCCTGAATTTTGACCGGATCTCGGAATGGTGAATTCCGCCCGGTTGTGCGCGGTATCAAGACCCTTCCAGTGAGCGCCGATGATGGTATTGATAAGGGACTCGCGACCAATGTGAACTTCCCGACCCAAATCATCGTGACAGGCTGCATTCATTCTCCGTTGAACTCGGATGTGCCGTTCCGCCGCGTTCGGTGAATTCGCAGGCCCCTCACATTTTCCATGACAGCCGCCGGCGGAGCCGGTCGAATCTTCCCTTGTCTGTTGCACGACATGCGCCAGCTCATGTGCCAGCAACCGCCGCCCTTCCTGCGTCTCCGGCGCGAATTGCCCCGCATCGAACACCACATCCTGACCTAGCGTATAGGCCCGGGCGTTCAGTCGCCGCGCCGAGGCGGCCGCTCGTGAGTCGGTATGCACGCGCACGCCTGAAAAATCGCGGCCGAAGCGCGGCTCAAAATAGGCGCGCGTCGTTGTATCGAGCACCTGTCCGGGCGAGCGCAGCGCCTCACGAACGATGCCGGGCGCCTCGATGGTGGCGCCGCCGCTCATAGCCGCCGGCCCCCGTTGCAGCATGTCTGCCCGACCCTCGCAGGTCGCGCATGTGCGGCCGGGCCGACGTGGCGTGGCCACGAGGGGGGGCCTCCGGGCGGGCAAGCGCATCACTTCGTCCGCGACTTTTTCCGCCTCGTTCTCCAGCGGGTCATCCACGGCGCCGATGTAGAGTTTCGTCTGAATGCGACCGGGCAGCCGCGCTGCCGAGAAAACGGGCGGCATTTGAAACGGTTGCGGATGGGGGGCTGAATAGATCGCGATCTCGCTGAAATTCCATAGGGGTGCTGCGCTTGGGTCGTGCATGCCTTCGGCAGGCTTCGTGCTGTCTTCCGCGCCGGACTCGCCCCCGCCGGCGCCCGCGCGCCGCCCCGGGAGCCGGAGGACCGACTGGTGCGGTATGACGACCTCGCCTTGGGGATCGGTTGGCTTTGGCGTTCGCACTGGGATTAGTGGTTCAAACACCTCTGCGCCCTCCTCGCAGCCGCCACTTTGCCGAAATGCCGGGCTTGGAAGTGGCCTCGAGAATCGTGCATCGACGTTCTAGGAAAGTCAGTGCCAGTCCGGACGTGACCCTTGCGGCATGTGCGCAGACAGGCGGCCGGAAATTTCAGTCCCCGGCGCTACTTCGTGATAGCTGCGGGTCGCGATCATCCCCCCGATCCCCCAGGGCCGGCCGTCTCGAACCGTCGCACGCCCTTTGCCTGCGACCTTACCGCGAGAGCGATTACTGCCTCGTTAAGGCGTCGCATGCGTTCGGGCAGCAGGGAGCGCGCGACCGTGCGGCTACTTTACGTGCACCGTCCCCGCCGTGCTGGCCAAGGGGAAGTGCATCAGGCCTTCCATGCTCCGTGGACAAACACATAGGTGCTCATGAGATTCCCCTTGGCAGCTTGGACCTGCCTATGCAGGTCCGGCGCCGCCGGAGTTCGAGGCTGATGCCACACCGCAGCGAGAGTTGACTTCGAGCAGCGCGGCACGAATCCGTTCAGCGGCAAAATCGATGAAGTGCCGGACCTTCTGGGGCATGAGACGCCCCGCTGGATAGACGATGCTGACGGGAACCGGATCGGCCTCGAAGTCGGTAAGCACGGCTGCGAGCGATCCAACGGCAAGATAGGGAGCGGCCTGATAGGAATAGAGCCAGGTCACGCCGCCGCCGGCAACGGCCGCTTCTGCAGCAGCATCGTTCATATTGATTGTGATTTTCGGAACGATGGTCAGTCGTTGCTGTGCCTCGCCTGGTGACCGGAAAAGCCAGGGGATGGGATCACCGGATGTGGACACGGTTATGCAGTCGTGCTTCACGAGATCCTCGGGTCGACGGGGCAGCCCTCGTAGCGCGAGATAACCAGGACTGGCACAGCAAACCGAGCGGACTTCGCCGACCTTCATCGCAATCAACGCCCCATCCAACGATCCGCTGATCCGCACGCCGAGGTCGATATGCCCTTCCAGAAGATCTGCGACAAAATTCGAGAAGAGCAGCCGCGCCGTGATTTCCGAATGGGTGGCCATGAAATCACGCACGATGGGCAGAACATGGAGCTTGCCGAACAATGCCGGTGCGGTAATGCACAGCTGTCCTCTCGGACGGCGATATTCGCCCGCGGCCTGGGCTTCGGCATCGGCGAGACTTTCCAGAATACGGCACACTGAACTCGTAATAGTGCCGGCCGCTGTCGGTGACGACGACCCTTCGGGTCGACCGTATCAAGAGTTGTGCCCCAAGTTGCTTTTCCAGCTCGGCAACCCTGCGGCTGACGGTGGGAAGGGGGACGCCGAGCGATCGGGACGCGGCTGAGAACCCTCGCCCTTCGACGACAGCCGCGAAGACCCGCATGGCTTCAAGCCGGTCCATAACCCGTTCCATCTGGAATAATGCTTTCCAAAAATAGCGTATTCTCTCGATTTCATGAAGAACTATCATACGGCCGCGTTTAGCCGAGAGGAGCAACGCATGTCGGAGTCCGAGATGGCGGTCGACTTGGCCTTGGTGCTCGCCGTGGATTGCTCGAGCAGCGCCGACTTGGCCGACTTCCGCTTGCAGATGGACGGAATCGCGGCTGCTCTGCGCAATCCCCCGCTCTTTGATGCCATTGCGGCCGGATCTTGTCGGCGGATCGCGTTGGCGCTTGTTCAGTGGTCGAGCCGGAACAGCCAGGCCATCGCGATTGCATGGCGTGTGGTCACCAGCCGCGGGGAACTCGAGGCTATCGCGCAAGAGACTGAACAGGCCGAGAGGCACTGGCGCCCCGGTGGAACCGGACTTGCCGCGGCGGTCGACTTCAGTGTTGCTCTCTTGGAGACCTTGCCCATCGCAGCCGGCCGACGCGTGATCGACGTCTCCGGCGATGGGGCGGACAACGAAGGGGGTGATGCGGCCCGCGCACGCAATGACGCGCTTGCACGCGACGTCACCATCAACGGACTGCCGATCATCACGGGTTCACGCGAGCTGGAAGCCTATTACCGGAATCGTGTTATCGGGGGCCCCGGCTCCTTTGTCATGCCGGCCGAGAACATTTGGTCGTTCCGTGACGCAATGACGCGAAAGCTGCTGCGCGAGGTTGGGCAAGAGAATCTCTTGACCGACGCCTCTTGCCGGCTGCGCCGCCCGGTATGACGGCGGCCGAGGCGATGAGGTTGTCGAACCTGCTGGCTAACTATCTCGCGACATTTGTGCGATTGCTGGGCTTTCCGTCGCCGTCCAGACAGACTTCGGCGGCACCACGACAGGTACGGCCCGGCGTAGGAGGTCAGCCTCAAATCTTGACCTAAATTGGGGCTGGCTAACTGTTACTTTGAATGTCTGTTCCTGGCACAAATGCGATGAGGCAACTCGGCTAGCTTGGGTCCGCTTTTTGGTTCTTAAGGGACGTATGTCCGCCCGGCCGGCCACGTCGCATTTTGACCCAAACCGGAAGTTCCCCCGATAGTTCCGGTTGCTGACTTGGTGCTGGCGAGATGACGACACAGCCGCCTTGCCGTAAAGTCGGTGCCGAGAACGAACCGCATGGCAGGACCGAAGCAATTGGCTGAGAGCGGCCCCAGGAAATAGAGGCCGGGCACCGAAGATTCGAAATTCGCCGACAGGCGCGGCGTACCGCCGACCCGCCGCACATCACGACGTAGGTCCTCGTCAAGGATCGGGAGACGATCCAGATCGAGGCGATAGCCGGTAGCGGCAATCACATGGTCGGTCTTGAGCAAGAGCTGTTTGCCTGCGGCATGGCGTAACCGGAGCTCGACCCGGCTGCCCGCAGCCACAGCTGATTCTAACGCGTAGCCCGATAGATGAGCGACGTGGTCCTGGAAGCGATCCCTGACGAACCATCCGGCGGCCGGCATCAAATAGTGGTTGACACCCCACAGCCGCTGCTGCGGTGGTAAAAGTCGGAACAGCTGCGGCGCTTCGGCGATCAGCAGAGAATGCCAACCATATCCGATGCCCGAGAGTGGACGAACAGCGCGCCGCCAGAGCGGGCGCACAATCGGACGCGGCTGATATTGCAGTGCCCCGCTTCGCCGTGTCACCAGCCGGACATTGGCCCCGCTTTCATGCAGCAACGCCCCAAGCTCGACAGCCGATGAACCGCCGCCGACGATCGTGATATCGCGCTGGCCGAAACCCTTGAGCTCCGCATGGTCCGCGCTATGGGAGGCAAGCTCTCGCGGCAGCAGGGTAAGTGGCGCCGGCATATCGCGGAAGGGGTGGACACCGACCGCCACGAGGAGGCGTCGGGCGGCTAGAACCTCGCCATCCTGAAAGGCGAGATCGAACCCATTCACACTTCTTTTGACCGCGAGAACGGATCGCTCCTCGACCTCCGGCACGAAGCGTCTCTGGAAGGCGAGACCATAAGCAAGGAAACGGTCCAGAGGAATCGCCGTGGCCGAGTCATAGGGGAATCCGTGGTCGACGCAAAATCGTTTCAAGGTGAAGGTGGCAGAAGGATCGGACAGATTGGTCGCGAAACCCTCCGATTTCAGATGCATGCCGATGGGCATATGCGCCCGCCAACTCTGCATTGGCCGCCCAAAAATGCGGAATTCGACGCCGCGGGCGCGCAAGTGGCTGGCCACCGAAAGACCATAAGGACCCGCACCGAGGATGGCGACATCGATCGACACATGAGTCTCCTTAGTTGGATGGATTCGGCGTCCGCGGTGCTTTGTCCACGCTGTGCCTGGAAACCTACCGAGAGGGTATGGCGAGCCCCGTAGGAAAATGGCGGCTTAGCGCATCCTAGACGCCCGAGCCTCCCAGATCGCCATCGGATCCTCCATGCGGGCATGGCGGTGAGCATCTACAACAGTCGCAGTTCGAGCTTCTGATCGACAAAACCGCGCTTGCCGGTTGGGCCGATCGGCAGTTGGTCGACCACTTCGATCGAAATGTCGAGCACGCCGCCCACGCGCTGGCGAATGGGATACAAGATAGCTTCCAGGCTTTCCCTGCTAGTCCCCTTGCAGGGTACGACCTTCATCACGATCCGTCCGAGCGCATCCTGGTAGTATTGGTATTCTCGGATCGCCTGGGCGTAGTTGTGCTGATCCAGGCTGACTGCCGAGATAGGTTCCCCGTTCCGGCCGAAGACGAATTCTTGTGACCAGCGTGAGTTAATTCCCTTGACCTGTAGCCTATAGCCGTTTGAGGCGGATGCCGGCGCGACCAGCTCTGCATAGTCGCCTGTCTGATAGCGGATCAAAGGCATTGCACCGCTTAAGAACCCCGTCGCCACGATTTGGCCCCGCTGGCCTTCCTGACTGACGGTGACGCCTCGTTCATCCAACAACTCTGCCACCCCGTAGAGCGGCTCAAAGGCATATGTCTGAGGTTGACCCAGCACCTCGCCCGCCATAGCGACTCGCTCAGTTAGGCCATAGAACGAAAGAATAGGGCGATCTCCGAACGCCTCGGCGATGCATCTGCGCTGATTCTCGAATAGAGTTTCGCTCCCCGGTAGGACGCCCCTGAAGGAGGTGGGCGGTTGCCAGCGGCTACGCCTGGCATGGCTGGCCAGCGTGCTAATTGCCGAAGGCACACCATACAGCCACCGGACGTTATAGCGATGCAACAGCTCCAGATATTCGTCCATCGTCTCTTCGCGCAGGTCAAAGGGCGACAGCCACAGCTCTTTCAACGCCCGGTCATAGCGCCATTTGCGACGCACAGTCGGTACATTGTTGACATAGTCGCGCAAAATCGCCCGACCATCGCCGAGCCTGTACCCGATGCGGGACCAGATGTGATGCAGGAAGGCCATCTCCCGAACGCTCCTGTCCCGATCCAGATAGATTCGGAGCGGGGGACGCCCGCTGCTGCCGCTGGTTTGGCACAGATCGGCCTCGCGCGGGTCGACGACAAGCAAGTTTTCGGGGTCGGCCAATACCTCCTCGCGGCTCAGGAGGGGCAGGCGCCTCAGATCCGCGACGCTGAATGATCGGGCGTCGACGGGCCCCCCGAACGCTTCACCCATTCGATGACGATGGAAGGGGCTTCGCTGCTGCGCAACCTCTATCGTATTCCGGAGGGCTTTCAGCTGGAGCGCCTCCGCGAGATCGGGGATCGCGCTACTTCGGCTCAACTCTTGGCGCAACCTCTGATACGCCGGGCCGTATCGGGCCGCCATAGGCGCCATCAGTAGGAGCGGCGCCAAGGCCGTCTTGATCCAGACGGGCAAACGTACATAGCGCGTACGCAGCACATCTCCCCTCGGCAGGCGCAATCTTCACCTCTCGCGGAATTCTTCAAGTTTTCAGGAGGGAATGCTGAAGGTCCCTCAGAGACCCCCGTTTTCTAATCTATGGCCAACCGTAGTTAGGCGCTATACCAACGTCTTCTAATCTTTAGTAGTATATGCCTCGCACAAATGGACGTAGTGCCGAGTTTACTGTTGGCGGTGACAAAAACCATTGTCAGCGAGAGGCCATACAAACGCCTTGCGAAAGCCGACGGGTAGGTCATCACCACCGATTTTCTATGGTGCAGCGGTTAGCGGCGGCGATCCCTTTGACCAACGTCGGGGTCTTGCATGCCTCCCGGCATGGTCACAGGAGAGCGGCGTCAAGACCATCATCGTGCCTCCCTCGTGGAGAGGGAGGATCTAGTTAAGGCCTTCTCCTGAGTTAGACCGTATAGCAGGTGCAGGCTGCTGCAACCGAACTTCAAGGCGGCTACTCCGCCATCCCGCCTGGCAATGGCATGGAATATCGCGACAGCCTGACTAGACCGTCAGAGACATGGTCCTTATGTTGTGACCGAGGAAGCGTTTGAGGGGCGCATCACCACGAGACAGCGGAGGTGCAGCTAATGTTCTATCAGCAGGAATGCCACCTGCAGTCAGCCGCAGACCTACGCGATGTGGCTCGCATACTTCTCCGCCAGGTTGAGAGGGTCGATAACCGGGAGCAGAAACAAATGCTCGCTGAGCGAGCCTTCGCGCTGGTTCAAAAGGCGGGGGTACTTCAGCCGTTCGCAGGCGAGGGCGCCCCAAATCTGCGAGACTACCCGAGAGATTACCCCGCCTCGTCTACGGTGAATCGGAATCGTAAACCTCGGCAGAGCGTCACTATGAAGATTGTAGGGCCGGTGGCCAGGACTGTCTTGCCATGGCGCCCAAGCGTGACCCCGCGCATCTTAGCCGTCGGCAGCGCTGCTATTGTCCGTAGTGAGATCATTTCCCGGTCATGCTCGTCCGCCGCGGTTGAGCCGTGAAGGTCGGCGGCGAAGAGATCGCGCGCTGTGCCATTTGCGGTGGCTGGCCAAAGGCGGTCGTCACCATGGACGCCCATGCCTCGGCCCATTGCGAGTGCATGAGATGCGGCCGGCGCGGCCCGACCATTACCGCCGGCGTCAACGAGTTCGATGCCCCGACCTTGGCCCGCGCTGCGGCCCAAGCCTGGAATAAATCGCCATGAGCTTCGCGGGTCGCTCCCTGCCGCGTCTGACCGGCCCCGCGGGACGCGTCGGACGGCATTTCGATGGAAGGAAGCCGATCCGATTTTGCTGTCCGGCGGGATGATGGCTAAAAAGTCAAGCACCGATGCGATGGAACAGGAAGCGCTTTTCATTTGCCAATGCTGTTGGCCGCGCTCGCACTGACGGCACTCCTCGCCGCGCTCGCCGAGGCCGCCACCCAAATTCTCGGAACTCGTTGCCCAGGTATTGAGCCCCCACACCCGGTCCCTCTGAGCAAGGGACGGAAGGAACGTCCACTAAGCGGACGTTGTTCCTCGAGCCGAACCCACCGGAGTAAACGCGGAGCCGAAATGGACGAATCGCACTTGGATGTCCGGAAATGGGGGACAAACGGATATTCCACCGGCCGGATTGATCTCGATGTGTACGCGTAGGTCTGACTTCGACTGCAGAATGCTACCGTCCGAATCGACGCCGGCGCTGCTGGAACTCACGTACGGCGCGCAGGAAATCGATCTTGCGGAATGCGGGCCAAAAAACGTCGGTAAAATAGAACTCGCTGTAGGCGCTTTGCCATAGCAGAAACCCCGAAAGACGGATCTCGCCGCTCGTCCTGATGATCAGATCGGGATCCGGCAGGTCTGGTGCGTAGAGATAGCGGCTGATCGCTTCGGGTGTCACCAACCTAGTGGCCTCAGCTAGTTCTTTGCCCCGCTGCTCTTGGTCGCGAAGGAAAGCTTGGACGGCATCCGTAATCTCCTGCCGGCCGCCATAGGCAGCAGCGATCGTGAGCTGAATGTCATCGTAGCCACTGGTGGCGGCCTCGGCCGCTCGCACTGCCGCCAAGGTCGATGCCGGCAGCAACTCCAGCCGGCCCACCGCACGAACGCGGACCTTGCGCCGATGTACTCGCGGATCGCTCGCGAGCATTCTCAGCTTCGCCTCGACTGCGGTCAGGATCCCGGAGACTTCCTCTGGTCGGCGGCCGAAGTTATCGGTCGAGAAGACCCACAGGGTGATTGCCGGGATCGTAAGATCGGCGCACCAGCTAAGGAGGTCATCAAGCTTTTCGGCGCCAGTGGCATAGATCGCGAGCGGGTTGCTTAGGTTGTGTCGGCGCCCGTAACGGCGATTGCCGTCGAGAATGAGACCGACGTGGCGCGGCACGGGGCGGCGCCGGACCTGCGACAGCAGCCTCTTTTCGTAGAGCAGGTAAAGCGGCGTCAGTGCTACCTGACCGACCCGCCGCACCAAGGCTATCCAAAGATGACTCCGGCCCGTGGAACTCGCTTGTGATGCTTGCTCGGTCACGCTCCAAGCCAATGAAGCAAATTCGGCCTACCCCGCTACTCTACCTGCGTTACGCGAAAACAGGAATGCCACGCTCGAGTTTAGCAACAACGGCTCGCTTGGCCGTCTTCTTGCTAGGCGCCATAGCTGACAGCAGGCTGACAGTACTTCGATTTCTGAGCGTGGCAACCGGATTCCTATGAATTAGTCCGGGCTCGTTGTCGGCACCAGCACGGTGCGGGAGCGGTGGGCCAGACCCTCGGCAATGCGAGCGGCGAGCGCGGCATACTCTTCTGAGGCGTGCGGGCTCAGCTAGTTCGAGTCCGCTATCGGGCTTACAGCAGGCGCAACTCTGTCAGCCGGCCAAGTCTCAGGTTGACCCGAAGCGGAACTGGGCCGAGCAGTTCGCTCTGACGGTCTCGCAAGTCTCCGCCCAGAGCACGTCCACTGAACGCATGCCGATGGTCTGGGCGTATCCTTGGACCATTCGGAAGCGATGGGTGGTAGCTGAAGGCCGCGGAGCAGAGTCAAGCAGATGCCAAAGACCGCCTCGGCTTCATGTACAAAAATGGCCGGGGGCGCGCCGAAGAATTGTGACAAGGCATAGAGGTGGTTCGACAAAGCCGCCGACCGTAGACACTTGGCACAACCTCGGTCTCATGTATGAAAACGAGCTTAGGCGATGCAGTTGTACCGGATGGGCGCCGCCATGGTCGCTCTCTATTTTGTCACTAGTACCGCCCTCCGGTTAGTCGAAAATTTACGCACGGTGCGCTATCGTGATAATGATCGTTAAGTTCCGACAATTGGTCGAGTTCTTCGGGTTTGCCAGCGGTGTTCCGTTGATCCTTATGCCCGGAAGGCTTAACGCCGCCGCACCATCAGCGTTCTCTATGGGTTTGTGACCGGCGCAGGACCTATCACCCCGCGATCCTTCACAGCTTTTGCCGTTCGGGCTGGGAGATCTGACTGCGACGCCGATACGTCGGTGACTCTCAAACGCCATGATCCTTGTCGCCACCGAATGCATTCTGCGGCACGGGCATTTGGTCGCCGACGCTTTGATCGGCTTGGAGGCAAAGAAACGAGCCAAATTCAAGGCGCAACTACGATCCTGTTCCGGGAGCGCGACAGCACTCTTCTCTGTACTCTGTGTCGTGATTGACTGATCTCGTCCTCCGCTCCCTCGGTTTTGCCATGTATACACGCCGGTGAGAGCGTGTGCAGCAACGCAGCGAGGCTCGGATGCCGGGATTTTTCACGCACATCTACACATGCCGGCGCGTCGCCGACCATTTGCTACAAGGGGAATTCCCCGACTGGCCGGACGTGGGCGGGGCTCTGGACGGCCTTGATCCCAAGACCTGTGGCGCGATCATGCAGAAGTGGGAGAAATTCACCCACCTCGGCGCCATCGGGCCCGACATGTTCTACTTCAAGCCAGGATTGGAACAACGGCATCCTCGGGCCGGTCAGCGACGAGCTGATGCTCGCCTTCGCCGTCTTCTACTTCATCGATAAGGAGAAGGAGACCGATTTCGAGATACTGTTGACCATCCTGGCCGAGGCGAACTCACAGCTGGCCGCCCTGCTGCGGTTACTGATCAAGCTGCAGAAGATCTGGCAGACCTTCCTCGACGGCTGGAACGCCACCATCGGTCCGCTGGTCGCCGACATCACGAACCTGGCCGACGACCTCACCGGCGGGGTTCTGAGCGAGTTCGGCGTGGTGATGGACGAACTGAAACTGGCGCTGAAGCTCGATCGCCGAGGAAGAACTGCTGACCTTCAAGGACATCTTCAGCCTTCAGAACACCTGCGTGCAGAAGGGGTTCGGCGAGAAGCTGTTCCTGTGGGGCGACATGAGCCACTACCGCGGCCCTCGGCGCTGTGCCAGGGCTTCGTCAAGCAGGCCAACCTGATGCGCGCCCAGGCCCGCCAACTGATGGCTCAGGGCGAGCGCGACGCGGCCGACCAGATGCAGGAACGGGCAGAGCAGTTCCTGGCCTTCGCCATGGGCTACATGACCCATGTGGGCACCGACACCGTGGCTCACTCGTTCGTCAACGCCCAATGCGGCGGCCCCTATCCGCGACCATCCCCAGCGCCACCACCTGATCGAGAACCACATCAATTCCTGGAACTATGTGCAGACCGTGCCCGGCGGACGGCTGGTGCCCGATCAACTTGGGGGTGCACGGACGACTATCCCAACGTCTCGCAGTCGGCGCTGTGGTTCGCGATCCAGCTCACCCCGGACAATCCGCAGGGCGTGCAGCGGCCCGTGGGGCCCGTTCGCAGGACGACGACGACCGGCAGAAGAAGCTCGACGTGGACGGCGAGATGCCGGACTGGATGGCCAACGCCATCGTGCTGGCGATGATGGACTGCTACCAGGACCCGGACGAACACCCGCAGATCTATCCAGGGCGACGCCTTCCAGCAGGCGATCGACGCGGGCCTGCTCACCAGGATCTTCAAGAAGTTGACCGGCGGCGGGCTGACCGGGCCGTTCCACGACCTGCTCGAAGGCGATCGCGCCGGCCGCCGCCGTTCCCGGTGCGGAACGGCTTTCCCGCTGCCGTGGGAAATCAAGACCAACTACAAGATCTCTATACGTTCTTCAGAATGCTCTATCAACGGCACATGGGAGCTGCAGAAGCCACAGAAACCCGACTTCATCATCTTCCCGCCGGCATCGGACATCGAGAACCTGTTCCAGCCTCCGGACCTCAGCGGCATCGACCTCTCGAACCCGGCCCTCGACGTCTGCGAAGCGATCGTCGCGCTGTTCGAAGGGATCATCAAGACGATCGACGCGATCGTGAAATTGATCGGCGACATCATCAAGATGCTGGTCAGTCCGTCGACCTATCTCGATCCGCCTGGCGCTCTACTAGCTGGCGATGATGGTCTGGGACATGGTCAACAAGACGCACGAGGTGCTGGCGCACACCGGTTTCTTCGTGCCTCACCCGGTCGCCTTCTATCCCGAACGGCGAGCTTCGCCTGCCCAAGGAGATCGACATGCCGCTGATCACCATGGGCGGCACGGTGGACTCCGCCTTCCTGGCGGCCTTGGCGTCGGCTTTCGATCCGTTCGGCAACCTCGACAAGAACCAGGACGTCATCGGGGTCGGCCATTCGGTCAAGGACCCCAACTATCCCTACTATCCGGTGCTGCGCTGGCAGACCGACGGGCGGCAATCGAACTGCGAGTACCGCCGGCCGTGGGCCTGGCCGGACAAGAGCCCGGTGCAGCAGGCGAGCGGCCCGGACACTCTGCGCACCACGCCGACCGAGACCTACAATCCGTTCCGCTCGTTCGGCGAGGGGCCCGACACCGCCTTCAAGCCGCTCTCGGGCAGCCCCTATCCGGTCGGGGACCCAGCCGGACGTGTTCTTCCGGCTGGACGGCGCCGGTCGATCCGCAGGTCCGCAGCGCCTACGAACTGGCCCAGACGCCCTGGGACACCGACCTGCTCAACATCCAGCACCTGGCGCGGCGCGGACCTCGGGTTCAGCCCGCTGGGCGATCCGGTCCCGTTCTCGGCCCACCTGATCGCGCAGCTGGCCAACGACACCGGCTATTCGACCCAGTTCAACCTCGATAGCGACCGGGCCTTCGCCTACCTGACCTGGGACTGGATCCGCCAGGACCCCAAGACGCCGGGGTCCACCGCCACGGGCATCCTTAACCTGACCTACCAGAAGCCCGTCGAGCAGCCGGAAGGCGACGAGGATCCGGGCGCCGACCCCCTCAACCCGCTGGCCAGCGCCAACTGGGGCCAGGGGAAACCGAACCGGCCGCTGCTGCTGAAATACAAGGACCCGCCGAACCCCCCGATCATCATACTTTAGCCGGGTCCACCCGCCCCAAGCTGTGAAGGAGAGCCGACGTGCCCCCCAGCAAGCCCCCCATCCCGCCCCCTCGCGGCCGCCACGAGGCCACCGACCACGATCGCGACGACGAGCGCCCGTGTCCGAAAGCTCGAGGGCGGGAGGATCGGGACTGCGACGACGTCGACGAGCCGCGCCTGCGCAAGGTGGTGGAGCGCACATGGTATTTCGATGACGATGACGACGACTGCCGCGGCGGCGGCCATGGCGGCGGCGGTGGTCACGGCGGGGGCGGAGGCCATGGCGGAGGCGGCGGCGGCCATGGTCGGCCGACCCGTCCGCCGGGCTACAGCAGCGGCACGGTCGACCCCGGCGTCGGAGCTGACGCCGGGGCTGATCAACCAGCCGGACACGCCGGGCGTGTGGGGCGGCCCGCGCGCGATCCTCGATCTGCCGTTCCTGTTCATGCGGGCCAACGCCGGCGACCTGGGTGCGCGGCCGATAGTGAACGCGCCGTTCTGGGAGAGCCCGGATATCTTCGTCCTGGCCGGGGTCGATCCCACCTTCGCGCCGGACCTGCCGCCGGCGCTGGGCGACGTGGCGAAGGCCGGCGCCCCCAACACGCTCTACGCCCACATCTGGAACTTCGGCAACGCCGCGGCCAACGAGGTGGTGGTAGAGTTCTACTGGGTCAATCCGGCGCTGGGCATCACCGCGGATTCGCTCAACCTGATCGCCCAGACGGTCACCTCCATTGGCGCCAAAGGCAGCGGCCGCTCGCATGTGATGGTCAAATGCCCGGAGGCCTGGGTCCCCACCTTCGTCAACGGCGGGCACGAGTGCCTGCTGGTGCGGGTGTGGGACAACCCCTCCGACCTGCCGGGCCAACCGGCCTTCGACGCCTCGTGGAACCGCCATGTGGGGCAGCGCAACATCCATGTGGATGCGCCCGGCCAGTCCATCGCCGGCGCCGCCCTGGCGCCGAAGGCCCCGGGGCTGGCGCTGGTCCAGCCGATCCTGATCAAGGTCGGCGCCGCTCTACGGCGCGCCGGCCACTGTGGCGGTGGAGCGGGTGGCGCCCAACGCCGTCCCCTGGCTGCAGCAGCGCACCGGGCAGCGCGGGGTGTTCCCGGTGATGGCGCCGCCGACCGGGACGCCGACCCTCTCGCCCCCGACCACCGGCGGCGGCGGCTTTCCCACGGGCGGCGATGCGGCCGCCAGCCACAGGGTGCACGGCGACGACAAGCACGTCGCCTTCGCCACCACCGACCAGGCGCCCGGCCCGGGCGAGGCCCACGTCTACCGGGTCAGCGCCACCCAGCAGGGGGTGGTTTTCGGCGGCTACACCATCGTGCTGATGGGATGAGCATGCGCCAGCCGCTCATCCCCGCCACCATCCTCACGGGCTTCCTCGGATCGGGCAAATCCACGCTGCTCCGCCGCGTCCTCACCGAGGCTCACGGGCGGAAGATCGCCGTCATCGAGAACGAGTTCGGCGAGGAGAACATCGACAGCGAGATCATCGTCTCCGGCGGCGAGGAGCAGATCATCCAGCTCAGCAACGGCTGCCTGTGCTGCGGCATCCGGGACGACCTGCGGGCGACCCTGGCCGACCTCGCCGGGCGGCGGCGCGCCGGGGAGATCGCCTTCGACCAGGTGATGATCGAGACCACCGGCCTGGCCGATCCCGGTCCGATCGCCCAGACCTTCTTCCTCGATCCCCAGATCGCCGGCGACTACCGGCCGGACGCGATCCTGACCCTGGTCGACGCCAAGCACGCCATGGACCAGCTCGACTCTCGCGGAGAGGCGCGCCGCCAGGTGGGCTTCGCCGATCGCCTGTTCATCAGCAAGGCCGACTTGGTGAGCGACGAGGCGGTCGCCGATTTGCGCGAGCGGCTGCGGCGGATGAACCCCCGCGCCGCCCAGAGCGTGGTGGCCTTCGGCGACGTCGCGATGCGCGAGGTGTTCGACGTGCGGGGGTTCAACCTCTCCCCCGACCTGGAGTTCGAACCGCCCTCATCGTGCGCCTCCCCCCACGATCACGATCACGAACCCCATCAGCATCACCATCACCACGACGACGACGTGAAGAGTTTTGTCTTCCGCTCGGAAAGGCCTTTCCACGGGGTGCGCTTCGGCCAGTTCATGAACGCCATCGTCGGCAGCCATGGCCAGGATCTCCTGCGCTACAAGGGCGTGCTTCACATGGCCGGAAACAACCGCAAGGTGATCTTCCAGGGCGTCCATCAGCTGATGAGCCATGACGCCGGCGCGCCTTGGGCCGAGGGCGACAAGCGGGAAAGCCGGCTGGTGTTCATCGGCCTCGGCCTGCCGCAGGCGCTGATGATGCGCAGCCTGCAGCAGTGCCTGGTCTGATCCGGATCGGCCCGTGGCGCGTCGAAAAAACTTCATCGAGGGGAGGATTCCACTATGACGATGCCAAAGTACCGCACTCTTCTCGGCTACCTTATGTCTCTCTGCATCGCGTTCTGTGCCTGCGCGATAAACGCCAACGCACAAGTCCCAGTTTTGTTTCAATTCTCCAACTCTTTCGAAGCCATTGGCGTGAAACCTCAGTGGTCATCGGCTACCACCGGCCTTGCGGTAAATACCGCACCGTCCGGTCAGCACTTCCTGGGGCGTGCGGGAGGCAACGACGGCCTTTCGAACGATACGGTCAGGTTGACGCTTACCGGTGTCCCGGCACAGCGAGTGGCGGTCGTGGAATTCAATCTGTTGATCATTCGCTCAATGGATGGAAACGAACCATTTGTGTTCAGGTGGCAATGCTCTCAGGTTCAACGCCGTCGCAAGCTTCTCCAACAATAAAAACTCAATTCATACCGAAGTCAGTCAAAGTTTTCCCTGGCCGGGCAGCCCTCCCTTAACAGGCGCGGTGGCTGTCGAGACGCTCCATTATTCTCTTGTCAATCCGACGCATTTCTCCGACGCCACTTATCGCTTGCGCTTTCAGGTCCCGTACAACGTGCAAGCTGGGAGTCAGTCGATTTTCTTTGACTTCAGCATGTATGCACTTCAGGACATTTCGGATGAGTCCTGGGGTCTGGACAACGTGGCCGTTGCGATCAGGCAGGCTTCGACCCAGTAAGGACTCCAATCCTACGACACGCCGTGCGGCACGGCGATAGCTGATAGCGGAGAAAGGCGCCCTCCAATTCCGCGGCTCGGTGCCTCAGTATTATAACCCTCCTATATCGGCTCCTGTCTCATTCTCCTAAGGCTTGGGAATCGCTGCTCAATAAGGATCCGGTTCCATCTAGCAATTTTGATCTCGGTGCTCGCGGTCGCCGCGCCGGTGGACGCCGATGATGCTGCTCAGTGTACGCGCGATGCCTTGTCTTTGAGTCACTTGGGGACAGCCTTTGACGCTTGCCACCGGCTGGCGAAAGAAGGAAGTCCGCTAGCCGAATATATACTTGGGGAGATGTACAATCGCGAGCTCGGCGTGCCTCGGGACTATTCTGAGGGGTCAGTTTGGCTCCGCAGGGCTGCGGACCAGGGCTTCGCTCCGGCCCAGACGGCCCTTGGGTACATGTTCCAGCAAGGTCAAGGTATGTCCGTCAACTACGCCGAGGCTGCCGAGTGGTATCGCAAGGCCGCTAAGCAGGGATACGCGGAAGCTCAGCACAAACTAAAGCGGTTCCCGGCAGATTTAAATCGGGATTCCCAGGGGTGACAAATCGGCAGAGTCTGGGGCGATTCGGTTTGCGGAGGAGCGCCATGCCCAAGGCTTGTTCGTTGGATTTGCGCGAGCGTGTGATCGAAGCGGTTGAAGGGGGAGCATCGCGGCGTGAGGCGGCGGAGCGTTTTGAAGTCAGCGCCAGCTCGGCGGTCAAATGGCTTCAGTCGTGGCGGCGGGAAGGGCGCCGTGCGCCGCGGCCACGCGGCGGCAGCCGATCGCCGCTGGAGGACTACGCGGACGGGGTCCTCGCGCTGGTCGGCGAGCGGCCGGATTGGACGCTCGAAGAGTTCGTCGCGGCCCTGCACAAGCAGAGAATGCCGGGCAGCCGCAGCGCGCTGTGGCGTTTTCTGGAGCGTCACGACATCAGCTTCAAAAAAAAGCCTGCGCGCGGCTGAGCAGCAACGAGCCGATGTCGCCCGGGCGCGCCGGCATTGGATCCGGCAGCAGGCCCTGCTTAATTCATCCAGCCTTGTCTTCATCGATGAAACCTGGGTGAACACTACCATGGCCCGCCGCTATGGCCGCTGCCCGCGCGGCGAGCGGCTGATCGGGCGCGTCCCGCTTGGAACCTGGAAGACCCTGACCTTCGTGGCTGGCCTGCGCTGCGACGAAATGACGGCGCCCCTGGTGATCGAAGGAGCCATGAACGGAGAAATCTTTTTGTCTTACGTCGAGCAATGCCTGGCTCCCGCGCTCAACCACGGCGATATCGTCGTGATGGACAATCTCCGAGCCCACAAGGTTGCCGGCGTCGAGCAAGCGATCGAGGCCGTTGGCGCGGAATTGCTATATCTGCCCAAGTACTCGCCCGATCTCAATCCGATCGAGATGTCCTTCAGCAAGCTCAAGGCGTATCTGCGCAAAGCTGCCGAGCGGACGCAGCGCAGCCTTCGCCGCCGAATTGGCCTCTTCGTGCCTCGCCTCGGCGCAGACGAATGCGCCAACTACTTCGCTCATGCCGGATATGTTTCAATATGAGCGGATCCGCTTTAGGGTCCAATATGCCGAAGGTTGGGGTGTTCCTCGAGACTATTTATTGGCATACGTGCGGTTGAGCCTCGCCGGCACTGCCGCCGAGACTAGCGCTCATGTCGACCGCGCCACGGTTATGAGCGGATGTCGCAGAAGCAGATCGAAACCGCAGAACAGCTCATCCGCGCGTGGAAGCCGACCTCACCGTAGGCACCAATCTCTGACTAATAGCCAGGTCGAAAACTCGAGCGGCAGGCAATGAACGCGACCCGCGGCCCTCGCAGTACTGAACGAGATCGCGCGAAGGGGTGAGTGCATTGGTAGTGTCCAGAATCTTTCGCACTTTGGGTTCGGTGGCCTGTTCCGGTTAGGCGGTCATTGCGGTTGCGGTGTGGTGCCTGAGCAGGTCCATGTTCAGGTACCGTTTGGTTGACCAGCGCGTGCCGGCAATGTGCCTCAACCTGGCTGCAGCCAAGTTGAGGGCCGAGTTCCCATCGGGGAAGGCACCGACCGCACGGGTCCGTCTGCGGATCTCGCGCATGATGCGCTCGAGCGGGTTGTTGGTCCTGATCCGGCGCCAGTGCTCTTCAGGAAAAGCGTAATAGGCTAGAGTTTCCAGCACCGCCGTCTCGACCAGCTCGGCCGCCGTGGCGAGCCGTAGCTCGCACAGCCGGGCGACAACCTCGGTGGCTTTGCGCCGGGCCGCTTCAAGGCTCTCCTGGGCGTGGATGGCCTTCAGCATCAGCGCCACCGCGCGCAGCTTGCCCGCCGGCACATGGCTGAAGACATTGCGGTAGAAATGCACCATGCAGCGCTGCCAGCGAGCCTCGGGATAGAACTCCGCCGCGCTCTCCACCAAGCCCATGCAAGCGTCCGAGACGATCAGCCGGACGCCGGCGAGCCCACGGCCCTTGAGGTGCGCCAGGAACCCGCTCCAGCCGGCCTTGTCCTCCTTGGCGCCCTCCACGATGCCGAGAATCTCCCGATAGCCCTCGGCATTGACCGAGATCGCCACCAGCAGCGAGACATTGCGCACCTCGCCCGCCCAGCTGCGCTTCAGCACGATCCCGTCCAGGTACAGATAGGGGTGCTCGCCGGCGATCGGCTGGCTCCGCCACGCCTCGATCTGCCCGTAGATCTTCCGGTTCAGATTGGAAACCGTGCCCGGGCTTACCCGCGTGCCCCACAGCGCTTCGGTGATGTCCTCGACCCGGCGGACCGAAACCCCCGCCAGGTACATCTCGATCAGGGCCTCCTCCACCGAGCTCTCCCGCCGGCGATAGCGCTCGATGATCGCCGTCTCGAACGCCTGCTGCCGCAGCTTGGGCATCTTCAGCGTCACCGAGCCCGCTTTCGTCTGCAGCTTCCGCTCGTAGCTCCCAGACCGCAGGTCCCGTCGGGCTTCAGACCGTTCGTATCGCCCGGCGTTGCAGAGCCGATCGGCCTCCGCCTCCAGCATCGCGTTCAACGTCTCCTCGACCGTGCCCCGGACAACCTTGTCCAGATGCTCCTTGACCCGATCGTCGTCGATCCGGATCACGTTGCTCAGCGCCGTGCCTTTGTTATCCTCTTCCATGGTGGCTCCTTACCTCTGGCTCGGTTGATCGTCTTGCAACGCCAACTTAACCAGAACGCGGGCCACCGCCCAAATCTGCGAAAGATTTTTTACGTCATCAGTGCATTCTTTCGCCCGATGTCCGTTGTTGGCAGATACTGTTGCAAAACTCTTTTGAGGGCCCAAGAGCGCAAGATTAATTCGAATGAGCGACCGAAAGCGCAACAATGAATCAATCGCGCGTGCTTGCCAATTCTATCGTTGCGCAGTGCGCGGGCTGTGCCGACTTTTGCAACACTATCGGCACAAAGCGGCGGTCTGCTGCGCGCGGCAGATCGTCTGCTATCGTAACCGTAGCGGACTCGGCGGCCCGCCCAGCAGAATGTTTATGAGTTCACCCTAGTCAACAGATCCTTGGGATGGACGATGATCGTTCCGTCCTTCTCGACCTGCCTCTTGCCGTGCTTGCGGGCCGCGGCCTGCTGGATGCGTTCCCGGTGGCGCTCGTAGATATGCTCGAGCACGCCACCACCCCGCGGCGCTCCTTCGTCGAGCTCCATGAGGGCGGTTTTGGACACGCCGCAGTTCACCAGCAGCGCGCCATCCGTGGCGAAGAAGCGCATCACGCCCCGGCTGGGGTCGTAGACCGCGCGATCGGGCTTGAAGGACAAGGGCATGGAAACCTCCCCGGCTCGTCTCCTAGCTTGCACCAGTATACGCCTGAAATTGTCACCGGTGGATGACCTCCTGTCACCGGGGCCCGGCGAAGCTCCCGGTCAAAATCATGTAGTACCGCCGGCGAGCGACTCCAGTAGATTGGCGCGATGTGTCCCAAGCTTCATATCGACGCCTTTATCGGCCAATTGGCGCCCTTGCTGCCGGCGGATTTCGCCGCCGCCGTCCGGGCGCTCGACCTCTCGGCAGCCAGGCCCCAGCCGCGCCCCCTCCCGGTTTGCCGCTTCTGGGACCAGGCGACCGCCGCCGGCGGCCCGCTCCTGGCCCCCTTGGCGGCGCTGGGCCCCGCGCTCGGCTGGGTCCAGAACCCCAATTACGTCGCCGCCCCGCCGAGTCCCGATTTCCTCGGGAGCTACGGCTATGCCGTGCTCGCCGGCCCGGGCGGGCTGGTGGCGAGCGAGGCGCTGGCGCTCGGGGTGCTGATGCTGGGCCCCGGCATCCATTACCCCACCCACCGCCATCCCGCGGTCGAGATCTATGTCCCTCTTGCGGGCGAGGCCGAATGGCAGAAAGGGGAGGAGCCCTGGCGGCGCGAGCCGCCGGGCGCCGTGATCCGCCATGAGTTCATGGTCCCCCATGCCACCCGCACCCTGGCGGCGCCGCTGCTCGCCGCCTATCTCTGGCGGGGCGATCTCGCGACTTATGCGCGGATCACCGCCCAACCCCAGCATCCCGGATCATGAACGCGCCCTTGATGACACCGCCCTATCTCGAATTGCTGAACGAATCCCAGCGTGAGGCCGTCGAGGCGACCGAAGGCCCGGTCCTGGTCCTGGCCGGGGCGGGCACCGGCAAGACCCGGGTGCTGACGACGCGCCTCAGCCATATCCTGATGACCGGCAAGGCCCGGCCGCAGGAGCTGCTCGCCGTCACCTTCACCAACAAGGCGGCCCGCGAGATGAAGGACCGGATCTCGGCCCTCATCGGCCGGCCGGTGGAGGGCTGGTGGCTCGGCACCTTCCATGCGCTCGCCGCCCGGCTGCTGCGCCGCCATGCCGAGGTCGTGGGCCTCACGCCCAATTTCACCATCCTCGATACCGACGATCAGCTCCGCCTGCTGAAGCAGCTCATCGTCGCCGAGGATCTGGACGACAAGAAATGGCCGGCGCGCGCCTTGCTCGCCGCCATCGAGCGCTGGAAGGACCGCGGCCTCACGCCCGGACAAGGTGACCTCGGCGGAGCAGGCGGATTATGCCGACGGCATCGCGCTCCGGCTCTACCGCCAGTATCAGGAGCGCCTGGCCAATCTGAACGCGTGCGATTTCGGCGATCTGCTGCTGCACAATCTGACGCTCTTCGCCAAGGAGCCGCAGGTCCTGGCCCAGTATCAGCAGCAGTTCCGCTACATCCTGGTGGACGAGTATCAGGACAGCAATGTCGCGCAATATCTCTGGCTGCGCCTCCTGGCCCAGGGCCGGCGCAACCTCTGCTGCGTCGGCGACGACGACCAGTCGATCTATGGCTGGCGCGGGGCGGAGGTGGGCAACATCCTGCGCTTCGAGAGCGATTTTCCCGGCGCCCGGATCATCCGGCTCGAGCGCAACTACCGCTCCACCGGCCATATCCTCGCCGCCGCCTCGGGGCTGATCGCCCATAACCAGGGCCGGCTGGGCAAGACGCTGCATACCGACGGCGAGGTGGGCGACCAGATCCGCATCCGCGGCGTCTGGGACGGCGAGGAGGAGGCGCGCCAGGTCGGCGAGGAGCTCGAGGCTCTGCAGCGCCGCGGCACGGCCCTGGGCAAGATGGCGATCCTGGTTCGCGCCGGCTTCCAGACCCGCGAATTCGAGGAGCGCTTCATCAAGCTGGGCCTGCCCTATCGCGTCCTGGGCGGCTTGCGCTTCTACGAACGCCAGGAGGTGCGCGACGCGCTCGCCTATCTGCGCCTGGTCAACCAGCCGTCCGACGACCTCGCCTTCGAGCGCATCGTCAACAAGCCGCGCCGCGGCATCGGCGACACCACCTTGCGCCAGGTTCATGCGACCGGCCGCGCGCTCGGCCTCAGCCTCGTCGAGGCCGCCCGCGCGCTGGCGGTGACCGATGAGCTGAAGCCGGCCTCGCGCCGTGCGCTGGGAGCACTGGTCGGCGATCTCGACCGCTGGCGCGCCATGGCCGTGGGCCTCCCCCATGCCGAGCTTGCCGAAACCGTCCTCGACGAATCCGGCTATACCGGCATGCTCCTGGCGGACAGATCGCCGGATGCGCCGGGCCGGCTGGAGAATCTGAAGGAGCTGGTCGCCGCCATGGCCGAGTTCGAGAGCCTTCCCGGCTTCCTCGAGCATGTCAGCCTGGTGATGGAGAATGCCGAGGGCGATCCGCGCGACATGGTCAATATCATGACCCTGCACAGCGCCAAGGGGCTCGAGTTCGACGCGGTCTTCCTGCCGGGCTGGGAGGAGGGGCTGTTCCCCAGCCAGCGCACCCTCGACGAGAACGGCACCGCCGGGCTGGAGGAGGAGCGCCGCCTCGCCTATGTCGGCATCACCCGCGCCCGCAAGCGGGTCGAGATCTCCTACGCCGCCAACCGGCGCGTCCATAACATGTGGCAGAATTCGCTGCCCTCGCGCTTCATCTCCGAGATCCCCCGCGAGCATGTCGAGGAGGACAGCGCCCCGGGCCTGCGCGCCATGGCGGAGCCGGCGCTGACCCGTTTCGAGGGGCTGCGCGACAGCTGGGGCCAGCCGCGCCGTTCCGCCCCGCTGATCGAGGGCCAGGCGAGCCGCGTGTCGCGCGATGCCGCCTACCCGCCGGGGGCCCGCATCTTCCACCGCAAATTCGGCTATGGCAGCGTGGTTGCCGCCGAGGGCGACAAGCTCGACATCGCCTTCGACAAGGCGGGCGCCAAGAAGGTGATCGCGAGCTTCGTGGTGCCGGCCGAGCAGGCCTCGTGAGGAAGCCCTCGCCGGTCCTCTGGACCGTGCGGCTGCGGCTTGCGGCCGATCCCGCCGAAGCGGCGGAAATGGCGCTGGAGCCCTTCGCGCTCGCCCTCTCGCGCTATGAGGTCGATGGCGGAAAGCTCTGGGAGGTGGAGGCGCTGATCGAAGGCGCCCCCGACCGCCGGGCGATCCGCGCGGCTTTGGCGGCCTGGGGCAAGCCCAGCTTCGAACGCCTGCCGTCGCGCGACTGGGTCGCCGAAAGCCGCAAGGCCCTGCCGCCCATCGCCGCCGGCCGCTTCTATCTCCGCGGCAGCCATATCGAGGGCCCGGCACCCCGGGGCAAGCTGGCGCTGCTCATCGATGCCGGGGCGGCCTTCGGCACCGGCCGGCATGAATCAACCCGCGGCTGCCTGATCGCCCTCGACCGCCTGGCGCGCGCCGGGCGCGTCTTCGAACGGGTCCTGGATCTCGGCTGCGGCAGCGGCGTTCTGGCGCTGGCCGCCGCCAGGCTCTGGCCCGGCCCCGTGCTCGCCGCCGACAACGATCCCGATGCCGTGCGGGTGGCGCGCGAGAACGTCATCCTCAACGGCCTCGCCGGCCGCGTCCGCGTCCTGCGCAGCGCCGGCTACGCCGCCACGGGCCTCCGCCGCGCCGCCCCCTTCGATCTCATCCTGGCCAACATCCTCGCCGGCCCCCTGATCCGCATGGCGCCGGCGCTGGCCCGCAACCTCGCCCCCGGCGGCAGGGCCGTGCTCTCGGGATTATTGGGCACGCAAGCCCCCGAAGTCCTGGACGCCCACCGCCGGCTGGGGCTGACGCTGGATTTCCAGCTTCGCCTGGGGGAATGGTCGGTGCTGGTGCTGCGCAAGCCGAAGGCGAGCCCGCCAGACGCGCCGAGCCTGAGCCTCCGACCGCTTCGGCTACCCCGACCGTTATGGCCGGGACAAGCCCAAGGCTGTCCGGTTCAGGTCAGCAAGCCTCGCTCTCTAAGCCGTCATGGTCGGCGAAGGCCGACCATCCACGAGTTTGCCGGCCAAGGGCGGGATCTTTCTTTGAGTAACGGTGCGAGTTACCGTGACAGTGCTAACCCACTAATGGGCTGTTACCTGGTCCCGTTGCGTTCCGAAGAGGGCTCATGTCTATGCGACGCTGTGATGCCTCCTTCAAGAGCGCCGTTCGCCTTCGCTGCTATGACGCCTTGGAACAGTGAAGGCTTCGTTCGCTTCCGCAAGGAAGGCGTGGACTGGCCGCTGAACAATGATTTCCATTTCTGGCTTGGGCTGAATACGGGCTTGATGCCGGGCTATGTGGAGATAAATCCCTTCGTCGGAATTCACGCCGTCACGATTGGGAAGCTGATCGCGTCAGTGGAAAAAGGCGACGGACGATCGAAGTATCACCGGGGCTATGCGACTTACGCGTCCATATCGGCAATATTGCTCCTCATGCGCGTGTGGTGCGATTTACCCCCGAGGGGGATATCGATGCGGAAGCCACTCGGTTGGCAAAATTATGCGTTGACGGCTGGTCTGCCATTCGCCAGGTCGATCGGCAGCTACGAAAGGCTCCTTCCACTCTTGTAGACGAGAGTGAAGGTGCTCGGGGGATATCCAGAACGAGTGGCTTGTTGCCTATATCTTATGGGGCGACGGGCCGAGGCCCATAGATTCACCATAGATTTTCTTGCAAAAGAACCGGAGTATTTTACCGCATTTGCCATGCCTTTCCTGGAGATGCTGAAGAAAGAGCCCGGTACGGTAACAGTGCATTAATTGATCTGTCGATGGAAAGCGCTGACTTAAGCTAAGAAAGCATGGACCCGCGCACCATGAAAAACGAGCCACGGCACAAGGATACTGGCGGTACTATTGACGAATATGCGAGAGCTGCCGCAGAAGAGCTAGAGATCGACGCGGTAGGCCTTTGGCAAATAGTGCCTGTTGGGAGAGACGCCTTCGGACTGGACGGAGAATCTCTCGCCGATTTCATTCGGCGGAATTTGCTTGCCCTCTTTGCCAAAGGCGCAAAGCCGGTAATTGGAAGAAAGGGCGTCGGTCATTGGATCCTCAAGGATGACTACGGCAACACGCCAGCCCAAATGGCGGATGCGGTCATCGCAGAATGGCAAGCATCCGGGGCTAAAGATCCAAAGCCCTACGAGAGCCTCTGGTTCGCGCTGCCGAAAATGTATGAGGACGCACATTAGTCATTTTCCAAGCCGAAGTCTCACGTATTTGGAAGTTGGCAAATTTAGACATTCTCCAATGCATCAAATAGCGCGTCCATCAAGTCTTCCGGATCCCCAGAATTTTCAAGGACGACGCCCACTACGATCGAAGTGCTAACGGCCATTGTGTTCGGTATCTTCATTCTTCTCAGGGAAAGCAGTGCCCAAGGAACGGGCAGGAAGTCAACGATATCTCCCGCTCGGTTGCTGGTCCAAAGTTAATTCATTGAATGGCTCGCTATTGGATTTTGAATTTCAGTTTTCCCAAACAGCTTAACAGGCAAAGTGCGCTCGATGAAGATCTTCTAAGTTGCTGTGACAGTCGCACCAAATATGCCTGTCTGATTGGGGCGGCGGGGCAGCAGACTGGGCTCGCGAAAGCGAAGCGAAGAGGCTTAAGGGGACTACGTGCTGACAGGAGTGCGACGAGCAATTGCGATTAAATCGTGATTGTCACCGCAGACGGGAGCGCTTCGACGGACCTAGAGATAAAGCACGGGTCATAAGAGACTTCGATGAGATCATCACTTTTCACACCGAACTCTGGTGACGGTGACAGTCGCACTAATCCAGCCACCGTAAGCATCGGCTGCGATACGGTCAGAGTTCCGACTCCGATGAACCCGCAACAAGTCGGAGACAAAATGAGGTCGGACTGCCAGGCACTAAATTCTGAAGCCCAGTACCGCTACTCTGAGATTCCTGGCTGCGCTCATTGCCGATCGGCCGGGCTTGCTTTCGGCGTTCCCGATCCGACCGACATGCCGAATCGCCGTGACGAGCGGGTTTGCCGTCATGCCGTGAGCGATCACGCTGAGCAGAACGGTGAAAGCGGCCGTGACGGCGAGGGTGGAGCGACCGGGCAACCCGGCATCGAATACGATCACGGCAAAGACGATGCTGGCCAGGCCGCGCGGTCCGAACCAGCCGATGAACAGCTTGTTGGCCGTGCTCATCCCCGTTCCCGCCAGCGAGAGAAAGACGGGAAGCATCCGGATCACCGTCAGGCTGAGCACGGCATAGATGACGACCGGCCAGGTCACCTGGCTGAGAAGCTTTCCCAAGACCGGCCCACCGAAGGCCAGCCACGTCAGGAGCGCCAGCACCTCCCCCGTGCTCGCCGCGCCGCCCAGCAGGTCGAGGCGCCGGTCGCGTTCCATGAAGCCGAACAGCAGACCGCCCGCGAAACAGGCGATGAACCCGCTGCCGCCGAGCGCCTGGGCGGCGGTGAAGCACAGCCCCGCGAGGGCGACCACCGGGATGTGCCGCCAGGACTTGCTGGTCCAGCCCAGGCGCGAGGCGTAGCGGAGGGCCACGACCGCGACCGAGGTCAGCACCAGCCCGACGACCAGGCCGATGCCGATCTCCTCGACGACGATGCTGAAAATATGCCACGCCGTGCTGCCTTGCATCTCGGTGCCGATCGCGAAATCGAGCAGGATGATGATGACCGGCACGCAGATCCCGTCGTTCAGCCCACTTTCCAGGTTGAGAGCCTCGCGGGTGTCGGCGGGCACCTCCGCATTGGCAACGACGGGTGCGCCGAGCGCGGCGTCGGTGGGCGCCAGCAGGGCAGCCAGCAGGGCGACTTCCAGCACTTGCAGCCCGGGAAACACGGCGAGACCGATGAGGAAGCCAAGCAGGATGGTCAAGGGCAGGCCGAACAGCAGCAGCCGCCCCGGCAGGCCCACGATGCGGCGCACGACGCTGAGATCGGCATGCGCCGCATCGGTGAACAGCACCATCGCGAGCGAGATCTCGGCCAGGATCCTGAGATCGGCCGCGGTGAGCGGAAGGTCCAGGACACCCAGGCCGGCCGGCCCGAGCACGAGGCCCGCCCCGGTGAACAGAATCGGCCCGCTCAGCCAGGAGCGCCCCACGCGCCCGGCCGCCGCGCTGTAGATCAGCACGACGGCGGCAAGGATGGCGAGGTTCTCATACATTTGGTTGTCAAACCCCGAGATCGGCCGGTGCGGTTACCCCTTGTTTCCGGCCCGTCGCGCCCCGCCGAGAGCTAAGAAGATTTAGCCGGACGGGGCAAACACCAGCGCTGCGTTGATCGCCGCCAAGTTATTGAGCTACATCAATTACGAGAAATCAACCGGCGGCGCATTGCCGGGCAAGGCGCAGCGCGGCCTGCATGACGCCTGAATTGCCGATTGGCCACAAGCGTTGTCGATGCAAAGCAGAAAATCTGACATGGAGGGCACGGAGAATTTTTGAGAGATCGCGGGCCGCGGTAGGGTCTGGTCTATTAAGTAAATATGGCGGATCCGTGATGAGAAAGCTTATCCGTACGATAGATTATTCGATATCTAATTCAGAAGTCGTATTACCTGTATTAACGCGTTTTTCATCTCCGGACATTAATTTCTATCGGAACAAGCTCAGAGGCGTGTCGTCATTCGCGAAACCGCCCCTCGCGCGGGGTCGCCTGCGTATTGTCGATCCATCACAGGAGAGTGTCATGACGAGACTCTGCTTTGCGGTTGTCTTCGGCTTGATGGTCCTTTACCTGGGGGCCGCCCCCGCCTGGGCGCAGGAGGTGAGCCGTCGCAGTCCCGGCGAGGGCCGGCGCCGTTGACGGCACGACGGAGAACTCCGATGCCTTCATCTGGCGCCTGCTCACGGAATTTGCCGCGCCGGCGGTCAAAGGCCAGCCCTCGCCTGTGGTGTTCGAAACCTGGGCGTCGGACAGACGATACCTTCTCGAAAACCCCCCATTGGCCCGAGCCGGGCGCGCCGATGAAGCTGCAGGCGAGCGTGCTCGAAGTGGTGAAGTCGCTAGGGGTGCGCGGATCGCGGGCGAGCCTGAGCTGCCGCAAGCGATCGATGTCCCCTGCAAGCCGCCCGTTGGCGCGGCGGTGGGAGGATTTCCGATCGGAGGTACGCCAACTCCCTGCATCGCCGAGCAAGTGGCGCGCAACCGCGCGCAATTCGACTACATCGTCAACAACAACCTGAATACGCAAGCCGGCCTGGCGGCCGCCTATGCGAAGTCCTTCAAGGTCGAAATGCCCGTGGAATCCATAGCGGTGAAGGGGGACTGGATACCCTTGCCGGCGCTTCTGAGGTGGATTCCCCAACTCGGCGATATCGCCAACATCAGGAAACTCTACTACACCCAGACCGTCGGCTCCGTGGAATACGCTCTTCTGTCGTTGCACGTCAGCAGCCGCCAGAATCCGAACTGGGTCTGGGGCACCTTCGAGCATCAGATGAACCCGGGCCGCTGTGATTACATTGGATGCTTCGACAGCTTCGGTGCCCAGACTCCGCGGTTCCACCGAGCAGAACAGCGGTGAACACGCAGTATGGTGCCTGCCCCAAGACAGCGCCGCTCGAGGCCATGATGGCCAAGGCCTATCTGTCACCGGTCTGGGAGAACTACTGCCTGAAGTCGACCGAGGTCGACTTCACGGCGGCCGACGGGACACCCTATGCCCTCGGCAACTCGGTGATCGAGGGCATCGTGGGCAACGGGACAGTCGCCGCCTCATCCTGCATCTCCTGTCACAGCTACGCGTCCTTCGGGGCGAACGGCAGCCCGACGGCGAGCGTCTTCGCGATACTGCCCTTCAACCCGACGGGCAATACCATCCCCGGCGTGCTTACCAATTCCGAGACCTTCGCCTTCAGCTGGGGGGTCTTGCTGGCGCCTTAGGGCCTGATCGTCTCAAGCTGGATTTGAGCTGACCCGACTTGCTCTAGGGGGCGATGCGGGGCGAGAGGCCGCGAATCCCAAGCGTGATGCGGGCATGGCAAATCATTTTCACGATTTACGGTGACAGTGCACCCATTTCTCTGGCAGACGGTCTCGCCCCGAGGCAGCCCTATCTCTTCCATAATGCGGCCACTTTTGTCGGTCACTCCATGCCAATCAACCGGTGAAAGCAGATCGGAAGACGCGGCCCCAATTCGCAACGTTTATCCGCGATGTTTGTTAAAGATCACCGGGCGGGACAGGCCGTAGGCCGATAGGTCAGCGGCCGTCCTCGATGCCATCATGAAATTCTGACGGAGTCGTTTCGATGCAAAAGCTCGCTGCCGCCGCAGCCTTCGCGGTTCTTCTGATCGCCGGTGCCGCCCAGGCGCAGCCGATCGTCTATAGCTGGACCGGCTATGGGACGAATGTCCCCGGCAGTTCGAAATGCCCGGGCTATAAGATGACCATCGACGTCACCGTCGACGGCAAGAACGTGAAGGGGACCTTCCAGCAGGAGGGGCGGCCGCAGCGGACCTTCGAGGCAACCCTCGACGATAGCGGTGGCATCGCAACCACGGCCATTGTCGGCGGCGGCAACAAGATGAACGTCGTCGGCTCGGTCCAGGAAGGCGCCGCCAAGATCAAGCTCGACGGGTATTGCGTCTTCGAGGGTGCGCTGACCAAGAAATAGCGCGGCCGCGCCGTAGCGTGACGAAGGCGGAAGGGCTCCGGCGCCCGACAAAGGCCCCGCTTCCCCTCCGCCGTCATCCCGGGCTTGACCCGGGATCCAGGGCGAGCGGCAGGCTGCGGGGCGTGTGGCCCCTGGACCCCGGGTCAAGCCCGGGGTGACGGAAGAGTGGCGAGCAGCGGCCCTAACAATCGGCGCTACTCTCGCCCCTCAATCCGCCCCGATATGTGCGCCCTTCTCCGCCACCGAGCGCTTCATGAACAGAACCACGACCACGAGCGCCAGCGTCAAGGCGGCGAGCAGCCAGAAAACGTCGAAATAGGCGAGCGCCGAGGCCTGCTGCTGGCGCAGTTTCTCCAGTCCCTGCAAAGCCAGCTGCTTCGCCGCGACCGGATCGGCGGTCTGCTGCTGGAAGAGCGACTGCGCGCGCCCGATGAAGGACTGCGCCGCCGCGTTGAAGGGATCGAGATATTCGCCCAGGCGCAGGCTGTGGAATTGATCGCGCCGTTCCTGGATCGCCTGGGCCGAGGAGGTGCCGACGCTGCCGCCCTCGCTTCTGAGAAGGCTCAGCAGACCGACGGCCGCACCCCGCAACTCCCTGGGGATATAGAGATAGGCCGCGACATTCGCGGGCGCAAAACAGATCGCCAGCCCGGCGACGAGGACGACCCGGGGCCAGATCACCTGGCCCGGGCTGATGTCGAGGTTGAGCTGCGACATCCAGTAATTCCCGGCGGTCATGGCCAGCAGCCCGCCGGCGATCAGCCACCGTCCATCCAATCCCCGGCCCAGTGCGATGCCGACGACGGGCATGGCGAGGAGGGCAAAGAAGCCCCCCGGCGACATCACCAGCCCGGCGCTAGCGCATCATAGCCGAACAGGGATTGCAGCAGCCCGGGCAAAGAGGTGCTGGCGCCAAAGAGTGCCAGATAGGCGCAGAAGATGATGATGCAGCAGGCGGCGAAGTTGCGTTCGCGCAAGGGGCGGAAATTGACCACGGGGCTGCGGTGACGCAGCTCCCAGATGACGAGCGCGACCAGGCCCACCACAAAGAAGGCGGCCAGGGTCTGCACCCGCCAGAAGGGATCGCGCAGCCAGTCCCACTCCTGGCCTTTGCTCAGCATCACTTCCCAGCTGATCATGACCAGAACCAGCAGCGACAGGCCGATGGAGTTGAACTGGAACGGCTTCTTCTTCAGCGCCTCACGCTCGGCGACGAGATAGTCGGGGTCGCGGAGCTTGATATAGCAGCCGAGGAGGGCCAGCAGGCCGATGGGCACGTTGATCAGGAAGACCCATCGCCAATTATACTGGTCGGTGATCCAGCCGCCCAGGGTCGGGCCGACGACGGGGGCGATCAGGGCCGCCAGGCCGAACAGCGTCATCGCGATGCCCTGCTTCTCCCGCGGGAAGCTATCCAGCAGCACCCCCTGGCTGCAGGGCTGCAAGCCGCCGCCCGCCAGGCCTTGGATCACCCGGAACAGGATCAGCTGACCAAGGCTGCTGGCAAATCCGCAGAGCGCCGAGCTCAGGGTGAAGATCGCGATCGACAGCAGGAAATACCGCCGGCGGCCCAGATGGGCGCTCAGCCAGCCGGAGATGGGCAGGATGACGGCGTTGGCGGCGAGGTAGCTCGTGAGAACCCATTCGCCATCGGCGACCGTCGCTGAAAGCCCGCCGGCGATATAGCGCAGCGCGACCACGGCGATGGTCGTATCGAGCACCTCCATGAAGGTCGGCACCACGACGATGGCCGCCACCACCCAGGGATTGCCCGCCCGCGCGGGGGAAGACGATATCGCGCGTGCTCGTCATTTGCCGACGGCGTGGGATTGCAGGAACTTCCCAGCATCGGGTCCGGTCGGCGGCTCGTTGATATAGACATAGGGCACGACCGAGGTGCCGATGAACAGCGGCGCCTTGTCCGGGTCGTAGTCCTGAAGCTCGATGCGAACCGGCAGCCGCTGCACGACCTTGACGAAATTCCCCGTGGCGTTCTCCGGCGGCAGCAGGGCCAGCGTCGAGCCGGTCCCGATCGTGAAGCCCGAAACGCGGCCCTTGAACACATGCCCGCTGCCATACATGTCGACATGCAGATCGACGGGCTGGCCGATGCGCAGATCGCTGAGCTCCGTCTCCTTGAAATTGGCATCGACCCAGATCTCCGTCAGGGAGCGGATCGCCATCAGATTCTCGCCGATCTGGACATAATCGCCGGGATTGACGTTCCGGCGGGTGACAACGCCGTCGATCTCCGCCGTGATGTCGCAGTAGCGGAGATCCAGCTCGGCTTGCGCCAGAGCGCGCTTGGCGGATTCGAGCTTGGCCTCGGCCTGCTTGACGCCGGGGGCGTCGGCCGCGAGCCGGGCGAAGACGCGGTCGAGATCGCCCTGCTTTTCGAAGGCCGTGAGCATCTGCGTCGGGGTCTGGTCATAGGTATGGATGACGCCGAGCTGCGCGGCGCTCTGAATGAGCTCCGCCTGCGCCTGCAGGATCGAAGAGAAGGTCTCGTCGAGATCGGGGGGCACCTGGGCGAGGTTCCCGCCGTCCGTGGGTTGCGCCGGCAGCCCGAGAGAGACTCGAACCTGATTCACATTGTCCAGCGCCTGGGTGACGTCCGCCCGGGCAACCGACAAAGCGGCTTCCCGCCGGTCGAACTCTTCGCGGCTCACGACGCTTGTCGCGACCAGCTGCTTCGCCCGGTCGTACTCGGCCTGGGCCAGCTTCAGCGTGGCCTTGCTCTTGTCGAAATCGGCAATCCGGGCGTGCAGGAGCGCGACCTGGTTGTCGACGTTCTGCACAGCGTTTTGGAGCTTCCAGCGCTGGCTCCACGCCTGGGCCTCGAGACCGCGCACCGCCGCGCTCGCCGCCACCAGGTCGGCCTGTGCGGTGTCCACCGCCGCCTGGGCCAGGGCGACGGCGAGCCGGAAGGGCTCCTTGTCGAGCTCGACGAGAAGGTCGCCCTTGTGCACGCGATTGTTGTCGTCGACCAGAACCCGGAGAACCTGGCCCGCCACCCGGGGCGCGACGAAGGTGACATGGCCGTTCACGAAGGCGTCGTCGGTCGAAACGGTGTTGAGGGCCTGCTGGACCCAGGGAATGCCGAAGACCAGGGCGGCCAGCAGAACCAGCACGCCGATCGCCCCCAGCAGCAGCCTCCGTCGCTTTGCCGCAGGGGGATTTTTTGCGGGCGTTTCCGTCGAAGGATTTTCTGGGTGCGTCGATCCGATGGGCGGGGATGCGTTGCCCGCCGCAGTTTCAGTCGTTTCGTTAGCCATGGCATGACCTGCGAATTTGCGATGGGGCCGATTTATCGATTCTGACAGGAATCAACATTACAGTGCGTTAATCTTCGCGGGATCGGCGCCCCGGCACGATTGAAGTCGACGCGATTTCCGTTGACTGGAACGCATATTACGTATAGCATAAATATATGATCGGCATAGCTCGGCACCGGCGACTGGCTCTCCGGGCTTCGCCGTAGCGGCTCCGGCGCAATCTCTCCACTTCGCAGAAGTACCAACCCGGCTTAGCGGACGGACGTCCCGCCGGCCCGTGATCCCCGCAATCGGATCATGCGCCGCCGCGCGCCCGTCCGCCGGCCTCCACATCTCAGAAAAAGGAGACGCGAATGACTGCAGATTCACTGCAGAAGCAGATAACGGACCCGAAGGGGCACCTCTTTCAGAAGGGCCGCTCGGGCAATCCTGCAGGCCGCCAACGGGGCTCCCGCAACCAGTCGACCCTGATGGCGGAGATCCTGCTGGAGGGCGAGGCCGAAGCCCTGACACGGCGAGCGATCGAACTGGCGCTTGAGGGCGATACGACGGCGCTCAAGCTCTGCCTCGAGCGCATCGTCCCGCAGCGGAAGTCGCGGGCCGTGAGCTTCGACCTGCCGCCCATCGAGCGGGCCGAGGATCTCGGCGGCGCGATCGGCGCCGTGCTTCAGGCGGCATCCTGCGGCCGGCTGCTCCTGGACGAGGCGGCAGCGCTGGTCGGCATGATGGAATCCAAGCGCCGGGTCATGGAGGCGATCGATCTGGAGCAGCGCCTGCAGGCGCTGGAATCGGAGAGCGCGGGCCGGGACAACCGGCGCAAGGGGGACGCATGAGCGGCAACAAGGACAAGCGCCTCGCGAAGCTGGAGCGGAAACGTCCGACCGGTCAGACTTTCATCGTATGGCTCGATCGGGCGGCCGGCTGGACCGCGGAAGAGGCGATTGCGCGACGCTTCCCGGATGGAGAACCACCGGGGGCGAAGATCATATTGGTCTCATGGATGCTCCCGGGGGAATCCGAGGCCGAGGCGCAGGAATGGTTGCGCTCGTAACAAGCTAAGCCATGATTTCGGCGCCGGACCCCAGAGCCTGATCCCCGTCTCGAGCCGCTTTTGCTCGAGACCGATCGGGCTTTAGGGCTCCGCCGGCGCCGAGGGGGCCGCCCATTCGCGCCAGAGGGTCATGAGCGCGGCCAGCACCGCGGGCCCGAGGAAGAGGCCGATCAGCCCGAAGGTCTCCAGCCCCCCAGCAGGCCGAGGAGAACCCAGAGAAAGGGCAGCCGCGCCGGCTCGCTCAATCGGTCATCCGTCTCGAGAGAGTTGGCCAGACATTTCAATACATCGATATATACGCACCTCAGCGATCAAGATATTCCGCATGCGCCTTGATCAAGCGCTCGCTGCGCGCCATGGCCGCCATCACCGCGTCAGCGGGGCGAACCTCGAGCGGGAAATGGTGCGAGGCGGCCGCCTTTTGGATCTCGGGCTCGGCGGCGACCCGCTCCATGGCCGCTGCCATCGCGGCGACGGTGGCCTTCGGCATGTCGCGCGGCGCGAAGAGGGCGATCGCCGTCGTGATCGCAGCCCCGGAATTGCCGCTGCGTTCCTTCAGTGTCGGCACGGCGGGAAAGCCCGGATTGCGCGCGGCGCCGAAGGTCAGGATCGGCCGTACGGGCGGGCTGGGCGCGTCGGGCGAGGGCAGCAGGGTGTTGGTCACCAGGAAGCCCGCATCCGCCTCGCCGGAGGCAAGCGCCGCCAGACCCTCGGCGCGCGTGCCGACCACCTTGTCCGCGAAAGTCAGGCCGAAGCTCTTCTCCAGCATGGCAAGTTCGAGGCCGAAGGCGGCTTTCCGGCCGAGATGGACGATGCGAAGCTGCCGGCTGCGCGCCTGGGCCAGAAGATCATCGATGCTCTTGATCGGGGAGCGATCGGAGACGACCAGCGCCGCCGAGGCGCCGGTGCTGAGCAGGGCGACCGGCTGCACGTCCTGGAGCAGCTGGGGACCCCCGCCGACCATTTCGGCGATCAGCCGGCTGGTGAGGTCGAGCACGACGAAGTCGAGGCTGCCCTTATCCGCCTTGGACGCCGTCATCAGATAGTCCAAAGCCGCGCCGCCGGCGCTTCCCCCCATCGACTTCACCTCGACCGAGGCGCCCGTCACGCGCTCGATCTCGGCACGCATGAGCGCCAGAGGCAGGTTGGTCACCGACCCGGGTCCATAAGGCTCGACGAAGACGATGTGCTTGCCGCCCAGCAAGGCGGCATCCTCCGCAAGAGCGGCGCGCGATCCGCCGCCGATTCCGAAGAAGCAGAGAAGGAGGAGCGTCGCAGCGCCGAACTGGCGGCGACCGATTCCTGCAGTCATGTCAGGTTCCTTTCGTCGGTACAGGAAAAGGGGGGCGACCAGGGTGCGCCGCGATCGGGCGACATTTCATCATGACGACTGACCCTTGGCGCTTCAACCCTCATGAGCCCGAGATATCGGGCTTGCTGCGACGACCCGCGGCCGCCGCTAAGGCTCCGCCGGCGACGAGGGCGCCGCCCATTCGCGCCAGAGGGTCATCAGCGCGGCCAGCACCGCGGGCCCGAGGAAGAGGCCGATCAGCCCGAAGGTCTCAAGCCCGCCCAGCAGCCCGAGAAGAACCCAGAGGAAGGGCAGCCGGGCCGCACCGCTGATGAGCGCCGGGCGGATGACGTGATCGGCGACGAAGACCACCAGCATGCCATAGGCGACCAAAGCGGCGGCCGAGATCAGATGCCCTTCGGCCATCACGACAGCCGCGCAGACGAAGATCGAGAGCGGCAGGCCGAAGGGGATGATGGCGAGCAGGCCGCTCACGGCGCCGATCAGCGTCGGGCGCGGCAGCCCGGCGATCGCGCAGGCCACGCCCCAGGCGACACCTTCGCCGAGACCGACCAGCACCAGCCCGTTGACCGTTGCCCGCACGGCCGCGATCAGATGAATGCCGAGCAGCCGCCCGCGGTCGCCGAACAGGCGGTCGGCCAGGGCCGCGATCTGCCGGGCGAAGGTCGCCCCGTCGCGAAACAGGAAGAACAAGGTCAGGAGCGTGAAGAAGAACAGCAGAAGCCGGTGCAGCAGCTCCGTGCCGAGGGCTCTCGCCCAGACCAGGACGAAGCCGTCATTGAGATGGTGAAGGAAATCCCGGGCGGCGCCGGGCTGGGCCAGATTGGCCGCCCACCAGTCGGCGACATAGCTGCCCACGAAGGGGAGGCGGCCGATCCACTCCGGGGTGGCGAGGCCGTTGGCCGCATTCGCCGCCGCCCGGTTCGCCAGCACGAAGGCCTCGTGACCCAGGCGGATCGCGGCGATGCTCAGGGGAAGAACGAGGATCACCCCGATGAGCAGCGTGAAGATCGCTGCCGCCAGGGTGCGTCGATGGTGGTGATGGCCATGGCGATATCCCGAGAGGAGCAGGACGAAGCGCCGATAGAGGGGCCATGTGGCGACCGCGACGACGAGCGCCCAGGCCAGCGCGGGCAGGAAGATCCGCAGCATCCAGAGCGCGAGCAAGGCAAGGGCGACGCCGAGGATGACGGAGGCGATGCGTTGCGTGGATGGGAGAGGTGCAGAGATGGTCTCACCGCCACCGGGCTGTCGGTTGCAAAGCGTCCACCATGCAGCGGAGACATGATGACGCCGGCACGCTACGCCGGAAGCCGGCGGCGATCAATCTGGGCGGGGAGAGGGGGGCGCCTCGGGGAGGCGGGTGCCAGAAAAGCGAAGCGGCGCCCCTGGGGGGAAGGGCGCCGCTTGGCCAACGCGGCTCCGAGGCTGGCTCGGATCGCGCTTGCGGAGGTTGGCCGGCCTTGGATCGGCCGGCGGAGGTGTTAGGCGGCCTTGTGGGGGGCCGCGGCGTTGACGTTGGCCGGCTTGCGGACCGCGCGGTCGGCGAGCTCGTCGGCGACCCAGTCGATGTCGCCGCGAACGAGGCCGATGTCGCTCAGCATGCGGTTGTCCAGCTGGCTGAGCTGCTTATGGGCATCGCGCCAGAGGTTCCACTGCTTCAGCGGCAGGACGACTCTCGCTCTCGAAGGTCCCCTCGACCGAGCCGGCCGGGGCGTAACGCATGGCCTTGACCACCGCCGGGATCTCGGCCCGGCTGAGGCCGATATCGGCCAGCATGCGGTCATCGAGGGCGGTCAGCCGGCGATAAGCATCGCGGCGGCTCGACCAGGCGGCCAGCTTGCGGCCGAGATGCTTCACCAGATCGACCACGACCCACTGCTCGCCGCCCACGGATTCGGCCGCCACGCGGTCGATGTCCGACTTGGTCACCCCGATGTCCCGGAGCATCCGCTCGTCGAGGCTCTGCAGCTCGCGCGCGATCTGTGCGCGGCGGAAGGGCCGGAGCAGGATAGTCGCCAGGGACGGGTGGCTGGCGGGGCTGAAAACGGTAGTCTCATTAACGATCGAGGCCGGCACGGTGGCCGCGGTCTGGATCGCAATCTTGGAGTCGATATGGCGGGTCATGATAGTAGTTCCTTGCTTCAGCCGCCGGCCCATTGCCGACGACCGCGATGACTGCAATATAAGGGAACCATGATGATCCTGGCAGGGGTTGTGCTGCATCGCAGCAATGCTGTTCGAGCATGACATCACAAGTTAGCCGGCGTATTTCCGCATATCTGACACAATTGGCTCCCGGGTGACCCTCCTGCCACCTCTTACAGCCTGAACGGAGAAGGAACGGTTCGATGAATAGCGCGGAACAGGCTTATCTCGGCGACGACGCCTTGGCTGGCATGTTGAAGAAAGCCGGCGTCCGCGTTGATTTGTCGCAGATTCGCGGCCTTCTCGCCGGGGTGCTTGCCGCCCCGGAGGGGGAGCATCCCCAGGACTGGATCGACCTCGTCGCCCCCGCGGCCGACAGCGGCTGCCGGGCCCAGCTCGATGCGCTCAGGCGCCGGCTGGCGGCGGAGGCCCCGGCCGCTCCCCTGAAGACCAGTGCCGAGCGTCTTGCTGCACTGCGAAAGGAATTGGCCCGCCGCGGCCTGGCCGGCTTCCTGATACCCCGGGCCGATGAGCATCAGGGCGAATATGTCCCGCCGCGGGCCGAGCGCCTGGCCTGGCTCACCGGCTTCACGGGCTCGGCCGGCGTCGCCATCGTGCTGGCGGAGAAGGCCGCCGTCTTCGTCGACGGCCGCTATACCCTGCAGGTCCGCGACCAGGTGGATGTGGCGCTGTTCGAGCCCCAGCATCTGACCGAGCAGCCCCCGGAGAGCTGGATCGCGCGCCAATCTTCCCAAGGGCGGCAAGCTCGGCTACGACCCCTGGCTCCATACCCCCGAGGGGGTGAAGCGCCTGCGCCAGGCCGCCGCCAAGGCGGGGGGCGAGCTGGTTGCGGTGGAGACCAACCCCCTGGACGCCGTCTGGTCGGATCAGCCGCCGCCGCCCCTGGCCCCGGTCGTGCCCCAGGATCTGCGCTACGCCGGGCGCAGCGCCCAGGACAAGCGCGAGAGCCTCGGCCGCGACCTTGCCGGCGAGGGCATCGCCGCCGCCGTGCTGAGCAATCCCGATTCCCTGGCCTGGCTGCTGAATATCCGCGGCGCCGATGTGCCCCGCACCCCCTTCGCTTTGGGCTTCGCCGTGCTTCACGATGACGGCGCGGTCGAGCTCTTCATGGACCGGCGGAAATTCTCGCCGGGGCTGGAGAACCATCTGGGCAATCAGGTGTCGGTCAACCCGCCCGAGGGTTTCGCGGCCGCGCTCGATCGCCTGGGCCAGGCCAAGGCCCGCGTGCTGGTCGATCCGGCCACTGCGCCTTCCTGGGTCTTCGACCGGCTGACGGAGGCCGGGGCCGCCACCGTCGAGCGCGACGATCCCTGCCTGTTGCCCAAGGCCCGCAAGAACGAGGCCGAGCTCGAGGGCACGCGCAGCGCCCATCGCCGCGATGGGGCGGCGGTCACGGGCTTCCTCCATTGGCTGGCCGAGGCCGCGCCCAAGGGCGAGGTCGACGAGCTCGCTGCCGTCGACAGGCTGGCGGGCTTCCGGCGGAAAGGCGATCTGTTCCGCGATTTCAGCTTCGACACGATCTCCGGCGCCGGGCCGAACGGCGCCATCGTCCATTACCGGTCGAGCGAGCGGACCAACCGGCCGCTCAAATCCGGCGAGCCCTATCTCGTCGATTCCGGCGCCCAATATGTCGACGGCACCACCGACATCACCCGCACCGTCGCGGTCGGCCCGCAGGCGGCCGAGACCAAGGATCGCTTCACCCGGGTGCTGAAGGGCCATATCGCCCTGGCCCTGGCGCGCTTCCCCAAGGGCACCACCGGCAGCCAGCTCGATTCCCTGGCCCGCTATTCCCTCTGGCAGGCGGGGCTGGATTACGACCACGGCACCGGCCATGGCGTCGGCAGCTTCCTCTCGGTGCATGAGGGGCCGCAGCGGATCTCGAAGATCCCGAACCGCGTGGCGCTGGAGCCGGGGATGATCGTCTCCAACGAGCCGGGCTATTACAAGACCGGCGCCTATGGCATCCGCATCGAGAATCTGGTGACGGTGATCGAGGATGCCCGTCCCGGCGACGAACGCCCCATGCTCGCCTTCGAGACCCTGACCCTGGCGCCGATCGACCGCAATCTCGTGGAGAAGAGCCTGCTCACGTCAGCCGAAATCGCCTGGCTCGACGCCTATCACGCCCGCGTCCGCGAGACCCTGACGCCGCTGGTGGACAAGAAGACCGCGGCCTGGCTGGCCAAAGTGACGGCGCCGATCTGAGCGGAGACGCTGAGCCTTTCTGTCGTCATTCCCGCGAAAGCGGGAATCCAGGGCCAAGGGCCCAGCAGCTTGCCGGTTGCCCTGGATCCCCGCTTTCGCGGGGATGACGCAAGAGCTGGATTAGGCGATAACCGCCGCTACTCCGCCGACCCCGACTGCAGCAGCGTGTATCTCTCGATCCCGATGCGGGCGATCAGCTCGAACTGGGTCTCGATGAAATCGACATGCGCCTCTTCGCCCTCGAGGATGTCTTCGAACAGCTCGCGGCTGATGTAGTCGCGCACGCTCTCGGCATGCTGGATCGCCTCGCGCAGTACAACCATGGCTTGCTGCTCGAGCTTCAGATCGCATTCGAGGATTTCCTGCACGCTCTCCCCGATCAGCAGCTTGTCGAGATCCTGCAGATTGGGCAGGCCGCCCAGGAACAGGATCCGCTCGATCAGCTTGTCGGCATGCTTCATCTCATCGATGGATTCGTCATACTCATGCTTGCCGAGCTTGGTGACTCCCCAATGGCGCAGCATCCTGGCGTGGAGGAAATACTGATTGATGGCGGTGAGCTCGTTCCGCAGCACCAGGTTCAGATTATCGACGACCTTGGGATCGCTCTGCATGGGGCACTCGCTTCCGGCGTTGACCGAAACGAGAGTGCAATGAATTCAGGCGGCGGGTGCAACCAGAGCGTCAGTGTCGGAATTGACGGCCGTTTCCTGCTTCAGCCCGGCCTGGGTCTCTTGCAGGATCGAGCGGAGCATCGGGATGCATTTGCCGCAACGCGGCGCCACGCCCCGGGCGCGATAGACCGCCCCCGGCGTGCAGACGGCGACGCTCGCGTGGCGGCGGATTTCGCTGTCGGTGATCCGGTTGCAGAGGCAGACGTACATGCGGGCGCCCTATTGCGATTAGTTCGCAATTGCATATCATGCCGCCCGGCCGTTTTGCAAGGGGCCTAGCCCGCGATTTTTACCCAGGCCGCGTTGCGCCTGGCCGAGGCCAGTGCTGCCTCCACGAAGCGCATGCCCTCCACCCCCTCGGCAATCCCGGGCACCAGCCGCGCGGCGGGATCGCAGCGCCGGCGCTCCAGCCGGGCGGAGATCTGCTCGGCGAGATCGGTATAGAGCTGGGCGAAGGCCTCGATATATCCCTCGGGAAGACCGGCGGGAAAGCGCGCGGCATGCGCGGCCGCCGCCGAGGCGCCGGCGCCGGCCCGGCTGATGCGCCGCGGCGTCTCGCCATAGGGCGTGAACCACAGATAGTTCGGGTCCTCCTGGCGCCATTCCAGCCCGGCCTTCTCGCCATAGACCCGGAGCTTCAGATTGTTCTCATTGCCGACGGCGACCTGGCTGGCCCAGAGCATGCCGCGCACCCCGCCCGCAAAGCGCATCAGCATCTGGACATTGTCGTCGACGCGGCGGCCCGGCACGAAGGTCGAAAGATCGGCGGCCACCGCCTCGCAGTCGAGGCCGCAGACGAAGCGCGCCAGGTTATAGGCGTGGGTCCCGATATCGCCCAGCGAGCCCGCCCGGCCGCTGCGCTTGGGATCGGTGCGCCAGGCCGCCTGCTTGTTGCCCTTCCGCTCCAGCGGCGTCGTCAGCCAGTCCTGCGGATACTCCACCTGGATGATGCGGAGCCGGCCCAGCTGCTTGGCCGCCACCATCTCGCGTGCCTGGCGTACCATGGGATGGCCCGTGTAGTTGTGGGTGAGGCCGAAGACGAGGCCGCTCCGCTCGACCGCCGCCGCCAGGCCCAGCGCCTCCTTGAGCGTTGTCGCCAGCGGCTTGTCGCAGATCACATGGATGCCGGCCGCGAGGAAAGCCTTGGCCGGCGCGACATGGGCATTGTTGGGCGTCACGATGGCGACGACATCGATCTTGTCGGCCCTCAGCTTCTCCTGCCGTGCCATCTCGGCGAAGCTGCCATAGGCGCGGTCGGGCGCGATGCCGAGATCGAGCGCGCTGCGGCGCGCGCGGTCCGGATCGGAGGACAGCGCGCCGGCCACGAACTCATAGCGATCGTCCAGCCGCGCCGCCATGCGGTGGATCGCGCCGATGAAGCCGCCTTCGCCGCCGCCCACCATGCCGAGACGAAGACGGCGCCGGGCTTTCGTCGGGCCTTTGAAATTGACAAGGGTCATGGGGTTTTCGTCCTCGATAAACCCTGCGCAGGGGCCGTGTCGCGCAGGTCCGATAATGGAACTGAATAATACGATATTACCCGGATTGCTTCATGAGGGTGACCGGCTTGCTGCGCAGGCGCTGGGCCAGAGCGGGGTCGGCCCGCCGGCAGAGCTGCGGTGGCAGGCCATGCAGGATCAGCTCGGCATCCGCGACGGTCATGCGCCCGATGGCATGGAAGGCCTCCGGCATGGCGCCGGTGCGATGGGCCGAGAGCAGGATTCCATCGCCGGCCCGGCGCGCCGCATCATGCGGCGAGGCGGGCTCCTCGGGAAAGACGTCGATGGCGGCCCTGAGACGGCCCAGCTTCACATGGCGCAGCAGCTCGGGAAAATCGACGACCGCCGCACGGCTCATCAGCAGCAGCGCCGCGCCGTCCTGCAGCAGCGCGAGCTCGCGCCGGCCGAGGAAACCCTCGTTCTCCGTGGTGACGCTCGCCAGCACGAAGACGATGCGCGAGGTCGCCAGCAACTCATCGAGAGGCGTGGGGCGGCAGTCATGGGCGAGGATCAGGTCGTCCGGCAGCCACGGGTCGTAGACCGCGACGGGGTTGCGGAAGGGCACCAGCAAGCCCCGCAACGCGCGGCCGAGATCGCCGAAGCCGATGAGCCCGACGGGCGCGCCCGCGAAGAGAAAGCAGCCCTCATTGCCGGCGAGGCCGTATTTCTCGTGGCCCGCCCTGAAGGCGCGGTCCGCCGCCGAGATCCCGCGCGCCAAATCGATGGCCATGGCCAGCGCCGCTTCGGCGACGGCGGGGGCGAAGGCCGCCGTCGGGCTCAGCACCCAGATGCCCCGCGCTTGGCAGGCCTCGTAATCGATATTGGGCAGGAAATTTGTCTCGACGTTGAAGATCGCCCGGAGCGCCTTGGCCTGCTCGAGCCGCGCCCGCGGCATGGCCGTCTGGCCGATCAGGATCGCCGTCTCCGGCAGAAGCTGATCCACCATATCCTCGGGCATCGGCCGGTCCTCGGAGACGACCAGCCGGCCCAGGGTTTCCAGCCGCCGGCGCGTGGCGGCATCGCAGATGAGATCGAGAGTCCGCGGCAGCGGATCGACAAGGATCAACGGCTTGGCCATCGGGCCTCTCTCCCGGTGCCGCCCTTCTTGCGGGGACGGCTGCCGGAATTACCGATTAAATCGATTCTGGGGGCAAGTGGCAGAATATAGTTCGGCGGGAGGCCAAGCACGGCCACTAGGGCCAGGCGCGTCAACCTTCGCCGATCAGCTTCAGCCAGGAATCCTCGTCCAGCACCGCGACGCCCAGCTCGGCGGCCTTCTTCGCCTTGGAGCCGGGGTCGGCGCCCACCACGAGATAATCGGTGTTCTTGGAGATCGAGCCCGCCACCTTGGCGCCGAGGGTCTCGGCGCGGGCTTTGGCCTCGGGGCGGGTCATCTTCTCCAGGCTGCCGGTGAAGACGACGGTCTTGCCGGCGACCTTGGAATGCGCGAGGCCCGCCGGCGCGATGAACTCCTCCACCGCCACCTCCTGCTCCAGGTCTTTCAGGACGGCAATGTTATGGGGCTCGGCGAAGAAGCCGATGATATCGGCGGCGACGGAGGGGCCGATGCCTTCGATGGAATCGAGCTCCTGCAGGGCCGGGCTCTCGGGATCCTGGGCCTCCTGCATCGCCTGGCGCCAGCGGGCCAGCGAGCCGTAGTTTCGGGCGAGCAGGCGCGCCGTGGCGTCGCCGACCTGGGGGATGCCCAGCGCATAGATGAATCGTTCGAGGCTGATCTGGCGCCGGGCCTCGATGGCATCCATGAGCTTGGCGACGGATTGCTTGCCCCAGCCTTCGCGCTCCTCGAGCGCGGCGCGATGCCGCTTCAGGCGGAAGATGTCCCCCGGGGTCTTGATCAGCTTGTCCTCGAGGAGCTCGGCCACGCGCTTGTCGCCCAGGCCTTCGATGTCGAAGGCGTTGCGGCTCACGAAATGGCGCAGCCGCTCCACCGCCTGGGCGGCGCAGATCAGCCCGCCGGTGCAGCGCCGCACGACCTCGCCCGGCTCGCGGATGGCGAGGCTGCCGCAGACGGGGCAGTGATCCGGGAATTTATAGGGCTTGGAATTCTTCGGCCGCGCCTTTTCCACCACTGCGAGGATCTGGGGGATCACATCGCCCGCGCGCTGCAGGATGACTCGGTCGCCGATGCGCACATCCTTGCGCGCGATCTCGTCCTCGTTGTGCAGCGTGGCGCGGGCGACCATGACGCCGCCGACATTGATGGGCTCGAGCTCGGCCACCGGGGTCAGCGCGCCGGTGCGCCCGACCTGGATGCGGATGTCGCGCAGCAGGGTCTCGGCCTGTTCGGCAGGGAATTTATGGGCGATCGCCCAGCGCGGCGCGCGGCTCACCATGCCCAGGCGCTCCTGCCAGTCGCGCCGGTCGACCTTGTAGACCACGCCGTCGATGTCATAGGGCAGCTCGGCGCGCTGCGACTGGATATGGGCGTGGAAGGCGAGCGCCTCCTCGACATTGGCGCAGAGCCTGGCCAGGGGATTGACGGCGAAGCCTCGGGCTTCGAGCTTCCTCAGGAAATCGGATTGGCTCGTGCCGAGGGCGGCCCGATCCATCTCGCCCGGCGAATAGGCGAAGAAATGCAAGGGGCGGCTGGCGGTGATGCTCGCATCGAGCTGGCGCACGCTGCCGGCCGCCCCGTTGCGCGGATTGGCGAAGAGGGGCTCGCCCGCCGCCTGGCGGCGCTCGTTCAGCTTGGCGAAGTCGCTGCGGCGCATATAGACCTCGCCGCGCACCTCGAAGATCTTGGGCGGGGCGGCACCCCTCAGGGTCTTGGGCACATCCGCCAGGGTCCTGAGATTGGCGGTGATGTCCTCGCCCACCGTCCCGTCGCCGCGGGTGGCGCCCTGGATGAACTCCCCGTCCTCATAGCGCAGGCTCGCCGAGAGCCCGTCGATCTTGGGCTCTGCCATCACCTCGACGGGGACATCCTCGGCCAGGCCGAGGAAGCGGCGCACCCGGGCGAAGAAATCGCGGACATCGGCTTCCTCGAAGGCATTGTCGAGGGAGAGCATGGGCAGGGAATGGCGGACCTTGGCGAAGCCGGAGGCTGCCGGGGCGCCCACCTTCTCGCTCGGGCTGTCGGCGCGGCGCAGCTCGGGAAAGCGCGCCTCGATCGCCTGATTGCGCTGGACCAGCGCGTCATAGGCCGCGTCCGACACCTCCGGCGCGTCCTTCTGATAGTAGAGCTGGCTGTGATGAGCGATCTGGCCTGCGAGATCGGCAAGGGCGGCCTTCGCTTCGGCCTTGGTCAGCTTGTCGACCGGTTTCTCCGGTGCCGCCTTCCGCGGTTTCTTCATGCTCCACCTCCTGCGGCGATCAGCCGATCCGCCGCCGCCCGCGCCTCGTCGCTGACGGTGGCGCCGGAGAGCATGCGGGCGATCTCCTCGCGCCGGGCCGGCCCGTCGAGGGCGACGACGCCGGTCAGATTACCGGCTTTGCCGCTGCTCTTCTCCACCCGCCAGTGATGGGTCGCTTGCGCGGCGACCTGGGGCGAATGGGTGACGACCAGCAGCTGGCGCTTGGCCGAGAGCCGTGCCAGCCGCTCGCCGACGGCGGCCGCCGTGGCGCCGCCGATGCCGCTGTCGACCTCGTCGAACACCATGGTGGGGGCGCTGCCTGAGCCGGCGAGCACGACCTTGAGGGCGAGCAGGAACCGCGCCAGCTCGCCGCCCGAGGCGATGCGCCCGATGGGCCCCGGCGCCGCACCGGGGTTGGTCGCGACCTCGAAAGCGATGCGATCCTGCCCCCGTGGCCCCCATTGCGGCTCCGCCAGCCGCTCGAGCCTCGTGGCGAAGCTCGCCTTCTCGAGCTTCAGGGGGGCGAGCTCCGCCAGCACGGCCTTGTCGAGCTTGGCCGCGGTCTTGCGCCGGGTGGCGGAGAGGCGCTCGGCGGCGTCGATATAGGCCTGGCGCGCCAGGACCTCGGCCTTGGCGAGGCCCGCGAGCGCGCCGCTGCGGTCGTCCAGCCGGGCGAGCTGGGCATCGAAGCGCTCGGCCAGGGCGGCCAGGTCGTCGACGGCGACATTGTGCTTGCGCGCGAGATCGCGCAGCGCGAAGAGCCGCTCCTCCAGCTTCTCCAGCCGGCGGGGATCGGCGTCGAGATCGCGGGCCAGGCGGTTCAGCTGCTCCACCGCCTCGGTCAGCTCCGCCTGCGCGCGGTCGAGGGCGGCGACCGCCGGATCCAGCCGGCCGCCGGCCTTGTCGGAGATCCGGTCGAGGCGGCGCCGCGCCTGATTGAGCAGGGTCTCGCCCCCGCGCTGGCCGCCGAGATCCTCCAGCGCCGCCTCCAGGGCCTCGCCGAGCTTGGCGCGATGCATCATCAGGCTGCGCTGCTCGGCGAGCCCCGCTTCCTCGCCGGGCTCGGGCTTGATCGCGGCCAGCTCCTCGGCGGCATGGCGCAGAAAAGCCTCGTCCCGCCGCGCCGCTTCGATCTCCGCCTCGGCGGCGGCGCGCGCCGCACTGGCCTCCTGCCAGGCGCGCCAGGCCGCGGCGGTGCCGGCCGTATCGTGGCCGCCATGGGCGTCCAGCATCTCGCCATGGGTGGCGGGATCGAGCAGGCCATGCTGCTCGAACTGGCCGACGATCTCCACCAGCCCGTCGCCGATCTGGCGCAGCAGGCCGACGCCCACGGGCTGGTCGTTGATGAAGGCGCGGCTGCGGCCGTCGGCGCCGATCTGCCGGCGGAGGAGAAGATTGCCTTCGACCTCGAGGCCCTGCTCGGCGAGAAGGGCGGCGGCCGGATGGCGCGGGGGCAGGTCGAACTCGGCGGTCACGCTCGCCTGGGCGGCACCCCGGCGCAGCAGGCCGGCATCGGCGCGCGCGCCCAGCGCCAGGCCCAGAGCATCGAGAAGGATCGATTTGCCGGCGCCGGTCTCGCCGGTGAGCACGCTCAGCCCCGGCGCGAAGGCGAGATCGAGGCGGTCGATCAGGACGATGTCGCGGATGGCAAGTCCGAGGAGCATCGCCTTCAGCGCCTGTCAGAAGACGTCGTTGAGCCAGGAGCCGGGCTTCGCCTCCGGCTTCAGGTTCTTCGCTTTCAAGAGGTCATAGCTGACCTGATACCAGGAGCTGCCCGGATAGTTGTAGCCGAGCACCGCGGCCGCCGTCTGGGCCTCGTCGGTGACGCCCAGCGCCAGATAGCATTCGGTCAGGCGCTCGAGGGCCTCCGGCACATGGCTCGTGGTCTGATATTTCTCGACCACGCTGCGGAAGCGGTTGATGGCCGCGAGATATTGCAGCCGGTTCTCGTACCAGCGCCCGATTTCCATATCCTTGCCGGCGAGATGGTCGCGGGTGAGATCGATCTTGAGGGCGGCATCGCGGGCATAGGACGTGTTCGGGAAGCGGTCGACCACCTCCTGCAGGGCGGCGAGTGCCTGCTCCGTTGTCTTCTGGTCGCGGCGCACATCCTCGATCTGCTCGTAGTAGCACAGCGCCTTCAGATAATAAGCGTAGGCAGCGTCCTTGTTGCCGGGATGCAGATCGAGGAAATGGTCGATGGCGCCGATGGCCTCGTCATAGCGATTGCCGCGGTAATAGGCATAGGCATCCATGATCTGGGCCTGGGGCGCGATGGCCGAGTAGGGATGCTGCGTCTCGACCTCTTCGAGGAACCGGGTCGCATCGCTGATGTTGCCGGCTTGCAGGGCGGCCATGCCCTGGTTGTAGAGCGCCTCGGCCGGCTCATCGGGGATCTGATTGCGCCGCGCCAAATCGGCATCCGATTGGCATCCCGACAGGCCCGTCCCAAGCAGGACCGCGCCCAGCAGGCCGCCGATCAAGGTCAGCGCCGCAAGTCGCGGCAACCGTCGCGCCCGATGGTCCATTCAGCTCATGTCTCGCTGTGACGCGGCCGCCCGCATTATTTTGTGGGGCGCACTATAGGCAGCGCGCTTCGGCCTCTCAAGCGCCAGGGGTAAGCCGACGACGTCAGCCGCGAAGACCGGCCGCCCGCCGGGACTCGGGCATCACCGGGCCGCTGGCGTTGGAATCGCTCCAGCACCAGGCATCGCGGCGCTGGAACAGCGCGCGCAGGAGCCGATGGTTGAGCTTGTGGCCCGAGCGCCGGCCTTCGAAGTGGCCGATGATGGGCGCGCCGGCGAGATAGAGGTCGCCGAGCGCATCGAGCGCCTTGTGGCGCACGAACTCGTCCGGGAAGCGCAAGCCGCCTTCGTTCATGACGCCGTCATGGGTGACCACGATGGCGTTTTCGAGGGAGGCGCCGCGGGCGAGCCCCGCCGCGCGCAGTGCGTCGACCTCATGCAGGAAGCCGAAGGTGCGGGCCCGGCTCAGCTCGTTCTTGAAGGCGCCGTTGACCAGATCGATCTGGCAGCGTTGGCGCGCGATGGCGCCGGCGCCGTAATCGACCTCGAAGTCGATGGAGAAGCCGTCGCCCGGCCGGAGCGCCACGCTGCGCCCGCCGGCGGCGAGCGTCACCGGGCGCAGGATCTTGACGAAGCGGCGCGTGGCTTCGAGCTCGACCACCCCGGCGCATTCGATCAGGAAGACGAAGGGCCAGGCGCTGCCGTCCATGATCGGCAGCTCGGGCCCCTGGATCTCGATCAGCAGATTGTCGATGCCGCCGCCGGCCAGCGCCGCCATGACATGCTCGATGGTGGCGATCTGGACGCCCTCGGATTCCAGCGCGGTGCACATGGGCATGTCGGCCACATGGCGCCAATTCGCGGGGATCGAGACGCCGCGCCCCGCGAGGTCGGTGCGGCGGAAGACGATTCCGGAGTTCGCAGGGGCAGGAAGCATGGCCATCGAAACATGACCGCCATGATGGAGGGCCGTACCGGAGCAATGGATCGCGTTCTTCAGTGTCGTCTGGCGCTGCAGCTCGCGGGCTTCCGGCGCCGGTCGTTCTGACTCAGTCATCAATGTTTTTCTCTCGAGATACCAGGTCGGCGACCCCCTGCCTCACGGGGTCCCCCGGACCGGGGCTTGGCGCCACGTGTCCGGGGGTCCAGTGAAGGCGCCGACAGGGTATTGCCCTTTCGGCGTGGCGTCCAGTTCCCGTCTAGTTCGCCTGGCGCCTCAAAAACGCCGGGATGTCAAGCAGATCCTCCTCGGCCCGGCTGGTGGCCAGCCGATCCTTGGGGTCCAGCCCGCTGAGCCGCGGCTGCACCGGCGGGGCCGCATGAGAGGCGGCGGCCGGCTGGGCCGTATAGGTCGGCTGGGCGGGAGCAGGCTGAGGGGCAGCCGGCGCCGCCTGGGGGGCGGGGGCAGCCGCGGCCGGCCGCGGCGCCGGGCTGGCCCGAAGCTGCGGGGTGACCGGCTCCCGGGTCTCAGTGGCCGTAACCCGCGACCAGGCGCTTCCCGTTACCCTGCTGAAAAGATTGGGCATTTTGCGGGGTGCCGGGGCTGGCGGCGGGGCCGACAGGTGTTCCGCCTCCAACGGGGGGGCCATTTCCGGCTGCGGCGCCGGGGGCATCCGTTGCACCGGCGGGGGGGCCACGAAGGGCTTCTCCGCCGGGGCTGTCCGCTGCGGCGCGGCCTGAGTGCGGGCCGGCTGGGCGGTCATGGCCGGCTGAGCCATTGCCGGCTGGGGGGCCGCCATGGCCGGCTGCGTCATCCGGGCCTCGGCCACCACGGGCGCCGTGGCGGGCGCATAGGCCGGGGCCGCCATGGCGACGGGCTGAGCCGCCAAGGCATTGGCGCCTGCCGTCTCGCGACGGATCTCCATGCCGCCGGCCGGGGCCGAGGCGACCATGCCGGGCTCGTGGCGCTCGGCGGCCGGCGCCGGCACCGAACGGCCGGTTCCGGTCACCAGGCTGAGCGACACCGGGCGCGGCTGCTGCAAAGCGATGCCGTCGATGCCCGTGGCGACCACGGAGATGCGGACCTTGCCCTCGAGAGTGGGATCGAAGGTCGAGCCGAAGATGATATTGGCCTCGGGATCGACCTCGCTGCGGATCCGGTTGGCCGCCTCGTCGACCTCGAACAGGGTCATGTCGAGGCCGCCGGTGATGTTGATCAGCACGCCGCGCGCGCCCTTCATCGATACATCGTCGAGCAGCGGGTTGGAGATCGCCGCTTCGGCCGCCCCGATGGCGCGGTTCGGCCCCTCGGCCTCGCCGGTGCCCATCATCGCCTTGCCCATCTCGGTCATGACGGCGCGGATATCGGCGAAATCCAGATTGATCAGGCCCGGCTTCACCATCAGATCGGTGACGCCGCGCACGCCGCAATCCAGCACCTGGTCCGCCATGTTGAAGGCGTCCGCGAAGGTCGTCTTCTCATTGGCGATGCGGAACAGGTTCTGGTTGGGGATGATGATCAGGGTATCGACGAACTGCTGCATCTCCTGGATGCCGGCGTCGGCGATCCGCATGCGGTGCAGCCCTTCGAAATGGAAGGGTTTCGTCACCACGCCGACGGTCAGGATCCCCTGCTCGCGGGTGGCCGCGGCGATGACGGGCCCGGCACCGGTGCCCGTTCCGCCGCCCATGCCCGCGGTGATGAAGACCATGTTCGAGCCCTGGAGCTGAGCGATGATCTCGTCCAGCGCCTCCTCGGCGGCGGCGCGGCCGACGTCGGGACGCGACCCGGCGCCGAGCCCGGAGGTGAAGACTCTGACCCAGCTGGATGCGGCGCTGGCAGAGCGACTGCGCCAGGGCCTGGGCATCCGTATTGGCGACGATGAAATCGACGCCTTCCAGATTCTGCTTGATCATGTTGTTGACGGCGTTCCCGCCCGCGCCGCCGACACCGACAACGGTGATCTTGGGCTTGAGCTCGAACGGAGCGTTCGGCATCGAAAGGTTTAAGGTCATTTTCATCCTCCGTTGTCAGCGTACTGTCATGTCTTCGCCGGTCAAGCCGGCCGCGTTTGTGCCCGGATTTATTGACGTTCTCGACATCGCTTCCCGCCGCTAGAAATTCTCTTTCAGCCAATTCCCGAGTCGCCCGATCAGGCCGTTGGGCGCGTCGGCATGCATGCAACTCGGCCGCGGTTCGTCGCTTGCGACACGCTGGGCATAGGCGATCAGACCCGCACCGACCGCGAAGGCCGGGCCGTTGGTCGATTCCGCGAGACCGCCGATCCGGATCGGCCGGCCCATGCGCACCTGCTTGTCGAGGACGAGCTGGGACAGCTCGCGCACGCCGGTGAGCTGGCTGGCCCCGCCGGTGAGCACGATCCGCCGGCCCGCGATCTTGTCGAAGCCGCTGGTCTCGAGCCGCGAGCGAACGATCTCGAAGGTCTCCTCGAGTCGCGGCTGGATGATTCCGACCAGGATCGACTTGGGAATCGTGTTGGCCTGGGCCTGATCCTCCTCGCCGACCTGGGGCACGGTGATCTGCTCGCGCTCGTCGGCGGGGGAGGGCACGCAATTGCCGTAGAGGGTCTTCATGCGCTCGGCATGGGCGAGCGGCGTCGAGAGGCCGCGCGCGATGTCGCTGGTCACGTGCTGGCCGCCGATGGGGATGCTGTCGGTATAGACCACATTGCCGTCGAAGAAGACGGCGAGCGTCGTGGTGCCACCGCCCATGTCGACGACGCAGACGCCCAAATCCATCTCGTCGTCCACCAGGCTCGCGAGCCCCGCGGCATAGGGCGAGACGACCAAAGAGCGGATATCGAGGTGGCAGCGGGCGATGCAGGTGCTGAGGTTGCGCACCGGCCCCGCCGCCGCCGTGACGACATGCATGTCGACGCCCAGGCGCTCGCCATACATGCCGCGGGGATCGCGGATGCCGCGGCTGCCGTCGATGGTGTAGCCGACGGGGATCGAGTGGATCAGCCGGCGGTCCGGCGTGGCGTCGAAGACCTGGCCCTGGTCCAGCACCCGGCGCAGATCGATATCGCCCACCTCATGGCCCGCGATCGCCACCTCGACGCCGATGGTCTGGGAGGCGGGATGGCCGCCGGCCACATTGACCGTGACGTCGCGCAGCGTCTCGCCCGCCATCTGCTCGGCGGCATGAACCGCGGTCAGGATCGAGGCCTCGGCCGCCTCCATGTCGACGATGGCCCCGCCGCGCAAGCCGCGGGCGAGCTGATGGCCGATGCCGACGACCTGCGGCCGGCCGTCCTCGCCGCGCCGCGCGATGAAGCAGCAGACCTTGGTGGTGCCCACATCCAGGGCTGCCGTCAGATCCCCGCCGGTGCTGAGTTTTGCTTTCCGCATGATGCCTTCGTCCCCCTAGGTGTCGTTGCCCGGCTGGCGGCGCAGCTCGGCCGCCGGGCCAAGCCGGACCACGAGGCGGTCCGGCATGCGCAAGTCGATGACGCTGACGTCCCGGGCGAGCAGGCTCTGCTCCCGCTCGAGCCGGGCCAGCAGCGACCAGGCCGCCTGCGGCGAATCCGCCGGCAGCTTGACGTCGACGCCATTGTCGAAATGCAGGTTCCAGCGCCGCTCGCCCACCCAGGCCGCACCCCTGACCCGGGCCGCGAGATCGGGCTCGCGCGCGAGCATGTCGAGCAGATCGGCGGTGTGCTGCGGCGCCTCGGCGCCGACCACGACCGGCAGCCGGGCGAAACGGGCGATATCCACATCGCTGATCAGATGGCCGTCGCGGTCGATCAGGCGGAAGGTGCCGCTCTGCTGCCAGATCGCCGCCGGATAATCCTCGGTGATGCGGACATAGAGCGCGTCGGGCAGCCGGCGCTCCACCGTGACGCTGCGGATCCAGCCGAGGCTCTGGAGCCTCTTCTTCATATCGACGGGATCGATGGCGAGAAGCGGCTGGCCCATATGGACGCCGAGGCTGCCGAGCAGCACCTCGCGCGGCGTGTTCTTGCGTCCTTCGACGATGACCTGGCGCAGGCGATAGCCCGCATCGGCGCTCGCCGTCAGCAGGCGCCCGGTGACCTGGCCGTAGATCGACGCCGGTATGCCGGCACGCCAGAGCCAGCCGGCGCCGCCGGCCAGCAGCAAAGCGATGGCCGCGACGGCAGCGCTGCGCCAGGCGATGCGCTGCCAGCGCGGCGCGGGCCGGCGGCGTGCGGCTTGACGTGCCACCGGGCGCGGCGCGGGCGCGCCATTTTGTCCGCCGGGGGCCTTGCGGCCGGCGCGCGGCTTGGCGCCACGCTCGATGGCGTCGGGATTCAAGCGTCGCATTGCGCGTTCTCCACCATCCAGCCGACGAGGTCGGGAAAGGAGATGCCGCGATAGGCGGCCTGCTCCGGCACCAGAGAGAGCGGCGTCATCCCGGGCTGGGTGTTGATCTCCAAGAGATAGAGCCCGTCGAGGCCGGGCTGCGTGTCGTCGAAACGGAAATCGCAGCGGGTCACGCCGCGGCAGCCGAGCGCGCCATGCGCGGCGACCGCCATGCTCTTCGTCGCCTCGCCAATCTTCGCCGACACCGGTGCGGGAATCAGATGCTCGGTCTTCCCCTCGGTGTATTTGGCTTCGTAGTCGTAGAAGCCGCTCCTCGGGCGAAGCTCGGTGACCGCGAGCGCCTCGCCGCCCATGACGGCGACCGTCAGCTCGCGGCCGGGGATATAGCGCTCGACGAGCACCTGGGAGCCGAAGGGCCAGTTCCCGCTGCCCAGCGGCGGCAGGTTGTCGCCATCGCGCACGATGCGCACGCCGACGCTGGAGCCTTCGGCGGCGGGCTTGGCGACATAGGGGCGCGGGAAGGGATCGCTCTTCAGCAGGCTGTCGACCGTGAGCACCTTGCCCTCGGGGCAGCGCAGGCCGACCGTGGCGAAGACCTGCTTGGCCAGCGGCTTGTCCATGGCGAGCGCCGAGGCCAGCAGGCCGGAATGGGTATAGGGCAGGCTCAGCAGATCGAGCAGGCCCTGGATCCGCCCGTCCTCGCCGAAATGGCCGTGCAGCGCATTGAAGACCGCATCGGGACGGGGCTCGAGGGCGCGCAGCAGATCGTCGAGGTCAGTCCCGACATCGATCGGCAGCACGTCATAGCCCTTCTGGCGCAGCCCTTCCACGCAGGCGGCGCCGGTCACCAGCGATACCTCGCGCTCGGCCGAACGTCCGCCCATGAGCACTGCGACCCGCTTGCTCATCGGCTCGCCCCTTCGACAGGAAGATCGACCCCGATGCGCCGGATCTCCCAGCGGAGGTCGAAGCCCGTGGCCTCGCGCACGCGCCGGCGCACGGTTTCGCCGAGGGTCTCGATCTCCGCGGCGGTCGCGGCACCGGTATTGATCAGGAAGTTGCAATGCTTCTCGGACACCATGGCGCCGCCCAGCGTCAGGCCGCGGCAGCCGGCACGATCGATCAGCTCCCAGGCCTTCTGTCCCGGCGGATTGGCGAAGGTGCTGCCGCCGGTGCGGCTGCGGATCGGCTGGGTCGTCTCGCGCGCCGCCTGGATCTCGGCGAGCCGCGCCAGGATCGCATCGGTCGCGCCCGCGCTGCCGGCAAGCTCGGCGCCGGTGAAGATCCAATCCTCCGGCACGCTGGAATGGCGATAGGTGAGGCCGAGGTCGCCCTTGGCCAGGCGATGCAGCCCGCCCTGGCGGTCCACCGCTTCGGCGGCGGTGACGACATCGACCAGCTCATGGCCATAGGCGCCGGCATTCATGCGCAGCGCCCCGCCGATGGTGCCGGGAATGCCGGAGAGGAATTCCAGGCCGGCGATGCCCGCCTCGGCCGCCGTGCGCGCGACGTTGAGGTCGAGCGCCGCGGCACCGGTGCGGATATGCCCCGGCCCGATGCGAATCTCGGCGAAGCTGCGTCCGAGCCGCAGCACGACGCCGGGCACCCCGCCGTCGCGCACCAGGAGATTGGAGCCGACGCCGATGACGGTGACCGGGACATCGGCGGGCAGGCCGCTGAGGAAATGCTGCAGATCCTCCCGATCGGCCGGCCGGAACATGACCTCGGCCGGGCCGCCGACGCGAAACCAGGTGATGCCGGCGAGCGGCGCCTTCGCCGTCAGCCGGCCGCGCACCTGGGGCAGGCGCTCGATCAGCGGGCGAGGGCGGATATCGGCCATGATCATCGTCCCGCCCCTGCCGTCACGCCCGGCGACCCCGGGCGCAATCTGGCGAGCTCGTCGGGCAAGGCCTGCGCCCATTGGGTGATATTGCCGGCGCCGAGGCAGACCACGAGATCGCCGGGGGCGGCGAGGCTATCGACCATGGCGGCGAGATCGGCTGGCCCCGGCAGCGCCAACACATGACGATGGCCGTGGCCGATCAACCCTTCGACCAGCCGGTCGCGGTTGACGCCCTCGATGGGCGCTTCGCCCGCGGCATAGACATCGGCGACGATGACCCGGTCGGCGTCGTTGAAGCAGGTGCAGAATTCCTCGAACAGCTGGGCGAGGCGCGTGTAGCGATGGGGCTGCACGACGGCGATCACCTTGCCGCGGGTGGCGGCGCGGGCGGCGCGCAGCACGGCGGCGATCTCCACGGGGTGATGGCCGTAATCGTCGATCACGATGATGCCGTCGACCTCGCCGGTGCGGGTGAAGCGCCGCTTGACGCCGCCGAATCCCGCCAAGGCCTTTCGAATGGTGTCGTCGTCGGCGCCCATCTCATGGGCGACGGCGATGGCGGCGAGCGAGTTCTGGACGTTGTGCTCGCCCATCATCGGCAGGCGCAGGCCCCGGATCAGCCGCTCGGAGGTGGTGCCACGGGCGGAGATGACGACGTCATAGCTGGCCCCGCTCGGATCGATGGCGATATTCACGGCGCGCACATCGGCCTGGGGGCTGAGGCCGTAGGTCACGATCCGGCGATCGTCGATGCGCCCGATCATGGCCTGGACCACGGGATGATCCAGGCAGAGCACGGCGAAGCCGTAGAAGGGGATGTTCTCGACGAATTGCTCGAAGGCGCGGTTCATCGCCTCGACCGAGCCGTAGAAGTCGAGATGCTCGGGATCCATATTGGTGACGATGGCGATGGTGGCCGGCAGCTTGGTGAAGGTGCCGTCGGATTCATCGGCCTCCACCACCATCCAGTCGCCCGCGCCCAGCCGCGCATTGGTGCCGTAGTTGTTGATGATGCCGCCGTTGATCACCGTGGGATCGAAGCCCGCGGCATCGAGCAAGGCCGCGACCAGCGAGGTCGTGGTCGTCTTGCCATGGGTGCCGCCGACGGCGACCGACCATTTCAGGCGCATCAGCTCGCCCAGCATCTCGGCGCGGCGCACGATGGGAAGCTGGCGCGCGCGGGCGGCGACGACCTCGGGATTGTCCGGCTTGACGGCGGAGGAGACCACGATCACCGCGGCCTCGCCGAGATTCTCCGCGACATGGCCGATGGCGACATGCACGCCGGCCTCGCGCAGCCGCTTGACGTTGTAATTGTCGGCGAGGTCGCTGCCCTGCACCTGATAGCCGAGGTTGTGCAGGATCTCGGCGATGCCGCTCATGCCGATGCCGCCGATGCCGACGAAATGCAGCAGGCCGATCTCGAGCGGAAGGGCCCTCATGCCGCCGCCACCCCCTGGGGATGGCCGCCATTGGCGGGGATCAGCGCCTCGGCCAGATCGGCAAGCCGCGCCGCGGCATCGCCCTGGCTGAACTTGCGCGCCGCCGCCGCCGCGTTGGTGAGGGCGGCGGGATCGTCGAGCAGCATCGCCAGGCGCTGCGCCAGGCTCTCCGGTGTCGCCTCGGCCTCGGGCATCAGCCAGCCCGCCCCGGCGCCGGCGAAGGCGGCGGCATTGGCGGTCTGGTGATCGTCGGTGGCATGGGGATAGGGCAGCAGGATCGCGGGCCGTCCGGCGGCGGCGAGCTCGGCGACCGTCGAGGCGCCGCTGCGCGAGATGACGAGATGGGCGATGGCGAGCCGCTCGGCGACATCGGTGAAGAAATCGGCGAGCTCCGCCGGCTGTCCGAGGGCGGCATAGGCGCTGCGCACCTGCTCCAGATCTTCGGGCCGGCATTGCTGGGCGATGGCGATCCGCCGGCGCCGCTCGGCCGCCAGCGCGGCGAGTGCGGCGGGGATCAGCCGGGCGAAGACGCGGGCGCCCTGGCTGCCGCCCAACACCAGCAGGCGGAGCGTGCCGTCCATGGCCGGATAGGGCTCTGCGCCGAGGGCGGCGATCGCCGGGCGCACGGGATTGCCAGTGAGGCGCGGGGTGGCCTTGCCGAGCGCCGCGGTCTCGGGGAAGGAGGTGGCGACGGCGCGGGCCTGGGCGGCCAGCATGCGGTTGGCCCGGCCCAGCACGGCATTCTGCTCGTGCAGCAGGGTGGGAAGGCCGGCGCGCTGGGCGGCATAGACCGTCGGCACCGAGGCATAGCCGCCGAAGCCCACGACGAGGGCCGGCCGCAGTCGGATCACGAGCCGGCGCGCCTGGAGATAGCCGCGCAGAAGCTGCGCGATGCCCTGGGCGCGGCGCAGCAGGCTGCCGCCGGCAAGCCCCGCCGCCGTGATGCGAAAGACCTCGACCGCCGGCAAGCGGTCGCCGAACCCACGGCCGCGGCGGTCGGTGACCAGGATCACGCGCCGGCCGCGGGCGAGGAGGGCGCGGGCCAGCGCCTCCGCCGGAAACATATGGCCGCCGGTGCCGCCGGCGGCGAGAACAATGGGCCGCGCGCTCATGAGATCCCGCCCGGGCCGAAGCGCCGGCGCGAGAGCGCCAGCAGCATGCCCATGGCCAGCGCCAGAGCGAGCAGCGAGGAGCCGCCATAGCTGATGAAGGGAAGCGTCATGCCCTTGGTCGGCATCAGATGCAGGCTGGAGGCCATGTTGATGACCGCCTGCAGGCCGAAATCGGTGATCAGCCCCGCGGCCGCCAGCATCACGAAAAGGTTCGTCTCCTTGAACAGCCTTCCATAGCCGCGCAGCACGACGAAGCTGAAGAGTGCCACGATGAGCAGGCAGGCGATGAGGCCGAATTCCTCGCCGGCGACGGCGAAGACGAAATCGGAATGGGCATCGGGCAGCACCTGCTTCACCGTGCCTTCGCCGGGACCGCGGCCCCAGAGCCCGCCATTGACGAAGGCCTCCAGCGCGCGATCGACCTGATAGCTGTCGCCGGTGGCGGGGTTGAGGAAGCCGTCGATGCGGGTGGCGACATGGGGAAACAGGTAATAGGCCCCCACCACGCCGCCGGCGCCCACCAGCGCGAAGGCCCCGACCCAGAGCAGCGGCAGGCCGGCCAGCACGAATTGGGCGAACCAGGTGACCGAGATGACGAAGGTCATGCCGAAATCCGGCTGGCTCATCAGCAAGGCGACGATGACGAGATAGAGCAGGACGGCGATGATATTGCCGGGCACGCGGCGCTGGCCGTGCTGCTCCGCGAAGAGCCAGGCGGTGGTGACAGCGAAGCAGGGCTTCAGGAATTCCGAAGGCTGCAGCGAAAGCCCGGCGAGATCGACCCAGCGCCGGGCGCCCTTGATCTCCTGGCCGGCGAAGAGGGTGACGGCCGTCAGCGCCAGCGCGATCAGAAGCCCGATCATCGCGACGCGCCGGATGCCCAGCGGCCCGCAGAGGGAGACCCCGAGCATGATCAGAAGCGCGGGCCCCAGCAGCGCGAAATGGTGGCGCACGAGATAGAAGCTGTCGAGCTTCAGGCGCAGCGCCACCGCCGGGCTGGCGGCCAGCACGAGAAGGGCACCGATGAAGATCAGGGCGGCAAGCGCGGCCAGAGTCCAGCGGTCGACGGTCCACCACCAGAGTCCCAGCACGCTGCGGTCGGCGCGGGAGAAATTGCTCATTCCGCCCTCCGCGACGTCTGGCTGGAAGCCTCGACGAGGCTGCGGAAGCGATTGCCGCGCTCCTCGAAACCCGAGAATTGATCGAAGGAGGCCGCGGCCGGCGAGAGCAGCACCACCGCCCCCGGCCGATGCTCGGCCGCGGCATCGTCCAGCGCGGCGGCGACCGCGCGGTCCAGCGTTCCGCATTGCCGCGTGGCGACGCCATGGGCCTGCAGCCGGCGTTCGAAATCCGCCGCCGCCTCGCCGATCAGATAGGCGCGCACGACGCGGGGATAATAAGGCTCGAGCCCGTCGAGCCCGGTCTCCTTGGGCCGCCCGCCCAGGATCCAATAGATCGGGTCGTAGCAGGCGAGCGCCTTGGCCGTGGCATCGGCATTGGTCGCCTTGCTGTCGTTGACGAAACGGATGCCGTCGCGCTCGGCGATCAACTCCTGGCGATGGGCGAGGCCCGGATAGGTCTCGATGCCGGCAATGATCTCGCTCTCCGGAATGCCCAGCGCCCGGGCCGTGGCATAGGCTGCGGCGGCGTTCTGCCAATTATGCGCACCGGGAAGGGCAGGGGCGCGGCCCAGATCCATCACCGCCCGCCCGCGCTCGTCCCGCAGGATGGCATCCTGCACGGTGATGGCGTCGGGCACGGCGCGGCCGATGGCCAGGGTGGCGACATGCTGGCCCCCGTGGAGCGAGTCGTGAATACGCCGGCTGGGCTCGTCGTCGATGCCGATGACCGCCCAATCGTCTTTCTTCTGGTGCTGGAAGATCCGGGCCTTGGCGGCGGCATAGCCCGCCATGCCGCCATGGCGGTCGAGATGATCCGGCGTGATGTTGAGCATGACGCCGATGTCGAAGCGTGCGCTCGGCACCAGCTCGAGCTGGTAGGAGGACATCTCGAGGACATAGGTGCCTTCTTCGGCCAGCGGCGCCAAAGCGAGCGCCGGTGTGCCGAGATTGGCCCCGACCTCGATCCGCTTTCCCGCCCGCGCCAGGAGATGGCCGATCAAAGCGGTGGTGGTGGATTTGCCGTTGGTGCCGGTGATGCCGAGATAGCGTGCGCGCGGCTGGGCGCGGAACAGCAGCTCGACCTCGCCGATCACGGGGCAGCCGGCCGCCTCGGCCTTGGCGGCCACCGGATGGGGCTTGGGAAAGCGATAGGGAATGCCGGGGCTCAGCACCAGCGCCGAGGGACGCGTCCAGTCGCAGGCGTAGAGATCGGTTGTCGCCAGCTGGGTGCGCTTGGCGGCGTCATCGTCCCAGGCCCAGACCTCGGCGCCGCTGGCGGCCAGCGCGCGCGCCGCCGTCAGCCCCGATTTGCCGAGGCCGAGCACCGCGACGGGACGGCCGGATTCATGAGGGATGCGGATCATCCGGCGTCCCTCAGCGCAGCTTCAGCGAGGCGAGGCCCGCCAGGGCCAGGATCGCCGCGATGATCCAGAAGCGGATGACGATGGTGGGCTCCGCCCAGCCCTTCTTCTCGAAATGGTGATGCAGCGGGGCCATGCGAAAGACGCGCCGGCCCGTCAGCTTGAAGGAGCCGACCTGGACGATGACGGAGACCGTCTCCAGCACGAAGAGCCCGCCGACGATGGCAAGCACCAGCTCGTTCTTGGCGACGACGCTGATGGCGCCCAGCGCCCCGCCGCTGGCGAGCGAGCCGGTGTCGCCCATGAAGACCATGGCGGGCGGCGCGTTGAACCAGAGGAAGCCCATGCCCGCGCCCACCAGCGCGCCGCAGAGGACGGCAAGCTCGCCCGAGCCCGGGATGTAGTTGATCTGCAGATATGTCGCGAAGACCGAATTGCCGGCGAGATAGGCGATGAGGGCGAAGCAGCCCGCGGCCAACATGATCGGGCCGATGGCGAGCCCGTCGAGCCCGTCGGTCAGATTGACGGCGTTCGAGGCGCCGACCATCACCACGGCCGCGAGCGGCAAATAGAACCAGCCGAGATGGAGCGGCGTCTTGATGAAGGGAATGGCGAGAATGTCGCTGAGAGGAGCGGGCGTCAGACGCATGATGAGGAAGGCGGCGAGGAAGCTGATGGCGAACTGGCCGATGAGCTTGCGCCTTCCGGGCAGGCCCTTGCTGTTGCGCCGGGTGAGCTTCAGATAATCGTCGGCGAAGCCGATGGCGCCGAAGCCGACGGTGACGAAGAGCACGACCCAGACGAAGCCGTTGCGCAGATCCGCCCAGAGCAGCGTGCTGAGGGTGACCGCGAGAAGGATCAGCACGCCGCCCATGGTGGGCGTGCCCTTCTTGGTGATGAGATGGGATTCCGGCCCGTCGCTGCGGATCGGCTGGCCCTCGCGCTGCTTGCGCTTGAGCCAGCGGATGATCGGGGCGCCGAGGACGAAGCTGATGGCCAGCGCCGTCACCACCGCCCCGCCGCTGCGGAAGGTCAGATAGCGGAACAGGTTGAAGATGATGGTCTCGCCGGCATAGGGCGCGAGGAGGTTATAGAGCATGGGCGCCCCCGCTCAGCGGCCGTTGGCCGCGCGGGCGCGCGGGCCTGCGGCCTGCTTCGCCTGCTCGTCCTGGCGCAGCATGGCCTCGATGATCGGTGCCATCTTGGTGCCGAGGGAGCCCTTGACCAGGACCACATCGCCCGGCCGCAGCTCGCCGAGAACGGCGGGGATGAGGGCCTGGGAATCCTCCGCCTGCGCGCCGCGCCGCGAGGCCGGCAGAGCCGCCTGCAGGAACTTCATCTGCGGCCCGCAGGTGAGCACGAGATCGATGCCGGCGGCGACGATGGCGGGTGCGAGATCGGCATGAAGGGCCGGAGCCTGGTCGCCCAGCTCGCGCATATCGCCCAGCACGGCGATGCGCCGGCCCTTCGGACCCGGCTCGGCGCGGGCGAGCACGGCGAAGGCGGCGCGCATCGCCGCCGGGCTGGCGTTGTAGCTCTCGTCGATCAGTTCCAGCGTGCCGCCGGGAAGCGAGATCTGCCGGCGCTGGCCGCGGCCCTTGGGCGGGCTGAGGGCCGCGAGCGCGCCGGCGGCGAGTCCGATATCGAGATCGAGGGCGGCGACCGCCCCCAGCACGCCGAGGCTGTTCTGCACCCAATGCCGCCCGGGCGCGCCCAGGCGATAGTCGAGGCGCCGGCCGAGGATCTCGACCCTGACCTCGCTGCTCATGGCCTCCAGGCGGCAGTCGAGCAGGCGGATGTCGGCGCCGGACTGCTCGCCGAATCCCAGGATGCGGGCGATGCCGTGGCGGCGGGCATGATCGGCCAGACGCTCGTACTGCGCATTGTCCTGGTTCAGCACGGCGATACCGGAAGAATTCATGCCCTCGAAGATCTCGGCCTTGGCGTCCGCGATGGCCTCGATGGAATCGAAGAACTCGACATGGGCCGGCTCGATGGTGGTGATGACCGCCACATCGGGACGGACCATGCGGGAGAGGGGACCCAGCTCGCCGGGATGATTCATGCCGAGCTCGAAGACGCCCAGCGAGACCTCGCGCGGCAGGCGGGCGAGGCTCAGCGGCACGCCCCAATGGTTGTTGAGGCTGCCTTCATTGGCATAGGTCTCGGCCTGGGTGGAGAGCGCCAGGCGAAGCGCTTCCTTGCTGCCGGTCTTGCCGACGCTGCCGGTGACACCCACGAAGCGGGCGCGGCTGCGCGCCCGCCCGGCAAGACCCAGCCGGGTCAGCCCGGCGAGCGTATCCTCCACCGTCAGCAGCGGCGCATCGGCGGCGAGTGCCTGCGGCCGGCGATGGACGAGGGCGGCGACCGCCCCTCGCTCCAGCGCCGCGGCGATATAGTCATGTCCGTCGAAGCTCGGGCCTTCGAGTGCGACGAAGAGCTCGCCGGGCTTGACGCTGCGGCTGTCGATGGAGACTCCCACGGCCTGCCATTCGGCGGGCCCGGTGAGGCGCCCGCCGGTGGCGGCGACGGCTTCGGCGGCCGTCCAGGCGATGCTCATCGCACGGCCTCCGCCGCGGCGCGGGCTTCGGCGCTGTCGTCGAAGGGATGGGTCCAGCCGGCGATGGTCTGGCCCGTCTCATGGCCCTTGCCGGCGATGACCAGCAGATCCTGAGGACCGAGTTCAGCCACGGCCTGGCGGATCGCGGCGCGCCGGTCGCCGATCTCGAGCGCATCCGGGGCACCGGCCAGGACCTCGCGGCGGATCGCCGCCGGGTCCTCGCTGCGCGGATTGTCGTCGGTGACGATGATGCGATCGGCGAGCCGCGTGGCGACCTCGCCCATCAGCGGGCGCTTGCCCCGATCGCGATCGCCGCCGCAGCCGAAGACGACGACCAGCCGGCCCCGGGCATGGGGACGAAGCGCGGTCAGCACCGCTTCCAGCGCGCCGGGCTTGTGGGAATAGTCGACATAGATCGGCGCGCCATTGGGATGCTGGGCCACGCGCTCGATGCGGCCATGGACGCCGGCCAGGCGCGGCACGACGGCAAGCACCCGGTCCACCGCCTCGCCGCAGGCGATGGCGAGGCCGAGGGCGGCCAGGAGATTGTCGGCCTGGAAGGCGCCGGCGACCGGAAAGAACAGGCTCTCGCGGCGGCCGAAGGCTTCGATGACGAGGCGCTGGCCCTCGGCCTCGGGCTGCTGCTCGGCCAGCCTCAGATCGCCGCTCTGCCGGCCGAAGGTGATCAGGCGATGACCATGTCCGGTGCTGGCGGTGGCGAGCTGGGCGAATTCCGGGGCGTCGCGGTTGAGCACGGCCATGCCGCCGGACGCCATCACCTCGGCGAAGAGGCGCTGCTTGCTGGCGAGATAGGCGGCCATGGTGCCGTGGTAGTCGAGATGGTCGCGGCTGAGATTGGTGAAGGCGGCTGCCGCGACTTTCACCCCGTCGAGGCGGAACTGGTCGAGGCCGTGGGAGGAGGCCTCCATCGCCAGATGATCGATACCGGAATCGGCCAGCCCCGCGAGGCGCCGATGGAGATCGATCGGATCCAGCGTGGTGAGGGAGAGATATTCGCTGCCGCCGGGTGCGACGAGGCCCAGCGTGCCCAGGCTCGCGGCCCGCCGGCCGAGCAGCTGCCAGATCTGGCGCGTGAATTCGGCGGTGGAGGTCTTGCCGCTGGTGCCGGTGACCGCGGCGACGATGCGCGGCTGGCGGGCGAAGAAGCGGGCCGCCATCAAGGCCAGGCGGCGGCGAGGGTTCTCATCGGCGACAAGCGCGATACCGGGCGGCAATTGGGTGCCGGCGGGCGCCAGCACGGCGACGGCGCCCTTGGCGGCGGCCTCGGCGATGAAGCCGCGGCCGTCGGCCTTGCTCCCCGGCAAGGCGGCGAAGAGGAAGCCGGGCTCGATCTTGCGTGAATCGGCGGAGAGTCCGCGGATCTCGATCTCGCTCTCGCTCCCTGTCGTCACGCCGCCCGTCGCGGTACCACCTGTCGTCACGCCTTGGCCCTCCCTGGGCCCACGCAAGAGTTCACTCAGCCGCATTCGTGACGCTTACCTGCGTCAGCAGCGCGTTCTGCGCCTCCGGCGAATCCTTCGGGATGGGCGGGAGACCGACCATCGGCGCCATCCGCTGCACGATGCGGCTCACCACCGGGGCCGCGACCCAGCCGCCCGTGGCAAAGCCGTAGGAATGGGCATTCGGCTTCGGCTCATCCACCATGACGAAGACCACATAGCGCGGCGTGCTCATGGGGAAGGCGCCGACGAAGGAGGCAAGGCGCGCATTCGCTTCGTAGCCGCGCCCTTTCTGCTTCTGCGCCGTGCCGGTCTTGCCGCCGACGAGATAGCCCGGCGCATCGGCCGATTTGCCGGTGCCGGCCTGGACGACGAGACGCAATAGCTCACGCATCTTGTCGGAGGTATTGGACGAAATGACGCGCTGGCCGTCGCTCACCTCTTCGGGCGAGCGCTTGATCAGCGTCGCGGGCCGGATCAGCCCGCCATTGACCATGGCGGCCACGGCGGAGACGACATGCACCGCGCTGACGGCGATGCCCTGACCGAAGGCGATGGTCATGCTGTTGATGGGCCGCCAATCCGCGGGGTACTGCGGCTTGCCGAGCTCCGGCAGCTCGAGGCTGACAGGGCGCAGCATGCCGAACTTCGCCATGAAGGCCTTCTGGATGTCGATGCCGACGACCATCGCCATCCGGGCCGCGCCGATGTTGGAGGAGTACATGAACACTTCGGGCACCGAGAGGGCGCGGTTCATATGCTCGAAGTCATGGATCGTAAAGCGGCCGATCTGGATGTTATGGGCGGCGTCGAAAGTGTCGGTCATCTTGATCTTGCCGCTGTCCAGCGCCATGGCGGTGTTCAGCGTCTTGAAGGTCGAGCCCATCTCGTAGACGCCCAGCGTCGCGCGGTTGAAGCGCTGGTCGGGGCCGGCCGTGGCCGCCAAATTCGGGTCGAAATCCGGAAGCGAGACCAAGGAGAGGATCTCGCCGGTCTGGGCGTCGAGCACGATGCCCGCGCCGCCGATGCCGTTGAAATCATCGATGCCGCGCTGCAGCTCTTCGCGCATGATCTGCTGAATGCGGACATCCAGGGAGAGCTGCACGGGATGGCGTCCGCCCGCCAGCACATCGTCGAAGGACCGCTCGATTCCGGCCAGCCCCTTGGCGTCGACATCGGTGAAGCCGACGACATGGCTGGTGAGCGAGCCCATGGGATAGACACGCCGCTCATCGGCCTGGAAATAGAGACCCATGATGCCGAGGCGGTTGACGGCGAACTGCTGCTGCGGGGTCATATCGCGCTGCAGCCAGACGAAGCTCTTGTCCGCGCCGAGCTTGGCCTTCAGCTCGGCGACGCTGAGATCGGGAATGGTGGCGGCCAGCTCCTTGGCCGCCTCGTCGACATTCGTGATCTGACGCGGATTGGCGAAGAGCGAGCCGGTGGCGAGGCTGGTGGCGAGCACGACCCCGTTGCGGTCGACGATATCGGCGCGCTCGGCGACCGGGGCGCTGAGGCCCGGCTGCTCGGCAGTGCGCGGATCGATGCCGTCCTCCAGCATCGTCACGTCGACCAGCCGTCCGCAGATCGCGGCGAAGGCCAGGGCGAAGAGCGCAGCACCGACCAGCAGGCGCGCACGGCCGGTCTCCAGCGCCCGCTTGGTGGCGCCGTCGAGCTGCACGATCTCGTCGCGCCGCGGCGGCACCGGATCGGCATGGCGCGGACTGCAGGGCGCGGGACGGGCGCCGAGCGGCTTCATGGCTTCACCTTCTTGACCACGCCGACGCCGCCGAGCTGCGTCAGCAAGGCGACGGTCGCAGGATCCAGCGAGCCGCCGGCATATTCTTCGACCAGAGGTGTGGGCCGCGCGGGCAAGGTATCGAAGCGCACGATCTGCACCCCGGCGACGGGGGCGAGATCGAGATAGCGGCGCGCCAGATCGGCGAGGCGATGGGGATCGTTCAGATGCGCCCATTCGGCGCGCAGCACCTGGATTTGGTCGCGGTCGTTCTGGATCTGGTGAAAGAGGCGGGCGAGCTCCTGCTCCTGCCCCTGGACGCGATACTTCAATTGGAACAGGCCGAAGCCGGCGATCGCCACCAGGGCCAGCCAGAGCAGGGTGCCGACGCGCATCATGCCGCGGCCTCCAGGATGGGGCCCCAGGCCGGGGCCGCGCTGCGCTCGGCGCCGCGCAGGCGGGCGGAGCGGGCGCGCGGATTGGCGGCGATCTCGGCCTCGCCGGCGACGGCCTCGTCGCCGGGGCAGCGCTGGAAACTGGGCGCCATCTCCCGACCAGGGGTCGGGAGATGGCGTGATGCCTGCGGCGTGCGTCCCGAACGCGCGCGCAGGAATCGCTTGATGCGGCGATCCTCGAGGGAATGGAAAGAGACGACCGCAAGCCGGCCGCCGGGCTTCAGCAGCGCCTCGGCGCCGGCCAGGCCGCGGTCGAGCTCGCCGAGTTCGTCGTTCACGGCGATGCGCAGCGCCTGGAAGCTGCGGGTCGCCGGATCGATGGCGTCGCGCTTCTTGGGGCCGAGAACCTTGCGGACGACCGCGGCAAGCTCGGTGGTGCGTGTGATCGGCCCTTGGGCGCGGCGGCGGATGATGGCGCGGGCGATCGCCCGGGCGCGCTTCTCCTCGCCGTAGCGGAAGAGGATGTCGGCGAGCTCCGCCTCGCCCAGATCATTGACCAGATCGGCCGCGCTCGGGCCTTCGCCGCCCATGCGCATGTCGAGCGGCCCGTCGCCGCGGAAGGAGAAGCCGCGCTCGGCTTCGTCGAGCTGCATGGAGGAGACGCCGAGATCCAGCGCAACCCCGTCGGCAGCATCCACGCCCTTGGCGGCGAGGAGGTCGACCATCTCGCCGAAGCGGCCTTCGACCAGGGTCAGCCTGCCGGCGAAGCTGTCGGCAAGCGGCGCGCCTTCGGCGATGGCCCGGGGATCGCGGTCGAGCCCGACCACGCGGCAGTCGGCGGATTCCAGAATGGCGCGGCTGTAGCCGCCGGCCCCGAAGGTGCCGTCGACATAGATGCCGCCGTCGCGGGGCGCCAGCAGCTTCAGCACCTCGGCCAGCAGCACGGGGCGGTGCCGGGGCGCGCTCATGCGCCCTCGCCGGCCGGCCGACGCGGCAGCGTGCGGCCCTTGTCCAGAGCGCGGCGGCGCGCTTCCGACTTGTAGGCATCGAGGGAGGTGGGATCCCAGATCTCGAAGGTGCTGCCGCGGCCGACGAAGGCCGCGAGCTCGCCGATGCCCGCATGCTCGATCAGCGCCGAGGGCAGGATAATTCGCCCCTCGCCGTCGAAGGGAAGCTGCTTGGTATCGCCGAACAAGGTCGCCGTCAGATCGTCATGCTCGTCGGAAAAGAGATCCACGCCGCCCAGCTGGCGGTTGATCTGGTCGAGCCATTCGAGGCTGCCGCATTGGATGGCGCGGTGCTTGAAGGAGGGTAGTGCGGCGATCCCCTGAAAGCCGTTGGAGGCAAGCTGCTGGCGATAAGGCGCCGGGACCGAAACGCGCCCTTTTCGGTCGAGCTTGTTGACGAATGTATCGAGGAACAAAGCCATGACGTGTCGGCCGTTCCGACCCTTCCCATCGCCGACCCGGCGGCTGCATCAGCCGGCCCTGCGAAATCTCGGGCGTCCCAACTCCAGATTTCCCCCCGCAGTCGGGACGGTATGCGGGTGTTCATGGGATATCATGGGATCATATGGGGGTCAATGGGAATGGATAGTAAAACCCTGGAATATCCGGGCGTTGCGGAGGTCTTCGCGTCACTCCGGAGCGTTTTTGGAACAAAACGAGATCGCATTGCTTGCCCCACGCCGAGCCAATGCAATGCTGACAAGACAATGGGGCGAAATGATGTTCTTTTTCTGTTCCCCCGATCGCAACGGCCGGGCGAAGTTGGGCCGAGCGGCGGTCGGGCGAGGGGAAGAGTGCCAGGCGGCCTATAAGCCGGGTTCTGTCCCGGCCCCTCGCGGGGCCATGGATGACCATTCCTCTGGGACGTCCGTTGCCGGACGCCTCACGCGACCTACCCGGGCGGCGGCGGCAGAAACCCGCCTGGCCGGCACCGGCCCCGAAGGACCGGCCGGCCGGCCGCCCCTATGCGGTCTTGCTCCCGGTGGGGTTTACCATGCCGCTGCCGTCGCCGGCAGCGCGGTGCGCTCTTACCGCACCCTTTCACCCTTACCGGCGGCCGCGTTTAACGGCGGGCGCCGGCGGTCTGCTCTCTGTGGCACTTTCCCTGGGGTCGCCCCCGCCGGGCGTTACCCGGCACCGTGTTTCCGTGGAGCCCGGACTTTCCTCCCCTCGGCCCCTGGGGGTCGAGGAGCGGCCATCCAGCCGTCTGGCGGCTGTTAGCTAGGCGCTTGCGAGCCGGCCGTCAACCAAGCCGTTGGAGCAGGCCCGGCCAGCAGGGCCGCCGTCTCCTCATCCGGCTGGCCGTCGATCAGCCCCGGGCGGAAGTGGCGCTGGAAGGCCTGGAGTGCGGCGGTGGTCACCGCGTCGAGGGTGCCGCTGGGGGTGACCTCATAGCCGTAGCGTCGCAGCGCCCGCTGGATCGACGCCAGGTCCGAGGGTCCGGATGCCGGTGCTGGCCAGAGCCCGATCCCGGCCGCCGCCAAGGCCTTCCAGTCGAACAGCTCGCCGGGATCGATCTTGCGCGTCGGCGCGATGTCGGAATGGCCGAGCACGCGCGACGGCGGGATCGGATGGCGGGCGAGGATCGCTTTGCCCAGCTCGAAGAGCGCTGCCATCTGGGGTTGTGGAAAGGCGCGATAGCCGTTGTCATGGCCGGGGTTCACCAGCTCGATGCCGATGGAGACGGCATTGATGTCGCGCTCTCCGGCCCAATAGCCGACGCCGGCATGCCAGGCGCGGCGCGATTCATCCACCAGGCGATGGATCCTTCCGTCTTCCTCGATCAGATAATGGCTGCTGACCTTGGCCGCGGGATCGCGGAGGCGCTGGAGCGCGGCATCGCCGTCGCGCATGCCGGTATAATGGATCAGCAGGATGTCGATGGCCTTGCCCGCCGGCCGCTCATTGTGATTGGGCGAGGGGCTCAGGATGATGTCGCTCATACCGACACGCCTCCCTTGGTGCCGGGCGCGATGACCCGGGGCCGGCGCAGCACGACGATGGCGACGCCGAACAAGGTCAGCGCCCCGCCCAGCAGCATGAGACCCGTCAGCGGATCGCCCAGCAGGACCACGCCGGAGATCACGCCGAAGACCGGCACGAGCAAGGTGAAGGGCATTACCTGATTGATGGGGAAGCGCCGCATCATCCGATACCATACGCCATAGCCCATCACGGTGACGAAGGCGGCCTGATAGGCGATCACGCCCCAGGCTTCCCAGCCGGCGTTTCTGATCGCGTCCAGTTGACCGCTCTCGGTGAGCCAGGAGACGATCAGGGTCTGGGGCGCGGCCAGCAAGGCGACCCAGCCGTTCAGGTTGAAGACCTCGATATCGTCGCCCAGCAGCTTGATCTGGATATTGGCGGTGGCCCAGACGCAGGCCGCGGCGACGATGAGGGCGAGCGACCCCAGCTCGCCGGCAAAGCGCGGCTGGCCCGCGATCAGCATCACCCCCAGGAAGGCGATGACGATGCCGAGGATCCGGCGCCAATGCAGCGTCTCCTTGAAGACGACGGCGGCGAGAAGGGCGGCGAAGGGGACCTGGATCTGCACGGCGATGGCGGCGGTCGCGGCATCGACCTTCTCCATGCCGGCGAAGATCATGCCGAAATGCAGCACGCCCAAAGTGACGGAGAGGGCGGCCACCTGCAGCAGCTTGCCCTGGGGCAAGGGCCGCAGGAAGGGCGAGAGCGCGATCGCCACGGCGACGAAGCGGATGCCCACGAAGAGAAGCGGGGGCCAATAGCCGAGCCCGATCTTGACCACGGCGAAATTGAAGCCCCAGGCCACCGTCACCACCAGCAACCCCAGGTAGTGGCGGGCGTGCATATGGGGAATGGTCACGACCCGGTCTCGCGGCCCTGGGAGTCCTTCGCAAGCTCTTCACGCTTATGCTCGAGCTCGAGCCAGCGCTCCTCGGCCGCGGCCAGCGCCTGCTTCGCGGCGGCGAGACGGGCGGCCTTGGTCTCATAGCCGGCCCGGTCGCGGCCATAGAGGCCGGGATCGGCCAGCGCCTTCTCCAAGGTCGCGAGCTCGCCATGCAGCCGGTCGATCTCGCGCGGCAGCCCATCGAGCTCGCGCTGCTCCTTATAGCTTAGGCGTTGGGCTGCCCGGGGCCGACGCTCGGCGCCGGGGTTTGTGGGCGCCGATCGGCCCGCGCCGGATTTCGCGGTCGCGGGCTGCGGCAGATCCGAATAGCCGCCGGCATGCTCGACCGCGCTGCCGTCGCCGGCCATGACGATGACCGAGGTCACCAGGCGGTCGAGGAAATCGCGGTCGTGGCTCACCAGCAGGACGGTGCCGTCGTAATCGTCCAGCACTTCCTCCAGCAGATCGAGGGTCTCGAGATCGAGGTCGTTGGTGGGCTCGTCCATGATCAGGAGATTGCTGGGCGCGGCGAAGAGGCGCGCCAGCAGGAGCCGGGCCCGCTCGCCGCCCGAGAGCCGGGAGACCGGCATCAAGGCCTGGCGCTCGTCGAAGAGGAAATCGCGGAGATAGGCGACGACATGCTTCTGGGCGCCACGGACCATGATGCTGTCGCCCCCGGCCGGGGCCAGGGTCTCCCACAAGGTGGCATCCTCGGCCAGAGGGGCCCGCCGCTGGTCGAAATAGGCGGGGATCAGATTGGTGCCGTGGCGGAGACTCCCGGAATCCGGCTTGATCTCCCCCAGCAGCAGCTTCAGCAAGGTGGTCTTCCCCGCGCCATTGGGGCCGATGATGCCGATGCGGTCGCCGCGCATGATGCGGGTCGAGAAATCCTTCAGCAGCACGGCGCTCGCCGAAGCTCTTGGCGAGATCGACGGCCTCGATGACGAGCTGGCCGCCGGCGGGGGCGGCCTCGGCGGCGAGCTTGGCCCGGCCGGGCCGCAGGATCCGGCTGGCGCGCTCGGCGCGCAGTGCCTGGAGCCGCCGGCGCCGGCCTTCGTTGCGGCTGCGCCGGGCGGTGACGCCGCGCAGATACCAATATTGCTCGGTGGCGATGCGCTTCTCCAGGCGCTGGGCCTCGCGCTCCTCGCGCTCGATCAGCTCCTGCGACCAGGCCTCGAAGCGGGCGAAGCCGGCGTCGAGCTCATGCAGCCGGCCGCGCTCGAGCCAGAGCACGCGGGTCGAGAGGCGCGTGAGGAAGGCGCGGTCATGGCTGATGAAGAGCAGCGCGCCCTGGAAGCCCAGCAGCATCTCCTCGAGCCATTCGATGGTCGGCAGGTCGAGGTGGTTGGTGGGCTCGTCCAGCAGCAGCAGATCGGGATCGCCGGCCAGCGCCCGGGCCAAGGCCGCGCGCCGGCTCTCGCCGCCCGAAAGCCCGGCGGGATCGCGCGATCCGTCGAGGCTGAGGCGGTCGAGGAGGGCGGCGACCCGATGCGCCGATGCCCTTTGGTTCCCAGAGGTGGCCGCGGCGACGAAATCCGCCAGGCTCGCAAAGCCGCCGAATTCCGGCTCCTGGGCCAGCACGCCCACACTGAGGCCCGGTTGCAGGAAGCGGCTGCCGGCATCGATCTCCATGCTGCCGGCCAGGATCTTCAGGATGGTCGATTTGCCCGAGCCATTGGCGCCCACCAGCGCGACCCGCTCGCCGCGCCCGATGCCGAGATCGATATCGGCGAAGAGCGGCCGTCCGCCGAAGGTCAGCCGGGCGCCACGCAGCGCCGCGATGGGAGGCGAGGCGGGCATGGATCAGCGGCCGTGAGGCAGGAAAGAGCGCAGGACGCTAGACAATGCCCCGTTCCTTGCAGATCCGGTCATAGGCGGCGTTGACGCTGGCAAGGCGGGCGGTGCCGAGGGCAACCGCCTCGGCCGGCATGCCCTTGGCGATCAGCCGGTCGGGATGGGACTCGCGCACGATCTTGCGATAGGCCGCTTTGATCGCCGCATTGTCCATCCCGCGATTGACGCCGAGCACGCTATAGGGGTCGGCGGCATCGGCGCCCAGATGGCTCTCGCGGATGCGGGCGAAATCGGCCTCGTCGAAGCCGAAAATCTCCGCGACCCGCCTGAGATAGGCGATCTCCGCCTCGCCCACGCTGCCGTCCGCCTTGGCGATATGGAACAAGGCGTCGAGCAGCCCTTCCAGCACCCGCGACTTCCGCTGGAACAGCCCCGCGATCTGCTGCGCATAGGGCTCGAAGCCCCGGGCGTCGCTTCGGGCCTGGTCGAAGATGCGGCCGACATTGGCCTCCTCCTCGGGCGGCACGGTGAAGACCTGCTTGAAGGCGGCGACCTCGGAGCGGCTGACTACCCCGTCGGCCTTGGCGATCTTGGCCCCCAGGACGATGACGCCGATGGTGAAGGCGATCTGGCGCGTGGCCGCGCGCTCGGCCTCCTCCGCGCCGGGGCTCCCGGGCAGAGCGGTCCCCGGCGCCGGCACATCGGCAAGACGATCGACCGCATGGCCGGCAACCGCCCCGAGCAAAGCCCCCAAAGGGCCGCCGAGGGCGAAGCCGGCGGCACCGCCGAGAAGCTTTCCCCAGATCGACATCGGCGCGCACCTTAATATGTGCGCCCTGGCTCCGCTACCCGCCGCAGCGCCGCAGGGCCATGCCGGGGAAGCGGGGATCGGCACTGGAACCTTCGCGCGAAGCCATGTACCAAGCGGCCGGGCTGGAGGAGAGCGCGATGACCGTGGGAAGCGGCTGGCAATTCTGGATCGACCGGGGCGGCACCTTCACCGATCTGGTGGCGCGCCGGCCCGACGGCCGGCTCCTGACCCATAAGCTGCTCTCGGAGAATCCGGAGCAATATCGCGACGCCGCGATCCAGGGCATCCGCGAGCTGCTGGATCTTCCGCCCGGCCAGGCGATTCCTGGCGTGGTCGAGGCGGTCAAGATGGGGACGACCGTTGCCACCAATGCGCTGCTGGAGCGCAAGGGCGACCGGACCCTGCTGGTGACGACGAAGGGTTTCGCCGACCAGCTCCGCATCGCCTATCAGAACCGGCCCGACATCTTCGCCCGCCATATCGTCCTGCCGGAGCTGCTCCATGAATCCGTCCTCGAGGTCGCGGAGCGGGTGACGGCGGAGGGGGAGGTGCTGACGCCGGTCGATCTCGCCGGTGCCCGCGCCGGCTTGGCGGCGGCCCATGGCAAGGGCATCCGCTCGGTCGCGATCCTGTTCCTGCATGGCTATCGCCATACCGCCCATGAGCGGGCGGTGGCGGATCTCGCCCGCGAGATCGGCTTCACCCAGATCTCCGTCAGCCATGAGGTGAGCCCGCTGATGAAATATGTCGGGCGGGGCGACACCACCGTGGTCGACGCCTATCTCTCGCCGATCCTGCGCCGCTATGTCGCCCAGGTCGCGGGCGAGCTGCCGGCGGGCGCGCGGCTCATGTTCATGCAGTCCAACGGCGGCCTCGCCGATGCGGCGCGCTTCCAGGGCAAGGACAGCATTCTCTCCGGCCCCGCCGGCGGCGTGGTCGGCGCGGTGGAGACGGCGCGCCAGGCGGGGCTCGCCAAGATCATCGGCTTCGACATGGGCGGCACCTCGACCGACGTCTCCCATTACGACGGCAATTTCGAGCGCGCCTTCGAGACCCAGGTCGCGGGCGTGCGCATGCGGGCACCCATGATGCGCATCCATACCGTGGCGGCGGGCGGCGGCTCGATCCTGCATTACGACGGCGCGCGCTTTCGCGCCGGCCCGGATTCCGCCGGGGCCAATCCGGGGCCGGCCTGCTATCGCCGCGGCGGGCCGCTCACCGTCACCGATTGCAATGTCATGCTGGGCCGCATCCAGGCGGATTTCTTCCCCCATGTCTTCGGGCCCAAGGCCGACCAGCCCATCGATGCCGCGACGGTGCGCGAGAAATTCCAGGCGCTGGCCGGCGAGCTCGGCAAGGGCCGCTCGGCCGAGCAGATCGCCGAGGGCTTCCTCACCGTCGCCGTGGAGAACATGGCCAATGCCATCAAGGAGATCTCCATCGAGCGCGGGCATGACGTGACGCAATATGCGCTCTGCTGCTTCGGCGGGGCGGGCGGGCAGCATGCCTGCCGCGTGGCCGATGCGCTGGGCATGACGACGGTCTTCCTGCATCCGCTTGCCGGCGTGCTCTCGGCCTATGGCATGGGGCTGGCCGACGTCCGGGTGCTGCGCGAGCTGGCCGTCGAGGCGACGCTCGCGGCCGAGCTTCTGCCCGAGCTTCAGGCCGGCCTCGATCGCCTCGCCGGCGAGGCCGAGCGGGAGCTCGAGGCCCAGGGCGTGGCGGAGGCCGACCGCGACGCCCATAAGCGTTTGCATCTGCGCTATGCCGGCACCGATACCGCACTGGTCGTGCCCATGGGGGCGATCGGCGAGCTGCAGGCCGCCTTCGAGGCGACCCATCGCCAGCGCTACGGCTTCGTCGTGCCGGGGAAGTCGCTGATCGTGGAAGCGCTCTCGGTCGAGCTGGTGGGCAAGACCGAGAAGCTGGCGGAGACCCATCTGGCGCCGCGGCGCTCGGGCAGACTGGCGCCCAAGGCGGAGGTGGGCTGCTTCATCGACGGCGCGTGGCAGAAGATCCCGCTCTATCAGCGCGAGGAGATGGCGGCGGGGGAGCGCATCGAGGGTCCAGCGATCATCGCCGAGCCCACCGGCACCATCGTGCTGGAGCCGGGCTGGGCGGCGGAGATGGCCAACCTCGGCCATCTGCTGCTGCGCCGCCATCTGGCGCTCCGGCGCAAGGCCGCCGTCGGCACCGCTGTCGATCCGGTCATGCTGGAGGTGTTCAACAATCTCTTCATGTCGATCGCCGAGCAGATGGGCTCGACCCTGGAGAACACCAGCCATTCCGTGAACATCAAGGAGCGCCTCGATTTCTCCTGCGCCCTCTTCGACCGCCAGGGCCATCTGATCGCCAACGCCCCGCATATGCCGGTCCATCTGGGCTCCATGGGGGAGAGCGTGGCGACCATCATCCGCTCGCGGCGCAACAGCATGGCGCCGGGCGATGTCTTCGTCCTCAACGCGCCCTACAACGGCGGCACGCATCTGCCCGACATCACCGTGGTGACGCCGGTCTTCGACGAGGCGAGCGGCGAGATCTCCTTCTATACGGCCAGCCGCGGCCATCATGCCGATATCGGCGGCATCACCCCGGGCTCCATGCCGCCCCGCAGCCGGACGGTGGAGGAGGAGGGCGTGCTGATCGACGATTTCCTGCTCGTCGAGGGCGGCCGATTCCGCGAGGCGGAGATGCGCGCCTTGCTGACGAGCGGCGCGCATCCCGCACGCAACCCCGATCAGAACATCGCCGATCTCGCGGCCCAGGTGGCGGCCAATGCCAAGGGGGTGGAGGAGCTCCACCGCATGACCCGCGATTTCGGCAGGGATGTCGTCCATGCCTATATGGATCACGTCCAGGACAATGCGGAGGAGCAGGTCCGCCGCGTCCTCGACCGGCTGAAGGACGGGCGCTTCGTCTATGAAATGGATGACGGCAGCCAGATCGCCGTCGCCGTCACCATCGATGCCAAGTCCCGCAGCGCGCGCGTCGACTTCACCGGCACCAGCGACCAGCTTGCAAGCAATTTCAACGCGCCCTCGGCGGTCTGCCGCGCCGCCGTGCTCTATGTCTTCCGCACCCTGGTCGAGGACGACATCCCGATGAACGAAGGCTGCCTGAAGCCGCTGGAGATCGTGATCCCGCCAGGCTCGATGCTGAGCCCGCGCTATCCCGCGGCGGTGGTGGCCGGGAATGTCGAGACCTCGCAATGCATCACCGATGCCCTCTATGGCGCGCTCGGGGTGATGGCGGCCGCCCAGGGCACGATGAACAATTTCACCTTCGGCAATGCCAGCCATCAGTATTACGAGACCATCTGCGGCGGCTCCGGCGCCGGCCCGGATTTCGACGGCACCGATGCGGTGCATACCCATATGACCAACTCGCGGCTGACCGATCCCGAGGTGCTGGAATGGCGCTTCCCCGTGCTGGTGGAGAGCTTCGCCATCCGGCGCGCCAGCGGCGGGCGGGGCAAGCATCATGGCGGTGACGGCGCCGTCCGCCGCATCCGCTTCCGCGAAGCCATGACGGCGGCGATCCTCTCCGGCCACCGCCGCGTGCCGCCCTATGGCATGGCCGGCGGCCAACCCGGCGCGCTCGGCCGCAACTATGTGCTGCGCACCGACGGCAGCATCGTGACCCTGGGCGGCACCGATCAATGCGAGATGAAGGCAGGCGACGTCTTCGTCATCGAGACGCCGGGCGGCGGGGGATTCGGGAAGGCGGAGTGATAATTGGAGCGCGCCGCCCGCTCTCTACTGGCACAACTCTCTTTGCCGTCATTCCCGCGAAAGCGGGAATCCAGGGCAACTCGTGAGATACCTCGTATGAGGCCCTGGATTCCCGCTTTCGCGGGAATGACGGAGGGGTTAGAGGGGCTTGCGGTCGTAGGATGCGACTGCGAGGGGATAGAAAAAGGGCGGCGGCTCTACGGAATCTCGAAGACCGAGATCTCGCTGGCGATCCCGCGGAGCGTCGTGCGCCGCTGCTCGGGCTTGAGCCCGTTCGTCTCCAGCATGGCCGAGGCCTGGGGATTTTCCATCACCGGCTCGGTGACCAGGATGGAACGCGAGGCCGCGAGCGCCTGCACGCGGGAGGCGATATTCACGGTCTGGCCGAAATAGTCCTGCCGGTCGTCGAGGGAGACGGCGAGGCAGGGGCCTTCATGGATGCCCATCTTCAGCAGGAGATCCTTTTCGTGGCGCTGCTCGCCGAGATCGGTCATCGCATCGCGCATGCGGATGGCGGCGGCGACGGCGCGGTCGGGGGTGGCGAAGGTCGCCATGACAGCGTCCCCGATGGTCTTGACCACCGCGCCTCTCTCCGAGGCGATGATCTCGTTCAGGACCCGGAAATGCTCCTTCACCAGATCGAAGGCGACGAGATCTCCGACGCGATCATAGAGCTCCGTCGAGCCCTTGAGGTCGCTGAACAGGAAGGTCAGGCTGATGATCTTGAGACGCTGGTCGACCGCAAGCGTGTCCGTCCGGTAGAGATCCCGGAAGGTCTGATTGGTCAGCAGCCGCTTCGCCGTCAGGACGGGCCGGCGCCGCGACAGGACATCCTCCAGAGTCTGGTTCGCGATCCAGACGGCCGGCAGCACGCGGCGATTGCTGCGGTTCTCCAGCACCAGCCGTGTCGGCCCCGGCGAGATTTCCGTGGTCGTCGGCAGGGAACGGACATCGTTCAGGACCTGCGACAGATTCTGCCGATCGCTCGACGTGTCACCCTTGACGGTGAGGAATTGGGCCGTATGGGTGACGGGATCGAAGAGGATGAAATTTCCGGCCGGGAGCTGCAGGGAGAGGATGGCCCGCTCGCCCGGCGGCAGCTCGACTATTTCGAGCGTCACCCCCTTGATCCAGGTCTCGTAGTCGGCCGGCAGATCGATCCCGGAGCTCCAGAAGATCTGGCGGTAGTATTCGATGGCCGGCAGCTCGTCGGGGCTATGCGCGGCGATTTTGCGGAGCCGTGGACTGACGGTGAAGGTGACCTCCACCATATTGTCGAGCGTGGTCTCATAGGTGGCGGCGCAGAAGGCGCATTTGTATTCCGGCTGATCGAGGGTCTTCAGCGTCGTATTGGCGTCGAGCACCCCGGCGCAGCTGCCGCAGATGACATTCCAGGACATCTCGAACAGGCCGAGCCGCGTCGCATGCAGGAAGGCGGCGATGAGGCGCTCCTCGTCGATCCCTTCCTTGGCCGCGAGAGCCAGGGCGTTGATCTTGTTGAGCGCGTGATCGGGCGCGTCGCGGACCATGCGCTCGATCACCGCGACGGCGCCGGTGTCCGCGGATTGTTGCAGGACGGTGAAGAGGGATTGAGCTTCGCTCACCCGCGGAGGCTACCCGAAATCCCGGCGGACGAAAACCATTTCGCGGCGGAATCCTGCGATCAGTCCTTCAGCTTCTTTTCATAAAGCTTGGCATCCACGAGGAAGCGGAACCAGAAGGTCTGGAGCACGAAGAAGATCAGACCCGGCATGCCGTCGAGGAAACCGAGGCGAATGACATAGCGGTAGAAAAACAGGCCGAGGGCGCGCAGGAAAAGTGGTGCGCGGTTGTAGCCGCCGCGCAGCGCCCGCTTGCGCTCGATGGGGTTGCCGCCGATGCCGCCCGGCGATGACGCCTTCGCCGCCGGGCTCCAGAACTTCCCTCACCTCCGCGTCGGACCAGCGGTTGTGCCGTGCGGTCCATTCGCTGAGGCTCATGCGGATATCGTCGATCATCGCCGCGTGGATCTGGCGCGTCGGGCCGTCGCAGCGGAAATGCTGGTCGTATTTCCGGTCCTCGCAGCGCCCCTTGCCGCTGCGGAAAAGTCGCATATGCCAGATCGGATACATGCCGCCGTGCCGGATCGGCCGGCCGAGGAAATGCATCAGCCGCGGAATGAAATAGCCGTCGACATCCCCGGGGAAGCCGGCCTTCAGCGCCTTGATCGCCGCCGTCAGCTCGGGCGTCAGCCGTTCATCGGCATCGAGGTGGAGCTGCCAGCCATGCTTCAGGGGCAAGTTGTCGATGGCCCAATTGCGTTGCTTGCCGTAATCCTCGAAGGGATGGCTGACGAGGCGGGCGCCATGCTCGGCGATGATGGCGAGGGTCCCGTCCGTGCTGCCGGAATCGACGACATGGATATCGTCGGAGACCTCGGCCGCGCTGGCCAGGGTGGGCCCGATGGTATTCTCGGCATTGAAGGTGAGGATGATGACGGAAAGGCTCATGGGACCGGTATAATCTCAGGGGGACGGCATGGTTGCCGAGGGGAGCGGGCGAGTCTAGCTTCTAAACCGGGTCCAGCCCGTAACGTGGGACCGGGACCCAAGTCATTCCGGAGAGAGATCATGAACATCCAGGCACCGCGTCCGCCCATGGGGCCGCTGATCGAGGCGCTGAAGGCGCTGCTGGGCGACCGGCTGTCGGTCTCGGCGGCCGTGCGGGAGCAGCATGGCCATGACGAATCCTATCACGCGACCCTGCCGCCCGATGCCGTCGCCTTTGCCCAATCGACGGCGGAGGTCGCGGCGATCATGCGGCTGGCGGCCCAGCACGGGGCGCCGGTGGTTCCCTTCGGCACCGGCACCTCGCTGGAAGGCCATGTGGCGGCGATCCAGGGCGGCATCAGCATCGATCTCGGCCAGATGAACAAGATCATGGCGGTCAATGAGGCCGATCTCGACTGCCGGGTCGAGGCGGGCGTCACCCGCAAGCAGTTGAACGAGTTCATCCGCGACCGCGGTCTGTTCTTTCCCGTCGATCCCGGCGCCAATGCCTCCCTGGGTGGCATGGCCGCCACCCGCGCTTCGGGCACCAATGCGGTCCGCTACGGCACCATGCGCGAGAATGTGCTGGGCCTCACCGTCGTGCTGGCCGACGGCTCGGTCATCCAGACCGGGGGCAGGGCGCGTAAATCCGCCGCCGGCTACGACCTCACCCGGCTCTTCGTGGGATCCGAAGGGACGCTGGGCGTCATCACCGAGATCAATCTGCGCCTCTATGGGATTCCCGAGGCGACCTCGGCGGCTGTCTGCGCCTTCCCGGATCTGGGCGCTGCCGTCGATACGGTGATCCAGACCATCCAGAGCGGCATCCCGGTGGCCCGCATCGAGCTTCTGGACGAGGTCCAGATGGATGCCATCAACCGCTATTCGAAGCTCGATTACGCGGTGCAGCCGACCCTCTTCTTCGAATTCCACGGCAGCGAGCGCGGCGTGGTCGAGCAGGCGGAAACGGTGCAGGCCATCGCCGCCGATCACGGCGCCGGGGATTTCCGCTGGGCGACCCATGCCGAGGACCGCAACCGCCTCTGGCAGGCGCGCCATGACGCCTATTATGCCGGGCTGGCGCTGCGTCCGGGATCCAAGGGCTGGCCGACCGACGTCTGCGTGCCGATCTCCCGATTGGCCGAATGCATCCTGGAGACCAAGCGCGATGTGGTGGAGGCGAAGCTCCTTGCCCCTCTCGTCGGCCATGTGGGCGACGGCAATTTCCATCTGAGCTTCATCATCCACCCCGATGATCCGACCGAGATGGCCCGCGCCCAGGCGGTGAACGACCGCATGGTCCATCGCGCGCTCGCCATGGGCGGCACCTGCACCGGCGAGCATGGCATCGGCTCGGGCAAGATCGCCTGCCTGGAGGAGGAGCATGCCTCGGCCATGCCGGTCATGCGCCTGATCAAACGGGCGCTCGATCCCGACAACCGGATGAATCCGGGCAAGGTGCTGCGGCTCAACTGACCAGAAGCCGCTCGACGAAGACGAGGTCGAGCCAGCGGTCGAACTTGCGGCCGACCTCGGGCAGGCGGCCCACCTCCCGGAATCCCAGGGTGGCGTGGAGCGCCAAGGAGGCGCCGTTGCCGGCCTCGATCCCGCCCACCATGGCATGAAGGCCGAGCGCCTGGCCCCGCTCGATCAGGGCGGCGAGCAAAGCAGCACCGATGCCCCGGCGCCGAGCCGGCCCATCGACATAGACGGAATGCTCCACGGTCTTGGCATAACCCTCCCAGGGCCGGAAATCGCCGAAGGAGGCGAAGCCCAGCATCCGGCCGTCCGCCTCGGCCACCAGCACGGGAAATCCGCGCCGCTGGCGCTCGTCGAGCCAGGCCTGCCGCGCTTCCAAGGTGGTGGGGCTCAAGGTCCAGACCGCCGTCGTCTCGGCGATGAGCTCGTTCAGGATCTCGGTCATGCGGGGGAGATCCGAGGTACCAGCATCTCGAATGAGGAGGGTCATGGCGGGCTCCATGAGACAGGTGACCGGCATGATTGATTCCACTATATTGGATTTATGTCCACAAAAATGACGAACCACCTGGATCGCCGCCTGGCTCTGCGAATTCGGGCCGAACGGGAAAGCCGGGGCTGGTCGTTGGAGGAGCTGGCGGGGCGATCCGCCGTGTCCCGGGCCATGATCAGCCGGGTCGAGAGGGGCGAGAGCAGCCCGACAGCTGCCCTCCTGGGCCGGCTCTCGGGCGCCTTCGGGCTCAGCCTCTCGCGGTTGCTGGCCCGGGCCGAAATCGGTCGAGGGAGGCCGGCTCGCGCGCGCCGCCGACCAGAGCCTCTGGCGCGATCCCGCGACCGGCTTTCTGCGCCGGGCCCTGACGCCGACCGGCGAGAGCGGCATTCCGCCGCTGGAGCTGGTGGAGTCGGCGCTGCCGCCGGGTGCGGAGATCGCCTATCCGGCGGCGGCCTATGCCTTCATCCAGGATCAGCAGATCCTGGTGCTCGAGGGGGTTCTCAGAATTCCGGCAAGGCGAGGAGGTCCATGACCTCGCCGCGGGCGATTGCTTTCGCCTGGGTCCACCGGCGGATTGTATCTTCGCCAATCCCGGCAAGGCGCTCTGCCGCTACCTCGTCGCCGTGCTGCATCGCACGGCCTGAGCAAAGCAGGAGGGCTGACGAAAGCGGGACGCCTGAGGAACCGATTGCTTATTGGAATGTTATGGCGCCAGGGACTATGCCCAGGGACTATGCCTTGTGTCCGGGCGCCAGGTGATTCGGTGCTATGTCTTATCCGTGCTGTCTTCGAGCTTCTTGCCGTCGAGTGACTTGTCGTCCTGACGCCGCTGCAGCCGGTCTTGCGCCGTCTGCGCCTTGTTTCTGCCAAATTTTTCGCGGTTGATCTCAGCCTCGCGCGTTTCGGACGCCCGCTGCTTCGTCTTGCGATATTTGTTAAGGTTGACGACGTCGCCCATGAGTGCCTTCCCACGCTCCGTCCGGCCCGCGATGCATCGAGACGGCTTTGCTGCGCCCTCATAATCGCAGCTTCGCTGCTCGATGTAACTGCAGAGTCATTTAGCGCAAAGGGCCGCCATGTCAATTATCCGATCATCCATTCTCGGCAGGTGTTGAGATGCTGAAGAAAATTCTGATCGGCCTCGGCGTGGTCGTCCTCCTGCTGGTGGCGGCCGTCCTGATGGGGCCGCGCTTCGTCGACTGGAACACCTATAAGCCGCGCGTGATCGAAGCGGTGCGCAATGCGACCGGCCGCGAGCTCGCCATCGACGGCGACATCTCCGTCAGACTGCTGCCGACGCCGACGCTCTCCGTCGCCGGCGTGCGGCTCGCCAATCTCCAGGGCGCCAGCACACCCGACATGGCACGGCTGAAGTCGCTCGACATCAGCGTCGCGCTGATGCCGCTGATCAGCGGCAATGTGCAGGTCACCAAGGTCACGCTGGTCGATCCCGAGGTCGAGCTGGAGCGGCTTGCCGATGGGCGCGTGAACTGGATCTTCGCGCCCACCGCCGGGGCACCGGCGAGCGGCGCGGTGCCGACGCAGCCGACGACCGGATCGCCGGGGCCGGGCGGGAGCCTGCCGTCGATCTCCGTCGATAATTTCGGCATCGTCAATGGCACCGTCATCTATCGCAGCGGCTCCACCGAGGAGAAGATCGAGGCCTTGAACGCGTCCGTGGCGGCCCGCTCCCTCACCGGGCCCTTCACGGCCAAGGGTGACGCCAAGCTTGCGGGCATCCTGGCGCATTTCGATGTCGCCGTCGGCCAGCTCGGCGTAGGCCCGACGGACCTCCAGCTTCTGATCAACATGGCCGGCGATGCGGCCATCCTGAAATTCGACGGCACCGCCGATCAGGCGGCGGCGACCCTCAAAGGCAAGCTCGATGCCAAGATCGCAGAGCCGGGCGTGCTGCTGCAGATCGCGGGCGCCAGGGGCCTGCCGCCCGCGCTGACCAAGCCCTTCATGCTGACCTCCAGCATCGACGCCACGGCCAAATCGATCGAGCTGCCCGACATCGCGCTTTCGCTCGGCGACGACAAGGCCAATGGCAAGATCGCGGTGCAGCTGGGCTCCCCGGTGCTGGTCGATGCGTCCCTGGCCTTCGCCCGGCTGGATCTCGACAAGCTCCTGCCCGATATCCAGCCCGCGCTGCAGGCCGAGGCGCCCAGCGGCGTGGCCGCCGCACCGGCAGCCACCGGCACGGCGCCGGCGCCAACGACGCCGGCCGCACCGGCAGCGCCGGCGCCCGTCCCTGCCGGCTTCCTGCTTCCGCCCGGCATCGCCGCCTCTCTCGATCTTTCGGCGGAGTCGATCGTCTACCGCCAGAAGAACATCGACCATCCCAGGCTGCTTGCTCATCTCGCCGATGGCGAGCTGGAGATCAAGCAATTCTCGGCCGGTTTGCCGGGCAGCTCGGACGTCAGCCTCACCGGCACCGTGGCGAGCAAGAACGGGTTGCCGCAGTTCGTCGGGGCGGTGCAGGCGAAATCGGCGAATTTCCGTGAGCTGATCACCTGGCTCGGCGCCCGCATCCCGCCGCTGGCCGGCGACCGGCTGCATAACTTCACCATGACCAGCCGCATCATCGCCTCGCAGCGGCAGGCGGAGCTGGCCGATCTCGATGTCAGGCTCGATGCCACGAGGATCCAGGGCGGGGTCAATGTCGCGCTGCCCGATGGCGCGACCCGCGTGAAGCCGGGCTTCGGCATCGGCCTCGCCGTCGACAACCTCGATCTCGACAGCTACATGCCGGTGCCCGGAAGCTCGGCGAGCGGGGCCGTCGTCGGTGCGGCGACCACTTCAGCGGCGACGACCTCAGGTGCTGTGACCAGCGCCGCCGCGGTTCCGGCGAAGAAGGCCTCGCCGTTGGCGGCCTTGGCACCCCTGGCGGATCTCGACGCCAATTTCGACTTCCGGGCGGGCAGCCTGACCTTCAATCGCCAGCCGGTGCGCGGGCTCCATCTCCAGGGCACGCTCTTTGGCGGCAAGCTCACCATCGCCGATGCCAGCGCGCAGGACATCGGCGGCGGCCAGGGCACGATCTCGGGCAGCATCGTCAGCCTGGCCAAGGATCCGCGCTATGATCTGAAGCTCGATCTGGCGGCCCCGGATGCCTCTCAAGTGTTCCAGCTCGCCGGCTTCGGCAAGAGCCAGCCGGGCAAGCTTGGCGCCCTCAAGGTCAATGGTGCGGTCAAGGGCGGCGCCGATGATGTCGATTTCGACCTTGCCTTCGCCGTGACCGGCGTCGGCGTCCAAGGGGCCGCCAAGGGCACTGCTCAGGGGCTCCAAGGCGGGATTCCCCGGGTCAACAGCACGGTCAGCGCCAGCGCCAAGAACGCCGGGCCGCTGTTCCAGCTCTTCGGCATGCCGGCTGCCGCGGCCGCCAAGCTCGGCACGCTCAACCTGTCGGGCGTGGCGAAGAGCGGTCAGGATTCCGTCGACTACAACCTCGTCCTCGATCTACCGGGGATCGGCGGCAAGGGGAATTTCCAGGGCCAGGTGGTCTCGCTCTCGAAGGCGCCCCGAGTAACCACGACCCTGAAGCTCGACGCCGCACAGCCCGGGCCGCTTCTGGCGCTGGTGGGCTTCAGCGGGCCGGGTGCCGACAAGCTCGGCGCCATGAGTTTGGCCGGCAAGGCGAATACCGCCCCCGATGTCATCAATTATGACCTCACTCTCGACATGCCCGGCATGGGGGGCAAGGGCGCCTTCCAGGGCCAGGTCACCCAGCTCTCCTCGAAGACGCCGCAGGTGGCGACCAATCTGAAGCTGGATGTGGCCCAGCCCGGCCCGCTGCTCTCCCTGGCCGGCGTCACCGGTGCCACCGCCGGCAAGCTCGGCGCGCTCGGCGTTTCCGGCAGGCTCGACGGCGGCGTCAATGCCATGAAGCTCAACCTCAATGTCGCGGCCCTCGGAGGCACGGCGACGGTGCAGGGCACGGTCGCCGCCGCCAAGACACCGGTCGCCTTCGACCTGACGATCGCGGCCAACCACCCCAATGCCGCGACCCTGATGAGCGCGGTCCTGCCGAATTTCCGCGGCGGCGGCGGCAATCCCGGACCCTTCAAGCTGAATGCCCATGTCGCCGGCGATGCGCGCAAATTCGCTCTCAACAATTTCGCCCTGCAATCCGCCAATAATGATCTGAGCGGCGCGGGCACCATCGGGCTCGGCTCACGGCCCTCGGTGCAGGGCAGCTTCGCCAGCAACAATTTCAACCTGGGGCTGCTCACGGGCGGTGGTGGGGGCGGCCAGATGGCGCCGGCCCCGGGCGTGCCGGCGCAAGGCGGCGGTCAGGGCACTGCCGCCCAGAAACCCCAGCCGCAACCGCAGCCACAGCCGCAGGCCGTTCCGGGCGGCGGCCATTGGTCGCGCCAGCCGATCGATTTCTCGGCCCTGGACAAGATGGATGCGGCGCTCGACTACAAGGCCGGCCATCTCTATTCCGGCACGACCCGCATCGACAATCTGGTGGCCAAGATCAATCTCGCCGCCGGCACGCTGGCGATCCAAAATCTCAGCGGACAGGTCTATGGCGGCAGCTTCACCATCCAGAACGGGCGCGTCGTCAGCCGCGGCACGCCTAGCATCAGCGGGCGGGTGATCACCTCGAATCTGGAGATCTCCCAGCTCGTCAGGACCGGCTCGGTCAAGGGACCGGTCTCGGTCAATGCCGACCTCGCCGGCACCGGTGCCTCGGAGGCCGCCATCGTCGGCTCGCTGCAGGGCAAGGGAAAGATCGCGGGTCGGGTGACCATCTTGGGCAGCGCGGAGCAGGCCGCCGGCACGGCCATCCTCAATGTGCTGGGCAAGCAGCTCTCGGCCGTGCGCGGCATCACCGGCGCCCTCAGCACCGCCGTCAATCTCTTCGTGGGAAGGCCGAGCGATCTGGCGGGGGATTTCACCATCACCCGCGGCGTGGTGACGACGCAGAATCTGACGGCGACCAATCCTCAGGCCCGCGCCTTGGTCCACGGCAATCTTCAGCTGCCGCCTTGGACCATGGCCATGCTGGCCGATATCTATCAGCTGCCGCAGACGGCAAAGCCTGTCATGACGGTCAATCTGCAGGGCGCCATCGACAAGCCGAATGTCGGGATCAGCGGTGCGGCCTTCCAGCAGCAGAACCAAGGCGGCCAGCAGCAGAACAATCAGAGCAACAACCCGCTGCAGCAGCTTCTGCAAGGTGGCCAGCCGCAACAGCAGCAACAACAGCAGCAGGGTGGGCAGGCCCCGAAGACCGATCCGCTGGCGCCGCTGCTGCAGCAGCTCCTGAAGAAGACGCCTTAGAGCGGTCTTCTTCTTCCGGCGATGATGCAAACGCCCCGCCTCTGTGGGAGGCGGGGCGTTTGTCTCCTCAGACTTATTGTGTCTTCACCGTCGGCGGCACATAGCCGGGCAGCGTGACGCGATAGACCAGCACCACTGTGTCGACATCCTTGCCGGAGGCATCGGCATAGGCCTTGCCTTGCATCGAGCCATGCTGGGTGATGAAGTCGTTGTCGCTGCCGACCATCAGGAAATAATCGTCGGGTGCGGCGGCGTCGCCGACGGGCAGCAGCGCCAGGCTCTCCCATTTCTCGTAGAGGTCGTTGGGATCCTGCGGCTCGCCATTGTGCAGGCCGAAGCGGTTGAGCTGGGCATTATCGTTGATGTCGATGAAAGACGTATATTCGGCGGGCGTTACAGAAGGATCGAGCTTGCCCTCCGGCGCCACCGGCTTGGTGCCGTCGAAATCGGTGCCGGCGATATTGGTCGCCTTGGCGATGCTGATGAGATCGACGCTGCGATAGACCGAGGCCGGCTCCGGCGTGGCGAAGCCCCGCGCACTGTCGCGGGCAATGAGCAGGAACTGCTTGTCGTTGAGGGCGAGAAGCTCGCTCTGGGCGGCAACCAGCGTCTTGCCCTTCTTCGGGTCCTTGAAACGCGGCAGCTGGACGACATATTCGCCGGTCAGCTTCGGCGCCGCCGGGTCGGAAATATCATAGGCCAGCAGGCGGGTATTGAAGCGGGTCGGGCTCGAGCCGCCATTGCCGCCGTCCTGGATCAGCGCACTTTGCAGCAGGGCATAGAGATGCTTGCCGTCGGGACCGATGGCGAGACCCTCGAGACCCTGGTTGTTTTGACGGCCCGATTCCGGATTGGCCGGCTTCGGTCCCGGCGTGCCCTTCGGCGGATTGTTGGAGGCGAAGCTCTCCACGCCCTTGCGCATCGGGATGAAGGCGTCCGGCGGGCGGATGGCGCCCAGAAGCTTGCCATCGGGCGCGTAGTGATAGACATAGGGGCCGTATTCGTCGCTGACCCAGAAGCTGCCGTCGGCCGGATGCACGATGCCTTCATTGTCGAGGGTGACGCGGCCGTTGGCGACGGGCAGATCGGGGAAGCCATTGGCGGCCTTGCGCACATCCGTGGGATCGAGACCAGTGGTGGGCGTTCCATCCGCCTCATGCAGCAGGATCGAATCCTTATAGGTGAGGCCCAGCCCCGATTGGTGCTTGGGGCCATCGGCAGCGTAATCGGGCGCGAGCTTGACGTCGAAGACCTGCACCCGTCCCTGGAAATCCAGCGTGCCTTCCGTGTTCCAGCCGCGATCGGGCACCATGTAGAGCGTGCCGGTGTAGCTGTCCCCATCGCGCTTCCAGGCGCCGAGATCGGCGGCCATGCCGGAGCCGATGCCGCCCAAGGTATCGCCCTGCTTGTCCTTGGCATCGGCGGGCAGCCGCGCCACGGCCACCAGCCCCTTGTTGACGAAGCTCTCTCCGTCGAAGGTGACCGACTGCGCCTGGGCCGGCAAAGCGGCGAAGAACAGGATCGCCGCCGCCGTCAGCGGCAGCAGGCTCGATTGCCGGAATCTCATTGTAGGGCCGTCGAATTCGCGCTGCATCTGGAATGCCTTTCCTTGCCATGGCCGGGAGGAATCGGCGGAAAGGCTAGAGGCGGTCGGTTACAACCGTGCGACAGCGCAACTGCCGCGATCAGCTATCCCGCGTCTTGCCAGCTTCGGCCAGCAGGAAGACGCGCAAGGCGCTGGAGAGATTGCGGCCCGCCCCCGCGGGTTGCTCGCGGGCGCGGTCGATCTCGCCGACGAGCCGCGCCACGGACCAGCCGCGGGTCGCCGCCGCCGCCTCGAGTGCCACCCAGAACTCCGGCTCCAGGGAGATGCTGGTGCGATGGCCGGCGATGCTCACCGACCGCTTGCTGAGGCCGGCTATGAGCGCGCTCCGACCATGTCTTGCGGGCGCACCCATTGATCGAACTGCTCGGGGGTGAGCAGGCCGAGCGCCACCGCTGCCTCCTTCAGGCTCGTCCCTTCCTTATGCGCTTTCTTGGCCACCTTGGCGGCGTTGTCATAGCCGATATGAGGATTGAGCGCGGTCACCAGCATCAGGGATTGGCGCAGCAGCTCATCGATCCGCAGCATGTTCGCCTCGATGCCGATGACGCAATTGTCGGTGAAGCTGATGCTGGCATCGGCGAGCAGGCGGCAGGATTGCAGCAGGTTATAGATCAGCACCGGCTTGTAGACGTTCAGCTCGAAATGTCCCTGGCTGCCGGCGACCGTGATGGTGACGTGATTGCCCATGACCTGGGTCGCCACCATGGTCAGCGCCTCGGCCTGGGTCGGATTGACCTTGCCCGGCATGATCGAGGAGCCCGGCTCGTTCTCCGGCAGCAGGAGTTCGCCGATGCCCGAGCGCGGGCCGGAGCCGGCGAGACGGATGTCGTTGGCGATCTTGGTCAGCGAGACCGCCAGCGTGTTGAGCGCGCCGGAGGCCTCGACGATGGCGTCATGGGCGGCCATGGCCTCGAACTTGTTGGGCGCGGTGACGAAGGGCAGGCCCGTCAGCCGCGCCGTCTCGGCGGCAAAACCCTCGGCGAAGCCGGGCTTGCAATTGAGCCCGGTGCCCACGGCCGTGCCGCCCTGGGCCAGGGGATAGAGATGCGTCAGGCAGGCCTCGACCCTGGCGATGCCGAGCGCCACCTGAGCGGCATAGCCGGAGAACTCCTGGCCGAGGGTGATGGGCGTGGCATCCTGCAGATGGGTGCGCCCGATCTTGACGATATCGGCGAACTCGGCGGATTTCTCGGCCAGCGCCTGATGCAGATGCTTGCACGCCGGGATCAGCTTGTGGCGGAGCTCGAGCACCGCGGCGATATGCATGGCGGTGGGAAAGCTGTCGTTCGAGGACTGGCCCATATTGACGTGATCGTTGGGATGCACCGGGGATTTACCGCCGCGCTTTCCCGACAGCACCTCGTTCGCCCGGCCGGCGATCACCTCATTGGCATTCATATTGGTCTGGGTGCCGGAGCCGGTCTGCCAGACCACCAGCGGGAACTCCTCGTCGAGCTTGCCGGCGGCGACTTCCGCCGCGGCGGCGGCGATGGGCTTGCCGATCTTGGGATCGAGGGCGCCCAGCTTCATATTGGTCTCGGCGGCCGCCTGCTTCAGCAGGCCGAGGGCATGGATCAGGGGCAGGGGCATCCGCTCCCCGCCGATGCGGAAGTTCTGCAGGGAGCGCTGGGTCTGCGCACCCCAGTAATGCGCCACGGGCACCGCGACCTCGCCCATGGAATCGGTCTCGATGCGTGTCTCCTCGGCGGCCATGCCGAACCTCCCCAAGAAAATGCGGGGGAGTTCTAGCCCGGAATGCGCGGCGGAACCATAGCCGGCCGGCGACGGGACCTAGGTCGGCAAGCGGCGCGGGCGCCGCAGCTTCTCGGCGCGAGCGCGACCGGCGGCGCGCACCGCCTCTGTCGCCCAGCGCCAGAGCTCCTGGGGATCCTCGATGACATCGGCGGGCGCCTCCCAGAAGGAAAGTGCCACCTGCCGGCCACGGCTGCTGTAGGTGAAGGGCGCCATGCCGGCTGCCTGGAAGGCGGGCTGGCTGAGCTCGTCGGCTTTCAGATAGAGGGTCTCATCGGCAATGATGCCGATGAAGAGCCCATCGAGATAGAGGCCATGGCCGCTGAACATGCGGCGGCCTTGGGGCTGGCCGATGGGAGCCAGCTGATCGAGGAGATACTCGAGGAGGGCGCTCGGCGCGGGCATGGCGCCAGTCTAGCGCAATCGGCGGGCGGCGGAGCGCTTGTTGCGCTCCGCCGCCTTGCCGTTCGTTACATCGGCAGGCCGTGCCGATCCAGCGGCGGCAGGCCGATGTCGCGGCGCAGCCGGTTGTCACCCTGGAACAAGGGTGGCGCCTGGCCTTTCCGGCCGCGTTTCGGCCGCTTGCGCGGGCTCGCCGCGAAGGACGCGGCATGCGTCATTCTGGACGCGCGGGGACCGACACATGGCCGACGATGGACAGAAGCAGCTGATAGAAACTCGGCATGATCTTCTCCTTTCGGGCTTCGCGGATGCAAAGCCCGTTGCTGACGGTTGGCAGTTGTGGAGACGGGTCCTCTCGCCGACGACGAAAAGGCGATGAGTTCCTCCGCCGGCGAAGAACGCCGTCGGGATCACATCCGGTCTGTCGTCAGAAGATCGCTTTGATCAGTGGAGGAAGTGCGAGGGAATCGAACGCCCGTTCGGCGCTCGCCGACGAAGACCCGTCAGGCTACGAAGTAGCCCCTATCGATGTAAGGCATGGTCATCATCGCCTCTCCCTCATTATGAGTGCGAAGGAAATGCTTCTAAAATGGAAGGGACCTTGGGTCAACGGCGAAGCTTATCACAGGCGGATTTCCGCGCCGGCTGTGTCGAGAGCGCAACAGCTCTCGCGAGCTATTGTTTATTTCTTGCTGATCGGGCGGCAGAATTTTTTCGAAGCGATCCCGCTGCTTCCAGCGTCATCTCTTGCGACCCTATTTCTTGCGAAACGAATCCAGCGCCACGACCTCGCCGCTCTTGGGCGATTCGCTGCCGACGTCGCTGGTCAGCAAGGCGGGTGCCGCTGCCGGCTTCTCGGGTTTCGCCGTCACCGTGGCGCGGGGCTTTCCATCAGCCGCCCCGTCTTCGTCATCGGTACCCTCGAACTGGAGCCCGAACTTGACCGAGGGATCGGCGAAGCGGGTCACGGCCTCCAGCGGCACGGTCAGCCGCTCATGCCGGCCGCCGAAGCTGAGGGTCACGGCGAAGCGCTCCTCCTCCACCGTCAGGTCCCAGAACTGATGCTGCAGGATGATGGTCATTTCCTGGGGGTACTGCTGGCGCAGCCAGTCGGCAATGCCCACGCCCGGCCGTTCCGTATGGAAGGTGATGTAGAAGTGATGCTCACCCGGCAGGCCGCGCTGGGCCGCCTCGATCAGCGCCTTGCGCACCACGCTACGCAGCGCATCCTCGACCATGCGGTCATATCTAAGCCAAGTCTCCGCCATCGCTGACGCCTCTCCCGCCACAAAACACCCTGGGTTTCTTCTCGCGCAAGCTCCCGGATCGTTGGCCGGAAGTTGGGGGGCTTTCTGTTGCCCGGCGCCCCCCGGACCGCGCTTACCTATTAGGCAGCGAGAGCCAAACGGTTGTTGTCGTTGGCACTTCTAGGTTGGCCCGATAACGGCGGTACCATGCCGGACGAAAACCATGCCTTTACCACGCGCGTCGATCCTGTTTCGCCCCCAAGGACGGCCGAGATCCCTCGGCCGAGGAGAATGGTGGAGGCGCCGGGTACTGCCCCCGGGTCCGCAACGCTTATGCCACAAGGCGTTTATCGTCATAGTCGGTTGCCCGACGTTTGAAATATAAGTGTCTTGTCGGCGAATCGAAAGGGGTGTGTAGGGCGATCATGGCCAGCGAGAAGGAACAAGAGCGGGAAATCGCCGAACTGAGGGCCGTGGCGACCCCTACCCGGCGCGCCACGGTCCCGGAACTGGAGGATATCCTCTACACCCCGCTGCCGGTGCTCGATCACGGGTTCGTCCGGGTGGTCGACTACATGGGCGACGACGGCGCCATCGTCCAGGCGGCGCGAGTCTCCTACGGCCGCGGCACCCGCAAGGTGAGCGAGGACAAGGGCCTCATCCACTATCTGATGCGCCACCGCCACTCGACGCCCTTCGAGATGTGCGAGATCAAGCTCCATGTGAAGCTGCCGATCTTCGTCGCCCGACAGTGGATCCGCCACCGCACCGCCAATGTGAACGAGTATTCGGCCCGCTATTCCATCCTCGACAACGAGTTCTATCTGCCCGCCCCGGCCCAGCTCGCGGCCCAGTCCGCGGCCAACCGCCAGGGCCGCGGCGAGGTGCTGGAGGGCGAGGAGGCGGCCCATGTCCTGAACCTGCTGCGCGAGGATTCGCGCCGCCAATATGCCCATTACATGGAGATGCTGAACGAGACCGAGACGGGGGAGGCGACGGATCCCGGCCGCAGCGGGCTCGCCCGCGAGCTGGCGCGCATGGGCCTCACCCTCAATTTCTATACCCAATGGTATTGGAAGGTGGATCTCCACAATCTCATGCATTTCCTCTCGCTGCGCGCCGATGCCCATGCGCAATACGAGATTCGCGTCTATGCCGATGCGATGCTGGATGTGATGAAGCGCTGGGTCCCCCTCTGCCATGAGGCCTTCCAGCAGCACCGGCTCCATGCCGTGACCCTCTCCGCGGCGGCCCTGACGGCGGTCAAGCGGATGATCGCCGGCGAGAAGGTGACGCAGGAATCGAGCGGCCTGGGCAAGCGCGAATGGCGCGAGCTGGCGGCGGTGCTGGGGGTGGGAGAGTAGGGCGGGGGTCTCGCCGCCCGGCCTTGGATTACTGAATGACGATCCGCGGCGCAGCCTTGGCCGGGGCGCCCTGGACCTTGTGCCAGACCTGCTCGGCGATGGCGCGATAGGTCTTGGCGGGGCCGCTGTCGGGGGCGGCGACGACGATGGGGTGGCCGCCGTCGGAGGTCTCGCGGATCGCCATGTCGAGGGGCAACTCGCCCAGGAAATCGATGCCGAGCTTCACCGCCTCGCGCCGGGCCCCGCCATGGCTGAAGATGTCGCTGCGCTCGCCGCAATGCGGGCAGGCGAAGTAGCTCATGTTTTCGATGATACCGAGCACCGGCACGTCGACCTTGCGGAACATGTTGAGCCCCTTGCGGGCGTCGATGAGGGCAATGTCCTGGGGCGTGGAGACGATGACGGCCCCGGCGAGCGGCACCTGCTGGGCCATGGTGAGCTGCGCGTCGCCGGTGCCCGGCGGCAGATCGACCACCAATATGTCGAGATCGCCCCATTCCACGTCGCGCAGCATCTGGTTGATGGCGCTCATCACCATCGGCCCGCGCCAGATCATGGGCGTATCCTCGGGCACCATGAAGCCCATGGACATGACCTTTACGTCGTAATTGACCATGGGCAGGAGGCGGCGGCCGTCGGGCGAGGAGGGGCGGCCGGAGATTCCCATCATCCGGGGCTGGGAGGGACCGTAGATATCGGCATCGAGCAGGCCGACCCGAAGCCCGAGGGTCTTCAGGGCCAGCGCCAGATTGACCGCCGTGGTCGATTTGCCGACGCCGCCCTTGCCGCTCGCCACGGCGACGATGGCATGGACGCCGGGAATTCCGGGTTTGGCCGCCGGTGCCTGCTGGCCGGGTGTCGGGTGAGCATGGCCCTGGTGCCCATGAGCCTGCGGGGCGGGGGCGGCCGGGGCCTTGCCGGCCGGCCGCTCGGCGGTCAGCACGGCGGACACCGAGAGGATGCCCGGCAAGGCGGCCACGGCCTTCTCCGCCTGGGCGCGCAACCCCTCCAGCTTGGGCGCGCGCGCCCGGTCGACCTCGATGGCGAAGGCGACATGGCCGCCGCGCAGCGCCAGGCCCGAAACCATGCCGAGATCGACGATATTGCCTCCGCGATCGGGATCGGCGATGGTCTTGAGGGCGGCCAGCACAGCGGCCTCGCTTGCCTCGACCATGCTTGAATTCTCCGTCCGGTTGCTGATATGTGCGGGGCCGCCAAGACGCGGCGACGCTTGCGATTCTTCGCAGGCCCCCCTTAAGTAATGACTTCGGTCGCTGTTGGGAAGCGGTCCGGGGCAAGCGGCCGGGTCATTTAACGACAGCGCGACAGGAGTCTCAGATATGCCGTGGAAGAACCAGTCCGGCGGTGGCGGCGGCCAAGGCCCATGGGGCGGTGGCGGCGGCCAGGGACCCTGGGGCGGCGGCAATCGGCCGCCGGATCTCGAGGACATCCTGCGCAAGAGCCAGGACCGGGTGAAGCGCATGCTGCCCGGCGGCTTCGGAAGCGGGCGCAGCCTGGCCTTCATCGCCCTCATCGGCGTGGCCCTCTGGCTCGCGACCGGCTTCTACCGGGTGGAGCCCGACGAGCAGGGCGTGGCCCTGGTGCTGGGCAAGGTCTGGAAGCTGACCAACCCGGGCCTCAACTACAATCTGCCGGAGCCCGTGGGCGAGGTCTTCACGCCCAAGGTCACCCGCGTCAACCGCGTCGAGATCGGCTTCCGCTCCAGCGGCGACAGCAATAGCGATCAGTCCCTCCAGGACGTGCCGGAAGAAAGCCTGATGCTGACCGGCGACGAGAACATCATCAGCATGCAGTTCGTCGTCCTCTGGCAGATCAAGGATCCCCTGCTATATCTCTTCGCCATCCGCGATCCCGTGGAGACGGTCAAGAACGTCTCCGAGAGCGTGATGCGCGAGATCATCGGCCAGACCGCCTTCGAATACGCCCGCACCCAGGGCCGCGGCCAGATCGAGGGCACGGCGCGCGAGCGCGTGCAGAAGCTGCTCGACGAATATCAGTCGGGCGTTCTGGTGACCCAGGTCGCCATGCAGAACATCGCCCCGCCGGAAGCGACGATCGACGCCTTCCGCGACGTCCAGGCCGCGAGCGCCGACAAGGAGCGGTCGGTCAACGAGGCCCAGGCCTATTTCAACGAGGTCACCCAGCGCGCGGGCGGCCAGGCGCAGCAGATCATCAAGGGTGCGGAAGCCTATAAGGAGCAGACCGTGGCGATCGCCACCGGCAATGCGCAGCGCTTCGTCTCGGTGCTGGACCAGTACCGCAAGGCCCGCGAGATCACCCAGCGCCGCATCTACCTGGAGACCATGGAGCAGGTGCTGAGGAACATGAACAAGGTGCTGGTGGGGGGCAAGGAGCGGGAGCGGCACGGTGCCCTATATGTCCCTGAACGAGCTCCTGAAGTCGCAGACGAACCAGGCTCCGCCACCGCCCGCCAGCGGTGCCGCGACGGATACCAACCCGGCCCCGGGAGCAAACCCATGAACCGCCCGCTGATCGGCATCGTCGTCGGCGTGGTGGTCGCGGCGATCCTCGTGCTCTCCGCCTGCTATGTCGTCCAACCCTCGGAGCGGGCGCTGGTCCTTCAGCTCGGCAATCCCGTCCGGGTCGACGATCGCGCCGGCCTCTATTTCAAGATTCCTTTCGTGCAGAACGTCGTCTTCTTCGACCAACGGGTGCTGAACTATGACGCGCCGGCCGAGGAGGTGCCCACCGTCGATCTGAAGCAGGTGGACGTCTCCTCCTTCGCCGTCTACCGGATCGTCGATCCGCTGCTGTTCTACCAGACGGTGAACAACGAGATCGGCGTGCAGGGGCGTCTGGGCGCCATCATGAGCGCCAATCTGCGCCAGGTGCTGGGCAATGTCTCCATGGCCGCCATCCTGACGCAGCAGCGGGCCCAGTTCATGCAGGAGATCGCGCGGCGGGTGAACAACGACACCAAGAGTTTCGGCATCCAGGTGATCGACGTGCGCATCAAGCGCGTCGACCTGCCCCCGGCCAATAGCCAGGCCATTTTCCGCCGGATGCAGACCCAGCGCGAGCAGGCGGCCCGCCAGATCCGCGCCGAAGGCCAGAAGGATGCCGTGACCTTGCGCGCCGAGGCCGACAAGCAGGCCGTGGTCATCGTCGCCAATGCCCGCAAGCAGGGCGAGATCCTGCGCGGCGAGGGCGATGGCACGGCCTCGGCCGTCTATGCCGCGCGCCTATGGCCGCGACCCGGCCTTCTTCGATTTCTACCGGTCGATGCAGGCCATGACCATCGCCCTTCCCCGGGACACGACCAGCTATGTCGGCCCGGCGGACGGCGATTTCTTCCGCTATTTCCTGGGCAACAGCTACAACCCCGAGGCGCCGCCGGCGCCCACCGCGGGCAATGCCGGGGCGGGCAGCGGGGCGGCAACGGGTAGCGGGGCGGCAGGCACGACCACCTCGCCCTAGCCGGGCTGGCCTCGCATGGCCTCTGGCCTCGGCGATGTGCTGACCGCACTCGGGCTGCTGCTGGTGATCGAAGGCCTCACCTTCGCCGCCGCGCCGGAGAGGGCCAAGCGGGCCCTGGCGGCCCTGCTGCTCCAGCCGGCGGGGCTGCTGCGGGCCGTGGGGGTCGCCGCCATGCTCGCAGGGGTGGTGCTGGTCTGGGTCGTCAGAGGATGACCTCCCAAGGACATCGCCCCCCAAGGATATCGGCCCGGTGCACGAAAAACATGGACCGCGGCACGGCGAAATGGCCTATCTTGCTGCCCATGGCCGATGGCCCCGCGCCGGCGCTTGATCGGACATGGAGCCGGCCTAGATCCTGATAGACATAGATATTGCAGTCCATTGACCCGTTCAGGACGGACCTTGTGGTCCGCCGCTAGGAGTCCCGAGGTGACGTACCGCTCTTTCGCCCGTCTTGCCTTTGCCCCGCTGCTGGCCGTGCTGCTCCTGACGACAGGGCCGGCCGCCTTCGCCCGCAGCGCTCCGGACAGCTTCGCCGATCTGGCGGAAAAGCTGCTGCCGGCGGTGGTGAACATCGCAACCACCACCAAGATCACCGATGCCAATCGCGGCGATCCGGATCTGGAGGAACTCTTCAAGCAGTTCTTCGACAAGCAGCGCCGCGGCCAGGGCCAGGGCGGAGATCAGAACGGCGACCAGAATGGGGACAACGGGGATCAGAACGGCGACAACGGCGGCGCCGACGCCCCGCCGCGCGAGGTCACCTCGCTGGGCTCGGGCTTCATCATCGATCCCACCGGCTATATCGTGACCAACAATCACGTGATCGAAGGCGCCGAAGAGATCACCGTGCGCATGCAGGACAATGTCGAATACAAGGCGCGGCTGATCGGCCATGATCCCAAGACCGATCTGGCGCTGCTGAAGATCGACGCGCCGAAGCCGCTGCCCTTTGTCGAATGGGGCGATTCCGACAAATCGCGCATCGGCGACTGGGTGCTCGCCATCGGCAATCCCTTCGGCCTCGGCGGCACGGTCACGGCGGGCATCGTCTCGGCCCGCCAGCGCGACATCAACGCCGGCCCCTATGACGACTTCATCCAGACGGACGCCGCCATCAACCGCGGCAATTCCGGCGGGCCCATGTTCGATGTCGACGGCAAGGTCATCGGCATCAATACCGCGATCTTCTCGCCCTCCGGCGGCAGCATCGGCATCGGCTTCGCCTTGCCGTCCTCCTTGGCCAAGGGCGTCATCGACCAGCTTCGCCAATACGGCCATCCCAGGCGCGGCTGGCTGGGCGTGCGCATCCAGAGCGTGACCCCGGAGCTGGCCGAAGGGCTCAAGATGGCCAAGCCCATGGGCGCCCTCATCGCCGCGGTCACCGACGGCGGCCCGGCGGACAAGGCGGGCATCCGACAGGGCGACGTGGTCGTCAAGTTCAATGGCCAGGACATCGACGAGATGCGCCATCTGCCGCGCATCGTCGCCGAGACGACCTTCGACACCTCCGTCCCGGTCGTGGTTCTGCGCCAGGGCAAGGAGATGACCTTCCAGGTCAAGGTCGGCGAGCTCGACGAAACCGCCGAGAACAAGGCCGCCGAGAGCGCCCCCCAGCCGAGCAAGCCCAAGGCGCCGGATGCCTCCAAGACCATCCTGGGTCTCAGCCTGGCGGAGATGAGCGAGCAGCTCCGCCAGCGCTACAACATCGCCGATGAGGCGGCCGGCGTCGTCGTCCTCAATGTCGATTCGAAGAGCAACGCGGCGGGCAAGGGGCTGAAGGCGGGGGACGTCATCGTGGAGGTCGACCAGAATTCGGTCACCACCCCGGCCGATGTCGAGAAGCGCGTCGCCGTGGCCAAGTCGAACGGCTACAAGGTCGTCACCTTCCTGATCTATCGCCAGGGCGATTTCCAGTGGGTGGCGGTCCGGACCGACCAGGGCTGATCTCGCCCCCGGGGTCGATTTCGCCTGAGCGCCGGCCGGCGATCGTCGTCGCCGGCCCGACGGCCAGCGGCAAATCGGCTCTGGCGCTGGCGATCGCCCGCGAGTTCGCGGGCGTCGTCATCAATGCCGACAGCATGCAGGTCTATCGCGAGCTGCGCATCCTGACGGCGCGCCCGGGAGAGGCCGAGCTCGCCCTTGCCCCCCATCGTCTCTACGGCGTGCTGCCGGCCTCCGAGCGCTGCTCCGCCGGGCGCTGGCGCGGGATGGCCGAGGCCGCCGCCGCCGAATCAGGCGACCGGCTGCCCATCTTCGTCGGCGGCACCGGCCTCTATCTGCGTGCCTTGACCCTGGGCCTGTCCGAGATCCCTGGCGTACCGGCTGCCATCGCCGAAGAGGGCAGGGTGCTTCTGGCCGAACGGGGCGCCTCGGGCCTCCATGACGAGCTGGTGCGCCTCGACCCGGTGATGGCCGGGCGGCTGGCGCCGAGCGATAGCCAGCGCCTCTACCGCGCCTGGACCGTGCAGCAGGCAACGGGCCGCTCGCTCGCCGATTGGCAGGCAGTCCCACCTGTCGGCGGCTGGCCCAGTCTGACCTTCGCCCTGACTCCGCCGCGGGGCGAGCTCTACGCGGCCTGTGATGCACGGTTCCACGAGATGGTGGAGCAGGGGGCGTTGGAGGAGGTGCGCTCGCTTCTGGAACTCGGCCTCGATCCTTCCCTGCCGGCCATGCGGGCGGTCGGGGTGCGCGAGCTGGGCGAGGTGATCGCGGGCCGCCAGGACCTCCCCTCGGCGGTCGCGGCCGCCCAGCAGGCCACCCGGCGCTATGCCAAGCGTCAAATGACCTGGATCCGGCACCAGATGCCGGCGGCTCGGTTCATCGAAGCGCAATTTTCGGAAAGAATCTTACCGGAAATCTTTAATATTATTCGCCATTTCCTGTTGACCACTCCAGTATGAGCCTCTAGTTTCCCGCGGCTGCCGCGGGAAGTACTGGATTTTTCGCAATTTATGGCAGCTGCGAAGGAGCGAATCATGGCTGCAGAGGAACTGACGGGGGCGGGAATCGTCATCAAGGCGCTGCTGGATCAGGGCGTCGAGGTGATTTTCGGCTATCCGGGCGGCGCCGTGCTGCCGCTTTATGACGAGCTCTATAAGCAGAACTCGCTCCGCCATATCCTCGTCCGCCATGAGCAGGCCGCCGTCCATTCGGCGGAGGGCTATGCGCGCTCCACGGGCAAGGTGGGGGTCGTGCTGGTGACCTCGGGCCCCGGGGCGACCAATGCGGTCACCGGGCTGACCGATGCGCTGATGGATTCGGTGCCGATCGTCTGCCTCACCGGGCAGGTGCCGACCCATCTGATCGGCAATGACGCCTTTCAGGAGGCGGACACCACGGGCATCACCCGGCCCTGCACCAAGCACAACTACCTCGTCAAAAACGTCGGCGATCTGGCGCGCACGATCCACGAAGCCTTCTATGTCGCGCGCAGCGGCCGGCCGGGACCGGTGGTGGTCGATCTGCCGAAGGACATCCTGCAGGCCAAGTCCAAATATTCCGGCGGCGCCTCGGTGAAGCACAAGAGCTACAACCCGCAGGTCAAGGGCGACGCCAAGCAGATCGAGCAGGCGGTCGAGCTGATGGCCAATGCCAAGCGGCCGCTGTTCTATTGCGGCGGCGGCGTCATCAATTCCGGCCCCGCCGCTTCGAAGCTGCTCGGCCAGCTGATCCACCTGACCGGCTTTCCCTGCACCCTGACCTTGATGGGGCTCGGCGCCTTTCCGGCCTCCGATCCGCAATATCTCGGGATGGTCGGCATGCACGGGCTCTATGAGTCCAACATGGCGATGCATGACTGCGACGTCATGATCAATGTCGGCGCGCGCTTCGACGATCGGGTGACCGGCAAGCTCGCCGCCTTCTCGCCCAATTCCAAGAAGATCCACATCGACATCGACCGCTCCTCGATCAACAAGAACGTGCGGGTCGACGTGCCCATCGTCGGCGATTGCGGGCGCGTGCTCGAGGATATGATCAAGATCTGGAAGGCGCGCCAGGCCCAGCCCGACGCCAAAGCGCTGAAGGCCTGGTGGTCGCAGATCGAGCAATGGCGCTCGCGCCAATGCCTCGTCTACAAGAACTCCGATCAGATCATCAAGCCGCAATACGCGCTGCAGCGCCTCTATGCGGCGATCAAGGAGAAGGATTATTACATCACGACCGAGGTGGGCCAGCATCAGATGTGGGCGGCCCAGTTCATCGGCTTCGAGAAGCCCAATCACTGGCTGACCTCCGGCGGTCTCGGGACCATGGGCTATGGCCTGCCGGCCGCCGCCGGCGTCCAGATCGCCCATCCCGACGCGCTCGTCATCGACGTCGCCGGCGAGGCCTCGATCCTGATGAACATCCAGGAGATGTCGACGGTCATCCAGCACCGTCTGCCGGTGAAGATCTTCATCCTGAACAACCAGTACATGGGCATGGTGCGCCAGTGGCAGGAGCTGCTCCACGGCGGTCGCTATGCCGAGAGCTATACCGATTCCCTGCCGGATTTCGTCAAGCTGGCCGAAGCCTTCGGCGCCGTCGGCCTGCGCGCGGAGAAGCCCACCGATCTCGACGGGCTCATCGCGGAGATGATCGCGGTCAAGCGTCCGGTGATCGCCGACATCGTCGTCGACCAGAAGGAGAACTGCTTCCCGATGATCCCCTCGGGCGCGCCCCATAACGAGATGCTGCTCGGCCCCGAGGATGTCGCCAAGCCGGTCTCCGAAGAGGGCATGGTGCTGGTCTGATGGCGAAGGACGATACCATCGAGCGCCACACCATCTCGGTGCTGGTCGACAACGAGTCCGGCGTGCTGGCGCGCGTCATCGGGCTGTTCTCCGGCCGCGGCTACAATATCGAGAGCCTGACCGTCGCCGAGGTCGATCCGGCGGAGCAGCTCTCCCGCATCACCGTCGTCACCTCCGGCACGCCGATGATCATCGAGCAGATCAAGAACCAGCTCGACCGGCTGGTGCCCGTGCACAAGGTGCGCGACCTCACCAAGGAAGGGGCGGCGCTGGAGCGTGAGCTGGCCCTGGTCAAGGTGCGCAGCAGCGGCGAGAAGCGGGTCGAATCCCTGCGCATCGCCGATATCTTCCGCGCCCGGGTCGTCGATGCCACCATCGAGAGCTTCGTCTTCGAGATGACGGGCTCGACCGACAAGCTCAACGCCTTCATCGGCCTGATGCGTCCCCTGGGGCTGGTGGATGTCGCCCGTACGGGCGTCGCCGCCATTGCCCGCGGGCCCGAGCCGATCTAACTCTTAGCGATCCCAGAGCCACTCTCGTTCTTCGCCGAAAGGAAGCCACCATGCGTGTTTATTACGACCGCGACGCCGATGTGAACCTGATCAAGGACAAGAAGATCGTCGTCGTCGGCTATGGCAGCCAGGGCCATGCCCATGCCCTCAATCTGAAGGACAGCGGCGTCAAGGAGGTGCGGGTCGCACTCCGCGAAGGCTCGCCCACCATCAAGAAGGCGGAGGCGGCCGGAATCGAGGTGATGACGCCCAAGAAGGCGGCGGAATGGGCCGATGTCATCATGGTGCTGACGCCCGACGAGCTGCAGGCGAAGCTCTATACCGAGGACCTCGCCAAGCACATGAAGAAGGGTGCGGCGCTGGCCTTCGCCCATGGCCTCAACATCCATTTCAAGCTGATCGAGCCCCGCCCCGATCTCGACGTGTTCATGGTGGCGCCCAAGGGCCCCGGCCATACCGTGCGCTCCGAATATCTCAAGGGCGGCGGCGTGCCCTGCCTGGTGGCGGTGGAGCAGAACGCCAGCGGCAATGCGCTCGAGATCGGCCTCAGCTATGCCAGCGCCATCGGCGGCGGCCGCTCGGGCATCATCGAGACCAGCTTCCGCGAGGAATGCGAGACCGACCTCTTCGGCGAGCAGGTCGTGCTCTGCGGCGGGCTGACGGCGCTGATCCAGGCCGGCTACGAGACGCTGATCGAGGCGGGCTATGCGCCGGAGATGGCCTATTTCGAATGCCTGCATGAGGTGAAGCTGATCGTCGACCTCATCTATGAGGGCGGCATCGCCAATATGCGCTACTCCATCTCCAATACCGCCGAATACGGCGACTACACGCGCGGCCCGCGCATCATCACCGACGAGACCAAGGCGGAGATGAAGCGGGTGCTGGACGATATCCAGTCCGGCCGCTTCGCCCGCGACTGGGTCGCCGAAAACCAGGCGGGCCAGCCGAGCTTCAAGGCGATGCGCCGGCGCGCGGCCGAGCATCCCATCGAAGGGGTCGGCGCCCAGCTCCGCGGCATGATGCCCTGGATCGGCAAGAACAAGCTGGTCGACAAGACGAAGAACTAGAGGCGCGGCCCTGCGAACCGGGTGACGGATGGCCTCGCCCGCGCCTCGCCCGGGAGGCCGAGGAACGAAACCGAATGCCGCCGTCGCTCAGAAGACGGGGCCGGCCGATGAGGCCGGGCTCGGCTTCTGGCAGGTGGCGGTCTATATCGTCGTCGGCCTGACGCTCCTGCGACTTGCCTTCCTGCGGGTATCGCCGCTGGAGTTCGATCCGGCGGAGGCCAGCCGCTGGCTGTGGAGCCGCAGCCTGGCCTGGGGCTACGAGGCCTTCGGCCGGGGCACGGCCTCGCCCTTGCCGGTCTGGCTCACGGCCGTCAGCAGCAGCTTCTGCGGCCCCGGGGAGGCCTGCGCCCGCGCCGTAAGCCCCTTGCTCCAGGCCGCGACCGCCATGCTTCTAGGGGCTGCGGGCGTGACGCTGGGGAGCTGGCGTCTCGGCGCCTGGTCGATGCTGCTCTACGCCACCTTGCCGGGCGTGGCGCTGTCCTCGATGTGGCTCGGCGCGGGCTCGACGCTCATCTTCTTCTGGGCCGCAAGCCTCTATGCCTTCCTGCGCTTGCGTCGCGGCGGGGGGATGGGCTGGGCTCTCCTCTGTGGCTTGGCCGCGGGGCTGGGGGCGCTCAGCAGCGAGGCCATGCTGCTCTTTCCCTTCGCCCTCACGCTTTATCTGACGTTGTCGCCGGAGGGCCGGCACAGCGTCGCCGGGAGTTCGCTTCCCATTATCGCCGCTTTGGTGGCTCTGGCGCTGGCGCCAACCATCTTCTGGCGCTTCGAGCATGGCGCGCCGCTGGCGGCAGCGGTCGCGAACGGGAGCTTCCAGCCAGGCCGGGTTGCGGATTTCCTCGCCTGGCAATTGGTCATCTTCGGCCCCGTCCCGCTCTATTTCCTCCTGCGCCAGGCGATCGGCGGGCGCCGCTCCCCGCCGGCCGGCGCCGCAGGCAAGGTGCTCTCCGGCGACGACCGGCTGCTGCTGCTCTGCCTGTCGCTGCCGGTCCTCCTCGTCTTTCTTCTGCTCTCGCCCCTCGGCCATGCGAACCCCGTCAGCTTTGCGCCGGGCGTCGAGGCCACCGGCTATGTCGCGGCAGCACTGCTGGTGGCGGGCGTGGCACTCGATGCCCCGGCATTGGCCTGGCTGAAAGCATCGGTCGCAGCCCATGGGCTCATTGGCCTCGCCCTCTACGGCCTGATCTGGGTGACACCCCATTGGCACGGGGCGCCGCGGCCCCTGGCGGAGGCCGTCGCCCGGCTCAGCGGCTGGCACGCCCTCGGCCAGGCGGTCGCCGCCCAACGGGCGAGAGAGCTGCCGCCGCCACGGCTTTTGCTCGACGGGCAGGTGCCGGCGAGCCTCCTGCTCTACTATGCCCAGGTCCCGCCGGGCGACTATGTGCTATGGGGCAGCGGTCCCGAGCAGCCCGAAGGGGAGGCGCCGCGTCTGCGGCCGGGCGATGAGGGACCGTTCCTGCTGGTCGGAACCAGCGAGCATGATCAGAAGATCTCGCCGCGCTTCACCGGGGTTCATCGCTTGAGCAGCATCATCATTCCCATCTTCACCGGCGAGCTTCGGCGCTTCTATCTCGACGAGCTGGACGGCTTTAAGGGCTATCAGCCATGAGAGGGAAAGCAGCAATCCTTCTCCTCCTCGCCTTCCTCGTGGCGCTGGCCATCTTCCTCGTCTTTCCCGAGCTGGATCTGGCGGTGGGCAGCCATATGCTGGGCGCCGACGGAAGGTTCCTGCTGGCGCTCTCGCGGGCCGCAGAGCTGCTCCATTTCGCCACCCCTTACTGGGTTGGTCTCTGCATCGCGCTTTTCGTTTTGGCCGCCGCCTCCCGGCTGCTCGGCCGGCCGATCGGCGGCCTCGGCGCCTGGCAGGCCCTCTATGTCGCCGCCGTCTTCGCCATCGGCCCGGGACTTCTGACCAACACCTTGCTGAAGGATCATTCCGGCCGGCCCCGGCCCGTGGATGTGCTGCAATTCCAAGGCGCTCACGTCTATGTCGCGCCTTTCGCCTTCGACGGCGCCTGCGACCACAATTGCTCCTTCGTCGCCGGCGACCCCTCGGCCGCCTTCGCCTTCCTCGGGCCGGCCCTGCTGCTCCCGCCGGGGCGGCGCAAATGGGGCGTCGCCGCCGCCCTCGGCTTCGGGGTGGTGGTGGGGCTCCTGCGCATGTATCAGGGCGGCCATTTCCTCAGCGACGTCATCTTCGGCGCCATCTTCTCCATGGGCACGGCGCTGGCGCTGCATTGGCTCATGTTCCGCGCCGACGGCCGCCCCAGAGCAAGATCGGCTCAGCTTGAACCAAGCTGAGCCGTGAATCTTGCTCTGCTTAAAAGACTTAGAGCCTGGTCGTCTCAGGCCGTTTGGGCTTGAGACGACCAGGCTCTAGGGGACCGCGGGTCGCGACTGGGTGCCGCCCCGGGCCGAGGGGCCGGGGAAATTGGCCTTGTAGAGGCCCCGGGCCTCAGGCTAGAAAAGTTACAGGCTTTCCGCGAGAGCCCGGGAATGGCTGCCGGGAGCGACCCCGGACACCGCCTCGGCGATCCTGTCCCGGCTCGCGGCCACATCACCGGCTCAACAGCGACATCGAGGAATGACAGCGATGCCTGCCAACGCCACCACGACCATCACGAGCGCCGGCCCCGACAAGCGAACCGGCGACCGCGTCATCATCTTCGACACCACTTTGCGCGACGGCGAACAGGCGCCGGGCTGCTCGATGAATCTCGAGGAGAAGCTGCGCATCGCCACGGTGCTGGAGGAGATGGGCGTGGACGTGGTGGAGGCCGGCTTTCCCATCGCCTCCAACGGCGATTTCGAGGCCGTGCGCGGCGTGGCGAAAGTCCTGCGCAATTCGGCGGTCGCCGGGCTTGCCCGCGCCAGCCGCAAGGACATCGACCGGGCCTGGGAGGCGCTGCGCGAGGCCGCGCGTCCGCGCATCCATACCTTCATCTCCACCAGCCCGCTTCATATGAAGTTCAAGCTGCAGATGGAGCCCGATGCGGTGCATCAGGCGATCATCGACAGCGTCACCCATGCCCGCAATCTCTGCGAGGATGTGGAATGGTCGGCAGAGGACGCCTCGCGCACCGACCGCGATTTCCTCTGCCGCTGCGTCGAGACCGCCATCAAGGCCGGCGCGCGCACGGTGAACATCCCGGACACGGTGGGCTATGCAATTCCCGAGGAATTCGCGGGCTTGATCGAGATGCTGCGCAACCGCGTGCCCAACATCGACAAGGCCGTGATCTCCGTGCATTGCCACAATGATCTGGGCCTCGCCGTGGCCAATTCGCTGGCCGCCGTCTCGGCCGGGGCGCGCCAGGTCGAATGCACCATCAACGGCCTGGGCGAGCGGGCGGGCAATGCGGCGATGGAGGAGATCGTCATGGCGCTGCGCACGCGCCACGACCTCATGGCCTTCACCACCGGCATCGACACCACCACCATCACCCGGGCTTCCAAGCTCGTCTCCACCGTCACCGGCTTCGCCGTCCAGCCCAACAAGGCCATCGTCGGCGCCAATGCCTTCGCCCATGAATCCGGCATCCATCAGGACGGCATGCTGAAGCATGCCGGCACCTATGAGATCATGACTCCGGAATCCGTCGGGCTCAGCCGCTCGACCCTGGTGATGGGCAAGCATTCCGGCCGCCATGCCTTCCGCAGCAAGCTGAAGGAGCTGGGCTTCGACCTCGGCGACAATGCGCTGGAGGATGCCTTCCGCCGCTTCAAGGAGCTCGCCGACAAGAAGAAGGATGTCTTCGACGAGGACATCACCGCTCTGGTCGACGATGCCGTGGTGCGCAGCAACGACCGGATCCGCTTCGTCTCGCTCCAGGTGATCGCCGGGTCCAAGGGGCCCCAGCAGGCCGACCTCGAGCTCGAGATCGACGGCAAGGCGGTGGCGGCCCGGGCCACCGGCGACGGGCCGGTGGATGCCACCTTCAAGGCCATCAAGGCGCTCTTCCCCCATGAGGCACGGCTCCAGCTCTTCCAGGTCAATGCGGTCACGGCGGGGACCGACGCCCAGGCCGAGGTGACCGTCCGCCTGGAGGAGGAGGGCAAGACCGTCAACGGTCAGGGCGCCGATACGGATACCCTGGTCGCCTCCTGCAAAGCCTATCTCCACGCCCTGAACAAGCTTCTGGTGAAGCGCCAGAAGACCGCCCCGGCCGCCCTTTCGGCCTAGCCGAGGGCCGGTTTGGGGCCGCCCCAGGGCTCCCCGGGAGGCTGGGCGCCAGGCCGTCTTCTTCGGTTCGTCACCGGGCGCTCCGAATCCGCTGTACTGTGGGCACAACATCCTTGAATTTGTTGCATCGGGCGGCTATGCCCAGCGCACTTCAAAGCGAGGTTCCCACCGGATGTTCCACAGACTGCTCGGCATGCTCTCGGCCGACATGGCGATTGATTTGGGCACGGCCAACACCCTGGTCTACGTCAAGGGCCGCGGCATCGTCCTGAACGAGCCTTCCGTCGTCGCCATCGCCGAGGTCAAGGGCAAGAAGCGCGTCCTCGCCGTCGGTGACGAAGCGAAGATGATGCTGGGCCGAACCCCGGGCAATATTTCCGCCATCCGCCCCTTACGCGACGGCGTCATCGCCGATTTCGAGGTCGCGGAAGAGATGATCAAGCATTTCATCCGCAAGGTTCACAACCGGCGCAGCTTCGCGAGCCCGCAGGTCATCATCTGCGTGCCCTCGGGCTCCACGGCGGTCGAGCGGCGGGCGATCCAGGAATCGGCCGAGTCGGCGGGCGCGCGGCGCGTGCTGCTGATCGAGGAGCCCATGGCGGCGGCGATCGGCGCAGGCCTGCCGGTGACGGAGCCGACCGGCTCCATGGTCGTCGATATCGGCGGCGGTACCACTGAGGTGGCGGTGCTTTCGCTCGGCGGCATCGTCTATTCGCGCTCGGTGCGCATGGGCGGCGACAAGATGGACGAGGCGATCATCGCCTATATCCGCCGCAATCATAATCTTCTGGTCGGCGAAGGCAGCTCCGAGCGGATCAAGAAGGAGATCGGCTCGGCCTGTCCGCCGGAGGACGGCGAGGGGCGGGTGCTGGAGATCAAGGGCCGCGATCTGATGAACGGCGTGCCCAAGGAGCTGGTGATCAGCGAGCGCCAGATCGCCGAAAGCCTGGCCGAGCCCGTGGGCGCCATCATCGAGGCGGTGAAAGTCGCTCTCGAGCACACCGCGCCGGAGCTCGCCGCCGATATCGTCGACAAGGGCATCGTGCTGACCGGCGGCGGGGCGCTGCTCAGCAACCTCGATTTCGTCTTGCGCCATGCGACCGGCCTGCCGGTCTCCATCGCCGACGACCCCTTGAGCTGCGTGGCCCTGGGCACCGGGCGCTGCCTGGAGGAGATGTCGACCCTGAAGGCGCTGCTCATCGACACCTATTGAGCGTCGTCTTGATCGGGGCCCTCCCAGGCCCCCTCCGGTCCGTCCCTCAGTCAGGCTTGCAGAGATTTCCGGCATCTCAATGGTTGAAAAGCGAAAAAGCCTTTTTACCGCCGAGTTTTATCGGTTAGTCTCATGATCCAAGCGGTAGCGTACCGCCGCGCTTGGCACCGGCCAGGAGGGACTCGGTGAGACTGCGAGGGGGATCTGCCCTAAGGCTTGCATCCGCGAAGGCATGGCTCCATCGCTTTACCTTCGTGCTGCTGTTCGGCGCGACTTTGGCCCTGATGGTGATCGGCAAGTCGGACAGCTCTCTCGTCGAGCGCGCCCGGCTGCTCGCGACGGATGCCCTGACTCCGATCATGGACGGCATTTCCCGGCCCCTGGCCACCGTTCGCCAAGCCTATGATAACGCGCGGGAATTCCTGAATCTTCGGGAGGAGAACGCGGCGCTGCGCGAGCAGCAGGGACGGCTCGCCCAATGGCAGACGGTCGCCCGCCAGCTGGCGGCCGAGAACCAGTCCCTGAGGGAGCTGTTGAAGTTTGCGCCGGAGCAGGCGGTGACCTTCGTCGCCGCCCGGGTCGTGGCCGACAATGGCGGCGCCTTCGTGCGCAGCGTCCTGGTCGCCGCCGGCGCGCGCAATGGGGTCCACAAGGGTGATGCGGCCGCGACGGGCGAGGGGCTGGTCGGACGCGTGGCCGAGGTCGGCCAGCGCTCGGCCCGGGTCCTGCTCCTGACCGATATCAACAGCCGGATTCCCGTGGTCATCGAGCGGAGTCGCGACCAGGGGATCCTGGCGGGCGACAACTCCGACAATCCCCGGTTGCTTTACCTCTCCCATGGCGCCCAGCTTCTCGCCGGCGATCGTGTCGTGACCTCGGCGGCGGGCGGTGCCTTTCCGCCCGGGCTGCCCGTGGGCATCGTCAAATCGGTCGACAACGGCAATGCGGTCGTCCAGCTCTTCGTCGACTGGGACCATATGGAGTATCTGCGGCTTCTGGACTATCGCCTCTCCGGCGTGCTCCAGGGGGCCAGCAGCGAGCCGGCGGGGGAGGGGCTGCCTTGAGGCTGGCCTTCATGCATCGCCTCGATCTCTGGGCGCGCAATCTGCTTCCCTTCCTCTTGACCTTGCTGATGCTGATCATCGGCACGGCGCCGCTGCCGATCCCGCACTTCGTCTCGCTGGGGCCGGGCCTCGCCCTCATCTCCGTCTATTATTGGGGGCTGCACCGGCCGGGGCTGCTGCCGGCACCGGCGGTCTTCGCCCTGGGGCTTCTGGGCGATCTCCTGGGCGTGGCGCCGCTGGGGGTCGGGACCCTCGTCCTGCTGCTGGTCTATGCCGTCGCGCTGTCCCAGCGCCGGGTCTTCGTGGGCCAGCCCTTCCTGATCGTCTGGTGGGGCTTCATGGTGATCGCGGCGGGCGCCATGGCGGTGGGCTGGCTCTTCGCCTCGCTTGTCGCAGGTGCCGCCCTCGACCCCAATCCGGTGATCTTCGCCTATCTCATCACCCTCGCCCTCTACCCCGCCATCGCCGATCTCTTCGCCCGGGCCCAGCGCGCTTTCCTGCGCGCGGTCTGAGAAGGGCCGCTCCTTGAAGCAGCCCCAGCAGCAGATGCAGAAGACCTTCACGCGCCGGGTGGCCCTGCTGGCCGGCGGTCAGGCGCTGCTGTTCTCGGCTCTGGTCGGGCGGATGTATTACCTGCAGGTCCTCCAGACCGACCGCTTCCGGCTGCTGGCGGAGGAGAACCGGGTCAATCTGCATCTGCTGCCGCCGCTGCGCGGCAAGATCGTCGACCGCTTCGGCATGCCGCTGGCGATCAACAATCCGAACTATCGGGTTGTCATCGTGCCGGAGCAGACCGCCAGCATGCGCGAGACACTGGCCACGCTCAGCCGCATCCTGCCGCTGACACCAGACGAGATCGAGCGGCTGGTGCGCGAGCGCACGAAGCGGCGCGCCTTCCTGCCGATCACGGTGAAGGCCAACCTCGACTGGGATCTGGTCTCCCGGATCGAGGTCAATCTTCCCGACCTTCCCGGCACCAGCATCGAGGTCGACCAGAGCCGCTCCTATCCCTATGGCGGCACCACCTCCCATGTGCTGGGCTATGTCGGAACGCCGGCGGAGAACGAGGTCGGCGACGATCCGCTGCTTCAGCTCCCGGGATTCCGCATCGGTAAGAGCGGGCTGGAAAAGGTCTACGACACCAAGCTGCGCGGCACCGCCGGCACCAGCGAGGTCGAGGTGAACGCGCTCGGCCGCGTCATCCGCGAGCTCGACCGGCGCGACGGCCAACCCGGCGTCGAGCTGGTCAGCACGCTCGACATCGGGCTGCAGGAATTCGTCCAGCAGCGCCTGGCATCCCAGCAGAGCGCCGCCTCGGTGGTGATCGACGTCTGTACCGGCGATGTGCTGGCCATGGGCTCGATGCCCAGCTTCGATCCCGGCACCTTCAACCGGGGGCTCAGCGCCGCCGATTGGCAGCTCCTCAGCACCGATCCCGGCCACCCCCTCACGAACAAGACGCTGGCCGGCCAATATCCGCCTGGCTCGACCTTCAAGACCATGACGGCGCTGGCAGCGCTGGAGGCCGGCGTCGATCAGAGCTACAGCGTCTTCTGTCCGGGATCGCTGGACGTGGGCAATATCACCTTCCATTGCTGGTGGAAGGGCGGCCATGGCACCCTCGACATGCGGGGCGGGCTCAAGCATTCCTGCGACGTCTACTTCTATGACCTTGCCCGCAAGATCGGCATCGATACCCTGGCCGGCATGGCGCGGCGCTTCGGCCTCGGCCAGCCCACGGGCGTCGACCTGCCGGGCGAGAAGCCGGGGCTGATCCCCGATACCGCCTGGAAGAAGGCGACCTTGAAGGACAGCTGGCATCCCGGCGAGACAGTGATCGCCGGCATCGGCCAGGGCTTCATCCAGACCACGCCGCTGCAGCTCGCGGTGATGACGGCGCGGATCGCCAATGGGGGCTATGCGCTGAAGCCTCGCCTGGTGCGGCCGGCCAAGCTGACCGAAGCCTCCGGTCCCGATCCGGCCAAGGTCATGTTCCCCAGCATGGGATTGAAGCCGGAGCATCTGAAGGTGGTATGGGACGGCATGCGCATGGTGGTGAACGACACCGACGGCACCGCCTATGGCGCCCGCATCAGCCAGCCTGGCATGGAGATGGCCGGCAAGACCGGCAGCGCCCAGGTCCGCCGCATCACCATGGCCGAGCGCCTGATGGGCGTGCGCAAGAACGACGACCTGCCCTGGGCGATGCGCGATCACGCGCTCTTCATCGCCTTCGCGCCCGTCCAGCAGCCGCGCTATGCGGTCGCCGTCGTCGTCGAGCATGGCTCGGCCGGCGCCAAGGTGGCCGGCCCCATCGCCCGTGACATACTGGTGGAATGCCAGCTGCGCGATCCCTCGCGCCCCCCGCTGGGGCGCCGGCTCGCCGCGGCAGGCTAGAGAGCAGGAGACGATGGCCTATTCCTCCTTCTCCACCTCGGCCAACGTCAATCTGACGGTGGCGGAGAAGCTGCGCCATTTCAGCTGGAGCTTCCTGCTCGTCATCATCGCCATCGCCTGCCTCGGCTTCGCCATGCTCTATTCGGCCGCCGACGGTAATACCGACCCCTGGATGTCGCGCCAGGCCCTGCGCTTCGCCATCGGCCTCTGCGGCCTGGTCGCCGTGGCCCTGGTCGATTTCCGCTTCTGGCTGCGCTACGCCTATGCGCTCTACGGCGTCGCCTTCCTGCTCCTGATCTATGTCGAGATCGCCGGCCATATCGGCATGGGGGCGCAGCGCTGGATCGCCGTCGGGCCGCTGCAGCTGCAGCCCTCGGAGATGATGAAGATCGCTCTCGTCCTGGCGCTTGCCCGCTATTTCCATGGGCTGAGTCTGGAGGATATCGGCAAGCCGCATTACCTGATCATCCCGATCCTGATGGTCTTCCTGCCCGCGGGGCTGGTGCTGATGCAGCCCGATCTCGGCACCGCGGGCATGCTGATCCTGGGCGGCGCGCTGCTCTTCTTCGTCGCCGGGGTACGGCTGTGGAAATTCATTCTCGTCACGGTGGCCGGGCTCGCCGCCGTGCCGGTCGGCTGGAAGTTCCTGCATGACTACCAGAAGGACCGCATCCTCACCTTCCTCAACCCGGAGAGCGACCCGCTGGGCGCGGGCTATCACATCCTGCAGTCCAAGATCGCCTTCGGCTCCGGCGGCCTCTTCGGCCGCGGCTTCCTGCAAGGCTCCCAGAGCCATCTGAGCTTCCTGCCCGAGCGCCAGACGGATTTCATCTACACCATGCTGGCGGAGGAGCTTGGCATGGTGGGTGGGCTCGTTCTTCTCGGGCTCTATACCATCCTGATCGGCTATGGCATCGCGATCGCGCTGCGCAGCCGCAACCAGTTCGGCCGGCTGATCGCCGTCGGCCTCTCGGGCAATCTGTTCCTCTATGTCTTCATCAACATGGCCATGGTGATGGGGCTCATCCCCGTGGTGGGCGTGCCATTGCCGCTCATTTCTTATGGCGGCACGGCCATGCTGACGGTGCTGGCGGGCTTCGGGCTCATCATGTCGGTCTATGTCAACCGCGACATGCGCATCGGCCGGCTGGGGGGCGTGCCGGAGGAATAGGCGGAACCCTCCGCGAGTTCATTTCGAGCGCGCTATCGACAAAGGCCGGGGGCTTTGCTATATGGCGCGCCTTCCTCCGGGAGGGCCGCTAGCTCAGTTGGTAGAGCAGGTGACTCTTAATCACCGGGTCGTAGGTTCGAGTCCTACGCGGCCCACCATCTTTTCAATGACTTAGAGGCTGCCGTTCCAGGGTTTCCAATTTTTGGAAGCAGGCTGGAAGCAGCAGGTCGCCTCAAGGGTTCCCGATTTCCCCTTCGTACCGGCCGCTCAGTTGTAACCTGCCAAGCTGGTCGGAGGTATTCTTCGACCCGGGGCACGTCATGTCATCTGCGCCTGGAGCGAGAGGATTAACAGCGGCTAAAGAGACGGGTGCTAAACCGTCCCGGCATGGTCACAACTGGCAGCCTCTCGTCTGATAAACCTTCAAAGGCGCCATATCGCCCTGGTACTGGCCCGAACGCCGCTCGGCTCGGCGCTTCGCCGGGTGCCTTTTCTGGAGGCGGCCTATAACCGGCGGGCCTTGATGCGTCACGATCAATCGCACCGGCTATGCGGGATCTATTCGAGCTATGCGCAGGCCCTTGCGGGGGTTCCCCAGGGCCGGCTTTGCGGCTGGAACAATGAGGCAGCGGCCGCGATTTGGTCGGACTGCGTCAACCCGGTCCGACCCGGCAGCTACCTCTTTTTCTGGCTTCTGCGGCTTTTGCACCCTCGCGCCAGCGTACTCGACTACGGCGGCAGCGTCGGGCTGACCTATTACGGATACCACCGTACGGCGCGAGGGGCGAGTTGGACCATCGTCGAGCTGCCCCTCATAGCTGATCAAGGCCGGCGCATTGCCCAACGCGAAGGGACGGAAACCTGTTCTTCACCTCGGACATCGGCGCTCCCGAATCCTGCGACATACTGGTCGCGGCGCGATCGCTCCAGTACATGGCCCGCTCAGTACCCGGGCTGCTGGAACTGCGCCCGAAACTGCCGCGCTGGCTATTGTTGAATAAAGTTCCCCTCAGCGAAGGGGAAGAGTTCTGGAGCCTGGATAATTTCGGTCCGGCGGTGGCGCCTTACCGGATCTTCGATGAGCGGGCATTCCTGTCCTATTTCGAGGAGAGGGGCTACGTGCTCGACGCTGGCAGTCGGAGCTGAAAAGCGACATCGCCTTTCATCCCGGAAATCATCTGAAACACCACGCCGGCTTCTGCCTGGAACTCCGGGGGGTGAGTTGCGGCTAAGCTGGGGGGGCGAGGCGCCTGATGTGTCGTGCGGGCTTGATGGCCGGCATCGATAAGTCGCCGCATCTCCCTTATCAGCGCGCGGGTGGGATAGCGCCCAGTCCGGTAGGCGCCGTTTCTCTCGCCCTTCGGGCCTCCGCCCTTACCACCATGCAGCCGGCGGACCTTTTTCTCCGCATAACCGGTTGACCGCAGGGCCGCTTAGACACCCTCCAGCGGGCGTGGCAGCGACGGGCAGCTCGAGCATCGATTAATGCGCTGGCCCAGTGGAGCGGGTGATTTTCTCCGAGCCTTGAGTTGCAATTCTGCTACCGTGTGGAATCACGCATTCAGGTTTCAGTTAGCAATGACCGGGCGCGTCCCGGGAGGCTGGTACGGCATGCCAAAGCTTCTTTTGGTCACCTTCTTGCTGACCGGCTCACTTTGTTATGCCCTTACGGCAGCGGCTCAGACCGACGGCTCACAGGAAGCCAAACTCTGGTTCGCCGCGCACGATCGCAATCATGACGGCTATATCACCGTGGACGAGGTCATCGGGTATGAGGCAAAGCTTTTCAATCGGATGGATAACGAGAAGAGCGGCCGGTTAAGACAGGACCAGTACTGCGCTGGGATACCTACATACAATCGCGCAGAGCAAAATCGCTGTCATGATCTCTTTGTAAAGATCGATGCCGATCACGACGCTTACATCACCCTAGAAGAGATCCAAGATTACTATCGTCTGGCCCTTCAGGCGGCCGATCTAAGGGGAGATGGCCACATCACCTTGGAGGAGTGGCTGGCGGCGACCTAACCCACTTCGTAAGGGCTGGCTCCGAGAAAGAACCACCGGCTAGCGCCTACGGGGTCCTGGCATCAAAGTTCGCTAGTCACTCTGAACCTTGGAAGGAGAGCGCTAATGGAGCGACTGCACGTGCGAAGGGGCGGCCAATCGCGCCGTTGGAGTTGAGTGCCGAGCAGCGGGCCTATTTGCAGCGGCAAGTACGTCGCCACTGCGTCGCCCGATAGCTGTCGGAGCGGCCGCATCATTCTGCGGCAATCCGTCCGCACGTCGCGGCGGCGCCATTTGCCAACCGTACGCTCGTGCGGGCTAAGCTCAGCCGCAACGGACTTGCTGCAACCCACCTCCACTAATGATTTGCGCCTTCGGGGCGCACTGCCACTGACGGACTTCCCTTGCTGTCGCTGTCGGTGCTAAGCCCGGCAGCGCTGCCGAGTGTCATGGCCAAGCAACAAGGGATGACTAGTCTCAGCACATCTCGGCAGGGCGCGAGGCCTCTTGAAAGGCGATGGCGTCACTCCGCCAGAGGAATTTTGGAGGCCAGCGCGTAGCGCACCAGAGCGCGAATCTTGCTCTCGATCTGAATGTATCGGGCAACCTTGAGTTCCGGGAGCATCTTCTCGAGCTTCGGGATGTAGGTCTGCTGGAGCTTCAACTCGGACTCCTGGATCGCCAGCGTTTCTCCGAGCAGCTTCTTCGCCGTGGCGTTGTCGAGGGCCTTTGCTATAGGCGTCGGAATACTCCAGAATCGTCTGGGTCATCCGGTTATTGATCTTCTGCAGATCCTGCTGGTAGGCATCGTAGATGGGCCAGAAGGACTTCGCCTCGGTTTCAGTGAGTTCCATGTTCTGGGCGACCAGGGCCTTCTTGTCGGCCTTCACCTTGTCGGCCAGAATTTGCATATCGGTGGAGGTCGACTGAGTTTGCGCGACCGCGGGAACGGCCACGATGAGCGCCAGTGCCAGCATCCCGCAACAACGCCCCTGCGAAAACCCTAATCGATTGACAACGGCGATGTCTCAGAGCCCGTCCGATGAGCCGCTCACAGCTTCGCTGGACGCATGAGTGCGCCAACATTTGCATCAAGTGCGTAGACCGGCATCTCCGCTACCATCGACCTCACCAGTTCGAGTCACCCCCAGGGTGAAGCGGGCGACGGAGCGGTGTCTCTAGTTGCCAAATGGTCAACTCTGCCAGCTATCAGGGGGCACTATGCGCGCAGATTCCAGACTGTGTTCAATTTCGAACAGCGGGCAGCCATTTACGCAGCTACAATGAAACGTCAATGTCGGAGCAGGACTGTGCCCCTAAAACAAACGCGGGCAGCACCTAGCTAGGCAAATATAGCTATTTCTGCTCAGGCAGGCCTCGGGGCCCCTAAGGCACCCTACGTATATGCGACACCGTTCGAGCGCAGCGATGGCGTGTTTTTGTCACCAACGATCAACTCAACGAGGAAATCTATGAACAGGATTTTCAAAATTCTACCGATTGCCGCGATCGTGGCCGGACTAGCCGCGGCCGGCGGTCCGGCTTCGGCGCAGGTCGGCACCAATGTGGGCGATAGATGAATCAACCCATGGTCGTCGTTGTCGACAATGGCAATGTGCGCGAAAAGCCCAATGCCGCTGCCAAGATTCTAACGACGGCGCATCGCGGCCGTCTCGTGACTATGATCGGTACAACCAACGGTGGTGCCTGGGCACATGTCAAGGTCGGCAATCTCGACGGCTATATGGACCTGGTCCAGCTCGCCAAGCCCACTCAATAGTTCCAACCTTCCGACTGGGCATTGCACGGCACTCACTCGATTGGAAAATTCCACTAGAGAGTGGGGTAGTATATCTCCGCTCTCACATCCATCCTGTAAGCTCAATACATCAGCCATATAACGCGGCACAATTGCAGGAAGCAGGGAATGCCATCAATGCGTCGGCTACGTCGCCGATCAATCGAGAATCGAACTGGCGGCCGCGAGGCTGCTAAAGCTTGTTATTGCCGGTTTCTTCGGGAACGCCATCGGCGGTAGCCCACTGAAACCGCGGGCGACAAATCGGCTAGCGGGCGTTCGCAACGGCTTGGTTCGCCGCGACCTTAGACATCGAACTCCAAGGAGTTGCAAATGGCTAAGATCACCGAGACCGTGGAAAATCCCAAGGGACCAAACGAGGAGAAGCCATCGTCTGCCGGCGGATCGGGTCTGTTCGCGTTCACTATGGATGCGAGCACGGGCCAGATTACGAGGCTCGAGAAGGTGGATAGTGCCGGCGCGCGCCGCCAGCTGTCCGAGCAGGACAAGGCGAGCCTGCAGCCCGGCCCGTCTTGGCCCACACTGGAAGCGATCATCGAACAGGCCTTCGAGGCCGGCGTCGACTGCGTCCTCGGGAACGAGGACGAGAAGGACGAGGCGCAAGAGTTGGAAGACGAAGTAGAGGTGCGGCGGATCCTGCTGCTGCCGTTGATGGAACGAAGCCGCATGATGGCTTTGCTTCAACGCAGCGTTCTGGGTCAGGCGATCCTGGCCACGGCCCTGCAGCAGGTCACCGCGCCGCACACTTCGGAAGCCGAGGGCAGCTCCGCGCAGCCAAAATCCGGCGCTGCCGTGAAGGCGCACCAGTCCGGCACGGCCGGGCCGGCGTAGCACTAGGTCTCAACAAGAGGAGGATGTCATGGCGGGCGACACGTTGTTGCGTGATCGAGAAGAGGTCGGCTCGGAAGGCGGCGGCCGAAACGAGAAGGAGATCGTGAAGTTGCTGATCGGCAGCCGCATGCTGCGCCGCCGCCGCATTCGTAATCTGCTGCTGGCGCATCTCTTGCGGGAAGGCCGGGAGCGGGAGGATGACGACGAGGATGAAGGCGGCGGCGAGGAGCATCGCCTCGCTCGCCTCTTGATCGCGGGCGGCATGTTGCGCCGCCGTCGGGTGCGCCGCCTTCTGCTCGCGCGCCTCCTCAAGGAGCGGAGCGAGCGGGAGGATGATGATGACGATGATGATGATGATGATGTCGGGGAGGACGAGGGGGGCAGCGACGATCACCGGCTGGTCCGCCTGCTGATCGCCGGCGGCATCGTCCGCCGACGCCGCAGTACGCCGTTTGCTGCTCGCCCACCTGCTCCGGGAGCGCGGGGCGGGAGCGCGAGAGGAGGAGGACGAGGACGAAGACGACTGATGATGATGATGATGATGATGATGAGGAGGGTGGCGGCGATCGGCGTCTCGTTCGCCTTTTGCTGGGGCGCCGCATGATGCGCCGCCGTCGTATGCGCCGTCTGGGGCTTGCTCGCCTGCTCCGCGAGCGGCACGAATAAGAAGAGGACGAAGAGCGCCGGGATCGTTCGGCCGCTGACCGGCTGGCGCATGCTGCGTCATGGCCGGCGGCGCCGCATGGGTTCCGGCGTATGCTCGGCGACAGGGCGGGCAAGCGCGCCGGATAGTTGGCTGATTGGACCTGTCGTCGATTGAGCCGGATGACTGCGGCGGCAAGACGTGTGTCGGGCGTCACCGTCTTGGCGCCGCAGTCGCTCTCCTTGCGCCGCATCCTGCTCGGCAAGCGTCAGTGGCTCGATAGGTGCCTGATCAGCGAGCACGACCCCGCGCACCAACCTGTCTGTGCGCTCGCGCGGGCCCGGAATAGAGCAGGGTGCCTGAGTGAGAGCGAGATCCCACAGCGCCCATTTGTTGGGGGCAGCGATAACTCAAGGAACAAGCTAGAATGATCAGTTGCTGCTCGGTGCGCTCGAGAGGATTGGGTACTTCGCTGCTCTAGGCATTCTCCCGCGCCCCGCGGCATGGCCGACCTGCAGGGAGGATAGTTCAGATGAAAACGCTTGCCGAATTCACGAAGACGACTCTGATCGGCGGAGTTCTTATCATCCTGCCGATCTATGTCTCGGTGCTTCTGCTTGCCAAGGCAGCCAAAGGGCTTTTGGCTTTGATCTCGCCGATCACAGCCGGGATCCCCGCGTCCCTCGAGTTTCGCGGGATCATAGCGGTCCTGGGACTTGCCGCGGTCTGCTTCGTCGCCGGGTTAGTTGTACGCACCGGTCCGGGCTTACGTGCCAAGAACGCTTTTGAGCAGGCCGTCTTCGAAAGGCTTCCCGGCTATACGCTGCTGCGCGGCCTCGCCGCCCGCTTCACCGGTCAGTCAGATGAATCAACCTTTGCCCCCGCCCTCGTGGAAATCGAAGAGGCACTGGTACCGGCACTGATCATCGAGGAACTGGAGAACGGGTCTTATACGGTGCTGGTGCCGTCGGTGCCAACGCCAATGGCTGGATCGCTGTACATTCTGCCGCGCGAGCGGGTCCATCGGGTCGATGTGCCGCTCACTGCGGCGCTGAAGGTGTTCACGAAGTGGGGCACTGGCGCTGGGGAATTAGTACGCGCAATGCAACCAGGAATGACCTCAGCAGTCACGAAGCAGCATGCCTGATCAACTGGGTCTCTGCGCGAGTTTTGCAAGAACGCAAAAGGATCCGCTTGGGCATTGAGCGGTGGGTAGGCAGTTGACGGATCCTAATCTTGCCATGCATGTCCGGTGGGCGGGACTAGGCGATCCTGTTCCATTAGGTCGCAGCTATCCACTACAAGGCTATGGCTCAAATCCACAGATAAGGGATAGATGGCATGAACTTCCTTCGTTACGGGATGCTGGCATTGGCGCTCATCGTGGCCGTTCCCGCGATCGCGCAGACTCAGTCGACCTCCACCGATATGCAAATTCTGGCCGACAAGGTGAAGGCCGACAAGAAGGCCCTGGTCGCACAGAACATGGAACTCACTGAGGCCGAGGCGAAGTCCTTCTGGCCCATCTACGATGCTTACCAGCAGGATCTGCAGAAGATCAATAACCGCATGACCCAGACGATTTTGGAGTATGCCGACGCCTATGGCAAAGGCACCGTCGACAACGCCACGGCGAAGAAGCTGCTCGGAGAAGCGCTGGCGATCCAGGAGTCCGAGTTGAAGCTCCAGCAAACCTACGTCCCGAAGCTCGAGAAGGTGCTCCCGGAAGTCAAGGTTGCCCGATACATCCAGATCGAGAGCAAGATTCGCGCTCTGGTGCGCTACACGCTGGCATCCAACATTCCTCTTACGGAATGACGCCATCGTGCTTGGTCATGACACTCGGCAGCGCCGCGGGGGCTTAGCACCGACAGTGACAGCAATGGAAGTCCGTTAATGGCATTTCTGCGACGTGCCGCGGCCTTCCAAGGATGACCGCTTTCGGTCAGAGAGCGGAAGCTGACCGCCGCGAAAACTTCCGATCTTGAGGCCTTGCTTGTGCAAAGTGCGCCAGCGACGAAGTGCACGGAGCGGAGAAGCCGGGGACCGGGCAGACCTCAAAGGAGATTCGCGAGATCAAGTTGGACGGATATGGGCTAAATGCGTCGACAGCAGAACAGGCAGCGGAGCGGCAACAATAGAAAAGAGTTAACCCATCGGCTCCGCCGCTGCGATCTCGACCTCGACCTCGGGACGAGCGGCCACACGGATGCGAATTTCGTCGTCCCGGCGCTTTCGTGCCAGCGTCGCCTCGCCACCGCTTGTCGCGTGATAGAGATCGAGATTTTCGAACTCGCCAGACGCGGGCGGTGCGATAGCCAGATCGTTGTAGGTCAGCCGCTCCGGCGCTTCCAAGACTTCTTTCAGGACCGCCTTGTAGCGGCGTTAGAGAGCCCAGTAGCGGGTGAGTTTGCCTAGGATCTCCCACAGGTAGCGTGTGTAGAAGGCAACAGCGCTCTCCCGTGGCAGGCCAAAGCGGCGGTCGCGACGGAACTTCAGGCGAAAGCCGCCGCCCTCCAGCGGATGCACGCCCTCGAACTCGATCATCAGTTTGAACCAGAGGATCGTCGAGAACGTGGTCTTGGGCCGGCCGGCCGGCCGGATGGGCGGCGGCGCGGCGCAGGATGGTACGCGTGTGCTCCGGTGTGTAGTAGCTGCGCCATGCGGCCTCATAGGCATCGTCCCATTCTCGATCCGACATTCTGGAATGATGCGAGACGCGGTGATCAAGATCGTATTTGTTCAGGTCGGGGTCCATCCAGACGCCCTTCTGCCACAGGGCCTTGTGATCCTCCGATCCGGGCAGGGGCGTGAGCACGAAGAATTCCAGGATGTCCAGGGGCAACTCCCGCTTAATGATCTCGACGTCGCGCAGGATTGATTCCTTGGCGTCGGCGGGGAAACCGATGATGTAGCCGGCATAGGTGATGGCGCCGTGCTCGCGCCACTTCTGCAGCATGATGCGGTATTCGGTGATCTTGTTTTGGTTCTTCTTGGCGGTGAGCAGGTTGTCCGGGTTGATGTTCTCCAGGCCGATGAAGACGCGCCGGACGCCGGCCTGCCCCGCCTTCTCGATGAAGTTGGGGATCCTGTGGCACTGCGTATCTACCTGGATGGTGAAGCCGATGTTCAAGCCTTCCTCAACCCGCAGCTTGATCATGCGGTCGAACAGGGGCTCCCACTGGCGGTTCCGGGCGAAATTGTCGTCGGTGATGAAGAAGCGTTTGATGCCCTGGGCATGCTGCTCGCGAATGATCTGCTCGAGGTCGTCGGCCGAGCGGAAGCGGCTCTTGCGGCCTTGGACGTTGACGATGGTGCAGAAGGAGCATTGATAGGGGCAGCCGCGGCCGAGATCGATGCTGGAGAGCGAGCCGGAGGTGCGCCGGACATGCTTCAGGGGCAGGATGGGCCCCGGCTCGCCTTCCAGCGCGGGGAGGTCGCTCATGAAATTATAGAGCGGCCTCAGCTTGCCCGCCCATGCATCCTGCATCACCCGATCGAGCCGGCCGTCCTCCGCTTCGCCCGCGAAGATCGAAATGCCCAGCGCCTGGGCCTCACGGATTTCCAACGGGACCTCCGGCAGCATGGCGAGACAGCCCGAAGCGTGGAAGCCGCCGATACAGACCGGCAGGTCCGCGACGAGGAAGGGGCGGGCGAGGTCGACGGCACGGGGAAACTGGTTGGACTGCGCACCGATCAGCCCTATGAGCCCGCGGCCGCCGCCCCGGCGGATCGACATGAAGGGGGCAACAGCGCCGTAGCTCAAGAGATCGGCCAGGCGCGCTGACCCGGCGCGGACGGCTGACGAGGTCCGCGGGTGGTGGAAGTGAGATGGCCTGATAGTCGACGGCGTTCTGGAAACCTGCTGCGTGAAATAGGGCCCTGCGACCCTGGGCGTTTTATGAGGACCAGGACGCGCGGATCTCCATCTTGGCCAGGGTTCGCCCTGAGACCGGATACGTTGGCGTGGACTGATCAACCGACTTACTAAAACCCTTGCAGACGGGGCGGGCCATACGTCGCGATAAGTACAGGTAGCTGTTTACGCCTCGAATTGTCTTGCAGAAGAGCTGAAAAAGGGTCTCTGCTTACTTTAGATCGGAAATTATCCGGCGAATTCCGGTTTTGGAGGACGCTCGCGCGGTGAAGCAGCCGCAGCAACTGCAGAAGACCTTCACCCGTCGGGCCATCCTGCTGGGCGGCGGGCAGGCGTTGCTGTTCTCTGCCTTGGTCGGGCGGATGTACTACCTCCAGGTCCTGCAGACGGATCAATACCGCCTGCTGGCGGAGGAGAACCGGGCCAACCTGCATCTGCTGCCGCCGCTGCGCGGCAAGATCGTCGACCGCTTCGGCACGCCGCTCGCCATCAACGATTCGAACTACCGCGTCGTCATCGTGCCCGAGCAGACCGCGAACATGCGCGAGACGCTTCAGACGCTCGCCCGCATCCTGCCCCTCGGCCCCGAGGAGATCGAGCGGCTGGTACGCGACCGGACCCGGCAGCGCGCCTTCCTTCCCATCACGGTGAAGGCCAATCTGGACTGGGACATGGTCTCGCGCATCGAAGTCAACCTTCCCGACCTTCCGGGCGCCAGCATCGAGGTGGACCAGAGCCGCTCCTATCCCTTCGGCGGCACCACATCCCATGTGCTGGGCTATGTCGGCACGCCGGCGGAGAACGAGGTGGGCGACGATCCGCTGCTGCAGCTTCCCGGCTTCCGCATCGGCAAGAGCGGGCTGGAAAAGGTCTATGACGCACAGCTGCGCGGCACCGCGGGGGCCAGCGAGGTCGAGGTCAATGCGCAGGGCCGCGTCATCCGCGAGCTTGACCGGCATGAGGGCAAGCCGGGGGCCGATCTGGTCAGCACCCTCGATATCGGGCTCCAGCAATATGTCCAACAACGCTTGTCGGCACAGCCCAGCGCCTCGGCGGTGGTGCTCGACATCATGACCGGCGATGTGCTGGCCATGGGCTCGATGCCCAGCTTCGATCCCGGCGTGTTCAACCGGGGCCTCAGCGCCGCCGACTGGCAGGACCTCAGCACCGATCCCGGCCATCCGCTGATCAACAAGGCCCTGGCCGGACAATATCCGCCCGGCTCCACCTTCAAGACCATGACGGCGCTCGCTGCCCTGAAGGCGGGCATGGACCCCGGGTACACCGCCTTTTGCCCGGGATTCCTAACGCTGGGCAATATCGTCTTCCATTGCTGGTGGAAGGGCGGCCACGGGCCCCTCGACATGCTCGGCGGGATCAAGCATTCCTGCGACGTCTATTTCTATAACGTGGCGCGGCAGGTCGGCATCGACGGCATCGCCGCGATGGCGCGGCGTTTTGGCCTCGGCCAGCCCACGGGCATCGATCTGCCCGGCGAGAAGGCGGGCCTGATCCCCGACACAGCCTGGAAGAAGGCGATCTTCAAGGACAGCTGGCATCCGGGCGAAACACTGATCGCGGGCATTGGCCAGGGCTTCATCCAGACAACGCCGCTCCAGCTCGCGGTGGTGGCGGCCCGCATCGCTAATGGCGGTTACGCCCTGAAGCCGCGGCTGGTCCGCCCCGCGAAGCTAACGGAGGAGACGGGACCGGATCCTGCCGCGGCCCAGTCCGCGCCCATGGGCCTCAATCCGAACCATGTCAAGCTGGTCTGGGAAGGGATGCGCCGGGTGGTGAACGATCCCGACGGCACGGCCTACAACGCCCGCATCAGCCAGACCGGCATGGAGATGGCGGGTAAGACCGGCAGCGCCCAGGTGCGGAACATCTCCATGGCAGAGCATTTGGCGGGGGTGCGCAAGAACGAGAACCTGCCCTGGGCCATGCGCGACCATGCGCTGTTCATCGCCTTCGCCCCCGTCGGCCAGCCCCGCTACGCCTGCGCCGTGGTGGTCGAGCACGGCGGCGGCGGCGCCAAGGTGGCGGGGCCCGTCGCCCATGACATCATGATCGAGTGCCAGCTGCGCAACCCGGTGCGCCCGCCCAAGCCGAGCCGCCCCGCCTCGGCAAGCTAGAGCGGTTCCCGTCGGAATTGAATCGAGGATTCCCATGGCCTGCGGAAAGGTGGAGGCTTGGGATGTGATTCGGTCCTCGGGGGAGTGCCATGCCCAAGTCTTGCTCATCGGATTTGCGCGAACGTGTGCTTGATGCGGTTGAGGAGGGAGCATCGCGGCGTGAGGCGGCGAAACGCTTTGATGTCAGTGCCAGCTCGGCAGTCAAGTGGTTTCAATCGTGGGCGAAGGAGGGCCGACGGGGGCCAAAGCCGCGTGGCGGGAGCCGGTCATCGCTCGAGGGCTGCGCGGACCAGATCCTGGCTCTGGTCGGCGAACAGCCGGACGGGACGCTTGACGAGTTCGTCGCGGCCCTGCGCAAGCGACGGCTTTGTGGCAGCCGCAGCGCGCTGTGGCGGTTTCTGGAGCGCCACGGCATCTCAAAAAAAGCCTGCGGGCAGCCGAGCAAGATCGGGCGAACGTGCCCCGCGCTCGCCGGCGCTGGATCCGGCAGCAGGGTCTGCTTGATGCGTCCAGCCTTGTCTTCATCGACGAAACCTCGGTGAACACCAGCATGGCTCGTCTTTACGGTCGATGCCCGCGGGGCGAGCGATTGATCGGGCGCGTGCCGTTTGGAACCTGGGAGACGCTGAGCCTGAGTGGAGTACAATCCGACAGTGGAGGAGGTTGGTATGAAGAAGACCTTTACCATCCTGCACACCAACGATATGCACTCGGCCTTGATCGGGATGGGCCCGGCTTCGGACTACACCCCGTTGACGCTCAACGATGACGCAACCCGGGGCGGGTATGCGCGCCTGGCCGGGTTGATCGCCAAGACGGAAGAGCGCGCGCAAAAATCAGGGGCCAGTGCTGGTGCTCGACGCCGGCGACTACAGCATGGGGACCGCGTTCGGCGCCGCCACCCGCGAGACCGGCGGCGAACTGCAGCTCATGTCCCGGATGGGATACGACGCCACCACCTTCGGCAATCATGAATTCGATCTCGGGCCCGACGGCCTGGGCAAGTCGATCGGCGTGGCCGCCAAAGCCGGCCGGGTGCCGGCGATGCGTCGCCTCGAACACCGACTATCGCCGGCGACCGACGCGACGCTGGCCGATCTCCAGCACCTGGCCAAGGACGGGTGGTCCGCCGCCACGTCGTGATCGAGCGCGGCGGCATCCGCTTCGGCATCTTCGGGGTGCTCGGCAAGGAAGCCAAGTTCTACACCGACGGCGCGGCGCCGTTTCGTTCTCCGACGCCATCGAGACGGCCAAGGAAATGGTGACGGTGCTCCGCGAGACGGAGAAGGCGGATGTGGTCATCTGTCTTAGCCACGGCGGCGTGGAGAAAGGCAAGGATGGGCGCTTCACCGAGGGCGATGACGTGCGCCTGGCCAAGGCCGTGCCGGGCATCGACGTGGTGATCGGCGGCCACAGCCACACCGAACTGCAAGAGGCGATCATCGTCAACGGCCGCACGCCCGTGGTCCAGACCGGCAAGGAAGGCGAAAACCTCGGCGAACTGGTGGTCTCGTTGGACGGCGGCAAGCTGACGGTCGAATCCTACCGGCTCTACCCGATCGACGACACCATCGCCGGCGACCCGGCCATCGCCGACGAGATCGACAAGCTCAAGAAGGAGGTCACCGCGGCCGTGTTCGCGTCGCGCGGCTACAGCATCGATCAGCCGCTTGCCGTGGTGCCGCGGGACATCCCCAACACGTTCACCGACATCGCCGCCAGCACGCTTCTCGCCAATCTCGTCACCGACGCTTTCAGAAGCGCCACAAAGGCGGACATCGGATTTACCGCCAACGGGATGATGCGTGCCGGCCTCACCCGGGGAAAGTCGGGCGTGCAAACGGTCTACGACGTGTTCGCCGTGGCGCCCCTCGGCGCCGGCGTCGTGGATACGACGGCCGGCAGCGCACTGGTGACCGGCTACTTCACCGGCCAGGAACTGAAGCATCTGCTCGAGTTCTTTCTCGTGGACAACCCGGCCCACCCCGGCGAGTATTTCCCCCGCTCGTCCGGGATGAGGTTTCGCTACGACCCGTCGCGCCCGACAGTTCGACGTCGTGACGGCCATCGAACTCGGCGATCTCGATCGCGGCTACAGCGCGATCGACATCACCGGGAAGGACGAGCGGCTATACAGCCTCACCTGCCCGCTTGATGCTCGGCTGATTGTCGTGGCGATACCGAAATACACCAAGGGCAGACTGGCGCTGGTGCCCAAGAACAAGGCGGGTCAGCCCCTCACGTCGAGAGTCGAGGCACTCGACGATCCGCGCGACAACACGCCCTACCTGCTGCCGCCGCCGGGCACGATGGACAGCGGCAGTGTCGACACGGGACGGAAAGACGCCGTCCGGGAGATCAAGGAATGGCAGGCGATCATGGATCACCTCCGCGGCCTGCCGCGTGGCACCAGGACACACTACCCACGATCCCGGTCGATGAGCGTGCCAGGGAGGTCCGGGCGATCAAAGCGGGTTGATTGGGCCTGGAGGGCGGCTTTGGTTATTCGCTACAGGGGCGA